>CAXRDE010000023.1:0-456948 GCA_964229355.1 Candidatus Sericytochromatia bacterium | reverse complement strand
GACAGAGAGATTGAAAGCAAGTGTTGAATTTTCATATTGAATGTTTCCTTATTTCGCCATTCCGTTGGCCTGGTATTGCTTGCTATAAATACCGTAATAGTCACCGTCCTGGCCATTGCTTTGCCAGGTGACCACAAAGTCACCGTCGGCGTCCATGGCTATCGCAGCATTGCTTTGACCACCTGAGGTGTATGTATTGACTCTAAACTCAGAACCCTGAGACACCCCTGCGGCGTTATATCGCTGAGCATAAGTACCATAACCATTACCATCCTGGCCAGAGCTTTGCCAGGTGACCACAAAGTCTCCGTCGGCGTCCATCGCTATCGCAGGATTGCCTTGGGTATTGGTTGTGTAGGTGTTGATGCTAAATTCTGAACCTTGAGGTATACCCGCAGCATTGTACCGCTGACCATAAATACCGTACTGACTACCATCTTGACTATAACTCTGCCAGCTAATTACAAAATCACCGTCGGCATCCATGGCTATCGCAGGATTGTTTTGATCATTTGATGTGAAGGTGTTAACTCTAAATTCAGAACCCTGAACCGCACCTGCTGCGTTATACCGCTGGCCATAAACATCCTGATAAGAACTATCTTGGCCATCAGTTTCCCAGGTGACCACAAAGTCGCCGTCGGCATTCATGGCGACTTCAGGACTTAATTGAGCGCCAGTAGTGTAGGTATTGACCCTAAATTCAGAACCCTGAGCCTCACCCGTAGCATTATATCGCTGAGCGTAAATACCAACATTACTACCATCCTGGCCAGAAGTACTTTCCCAGGTGACGACAAAGTCACCCCCGGCGTCCATGGCTATCGCAGCACTATTTTGACTATTTGTGGTGTAAGTGTTGACTCTAAATTCAGAGCCCTGGGGCACACCCGCTGCATTATAACGCTGGCCATAAATACCAGAGCTATCGCCATCCTGGTTAAGACTTTCCCAGGTGATCACAAAGTCACCCTCAGCATTCATGGCTATCGCAGGGTTGCTTTGAGCGCCAGTGGTGTAGGTATTGACCCTAAATTCAGAGCCCTGAGGCACACCCGCTGCATTATAACGCTGGCCATAAACACCCTGATAAGAACTATCTTGGCCATAAGTTTCCCAGGCGACCACAAAGTCGCCGTCGGCGTCCATGGCGACTGCAGCATTGTTTTGAAAACTTGTGGTGTAAGTATTGACCTGAAACTCACCTACACCGAGTCCCTCAAAGTTAACGCTGGCGTTCACCTGGGTAGAAGGCGTGGGTGATGGCGTGGGCGAGGCTGAAGGGGAAGAGCCACCCCCGCCGCCGCTGCTGCCACCCACGAAGGTGTCTACTGAAATGAGTTGGGTGGCCGAGACGTTTGTGCCTTCTACCTGCACTGTTAAAGTGCTAAAACCGCTGTCTTTAAGGGCGGTCACTAAACCCGTGTCGCTGACCGAAAAATCTTCAGGGCGGCTGCTGCTGAACAAGAGCTTGATGCTACTCAGGGGCAGCTCCTTGCCGCTGGCATCAAGTAAGCGTGCACTTAATTGCACGGTTTGCCCTTTACTGCTTAAAAAACGATTGGGCAGGCCAATGACGAGACGGCTACCGTTGGGTAAGGTGACGGTACTTGTGCTACCGCCAGCAGCGGGGGCTGTGGAAGCCATCGGTGTGGGGGTAGAGTTGGGTGTACCGGGGGCAGAAGGCACAGGCAAGGCTGCACTGGCCGAAGGACCAGGCGTGGGCGTGGAAGAAGTTTCTGGATTTACTGGTGGCGTGTTGCTGGTGGGGGAGGGACCACAGGCGGTTAAACTTAAGCTGAGTACAGAAAAGAAGGTCAGTGAAAACTTACGGTGGCGAAAGGGCATAAAGACAACCTTTGAAGAAATTTAGCAATTTGATTTTAATGGAGGTTCACAATAGCAGTGTAGTATATCATCGTTTGTTTAAAGCGATAGCAATTGACGCTGCGTCAGCAACTCCAAAATCGCGTTTACGCAGTCCTCAACGCTTTGCTGGTCACTGCGCAAGTGCAGATCTGGCGACAGCGGTGGCTCGTAAGGCGAATCCACCCCTGTAAAATCGGGAATTTCTCCGCGCAGGGCTTTGCGGTAGAGCCCTTTAACATCTCGCTGTTTACACACGTTGAGATCGCAGTCTACATAAATTTCAAGCATCGCCTCTGGAGGCAGCAGGGCTCTTACGCTTTCGCGATCGGCCAGAAATGGAGAAATAAATGAACAGATGACCAAATTGCCCTGTAAATAAAACAGACGGGCCACCTCCCCTGCGCGGCGAATATTTTCGGAGCGATCCGCCGCTGAGAACCCCAGATCTTTACACAGGCCCTGGCGCAATTGGTCACCATCCAAAGCAACAACCTGGCAATGCTGGTCAAACAGGCGTTGATGCAGGGCTTTTGCCAATGTGGACTTGCCTGCGCCAGAGTAACCTGTCATCCAAATTACCGCGCCCTGATGGGTGTTGCGGCGGGCCCACAGGGCTGGCGTGATCTCGGCAGGGGTTTCTGTTAGATCGCGCACCGTGCCACGAATCATGCCCGCTGCCACCGTTTGGGCACTGTCTGGATCAATCAAAATAAAGCTGCCGGTGGTGCGATTACTGGCGTAAGCATCAAACATTAAGGGTGCAGCGGTGTGCAGTTTGACCCGCCCAATTTCATTGAGGGCAAAGCCCTTAGAAGGCACACGGCCCAGGGTGTTAACGTCTATACGGTAGTGCAATTTTTCGATGCGCACTTTGACGGTACGGGTGGTGTGTTTTAAGAGATAGCTTCGCCCAGGCACCATGGGGGCGTCTCCCAACCAGCACAGCATGGCGTCAATGTCCTGGGCACTGTGGGGCAAATTGTCGGGGCGCACAATCATGTCACCGCGACCAATGTCGCGCTCGTCTTCAAGGGTAAGCACCACAGATGTTCCTGCACCCGCCACCGCCAGCGGACCGTCGTAGGTCAAAACTTTGCGCACCCGTGAGCGGGTGCCACGGGGCAAAATGGCCACGGCTTCTCCCGGGCGAATTTGTCCTGAAGCGACTTGACCGGCATAGCCTCGAAACGTGTCGCCAGGGTGTAGCGCGGCTGTTGCGGCCATGCCCTGACTTTGTGTGTTATGGTGCCCCATGACATACTGTACCGGAAAGCGAAAATCGATCAGGTTATCGTCAGCGGCCACCTCTACATTTTCGAGGGTGTGTAAAAGCGTCGCGCCGGTATACCAGGGCATGGCTTCACTGCGGGTGGTGACATTGTCACCCTTAAGCGCAGAGAGGGGAATATAACGGATATCTTGAATACTCAGTTTTTGGGAGAAGTGGGAATAGGTGTCGACAATCTCCTGATAAACCCTTTCACTATAATCCACCTTGTCCATTTTATTGATGGCCACAATCAAATGGGGTACCCGCAGCAGAGACAATAAAAAACCGTGACGACGAGATTGCACCTGCACGCCCTTGCTGGCATCAATCAGAATAATTGCCAATTGGGCTTGTGAAGCGCCGGTGATCATGTTGCGGGTATATTGCTCATGACCGGGCGTGTCGGCAATAATAAAACGGCGTTTTGCTGTACTAAAATACCGGTAAGCCACATCAATGGTAATGCCCTGTTCACGTTCAGCGGCAAGGCCGTCAAGCAGTAACGAAAGATCCACCTCGCTCTGCCCACGACGGGTAGAGGTTTTTTCAATGGCCAATAATTGATCTTCAAAAATGGTTTTGGTTTCAAAAAGCAAGCGGCCAATGAGCGTGGATTTTCCATCATCCACGCTGCCGGTGGTGGTCAAACGCAATGTTTCTCGGGCCATTTAAAAATACCCCTCGCGCTTTTTCTCTTCCATGGCAGCTTCACCACTGCGATCAATGACACGGTTTTCGCGCTCCGAGCGGCGGGCCGCCACCACTTCGTGGATGATGTCGTTTAAATTTTTAGCCTCGGAGCGAATCGCGCCGGTACAGGGAATACACCCGAGACTGCGAAAGCGACAGCTTACAGCAATGGCGCGATGGCTATCGGTGGCATTAACAGCGGATGTGGACCTTGTCTCCTGGGGAATGAGGATGTCTTCACGTGGCACCACGCTGCGTTCATGAGAAAAATACAGCGGCACCACAGGGATCTGTGTGTCACGAATATATTCCCAGATATCTAGCTCAGTCCAGTTGCTTAACGGAAACACCCGCACACTCTCACCGGTCTGTAAGCGACTATTATAAAGGGACCAGAGTTCAGGACGCTGATTTTTGGGTTCCCACTGTCCCTGGGCATCGCGCACTGAAAAAACCCGTTCTTTGGCTCTTGATTTTTCTTCTTCGCGCCGCGCGCCGCCAAAAGCAGCATCAAACCCATGTTTATTGAGGGCATCTAATAGCGCCTGGGTTTTTAACAACTGACAACAGCGATCGGTGCCCAATAGCTCCGGGTGGGTCCCGGCAGCAATGGCCGCTTCATTGCGCTCCACAATCAGGCGAGCCCCGATCTCCTGCACATAGGCATCGCGAAAAGCATACATTTCAGGAAATTTATAACCCGTATCAATATGTAACAAGGGAAAGGGTATGTTGCCCGGATAAAAAGCCTTTTGCGCCAGACGCAGCATAACTGACGAATCTTTACCCACAGAGTAAAGCATGACCGGTTTCTTGAATTCCGCCACCACTTCTCGCAGGATATAGATGGATTCTGATTCAAGCTGTTTCAGATGAGGAGAAAGTGGGGATGCCATAAGCACTTCCTTTAAAGGGGTTGTTCTGAGATTAAGGAGCCAGTTTTTTTTCTTCTTCTTCCGTGAGGGGGCGAGTGGCTCTGCTGCCAAATAGTGCAAAAATGGGCTTAAAAAATACCATGAGAGGGATTGCGCAAATGAATACGACCAGTGCGATTTTAGGTTGTACGATAGCTAAAGCGTTAAGCATGAAAAGAACCTCTAAAGAAGATGTCTGACGATAAAAAAGCCTATACACTATAACAAAAATCTTTGCGCAAGGACGAAGCTACCCACGAGTTTAAGCACCCCCTAGACAGCCCTGGCAAAACCCCGCACAATGGGACATATGCAAAAACTATGGGACGTTATTATTATTGGTGCCGGAGCCGCCGGATTGTTTTGTGCTTTTCAGGCCGCACAACGGGGACAACAGGTTTTGCTTTTGGAGCACATGCCACAAGCGGGCAAGAAAATCCTGATTTCTGGAGGCGGGCGCTGTAACTTCACAAATATGTATGCCAGTCCCGACCAGTATTTATCGCAAAACCCCCATTTCTGCAAGTCAGCCCTGGCCCGTTACACCCCCTGGGATTTTATTGACCTGGTGCTACGGCACAATATTCCCTATCACGAAAAAAAGCTGGGTCAGTTGTTCTGTGATCGCAGCGCCCAGGATATTGTGGACATGCTGCTGAAAGAATGCCAGTCTGCCGGGGTGAAATTGATGACCGGCATTAAGGCCGAAGACGTGAGCCACGATGAGCAGGGCTTTAAAGTGCACACCCCTGGCCAGGTGTTTGCCAGCAAGAAACTTGTGCTCTCCAGTGGTGGGCTTTCGATTCCCAAAATCGGGGCCACGGGATTTGGCTACCGCATTCTGAAAAAGTTTGGCCATCCCCTGTGTGAGACCCGTCCAGCATTGGTTCCCTTTACTTTTGGGCCTGAGCTCAAACCTTTATTAGGCTTGCGGGGCATTGCCCTGGACAGTGAAGTCAGCTGCGGTGGCCAGCGTTTTCGTGAAAACCTTTTGTTTACCCACTTTGGTCTCAGTGGTCCGGCTATTTTACAGATTTCTTCTTACTGGCAACCCGGTGCTGAAATTCAGGTGAATTTTTTGCCCACTGAGGCGCTGCACACCCAGGTTTTTGCCCCCGAAAATCCTGAAGAAAGCACGCTGTACCAGCGGATGAAGCAGGTGCTGCCACGGCGTTTTGCGCAGCACTGGCATGAAAACTATGGCCAGCAACTCCAGGCGGCTTTAACCCAATGGACCTGTCAACCGGCAGGAACCTCAGGCTATGCTAAAGCAGAAGTGACAGCGGGCGGCGCAGATACCCGTTACTTTTCATCCAAAACGATGGAATCCCAGCGCTTGGCGGGACTGTACTGTATTGGGGAGTTAATGGACGTTACGGGCTGGCTGGGGGGCTATAATTTTCAGTGGGCGTGGGCTTCTGCCCATGCCTGTGCAGAAGCGCTGGCGGTATCTTAACCCAAAGCGTACAGAGCATGTTAAGATAAGAGGGAATAAATAGTGTTTAAGACACCGTTATCAAATTGCGTGTCAAGATTCAATTGTGAGCTGACTTATGTTGGGGACGGAATCAAGGGAGATTTAAGGTATGGACTACGATAAGCATCAGGCATCTGAAGGGCATCACGAGGGGGACAACGACAACGAGCGCAAAGCTTACTCCCCTCAGCGACGTGACTATAACAGAGACTATAATCGGGATTACAATCGTGATGACCGCAGTGGTAACGGCTACCGTCAGGGTGGTGGCTATCAACGCCGGGATTACAATCGCGATGATCGCAGTGGCGGCGGCCACCGTCAGGGTGGTGGCTATCAGCGCGAATACAACAGAGACTATAACCGGGATTACAATCGCGATGACCGCAGTGGCGGCGGTTACCGTCAGGGTGGTGGCTATCAGCGTGAATACAACAAAGACTATAACCGGGATTACAACCGCGATGACCGCAGTGGCGGCGGCTACCGTCAGGGTGGTGGCTATCAGCCTCGCCAACAACGTCGTGACTATAACCGCGATGACCGCAGTGGTGGCGGCTACCGTCAAGGCGGCTATCAATCCCGTCAGCGCAGAGACTATCGCGATGATCGCGGCGGACGTCCCCAGGAAGGGTATCGTCCCCGTCCCCGTCCCAAAGCCATTTATATTCAAGACTCTCAATTCCTTTTGCCTGAGCACGATCTCAACCAGGAGTTCCAGCGCGCCATTGGCATGGCCAAAGGCATGATCACTGAGGTGGATGCCCGTAAAAAACGCGGTACCATTGAGATTGACGGCCATGCTTACAAATTTGAAGACGAGCGTAAGCGGGACTATCAGCGCAAATATCCCATCGAAAAATTTTTGGAGCGCGAAATTCAGTTTGCCTTTTGGCCCACCTACTCGCAAAAAGCGGCCCAATATCGCAAAATTGACGAGTCACCCACCATTAAAATCGCGAACCTGCGCCGTACTTTACCTGACCCCAATTTTGTGGAGATCATCGGTGAAGTTATGATGGTAGAAGAGGATTTGTTTGTGGTGAGTATTTTCTCAAAATCTCAAAAGAAAAAATACCTTGTGACCATTATGGGAGACATCATCGCTGAAGTGGGTGATCTTATTCAAATGTTTGGTAAGCTCAAAGACGGAGGCATTCACTATGCCAGCCACCGTTTGATTCCCGTGGGGGATGACGCAGTAGCTGCTAAAGCAAAAGCCAAAGAAGCAGCAGCTGAGGTTGCGGACGCCTAGGGCGTTTCTTCAGCTTCGAGCTGAGAAATACCGGTTTCTACTTTGTGTTCGATGGCCTGGAGCATGGACTCTGATCCAGGCCAGAACGCATTTTGCTCGTCCAGGAGACGGGTAGCGCCAATGAGCAGTTTATGAATGGGTGTGGTTTCCAGAGACAATGCTTCCGGCTCTTGCCAGGGTTGCTCAGAAAATGTCCCTTTTCCAATTTGAATCATGGCGTAAAAAGCGGCTTCGCCCACCAGATTTTGGTAGCTGGCGTGTAAAATATCACCGTGCTTCAGGTAGAGATAGCCCACCTGTCCGGTTTCCTGGTTTTTAACCTGGATTTTATTGCGCTCGCCAGACATCAGTGACAGTTGAATAAAATCGAAAACGCTGATGTTTTCCACATGGCCCTCAAAGCCGGTATTGCCGATTTCACCCAGTAAAATCTCAAGCTCTTTGAGTTTAATGGGTTTGTTCAGGTAGCGCAGCACCTTGTTTTGGCGTGCGGTTTGCTCGATTTCTTTGGAGTGAAAAGCGGTCATCATGACGACGGGAGCCTGGATGCGCTGTTCTTTGAGCCACAACAAAAACTCCACGCCACTCATGCCCGGCATACTGACGTCGGTAATGATCAAATCTAAATCAAGAAGGGGTTGAGATTCAATATAGGCGACGGCGTCTACCGCAGAGGGCATTTCAATGAGTTCATAACCCTGTTGCGTAAGGCTTTTATTGAGCAGCATACGAATAATGAGATCGTCATCTACCACCATAATCCGGTGAATTTTATCGATGTTTTTCAGGTAGGGGTTCTCGATCTCTAGTTCCTGATCGACCCCTTCATCCATTTGCTTGGCGGCCTCCATCATGAGCCCCTGGAAGGGCGTTTGCACATTGTGAGGAAGCGCTTGTGTGGCACTGAGTTCGGTAAACGCGCCGTTTTTAATGTTTAAAATTTCGTAAAACGCTTCGTCTCCCTGTGCCACCATGTTGTTGTTCGTCGTGTAGAGAGAGGCGTGTACCAGTTCTCCATTGTGCAGTAAAAGTTTGCCGGTATCTCCACTGGTTTTGTCATGGATTAAAATCTCGCGGTTGACTTTGTCCATGAGCAAGATCTGAAGCAAGTGACCCAGATTGACCTCTTTGACGGTGCCCGAGAGGCCGGTTTGAATGCGTTCTTTAAGCAGCACACGGAGATCAGCCAAATTTAAGGGCTTGCTAAAAATATCCATCACCCCGGCTTGATCTGCCATGGGGCGAATGGCCTCTACAGGCATGGCCGTCATCATAATGCTCTGGGTGCGGGGTGCGTGTTTTTTGGCCCACATAATCAGTTCAATGCCTGAAATATACGGCATGTTCATGTCTGCAATGAGAATATCGTAATGCTCTTGCCGCAACAGCCGTGCTGCTTTGAGGGGGTTATCGCAAAAATAGGTTTCGATATCGTCCTGAGCCAGCAATTGACGCAACATTTGCCCCAGTTCTTTATCGTCGTCAACCATCAAAATCCGCGGATTGCGTGCCATATGAATTAGCGCACCTGTTCAAAAAGTTTACATAAGCTGGCTGCCAGCGCGTAACGGGTTACCGTTTGGTGAGCCCGAAAGGTGTGGTCTCCGTAGAGACTCATGAGCTGTTGATTTAAAACCTGTTGTATGGCGGTGTAATGGGGAGAGCGTTGGGGTAAGTCAATGCTAAGAGCACTGATACGCTCTGCCGCAGGGGTAAGACTGCCCGATGCTGCTTTGTAAACCCGTATCAGTTCACTCAGGGCATAGGCCAGGTCCTCTCGGCTGGCTGTGGCTGTGCCATCAAAGTCCTGGGCCCAATCGCTGAGCAGGCCGCGGTAGCTGATCAATTCAACCACGTCCTGGCGCGCCCAGTGGTTGTCACGCAAGAGAACCTGAGGAAAGCTCTCTTCAGGAAATGCCAGGGACAGGCCCTGCTGGCGAAAGAGCTGTTTGTGGGTTTTTAATACTGCGCTGGCCAGCTCATAACGGTTAATGGGGCGGTCGCCCCGAAAGGTGTGGTCAGAAAACCCCTGCATGACTTTGTACTTGTCTAAAATGTCAACGGTGCAGTCATAGCACCAGTGAGAGCGGCTTAAGTCCACAAGGTGCTCACTGGGGGTGTGTTCGCTGGGGGTGGGAGCACCTTCGGCGGCATTCTGTGCCAGTGCGGGCAGTATGAGCATGCTGCTAAGCCATAAACTGAGGGCAAGGGTGTATTTCATGAAAGTATTCTCCTTTGAAGAGCCTGATTGATTTCGGTCTTGAGATGGACTTCATCCTGGCTATTGTCAATAACCCAGTCTGCCAAATCCCGCTTTTGCTCAATGGGCCACTGAGCGGCAAGGCGCGCCTGGGCTTCGTGATAACTGAGTGCGCTACGGCGCATCAGGCGTTCAAGTTGCTGTTCAGGGGTGCAATAGACCACCCAAACCTCTTCGGTCAAATGGGTTAATTTTGACTCATATAATAAAGGTATCATTAAAAAGACGGTTTGAATATCACCCTGCTGTTGGAATGCGGTGATTTGTGCTTGCATGGCCTGGCGCACATGGGGATGAACCCTTGCGTTAAGGGCTTGCAAAGCCTCCGGGTTCCCAAAAACTTTGGCCCCCAGACGAGGCCGGTCAATGGCCCCGTCGGGGGTTAAAATGCTGGGCCCAAAGTAAGCCACCACTTCTGCATAGGCAGGGCCATTGGGAGCCATTACTTCATGCGCAAGTAGGTCCGCATCAATAACGGCGGTAGAGCTTAGAGACGCCAGGTGGTGTCCTACGGTGCTTTTTCCACTGGCGATACCGCCGGTGAGCCCAATAACCCGCATTACCAGAGTCTTACCTGAATGCCTCTCTCCACATGAACTTTCACACCTTCTTCTTGTAACAATTCTTTGATGTTGTTTTCTTCCAGGAGGTGATCGGCCTTTTTGAGCACGGGATCCAGTTGTTTTAGCGTGTTGTTTGCGCCCTCAAGCACGGGACTTAGCTGATCAAGCACCACGGGCAGGCGATCCAGCGTTTTGGGGGCTTTTTGCAGGAGTGGGGGGAGCTCCCGCAGGGTATTATTGAGGTTTGGAACCAGGTTGGGGTGCTGATCCAGTGCGTTGGTAAAGCGGGCTGCGTTGTCCGCAATGCGATCCACATCAGAGGCCAGTTTACGGGCATTCTTTTTAAAAGGCCCGGTAATTTGCTGCACATCCTGGGTGACGCTATTCAGATTGCGGGTTAATTCAGGGACATCGCTTTTGAGGGTGATGGCGGTGGCGTCCAGGTTTCTGACCAGACGATCAATGGCGGGGCCGTTATTGGCCAGCAGTTGGTTGGCACGGCCCGAAAAGCCGTCCAGGTTATCCACAATACGTACCACGCTGTCTTTTTTATCGGCAAAGGTGGACAGTAACACCGAGGAGCCCTCAATGAGCTTTCCGAGCTCTTCACCCCGCCCTTTTAAACCAACGGCAATGGTGTGTACCAGGGTATTCAGATCTTCAGGATCCAGTTTGGTGAGAACCGGTGCCAGGTGATTCAGCACTTCATCTAAGTCCACAGGGGTGTGGGTGTTTAAGATTTCATCGCCGTCCTGCATGGGGGGTAAGTTCTCTGAACCTTTGTCAATGGCAATGTATTTTTCGCCCAATAAGCTCTTGGAGCGAATGCCCGCCTGCGCATCTTGATGAATAATCACGTCAGGGTGAAGGGTCAGCTTGATGCGCGCGCGACCGTTTTCAACGTCCAGGCTTTCCACGTGGCCCACTTCAATACCGGCCATCATGACGGGGGCATCTTTGACCACGCCGATGGCGTTGTCAAAACGTGCAGAAATTTCTAAGCTGTCGCCAAACTGGACTTTTCCGATGGTTAAGGACATATAGGCGAGAAGGCCAGCGGCACTTAAAATAAACAGCCCGAGCAAAAATTCTTTGCGATGTTTCATGGTGTGACTCACAAGTTTCAAAGGGTGGGGCTCAGTATAACAATTTTTAGGGCGTACTGACTAACCCACAGGGCGTAAAAATTCCCGTACAATCATAAAGATGTGTGAATAGAATGCAATGGGGTAAATCGGAAAATGGAACGTTTTGATGACAAGGTGGTGTTGGTGACCGGTTCTTCTCGGGGGATTGGTAAGGCCTGTGTGGAGCGCTTTGCTGCGGTGGGGGCAAAGGTGGTGGTGAATGCTTTGCATCACCCCGAAGAAGCAGATGCGCTGGTTTCAGCCCTTAACACACGTTATGGAGAGTGCGCCATGAAAATTGTTGCTGATGTTACCGATGCTGAACAGGTAGACGCTCTTTTTGCCCAGACGCTTGCGCGTTGGGGACGACTTGATGTGTTGGTAAACAACGCGGGTATTCATCGTGATGGACTGTTAATGCGCATGTCCCCCGAGCAGTTTCAACAGGTGGTGGACGTCAACTTAAAAAGTCTCTTTCTGTGTTGTAAGCAGGCCAGCCGGATTATGCTCAAACAAAAGTCAGGACGCATTGTAAATATTGCTTCGGTGGTGGGGCGAACGGGCAATGCCGGACAAAGCAATTATGCTGCCAGCAAGGCGGGGGTCATTGGTTTTACTCAGAGCCTGGCGCAAGAGCTGGCTTCCCGTCACATTGCAGTGAACGCGGTGGCCCCGGGGTTTATTGATTCAGATATGACCCGCCACTTTAGCGAGGCCCAGCGACAAAAGATGTTACAAAAAATTCCCCAGGGACGCTTCGGAGCCTGTGAGGAGGTTGCAGAAGTGGTATTATTTTTATCATCGGATCGTTGTCGCTACGTCACAGGGCAAACCCTGAATGTCGATGGCGGCATGGTAATGATGTAAAGGACTTTATAAAATGACCAAAGAAGAAATTTTAGCCCAAATCAAGACCCTGGTGTCAGAACAACTCGGCGTTTCTGAAGACAAAGTGGTGCCCGGTGCCCATTATATTAATGACTTAGGCGCAGACTCTCTGGGCAGCGTGGAATTGTTTATGTCTATTGAAGAAGCCTTTGATTTAGATATTCCCGATGAAGAAGCCGAAAAACTGCGTACCGTGGGTGAAACCCTCGTCTATATTGAAGACCATCTGAATGACTAAGCTGCAGCGGGTGGTGGTCACCGGGATGGGGGTGGTCTCATCGCTGGGACAACAGGTAGAGACCTTTTGGCAGCGACTTTTGGCCGGGGACAGTGGTATTTCTCCGATTGTGGGTTGGGACATGGAGGATTATGCTACCACCATTGCCGGGCAGGTGCATGATTTTGCCTTAACCGACAGTATTATTCCCCGTGATGCCCGCCGCATGGCCCGTTTTACCCAGTTTGCTGTCACTGCTGCAGAAGCAGCCCTTGAGCATGCGGGTGTTCAGGTAGAAGCTGATCCCTTTCGTGTGGGGGTCGCCCTGGGCTGTGGTATTGGTGGCATTGATGTGGTCGAAGAGCAACATGCCAAACTCCAGGAAAAAGGCCCGCGTCGGGTATCACCGCTGTTTATTCCCATGTTTATTCCCAATATGGCGGCCGGTCAGGTCTCTATCCATGTGGGGGCAAGGGGGCCCAGCACCTGTCCGGTGACCGCTTGTGCTTCGGCAGCCCACGCCATTGGCGACGCCTTTCGCATTTTGCAACGGGGCGATGCCGATATCATGATTACCGGCGGCACTGAGGCTGCGATCTCTCCGCTGGGGATTGCTGGGTTTATTGCGGCCAAAACCTTGTCTCGTCGTAACGCAGACCCCGAGGCTGCCTCTCGGCCTTTTGATCGCGAGCGGGATGGTTTTGTGATGGGGGAGGGGGCTGGCGTTCTGATTCTCGAAACCCTGGCTTCTGCTCAGGCCCGCAATGCTACTATTTATGCGGAGATGAAGGGCTATGGCATGAGTAGTGATGCCCATCATATTACCGCCCCGGATCCCGATGCCAAAGGTTTAATTCGCGCCATGGCAGAGGCACTCAAAGACGCAGATTATCGCCCTGAGGCCGTCGACTACATTAATGCCCATGGCACCTCAACGCCTTTAAACGACGTAACGGAGACCTATGCCATTAAACAACTGTTTGGAGCTCATGCTTACCGTTTGAAGATTTCATCTACCAAGTCAATGATTGGTCATTTGTTGGGAGCAGCCGGTGGCGTGGAAGCCATTGCAACGGTGATGGGTCTTCATACCCAACACTTACATCCCACCCGCAATTTAGACATACCGGATCCAGACTGTGACCTGGACTATATTCCCCACCAATCTATTGCCCACCCTGTGCAGGTGGCCATGAGCAACAGTATGGGATTTGGTGGCCATAATGCTTCATTGATCTTTGCCCGGTATGCGGATTAATTGCCGGAATCGTCAGAAGCAGGTATTCTAGAGGCACATCATCATGAATCCCGGGCTTATCAAGAACCGATTTGCCAGGGAATAGAGGAGCCGTTGTGACCATGACTTCACTGACCCCAGAAAACCTTCTGTTAATGTACGGTACGGCCTGGAAAGAAGAGTTAACGGCGGAGTATACCCAGCAAGCGATTCGCTGCGGCTTTCGTGCCATTGACACGGCAAACCAGCGCAAGCATTATTATGAAGCTGGCGTGGGGGAAGCGGTTCAGGCATCGATTCATGCGGGCATTTGCCGCCGCGAAGACTTGTTTTTACAAAGTAAGTATACCTATCCCGCCGGGCAAGATTATCGTTTGCCCTATGACGTCAAGGCCCCTTTTGTGACGCAAGTAGAGCAGTCCTTTGCTCAGTCGCTGGTGCATTTGCAAACGGATTACCTGGACAGCTATGTGTTGCATGGTCCGTTGCACCCTCAGGGTTTTGGTGAAGAGGATCAGCAGGTATGGCAAGCCATTGGTGCCTTAAAAAAGGCAGGAAAAACCCGCTATATTGGGGTCTCAAATGTCACTGCACAGCAATTGCAAATCCTTTTAAACACAGGCAGTACGCCCGATTTTGTGCAAAACCGCTGTTATGCCACCGCTGCCTGGGATGCGGAAGTGCGCAAATTGTGCGCACGCCATGACATTCGCTACCAGGGGTTCTCGCTGTTGACCGCCAACCGTCAGATTTTTGGTCATCCAGACTTTTTAACCCTGACCATTCACGTGGGGTGTACCGGTGCACAACTGATTTTTGCACTGGCACAACACCTGGGCATGTTGCCTCTGATTGGCAGCACGCAGATCAAACATTTGCAAGAAGACCAGGCAGCCATGGGCCTGAACTTAACCCCCGAACAGGTGCATTTGCTTGAGCACCTTGTGGCTGTATGAGCGTTGCCTGTGGTCTGATTGAAGGCTTTTTTGGACGTCCCTGGCAATTTGAAGCGCGTGAAGCTTATGCTGCTTTTCTGGCCGAAGCGGGCTATGGTTTTTACATCTATGCGCCCAAAAAAGATCCACACTTGCGGCGCCAGTGGCAGCAGCCCTGGCCTGCACCCCAGCGTCGTCAAATGGACCGCTTGCGCAGCCGTTATGCGGAGGCCGGCGTGCACTTTGGCGTGGGCCTGAGTCCCTTTGAACTCTACCGTGAGCCCTGGCCAGTGGCGCGAGAGGCCCTGCGACGAAAACTCACTGAACTCAAACCGTTTGCCTTCGATATACTGGGGCTGTTGTTTGACGATATGCGAGGCGATATTCCCGACCTGGCCCAAAAACAAATCGATCTGGCCCATTTATGCGCCGACGTGCTGCCCGAAACCCGCCTGATTTTATGTCCCACGTACTATAGTTTTGATCCCATTCTGGATCAGGTGTTTGGGCAGCGTCCAGCAGGCTATTTAAACACCCTGGGGCAGCGCCTTGACCCCACCATTGACCTCTTTTGGACCGGGCCGGAGGTCTGCTCGCGCACGTATCCTGAGGACCATTTGCAAGGGGTACAGGCGCTTTTGCAGCGCAAGCCGGTTTTGTGGGATAACTACCCCGTCAACGATGGCAAAAAGATTTCGCGCTATTTGCATTTGCGTCCCTTTCAGCACGATACCGCCTTGCTATCGCAGTATGTGTCGGGACACGCCGCCAACCCCATGAATCAACCCGCCCTTTCGCAAATTCCGCTGTGGACCTTGCCGCAAAATTACCGTGCGCAGGCCCCCCTTACCGCAGCTGCCTTTTCAGAAAGTTTGGCGCGCCACTGTCATCCTGAGGTGGCTGAAGCCCTTGAGCGTGACGTCACCCTGTTGCAAGATCGGGGCCTTGATGAAATGGATACCTCCACGAAGCAAGGGCTGATCCAAAATTACACCTTGCTCGCCCAGCGCTGTCACAGCCTTGCGGCCCAGGAAGTAGCGGACTTTTTAAATGAGCTTTATGCTTTTGATCCGGCGTGTTTAACGGACTAGCGACCCGGGGGTTCGAAGGATTTGCGCTGGAGTTGGCGCAGGTGGACCTCTGCCACTTCCGCGATAGCGGAGAGGTTCTCCTGAATGGCCTTCAGATCAGTGGCCTCAGGCACTTTGGCCGTGAGAATCAGTTCGCGTCCCCATTGACCGGCCAGTAAATCTTCAGGGGCGGGAAAGCTTTTGAGCACCAGACCAAAGTGCTCTAAACGCATCAAAATAAGCTGGGCCCGCACGGCTTTCATTTGGATATGGTCAAAACAGCGGATGTGAATTTCCACCACCCTATGGCTCTGTTCCATCGCCTGTAAAAGCTGCCGTTTTTCGATGGGGTTATAAAAAGGGCGAAGGGGTTTGCCTTCCTGGCGGACGTGGATTTCTTCGTCCCCTTGCACCGGGGCTTGAAACAGATCTTTGCCGAGGGTATAAGACCACACACATTTGTTGTCGGGGGTTAATTCGACGAGCTTGGTGTGATTGAAATAGGTAATCAGGGTGTTACCGTTGGGCAGGCGTTCCACGTGGGTCGGGTTCAGACGATTGCTTTTGGCATGGCCAATGTATTCCCATACGGTCTGTTTATCGGCGTTAATTTCTAAGATCCGGTGATGATGGGTATCGGCAATCAGGGTGTGGCCATTGTCCAAACGGGTGGCAAACATGGGGGAAAAGAGCCCACGGGAATACTGCCAGACGACCTGTTGCTGGCGATTGACTTCCACCACGGCGTTGAGATAGGCGTCGGTGTAGAGAAAATTGCCATTGGCAAGACATTGCACGCTGTGGGGGGTAGAAATCCATTGGGGGTCGTTAAAGGTCCATAAGACTTCTTTAGGGCGCTCGCGAGAAAGCTCAATGAGACGTCTGTTTTGCTGGTCAGCCACCAGCAGGCCCGTTTCGGTCAGGCAAAATCCCCGCGGCGATCGCAGGGGGTGATCGCCGGGGCCTGTGTATTCGGCATGGACTTCTTTGTCGATCATGTTCAGGGCCAGAAGGCGATGTTGGTAAGTGTCTGCGACCCAGAGGGTTTGGCCCTCGGTCAGGCAAAAAGCGGGCTTTTGCAATTGCTGGCCGAGATCAAAACCGTAATGCCACAGGACCTTGCCTTTGCGATTGATGCGAATCACGCTGTTGTTTTTATGATCCAGAAGGTAAAAAGAGCGCTTATCGAGTTGGGCCACAGGATCTTTATAGACAATGGAGGGGCTATAGCTCTCTTTGGCCGGTGGGGCCACATTTTTTTTAAGCAGTGCCTCGAGGCGGTTGCCCACCACTTTTTTGCGGGGCACCTGGAATCCCGCCCCGCTGGGAGCCGGGGTCGCAGGGGTTGGTACGGTGGGACGGCGAGGGGTTGGGGCCGGTCCCGGGGTTTCAGTGGGCGGGGGAATGCTCGGCAATTGCAGGGTGTCGAGATTTTGATGCCAACGCAATTGCCGGGCTTTTACCACAATTTCAATGACCCGCGTGGCATCACTTAGCACAAAGTCACCGGTGTCTAAACGGTGAAAAAAGGTCGGTTGCGGCACCTGCATGGCTTCTGCCAGATGTTCACGGTAATAAAAGAAGCGCTGCTGAATGACCCCCTGGGGATCGAGCACAATCAATTCGTGACTTCCCGTATCAACCACCCACATTTCATCCGCGTGGTTGTAGCGACAAAACCGCAATTGATGCCAGTTATAATCGTTCTGCGGGTAGACCTTCAGGAGCGTTCCTTCCCTATCAAAGCGCGCCACCCCCTGCTGATAACACACCACAAATTCATGGCGATGGGTATACTGCACATCCTGTGGGGTGCCAAGCTCGGGAGAAGGTGGGTTTAAGACCTGGTGGCGTTGGCCTTTTTCGTCATAGACGGTGACCGTCTCTTGATCTCTGTCGATGCCCATATAAAAAACCTGCGTCCCCTGGCGCAGGACCGTGGTTTTCAGGGGATGACGGCGTAAGCTGTCGGGAGTGTCAGGCCATTGCCAAAGCAGATGACCTGCGCTATCCATGTGCCAGACCAGGCCGCTGTTAACATCGCTGCATAACCAACGATCGTCTCCTAAACTCACCACATCCTGGGCGTGGGCCTGGGGCAGCTGGGCTGAATAGGCAATCACTTTCTGAACCTTGTGAAGGTGATCTAAAACCAAAACCCGTTGTCGCACCGGATCCGGTAAGACCATAAAGCCTGGTTTTAAGCCGTGGTTCTCGCGGTAAGAGGCGGTTGCGTGATACTGCTGGCGTACCGCATGGGGCACTTCATAGCCACAAATGGGGCAGTCCCACAGCCCCATCAGACGGTGTTGGCACAAAGGACAATGGTCCGGTGCTTTTTCGCGGGGGGGGTCGGGTAAATTTACCGGTGCGGTGTGTGGTCGCTGCTCAGGCTCAGGCACTGCCGGGACTGCGTCCGCTGTGCGTAGGCTTTGATAGTCTGCTTCTGTCATCAGTCCGGCTTCAAAGATCAAAGTCCAAATAGACTGGTCGCGTACGGCTAAGGCAGGGTTCAGATGGGCAAAGCTGATCCCCAGTAAGGGATCCGTCAGCTCCAGGGGATACTGTTGAACTTCACCGGTGCGGGTGGACACCTGAACCAATTGTTGTTGAAAAGCTCGATGGCCTTCGGTCTGGGTGTTGTTCAATACCCACAAGTGGTTATGGGGATCAAAGCTCAGGGTATCAATGGGCGCGCTGCCCCGGTGGGTGTTGAGTTCTCCAGGTAGCTTTGCGATATCTTCCACCTCATCGTGGAGCAGGTCGAGCGCCACCAGGGCAGGATGCGGTTTGCGCACGAGGATCCATAAGCGCTCGGCTTCCGCCCAAAGGTTCCCCAGGTGTCCCCGCCCCAGCTCGCGCTTTTCGCTCTGTTGGGTGTGTGGGTTATAGCTGAGCAGGGTGCTGTTTTCCTGACCATGAAAGTGCAGAGCGTGTCCATCGAAAGCCATGGCGAGTGCCAGGGGTGAAGGGGTCTTGCGCACCGGTAAGGTGTCGATGAGCTCAGGGGAAACACCGGGCTGAAGATGGTAGACCTCAATGAGGCCCCGGCTGCGATCGCCCAGGAAGAGGTAGGGGGTGGGGGTAAGCAAAAGATCCAGCGGGCCATGGGGCAAACGGGCCTGGGTCTGCTCAGGAAACCAAAAGTGGGACTGGGGGCCGTGCCAAAGGGCGCTGCTAAACTGCGGGTCAAAGGCGTAACAGTGGGCGCTGTGATGCGAGGTTTGAATCCACTGGATCAGGGTTTTATGGGTGTTGTCAGGGACGGTCAGGGTTTCGAGAGGTTGACCCTGGGCATCCAGCAAAAGATGTTGGGTTCCCCAGGTTTTCCAGTCTCGGGCACGGTAAAGCAACGGGGCCAACTTTAAGGCCTGTTCTTCATCCCCTAAAAAGAGTTTGCCCTGGCCACTGATGTGGTGAAAATGGCCGGTGTGAAATTGTTTAGCGGATTCATAGCGGGCTTTGTGGGCCTGTAAGAGGGCAATCACCGCTTGTTTTTGCAAAAGTCCCCGGGCAATCGCGACCTGAAGCAGCGCTAAATCTTCTTTTCCCAGGGCTGTCATGGGCGTTTATCCAAAGGGGTGCGCAGGCGGTGGGATATCATCTTCGTCGTCATCAAACAGGAAAGGGATGCGGGTCTGGGTTTTGAAACCGTAGTCCTGAAGTTTTTCGATCAGACGGTTTTGCCGAATCGAACGTTCCAGAATCAAGGCAACCAAATCGTCACGCTCAAAATGCACTGCATACACCATGTAATCTTTTAGAAGCTCCTGAGATTCAGGGCCTGTATGGCTTAGCGCCTGGTGTACAAGCTCTTCGATCGTGTCTTCGGTAATTTCTTCCATAGTATGCTGTGGCGCTTATCCTTTTACCGCTATAATACAGTGTGATATGTATTGTACATCAAATCTTCACCTTTCGGACGTGACCTCAGACGTCGGTCAAATCCCGCTGGACAAGCGCCGCTCTCGCTTGCTCAAACGTATGTTGGATCTGGGACTGGCCGGTCTCGCGCTGGTGTTATTACTCCCGCTGCTGGCTTTGATTACCCTGGCCATTTGGGTTGAGAGCCTCTGGACCCGCCAGGGCGGCGGTGCTTTTTACCGTCAAGAACGCGTGAGTCGCCAGGGCAAAGTGTTTGTGATGTACAAGTTTCGCACCATGAAGCCCCAGGCAGAGGCCCAGAGCGGCCCCGTATGGGCACAGCGCAATGATGGGCGGACCACCTGGGTGGGACAGTTCTTACGCCGGGCCAGCCTTGATGAACTGCCCCAATTGTGGAACGTGTGCAGAGGCGACATGAGCCTGGTGGGCCCTCGCCCCGAACGCCCTTTTTTTGTCACCCGGTTTAGCGAAGATATTCCAGGGTATGCTCAGCGGCACCAGGTCAAAGCGGGCTTAACCGGGTGGGCGCAAATTCATGGTTTGCGGGGCGACACTTCGCTGGAACAACGCGTCGCCCATGACCTTTACTATATTCAGCGCTGGTCACTGGGCTTAGATCTGCGTATTCTATGGCGCACCTTTGCAGTGGTGTTCCATGATTTTAAATCGCGCCGGGCCTATTAAGCGCCGCACAGCAAGGCTTAAGGTTCTAAGAGCACGGCCTCAGGGGGTAGGGACTCTACTGTTTGGGCCTGTTTGCGATGGGTGTCCAGGGCCTTTTGCAGGCGAGCCGACTCATCGTGCTTCAGAGAGGTTTTCACCAACAGTCCGCCGCCACCTTCTACTTCCTGTAGCAAGCGCTCAAAATTCATTTCTTTGACCAGCACGAACAAAATACAGCTGCCTTCTTTGAGGCTTTCTCCCATGCGCTTCATCATGGGATCATCAATGCCAATGTCAGCCAGGGCTCCTGTAATGGCTCCCGACGCAGCGCCCACCGCTACACCCAGCAAGGGGTTTAAAAACAGCGTTCCCACCAGCAAGCCCAGAAAGCTGCCCTGTACAGCCCCTGTGGTGGTCAGGTCCACGGCCTGGTGCAGCTTGACCTTATCATGGCTGCGTTTTTCAGCAATAACCAGATCCTCTAGTTCTAAGAGGTACTCATGTTGAAGGTGGGCCAGACGACTGCGCATGTGTTCTGCTTCAGCGAGACGGGGATAAGCAATAGCAATTAAAGATTTCATGACGTTAAAGTCTCCTTTTTTCTTTTACTGTACCCATGCAAATGTTAAAAAGCTGCTAACGCAATGTATAAAAAACGACAGATTTTTCGCGGATTTTTAGAAAAAGCTGGACATCTGTAAAAGATAGATCTATACTAAGACTGTGGAATTTAGAGTTCTGCAGGCATCTCGTGATTTGGCCCGTTCCGCGACTTACAAGTTTGTTTCGTCCCTGTTTCAGCCGCCTTCATGGTTTTAAGCTTCAGACTCCTTAAGTTCCAAACAAACTTGTAAATTGTAAAAGGACTTTACACAGATGAATATTTACGTTGGAAACCTTTCCTACGACACCAATCACCAGGATCTTGGCGACCACTTTGCTCAATTCGGCGAAGTCACCAGCGCCCGTGTGATCACTGATCGTGAAACTGGCCGTTCTCGCGGTTTCGGCTTTGTAGAAATGAGCTCTCCTGAAGCGGCTCAAGATGCAATCAGCCAACTCAACGGACAAGAGTTCATGGGCCGTAACCTCACCGTAAACGAAGCCCGTCCTCGTGAAGCCCGTCCTCCTCGCTACTAAAAAGTAGTGTAGCAACACTTTTTTAAAAGCCCCAATTCCCTGCCCCTCTGCAAGGAATTGGGGTTTTCCTGTACAATAGAGGCCATGACACAGGAACACACAGAAAACATTCAAAACTCAGAGCCTTCAACGCCTCATAAAAACGTCCAGGGCGCACAGCGCGAAGTACTGTACACCGGCAAGCGCGTCAAGCGGGAAATTCAGTACGTGCGGGTGCACAACCACCGTACCGGCGCGTTTCACCACGATAGTATTGCCTTAAAAACCTATCGCCGCAAAAATGCCGACAGTGAATGGGAGCAAGATGAAAGCTCGGGATTTAGTCTTTCTGAAAATCATGAGGGTGAGTTAAGCAAAGCCCTGGCCTTTGTGGCCCGTTGTCGTGGGGAGTCTCCTACAGCGCCTTCCGCGGCTTCTGCAGAGGACTTACCGCATCTGTCCGCAGAAGCGTTGAAAACACGTATGACGGCGTTACTGCAATCACCGGTGCCTGCGCTGCAACAATCTCAGCTGATGTTTACGGTGGCCACTTACCGCAAAGCCCTCAAAGGGCTACATCAATTGCTCAAAGCCCCGACACAGCCTGCAGAGCGTCTGTTTACCTTTTTTAAGGCCTATCCAGAGTTGCTTTTGCAAAATACGGCAAGTTTTGACACCCGGGGTTTACCCCCCCACACTCTAGGTTTTCAGCACCCTTTAACGGCGCAATGCCAATGGGTGTGCTGTGGGCCTTACCAGGTAGGCGCTCTCTTTCAGTTGAACACCCAGTGTTCCACCTGGGTGCCCACGGAGCTGCTTAGCACCACCCTGGGTGAGTTGAGTTATGAATTGCGCGCTTTGTCCCTTGAACAGACCCCTGATGTTTTGGTGCTGGTGGGCGATACCCCGGATGCCGAGCAGGCCAATGCTCTGTCTGTGTTTCAACAGCAACAGCGTTACCGCGTGATGAGCTATACGCAGCTGCTGGCGCGGAGTACAGCGCACTTAAAAAACCTGCAAGAACAGCTGAAGCAGTCCGCCCTGTCATGACAGACTCTGCCTTTTCTCCCGCTTACCCAGGGTTGGCGGCCTTGATCCAGGCGGGCCTACGGCGTGATGGCTGGGAGCCCGATTACGGTTCCGCCTTGCAATGGGGAACACAGGCCCAAAGTCGAGAGGCCGTAGAGGTCAACTTAGAGCGCGCGCCACTGGTATGGGAACCCCTGGGTACCCCCTGGCTTTCCCCAAATACTCCTACCCTGTCTGTACCTGAGGAGCTGGTGTTTTTAGATGGCGTGGTGCGCATGCATACCCGTTTACTGTTTGAAGCGGCAGATCGCTATGGTTACAGTGGCTTAGGCACCGTGGTGGTGGGCGCTTTGCGCTTAAAGCCGGGTCAATCCCTCTCTATGGAGAAGGCTTTGCTGGTGCCTCGGGTGCGGCGCTGCTTACTTTTGCCCACCGATTGTGCCCTGCCTGCCGGAGAAACGGCGTTTCCGGGTTTGCCCTTTGCTTTTGAACACGTGCACTATACACCCCGGCCCGAGACCGTCGAAGAACAGGCGCCTGAACAGGCTTTACAACAGGTCTTGCGGGCCACAGAAAAGCATTATTTAGAGGCGTTGCTGGCGCAATACGAGACCCAACAGTCCGAGGAACACCCCGTTATTTTTATGGTGGATGGGCCTTTGCCCCGTTACTCTACACCCCATGCCGCGCAAAAAATGCCAGTGGTGGGCCTGGTCAAAACCTTGCATACCCGCTACCTGCCCCCGGAACAACACCGGGTACTCTACGCCCTTCAAGCGGGCCAACGCAGCCCTTTGTTTCGCATTGGTCAAAAACAAATTTCCTGGTATATGTGTCTGGCCAATCCCCAGCGTCTGGATTCCCCCTTGTCTGGCATTGTGCGCCTGGAGGTCTTAAGTCATCAGGTGCAGGCCAGCATTGCCACCGTGCAGGCCCTGGCAGATCGTCTTTGCGAGATTTTACCGGCCCTGGTGCTGTCCCGTCACGAAGATCCCCGCTCGCCCCAAAATATCTTGCCTATTCATACCCTGGAACGCCAGCTTAAAATGCGTATGGGCCATCGGGCACTTATCCAGCGGGCCATTGACGCTTATTTCCATCATCACCTTCAGGAGCTTGTATGAATCATCTTCCTTCCCCCATTGGCATTATTATGGGCAGCAAAGAAACCTCTCCCCTGGAGTTCTGGATCAGTGTGTCTGAGTCCGCCTGCGTACAGCTCGACGATGTGGTACGGGTGGCTTGTGTCGATCCTGAAACGGGTCAACACATTCAGTATTATGGTCTGGTGGATCGGGTGGAAAAATCCCTGGAAGGCCTGGAGTTTCACAGCGATTCTCTTCGGGTGCATGAAGGGCTATTGCCCTATAGTCTTTGCTATGCGGCGCGGGTCAGCATTACCCGCATTGAGCCCGAAATTTATACACCGCCGCGTCCGGGTGATGCGGTGTATCGGGCAGAGCACGATCATTTTGATCAGGCCCTCTATTTTAACCAGATGAAACGGCGCTTGCCCGCCGGTCGCTTACAAAACGGGCAACCCGCCTGGTTGAATTACGATTTTTTAGACGGTACCCGCGGGGGGCACGTTTCTATTTCAGGAATTTCGGGAGTGGCCACCAAAA
This sequence comes from Candidatus Sericytochromatia bacterium, assembly GCA_964229355.1. Classification (GTDB taxonomy): domain Bacteria; phylum Cyanobacteriota; class Sericytochromatia; order UBA7694; family UBA7694; genus CAXRDE01. Next base: position 432,855 of record CAXRDE010000023.1, on the reverse strand, counting down.
CCTCTTTTACCCTGTTTTTGCTGCACGGTATTTTTAACAGTCCTTCGATTCCTGTCTTTGAGCGGCAAAACGCCCGGGCTATTATTTTCAACGTCAAAGAAGAGGACCTTTTTTACCTGGACCAACCCAATGCCCAGCTAACCGATGCCCATCGGGCGCAGTATGAGGCCCTGGGTTTGCCTGCCACTCCCTTTCAAGATGTGGCCTTTTACGCCCCCTGTAAAGACACCCAGGGGGTCATGGTGCCCGATACGGTAAAACAAGAAGGGGTCAAAGTCTACGGCTGGAGCCTGTGGCAGGTGGCCCGCTACCGACAGCTGCGCTTTTTATTTGGTGAGGACATGGGCTCCAATCTGATGTTTGTCTTGGATCGGGTCAGTGATCGTCTGTTTGAGATCAGTTTAAACGCCAAACAGCAGGTGTTGATTACCGAGGACCCTTACGCCAAATCCCTGAAGTCCCTTAAGGATCTCAGTCAACATCTGCAAACCCTGGTGGAAGACATCGACGATGATGAGCTGGACGGTCAGGAGGCCTATGACGCCAAACGGGCACGCCGTTACTGGTTTGGCTCCAATGCCACGGGCACCATTAAAGCATTTCTACGCCGCCTGGATCATGCCATTCATCATGTGCAGGCTCTCGTGCGACCCGATATGCGCACCCAGCAGGCGGTGCGTTGGCAAGACAAACAATTGACCGTCATTGACATTCACCAAATGCATGCCAAGGGCCAGATGTTTGTGGTGGGCTCGATTTTACAAGAAATCATGGAGTACAAATCCAGCAGTGGCAATAAACAACCGGTGTTTATTGTGCTCGATGAACTCAATCGCTATGCGCCCCGCAGCGGGTACAGCCCCATTCGGGACGCCCTGTTGGACATTGCGGAGCGGGGGCGCAGTATGGGACTGATTTTATTGGGGGCTCAGCAGACGGCTTCAGAAGTAGAAAAACGGATTGTCAGCAATGCGGCAGTAAGGGTGACGGGCCGCCTGGACGGGGCGGAGGCCTCAGCGAAGGAGTACGACTATTTACGGGGCAGCTTTCGTCAGCGGGCGTTGATGTTACGCCCCGGCAGCATGATTGTGCAGCAACCGGAGTTGCCCAGCCCTTTGCTGGTGCATGTGCCCTGGCCCGCCTGGGCCACCCGGGCCGCTGAGGTGGACCATCGCCAGCAGGATCACCAATTGGATGCGGAATTGATCCGTGATCTGGAGGATTGGTAAAGTATGATTCGTGTACTGCACACCTCAGACTGGCATGCGGGAAAAACCCTGTTTAAACAGGAGCGCTTGCCCGATTTGTCTTATGCTTTAGAGCAAATGCTTGAGATTGTGGAACACAAGGCGGTGGACGTCTTTGTGATTGCCGGTGATTTGTACGATACCTTTCACCCACCCAACCAGGCCATTGAGGTGCTGAACCAGTTCTTTCTGGCTCTGCATCAGCGTCAGGTGCCTGTGGTGATGATTTCAGGGAATCACGACAGCACCCGGCTCTGGAAAAGCATGCGTGAAATTTTGCAGCTGGCGTCGGTGCATGTGTTTGACCGGTTGCAACGCAATGCCCACCATCTCTTAACCCTCAAGGGGCAGCGTCTGTGTTTAACGGGCTTGCCTTATCCTTCAGAACGTCAGCTGGTGCGCTTGTCTGCAGAGCATGAGACCCTGGCTAGCCAGCGGCAACACTATGCCGAAAAGGTGGCTGGCGTGATGCGGCTTTTGACCGCTTCACGGCCTGAGGCTGATCTGCATGTGTTATGTGCTCACCTTATGATCAGTGGAGCTGAGCCGGGCCATTCGGAGCGGGCCCTGTCTCTGGCCGATACCTTTGCGGTACAGCCTCAGCAATTGCCCCCGGAATACCAATATATTGCTTTGGGCCATATTCACAAGCGCCAACAGGTCAAAAAAGCGCCGGTGCCCACCTGGTATTGTGGCACGCCGTACCCCATTGACTTTGGAGAGGCCGAAGCAGAAAAGGGGGTCCATCTGGTGGATTTAGCGCCCGGAAAGTCGCCGGTGGTTCATTTTGAACCGCTGGAGCTTTTGCATCCGCTGCGCTTCATCCGCTGTCATGAAGACCAGTTGAATGACATCTTAGCGGAATGGCAAGATACCCACCATTACTTGAAGCTACGGGTGCAGGTGAAGGCTCCCCGCAAAGGCCTGGTGGACGAGCTGCGAGAGCGTCTGGGCAAAAACCTTCTGCACGTGGAATTGCAATTGCCGGCCAAAGCCACTGTGGCTTCGCAGTATCAATCTTTGCAACTGGATGCACCGCTGGATGTATACCGTGCCTATTGCCAGGCCCATCATTTGGAGCTGCCCGATGTCCTGGCCCAGACCTTTCATGAATTGTGGGAAAGCGTGCAGTAAATGCGACCCTTGTTTTTAACCTTAGAAGGCTTTATGGCTTTTCGTGAGCCCGAAACCCTGGACTTTACCGCTCAGGATATCTTTGTGCTGACAGGCCCCACAGGCTCGGGCAAAAGCAGTATTTTAGACGCCATGAGTTTTGCCCTGTATGGGGAAACGCCACGTATGGGCTCCCGCGATCTCAAGAAGCTGATTTATCAGGATGTGGAAAACCCGGCGCAAAAAGCCCGGGTGGTGTTTGCCTTTCGCCACCAGGGCCGAGATTATCGCATCACGCGCCAGGTGACGCCTCAACAGCACCGCGTGGAGCTGGACAGTCGAGCGGATGACACCCAGGACTGGCAACCCGATGTGACGGGCAGCGTCAGTGAAATCAAAAAGCTGATTCCAGAGCTGCTGGGTTTGAATTTTCATGCCTTCCGTCGGGTATTGGTCTTACCCCAGGGTGGTTTTGACCAGTTTTTAAAACAAGACAACGCCAGTGATCGTCGGGCCATGTTGATGAACCTGGCACAACTGGGCGTCTACGAAAAAATGCAGCAGGCCGCTGATGCCCAACGCCGTGCCGGTGCCGATCGCCTGGCCCATTTAAAGGGGGAGTTACAGGGCATTGGCGCAGTGAGTGTGGCGGAGCTTGTGCAACAGGAAGAACAATTGGAGAGCGTCGAAGCGCAAAGCCGCCTCGACCAGGAAAGCTTCCAGGCCGCCGATGAGCGACTGAAAGCGGCTGAGCAATTGTGGGAAGCCTTACAACAGGAAGCGGAGTTACTGACAGATCGTGAAAAACACCGCATTGCGGCTTCGCAGATGCAAACGTTGGCCCAAAAGGTGCAGGTGGGTGAACAATTATTAGCTTTTCAGCCCCAACTCAATTATTTAGAGAAAAGCCTGCAAAAACAAAGGCATTTAGAAACCGTACAGGCAAGTTTGCACAAAGATCAGGAGCTGTTGACGGCGCAGTTCCAGGCCCTGGAAGCGGTCAAAGTCACCTTGCAAGCCCAGGCGGCGTTGCAACCCCAATGGCAAGTGGAACGGGAGCAGTTGCAAGGCCTTTCACCGGTGTTGGAGCGCTATGCTGGCTTACAGGCTCAGCTGAAAGATCTCCACGATACCGCTCAGCAGCATCAACAGGAGCAAGCCCAGGCCCGGCAGCAACGAGACCTGGCCCAACGGGCCCAGGAAGAGCTTCAGTCTCAATTACAGTCTCTGGAACAGTCCTTACGCCAATGGCAGGTGTCCGCTGAAGATCTGACCCGACTGGCGGAGTGGGGGCATCAACTCAATACCCTCGAGACCCATTTACAGCCGGCGCTCGCCAGGGCCAAGGCCGCCTTTCAAGCCTGGAAGCAGCAAACCCAGGTCTTGCAAAGGGACTTAGATATTCAGGCCCAGGCTTTGGAAGCCTGTCAGGGGCAACGGGAGCAGTGCCGCCAGGAGCTTTTGCAGCTTCAGACAGAGCGAGAGCTCCTGCGTCAACAGGGATTAGCTCTGGATTTACGCCGACATTTGCATGCCGGGCAGCCCTGCCCGGTGTGTGAGCACACCGTTTCAGAGGTACCTACGCTACCCCAGGCCGAAACGGCTGACACTTTGGCGGCGATACAGTCCCGTTGTCTGCAGGCGGAAACCCGCTTGCAAGGGGCTGAACAAGCCGAGCAAAGTGCCTTTCAGCAATGGTCCCAGGCCCAGTCTCAGTGGCAAACCCATCAGACACAAGCCACGGTCTTGCGCGATGAGCGAAATCAGGCTTATGAAGCGGCTAAGGCGCTTACCCTGGAGTTGCGCGCGCTTTTACAGGTGGAGACTTTGCCCAGTTTGGCCAGTGTGCGGGCGCAGTATAGTGAGCAAAAGAAGCGGCTGCGTCAACGGGAAAAGTTAGAGGCGCAGTACCGGGCGCAAGAGCAGGCGGCTCAGGCCCAGGCCTTACAGGTGGCGACGGCTGAAGCCACACGGGTCGAAAAAGAAGCGGCTTTGGCCCGCGTTACCCTGCAGATCGAACAGGCAGAGCAACGCCTGCAAGGGGTGTCAGAGCAACTGGCTGCGGTGCTGGGGGCTGCAGATAGCGCTGAGGATTATGAACACCGTTGTCAGCAGCGTTTAAAAACCTTGCAGAAGCAACTTGCGGATTATGAAACGCAACAGGCCGAACTCAAAGAGCGTGAGCAGGCCCTGCAGCAACAGCAATTGGTGCAGCAAGAACGGCGGGAGAGTAATCAGCTTCAACTGACGCAATTGACAGAGGAAATTGCCCAGGCGCGCCAGGATTTGATGGCGGTGTGTGAGCGTCTGGGTTACCAGGATTTAAAAGCCTTGCGGGAGGATATGCCCGATCCCTCTCAGCTCAAAGCCTGGCAAACCCAGCTGCAAGAGCACCGCTCTCAGGAGATGGCGTTGGAGCAAGCTTTAGCGCGCATACAGCAACAGATTGCCGGGCGCACCCTGGACACAGAGACCCTGGCGCAGTGGCGACAGCATCACCAGCAATTGCAAGAGGACTTGCGAGAGCGCCGTACAGAGGCAGCTCTGTTGCGTAAAGCCATTGAACACGCGCGAGCGCAACAAGCGCGCAGCAGCCGCTTGCAAGAAGAGTTGGAGCATGTCAGTGCCCAACACGCGCTTTATGAACGGATTTATCATGATTTGAGTTCTCGCCATTTGCCTGATTTTTTGGCCAAACGTATTTTAGAGCGGGTGATGACCGAAGGCTCTCAGGAATTGGAGCAATTGTCGAGCGGACGTTATCGTTTTGAGCTGGATGAGCAGGAAGAGTTGGTGGTGTTAGACGCCTGGAATGCCCAGGAGCCTCGCTCGGTAAAAACCCTGAGCGGAGGCGAAAGCTTTTTGGCCAGTCTGGCCCTGGCGCTGGCTTTAAATCGCTATCTTTCGCAAGGTATTCAGCTGGATAGCCTGTTTATTGACGAGGGGTTTGGCACCTTAGATGCCGAATCTTTAGAGATGGCCGCATCGGTGGTGGAAAAACTTCAGCTGAGTGGTAAATGCGTGGGGATTATTACCCACATTCCTGAATTGGCAGAACGCTTTGAAGCCCGTATCGAGGTGATTAAATCTGATACGGGTGCGCGTTTAAAAATGATGTAACCCGTTGGTAATGTAACTACGTGGCGGCGCGAATTTTACGCAGTGGGTCTTCGCTGTGCGGGCTTAAAAGGCCTTTGTCTCTGAGAAAACGTAAACGTCCTTGCTCCTTTTCCATTTCCCGTAAAAGACTTTTCCAGCATGAGCCCATGGATACAAACCGTTGATCTTCGCTAATGAGGATCAGGTTTTCGATCACTTCGCCGGCTTTAAAGGTGGGAACCCCCCGATAGATCCCAAAAGCCTGTTGTCCGGGAATTTGCCGTTGCAAAATTCGTCGGTAATGATTGCTTTGTAAACTGAGGCGCTCAGGAAGGCGCGTTGCAGATAGGTTTGTCATAGTGGCTTAATAATATAACAATTAAAACAAAGATCTCAAGGCCTTTACCTGAGATCTTTGTTGAAAAAATGTGATTTTAGCTTAAAATTTGCTAAGCTTACCTTAATCTAATCTTTATATTACCTGGCTTAGCGCATGGGGCCACGGGGAAAATTCCGCATGGCTGCTTGCATGGCTTTCATTTGTCCGCCCCGCATGAGGTTCTTTTTGGGTTTGCCCCCAAAGAGCCCGGCACCGGACAGTTTTTTGATCATCTTCTGCATTTCGCGGAACTGCTTGAGCATTTGTGCCACTTCCTGTACCGAGTGGCCGCTGCCTTTGGCAATACGGCGGCGGCGGCTGGCGTTAATAATGTCAGGCTTTTGACGCTCTTCAATGGTCATGGATTGAATAATGGTCTCAATGGTTTTGAGCTGGTTTTCACCCTGGGCCAGGGCTTCTTTGTCAATTTTACCTCCGAGGCCTGGAATCATACCGATGATTTGTTCAAGAGAGCCGATCTTTTTAACCTGACGCATTTGTTTTAAGAAGTCTTCAAGGGTAAAGCTGGCTTTACGCAGCTTTTCTTCCATGGCTTTGGCTTCTTCTTCGTCCACGATCTCGTGGGCTTTTTCCACCAGAGAGACCACGTCTCCCATGCCCAGAATACGGCCCGCAATGCGCTCCGGATGGAATTTTTCTAAGGCATCCATTTTTTCGCCTGAGGCGATCAATTTAATGGGCTTGCCGGTGACCTCTTTGACAGAGAGGGCTGCACCCCCACGGGTGTCACCATCCATCTTGGTCATGACCACGCCGGTGATGCCAATGCTTTCGTCAAAGGACTTGGCCATATTCACCGCGTCCTGGCCCACCATGGCATCGACCACCAACAAAATTTCGTTGGGTTTGGTGGTGGCTTTAATCTGCTTGAGTTCGTCCATAAGGGCTTCATCAATGTGTAAACGGCCGGCTGTATCTAAAATAACCGTGTCGTTGCCGTTTTCTTTGGCGTGCTTCATGGCCGCTTGTACAATTTCGACTGGCTGGGCCCCCTCCAGGTGAAAAACTGGAATGCCCAATTGCTTGCCCAGAACGATCAATTGCTGAATTGCCGCAGGCCGATAAATATCCGCAGCCACGAGCAAGGGGCGACGGCCCTGTTTACGCAAAAACAAGCCGAGTTTACCACAGGTGGTGGTTTTACCCGCGCCCTGTAAACCGCAGAGCATCATGACGCCAGGAGAGCCGTTGTAGTTGAGGGGCGCGTTTTCGCCACCCAACAAAGCCACCAACTCATCGTTGACGATTTTAATAAATTGTTGACCCGGAGAGAGGCTCTTGAGGACTTCTTGCCCGAGGGATTTTTCTTTAATGCGTGCCATCAACCCTTTAATAACTTTGAGGTTGACGTCAGCTTCGAGGAGGGCACGGCGCACTTCGCGCAGAGCTTCTGTAATATTTTCTTCGGTGATTTTGCCCTGACCCCAGATTTTATGGAATACGTTCTGAAAGCGTTCAGAGAGATTATCAAACATCGTTACCTTTACCTGGTGTTCCCGCGATAAATGATGGAAGGAGGATTATCGCAAATTTTGTACCTCATCATAGCATATCGCATGTGTTTAACGGTTTCGCTCATGGTAAGATACCCGGTACAAACTAAGGTTACTTTAATTTTTGTTTAACCCGAAATTGATCCGCGTCATACGCAGGGATCAGAAAGCGCTTCTAGAATAAAGCTATGCAAAAACAATCAATGTCTTTCTTTGCTTTCGCTCGCACACTGGGGCTTGCCCTGAGTCTGCTGACCACCCTCAGTGCCTGTCGTGGCGAAGACATCGAACAATACCGAATTCCCAAAAGCGATACGTTAAAAACGGTCGCGAGCGCGCCCAAAGCGAACGCGCGAAACTTTGTCTTTGTCACCCCCGAGGGCTGGCAAGAAGAGGCGGCTTCCGCCATGCGCCTGGCCTCCTTTAAAACCCCTGAGGGAGGAGATGTGTCAGTGGTCAATCTGCCGGCCCAATCCGGTGATTTAAAATCCAACGTCAACCGCTGGCGCGGACAGGTGGGCCTTGAACCTCTGGCAAGCGATGAAGCCATCTCGCAATCCCTGCGTCCCATTCAGGTGGATGGCACCCCGGCGGTGGAGTTAGAACTCTACGCGCCCACGGGTAAAGAAGACAAAGCCATGCGCGTGGTGCTCTTAGAAAAAAATGGCCAGCGCTGGTTTTTAAAACTCAGCGGCACCCGAGCCGTGGTAGAAGCCCAGGGTGAGAAATTCTCGCACTTTAGCCGCTCTTTTCAAGTGAAAGCGGCCGATGGCTCCACCACCGCAGCCGCCTTACCGGGTATGGGTGCACCTGCAGGGGCCAATGCGCCTTCGACCAATGCCGGTAGCGCAGCAGCACCGTCAAGCTTGCCCTTTGCTGAACCCACTGCGACCCTGGCCTATACTTTGCCAGCCACCTGGAAAGAAAAAGACAAAGGCACCATGCGTGTGGCCTCTTTTGACGTGAACGATCAGGGCATGACTGCTGATGTATCGGTGGTGACGCTGGCGGGCGACGGCGGTGGACTTTTAGAAAACACCAATCGCTGGCGCGATCAGTTAGAAATGGCCCCCACCAGTCAAGAAGGGCTTAAAAACACCGTTAAAGATGTTACCGTCGACGGCAATAAAGGCTATTATATGGCCCTCTATACCAATCTTGATGGTTCAGGCATGTTGGTATCGTTGATTGAGCGGGAGGGCATGACCTGGTTCATTAAAATGATGGGGCCAGCCAAGCTGATCCAGTCCCAGGAAAAACCTTTTCAGGACTTTTTACAATCCATTCAGTTTAAAGGAGATGCCTCATGAGTCGTGATGATACACCCATGGATCCGCATCGCCGGAAGGCCACCGGGGGCCTTAAGCCCGTCATTAACTTTTTTGGCGCGTTGGGCCTGACCGTCACCCTGTTGGTGCTCAGTATCTTTTTGATCTTTTTTGGCACCCTGGCCCAGATTGATCAAGGGGTCTGGACCGTGGTGCGAGACTATTTCCGCTCCTGGTATGTGTGGGTGGATTTTCAATTGTTTTTTCCGCGCACGAACCAGGTGCCCGGCGCGTTCCCCTTTCCCGGCGGTTGGCTGCTCGGCAATTTGTTATTGATCAATCTGTTGGTGGCCCATTTTCAGCGCTTTAACCTCTCTAAACAAAAAATCGGCCTGTTTTTTATTCATTTGGGCCTGATATTGCTGTTGGTGGGTGAGGGCGTGACGGCTTTAATGGCCGATGAAAGCATGATGTCCATTGACGAAGGCGCGAGCAGCAATTACAGCGAAGACATTCGCCACCCTGAGCTGGCTTTTATTGATGAAAGCGATCCCAAAACCGATGTGGTGACGGTGATCCCTGAAGACAAGCTGCGCAAAGAAGGTCTAATTAAAGACGAACGTCTGCCCTTTGATGTGCAGGTGGATCATTTTTACAAAAACTCGGTGATGGAGCGGGCCAGTGACGGCAGTGGCTTTATTGCCAAAGAAGCCCCTGAAATCAGCGGCACCGCCGTCAATGAAGGCCAAATTGATATGCCCGCGGCGTTGGTGACCCTCTATAAAAAAGGCACCACTGAAGAGGTGGGAAGCTTTACCACCTCGGTGTGGTTGAAATCGAGCCATGCGGTGACGCCGCCCGAGAGCAAAACCCCCTATCAGATGTCTTTGCGCTTTGCCCGTAACTACAAGCCCTTTTCTTTGTTCTTAAAAGATTTTACCTTTGATCGTTACCCGGGTACCGAGATCCCCAAAAACTTTGCCAGTACGGTGCAAATTCTGGACCCTGAGCAGAGCGTAGACCGGGAAGTGAAAATCTGGATGAACCACCCGCTGCGCTATCGGGGCGAAACCTATTACCAGGCGTCGTACAAGCCCGATGAAAGCGGCACGGTGCTGCAGGTGGTCGAAAACCCCGGTTGGCTTTTGCCTTATCTTTCCTGTGTGCTGGTCACCCTGGGTCTCTTACTGCAGTTTGGCTTTTCGCTGAGCCGCTCCTTGAAACGTCGTAAAAAAAGGATAGCCACAGCCTCATGAATACCTTTAAAAAATTTCTGCCCTGGATCTTTGTGGTGCTTTGCATCCTCAGCTTTGGCCGCGGTCTGGTGGGCAACCCTTACAAAGAGCAGGCCATGGACCTGCACACCTTTAGTCAAATTCCCGTGCTTCACCAGGGCCGTTTAAAACCCCTGGACTCCTTTGCGCGCAACAACCTCATGATTATTAATGACAAGCAATCCTTTCGCGATGAAGACGGAAAAAAGCAACCTGCCATCCGTTGGTTTATGGATGTGGCAGCAGGCACAGAGGCGTCTCGTCAACACAAGGTTTTTCGTATTGAGCACGACGACGTGCTGACCCTGATGAAGCTTGAGCCCCGTTCGGGTTTTCGCTATTCGCTCGATGAACTGCGCGAGCAATACCCGGCGTTGATTCAACAGGCCCAGGTGGCTTCCCAAAAGCCTGATGCCTCGCGGGACTTGGTGGATACCAAGGTGCTGGAACTGTACAACCAAATCGAAGTGTATCGCCAGATTGCGGCCTTTGAAGCGCCCCTGATTATTCCCCCCGCCGAAAACGGCTCGGATCACTGGCTGCCGCTGGGCTCTGAAAAGCAGGACTTGAATCTGACCACGGCGGCCAACGCCTGGTACACCGCCTTAAAAACCTATCAGGGTGGCAATGTAGAACAGTTTAACGCCAATGCCAAAACCTATCTCAACCACCTCAAAAAGACCCAGCCACAGCTGTTTCCCAGGGTGCAAATGGAGCAACGCTTCAATATTACCCAGCCTTTTTATCAGGCGATGATCTTCTTTGTGTTGGCCTTTTTACTGAGCGTGTTTAGCTGGATGTTCTGGGGTGATACCCTGAACAAGTCGGCTTTTTACGTGGTGGTGTGGACCAGTCTCTTATTTACCCTGGCCCTGGGCGTTCGCATGTATTTGCAAGGGCGTCCTCCGGTCACCAACCTGTATTCTTCGGCGATTTTTGTGGGCTGGGTTGCGGTCTTGATGGGGCTGGGCATTGAGTGGTTTGTGAAAAACGGCTTTGGCACCGTTATGACTTCTATTACGGGATTTTCAGCCCTGTTGGTGGCCCAAAACCTGGCGGGCGACGGCGACACCATGGAGATGATGCGGGCCGTGCTGGACACCAATTTCTGGCTGGCCACCCATGTGACCACGGTGACCATGGGTTACTCTGCCAGTTATCTGGCAGGTTTTATGGGGCTGGTGCTCATTGTTATGGGCGTGTTTACCCGCAAACTCGACAAAGATCTCTACGGCAAGATTTCTGCCATGATCTATGGTACCGTGGCCTTTGCGACCCTCTTTAGTTTTGTGGGCACCGTACTGGGCGGCATCTGGGCCGATCAGAGCTGGGGCCGTTTCTGGGGCTGGGATCCCAAAGAAAACGGCGCGGTGATGATTGTACTCTGGAATGCGATTATTCTGCACGCCCGCTGGGGTGGCCTGGCCAAACGCCAGGGCATTGCCCTGATGGCCGTAGGTGGCAATATTATTACCACCTGGTCCTGGTTTGGGGTCAATATGCTGGGCGTGGGCCTCCACTCCTACGGCTTTACGGACTCCGGTTTCGTGGGGCTGGTGGGTTTTATTCTCTTTAACCTGCTGATCATTTGTATTGGGTCTTTGCCCGAAGAAATGTGGCGTAGTTTTAGAAGCTTTGCTTCAAAAAAGCAATTACAAGCCACCTCAGCCCGTGCGTCATAAGTTGAAGCGTTGGCTGGCGTTGGGTCTCCCCCGTGACTATTGGTTACGGGCGTTGGGTCTAACGTTGGCTTTACGGGTTTTGTTTTTGGTGCTGGTGTATTTTACCGATCGGGTGCTCTTAGAAAAACAGACGTATTTCTGGGATTTTATGCTCAACGATCGCCTGGTGCACTGGGATGCACACCACTACCTGTATTTGGCCAAACACGGTTATACCGCCACGGGCGATAAAAATGTGCTGATTGCCTTTTTTCCACTGTATCCCTGGTTGGTCAGGGGACTCGCCTTTGTGGTGCAGCATTATTTGATGGCTGCGGTGTTGGTGTCCTGGGTGGCTTCTGTTGTGGCCACAGCCCTCTTTCAGGGCATGTTGGCTGCCGAAGAATTTTCTGAGGAAATCATTGCACGGGCCACGGTGTTCTTTGTGTTTTTTCCCATGTCTATTTATGCGGCTTTGCCTTACACCGAAGCCCTGTTTATGATGTTTGTGTTTGCCTGTCTTTTGGCAGCCCGACGCAAGTTCTTTTTGTGGGCCTGTGTGTGGGGTGGTCTGGCCTGTTTAACCCGCTCCAACGGCATTTTACTTTTGCCGGCTTTGATGTGGGAATTGTGGCAGGTGCGCAAAAACACCCGTTGGTATCACTGGTTGGCCCTTTCGCTGGTGCCCGCGGGGATTGGTGGGTACCTGGCCCTGAATTACCATGTCTTTGGCGATGCCTTCCGTTTTTTGGCGGTGCAGCAAGAGCACTGGCATCAGGCCAGGGTGTGGCCCACGCAGCAAATTCTCTTTGTGTGGAATCACATTATGGAAGATACCCATAACAAATCCCGGGCGATCTTCTATGAGTTCCGTTTGGTGGGCATGGTGGTTGGTACAGCCCTGCTGGCCTGGAGCGTGCGTTTACGCCTGAGAACCTCCTGGCAAATCTTTAGTTGGGGCTGTTGGGTGCTCTACATGGCCACCTTACAGGCCATTTCTTTTCCGCGCTATGTGTACACACTCTTCCCGATTTATGTGGTGCTGGCCCGTTGGTCAAAAACACCGACACTTTATGGCGCCCTGGTGGCCATTTGTGCGCTCTTGCAGGCCGGTTGGTTTATTATTTTTGCGGCAGGCAAAGGCGCCCTTTAAGAGGTTTTTATGCGTGTTCAAGCAATTTTTTTGATGGCGATGACCCTGTTCAGTGCAAGCTGTAATACCGTGCCCAATGGCTTTTCGGTGTCTTCAGAATTAAACAATACCCAGTGGCGTCTGGTGAGTCTTGAGCCGATGGCAGAGGGGGCCATGGCTATACCCGCACAACCCGAGCTGACCTTGCGCATGCGCGACAATCAGGTTTCAGGGTACGATGGTTGCAACGATTTTTCAGGCCCGATTGTTTCAAGCTGGGGCAGTTCAGCCTCGGCCCTTCGCTTTGGCAGCTTCACCACCACCCTGGTGCCGTGCCAGGGCGAGGCTGGTAAAGTCGCAGAAGCCTATACTGACGCTTTGGCTCAAGTCGAAAGCTACGTGATCTCTGGAGATCAGTTAAACTTGTACTTTGATCAGGGGCGTTCGACCTTAAGCTTTTCGCGCATGCCCGCTGCCGAGACCCAGGACGATGCTTAACCCATAACAAGAGGTTGTTTTGTTAGATCTTCACCAGACTTATTACGCAAAAGCTTACGGGTGTTGGCGCGGTTTTTTTAACTTATCGCTACAGCGCCCTTTTGTGATGCTGGCAGGCCCCATGCCCCTGGCTTATAAAGGCCGGGTGCTTTTGCTGGTCGCCTTGCAGACTCTACTCGGTCGTTGGGTCATTGAAACCGAAGTGCGCGCGCTAACTTCTCACGAGGTGGCTCACCGTTTTTGGTTGAAAAAGTGGGGGGTTACGCTTTATGCCAGTGAAGAGCGCTTTTCACTTTTGCCTAATGGCCATGAACTGACGCTTCACCTGCAAGACGCTTTGTGGCCTTTTTTGCAGCGCATAACATCGCAAGGAAAGCATTCAGGTACCGTCTTTTCTGCACAAGAGGCCTTGTACCAGATGCCCTTTTTGGGTGGGGTACATCCCATGCACACCGTGTTAACCCCTGAAACCTTTACATTAATCCTGCAAACGCCCTGGGGTCAGGGGCGTGGTAAAATGTCTCACTTACGTACGAAAGTGCCATGACCATAAAAACCGATGTGTGGTGCTGGATATGGCGACCGTAACCCTGGGCGATCAGGTGATGATTGGCCCCGGCGTACAATTGCTGACGGCTTCTCACCCCATGTCTCCCACAGAGCGTGTGGCGGGCAAAGAACTGGGTTTACCCATTGTGATTGAAGCGAAGGTATGGTTGGGGGGAAATGTGGTGGTGTGCCCTGGGGTCAGGATTGGTGAGGGTTTGGTCTTTGCCGCCGGTAATCCCTGCCGTGTGATTCGACCGCTCGCCCCTTAAACAGCGTACACTGTGATTGAAATAATCCATGAGGTGCGCTGATGCATATTCGACCCAGTACCCCGGCAGACTTGCCCCGCTTAATGGCCATTTATAACAAAGCCCGTGACTTTATGGCGGCCAATGGCAACCCAGGCCAGTGGATCAACGGCTACCCCCAGCAGACCCAGATAGCTCAGGATATTGCGCAGGGCCACAGCTACGTGTGTGAAGCAGACGGGCAGATTCACGGTGTATTTTATTTTGCCATTGAGGCAGACCCCAGTTATGCAAGCATTGAAGGCCAGTGGCTGAACGATTTACCCTACGGCGTGATTCATCGCATCGCGGTGGACAGTCCCCAGCGCGGACTCTCGCTGATGTGTTTGGACTGGTGTTTTCAGCAAATCCCTAATTTACGGGTGGACACCCACCGCGATAATGGCCCCATGCAAAAGGTGTTGCACAAAAATGGCTTTATGGCCTGTGGTGTGATCCGCCTGGCCAGCAGTGGCGACGAGCGCCTGGCCTTCCAGAAAACAGCCCCATGAAGCAAGCGGTTTTAAGCGCTGAACAATGCCAGCATTTTCAAGAACAGGGGGTTCTGTATTTGCCTGGGGCTGTGCCTGAGAAATCGCTGTTGCCCGTACAGAAAAAAATCTATGCAGCGCTCAAAAACCAAAAAATCTGGGCGAGTGGACGTTTTCTTTCGGCTACCGTACGCGACTTGCCTCCTTTTCAGCAAGTGACCCATCTGGGGCGGGTGGTGAAAGTACCTGAGCTGTATCAAGCGTTGCAAGTGCCTTTTGCAAAGACTGTTTTGTCGGCCTTGTCTCCCCGGGCCTTCACCGCATCACCCGAGGTCCAACTGTTGGTTTCTTTGCCCCAGGCTAAGCCCTGGAGCTTAGCGGCTTTACCCTGGCATGTAGACATTGCCAAATCACAGCCTCAGGACTTGCCCGGTATACAGGTCTTTGTGCTCTTAGATACGCTGGCTGCTCAGGGGGGCGCAACCCTGGCTTTAAAGGGCTCTCACCTCTTGACCTTAACCCAGCGTCAGCGTTTGTACGGTGTTTTGAAAACAGATTGCCGCCCGGACATGCATTGGGAAAACCACAAGCTTTCGGTGCTTGAAATGACAGGCCGTATCGGAGACGTTTACTTGATGGACATGCGGGTGCTGCATGCGCCTTCTCTGAATGCCCGCTCAAGCGTACGTTTGATGGCCACACAGCGTTATTTTTGCCGGCTTTAAAATTGAATAATTAACAGTGATGACAAGCTAAGGCTTGGTTGCTTTATAGAGGGCTTTGACTTCTGCCGCAGAGAGAGCACGCTCATAAATGCGTACATCGTCGATATCGCCAGGGAAGTGCTCGCCATAACCTGGGCTTCCGCCCACTAGAAAATAGCTATAATCGTTGTTACCCAGCTCTGCTTCATTTGATTGGGCTATTTCTTCTCCATTGACGTATAAAGCCGCATGTTTCAGAGTTTGGTCATAAACTGCGGTTACCTGTACCCATTCATTGGCGGTGACAGGAGCGGCGCCTATCGATTCAAAGCCAGTTTCCATTGACCAACCCCGGCCAGCGCTATTGCTTGAGATACCCATGCCCCGATCCGAATTAACGTAGGTATGAGAAATCAGTTTATAAGCACTTTCTTGGGAGGTGTCTGGCTGCGGCAGGTAACGAGCCCAGACACTCAAGGTCAGTGCTGGATGTACATTGGGGTTGAGATCATAATCCACATTGAGATAAGAGCCTTCACCGCTAAAATTATAGGCTGCATTGGCCTTGCCAAAGCGATCCTTTGTAAAGGAGATTCTTCTGGAAGTCTCATTCGTTGGGGCTTCGGTATCAAAGGGCAAGTAAAGAGCCGTTCCGAGAGGAAGGCCTTGCTCAGCCTCTGGCGGAGCGCTGCTTGAAGGACTTTGGCCTGGGGGGCTGCTCGGGTTTGTACTGGGATTTGTGGTGGAGCCAGGACTCGCACTTGACGCCGGGTTGCTTGAGGGGGCAGGGTTGCTAGGTACAGTCACGTTGATACAAGACGTTAAGCCGGTTAATAATCCAGAGACAGTCAGAATGTGTAAAATTTTTGAATTCATAAATCCCCTCGTTGTTCATAAAACTTAATGAAAGATAGCATGTAGCGTAGAACAATGGATAGAGCTGATAAGCACAAAAAGACGATTTTGCTTATCTTTTGAGCTCATTTGAAGTTCAGTTGTATCATTACGTATGTATCTGCGTCTGTCAAACCAGGGTAAATCACTCTGAATCCTTTCTTCCTGGCATGTTGACACTTTGTTTGCTGAAAACGGCTTTGTGGCCTGTGGGCAATTTATATGGCCAGAAGTGGCGATGAACGCCTGGATTTTCAGAAAATTGCTTAAGACAAGACGTTTTCAATAAAAGCCACAGGGCTGTCGGTGCAGTTATTGTACGAAAAAGGGCTCTGTGAAGAAAAACGAATGGCCTCGCCAGCGGTCAGTTCGTACTGCGCGCCATTGAGCTTGAGGGTTAAGGTGCCGCTGAGTACGTAAATTAACTCTTCCACGCCTTCCGGGTCGGGCTCTGCCGGGTAGCTGCCACCCGGTGCCAGCTCCCAGTGCCACACCTCTGCCGCTTGTTTGGTGCGCACGCTGAGCACGAGGCGTGCGTTGCTTTCACCCTGACGCCAGAGTACGGGCATGTGTTGTTCTTCAATGACAGCCAGGGAGTCTGAGTCTTTGCCCATGAGCAACTGACCAAAGGTGATGCCTAAGGCCATGGATATTTTATACAGGGTGGCCAGACTCACATTGCTTTCGCCCTGCTCCAGCATGGCGATCATACGGCGACTCACCCCTGAGTGTTGGGCTAAATCCTGCTGTGACCAGCTTTTGGCCTGACGTCCGGCGCGCACTTGCTGGGCGATTTGCTGAAAGAGTTCCTGCGGAACGGCTGAGGGCTCGTGAGAAGAATGCATACTGTATGATAGCCAATCGCGAATCCACTTGCAAAGGGGTGTTTATGTGTAATATATTGCACATATGAAATATATTGCACAATTTCAGGGTGCAGCCGAGGAGGATACCCGTCATGCAACGGCAGTGGGCTTATGGTCTTTTGGTCATGAGTACGGTTTTTTGGGGCGTTACTTTTGTGGTCACCAAGGTGGGGACCGCCGATTTTAGTCCGGCCTCCTTTTTGGCGTATCGTTTTTTACTGGCGGCTTTGTTATTGGCCTTAGCGTTTCCGCAACGGCTGCGGCGCTTGCGCTGGAGCGACTGGCAAGCGGGCCTGTTGATTGGCGCTTTGCTCTTTGTGGGCACCTGGGTGCAGGCGGTGGGCTTACGCTGGACCAGTGCCTCCAATGCGGGCTTTATTGCGGGGTTATCTCTGGTGTTTTTGCCGTTGTTTAAATACCTCGTGGATCGGACGCCGCTAAAGTTTAAAACCCTCTTGTCGGGGGCGGTGGCCTTAACCGGACTGGCCAGCTTGAGCCTTAAGTTTCCCCTGCAGTTTAATCCCGGAGATGTGTTGATTTTGCTGAGTGCCGTGATTTTTGCCTGGCAAATTCTGTTGATTGGTCGCCATGCGGTGCGTGAGGCCTTTGACCCCATTGCCATGACCTGGGTACAATTGTTGGGCTGTGGCCTCTTGAGCGCCACTTATGCGCTGGTGGCTGAAGGCGGCCTGAGCGTGCCCCAACAGCCAGCGGTATGGCAGGCCATTGCTTTCACCGGTATCTTGTGTACGGCGGTCAGTTATAGCTGCCAAAACTTCACACAACAGTATTTAGATGAACAGCAGGTGGCGCTGATTTTTCTTTTAGAACCTATTTTTTCGTGTGTGGCCGCTATTCTTTTTTTACGCGAGCCCATGAGCGCTGCGCTCGTGGTGGGCGGTTGTCTGATTTTGGTGGCCATTGCCATTTCTGAACTGCCCTGGACCCAATGGCGCTATACTGTGTTCAAAACAGTTCGCAAAGAGGTTTCCCCATGAGTCATGTCGCCCCTAACGCAGTGATTACCCAAGTTCAGCAGATCTTTATGAGCCGCCTCAACAACCTGAAGCACTTTCTTGATGTGGCGGAGGCTCACTTTGAAGCAGCTCCCGAAGCCCTGTTTGAGCTGCGCCTGGCCCCCGACATGTTCCCTTTTGGCACCCAAATTGCCTTTACCTGTAACCAGCCCTACCATTTTGCCCTGTGGTGCCTGGGTCAGGAAACCCAGTATATGGACAAAGAGGTGACGGGATTTGAGGCGGTAAGAGCCCAAATTGCCCAGACCCAAGAACTGCTACAGCAGATTGATGTGAGCGATGAAAAACTTACCGAAATCAAGCGGGTTGCCCTGGGACCTGAGCTTTTTATTGAGGTGCCTGGGCAGAGCTATGTGGACGATTTTCTCATGCCCAACTTCTACTTTCATCTGACCACAGCCTATGCCATTTTGCGGGCCCAGGGTGTGACCCTGGGTAAAGGGGACTATATGCGTCACCTGGCCCCGCTCGTGCAGCGCGTAGAAGCTTAACTGCGCAACCCCCCTGTTGGGTCACGGGGTACACTGGGCAAAAACAGGCGTTTTTCGATGCAAAAATACAGTGCGCTTTTGTTCAGTCTTTTGATGTGTGGAGCCATGCCGACACAGGTTCTATCTGCGCAGTCACCATCCGTGGCTGTACAGGTGACCCCCGCTTACGATGCTGAACTGACCCAATTTGCCTATCCCTATCCGGTCAAATATTTTGAGGCCCGGCGTCAGCAACAAAAGCTGCGTATGGCCTATATGGATGTGCACCCCGCTCAGACCCCGCGGGGTGTGGTGGTGTTGATGCATGGCAAAAACTTCTCGGGCTTTTACTTTGCTCCTATGATCCAGGCGCTGGTGGCTCAAAATTACCGTGTGATTGTACCCGATCAGATTGGCTTTGGTAAATCCAGCAAGCCCGCCCATTTTCAGTTTAGTTTTCATGCCCTGGCGGAATTAACGCAGTCCCTGTTTCAGGAACAGGCCCTTCCGGCTTTTACCCTGGTCGGACATTCCATGGGCGGCATGTTGGCCACCCGCTATGCCCTGATGTATCCCGAACAGGTCAAAAAGCTCATTCTGGTGAATCCCATTGGTTTAGAAGACTACAAACGCTGGACGGGTTATCAGACGATCGACACGCTTTATGCTTCAGAGCAGCAAAAGACCCCGGACAGTATTCGCGCTTATCAGCGGGAGGCCTATTATGATGGGGCCTGGAAGCCTGAGTACGAAACCCTGATTCAACCGGCGCTGGGATGGCTGAATGGGCCGGACGCAGATCGTGTGGCCTATAACGCAGCGCAGACCACAGATATGCTCTACACCCAACCCGTGGTCTATGAGTTTGACCGCTTGACCCTGCCCGTAACCTTGATTCTGGGGCAACGGGACAAAACGGCTCCCGGAAGGGCCTGGGCCCCGCAAGCCAATCGCGCTTTAATGGGCAATTACCCGGTTTTGGGCCCTCAGGTGGCGGCGCGCATACCCGGTGCCAAACTGATTAAAATGCCAGGCCTGGGCCATATGCCCTTTGTGGAAGACTTTTCCGGGTTTATGACGCTGTTTTTACCAGAAATTTAACATTTTCACATCATACAGACCTCAAAATTTACACGGCGTGAAAACGAACGAATTGCGCCAAAAAAAGCGTTTTTTGTAGGTTATTGACACCTGAAAAATAGAGGTGATATACTCAGCTCGCTAGGTGATAGCAATCGAAAAAGGCGAAAGAGTACAATCACGCGATGAATCGTTTTTTGAACACGCTGGTTTTGGCAGGACTCGGTGCAAACCGTTTTCTTCTGAAACGTTGTTCTCAAGCTGTTCTCATTGCCCTTACGTTTATGACCTGCTTTGGTTTGGTGGGCAATACCGTCGGGCACACCCGACCCCATCGCCCATCCCCCCCGTTGACGATTTCGCGTCAGCTGGTTTTTCCTTTGGCACATCCGACTTCTCAAAAAAAAGAAGACTCTCCGTCTCAGGCGCCTTTGGCGTCGTCTTTTCTTATGGAGACTTGGGAGGTAGAAGCCGAGTCCCTTGCACTGGATGAAAGTGAACAGCCGCTATACGGCGTGTTTGCTTCCCTTGAAAATCACCAGGCCCGCTTTGCCCATGCCGGTCATGATCCGACCGCTGAGGCCTTTGGCGTCAGAAATCACGCCCCCATCTTTATTTTTCTGCAAGTTTTTAGATTATAAAGCGCATGCTCTCAGCCCCTGATGTGGGTTGCTGAGTGTGTTTTGCGACAAAACGTTTGTATTTTAATGACTTGTCTGAAAAATCTGCTTCACTGTTGGTCTTTTTGCCAGTCTTAAAATACCCCCTAATCCATTAATCTATCTGGTAAATACTATGACTCAACGTCTATTGATAACCCTGGGCCTGTTGGCCATGGTGACTCTGCCGAGCTGTCACCCCAAAACCGAAGCAAAAGTTGAAGAAAAGCCCCATTATGAAGTCACGGTGCCTTTGCAAAAAGACACCCAGGTGCCACAGAAATATGTGGCCCAAATCCATTCCATGCGCCGTATTGAATTGCGCTCCCTTGAAAATGGTTACCTGGAAAAGGTCTATGTGGACGAAGGTCAGCGTGTGAAAAAAGGCCAAATGATGTTTAAACTCAAGGCCAATGTGTACGAAGCGGAGCTAAAAAAGTACGAGGCCGAGGCCCGTGCTGCAAACATTGAGTATCAAAACACCAAGAATTTGGCGGACAACGACATTGTCTCAAAGACCGAGTTGGCGGTGGCTTATGCCAAACTCGAAAAAGCCCGCGCTGAAGTGGCGTTGGCCAAAACCCACCTGGGCTTTACCGATATTCGGGCTCCCTTTAACGGGCTCATGGATCACTTAGAGGCCCGCGAAGGCAGCTTGCTTGAAGAAGGCGAGTTGTTAACCACCCTCTCCGATACCAGCAAAATGTGGGTGTACTTCAATGTCTCTGAATCCGAGTACTTAAACTACGCCACCCGTGCAGACAAAAAAAACCTCAAAAACGTCTCTTTAGAAATGGCCAATGGTGAATTGTTCAAATACCCTGGCGTCATTCAAACCATTGAGGGCGAGTTTGACAACGAAACCGGGAATATTGAGATGCGGGCCACCTTTCCTAACCCTGAAGGCCTCTTGCGCCATGGTGAAACCGGTACGGTCATTATGAATTTCCCTTACAAAAATGCCCTGATGATTCCCCAAAAAGCCACCTTTGAAATTCTCGATAAAAAATTCGTCTTTGTGGTGGATGAGCACCATAAAGTATCCCAGCGGGAAATAGTAGTGGCTGAAGAACTGCCCCATTTATACATTGTCAAATCAGGTTTAACGTCCAAAGATAAAGTGCTCTTAGAAGGTCTCCGTAAAGTGCGTGATGGCCAGGAAATCGAAGTAGAGTACGAAGACCCCAAAGAAGTCTATGGTCACCTTACCGAAGTCCATGCCGAATAGAAAGCGAGTGCGAAGCAACGATGTTTAAAGTCTTTATTAAACGCCCCGTATTAGCGATCGTGATCTCGCTGATCATCCTTTTTCTGGGGGGCTTATCCATTAAAACCCTCCCGATTTCTCAGTTTCCAGACATTGCGCCCCCACGGGTTATTATTACCATTGCCTATCCAGGTTCCAGTGCCGATGTGCTGATTAAGTCCAGTCTCGTGATTTTAGAGCGTTCCATTAACGGCGTGCCCGGTATGAAGTACATTATTTCTGATGCCACCAGTGCCGGTGAAGCCACGATTCAGGTGATTTTCGACCTGGGTACAGACCCCAATGCGGCGGTGGTTAACGTCAAAAACCGGGTCGACCAGGTGATCAACCAATTGCCACCGCTGGTCCAGCGGGAAGGGGTGGTGGTATCGCCGGTACAGCCCAGTATGTTGATGTACGTAAACCTGTTCAGTAAAGATAAAAATGCCGACGAAAAATTCCTGTACAACTTCTCGATGGTGAACGTGATTCCTGAAGTCAAGCGCATTACGGGTGTGGGTAGCGCCCAAATTTTGGGTAGCCGTCAGTTCGCCATGCGCATCTGGTTAAACCCCGATCGCATGCGCGCCTACAAAATCTCACCGGAAGATGTCATGAAAGCTATTGATGAACAAAGCTTTATTGGGCGGCCAGGGCGTCTGGGCCAAAGTTCGGGGATTCGGGCCCAGGCTTTAGAGTATGTACTGACCTACAAAGGCCGTTTGAATAAACCCGAAGAGTATGAAAATATCGTGATCCGGGGCAAGTCCAACGGTAAGATTCTGCGCCTCAAAGACATTGCCAAAGTGGAGTTGGGCAGCGAATTCTTCGATATCTATTCCAATAAAGATGGTCTGCCCTCGGCGGCCATTGTTTTAAAGCAAAACTACGGCAGTAACGCAGGTACGGTTATTGAAAACGTCAAGGCCAAAATGGAAGAACTCAAAGCCTCTTCCTTTCCGCCCGGTATGGATTACGAGATCAGTTATGACGTCTCTCACTTCTTAGACGCTTCCATTGAACAGGTGTTACACACCTTGCTGGAAGCCTTTGTGCTGGTGGCTCTGGTGGTCTTTGTCTTCCTGGGTGATTGGCGCTCTACTTTAATTCCCACCCTGGCGGTACCGGTTTCGCTGATTGGGGCCTTTATCTTTTTACAAGCCTTTGGCATGAGCATTAACCTGATTACCCTGTTTGCTCTGGTGTTGGCCATCGGGATTGTGGTGGATGATGCCATCGTGGTGGTGGAGGCCGTACACGCCAAAATGGAAGAAAAACACATGAGTCCTTTCCTGGCGGTGCAGGAAGTGCTGGGTGAAATCGGGGGAGCCATTGTGGCCATTACCCTCGTGATGACCTCTGTGTTTGTGCCCGTGGCTTTTATGACCGGCCCTGTGGGTATTTTCTACCGTCAGTTTTCGATTACCATGGCGTCTTCGATTGTGTTGTCCGCGGTCGTGGCCCTGACGCTGACCCCGGTGCTTTGCGCCATGATTCTCAAGAACAATCACGGCAAAGCACCCGGTCGCAATCCCATCGCCTGGGGCCTTCGTTTGTTTAACAAAGGCTTCGATAAAACCACCACCGGTTATGTGGCGGTTTTAAACAAAATTGTCAGCCGACGTTTGGTGACAGTGCTGATGCTGGCTGCCTTCTGTGGCGGTACCTTTTACGTCAGTCAAATGCTGCCCGGTGGTTTTATTCCCAGCGAAGATCAGGGCATGATTTATGCCATTATTCAAACCCCACCTGGGACCACCTTAGAAGTCACCAACCAGGTGGCCCGTAAGCTGCAGGCAGTGGCCGAAGAGGTGCCTGGTATTAAGTCGGTGTCCTCACTGGCGGGTTATGAAATTTTGACCGAAGGTCGGGGCTCCAATGCGGGAACCTGTTTGATCAACTTAGAAGAATGGTCTGAGCGCCATGAGTCGGTTCATGAAATCATTGAGGAGCTGGAAGAAAAAACCAAAGACTTTGGTGCAATTATTGAGTATTTTGAACCCCCTGCAGTGCCCGGTTATGGCGCGGCGGGTGGGGTCTCTTTCCGTCTTTTAGATAAAAACAACGAAACCGATTACCACGAATTCGATGAAATCAACAAAGAGTTTATGGATAACCTGGCCAAACGCAAAGAGTTAACGGGTCTGTTTACCTTTTATGCGGCGAACTATCCTCAATATGAGCTGATTTTCGACAGCAAGCTGGCCATGCAAAAAGGCGTTTCCGTGGGCAAAGCCATGGAAAACCTGAATATTTTAATCGGGAGTACCTATGAACAGGGCTTTACCCGTTTCAACAACTTCTTCAAGGTGTATACCCAGGGGGCGCCTGAGTTCCGCCGTTACCCCAGCGATATTCTCAACTACTTCGTGAAAAACGAAGAAGGCGAGATGGTGCCTTACTCGGCCTTTATGCGCATGGAGAAACACCAGGGCCCCAACGAAATTACCCGTTATAACCTGTATAACTCTTCGGCCATTCGGGCGGTCCCTGCACCCGGTTTCACCACGGCTGATGCCATTCATGCGGTAGAGACCGTGGCCGAGGCCACCCTGCCCAGAGGTTACGATGTGGCCTGGGAAGGTCTTTCTTTTGATGAGGCAGCGCGAGGGAATGAAGCGGTGGTGATCTTTGCCATTGTACTCTTCTTTGTGTACCTGGTGCTGGCGGCCCAGTACGAGAGCTTTATTCTGCCGCTGGCGGTGGTGTTTTCACTGCCCGCCGGGGTCTTTGGGGCCTTCTTATTGCTTAAAATGATGGGGCTTGCCAACGACATCTACGCCCAGGTGGGGCTGGTGATGCTGGTGGGCTTATTGGGCAAAAATGCTGTGTTGATTGTGGAATTTGCCACCCAAAAGCATCAACAGGGCATGTCGGTGTTTGAAGCGGCGATTGCGGGCTCTCAGGCTCGTTTTCGTCCCATTTTAATGACCTCCTTTGCCTTTATTGCGGGGCTGGTGCCTCTGGTGCGAGCTTCAGGCCCCGGAGCCATTGGTAACCACACCATTGGGGCCACGGCCTTAGGCGGCATGTTGTTTGGTACGGTGTTTGGGGTCTTTATTATTCCTGGACTGTACTACATCTTTGCCAAACTGGCCGAAGGGCGCCAGCTCATTCAAGACGAAGACTTTGATCCCCTTACGGAGGCTTATGAATATACCCATGAATAAATCCTTTACCTCACTTTTATTAACCCTGAGCTGCCTGGCCAGCTTGCCGGGGTGTGCGCCCCTGTTGGCATCCCGAGATGCTGATGTGGAGGTACCCGCCCATTTCGCGCGAGCGAGTACGGAGTCCAGTACCGCCGCAGAAATGGAATGGAAACGCTTTTTTGATGATCCTCAACTGGTGACCCTGATTGATACGGCCTTGTCGCGGAATCAGGAGGTGAAAATGGCCATGCAAGACATTTACATGGCCAACAACGAAATTACCGCGCGGGCCGGTGAGTACATGCCTTCAATTCGTTTGCAAGGCGAAACGGAGCTGGGCAAAATCGCTCAGAGCTATTTTCGTACCCGCAGTGAAGCCAGCGGTGAGGCCCGTGAAGAAGAGCTGGAGGCGGACGCCGAAGAGAGTCCACAGCCTTTGCCCACCTTTAAAGTGGGGGCTTTTCTCTCGTGGGAGTTAGACGCCTGGCGCAAGCTGCGCAATGCCAAAGACGCGGCGGTGTATGAATACATGGCCTCGATTGAAGGGCGAAAGTTTTTAATTACCCAACTGGTGGCAGAAATTGCCAACAGCTATTATGAACTGATGGCCCTGGATAACAAGCTGGCGAATATGGAAGAGAGCGTGCGCATTCAGCGTAACGTGCTGGAGATTATCCGTCAGCTCAAGGCCTCAGCCCGCTCCAATGAACTGGCTGTCAAACGTTTTGAGGCCGAGGTGCAAAAAAACCAAAGTCTCATTTATGCCATTCGCCAGGATATTGTCGAAACCGAAAACAAACTGAATTTTTTGGTGGGCCGTCCGCCCCAAAAAGTGGCCCGCAATTCATCGTTGTTTTCGGAGCTCCAGGTCAAGGCGGTGGCCAGTGGTTTGCCCTCAGATCTTTTGCGCAACCGACCTGACATTAAAAAAGCAGAACACGAGTTGGCCGCCACCCGTCTTGATGTGGAAGTGGCCCGCGCCAAGTTTTACCCTTCGTTTGGCATGAATGCGGGCCTGGGATACCAGGCCTTTAACCCCGTCTATTTTGTGGCAACACCGCAGAACCTGACCTATTCGCTCTCGTTGGATATGTCGATGCCCCTGATCAATAAAAACGCCATTACCGCGGAGTATCAAAATGCCAATGCCCATCAAATTCAGGCGGCTTACGAGTACGAGCGGACCATTTTAAACGCTTATCGTGAGGTGTCTAACCAACTGGCCAGGCTGGACAACTTAGACAAGAACTACCAGCTCAAGCGCCAGCAGGTAGAGAGCTTAAACCGTTCCATTGAAGTCGCCCAAAAGCTATTTCAATTTGCCCGTGCCGACTATATGGAGGTACTGCTCACCCAGCGCGAAGCCATTGAGGCCCGCAATGAACTGATCGAAACCCGTCAGTCCCAGATGGGGGCCATGGTCAATCTGTACCAGGCCCTCGGGGGGGGCTGGCAAGATGAAGCGGAGGTCCCGACACCCGCGTATTAAGGCTCTTAGTTAGCGCAACTTAGACTTTAGGGTACACGTTTTGTTAGGTGCTGTAAGTTGTCTTTTGTGAATGTATTAAGAGGCCTCGTGGAAAACCATGGGGCTTTTTCTTTTGATTCTGTTACTGGTATCAACAGAATCAAAAGAAATGAAAACGGTATACTGGTATTGTACTTTGCAAGCCCGCTCCCTCTAAAACCCACTTGAAAAGCCTTAAATCATGCCTAAAGTCAGTATACCTACAACTCAGCACGCTCCCCGGTGGGTAAATACGGCAATTGTTGTGGTTACACTGCTGGCTTTAAGCGTGTTAGCGTACCTTATGATGACTCATCAGCCCCTTGAAGTGCAGGCCGAACAGGCCGTTGCGTCTTTTTTACAGCGCGTTCAAGCACAGGATCCCCATGAGCTCAGAGAACACTTCAGCACTGATCTCAAGCAGCGTTTTTCGATAGCCCAGGTCATAAAATGGTTTGAGGAGCAGGAGCTCACCCCGCTTAAGGACTGGCAGATCGTCAATACCCACTTTTTCAAAGGCAAAGGTGCTGTTCACGTTCAGACAGAGCAAGCGCTGCTGCGTTTTGAATTTGCGGGCAGCCAGCAGACCAATTTTTGCCGTGTAGACAAAGAAGTTCAGGCTACAGCACTCAGGTTTATGCGCCGTTTGCAGTCGGGCAACATCTCGGCTGCCCATAAACAGACTGTCGACGCCTATTTCCCCGGACGTCAGGGAGAAAACTTCCCTTCGGAGCGTCTTTATGAGTTGTACCAGCAGCTTAAAAACCTGCCCAAAGTCACCGCTGGTCCACTGACCTTGAATGGCTACTATGACTATCGCCAAACGCTGAACAGTGGCAGTAAAAGTTGGAGCCTTTCTTTGCACCATTGGGATTATGGCAAATCGGGCTGCCGCTTTTTTGTCTTTGATGTGAATTAAATCAGCTCCTTTGCAAACCCTTTTGTCCTAAGGCATCATGAGCGTTTCATCCAGCCAGTACAACCCCTGGCCTTGTGCATCGCATTGTTTGAACAGGCGAGTACGGGAGTAAAACCAGCCAAAAATGGGTAAATATTCTCGATAAAGAAGCCAGGGAAGCTGATCT
Source organism: Candidatus Sericytochromatia bacterium (assembly GCA_964229355.1). Lineage (GTDB taxonomy): Bacteria > Cyanobacteriota > Sericytochromatia > UBA7694 > UBA7694 > CAXRDE01. Next base: position 405,643 of record CAXRDE010000023.1, on the reverse strand, counting down.
GCCTTTTCTTTTTTGATGTTTTAGTATACGCCCTTTGGCCAAAATCGTGAAAAAAACACAAGAATTTTCAACCCTCGGTTATAATAATCTTAAGCTGACGTTTTACTCTCTCTAAGGAGCCCTGCATGTCTCGCCTGAATTCTTTCTCTACTTCGTTGCCCGTGGCCCAGTCGGGACTTATCCCCAACCCTGCGGTATTACAGCAAACGGCTCCTGTTCCCCCCGCTGAACCCCCTTCCATTACCCTTTCGCCCGATCAATTGCAGGTGGCAGCCAGTCAGTCCAGCGAAGGGCCTGCTGCCCAGGTTTCTTTTGCCCCGCCTGAATTTATTAATCACACGGTACGCCAGGGCCAAACCCTCAGCGATATCGCCGGTGAGCACCTGGGCAACCGCAACCGCTATATGGAGATTTTTAACGTCAACCGCGATCAGTTGAGCAATCCCGATAATCTCCGCATTGGCATGGCCTTAAAGGTGTATGTGGATCAACCCAGCGCAACGCCCGAAACGCCAGCTTCGGCTGCACCACCAGAACCCCCTACCCACGCCCATCACCGCGTGCGCCGGGGCGAAAACCTCAGTGACATCGCCCAGAAGTTTTTGGGCGATCGCAACCGGTACATGGAAATTTATGACATGAACCGCAGCCGTTTGAGCAACCCCAATGATTTGCGCATTGGCATGGTGTTGGATTTGCCCTTACCTGCCGGCTCTGTGGTGGATGAGCCCGAACCCGTGAGTGTGTCACCTCCAGTGGCTCCGGCGCCACCGACAGCCCCTGCTGCAGACCCCGTGGCGCCCACCCGCCCGACGCCTCGCCCTGAGTTCTTTGTAGAGCATACCGTCAAGCGCGGAGAGTCTTTGAGTGAACTGGCCCTGACCTATCTCGGCGATGGCGAACGCTACATGGATATCTTTAACGCCAACCGTGATCAGCTGAGCACTCCCGATGCCTTAAAATTGGGCATGAAGCTTAAAATCCCCTCCGCCACGCCACCCGTTGCCGGTACACCTGCTTCCTCAAGGCCTTCAGCCCCCACGGTGGGCAACGTGGCCCCAGTCACTTCTATTGAGGGCATGACCCCTCGCGCCACGGAATTGTTTCAGGCCATGCAGCGCTACCAGCAGTATCACGCGCAGCGGGGCAATACCCAGCGCACCCGCACCACCCAGGCCCAAATGCGTGAAATTGCCGTTGAACTCGACAAAGCGGGCAACGCCTTTAACGTGGATCCCAAAATGATGCTGGCGCTGTTTGCCCACGAAAGTGGCGGCATTAACCCCCGCGCGCGCAGCCACACCGGAGCCGGTGGCCTCGGCCAGCTGACGGGTATTGCCATTCGCCAGATTCATCATATGTCAGGCATTGCCAAAGGCTTTCGCGGTGAAGCGCCTTACAATCAGTACAAGGGCAATTTTGTACAAAGTACCCGCAATATTAACCAGCGCTACGATATCAAGGCCAATGTATGGACCTCTACGGCATATATGAGCTACGAGCTGACCGATCGGGCCCACCTGGGCCGCGGTGTCGAAAGAGCCCTGAAGCGTTACGGGGATCCCAATGTGCCCACCTACGCCAACAAGGTGAATGCGGAGTACAAAACCCTCTTCGGCGGTCGTCTCTTTTAGGTTTGCAGGTGAAGCTCCATTGGGGTGAAAAATTTTTCACACTGGGGATTGACTAAAAATTAAGAGAGTGTTAAATTAGTGTTAATAAAGATGTGCAAGTTAATTGTTCGTGCCGAAACGAACCCTTGCAGGAGACCTCATCTGATGAAAGCTTTAACACTCATTTTCTCAACCCTGATGATTGCCAGCGTGAGTGCGTGTTCTGCTCCCCGTTCTGTCATGCCCGTGATGCCCAATACCATGCTGCAAGCCCAGGCTTCTACCCGTGTGATTTACCATGTGGTACCCGATTCTAAAGCCGGTGTCTGGCATGTGAAACAACAGCGCAACCCTGTGCCTGTATCCACCTTTAAAACCAAAGCCGAAGCTGTGGCTGCCGGTCGTGAAATTGCCCGCTCCCACGCCAAAGGCCAGTTGATTGTGCACCTGGAGAATGGCCGCATTGAAACCGAATACACCTACGGTGAAGACCCCCGTAGTTCTAAAGGTTAACAGCCAGCCCTTTCGCTGATTACTGATTAAAAGATTCAAAAGCCCCCGCAGACACTGTCTAAGGGGGCTTTTCTTATGGCTTTTTATCTGGCCTTATTTGACCTGGGAATACTGCTCTTGCATAAAGCGTTCAAAGGTGGCCGCTTTGATGGGCAGGCCATAAATGCCATAACCCATGGCGTTGTAAATAAACTGCAGGGGCAGGCTGTTTTGCGGGGGGCAAATGGCAATGTAAGCCTGCATGGTCTGTTGGCATTTGTACTGAATATGGTATTGGGGATCAAAGTGTCCCGGCATGCGAAAGGGCAGCTGGGCCGACTGGTGGGCAATGGGAATAAAGCAGTATTTTTCCATTAAGCGTTTAGAGACCCGCTTCATGGTGGCTGCTGAGGGGTTCAAGCTGATCAAATCCAGATAATTGAGATACTGGTTGTCAGGAATCTCTAATAGACGGTAAGATGATGTGCCTGCAATTGTGGCAGGGCTTTCTTCGTTAAGTTCTAAAAATGAAAATTGGTCCATGATTGTATTGTAGCAAGAAAAGGAGTCCTCCCATGTCAAATTCCCCCCAACCTTCAGCCCGCGTGCTGGTGTGCGATCACATTGATGCCTCAGCAGTTCAGATTCTTGAGCCGGTGGCCGAAGTCATTGAATCACCGCCTCTGGGAGAGGACGCACTCATTGAAGCTTTACAGGGGATTGACGTGTTGCTCGTGCGCAGTCAGACCAAAGTCACCGCCCGTGTGATTGCTGCTACCCAACAGCTTAAAATGATAGCCCGTGCCGGTGTGGGTGTAGACAATATTGATTTAGAAGCCGCCACCCGCCAGGGTATTATGGTGGTGAACTCTCCTTCGGGTAACACCATTGCTGCTGCAGAGCACACCCTGGCCCTCATGTTTGCCCTGGCCCGTCAAATTCCCGCTGCGGATCATTCCCTTAAAGGCAATGCCTGGGAGCGCAAAAACTTTATGGGCTCCGAACTCAGTGGTAAAACCCTGGGGGTGGTGGGCTTAGGTAAAATTGGTTCCCATGTGGCCAAAGTGGCCAATGCGCTCAATATGCGCGTACTGGGTTATGACCCCTATGTATCTCATGAGCAAGCCAAGCGCATGGGTGTTGAAGTCATGCCCCTGGCTGAGCTTTTCACCCAGGTGGACTATGTGAGCCTGCATGTGCCCAACACCCCAGAAACCACCCATATGATTAATGCCGAAAGCCTGGCCACCATGAAGCCCGGTGTACGTATTATTAACTGCGCCCGTGGCCAATTGATCGACACCGAGGCCTTAATCGCTGCTCTTGAATCTGGGCATGTGGGCGGGGTGGCCTTAGACGTTTTTGAAAAAGAACCTCTGGTGGATAGCCCCCTGCAGAACATGGGGCCCAACGTGGTGTTAACCCCGCACCTGGGGGCCTCGACCAAAGAAGCCCAGGTGAATGTGGCCTTAGATGTGGCGCAACAGGCGGCCAAGCTCTTGCGGGGCGAAGCGGTACAAAACGCCATGAATATTCCCAGCATGATGCCCCGCCTCTTGCAAGGCGTACAGCCTTATTTTGGTCTGGCTGAGCATCTCGGCAGCTTTTTGGGGCAATTGCAGTCGCAGCCTATTCAAGAGGTCACGATTCAATATCTGGGCGAGCTGGCAGACAAAAACACTGAACCGTTAAAGGTCGCCATGCTGCGGGGCCTGTTAAAACATGCCCTGCCTGAACAGGTAAATTATGTCAATGCCCTGTATCTGGCGCAGGAGCGCGGCATTGCGGTCCACGAAAGCCAGTCCAGTTTTTCTCATGATTACACCAACTTAATTTGTCTCAAGGTCACCTTTGAAGACGGGCAATGCCGTCAGGTGTCCGGGGCCATTATTGGCGAAGGCCAGGAGCGTATTGTCAATATTGACGGCTTCCCGATTAGCTGTGTGCCTTCCGGGCATATGCTGGTGATTCCTCACCCTGACAAGCCCGGTATGGTCGGCGTCATGGGTGAGATGCTGGGTAAGCTAGACATTAACATTAACGGCATTCAGCTGGGTCGCCACGGTAAGCGCGGTCCGGCGGTGATGGTGATTAACGTGGATGAAACCCTGAATCAGGAGATCATGCAGCATATTCAAGCGCGTGAAGACTTTACCCAGGCGCGTCTGGTGGTGCTGTGAAGCCCACGGCGCTGATTATAGGGGCTCACAGTGCCATTGCGCAGGCCTTTATTGCGCAATGGCAGGCCCGTTATGACCTGGTGACGGTTTCCCGTCAACCGGCTGTCTGGACGGGTGGGGTGCATCATCAGGTGCCGGATTACACGGTAGAAAGCCTTTCTACGGTGGCGGAGACCTTGCAAGGCAAGGCCATTGAGCGGGTTGTGTGCTGTGTGGGCACCCTGCATGACGCCCGGCACTTTCCCGAAAAAAAACTGGCTCAGCTGGAGCCTGAGCAATTGCACCATTATTTTCATATCAATACCGTCATACCGGCGTTGGTGTTGCGGTGTATTGTGCCGGTTTTGCAGCCAACGCAAGAGGGGGTTCTGGCCTTTTTAAGCGCGCAAATTGGCAGCATTGGCGACAATCGGCTGGGGGGCTGGTATGGTTACCGGGCCAGCAAAGCGGCGCTCAATATGCTGATTAAAACCGCCTCTATTGAGTTGCACCGCACCCACAAAAAACTGGCGATTGTGGCTTTACATCCGGGCACCACCGAAAGCCCGCTCTCTGAGCCTTTTCAGCCGCGCATTCCCGCTGAGCGGCTTTACACTCCGGCCACCACCGCAGCCCGGTTAACCCAGGTGTTAGACGGTCTGAACCCGTCAGACTCTGGCCAGCTTTTACACTGGGATGGCTCGACGCTGCCGTGGTGATGGATTGTTTTCAGCTGAGGAGGACCCCATGATTAGGATAGAAAATGGTCAAACTTAAGATAACTTTTTGGCCGTTTTTGACCGAGAAAAATGGACTTCTTGCGGCGTCCGGTAGCCCAGACTCTGGTGAAGCCGTCCTCGGTTGTAGAACCCAAAGTAATAAAAAACCTCTCAATAAGGTTACAATGTATATATAAGAGACATTACCAAAGTTCGCATCAAAGAAAGTCCCTAAAAGCTCCATGTTCTAATGCGTCAAGAGCCTGACAGACACCTGTACCAACGGCTTCATTTTTTTCATTACTTTACAGGGCGCTTAAAATTCCGAAGCTACAGATTGTAAATCCGCTTTCTTTTTGTTTTGGTAACTTGTTCATTTGCTCAAAGAACTCCAGTGAGGGGGCATGAATTAAACTTACTTTTGCATAATGCTAAAGGATCTTCTTGCTAACGGACATGTGTAATTGATAATTTTTGCTTTTTCGTAATAGATGCCAGCGCGCTCACATTGTTGGAGATAGCTATAGGTTGTGGCAATGTGTTCGCTGAGCATATTGATCGGGGGGGCGTCGTGTTCTAAATCCAGGTACAATGCCAGGGCTTTTTCGTAGTTTTCTGTTTCTGCCAGAGTACTGGCAAGATTGTACTGGACCTCTACAAAGTTTGGCTGTAGAGCCAAGGCTTTTTCATAATGTGTCCTAGCACTGTTAAAGGCACCCTTTTGAAAGGCATTGTCACCGGCTGCCTTTTCATTATCAGCTTCGAATGAACGGGGACAATACGGCATTGTTTGGTTGACTTTTGCGTAAGCTTCTCCGGCATTATCACATCGTCCAAGGTAGCTATAGGTCAGCCCCAGTTTTTCGTAAACCTCTTCTGGGGTCATAAATTTAGGTGAGGGCAATAATGCAAGGTAGCCCTCTAAACTTTTCTCGATTTCTCCCAGAGATGCTAGACTACCTGCTAAATAGAAAGCAGCTTCTTCATTATGAGGTTCAAGGATAAGGGCTTGCTCAAATTTGAATCGTGCCTGTGTATAATCTCCATCAATAATGTCCATTTTTCCAAGACCTATCCAGCCTCCCGGGCTTCTTGATCTGGGTGGGCTAAACCTATCCAGATTGGCAGAGGCTTGTGGGATAGGTTGATGGGAAGGCATTATACGGATTGGGATACAAGCCGTCAGGCTGCAAATCAGAATTAACCATTGTAAAACAAGGGGGTGAGACATAGTACTACTCTAACTCTCTTTCATCTCGAACTTTGTTTAAGAGCCAGCCTGCGCCTATTGCTATTGTAATGAAGATAATGCCAACGATCACAAAGCCCAGGCTATGGGTAATGACGATGAAATAAAAAATAAGACATAGCAAGCCTACCGTTAGGATGAGCATTCTGGTGTTTTGCATGATGGCTTGTCTGGGTTTCAAAAACGAAGTCCCCCGCTTATTTTTCTTTGCAAGTCTCTTTAGTGTAACATCAGGGGGATATTTTAAAAGTGCCTAAAAAAGTCGTGTATGATCTGCATAAATGCAATCTAAGGAGACAAACACGTACGTATAAGCATGCATTCAGTGGTTCCATTTTCGTGTCCAGGGTGCCAAAGGACTACTTACAGCGCCTAACAAAACGTGTACCCTCAACTCTAAGTTGCGCTAAGTAAGAGCCTTCTAAGCATCGCCCTACGGGTTCTGCTAGAAGCTCTTAACAGTTGCGGTTTTCATGAAGCGAGTCGTAGTATAAACCGCTCTAACACTGGAGGGGGATATGCTTACGGATATCAGGTATATAAAAACTCCCTGTTAAATGGTGAAAGGTATGAGGGTGTGGTAGGAATATCTGGGACTGAAGGTAATGCCTCAAAGCTTTCTAAATACTACGGGGGGAGGAACCTCTTTAAACCTAACCCCTCACGGTGACGGGCTCTTTGCCTGGAGTACGCTCCAAAAAGGCGGAATGAATGGAACCATCCATCTCAGGTCCTTTGAGCGTTTTCAGTTTGTTGACCCAGAGTAGGCTTTTTAAGCCCGCTGAAAACGCTTCAGGTGTTTATTCAGCGAAAAGCCCAGTTGTTTGCTCAGCTGTTTGGCCGTTTCTTTGTGGCTGTTTTGCACTTCAAGAGAGCCCTGGCGGGCAAAAATCAGCCAGTTATTGTCGGGGGTGGTGCAGGTGTTGACGGCGGCAAAACGTGACTGTAAAAGGCTGAGCACCTCATTGTCTTCTTGATGTTCACGCCAGCAATTGGTTACCAAAATCCCCTCGGGCTTGAGATGGCGTGCACAGGCTGCAATATATGTGGCGTTGCGCTGGCTATGGTGCATGCCTTCTTGCAGGTAAATATCGCTAAAGATAATATCGTACTGGCCGGGGAGACCTTGCAGGGTGTCTAAAGCTTCCCCGCAGTGGACGTTTAATCGCTTGCTGCGGGGCAAGCCAAAATAGCGGTAGGCCACATCAATAACGCTTTGGCGTAGCTCTACCACGGTCAGCTGGCTGCGGGCGTAGTGGTAGTGAAGACAGGTGGCCAGGCTGCCGGCCCCGAGTCCCAACAGCAAGACTTTTTTGGGCTCGGCAAAGAGCAGGCTGAGTAACATGGCCTGGGTGTAGTCAAACACCAGCGCGTGAGGCATTTGGGTAAAGCCCGCACTTTGTTCATCGCCAGGACCAAAAGAGAGCAGGCGCTTTTCGCCCTGCGCTAAAACCCGAATTTCACCGTAGCTATCGTAGGTGTCAAAGAGCAGGTGGCCACCGTACATGGCTTTAAGACTTCTGGGCTTTTAAGAGGTCGCGAATTTCGGCCAGTAACACCTCTTCGTTGCTGGGCGGAGCAGCGGCTTCTTTGGCCTCTTCTTTGACTTCTTCTTTGGCTTCTTCTTTGCGCTTTAAACGATTAATGCCTTTGACCGCAATAAAAATCACCATGGCCACAATCAAAAAGTCCACGCTGACCTGAATGAATTTACCATACTGAATGGCCACTGCAGGATCCTTGCCAGCGGCTTCTTTGAGTACCAATGAGAAGCTTGTAAAGTCCATGCCACCGAGCAATAAGCCAATGGGAGGCATCACCACGTCGGCCACCAGTGAGGTAACGATTTTGCCAAACGCGCCCCCAATAATGACCCCCACGGCCATATCGATCACATTGCCTTTGACCGCAAACTCTTTGAACTCTTGAATAATACTCATGGTGTAACTTTCCTTTGGATGAATAGGGTGACTGGAATATCTCAACAGTTTACTGGAATTTGTGGCCATTGCAGAGCGGTTTCGACAAAAAATGAAAAAACTTTAAGGATGCCTATTCGGTATTTCGCGTTTGCTGACGTTCCCGCATCTTTTGCAGGGCATCTTGTCGCCGCTGGTGCTGATGGTAAACCTTTAGGTAATGCTGGGTTTGCAGGGGGTTCAACGCTTGCCAACGGGACTGACTCAGGGCGGGTGATTCATCTTCGATCGCTAGATTTCCCCAATGGCAGCAGGCCCTGACCCATATTTCCTGAGTGGTGGCATCACATAAAATATCCTGGCTGTGGTAGGTTTGCGAGAGCTGTTGCCAGAGGGGGTCCGTGGACGCAATCTGAAGGTGGGTAAACACTGGCTGACCCTGCGAATCCTGGTATTGCTGCATCCAGCCCAGGACCTGTTCCAGGGTACAGGGGTGAGGGGGCGGCATGCGTTGTAAGTGGCGGTAGACCTGTTTTAGAGAGATGCGGCTCATGCCAGGTCCTCAAGCAGGGCAAAGTGCCAGCGGGGCAAATGGCTTTGTAATTCGGCCAGGCTTTGCTGTTGCAAGGGGGCGTCAAAGGGCAGGTCCAGGAAACAATAGGTTAAAGCATGGGCGTTGAGCCGTTGACGACGGTGGGGTTCGTCTCGGCACAGAGCCTGTAGATTTTGTAAGAGACCCAGATCCGAAAGAATGACCACGATCCCCTGCGCCGGGGTGTGTAAGTAATCGTCCCAGGGAAAATGGGTAGCGCCTGCGGGCACCTGCAGTAAGGCCTCGCTGAGTTGCTGACGATTCTGGGTGTAGGGCGTCTGTTTGCGACTTTCGGCCCAGTTCACCACTTTTACATCCAGCTGGTGTTGCAAGGCAGAGAGCATCCACACGAAGCCCTGCAGCACGGCTGGCGAAAGCGTTTCTTGTGGGTTGGGCATGGACTGCGAGGCGTCAAGCAATAAGGTGAGCGCCTGCGGAAATCCCCCCGCCTTGAAGGGATCTTCGGGCACGGGCGGATACTGCCGGGTGGTAAAGCCCGGAATCACCGTGGGACTTTGCTGGAGCGAAGCCTGCCAGTGCAGTTGCTGAATGGGTTCCCCCAGCTGCCAAAGCTGTTGGGATTCGGGGGTGAAGGTCAAGGGAGAAGCGTGTTGGGGTAGGGGAAACAGATGAGGCCAGGCCCGCTCGCTATAATACTGACTCAGCAGTGCCGACGGCGGATGGTGGGGCAGCTGGGTGATATATTCTGAGGGCTTCAGCAGCGTTTGCTTGCCAGGTTTTGGCGGGCTGTTTTGGGTGTCATGGGGGGATTGAGGGTCTATGGGGGCGGTGCGAGGTGTGGGCAAGGCGAGTCCTAGCGGTTGATCCACGGTCATAACCAGGCCGGTGTAAGGCGTGGCGGTGGATGGAGCATGCTGACAAAGGGGCAAGGCATAGGCTAAGAAGGCTTGCAATTGCTGTTGCATACGTTGGGCTGGGGTGTAGGGGTTCCAGCGGCGGTTCAGCCAAAGCTGTGCGGCCAGATGAGCGCAGGCAGCTTCGATTTCAGATAAGGGCTGCCCCTGACATAAATCCTGTGCGGGCAGCCTGAAGAGGATTTCATAAAGGCGTAAAATCCACGGGGGCAGCCCCAGGTTGTTTTTTTTATACAGACTCGCCACGGGCGTACCTGCCCGGTGTAAAACCGCATCAATGCCAATAGCTAAAAAATATTGCAAGTACTGGTCGGCCCGCAGGGCCTCTGAGGGGGTGTTGGCTTTAAAAAAGTGGCGCGCTTGCCACTGCAAACTTCCTGCAAATCGGGCGTTTCCCGGTTGAAGGTGAATGTAGCCTATGTGCTGAGCCAGACATACAAAGCCATAAGCTTTGAGCCCCTGGTTTTCAAGATGACGGTAAAAAGCGGGGCCATGAATCTGGACTTCGCGGTGTCTCAGATCGCTCCAAATCCCTGTATCTGTGTCAGCGGCCTCAGCGGGAGCGGGAATCCATTGCACGGGCAAGGGAGCAGAAGGCCAGCAAGCCTGAGCCTGGGCCCAGACTTGCCGTAAATGGGTAAAGCGATCTTTAGTGAGCCAGTTCGGCCGAGGCGTCATGGGCTTCGGTCAGCAGGGGAGCGGCCCCACGGTAAGGCTCTAAAGACAGACGAGCGCTCTGGTAATAAAAGTCATCGTTACCAAAGAGCAGTTTCATCACTTCCACGGGCTTCACGCTGTCGGGGCCTGCAATTTGTAAATGCATGCGGAAGTACACCAGCTCATCGTCGCCCTGTTCCCAGAGTAAATCGTTCAGGTAAGGGGCAATCTGTGCTTTATGCTGCGTATCCACCCGCTCCAGATCTCCGATCAGCTGACGCACATCCACATCGCGGGTGCGCTCTTTGCGGGTGCGTTCCACCACCAGGGCATCGCTGGCCAGGAGCGCGTGAATCCGCTGGTCCAACACCTCTTCTAAATGGCTATCGCGCACCTGACAGAGGTTGCTGAGCACATCGCGAGAGACGCCCACCAACCAGGTAGCACCGTTGATCAATTTGCTCAGGCTCTTTTGATCTTTGCTGACCTTTTCTAAGGCCATGAACTGAATGCCTTCTGAGCAGGCGGCGTTCAGGCGGGGCAACATGGCTTCAGGTTGCAGATCTTCCACCAGCTGAAACTCCAGGAACTCACCAAAACTGGGAATGCCTAAGCTCAGGGCAGGTCCAAAGCTCATGACCGGCTTGGGGTGGTAGCCTTGTGAGTAGTAAGCCTCAAAGCCTGCCCGACGCACAATACGGGGCAGGGTACGAATAAGATCGCTGTGGGCCAGATACTGGGCACGGTGTAATTTGGTGTACACCGCGCGATAGGTAAAGGCTTCACCCTGCTCAAATTTTTCGAGTTTGGGTTTGCGCAATTCACCCACTTCAGGATCGGGCAGCACTTCGGGGGGCTGCTCGGCATGGAGTTTTAAGAGGTATTCTTTGCGCTCGTCGCGCATCAGCTTCATATCGCAGGTCACACCGCAGCTATAGCACACCAGTTTGCGCTGATCCGCGTCGTGGTCTTCGACGTTGGTGTGGTGTACTTTGGCGCGAAAGGGTTTTCCGCAAGGGGGAGACAGACGATCTTTAATGGCGCGCTTGTACTCTTGTTGTAAGAACTTGGGTTCGACACCCACATGAATATGGCCCCAGGGCAATTTAGAGTCCAGGGGAATGGTGCGGAAGTACACGTATTTGTCTAAGTTCAGTTCTTCCAGGGTGTCCATCCACAGTTGAAAGTCCATCACCTGGCTCCAGCCATCAAAGCGGGCGCCCTTTTTCCAGACCGCTTCGATCAGCTCACCCACCTTGCGATCGCCCCGCGACACAATGCCTTCTAAATGGCTGATGAGTGACTCGTGCCATTTAAAGCCCACGCGGTACTCTCGTGAGAGTTTGAGCAGCATTTGCTGTTTGCGCTGGGTGGCTTCGAGATCGTCCATTTGGCACCACTGAAAAGGGGTGTGGGGCTTGGGTACAAAGGATGACACTGACGCGGTGACGTTAATCATGCGCCAGCGTTTGTAGTATTGCTTGGCTACGTCCAACATGCGGTTGGCGGTGTGCATAATGCCCTCTACATCTTCGTCGGTCTCGGTGGGCAGGCCGATCATAAAATAGAGCTTCATTTTGCGCCAGCCCCGTGAAAAGATATTGTGGGCGGATTTGGCAATGTCTTCTTCGGTGATGTTTTTGTTGATCACGTCGCGCATGCGCTGGGTGCCCGCCTCGGGGGCAAAGGTCAAACTGGTGTTGCGCACGTCTGAAATTTCATCGAGCAGATCGCCACTTAAGCCATAGGCCCGCAGTGAAGCCACGGACAGTGATACCCGTTTTTCTTTGAGGCGCTTCATCAGCTGACGCACCAGGGGCGAGACACAGCTAAAGTCTGCGGTGGACAGGGCCGTGAGACTGCTTTCGTTATAGCCCGCGGTATCAATGCTTTTGAGCACGTTTTCAATGATTTGTTCAGGGTCGCGCTCCCGCACCGGGCGGTAAATCATGCCCGCCTGACAAAAGCGGCAGCCTTCGGTACAGCCACGGGCAATTTCCATGGTGGTGCGGTCAAAAACCGCTTCGGTGGTGGCCACGGGCGAGTCGGTGGGGTAAGGGTAATTGTTTATATCTTCCACCATGGTGCGGCGTACAATGTCAGGTACGCCTTCAAATTTTGCCCCTGAAACCACGGTAAAACCGGTAAAGTCTTCTTCTTCGGTGGCGTACAATGCCGGGCAATACACACCGCCCAATTTCGCCAGGGCAATCAAAATCTCTTGTTTGCTGGCGCCCGCTTCCCGCAGCTCCACATAGGTGCGGCTAATTTGTGGGAAAATCTCTTCGCCATCACCCACCACAAAGGCGTCAATAAAGGGCGACATGGGCTCGGGGTTTACGGCACAGGGGCCACCGGCAATAATCAGCGGATAGCTCAGGTCTCGGTTTTCAGCGCGGACGGGGATTTGACAGAGATCTAGCATGGTGAGCACGTTGGTGTAGGTCATTTCATACTGTAATGAAAAGCCCACCACGTCAAATTCTGCCAGCGAGCGATTGTTTTCCATGGTGTAGAGGGGCAAACTGCGGGCGCGCAGTTCTTTTTCCATGTCGATCCAGGGGCAGTAAACGCGCTCGGCCAAAATATCTTCTTTTTTGTTCAGAATCGAATAGAGAATTTTCATGCCCATATGGGACATGCCGATTTCATAAATATCCGGGAAGGCAATGGCCACCTTGACGGGGGTGCTGTCCCAGTCTTTTTGTATGGACAGGTATTCGCCCCCCAGATAGCGGGCGGGCTTTTCGACGTTTTGAATAAAATCCTGGTAAGGATGGGGTTTCTTTTGCGTGTTTTGCGTGTTTTGCATAGGGCAGGGGAAGTTTTCTCCAAAAAAGCTTTTCTCATTATAGCGGAGAGAAGGGGGATTAGTCACCCAACCCTGAGGTCTTATTCAACCTGAAAGCGCCATTGCACACTGTTGGTGGTATTTTCTGCATCTTGCCAGCTGCCCTCGGTGAGTAGGCGAAACACTTGCCCCTGTTGAAAAGTCTGGCTCAAGGTGAATTGTGTACCGGGCTCCACGTTTACCGCTGAGCTAACGCCCGTCTCGCCTTCGCCCTGACAGGGGTATGTGGGGCTAGCGGAAGTCAAGACAAAAGAGCCCTGACTGCGGCTGCCCAAGGTGCCCGTGATTTTTAGAGTGCCTGAGGCCATGCCTGTGGTATCCAGGGTGATGACGCGGTACTGATGTTTAAAGGCACCGGGGCTTACGATTTCGGTACTGACCTGAGCGGGGCTCTGATTCTGAAGTTTCACGTACAGGACTTCCTGGGCGCATTCGCCGAGTTGCTGTTGGGTGACCCGAACTTCTGGCTGTGGTCCCGAGTTGTTGGGGGCGCTGCAGGCCGATAATCCAGCTCCTGCACACAGGGCAATTCCGAGGATAGAGGCTGTGAATCGACGGGAGTGTGGCTGAGGGGTATGCATAAAAAGGGTATCGCTTTCTCTTTTTTCTGATCATAAAAAAATCTCCATCAAAAGCCCAGAGAAAGGCCTGCAAATGCATAAAACTTTAAGGGGCTTTTTATTTCCCGTTAATGCCTCTGCTACACTGAAAAAAACGAGTTTTCACCCGAGGAGATTGACTTTGCAACACGGTATTTTGATTCTGGATTTTGGTTCGCAGTACAACCAACTGATTGCCCGCCGCATTCGCGAAATGGGTGTTTATGCCGAAATCCTGCCCTATAACACCCCCGCTGCTGAATTGCGTGCCCGCCAACCCGTGGGCGTAATTTTATCGGGGGGCCCGGCTTCGGTGTATGCCGAGGGCGCACCCGTCCCCGATGCGGAGGTGATGGACTTAGCAATCCCTATTTTAGGCATTTGCTATGGCATGCAATACATGTGCCAGTCCTATGGGGGGCTGGTTGAGGCGGCCTCAAAGCGAGAGTTTGGCAAGGCCCGTCTGTCTCAAATTGTGGAGCAAACCGTCCTGCTGGCGGGCATTCCCGAGGGTTCACAGGTGTGGATGAGCCACGGCGACCATGTGGCGCGTCTGCCCGAAGGTTTTGCCGTTTTGGCCCGCTCCGAAAACGCGCTGGCGGTGATTGCCCATGAAACCCAACAGCGGTATGGGGTGCAATTTCACCCTGAAGTGACCCACAGCGAGCACGGCTCCCAGTTTTTGCGTAATTTTGTGTTTGACGTATGCCAGGCCCGTTGTAACTGGTCAATGGAAGCCTACATTGACACCACTGTGGCCCAGATTCGCGAGCGGGTGGGCACGCAACGGGTGGTGCTGGGGCTTTCTGGTGGTGTGGACTCTTCGGTAACGGCTGCGCTCGTCCATCGGGCCATTGGCGACCAGCTCACCTGTCTGTTTGTGGATACCGGCTTACTCCGTCTGGACGAAGCTGAGCAGGTTATGGCCACCTACGGCCAGCATTTTCAGATGGATATTCGCTGTATTAATGCCCAGGCGGCTTTTTTTGAGGCCTTGCAGGGGGTCACAGACCCTGAGCAAAAGCGCAAGCTGATCGGCAAGGGCTTTGTGGATGTGTTTCAGGCCGAAGCGCAAAAACTGAGCGACGTCAAATTTTTGGCCCAGGGCACGATTTATCCTGATGTGATTGAGTCTCAATCGGTCAAAGGCCCTTCGGCTACGATTAAGTCTCATCACAATGTGGGCGGGCTGCCTGAAAGCCTCAATCTGGAGCTCTTAGAGCCCTTGCGCGAACTGTTTAAAGATGAAGTGCGTGCCGTGGGGCGTGAGTTGGGTATTCCGGCGGCCATGTTGGACCGCCACCCTTTTCCAGGACCCGGCCTGGGCATTCGTATTTTGGGTGAAGTGACCCCTGAAAAAGCGGCGCTCTTGCAGCGGGCTGACGCGATTTTTATTGAAGAATTGCTGCGCAGCGGGTGGTATGCCAAAGTGGATCAGGCCTTTGTGGCCCTTTTGCCGGTGAAGTCGGTGGGGGTCATGGGCGACGAGCGTACCTATGAATACACGGCGGTGGTGCGCAGTGTGAATACCCAGGACTTTATGACGGCCACCTGGTCTCGTCTGCCCTACGAACTGCTGGAAACGGTGTCCCAGCGGATCATTAACGAAGTACGTGGCATTAATCGGGTCACCTACGATATTTCATCTAAACCCCCGGCGACGGTGGAGTGGGAATAAGGAGCCTTTGAGGATGGATAGTTTAAACGGAAAAATGATTGGCGAAGCCCTTACCTTTGATGATGTGTTGCTCATTCCGGCATACTCTGAAGTTTTGCCCCAGCAGGTGCAATTGCAGACCCGTCTAACGTCTGAGATTCGCTTAAATATTCCGCTGGTATCAGCGGCTATGGATACGGTCACCGAAGCACCGTTGGCCATCGCACTGGCAAGGCTGGGGGGACTGGGCTTTATTCACAAAAATCTAGCGGTGGCGGCTCAGGCCCAGCAGGTGGCTGAAGTCAAACAACAGCAACCGGCTCCCTCTGAATATCCCCAGGCTTGTGTTGACGCGCAGGGACGTTTGCGGGTCGGCGCTGCGGTGGGGGCCTCGGCCGATGTACTGGAGCGTGTGACCGCGCTGGTGAACGCCGGTGTAGACGTAATTACGCTGGACTCGGCCCATGGTCATGCCCAGGGGGTGTTGGCTGCCGTGCGTCAGATTCGTGAAGCGTTTGCCCATTTGCCTCTGGTGGCGGGCAATATTGTCACCGCAGAGGCCGCCCACGACTTGGTAGAAGCCGGCGCCAATACCGTAAAAGTGGGTATTGGACCCGGATCGATTTGTACCACGCGCGTGGTAGCAGGTGTGGGTATGCCGCAATTGTCCGCCATTAGCGCTGTGGTGCAATATGCGCAACGCAAAGGCGTTGGCGTCATTGCCGATGGGGGCATTAAAGCCTCTGGCGATATTGTTAAAGCGTTGGCGGCGGGAGCCGATGTGGTGATGGTGGGCAGTCTGCTGGCGGGGACCGAAGAATCCCCTGGCGAAGTGTTTCAATGGGAAGGTCAGCGCTTTAAAACCTACGTGGGCATGGGCTCCATAGCCGCCATGGAGCGCGGTTCTAAAGACCGCTATTTTCAACAGGACGCCGTCAAGCTGGTGCCTGAAGGCATTGAGGGTCGGGTGCTTTACAAGGGAAGGGTGGCAGAAGTGGTGCACCAGCTCTGTGGCGGTGTACGTGCGGGCATGGGCTATTGTGGTACACCCACGGTGGCGGCACTCCAGCGAGACGGACGCTTTGTAAAGATCAGTGGGGCGGGCCTGAAAGAGAGTCACCCCCACAATATTACCCTCACCAAAGCGGCTCCCAATTACTCAGCACCATGATGTATGTGCTAAAGGTGTTGATTTCAGCCTTGATTATTGTCCTGGTCAGTGAAATTTCAAAACGCTTGCCGACTTTGGGAGCGCTGATCGCGTCTTTGCCCCTGGTGTCGGTGCTGGGCATGATTTGGCTGTGGTTTGAAACCCAGGACAGTAAACTGTTGGCGGAACATTCCCTGGCCACTTTTTGGTTTGTGATTCCCAGTCTGCCGATGTTTGTGCTCATACCTGTCTTACTGCAACGGGGCATGGCCTTTGGTTGGGCGCTGGGTCTGGGCTGTATCTGTACGGTACTTTTTTATGTTCTGACGGTGCGTGTGGTGGGACTCAGTTAAAACAAATATGTTATGCTGATTTTATGAATATCTCAAGCACTTCAGCAACCCGGCAGAGCCTGCCTCAGCCCTCTTCTTTACCCTCAACCCTGGGCAACACGCAGGGCATTGGCCATGGGCCTTCGGCTACTGCTTTGGGTACCGAAGACACCTTAACCACCCGTCACCATGGGAGCAGCGGCCCGCTGGGTGTTTTGGCGGTTCACGGTACAATTATGGCCGCTGAGCAAGGGATTCATTTTGCAGTCAGCAAAGGCGCTTCGGTGTCGCAGGCTGCTGCCGGAAAATTCCATGCCCTTGGAGATATTTCAGGCGCCCTGGCCTCAGGCTATTTGGCTTATAGCGCTTTTGATCATGCGGTACAGTCGGCGTCTGCCGGCAATCATGCTGCCGCCACCGCGTATTCGGTATCTGCAACCCTTGATGCAGGTTTGGCCGTGGCCAACACCCTGGCGCTTTTTAACAAAACGCCCACGGTGAGTGCTGGCGTGAGTTTGGGTGTGGGTTTATTGTCGACGGCAAGTGCCATGTGGGGTGCTAAACTAGAACAGGCCCACGCGCTGCACCCTTAAATCGACAGGAGCATATTCATGAAACCTTTTTTGGCCCTGGTGGCTTTATGCACGCTTATCCTGGGAGGGTACTATTTCTTTCAGGTCAACCATTTGCATCAGGTTCCTCTGGGGACCCTGTTGTCTTCTGACAACCAGGCCATGGTGGACAAAGCCTTGCGTTTTATGGAAGATATTCAATACAAAGACTTTGATGCTTCTGCGGCCTACAGCTTGCCTGAGCAGCGGGGCAAATACGATCTTGCCGGTCTTGTCGAAGGCCTGTTTAAAATCAAGCCTGAGTTTTTGGATATCCAAAAATATGAGGTGCTATCTACGGATGTAGACACCAGCGGGAACCGAGCACGGGTCCACTTAAAAGCCGATGTGAAATTGTTGAACACCAATGAATTACGTCAACCCGAACTTATTCTGTACTTTAAAAAGCAAAATGGCGAATGGTATATGGACTATGCATCTTCGCTGGGTGGGCGAAAATAGCTCAGAAGTCATTCGGAAGTCATTCAGGGGCCTATTGTTCGGCACAGCCGGTATAGGTGGTGCCCCGGAAGAGAATCTCGGCCTGGTGGCTATAGCTTTTGCCCCCATGATTACAGGGTTCTTTGGTTAAGGTCAGCGCTAGCTTTTCTTCATCAGGGGTGCGAAACCCAAAGCTGTACTTGAGCTGATTGCCTGCCACGGTGGGAGCCTGATAAGCCAATACTTCCACAATCGGAAACTCTCCTTCATTGGACTTAAAGAAGACGTCGCCGGTTTTGAGGCCTTTGAGTTGCCAGTCGGGTCGCGTTCCTGTGGCCACAAAATCTGTACTAAAACAGGTTTTTTTCATCATCCAGGGGCTGAGCCGTTTAAGTTCTTTGACCTGTAAAGCCTTTTCGTAATTGGCCGAAAAGCTGTCCTTGTCCTGGGGTGCGGCCACCATATCGCCGATCACTTCCACGTAGACCGGCTCAAGCTCCATAAATTGTTGTTCGGTAAAGGCTTTTTGTAGATGCTTCTGGGGCGTATCAATAACCCATACTTCCTCTGTTTTTTCGCCACAGGCTTTAAAGGTTTGAAAGCCGTCGCCATAAACAAAAATACCCTGGCGTACGGTGTTTCCGTTGGGCTGAGACTGAGGTGGGGTTGGGGTGCCTTCGGTGATGGGTGTGACGCTTTGCGTGACGCTGGTATCTGGCGATGAAGAAGCTGTGTTCGGATCATCGGTGCTTTCCTTGTTGCCCGGGCAGCCTGTTAAAAGACTGAGGGAGAGCAGACCGAGGGTAAGTGGGGCAAAGCTGCGGGAGAGAAAAGTTAGGTGGTTAGGGTTCGCCATTTCGTCAGTAGGGCCTCTTGTTCTGGAGTGACGGCAAGGGGTTGGAGCGAGTCGCTACAAAGGGAAAGATGCATACCCGCCGTGAGCGCGTCATTGCCAAAGTGATGGGCCTTTAAAAACTCGGCATGTTCATCGAAGAGCACAAACACCCGTTCGTCACAGGCTGTTTTGGTCATGACCTGAGAGTTTTTAAAATAGTTGACGTAAATATCCAGGGCTTTTTGAATTTTTTCAAAGCTCACTTCTTCGTAGGTGTCGACCCGAATGGTGGCCTCAATGGCTTTCAATACCTTGATCATGGTATTGGTGGCTTCTTGCTCTTTTTCTAAGTCTTTGAGCGCTTGTTCTTGATCCGTCTTGATTTTGTTTTTGCTGAACTTCATGTAGATAGAAGACTGGATGGCATTGTACGTGATGCGGACAATGAAGTACTCGCCGTTTTTAAGGGCAGACAAAATGGTCTTGCGATTGCGTTGAATTTCGGTGTCAAAGAGCTGAACGGTCATATTGTCCAGGGTTTTTTGAATCACGCCATAGCGCTGCAACTGCTCCATGTTCATGTTGAAACTGTATTCAACGAAGCTGGCCTCCGCTTCAGCAGTGGCTGTACTCAGGTGGCGGGTAATGTCGTCAATGCCGATTTCTTGACGCATATATTGGTCACAATAATAGCCGAATTCAACGCATTTTTGGTTAAACTCGTTTAAAAACGCTTCAATTATCGAGGGGTCTATATTCTGACTCCCAGGTAATCCTTCAATCATCATGTGCCCAGTCTTGCAGCTCGCTTCTACCAAACATCCATTTTCGCCGGTTATTATCTAGTGTAACGTAAGAAAGAGATCATTTAAAGTCTCTAGGTAAAGATCTTACCGAATAAGCTTCTTTAAGCATCTTACCCAATATTCCGAACCCTTGCAAATGTAAGCATCACAAATGTGCTATTATCGGCTATTATGTCACAACCTACTTTTTTCTTAATCGATGGTCATGCACTGGCCTACCGCGCTTATTTTGGAATGAAAGCCCGTCGTTTTCAAACCCGTCAGGGCATTCCCACGGGTGCTATTATGGGTTTTACCCGCATCTTGTTTGAGTTGATTCGCCGCGAAAACCCCCATTATTTGGTGGTGTGTTTTGACACCAAGGATCCCACCCATCGCCATGAGGCCTTTGAGGAATACAAGGGGCACCGTAAGCCCGCACCCGATGATCTGGTGGTGCAGTTTCCCTATATTGAGCAAATGGTCAAGGCCCTGGGCATTCCCATTTACCGTCAGTCTGGTTATGAAGCCGACGATTTAATGGGCTCGCTCGCCTGTAAGGCCTCACAAAAGAATTACACGGTGCGCATTTTGACGGGAGATCGGGATTTATTCCAGCTCATTGATGACCAAATTCGCATTTTAATCCCCTCTCGCGATGCCAGTGGCTATGACAGTTTTGGTGCCGAAGAGGTGCAGGCCAAGTATGGTTATACTCCTCAGCAAGTGGTGGACTTCAAAGCCCTGGCGGGTGACAGCTCCGATAATATCCCAGGGGTGAAGGGCATTGGGGAAAAAAGTGCCCTGACGCTATTGGCCGAACACCACACCCTGGAAGGCATTTACAAGGTCTTAGATGAGAGCCCTGAGCAGATTCCCAGCAAATGGGTCAACAAGCTTTTAGAGGGCCGTGAAAGCGCTTTCTTGAGTCAAAAATTAGCTACCATTGTCACCGATATGCCTGTAGAAATGGACCCCGATAGCGCCAAACTGGGCGAGGCCAATGTGCCAGAACTGCTGGAGTTGATGCAGACCTTAGAGCTCAACCGTCTGCAAAAAGAATTGCCTACGGTATTGAAAAATTTTGAGCAGGGTGATGTAGAAGTGGAACATCTGGACACCCTGACCCAGGCCCAGGTGCTCTCGCCCCAGGCCACGGTGGTGAGTGACGAAGCCGCCCTTGCTAAGCTGGTGCAGGCCCTGGAACAGTACCCTTTTGCTTTTGACACCGAAACCACAGGCCTGGACGCCCTCAATACCGATCTGGTGGGGCTCTCTTTTGCCCATCTGGATGCTGAGGGCAAAGAGCAGGCTTATTATGTACCCACAGGACACCGCCTGATTACGGACCTGGAGTACGTGATTGAACCCGATGTGGCCCTGGCGGCATTAAAGCCTGTGCTGGAGAACCCGGAGATTGCCAAGTGTGCCCACA
Source organism: Candidatus Sericytochromatia bacterium (assembly GCA_964229355.1). Classification (GTDB taxonomy): domain Bacteria; phylum Cyanobacteriota; class Sericytochromatia; order UBA7694; family UBA7694; genus CAXRDE01. The sequence goes on along the minus strand of CAXRDE010000023.1, from coordinate 384,672 downwards.
ATGCGAAATTTGATTGCAATGTGTTGAGTCAATACGGTGTGCAGGTGAAAGGACTTATCGATGACACCATGATTCTGGACTACATTTTGTATCCAGAGAGTCAGCATGGCCTCAAAGAAATGGCCCTCAGTCATTTGAACCTTGAAATGCAGCCCATCAGTGAGCTGATTGGCACCGGGCGCAAAAAAATCACCATGGATCAGGTGTCTGTAGAAGCCGCTGCGCCTTATGCCGCAGCGGATGCGGTGGCGACCCTGCGCTTACAAAAGCATTTGCGCAAAGCCCTGGCGGAGCCGGATCACGCCCAATTGAAAACCCTCTATGAAACCATTGAAATGCCTGTAATGGAAGTGCTGTGTGCTTTGGAACAGGCGGGTATTTTGTTGGATACCGAATTTTTATCGGTGTTGTCTGTGGATTTAGAGCAGCAACTGGCCGGTATTGAATCGCGCGTCGTGGAAATGGCCGGAGAGTCTTTTAACTTAAACTCCCCCCAACAGCTCAGTAAGATTTTGTTTGAAAACCTTAAATTGCCCACCCAGGGCATCAAAAAGAACAAGACGGGGGCTTATTCTACAGATATTAAGACCTTAGAGAAACTGAGTGCCTTCCATCCGCTGCTCGATGAGATCCTGGCGCATCGTCAGCTGGCCAAGCTCAAGAGTACTTATGTGGACGCCATGCCTCAGCTGATCAATCCCCGCACGCACCGTTTGCATACCACCTTTAACCAGACGGTGGTGGCCACCGGACGCTTGTCCTCCACAGATCCCAACTTGCAAAATATTCCCATTCGTACCGAGTTGGGGCGTCAAATGCGCAAAGCGTTTATTGCCAAACCCGAGCATGTGCTGGTGAGTTGTGATTACTCTCAGGTGGAATTGCGCCTGTTGGCGCACTTCTCTGAGGACCCTGCTTTTATGCAGGCTTTTCGCGATAACTTAGATATTCACACCCAGACCGCCAAAGACATTTTTGACCTGCCCACGCTGGACGATGTCACGCCGGAGATGCGACGGATTGCCAAAACCACAAACTTTGGGATTGTCTACGGCCAAACGGCCTTTGGTTTGAGTCGTACCCTGAATATTACCAACGGAGAGGCCAAAACAATTATTGACCGCTTCAAACGAGAGTATCCAGGAGTAGATCGCTATATGGACCAGACCCTGGTCCAGGCCCGCGAAAAGGGCTATGTAGAGACCCTGTTTCAGCGTCGACGAACCTTTGACAATATTAACAACCCCAATCGGGCCTTGCGGGAGTTTAGTGAGCGCGCCGCGGTGAATGCGCCCATTCAGGGCAGTGCTTCGGATCTGATTAAACTGGCCATGATTCGCATTCAACAGTGGATTGCGCAAGAAAAATTGCCTTTTAAGATGCTCTTGCAGGTGCACGATGAATTGGTGTTTGAAATGCCAGAGCACCAGGTCAATGACTACTTGCCTGAGATTATTCGTCAAATGGAGCAGGTGTATACCCTCAGTGTGCCCCTGCGGGTGGATGCCCACTTTGGCAAAAACTGGATGGAAGCCAAGTAATTTCTGTCCACCATCACACCGTACATCTTTCGTTAGATCTCCTGAAGTAAATCCTGGAGGTATGCGCCGTAGGCGGTACCCCGGTAACGTTCACTGGATTTTGCAATATCTTTGGGCAGTCTCCACTGTTTGAGCAGGGCAATTTCTTCAAGACACGCCACATGATAGCCGCGGCGCCGCTGAATACTTTCTACAAACTGGCTGGCTTCAAAGAGGCTTTCGGGGGTGCCCATATCCATCCAGGCAAAGCCTCGCCCAAGGCGCTCAATTTGAAGTTGCTGTTGGTCTAAATAGCGCTGATTTAAAGTGGTGATTTCTTTTTCACCCCGTTCAGAAGGTTGAATAGACCGGGCCATTTTGACCACCTGGTTATCGTAAAAATACAGGCCCGTAACCGCAAAATCAGAGGGCGGGTGTTGAGGCTTTTCAATGAGATTGATGACTTCGTGATTGGGGCCAAACTCTACAATGCCAAAGCGTTGTGGATCTTTAACCCGGCAGGCAAATAAGGTGGCCCCACCCTGGGTTTGGATGTGTTCTACCGCGCGTTCCAATTGGGTGCTGAAGCCCTGACCCCAGAATAAATTATCGCCGAGAATCAGGCAAACGTTGTCCTGACCGATAAAAGAATCTCCAATAACAAAGGCGTCGGCTAAACCTGTGGGATGCTCCTGGGTCGCATAGGCAAGGCGCAAGCCCAATTGCTCACCCGTGCCCAGGAGATTCTGATAGGCCTGTAAATGCTCAGGGTTGGTAATGATTAAAATATCACGAATATTGGCCAGCATGAGCACCGAGAGGGGGTAGTACACCATGGGCTTATCGTAAATGGGTAAGAGCTGTTTAGAGGTAGACAGGGTGGTGGGATACAGACGAGAGCCGGTTCCCCCCGCCAGAAGAATGCCTTTCATGGGGCGATATAGCAGCTTTCTGATAGTATGATGTTACGATTTCATAGGATTTGAATTTTAACACGTTCGCCCTGCGTTCCTTGCGGTAGAATCCTTTATACACGATCACAGTGAAAGAGAGCAAAGCAAAGGTATGCTTTTTCGTTCAGTTACCCGTTTTGTTGCATATCTTTATCGCCATTTTCCGCGCAGCAGTTTTGCTTATATTCTGGTGACGTTATTTTCTGCGTTGCTAGACGCCTCGACGGTGCTTCTCATTGCGCCGATTTTCGATTTGATTATGAGTAATAACCAACCCGTCACCGGCAATATGAGTTTTATTTCTCGCTTTGTGATTGATTTCGCGGGCAAGTTGGGCATGCCGCAAACTGCCCTGATGATGATCAGCCTCTTTTGGATGATTGTGGTGGTGCGTAATGTTTTTTTGGTGATTTCAGATGTCTTTGCTGTATATATCAAAGAAAGAACGGTTTCTGAATTAAAGGTTTCTGTTTTTCGTTCTGTGCTGCAAGCCAATTGGAAGTTTTATTTGCAAGGCCATCAGGGAGACTTTTTAAATGTATTAACCCGTGAAATTGTGTTGACCCAGAATGCTTTTGTGCATTTTTCTGGCGCCATCTCTTATGGGTTGCAAATTGCTCTGTTTATTGGCGTCGCCTTGTGGGTTTCCTGGAAATTGACCTTTATTTGCGTGGGGTTGGGGTTTCTCTTTATTGCACCGCCTGTTTTTTTGATGAAGTGGAATTACCGCTGGGGCACAAGTGCCGGCACCTATGCGGCAGAGCTTAACGGCATTTTACAAGAGTCGTTTTCAATGGCTAAAGTGATCCAAACCTTTCAAAACCAGCGGGTGATGCTGGACCGGCTTTGGAAGGCCCAGCATAATTTGTTTAAAAAAACCACTTTTTCTCAATCTTTAACCATTCTTATTCACCACAGCTACTATCCATTGGGATTGTTGACGGTTGTGCTGGGCTACTATATGTCCGTCAAGATGGGCATGGGCTTCTCCGAGTTATCGATTATTCTTTTTTCGATGTGGAAAAGTATGCCGGCCCTTTCAAGCCTGGCGAAAACCCTGAGTAGTCTGTCTGAAAATATCCCCAGTTTTGGAAGAATCCTGGACTTACAAGAAAAAGCTGAACACAATAAAGTCACCTCAGGAACCCATGTTTTTCAAGGCTTGGAAAAAGGAATCGTGTTGAAAGACTTTAGCTTTTCTTATGGTGATAATGCGCACTATGTTTTGAACAACATTCACTTTGAACTGCCGAAGGGTAAAATGGTCGCTTTGGTAGGGCACTCGGGCTCGGGAAAGTCCACGCTGGTGGACGCCATTATGGGGTTCTACCCTCATTTTCAAGGGCAATTTCTGATCGATAATGTTCCCTTTTCAGCGATTGATCTTCACGCCTACCGAAAAAAAATCGGCTATGTTCCCCAAAGCAGCCAGTTGTTTAATACGTCTATTTACAATAACTTTCTCTGGTTGAACCCTGACCTGACCGAGGCAGATATTCGTTGGGCCTGTGAGCAAGCCAATGCGCTAAGCTTTATTGAAGACCTGGAAATGGGTTTCGAAACCCCTGTGGGGGAACGCGGTGTACGCCTTTCGGGGGGGCAGGTTCAACGTCTGGCTTTGGCACGGGCAATCGCCCATAAACCAGAGCTGCTGATTTTGGATGAGGCCACCAGTGCACTGGACTCTGAGTCTGAAGCCTATATTCAAAAATCCATTGAAAATTTAGCCCATAACATGACCATTCTTGTGATTGCACATCGGCTGTCTACCATTCGTACCGCAGACTATATTTATGTGCTGAAACAAGGGCGTATTATTGAAGAAGGAAAAACCAAAGATCTAGAAGCTGCTAACGGGGCTTTTCGCGATATGCTAACGAGACAGTTCGGATGAGAATTGCCGTGATTCCGGCTCGGGGAGGAAGCAAGCGTATTCCCCGCAAAAACATTAAAACCTTTGCAGGCAAACCCATGATTGCCTGGTCTATTAGCGCAGCCCTTGAAAGTGGACTGTTTGAGCATGTTATTGTCTCTACGGATGATCCAGAGATTCGTGCAATTGCACAGCAATGGGGAGCCACGGTTCCTTTTGTTAGACCCGACGAATTGTCCGATGACTTTACGGGTACCACTGCTGTGATTGCCCATGCTACCCAATGGGCCTGTGAGCAGGGTTGGCCTGTGCAGGCGGTTTGCTGTATCTATGCTACCGCTCCTTTTCTGCGTCCCGCCGACTTGTTAAAGGCCCAGACATTATTCGCCACAGAAAAATGGGCGTATGTGTTTACGGCCACGGAGTTTGCCGCGCCTATTTTTCGTTCGTTTCAATCGCTCCCCCAGGGCGGGCTGGAGATGTTCTATCCGGAGCATTTTGCCACACGCTCTCAGGATCTGCCCCAGGCGTTGCATGATGCCGGGCAATTTTACTGGGGGAAGACGGCGTCGTGGTTACAAGAACTGCCTATTTTTGCAAGTCATTCTCACGTGTTACACATCCCCCGTTGGCGTGTTCAAGATATTGACACGGATGCAGATTGGCGGCGGGCAGAGCTCCTGGCTCCTTTGATTATGGGGGACGCCTGTGCTTCAGAATGAGAAACCAATGCCTGAACTGCTGATTTTGACTGAGGGGGGAGCCACAAGTGGTCTGGGACATATTACGCGTTGCTGTTCACTGTATCGTGCCTGGCAAAAACGCTGCCAACGATCGCCTCAGATGATATGTGAGGGTGACGTGGAAATCGACGCCGTACTGGCTGGCTGGCAAGCACAGAGATTGCCCTGGCGTGAGCAGCCCGAGGTTTTAACCCCCTGGTTAGAGCGATCCCCCTTTGTCTTAATTGATTCTTATCACCTCAGTACCCAAACCTATGCTTATCTCAGACAGCATGCGCGAGCTGTGTTTTGTATGGATGACTGTCAACAGTTTCATTACCCGAATGCTCGCTATATTAATGGCGCCCTTTTTGCCGAACGTCTGTCTTATCCACCGGGTCAGCATGCCCTGGGGAGTGCCTATCTTCCGCTACGTCCGCCTTTTTGGTCTGCGCAGCCTTCTGCCATTAAGCCCCAAATTGAACGCCTATTGGTAACTTGCGGTGGGGGAGATGTCCAGGGATTAACCGGGCGTCTGGTGACCTTTCTCCTGGATTATTCCAACACCTGGCATATTGAGGTGGTGATGGGGCCTTTTTTTAAGGGGCAAGGGCATCCATTGCCCGCTGACCATCCAGGGGTAAGCTATTTGCATGCACCTGAAGCAACGCAGATGGCGGCGGCGATGGGGCGATGTGATCTTGCCTTGGCGACGGCGGGTCAGACGCTGTATGAACTGGCGGTTTGTGGGGTGCCCACGCTGGCCATACGGGCTGCCGACAATCAGCGGGCCAATCTGAGAGCCTGGCAAGAGGTGGGGTTTGTGCAAGATTTGGGCGGGATTGATGACACCTTAGAACAGCGTTTGCTGGACACCCTGGAGACTGTGGATTTTGCCTGGCGGGATCGGGCTGCACAAAGCGGACGCCAGCATGTGGACGGTCAAGGGGCGCTGCGGGTGATCGATTGGATCTTGCGCACCTAGATCTGTAAAAATCCCTCCCCCCCAACTTGCCACTATTGCAGTGTATCGCCTACAATGAACGCATGAAAATTGACAATACATCTATTCTTGTGACGGGTGGGACAGGGTCTTTTGGGCATAAGTTTATTGCCCATGTGCTGAAACATTATCAACCCCATAAACTTGTGATTTACTCCCGCGATGAGTATAAGCACTACTTAATGCAAGAAAAATTTAAGGACCATGGTTCCCGCTTACGTTTTTTGATTGGAGATGTAAGAGACCGCAATCGCTTATACCGCGCTTTTGATGGGATTGAGACGGTCGTTCACGCCGCCGCCCTAAAGCATGTGCCCTTAATGGAATACAATCCTATTGAGGCCGTTAGAACCAATATTGAAGGGGCCGAAAACATTATCGACGCCGCTTTAGATCGGGGCGTCAAACGCGTGATTGCATTGTCCACAGACAAAGCTGTCAATCCTGTTAACCTTTATGGGGCCACAAAACTGGTGTCTGACAAATTGTTTGTGGCGGCCAATGCTTATGCGGGCAATAAACAAACGCGTTTTTCAGTGGTGCGTTATGGCAACGTTGCTGGCAGTCGGGGTTCGGTGGTGCCACTCTTTAAGCGCCTCATTGATGGCGGCGCAACGGAGTTGCCGGTAACGGACTTGCGCATGACCCGATTTTGGATTTCTCTTGAGCAGGCGGTGATGCAGGTGGTTAAGGCCATTGGAGAAAGCACCGGGGGTGAAATTTATGTCAGTAAAATTCCCTCCTTTAAAATCACGGATTTGGCTGAAGCGATGTTGCCCGGTGCGGCTTTGAATATTGTGGGCATTCGTCCGGGTGAAAAACTTCACGAAGCCATGATCACCGAAGCAGATAGTCCCCAAACCTATGAGTATGCTCAGGACTATTTGATTTACCCTGCCTTTAACTGGTGGAATCAGGCCCTGGGTCCACTGCCAGGCGGCAAGAAGGTGCCTGAGGGCTTTCACTATATCTCAAATGAGAATACAGAGTGGTTATCTGTGGAGCAGTTGCGAGAAATTCTGACCACGCTAGATATTGTGATTTAAAGTGTCTGAGATGATCCCCTACGGCAAACAGTTGATTTCAGAGGATGACATTCAGGCGGTTATTGCGGTTTTGCAATCGGACTGGCTAACCCAGGGACCTACGGTGGAGCAGTTCGAGTCAACGGTAGCAGCTTATTGTGGTGTGAAGTATGCGGTAGCGGTCAGTAATGCCACCGCCGCTTTGCATCTGGCCTGTCTGTCACTGGGCTTATCGCCAGGGGATTGGCTCTGGACCAGCCCCAACACCTTTGTGGCCTCAGCAAATTGTGCCCGCTATTGTGGTGCTGATGTTGATTTTGTAGATATTGATGCCCGCAGCTATAATCTCAGCCTGAGCGAATTGCGTCGCAAATTAGAAGTGGCGCAACGCAATAAGCGACTTCCTAAAGTTGTTGTGCCTGTGCATTTTGCCGGCCAATCCTGTGAAATGGAGCCCTTGCGTGAACTGGCTGAACACTATGGTTTTTCCGTGCTTGAAGACGCTTCCCATGCCATTGGTGGCAGTTACCGTGCTCAGAAAATAGGGGCGTGTACATTTTCTGATATGGCGGTGTTTAGCTTTCATCCGGTTAAAATCGTGACCACCGGTGAAGGGGGAATGATTCTTACCAATCGCTCTGATCTTTATCAAAAGTTGATCGAGCTACGTTCTCATGGCATTACCCGTTCCCCGGAGCGTATGGGTGAGCCTTCACCTGCTCCCTGGTATTATGAACAGCTTGAACTGGGTTTTAATTACCGTTTAACCGATATGCAGGCGGCGTTAGGCAAGAGCCAGATGCATAACATCGACACGTTTATTGAACGTCGGCGCGAAATTTTTGCGCGTTATAACGCGCAGTTACAGGGCCTACCTGTGACCTTGCCCTGGCAGCATCCCGACACAGACTCTGCCCTGCATCTGTATGTCATCCGCTTGCACCGTGCGGCGTTGCAGCGCTCTCAACGGGAGATCTTTGAAGCCTTGCGCGCTCGGGGAATTGGCGTGCAAATTCACTATATTCCGGTGCATCTACAACCTTATTACCAAAAGCTGGGCTTTCAGGCTGGCGATTTTCCGGAAGCGGAAGCCTATTATCAGGAGGCTTTAAGCCTGCCTATTTTTCCGGCATTGACTGAGGAACAACAAGACGTTGTCATACGTGCACTGCGCGAGGTGTTAAGCTAAAAGCCATGGAAAATCTCACCTTTGAACTCGTTCAGGCGATTGAAGAACACGCTCGGCTCTTGCACGCCTGGCGCAATGATCCTTTAACCCGTCAGATGTCTTATTATCAAGAGAGCATCCCCTGGGACCACTATTGGCCGCGCTTTCGAGAACGTTTATTGCAATATCCGCAATTGCCCTCTGTTTTCGTGTTGCGGGGAGGCGTGCGGGTGGCTTATCTCGGGTTTCAGCCTGTGGCTGATCCGCTGGGACGCGGTGCGCCCGCTTGCGATATTTCCATCAACATGGCACCTGCGTATCGGCGGCAGGGTTTAGCCCGCCCCATGCTGCAGCAGGCCTTAAGCTGGCTAAAGCACCGGGGGATTACACGGGTCGTGGCCGAAATTAAGCCTGAGAACGAAGCGTCGATTCAGGCTTTTGGCCAGGCGGGCTTCAAATTTCTGGATGAAATTGAGAAAGTCCTGGGGGAAGGCTCCTGTCGTGCGTTTCGCTATGTGGCGGAATGTATTCCTGACTTCACAGAATCGGGTTCGGTGTATGTGATTGCTGAGGCGGGTTCGAACTGGCGTGTGGGATCCCCAAAACGTGACCGCTTAATGGCGCGGGCCCTGATTGACGTGGCCCTTGAAGCCGGTGCCAATGCGGTCAAGTTTCAAACCTATCGACCCGACACCGTCTACGTGGCCAATGCCGGGGCCAGTGACTATTTATCTGAAAACGGTATTCAAGACGACATCCGTGAGATTTTTGCCGATTTGGCGATGCCCTATGAGATGGTGGCTGAACTGGCCGACTACGCTCGAAAACAGGGCCTGGATTTTATGTCGACACCTTTTTCCATCCAGGACTTCGAGGCGGTAGATCCTCACGTGCGCATCCATAAAATTGCGTCCTACGAAATTTCCCATTTGCGTTTGCTGGAACGCGCTGCCCAATCGGGTAAACCTTTGGTTTTGTCTACGGGTGCCAGTACCCCTGAAGATATTGCCTGGGCTGTGGAGACCTTTTATGCGCACGGGGGGCAAAAACTCTGTTTATTGCAGTGTACGGCAAAGTATCCTGCGCCGTTGAATAGCTTAAACCTCAATGTTATTCCCTGGCTCAGGCAGCGTTTTGGGGTGGCTGTGGGTTTGTCGGATCATAGCCGAGAGCCCCTTTACGCGCCCACAGCAGCTGTTGCCCTGGGGGCCAGTGTGATTGAAAAACACTACACCCTTGATAACCGTTTGCCCGGCCCTGATCACGCCTTTGCCCTGCTTCCTGAGGAGTTGAAGCAGATGGTGACAGCCATTCGGGCCGCAGAACACATGCGGGGTACAGGCCTTAAAACGATTGCTTCTGCTGAGCACGAACTCAGCACGTATGCCCGGCGTGGTATTCAAGCTACCCGCGCCATTTCCAAAGGTGAATCCTTGCAAGAAGGGCGAAATATTGCGATTTTAAGACCGGGAAAGCAGCGATTGGGCCTGCATCCGCGTTGGTTGGCGCAAATGGAGGGGCAGACCGCAAGTCGTGATATCCCTCTGGGTGACGGCATTCAAGCGCAAGATTGGTCGTCGTCTTAGAGGGGAATGACGTCGATACCGGATCGGCTAAAATAAGCGTAGATCATCTCAATTTCTTCACGAAAGGGTGCTGACACTTCGTGACTATCCAGTCTAAAACTGCGCACCTGCATAAGGGGAAAGAGAACAGAAGCGTTGATTAAAATACTCGAAAAGGCCCCCGCAATCTCTGCCGGCAGTCTGTCACTTTCGAGCAGAAACACCTCTGCGGTTTGCTCTGGGATTGAAATATCAAAATCCAGCTCTTTTTTGATGATCGCGAGTTTCTCGGGCGATTCGTAGCGGTGCGCAAAATAAATGACGCGTTGATTTTTTGCCCCGTAGAAATGGGCGATTTTCTTTAAAAAAGACAACTCGTAAGCCAAACTTAAAATGTTTAATTCGCTATAACGCGAGCCGTAATAATACACCAGGGAGGGATCGATGGGCTGCGGCCGGTGAAAGTGTTTTTTGACGTTTGTAAAGGTTAAGGGGGTCACCCAATCATAGTCTACTTGGCTGTAGACCGTCGCCAAACGTATTTTTTGGTTGAGCTTTTTTAAATTAAGGGTTCTAAAATGAAACGCATCGGGCACCCTTTTTTTTAGTGTGTTTGTGAAAAATGTGCGGTTCTTCGGATAAAACCATCCTTTGCTAAAATACTGCTTAACCAATTTAAGAACCGCTGTGCCATCATCCAGTAAGATTACTTCCTCCGGCCCTAGCGCACATTTCAACCTGTGCATAAACAAACTTCTGAATTCGCCCAGGTACAGCCGGGTTACTTTTCCTGAAAATTGCCTTTTGATATGGATCAGCGCTTTTCTGAGATGCCAGTCATGGTGCAAAGTGCCCCAAAAAAAACGTGAGGGTGCAAGATCTTTAAGAAGGTACCTATAGTCCCATTTGTGCTGATCTACAATCGACAAGATTTGCTGATCATTGCGCAGACGGTTCCCATAAGAGATCTTCACCACAATGCCATGGGTTTGCTGCGGCGTTTCCAGAGCAATTTCCAGCGCGCACAGGGCCTGTAGCGGCGATTCAACGATATATAAATTGTCCATCGATCATACTCCCTCTGCGGGTGTGTCTTCCTCAAGCCAGATATAAGGCCTTTTATAGAGCCCTGTATGGCATTGGAGCTGGTGAATGGACTTAATGACCTTTGCGGGGTTACCCACTGCCACGCTATGATCGGGGATGTCCTGGGTGACCACACTTCCTGCGCCAATCAGACAGTTTTTACCGATGCGCACGCCCGGCAAGAGCGTGCTATTGGCGCCAATGCGTGTATGGGCCCCCACGTAAGCTCCTCCCACACAGTCTTTATATTTGGGGCATATGGGGTGTGGATCATCGGTAAAGACGACGTTGGGCGCAATAAACACATCATGCTCTAAAGTGACCCATTCTAAAAAGCAGCCGCTGTGAATGCGACAGCGATCGCCAATGGTATTGCCGTACTCTAAGACGCTTGAGGTGCCGATGCTGACGTCGTCTCCAATGGTGTTGTCTTCGCGAATCATCACCGAGTGACCGGTTTGAAAGCGGGCACCAATGGTGGAGCCAGCATACAGTGTGGTAAAAGACCGCAATGTAGCCTGTGGACCAATAATCAGCGGCCGTTCTCCGGGCTGAGTGTGGCGAGGCGGTTCTCCAATAATCACAAAGTGCCCAAGGTTTGCACTGTCGGCTTGCCATTGTACATTGGGATAAATAATAGGACTTGTCATCGGTGAAGGATCGCCTGCTTTTTGATAATGAGATTTATTTAGGATAGCACGGGAGAATCTTGGGGCGCTGACGCTTAGGGTAGTGCTGTTCCTTGTTATAATATTCTTTCACGTCAGGAGGACTCTCGGGTGAAAAAACAGCGGGACTTCATTGTATGGTCAGCGGGAAAGTGGGCGCATTTTCATCGTCGCTTGCCTTTGCAATTGCTGCGTCAGCTTTTAGACGCTGAGGATCGTATGTTGATCGTCAATCGTCCCTGGGAGCCTTCTTGTGCCCTTCGCAAACAAGAGGTCTGGGGGCCGCTTTATACCACCGAAGAGGGCCTGGATATTTTTACCCCGCGTTTGCCCCTCCATGATCATGTGTCATATCGCCACCCCTGGCTGTCTCGTGTCAATCTAGAGGTGTTTCGTTCTCAATTAGCCCCCTGGCTTCGACAAGATGCCTGGGTGTGCCACTGGGTCATGCACCCCGTTTTTTACCCCTTTCTGTCGGCAGCTCCCCCCGATTTTTTGGTTTATGATTGTTATGATGAGTATACCCAAACGCCGGGACAAGAAGCTCACCGCCTGCTGAAGCACTTTGAAGATATCCTTTTGCGTCGGGCAGATTATACGATGGTGGCCTCTGACGTGGTGTATCAGCGCAAAAAAGATCGCGCCCGTTGTCTTGAGCGGGTACCCAACCCCACGGATTTATCTCTTTTTTTCAAGGCCCGGGATTCTGCTTTAGCGGTTCCGCAAGATATGGCCGCGTTGCCAGCCCCCCGGGCAATATATATTGGGGGCATTAAAACCTCACTGGATCAACAGGTGCTGTTGCAGCTGGCTGAGGCTTTTCCTGAGGTGTCCTGGGTTTTCCTGGGACGCTCCGAGGGGGCTGATGTGTCTGCTCTGGCGGAACACCGGAACGTGCATTTCTTAGGCTATCGTCCCATGGAAGAAATCCCTGGTTATTTAAAAGGCGCTCATTTTGGCGTGATTCCCTATACCATTGATGCCTACACCTCCATGTTGCAGCCTTACAAAGCGGTGGAGTATTTAGCGGCCGGTTTGGGGGTGTTGAGCAGTGCGATTCCTGGCCTTCAGGAGCTGTTTCCGCAGGAGATCCAGTTTTATACCCATGCCCAGGAAGCGATAGTAAAAGTCAAAGGTTTGCTGGAGGCTCCCCGGTTAAACGTGGAGCCTCAGTTGTTATCTGCTTATGATTGGCAGGCTTATCTGGCAAAAATTGAGCGCAAGTCACGCAGCGAAACTTAACCCTCCGGCAGCTGCCGTAAATTCACGTTGCCCCGCTGTTGCTTTTTGGCCTGATGTTGCTTGCGTGCGGTTTTGCGGGCCGTGAGCTTGCCCCGAGACACACGGGTGGCTTTACGTTGCTTTTGGCGTTTGAGGGCGTGCTGGAGCAAACTTTGTAGGCGCTGATAGGCTTTTTCACGGTTGGCCCATTGGCTACGTTCCTGCTGGGCCAGAATCAACAAGACACCGTCTTTGGTGAGGCGATGGCCCAGCACTTCCTGCAAGCGGGCTTTCTGCGCGTCACTGAGCGTGGGACTATTCAGCACGTCAAAACGCAAGCGTACCGCCGAACTGACTTTGTTCACGTTTTGGCCTCCTGGGCCGCCACTGCGTTGAAAGTCCAGTTGCAACTCCTCTTCGGGTATCGATAAATGCGGATGGATAAACAAGCTCATGTGTTTTAGGTTAGCACGTCTGCGTCACTGCGCGCATGCACAAGCAAGGTCGGCGGCATTTTTTTTAACAATTGCCGGTAGTGGTCGTGCCATTGCTCCTCTTGACCGGGCAAAGGCAGATCAAACCCTAAAAACACACAGTCTGAGAACCCGGATTGATGGTATAAAATGTCTTCGAAGGGACGGTCTTTGACCAGGGCAATGACGGTGGCCTCCACACGGGCCTCTTCAACGAGGTCCTGTAAAGCCTGGCGAGCAGGCGCTAAACCTACCGATTCTTCCACCACTCGGATGATGCGCAGCTCGCTATTGTTCCATTCCCAGTTGCGGCTCATGAGATGCCCCAGAATAATCATCAATTTGCCATTGGCCTGGCCGCGCCACCAGATATCGATAAACTGTTTTTGTTGCCGTGAAGGGCGCACGGTTTCTTTGTGGTTGGCAGGTAAGGCCACCAGCACCTGATTGAGCCCGTGGGCACAACCCATGCGTACCCGCTCCATTAAGTCTTTGACCTTGTCGCTATGCTGACTTAAGCCGTAAAGACATATATTGGGGCGGATGGGGCCTATGGACACCGACTGAATCAGGTGGGCCGTGGTGGTGCGTAAATTGTCGCCTGTGGCAATCACTGGAAAGGCCTGAATGTTCTTTTGACGACAAAACTCTTTGAGCTGATTCTCCGCCATATCACGGCGACGGGCGTTTTGCTCCAGGTTACCCGTGGGCATGATATTGGCCAGCAGCACGATCCCACGTCCAGACTCCATCCACACGGCGTAATTGGCAAGGGCCTCGCGGTTGTGAGGGTTTCCCAAAAAAGCCAAAATAGTGGGGCGCCAATTTTTGCTGTCTTCTTCCATGGCGCTGAGGCGTAAGAGATTGTTGCGGACGCGGGTGTAAATGAAGCCCCGGCGGGCGTCGCCGAAGGTAGAGCGCATGTCGCGGCGCTGAATATACCAGAGTAACCCGGCCAGAATCACCGCTGCGGCCAGGGCGGCCAGGGCGTCAATTAACAGGGCCGCGCCCATGCAACTCAGGCTGGCCAGCAGGGCAGTGCTCCAGTGAAAAAAGCGAAACCGCGGACGGAAAGACGGATTTTTTCCGAAGGCCTCGATAAAAGCCGCCACGTTGATCATGCCATAGGTGTACAAGAAGAACATGGTAATAATTGAGGCCACAATATTCAGGGCGCTACCCCCGTTTTCATTGCCTGCCCACAGGAGCACGAGAAAGGTAATGATGCCCGTTAGCAACAGGGCACGTAGCGGCTCATCGCCTTTGGGTGTGCCTTTGGCAAAGGGTTGCACAAAGCTTAAGATGCGGTCTCTGGCCACCGCTTGCAAAATGCGGGGCGCACCCAGGTAAGAGCCTAACGCACTGGACAAAGAGGCGGCGTAAACCCCGCCAGCCACCATAAAGCCCATGCCAAACAAGGCGTTGGCCTTGAGGGCGTCATAGGGTTCTGCAATGAGCATTTCGCGGGGAATGGCTCCTCCGGAAATCACAATGAGCAGAAAGTACACCACAAAGGTCAGACCCAAAGCCATTAAGGTGCCTCGCGGAATACTGCGCGTCGGGTCTTTCAGGTCGCCGGACATATTGACCCCCGCCAGGATACCGGTTACCGCCGGAAAATAAATCGCAAAGATGCTCCAGAAATTGTATGTGCCGCTCCCGGCCTGTCCGGGATCAATAGCGGTGTAGCCACTGCCCCAGTTTTGCTGAAACAGCCCCAGATCAAAGGCCGGCAGCAGTCCACCAAATACGGCCACCAGCGACAAGCCCAACAAGGTCATGATCACGTACTGGGCTTTAATGGCCCATTGGGCTCCTATATAAGCGATGCCGTAAAGCAGGGTGGCAGTGCCCAGGGTAATCCCCAGGAAATAAGGCCCCAAATCGGGGTAGGAGCGAATAAGGGCTTCTACAAAGCCTAAAATGTAAAACGGCACCGATAAAGCCTGCGCAAAGAAGAGCGCCAGACCAATGGCCCCGCCAAATTCAGGGCCCAGCACCCGCGAAATCAGAAAGTAGGCTCCGCCGCCGCGTACTTCCATATTGGTGCTAATGGCTGACACAGACAGTGAAGTCAACGAGGTAATCAGCTTGGCGACCATCAGGATCAGCAGGGCTTGAAAAATACCCGCCTGGCCCACCACAAAACCGGCCCGCATGAAGAGAATAACTCCCAGAATGGTGAGCACGCTCGGGGTGAAAACACCTGCAAAGGTGCCAAACTTATTGCTTTCCAATGGTTTCCTCCTGGGGGTGTGCGCGTGGCCTGCTATTTTAACACACCGCTTCAGTGTCTGAACAAAGCCTGGCCTGTTACAATGTGTGAAAGCGCAAGGAGTCATCAAGGGTGCAACCGGCTGGAGCCATTAAGTCTCAAAACATTTTTTTCTACCGACAGGGGCAAGTGCCTTTGCAAAAACGGGATCGTTTGATTACCGAAGAGCCGCTGGAGATCAAACTGGTGACAGGCCCTTTGAATCAGGGAAAGCCCCGTTCTTTTGTGGTGACCTTGCGTACGCCGGGGAATGACTATGCCCTGGCCGCTGGTTTATTGTTTTCAGAAGGCATTATTCGGCGCGGTCGCGATATCTTAAAAATGACCTACTGCGTCGGAGATTCCTCAGAAGCCCAGCAATACAACCAATTGCGGGTGCGTTTGCATCCCCGTATTCAGGTAGATTGGGAGCGTTTTTCCCGGCAGCGCGATAGCCATGCCTCGTGTGGGTTATGTGGCAAAACCCAGATTGAACACCTGGCACAAGATCT
This sequence comes from Candidatus Sericytochromatia bacterium, assembly GCA_964229355.1. Classification (GTDB taxonomy): domain Bacteria; phylum Cyanobacteriota; class Sericytochromatia; order UBA7694; family UBA7694; genus CAXRDE01. Next base: position 368,629 of record CAXRDE010000023.1, on the reverse strand, counting down.
TTATCCCGATTTTGTATCGGGATCTCCGCGTTTTCCTGTTTCTGTTTTGTGGGGCCTTTCGCATCAAATGCAAGGGCAGCAAAAAAACTTTCAAAAAACCGGCGGGGTTCACGCGGCGGCGTTGTTTGATCTCTCTACAGGGCAGTTAAAGCATTTAAGTGAAGACGTGGGCCGTCATAATGCCCTCGATAAACTGCTGGGCACCGAAATTTTGGCAGAGCGCACGCCCCTTCAGCACATGGGCGTTTGGGTGAGTGGACGCTTGAGTTTTGAGTTGATTCAAAAGACCTTGCGGGCCAGTATTCCTGTGGTGGTGGCTGTGGGGGCTCCCTCCTCTTTGGCCGTGGAATTGGCCTCGCGCTATGGGCAAACGGTGGTGGGCTTTCTGAAAGCGGATTCGTTTAACGTTTACAGTGGTGTACAGCGCCTGTGCACTGAACATGACACGCCATGACGGTTACGTCGCGTTTAACGGCTTTGTTTTCGCAGGTGGTGCGTTATGCCTTATTGGCTTTTTTGGGTATTTTAGGGGCGAGCATATGGCAGTGGCAACAGCTCGCCTCACGGCAGCCTCCACCGGCACAAGCCACGGTAGACATCTTGCAGGGTAAGGCTGCTGGGTCTTATCGTACCTCTGCCTTGCAACGGCTTTCTGGAGCCCTTCAGTTGCCGACGGTGTCTTACCAAAACCCCACGCCTCAGCAACAGACAGCAACCCAACAGGCTTTTGAGCAATTGCACCAGCATTTGCAACGGGCTTATCCCCTGGTGTATGCGCAGTTGAAGCCTCAGCGTCTGGGCAATAGTCTTTTGGTGCACTGGCAGGGTACGGCCTCTACCCAGCCTGTCTTATTGGCGGCCCATTTAGATGTGGTGCCTGCCCAGGCAAATCAATGGCAGTACGGCCCCTTTTCGGGCACGATAGCAGAGGGCTTTGTGTGGGGACGAGGTGCTTTAGATAACAAAGCTTCTGCCCTGGCCATGTTAGAAGCTTTGGAGCGTTTGCTGCAACAGGGTCATGTACCCACGCACGATATCTATGTGGCTCTGGGCGAAGATGAAGAGGTGGGCGGCAAACGGGGAGCCCAGCGTCTGGCAGCGTCTTTGAACGAAAAAGGGGTGAAGCTGGCTGCTGTGCTGGATGAGGGCATGGTGGTGGTGCCGGGATCTATGATTGGTCTGACGAACCCTGTGGCCCTGATTGGGCTTGCTGAAAAAGGGTATTTAACCCTGAAGCTCAGGGTCGCCCAGGCGGGTGGACACAGCTCAATGCCTGCCCGTGAAACCGCTGTGGATATTTTGGCGCAGGCTTTAATGGCTTTGCGCGCTCGGCCCTTGCCCGCCCATCTGCGCGCGCCGACGGATCAGCTTTTTGCCTGGCTGGCTCCTGAAATGCGCGGTTTTCAGCAATGGGCTTTGGCCAATTTGTGGCTGACAGAGCCCCTCTTATTGGCCCAATTGCAACAAAAGCCAGCCACTGCGGCGCTGGTGCAAACCACCCTGGCGCCCACCATGATACACGCCAGCGATAAAGAAAACATTTTGGCCAGTGAAGCTACGTTGATACTGAATTTAAGGGTGCTGCCCGGAGATACCCCGGAGGACATTGTGGCCCATTTTCGACAGGCCATTGATGATGAGCGGGTGAGCATAGAAACAGTGTCCGCAGACTTTTCTGGCAAAGCCTCGGCGGTCTCCTCTACAGATACTCCGATTTTTGGACGATTGACCCAAAGCATTCGACAAACTTTTCCTGAGGCTTCTATCGCCCCTTCTCTGGTGCTGGCAGCCACCGATAGTCGGCATTATGAAGCCCTGAGTACAGCCACGTATCGCTTTCAGCCGGTGGCTTTAAGCGAAGCCGATCTGGACCGCCTTCACGGCCACAATGAGCGAATTTCAGGGGATGCCTATCTGAAAAGCATTGGTTTTTTTGAACAGTTTTTGATCAATCTTCAGGGGCTAGACGCTTCCTCTGAACATGCTAATATAGAGTAACTTTCATCACAGGATGTTGTCCCCCATGCCAGAGTTATCTTCTTCCTCATTGACCTCGGTTTCTGCTGTTGTGCAATTGTGCTATGGCCCTATGAAAAGCGGTAAATCGCGCTTTCTGGTGCAGCAAGCAGAGCAATTATTGCAGGCTGGGGACTCTTTTTTGGCCTTTAAACCCGTGCAAGATACCCGTGATGGCAGCTGTATTCGCACACGCGATGCTGCGTTTCGAGATGTCCAGGCTTTGCCCGTGCGCAATGCCCGTGAAATGTTGCAGTGGATCCGTCGGGCCGTGCATACTCCCGGTGAGATGCGTTTGAGTATGCCGGGTAATCCCGAGGCTCCCTGTCTGTCGCTAAACACCTGCTTTCAGGCCCAGCGTCCTTTAACCGCCTGTCTGATTGATGAGGTGTTTTTGCTGGATGATGCGCTCTTTGAAGTGCTTGACCTGCTACAAACCCACGGCATTTCGGTGTATATGTCCGGTTTAGATCGGGATTTTCGCGGTGAGTTCTTTCCCTTGCGGGCCACCCAGGGCGATCAGCGCGCGTCAATGAAAGAAGTGATTGCGCGTTGTGATGGACTCTTGCCTTTAACCGCTGACTGTGAAGTGTGCGGAGCGCCCGCTACCTTGACGCAACGCCTGATTAACGGGGAGCCAGCTCCCTATGAAAGTCCCACGGTTTTAATTGGCGATGAAGAGTATCAGCCCCGCTGTGAAGCACATCATTATGTGCCTCACGCGAGTTTGATTACGTTAGATGCCGTCTAACGCCGGGGTGTTGAACCATTTTTGCTGAAGCGGGTACGGGTTCGTTTTTCATGAATATTCAAAATCTCTATGGACTCTTGGTAGTGATCTGGACTCAGTAAGAACCTTTGCATTTGATTGCTATGGGGCTTATTGGGCTTTCGCATAAAACACCGTCCTGCTTTTCTTTTGAGTATAAAGGAAAATAGTTAAATTTAAAAATTCAAATTAACTTAATAAAATGTTTAAAAAACAAACTTGAGTTCAGATGTTACCTTATTCATAATGAGAGAAAAAGAGAAGTCCTAGCATGCGAATTATACGAACCACAAATGCTGAACAGATGAGCCAGACCGCCGCCATTCTAATTCTCAACGAGGTGCTGGCCAGGCAACGCCTGGTGCTGGGGCTGGCCACAGGGCAAACCCCCCGAGGACTCTACCAGAGCTTGATTAAAGCGCGCCATGAGTTGGGTTTTGATCCCACGGCTTTAGAGACCTTTCATTTGGATGAATACCTGGGGCTCTCTTCTGCTGATGCAGGCTCCATGGCACAGGACCTGATTCAGAACCTGCTGGATCCCCTGGGCGTGCCGGTGGCTCAGCGGCATTTTGTGCCCGGTACTGCGCAAGATCATGAAGCCGCCTGTGCGGCGTACGAGCGAGACATTGCGGCAGCAGGCGGGCTGGACGTTCAAATTTTAGGCATCGGTCGCAATGGCCATATTGCCTTTAATGAACCGGGTACCCCCTTTGATCAGGTCACCCATATTAGCACCTTAACGGATTCCACCCGCGCAGCCAACGCCGATCAGTTTCCAAATCAGGTACCCCCTACCCAGGCCATGACCATGGGGCCGCGCTCCATTCTCAATGCCAAACATATTCTCTTGTTGGCCAGTGGAGAATCCAAGGCCGACGCGGTTTATCAGATGGTGTGTGGACCCTTGAGCGAAGCCTGTCCGGCTTCGGTTTTGCGATTACACCCCCAGTGCACCCTGGTGTTAGATCAAGCGGCGGCCTCAAAATTACAGTTCCCTTTGCCAGACTATGGGACCCTTGCTCTGGAAACCTTTGCCTCTTCAAAGCCCTTTCCTGCAAGCTGCCAACGGGTCCTGGTGGCCTCTCCACATCCCGATGATGCGTCGATCAGCTGTGGGGGCACGCTGGCGCGCTTACAAAAGGCAGGTTCTGCCCTACATCTGGTGTCCATGACTTCAGGGCACCGCGCCGATATCCCCGGTGCAGAGACGCCGGCCGAGCGCACAGAGGTGCGACGTCAAGAAGGCGCCCTTGAAGCCCGGCGTTTAAACGCTGAGTTTACGGCGCTCAATCTGCCTTTTTATGAGCGTGCTTACCTGCCGGGCCAGGTGGACATTGCTGCTTTTTTGCAGCTGTTGGAGCAGTGGCAACCGACGGTGGTCTTCTCAACAGCCCCTGAAGATCGGCACCCGGCCCACCGGGCCTCGGCGCTGGTGGTGCAAGAGGCCGTACGTCAATATATTCAACGCCACCAAAAACCCTTAGAAATCTGGTTTTACGAAGGTCCCTGGCATGTGTTTGACCGCGATGCTTTTAACGTGGCCGTGGGTTTAGAGCCTGATGATCTGGCCTTGAAAATGCTGGGGGTGCTGGCCCACCAGAGTCAGGTCAGCCGACGGCGCTATGATGTCGCTGCTGAGGCGCTGGCGCGTTTTCGAGCAATTACCGTGCCTGAAGCCCGTTTGTCGAGCTTTGGCGAAGGCGCTGCCGCAGAGCTGGGAGAACACATTGAGTTGTTTCAGCGGGTTTCTTTTTGCGATGCCAACACGGCCTCTTTAAGGGCCTGAATGTCTATATCTTCCGGGTGCAGCGCCTCGGCTTTTTCAAGGCTGAGTAAGGCGTCTTCTGTTTGAGATAGGGCCTGCTGGCACCGGGCCATCTGGTAATAGGTCAAGGCATTTTCACCGTAACGCAAAGAATCCCTGTAGGCGGGAATGGCCAGGGCGTATTGCCCCGTGGCCTGATACGCTTCTGCTTTTAAAATGTCGCGGTTAAACAGGCCAAAGATATCGTCGTGGGGCACCTCAAGAATGCTCAGAGCGGTCATGGGTTGACCCTGACTCAGGCAGCACAGGGCACAAAAGTATTGCAGGGTTCCGTCTTCTGGACGTGTGTCTAAGGCCTCTTTGAGACTGCGGTAGGCGGCCTCCATGCGATCGGCTTGTAAGAGGGCCTGTCCCCCCTCTAGCAGGGCATGAGAAAGCAGATGACGGGGTGTATCGATCCAGTTTTCTTGAAAGCTGTGGCATAAATCAGCTGAGGGCTGGGGACTGTAGCAGAGGGTTTGAATGGCGTGGTGTGCCCGATTTGTAAACAGACAACCGGGTAAAGCTTGTAGATACAGCGGCCAGTGCAAAGCATGGGAGAGGGTGCCCCCATGGCGGGCGATCTGAGGATGCCCCTGTATCGAGGACTCCACCTGGGCTTTGTCTGAGCAGATCAGCAGACCTGAGGGGCTTAACTGGGATTGCCAATGGGTGAGTGCGGTTAATACCTTTGGGGCATAAGCCAGTGGATGAAACGCCGGTAAAGCCTCTAAAAGCTGCCGATGGGATGCTGGGATTTGCTGGATATCCCAGGCAAAAAAGCGTTTTTGCACCTGTTTTGTGCTATCGCCCTCCTGCTCGGCAGCCAGGATAGCCTCCCAGGCAAAGGGAACCAAAAGCTCGTGCAGGGGCTGTAGCAAGAGATGATGTAAGAGGGCTGTGGCTGTCGCGGGTAAGGGCTCTGGTTGCTGTTGTTGCCAGGTCTGCAGCAGTTGGGTTTCAAGCCACGTCAAGACGTCCACTTCGCCGGGAGCTTTCTCAAGCTGTGTTGCCACCTGTTTTTGGGCCTGATACAGAGACTGAAGGGAGTCATAATGGGGGTGAGCAGAGCCCAGGGGAGCGCTCAGATCCTGCTGGTGCAGGTACCTGGCAATAAAGTTCAACCAGTCCTGGGGTACAGCGACTTCCAGACGTGTTTTTTCAAGATGCCACTCGGCACCCGGTTTGCAGAGGATTTCGGTGGGGAAGGTACTAAAGAGATAATTGGCAATGATACCGTCCCAGGCCTGCGCCTCGTCCTGCGTCTCAGACGCGCCCTGGGCATCGCGGACCGCTAAAGTGAGCGTGCCTGCGTTTTGCCACTGGGCAAAAGCTTCATGCTCAGCGAGAACATCGAGCATGGGGGCTGAAAAGTCACTGAGCACGTAGTGCAGTTGAGAAAAGTGGGCCGGGGCCAGCTGAGCGAAGGCGTTTAAAAAGTTAAAGGCAAAAATGCCGTTGCCCCCGCCCAACTCTAAGATCTGAAGGGGCTGAGGCTCAGGATATTGCGCCAGATAAAGCTGGGCCACCTGACGGGCATAGCAGGGGTTTGAGGTGATATTGTAAGGGACCTCCTGGCGCAAAAACACCGCAATGCCCTCTTCCTGATAATATGCGCGATGGGCTTGCCAGCGCAGGCTCTCCCCTGAAGGCACAAAATCCTGTAAGACAAAAATCATCGTTCCGTCACGCCCTGGGGAGGAATAAAGGTGACCTGGCAGCGCTCAACGCCACGGCCCTGTAAACTGAGCACCTTAATATTCAGGGGGCCAAAACTGACCTCATCTCCGGTGCGAGGGGTTCGTTCCAGCAGATCCAAAATCAAGCCACTCAGGGTTTCGACTTCATCGTGTTCAATGGGATATTCGAGAGCTTCACTGAGCTCTTCTAAGCGCACCGTGCCGGCCATTTGCCATTGGTTTTCTTCAGAGGCTTCTTTGATTTCGGCGGTGTAGATATCAGAAGCGTCAATGGGGCCCGCGAGTTCTGAAAAAATATCTTCTAAGCTGAGGAGCCCTTCTGTGCCGCCAAACTCATCAAGCAGTATGACCATTTTGACCTGTTCCTTTTGCAAGGTTTGCAAGACAGTTTCTAAGGCTGCGGTGGCGGGTAAAAAAGGAATATTGTGGAGATCTTCTTCATCCAGTACCGGTGGCGGTGGCGACTCTGGCGCACTTTGGGCATGGTACTGGGCTTCTTGTAAGCAATAGTAAAGATCTTGCACGTGAACATATCCTAAAATATCGTCGATTTTTTAACGATAGACGGGATAACGGCTGTGGGGGGCATCCATGAGAATCTGTCGGATGGTTTCGGCGTTACTGTTGATCTCAATGCCTGCGATATGCACGCGCGGCACCATCAGTTCACCGGCATCGGTGTCTGTAAAACTGAGCAGCTCTTGCAAGACTTCGGCGGTGTCTTTGCCGAGGGCACCGGCCTCCTGGCTTTCATGCACAATAAACTGAATGTCTCTTACCGTCGAAAAAGGACGGGCTTCAGTGCGTTGAATGCCCAGGAGACCCAAAAATCCGTTGCCCATGGCATTTAAGCTGACAATTAAAGGGTACATCAGCAAACGAAACCCGCGCATCAGCGGCAAAATCTGCAAAATTAAGGTTTCAGACTTTTGTAAGGCCAGGGTTTTGGGGATCATTTCACCGAGCACCACGTGGAAGTAAGTTAAAATGGCCACGGCGACCACTGACGCGGTGGAGTGGGCGGCAAGAAAACTCAGGGTGTTGTGGTCGTGGGCAAAATGCAAGATCCACTCCGCCAGGGCGTGCTCGCCATACATCCCCAGGCCCAGACTGGCCAGGGTAATGCCCAATTGAGACGTGGCAATATACTGATCTTGCAGCTCAGGATCTTCTTTGAGTTTTAAAATGTATTGGGCGCGCTTTTGACCAGCTTCAGCGCGTTTTTTCATGGCGGTGCGGGGCACCGCCACCACCGCAAATTCAGCGGCCACAAACAGAGCGTTTAAGGCTAGCATGACAAGCACAAACAACGTGGTAATCATGTGGGCATTTCTCCAATAATCACCGATAAAATCGCACGGGCAGAAACCTTGTCAATTTCTACGGAGGTGCCGTTTACACTTAAAATTTGCCCCCGATAGGGCAAACGATCCAAATGTTCTAACACAAAACCGCCCACGGTATTGGAGTATTCTGACACCCAATCGATATCGAGTTTTTCTTTGAGCTGATCCAGGCGCATTTGGCCGGATACCCGTACCCGTTGATCGGAGAGTCGAAAATAGTGATTGCGTGAATAAGCGGCTTCATCTCCGATGGCGCCTGTGAGTTCGGCGAGGACGTCTTGTAGGGTGACGAGACCGGCGACAGTACCGTACTCATCGACCACAAGGGCCATACGGGTTTTATGGCTGCGAAATTTTTCGAGCAGGCGCTGCAGGGTCAAATCCCGGGGCACCGCCAGCAAGGGGTGAATAAAAGAACTGAAGTCTTTTAACTCGCCGTGGATCATCTGATACCGCAGGACCTCCTGGCAGCGAATATATCCTTCAATGGGGGCATTCTCATCGGCTTGCACCAGCAAATTCGAGGTGTTGGTGCTGGCAATGCGCTTTAAATTGTTTTTCAGGGAGCGATTCAAATACAGGCGTTGTAAATAGGCCTGAGGCACCATAATATCCCGGGCCGTCCAATTGCCCAGTTCAATGGCTTTTTCCATACGTTGGCGTTCGTCACTGTCCAGAAAGCCTGCGTCTTCCCCTTCGGAGAGCAGCATGACAATTTCGTCACTGGAGTGAATATGGCGATGGGCTTCGGGTTCAAATCCCATCAGATGCAACAGGGCGTTGCCGCTACCGTTGAGAAAGGCAATGGGCAGGCGCAGTAGCCAGAGTGAAGCCAACATGGGGAAGGTGGTCCAGAGGGCCACCTTAATGGGAAACTGCAAGGACAGGGATTTGGGGACCAGTTCACCCAGAATCATTTGAAAGGCCGTCAGGGCAATCAAAATACCGGGGGCCAAAAAATAACTGGCCTGGGCATATCCCGCAAAATAAGGTTCGAGCCATTCGCCCAGATGGCTTTGGCCATAAGCCCCCAGAATCAAACTGGAGATGGTAATGCCCACCTGGCAGGCGGCCACATAATTGTCAAAATTGCGGGTGTCGTTAAGAATCGGCCAGAGCAGCCGAGCTGCCACGTGTTTTTGAGCAGCCATTTCTTTGATTTTGTTTTGCGGTACGCTCACCGCAGCAAACTCACTGGCCACAAAAAGTGCGTTGACACCAATGAGGAGGATTAAGATAAAAAAGACCGACAGCATCGCTTAAATTTATGTTCCCTTTGAAAAAGAGCCAACGGGTCCACTCCGTTGGCTCTTTTATAGAAGCAGCATTAAAACGCTTTATTGTTATGACACAATGCTATTGTTGTTGCACAATATAGCGCTCATGAACCCCCCAATGCTCCGGTGAACGCCAGAGACTTGAGAGGGTGAGTTCCCGCATTTGTAAGAACTCCTTAGGCAGCTTATCATACAATTGATCAAATAGGGTCTGATGCGATAAGACTTCTTCTTTCCAAAGCTCTCGATCCACACCCATGACTGCTTCAAAATCCGCTTCGGTGAAGTCAATGCCTTCCCAGTTGAGGTCTTCGTAGCGGGGCATCCAGCCCAGTGGGCTTTCCACACCAAAGGCCTGTCCACGCACCCGTTTGACGATCCATTCCAGCACGCGCATGTTCTCGCCGAATCCGGGCCATAAGAAATTGCCGTCTTCGTCTTTGCGGAACCAATTGACCCCAAAGATGCGGGGCGGATTCACGGTACTGCGGCCAATGGCCAACCAGTGATTAAAGTAGTCGCCCATGTGGTATCCACAGAAAGGCAGCATGGCCATGGGGTCACGGCGCACCTTGATGCCGCCGGCATCGGAAGCGGCAGCAGTGGTTTCAGAACCTACAGTGGCTGCCAAATACACCCCAAAGTTCCAGTTTACGGCCTGATAAATCAGAGGCACCACGCTGGGGCGGCGACCGCCAAAAATAAAGGCGGAGATGGGCACGCCTTCAGGGTTTTCCCAGTCGGGATCAATGGAGGGACACTGCGAAGCGGGCGCAGTAAAGCGGGCGTTGGGGTGAGCTGCTTTGCGTCCACAGTCGGGCGTCCAGGGATTGCCCTGCCAGTCGGTGAGCTCTTCAGGTGTCTCATCGGTCATGCCTTCCCACCACACGTCACCGTCAGGGGTGAGGGCCACGTTGGTGAAAATGGAGTTGGCGCGAATGCTTTCCATGGCGTTGGGGTTGGACTGGTAAGAGGTGCCTGGAGCCACACCAAAGAAGCCCGCTTCGGGGTTGATGGCGTGTAGACGACCGTCTTTGCCGTGCTTGAGCCAGGCAATGTCATCGCCGATGGTGGTAACTTTCCAGCCGCTTTCGGTATAGGCTTTGGGCGGAATGAGCATGGCGAAGTTGGTTTTACCGCAGGCACTGGGGAAGGCTGCTGCCACATAGGTTTTTTCGCCGTCGGGTGATTCCACGCAGAGAATGAGCATGTGCTCAGCGAGCCAGCCTTCGTCACGGCCCATGGTGGAGGCAATACGCAGGGCAAAACACTTTTTACCGAGCAGGGCGTTACCGCCGTAGCCGCTACCGTAGGACCAGATTTCGCGCTCTTCAGGGAAATGCACAATGTATTTGTTTTCGGCGTTACAGGGCCAGGGGACATCCTGGGCGCCATTGAGCAAGGGCATGCCCACGGAATGCATACAGGGAATAAACTCACCGTCTTTGCCCAAAACGTCATAGACGGCTTTGCCCATGCGGGTCATGATCTTCATGTTGGCAGCCACGTAGGGTGAGTCTGAAATTTCGATGCCGATTTGGGCGATATCAGAGCCGAGGGGGCCCATGCTAAAGGGCACCACATACATGGTGCGGCCTTGCATACACCCACTGAATAACTCTTTAAGTTTTGTTTTCATGGTGCGGGGGTTCATCCAGTTATTGGTCGGGCCCGCATCGGTGCTACTGCGGCTACAAATAAAGGTGCGCCCCTCTACACGGGCGACGTCCTGAGGATCTGACAGAGCCAGGTAAGAGTTTGGACGTTTTTCAGGGTTGAGTTTTTTCAGGGTTCCGTTTTGAACCATGAGTTCGCACAGGGTGTTGTATTCTTCTTCAGAACCGTCACACCAGTGGATAGCATCGGGCTGGCACAGGTTTACAGCATCCTGTACAAATTTTAAAACCCGTTCATTTTTAATGTAATCAGGCGCATTCAGGGCAATGGACATCTCAGTCACCTCTTGCAAGTTAAAATTCTTCACCCAGTATAACGCGAATGACACACAGACCCAAAATAAGAATGAGAAAGGTGTTTGGTACACTTTTTCTCATTCTTATGGTCTACGGGTAGTTTAAGTGGCTATTTTTCGTAAGCCCCGGCATCGGGCTGGGTGTCCCGGCGCCGTCCCGTTATATCGGTTGCGAGGGGTGCGCTGTTTGACGTGTCCAGATTTAAGGCCGAAGATAAATTCCCCAGACTTAATCCATCGTCCGGGGTTCCTAAACGGTTATCGGGGCCGTCGAGGTCGATGAGGTTATTGAATAAGGGATCTGCGCTTGTGTTTCCTGTAGAACCGGTTTCAAGGGTGTAACTCCCCAGGTCTTTAAGCACAGAATACAGGCTGGTGAGGGTTCCCGTATCCATTGCAATGGGTGTGGCTTCACTGTCCCAGACAATGCTATTGCGTAAAGTTGAATTGCCGGAGCTAAGAAAAATGGCGTCACCTGATGTGTTTGCACTATTTTCTCCGAAGGTGGTGTGCACCAGACTCAAGGTGCCTCCTGCGGTATAGAGGCCGCCGCCCTGACTGTTTGCGGAATTATTGTTAAAGATGCCCTGATTTAAGTTGGCAGAGTTGCTGAGAGACAAATAGAGCCCCCCGCCAGAGTTTTGACTGCTGTTTCCGGTGAAAAAGAAGTTGCTGAGTTCGCCGCTTGTGCCTGATAGATAGGCCCCTCCGCCAAAACTCTGAGAACTGTTGTTTTTAAAGGTCACGCCATTGAGCAGTAGGTTTGTTCCATTCAGATAGACGCCGCCTCCGGGGGAGTTGGCATTGTTTTCAGAAAAGACACTGTTTTTTAACTGGAGGGTGCCCACCGATGTGGCGTACAGACCGCCTCCTGTGCTATCGCTGCTGTTTTGTGTGAAGGTGAGATTTTCAAGGGTTGCTGTACTGCTCCCCGTCAGGTAAACACCGCCCCCTGGGCCTGCAGAGTTGGTACCGTTGGTGGACTTGCAATTGATAAACGAAGTGTTTTTGAGGGTAAAGGCCTGGCCATTACTGTGGTAAATACCGCCACCCACGCTGGTCGAGTTCACGTTTTCAAAGCTGCTGTTGGTCAAGGTTAATGCACTGCTGCTGTAAATACCCCCACCAGGAGAATTTGCATTGTTGTTTTCAAAGGTGAGTTGATCGCCGATCAACCCTCCACTTCCTGAAATATTGACGGTACCCAAAGAGTGCGTGTTTTGGCTGAAGCGTATATTTTTCAGGTTTACGCTGGCATTGGAAGCATAAATGCCGGAACCCCCTGCGCCGGTGGCACTTCCCTGGGTGAAACTGGCGTTTTCGAGGTTTAAACTGCCGCCACCCATTTGAATGCCGCCGCCACCGCCGCCGTTAGACTGATTGCCTTCAAAAGTCGCTTCTTTGATGACAACGGCACCACTCGTGCTTTTTATGCCGCCTCCGCCACCTCCGTTGGCCTGATGGTTAAGAAAAGAAACCGTTTGAAAGGTGAGGTTACCACCCGTGTTATAAATGCCGGCGCCACCTGTGCCATTGGCTTGATTGTTTTGAAAAGTCACATCCGTGAAACTGAGGTTACCGCTTTCGTTGCGGAGGGCCCCACCCCCCCCACCATTGTTAACACAGTTATCAAAGGTAACATTTTTAAACGTCATCGTCCCTGTGGTGTTGTAAATGCAGCCGGCGGCACTACCCCCAGAAGCCACACGAAAGAAACTGACGTTTTCAACGCTGGCATTGCCTCCGTTGTTTTCCCAGCCCCCTGAGCGATCGACCGAGTACAGATTTCTTAAAATACTGTTTTTGAGGATGAGTGAGTTTCCTGCTGAATAAATACCAGAGCCACGGGGGCTACTCAAGCCATTCAATTGATCGGTATACGCTCCTTCGATAATCAGTCCATCTAAAGTCACGTTGGCACCGTGACGCAAGATATTCAGGGAGTTATCTCCGGCATTTGTAAACGGGATGCTGCCATACACGTCGTTATTGCTCAAATCTCCGCTGAGGGTGGCTTTCTGATCCGCGATATTACGATCGTCAAAAAAGGATTCACCGCCTGCAAAACCACCGTATAGCGCCACCTCTGCAGGGACATTAAAAAATATAGTGCGATCACCCATTTGAGAGGGAAGGTATTTGCCTTGTGCCAACCAGATCTCATCGCCAGGCTGTGCAACGGCTAAGGCCGATTGCAGGTCTGTAAAGGCATCGGCCCAGTTGTCACCATTATTTTGACCCGTGGCCAGCACATTAACAAACCAGATGCGATGGCTCAGGGGCAGTGTCAGGGTTTGTTGGGGGCTGCTACCCCCGTTTGTAAAGCTTCGAAGAATCCCTGTACGTGTGTTCGCTGGAATGCGAATTTGAATTTGACTGCTGTTTTGACTCAGAATGCTTACGGATTCACCATCAAGGGTCAGGCTGGTGATGCTCTGTAGGTTACTTCCACTTAAGGTCAGGGTTCTTCCGGCTTGAACAGAGCCGATGCCAGCAAGACTCAGCTCAGCAGCTTGTACCCGTGTCCGACTGGAGCCCCCGACAGAGGTGTTGCTGACGGACAGAAGCAGGGTGGCGCTTTTGCCCTGTGCTTCAACGCGAATGGTGCTGTAGCCAAAATCTTTGAGGGCCTGAACCTTTCCGGTATTATCGACTTGAACATCTTCAGGACGAGAAGAAACATAGCGAATGCTTGCGGGATCAAGGGACAGGGGACGCCCCTGATCGTCTAAAACCGTGAGTTGGAGCTGAAGCTGATCGCCGATTCCGGTTAAAAACCGCCGCTCGCTTTCCAGCTGTAAGCTGTCAATGCTTTGCGTGGTGGTGTTTGTATTGCCAGAAGGACTCGGACTTGAAGGGGCTTCGGGAGTCGACGTTTGGGCCGGGGCTGAGGGCGTTGGCGTCAGTGAGGGGGGCGTCGGGGAGGTACTTTGAGGGGGCGTTGAGCTTGTGGGCTCCCCGGGTGTGCCCGGACTCGCCGTGTTTGTGGGTTGACAGGCGGCAAGCATACCGCAGTGTAAAAGTACCAGAAATCCAACAAAAGGGGTTTGGCGTGACATATTCAATTACTCCGCGTTTTCTGAAAGGGTGGTTTCAGTGTAGCGGTTTGCGAAAAGGCCTTTGTTTTTTTGTTACAAAGGTTAACACGACTATAGCAAGGCTTTAATGCCTAAACCACACAAGACAAGGCCCCCTAAAATCTCGGCGTATTGCCCCAAATGTTCGCCCCAGCGGTTGCCATAATGCCCCCCCACAAAGGCAAAGCCAAAGGAGCAGAGGGTGACTAAAATAAAGCTTATGGCCAGGTTGAGATTGAGGGTCTGCAAGGTCAGGCCGGCGGCCAAAGCGTCTAAGCTGGTGGCAATAGAGAGGGTGACATAAGTGGCCCAGGGGATATTGTCCACGGGAATGGTTTCGTCATCATCGTCTTTCTCAAAGCCTTCTTTGAGCATCTTGCCGCCAATCCAAAAGAGTAGCGCTGCGGCAATCCAGGACATGTATTTGGCAAAAACCAGGCTGAGTAACGCACTTCCACCCATGCCGATGGCGAGCATGCCGCCTTGAAAACCACCAAAACACAGGGCCAAAATCCACAGTGACTTGCGTTGAATGCCTCGCATACCCAGAGAAAGGGCAATGGCCAGGCAGTCAAAAGCCAGACTCACACTCAGTAAAATTTCACCCATGGTTTAAGCTCCTGCTTTTCTCCCGTGCAGGCAATGGACGTGCTTTTCGACCCAATCTCCGGCGTTGTTTCGCCCTTCTTCACGGTGTTCGCTGTGCTGAAGATGACGCAGCCCGAAGGTGTTCAATGCCTCGGTCAATTCTTCGAGAGTGTACAGTTTAAACCCCTCCGCTGTGAAGGGCATACGGGCCATAAATTGTTTGTCGCCAAAGCCCAAAACCAATTGCCCTGCGGGCTTTAAAACCCGCAGAATTTCCCGGAGGGTCTCCTGCAGGTCCGGCCAGAAATACAGGGTGTGAACGCTGAGAATGAAATCAAAGTGGTCGGATTCAAAGGGCATTGCGTGGGCTGAACCTTGTAAGAAGCGCGCCCGTCCAGCCTCTATCTGACGGGCATGTTGTTGTTGAGCCAGAGCCACCATGTCCTGGGACCAGTCTAAACCGGTGTAATGCAAGCCCTCAAAACGTTGCTGTAGGGTCTCCAAAAATCCAGCGTTGCCGGGGCCAATCTCAAGCAATCGCGGCGAAGCTTGAGGGCATTGTAGGGCGGCAATACAGGCTTGATTGATCAGGGCGTTGGATTGATTCATCTGGACCGCAAATTGGTTTCCCACTTCGCCGCTGGGAGTGCGAAGCTGGGCGCCGATTTCGGTTGGGCTGAGAGGGGTATTATTGTAGGGCATTAAGGTTTCTGGGGTGCCCAGATACCTGGGAGTTTGTTTAGCACACGAAAATTGTCTTCGGCTGAAAAAGCGAGCAGAAATTTCTCAAGGGCGATTTTCTCCTGGGCGCTCAGACGCAAAGGACCGATGCGGGGATCCAGGTTGTCATTGGGAATACCGCCCTTGTCGTAATGTTCAATGACCTGGGCCAGGGTGCTGAGCGAGCCATCGTGCATATACGGTGCAGTTTTGGCCACGTTGAGCAGGGTGGGGATTTTGAACGCGCCGCGATCCCACTCCATTTTGGTGACGTTATAACGGCCCAGATCGGGCTCGGCTTGATCCATGCCGATGCCGATATTGGCGAAGGTTTGATTGGTCAGAGCGGGGCCCCGGTGACAGGTGAAACAACGGCCTTTGCCAAAAAAGATGGCCATGCCCTGCTGTTGTTCTGGGTTGAGGGCATTGGGGTTGCCCTGTTCATATTGCTCATAAGGGGTGGGAGCCAGAGTCAGAGCCCGTTGAAAGCTGGCCAGGGCCTTGCCCATGCCTTCGGGGGTGATGTCGGTGCCAAACACCTCTTGAAACTTCCAGCGATAGTATTCCACTTCACCCAGTTTACGAATCACATTGGGCAGGCTTTCGTTCATTTCAATGGGATCTTGAATGGGCATCAGCGCCTGCTCTTCGAGGTTTTTGGCGCGGCCGTCCCAGAAAGAGGCATGAATATATGCTGAGCCATAGGTGGTGGGGACATTGCGCTTGCCCCGTTGACCGACCACCCCAATGGCATTGGCTTCGCCATTGCTGAAGCCACTCATGTGGCTGTGGCAGGTGCCGCAGGTCATTTTATTGTTCGCCGATAACCGGGGCTCAAACCAGAGGCGGAACCCCAACTCTACTTTGCCCTGGGTCACCGGGTTGTCAGGGGGCGCGGGAATCTCTGAAAAATCGGGAATGGGGTGGGCCGTGTTAAAGACGTGGCGTCCAAAGGTTTCCAGATCCTGGCGGGTGATGCTTTGGCTGGCGTTCGCTTGAAAGCGTGCAAAGGCGGGATTAATGGCCTGGGTTGGAGGTTGGCTCCCCCGTTGACAGCCCACCATAGACAGGCTCAGTCCGATAAAGAGAGAAAGTTGAAAACCAAAATGACGCAATTTCATAAGTTGTTCCTTGGGTTAGGGTGTATGTAAATAAAGGAGGGTGCTTCCCATACGCTGCAATTGCAGGGTGTCATGAGAAATCCAAACACAGGCTTTTTGTGAGCCTTTTAACCAATCCCTGAGTAGGGATTCTACCTGCTCCTGGGTGGTTTTGTCCAGTGCTGAAGTGGGTTCGTCCAGCAGCAGAATGGTGGGGTTTAAACGCAAGGCTCTCCAGAGTTGTACCCGTTGGCGCTCTCCGCCAGAAAGATGCTGTAAACGCTGTGTGCTTATATTTGCCGGAAGCCCCAGCGCTTCAGGTGCAATCTCTTGCATGGTATGGTGCCGATACATGCGCAAGGATAGCGGATAGTCTAAAGCCTCTTGTACGCTGCTCCCCTGGAGTTGTGGCGTTTGAGGCACATAAAGCACCTGTTTGCGGTAATGGGGTTTTTCCAGGGAGGCGATATCTTGCTGCTGGTATTTGACCTGACCGGATGCAAAGGGAATGAGTCCCGCCAGCCCTTTTAAGAAGGTGCTTTTGCCCTGGCCTGAGGGGCCACTGAGCCCTAAACACATGCCGGCTTCGAGCGCAAAGCTGCAGTCTTCAAATAAGGTGCGATCACCCATTTTAAGCGTTAAATGGTGTCCGCTGAGTAAGGAGGGATTCATGAGGCGTTCCTTTCCTGAAGGCGCGCCAAGAGCAGGCGGTGATCGGCATGGGTTAAACTGCGATAACTCAGGTACAAAACCCCGAAAGCGCCAAAGGCTGTGCTACTGGAAATCATAATCAAAATGACGATTTGGTAGTTGACCGCCTGTTGAGGAGAGGCTCCTCCCAGGATTTGGCCGGTCATCATGCCCGGCAGGCTCACCAGTCCTGAGGCCATCATGCTGTTTAAAATGGGTGTCATGCCCGCTTGCAAGGCCGAGCGAAAGACGTCCCGCACTGCCTCCCAGCGGGTGGCGCCCAGAGCCAGGCGGGCCTCGATGTCTGCCTGCTGGGTGCTGAGGTCACTTAAAAAGCGCTCCAGCGCCAGGGCAATGCCGCTGATGCCGTTGCCCAGAATCATGCCCAATAAAGGGATCAAATACTGGGGCAAATACCAGGGGCTGGGGGCATTGACGGCGGCTAGAAAATAAGCGGTAATGCTCCAACTGCTGAGCAAAATGCTGAACATGGCGTTGCGGTAAATGCCAGGGTAACGGTGCTTGACCCGTGAGACAGCGGTGTGACCGGCGATCAGGGTCATGGCGGTGAGTAAAGTGAGAATGGCCCAGGGATTTTGCCAGGCAAAAATCTGGGCCAGCACCAGGCCCACCAGACTCAATTGCAGAATCATGCGGGCACTGGCCCAGGCAATGTGTCGGATCAGTTTAAGGTCCAGCAACAGTGACAAGACCATTTGTAACACCAGCAAGAGGCTGGCAATGGCGATGTGGGTGTAGCTGAGAATAAACTGTGGATCCATAATACTTAGCCTTCGAGGGTGCTGAGTTTTTTAAGCACCGCTGAGAGATCGCGGTTGGCTTCCACATACCATAACAGCATGTCGTCAGCCGGGGTATAGTGAAAATACGCCCGCTCCTCAAAGCTGCGCAGAGGTTTGGGATCAAAGCCCCATTCGGGCAGCACCACCGCCGCGCGCTTGAGCAGGTCATTGGCGCGTTCTGAAATGGTTTCGGCGTCAAAGCCCTGGCGGGCCACCGCGCCGAGATCGTAAATGCGCATTTGATCGCTGGCCCGGCCCTCTAAGGTGTCGTCAAGCAGCAGGGTTAAAAAGAGCAAAAAGTAGTTTTCGAAGTCTCCCAGGCGGTGGGTCATTTCAAAGGGCTTAAACTCAAAGCGAAAATGCTCTTGCGGATGCATTTCGACGGCGGGTGCGTAGGTGCTGCGGCGGTGAGTTCGGAAGGATTTGCACACC
Source organism: Candidatus Sericytochromatia bacterium (assembly GCA_964229355.1). Classification (GTDB taxonomy): domain Bacteria; phylum Cyanobacteriota; class Sericytochromatia; order UBA7694; family UBA7694; genus CAXRDE01. The sequence goes on along the minus strand of CAXRDE010000023.1, from coordinate 350,332 downwards.
CGACCGCGCACCTTCCAAATGTCCCCTGAATAAAAGGGTGAACCCAGGCTAAAGGTGGCCATGGCGGGCGCGTAATAATTGATTTTTTGATGCAAGTCTTTGAGATCGATGCGCTCTTGCAGACTCACGGGCACGCTGACGTTAACGTCGGGGCCAAAGGTGAGCATGGCCTGCATGGCCCATTGCCAGAAGTCATGGCGGCGATGCTCCCGCTCACCAAAAAACTCGGTTTCAAACGGATGATAAGACAGGGCCACGGCCTTGTAATTGAGACGATCTAAAGCCTGTTCCATACGCTGATAGAGGGTGCGGAAGGTGTCCAGGCATCCCTTTAAACTGTCGCAAACGGGGGTGCGAATTTCCATGCCCTTGGGCATGATGTCTGTGGCCACGCCGTTGGCATCGTGCAGGTGATAGCCCTCGATGACGTAAGGCGAGTTGCTGGTGTGGGGCAACTCGATTTCATTGCCGCCCATTTCAGGCAGGTCAGTGATATCGATGGCTTCCATTGCTTGATTGAGGGTGTGAAAGTTGAGATCTTTGTGCCAGAGGGGGCGGTAGTCTGTGCTGTCTACCAATAAATACTCTGATTCCAGGCCAAAATGAAAGGCTTCGGGATTCCAGTGGCTGCGTTCCACCATGGTTTTATTTGACATGTTGTTTTCTTCTTTTCTTGATTGCAGGATAAATCACCAGATACATGCCGCTGAGCCAGAGGAACCACAGTCCCACACCGGCGGGGAAAAAGATCCACAGCATGACTTTTTTGTGAAAGAAAGAGCCCTGGTGCAGCTCTATCAGTAGATTGGTGCGACGTACCGCCACGTCGAGAACCTGACCGTTCTGGGCATCAATTTGTACCAGATAGTCGTTTTGTAGGCGCGCCTGATAGGTGCCCTTTGCCGGGCTAAAGATGAGGCTGCTGACGTCTTTCCAGTCTTTGACCTCTGCCTCAGGAATGCCTTGTAGGGTCTGCAGGGCCTGTTCTGCAGAAATGGCTGGTGCCACCAGTGGCTGTTCACCGGCTAAACTGGGCGGTTGAATATAGCTGAATTGTCCCCGTAACATCAACAGCACACCGGTACTCAGGGTAATTAAAATGGGCAGGGCAATCAGCAAGCTGACATTGCGGTGCCATTTACGAAAGCGTTGACTCAAGCGTGCGGCGGTGCTCACGGTAGTGTGCCTTCGAATTGGGCCTTTAACTGCAAGCGCGTGGCTTCAATGCGGGCGGCGTCTAAAAGCGCAAACAAAGCCTTCAGCTCGGCCTGGGTCACGAGTGCTGACAGCGCCTGTTCCTCCATGAGTAAGAGGGTTTGCTGGGTGTTGAACTGGTTTTCTACAAAACCCTCAGGGGTTAGTAAGTATTCAACGTACTCAATGAGTTGCTGGACATCAGGCCACGAAAAGTGCCAAATCAGGTTTTTAAAATGCACCTGGGTGCACAGGCAGGGTTTGTCACACAAGCGTTTAACGCTGCCGAGCTCATGCTGGATAAGGGTATGGGTTGTCATGAAAGCGTCCTTTCTAACGCGGGATATGCCTACGTTATAAAGGGGGCCTGAAGCAAACGTCAACTGAAAATATTTTAATTCCGTTGAATAGTTTTTTATTGTTATTTTTAAAAGATATTTTTTAAAAGTTTAAATTCTGAATTTATGCTTGCCTTAACAAGGCATGACAAAAAGAGCTTTTAAACAAAGATTTTTCAAAGAATTTTTAACGTAATAGGTGGCGCTTAAGGGTTTTGGGGGGCAGCTCCCAACTTTTGCCAACGTTCCAGGCCGATGGTTTTGCCGCCCATTTGGGTCCATTTGCCTTGCCAGGCCCCGTCTTTTTTCTCAAGTAACACCAGGCCCACAAACATGCTTTCGGTGGGCCTGAAGGTAATGGCAAAAGCTTTACCTACATCAATGCCGGTGCCAATGTAGGTGGTGCCCCCAAAACGCCACAGCACTGTGTAGGTCTCACCGCTGGCAATGACCGAGACCTGCCCCTTGTAGGTGCGCTGATCGCCAGGGTTTTGGCCTTGCACCAGCCAGTCCCCCAGCGGGGCTTCGGCGAGTGCTGGCGAAGCCAAAAGGCCTTGCGAAAATAGCCCAAGCCCGATACAGAGCGCTGCAATATACGTTTTCATGAATTTCTCCTTTAAGGTGACATCACATATTTGCCGCTGAGAGGGGCAATGTGCTGCTCCCAGATGCGTTGATAACGATCGTTGTCAGGCACGGGTTTTTGAATCATACGCAGACAAAAGAAGCGCTGGCGAGCCGTGCTGCTGCTCTTACTGTACAATTGCAGGGCAAATTTCGAAAAGTCCCGAATCATCACATCAAAGATTTGTGCCAGCAGATCATCTTCTAAGTCGAGGGCGTTTTCGAGAATCAATTGTCCATAGACCACCAGCGAAAACAACTCGCCCACGATCAGCAAAAAGTCAAAATCCTGGGTTTGCTCTTTGCTGGGACTGGCCAGCATAAGCATTTGTTTAAACACTTTAATTTGTTTTTGAAAGCGTTTAACATTGGCCAGGGGCTTGCTGTCATAGGCCTTTTGGTAGTCGTGAAACTGAATTTTGCCGAGGCCCCGTGTGCTGCCCTGGCGGAACAAAAAGGCATCATTGCCCGGTGCTTGTAAACGGCCCACCTCTGGGAAGGTACCGGGGTTAAAAAAGTAGTTTTTCATGAACTTGATAATCAGGGCCATGTTCACATGGACGGTGCCTTCCAGCTTGGGTAAACCCCGAATCTGGGTGACGGCCATCGAGAAATAGGTGTCTTTTTCAAAGCCCTTGGCGGCAATAATATCCCACAGGGCGTTCATGACTTCTTCGGCCTGGGTGGTGACCTTCATTTTGACCAGTGAGTTATACAGCAGGTAACGGCGGTCGCTTTCTGAAGCGTGGCGCAGGTAATCAATACTGCGGGTCGAAAAGGCTTTCATGGCCACCAGACGGCAATAGGCGTCGGTGAACAATTGCTTAATATGCACAAAGTCGGTGACGTAGTGCTTAAACAGGTAGCGCTGCGAAGCGTGGTTAATGGCCTCATAAAAACTGTGGGTGCAGAGCCCAATGGCTGCAAAGCCCAGGTTGAATTTGCCCACGTTGACGGTGTTCAGGGCGGTATCCCAGGCGGCCTGGCCGCGGGCCAGGATATCGGCTTCGGTAATGGGGTAATCCTTGACTTCCAGCTCGGCCACGTAGTTTTGGGAGTTGATCAGATCCCGGTGGCAGGTGTATTGCGGGTGCTGACTATCGGTGACAAAGAAGACAAAATCGGCCTTGCCTTCAGGGGTGGGCTGCTCCATTTTGCCAAAGGTGGACACCAGCGCGGCGGCGTTGCCGTTGCCGATATAGTATTTGCGCCCGTTGGCGCGGTACTGCCCCGATGCGTTGGGCACGGGGCTCAGGGTCATGTCTGAAGCGTAGAGATCTGCACCATGTTCTTTCTCAGAAAGGCCAAAGGCAAAAATGCCGCCCTCTTGCAAGAGCTTTGCGGTGCGGTGTTTGACCGCTTCGTTGGCGCTCATCCAAATGGGACCCAGCCCCAAAATACTCACCTGCCAGGTGTACCAGTAAGACAGGCCATAAAAGCCCAAAATCTCGTTCATGGCGCAAATGCGGGTCATATCCCAGTAACTGTTTTCCGCGCCGTAACCACTGGGGGTCAATAAGGTGGCAAAGATCTGTTCGCGTTTGACAAAGTCTAAAAAGTCGGCGTACCAGACCCGTTCATGTTCGTCTTCTTTGATTTTGGCCAGACCCTTCTGTTCAAAAAAATTGATGGTTTTTTGCATAATGATCTGAGATTCAGGATCTAAATAGCGAAAGTCGCTCTGCTGCGGATGAAAAAAGATAGACATGATGGCTTAGGCTGTTTGCTTTCTGGGAGTTTATGCATAGCATTATAACGCAAAACCCGCTGTTACCCTGAGATTGGCCATGCTATGCTGTGAGGCATGGAAATTGAACTTGAAAAATGGTCCCATGGGGGCGAAGCCCTGGCTTTTGTGGACGGCAAACCGCTTTTTGTACCCGGCGGTGTGCCCGGTGATCGGGTCCGGGTCAAACCCATTTCAGAGAAAAAGCACTACGGGCGCGCCCTGATCGAAGCGGTTTTACAGCCTGCCGCAGCACGTGTAGCGCCCCCCTGCCCCGTTTATGAGCACTGTGGGGGCTGTCAATGGCAGCATACCGACTATTCAGAGCAATTGCGTGCCAAACGCCAATTGCTCATCGAGACCCTCCACAAGGTGGGCGGGTGGGATACCGCGCTTTTGGAACGCCGTGTGGCCCCGGTGTGGGGCATGGACGACCCCTGGCATTACCGCAACAAAGCGCAATTCCCGGTGCAGCAAGTGAACGGTACCTTGCAAATGGGCTTTTATCAGCACCGCTCCCATCAGGTGATGCCGCTGTCGCACTGTCTGATTCAACATGAGGTCATGAATGAGCTGTTGCGGTATTTGCAAACCGCTTTACAGGAGCTCCAGGCCCAGGGCCTAACGGCTTACGATGAACAAAGCCACCGTGGTCTTTTGCGACACGTGGTGCTGCGTCACGGCTTTGCAACGCAGCAAACCCTGATTGGTTTTGTGGTAACCCGTCCTGAAGTTCAGCTTTTTAAACCGTTGGCAGAAGCTGTAATGGCAAAGTTTCCCACCGTGCAGGGGGTCGTGCTCAATGTGAACCCAGATCGCACCAACCGTATTTTGGGCCGGGTCACTCAGCCACTGGCGGGTCAGGATTTTTACACGGATCAATTGGGAGACTTTCAGTTTGACGTCTCTTTGCCCGCTTTTTTTCAGGTGAACCCTTTGCAAACCGAAAAACTCTACGGCTGTGCCGCTGACTTTTTAACCCCTGAACAGGGCAAATATAATACTCTCTTAGATGCTTACTCCGGGGCCGGAACCCTGTCGTTGTGGTTGGCGTCGATTGCCGAAGCGGTGATTGGGGTTGAGAGTAACGGGGCGGCGGTGGCCAATGCCGAAAGCAATGCCCGTCGCAATGGCGTACCCAACGTGCGTTTTATTCAAGACAAGGTCGAAAACGTCATTGCCGAATGTCTGCCCGGTGTGGACGCGATGCTGGTGGACCCGCCGCGCAAGGGCTGTGACGAAAAGGTCTTGCGGGCCTTTTTGGCTTCAGAGATTCCTCAGCTGGTGTATATTTCGTGCAACCCGGCAACCCTGGCGCGCGATAGCGCCTTGTTGCGGCGGGCGGGCTTTGATTTGGCGGCCTGTCAGCCGGTAGATATGTTTCCGCAAACCCACCATTTAGAAACCGTGGTACGCTTTGTGCGTCCTGTGATAGATTAGTAACCGAACAAAATAAGTTCAAAGATGCGAATATTTAAAGGAGTTAGCAGTTATGGCGCAAATTACATTTAAAGAAACCCCCATTCATACCGAAGGTAACCTGCCTGAAGTGAATGCCCCTGCCCCCGATTTCAAAGCGGTCAGCACCGACCTCTCTGAAAAATCCCTTTCAGATTACAAAGGCAAAACCGTCATTCTCAATATTTTTCCCAGTGTAGATACCGGTGTATGTGCCGCTTCTGTCCGTCGTTTTCATGAAAAATCAGAATCCGTAGAAAACCTCGTGGTGTTAAATATTTCTCAGGATCTGCCCTTTGCCCACAAGCGTTTTTGTGGCGCTGAAGGCATCGAAAACGCCATCGGTCTGTCTGACTTCCGTTACCATGAAGTGGCTCAAAAGTATGGCGTGACCATGAAAGAAGGCCCTTTGGCTGGTTTATTGTCTCGCGCTGTGGTGGTGGTTGATGCCGAAGGCAAAGTCACCTACACCCAACAGGTGAGTGAAGTGACCCACGAACCCGATTATGACAAAGCCCTGGCTGCGGCCCAGGCTTAAAAAGCCATGCGGGTGTTTCTTGTCACCCCGCGCTTTCCCCCCGATGTGGGAGGCGTGGCCCAGGCCAGTGCCCGCCGCGCCCAACATATTGCCCAACAGGGAAGTGTACAGGTCTTAACTCCCGTGCACTTCCCGCAAACCCTTTCAGAATCCCAGGCGCTTTTTGCACAGAGCCCCTGGGATTTTATTCATGGGTATTATCCGTCTTTAACGGGACCGTGGGTTCAGCAACTGGCGCAGGTATCGCAACGGCCTTATGTGCTCAGTGCCCGGGGCAATGATTTAGATCGCGATATCTGGAAGCCCGAACTGCGCCCGGCTCTGCTCGCAGCGTTGCAAGGGGCCGCAGCCCTGACGGGTGTAAGCCGTGATCTCACCCGCAAACTCCAGGCCCTGGCCCCGGAGGTGCCCGCTTTTTATGTGCCCAACTCCGTAGACCATCAGCGCTTTTGTCCTCAGTCCCCTGAGGTGCGACGACAGATACGGAGCGCGTGGCAACTTCCTGAGCGGGCCTTTTGTCTGGGCTTTGTGGGCGAATTGCGCACCAAAAAGGGCCTGTCGCTTTTGTTGATGGCCTTTGCCCGTGTACAGGCCAAATACCCTGCACTGCACCTGGTTTTGGTGGGGCCCATTCGCGAAGGCGAAGATCAAACTCTGTTTGCCTTGTGGCAAAAACAACACCCTCAGGCGGCACAGCAGGTCGTGCATATTCCCCGGCTTTCCCATGAACAATTGGCGACCTTTTACCCGGCCTTAGATCTTCTGGTCATGCCGTCCTTTCAAGAGGGCATGGCCAATGCTGCCTTAGAGGCCATGAGCTGTGGCGTGCCCGTGCTGGCCACCGATGTGGGGGGCTTTCCTGATTTACTGGGCTCAGCTGCTTCTCCCGTTGGGGGCATGCTTATTCCGCCTTATCGTGGAGAGGCGCTAGAGAACGCCCTGCAAGAGATTTTGCAGCACCCCGAGGTTTTGGGACCGTGGGGTTCACAGGCGCGGCAGCGGGTGTTAGACCACTTCTGTCATCGCCACGAGAAGCACCATTACCAGCAGGTGTATGATTTTATTCTGCGCGGCTAAGGGGCCGATGATTTTTAATGATTCTGCCGAAAATCTCTGTTTTACAGCTGTTTGCTGAGTTGCAAGCGTCAGTACCCTCTTGGCCCCAGAGTAGGAGTCCATTTCCCTTCGCGGTAAGCTGCAAATCTACCAGTGGAATGTTTCCTTGAGCCAGGATTATTTTATTATCTTGTAAGCGATGATTGGTAATCGCTTGTGTATATAGCGTGGAATTATCGGTGTGTGTGAGCGTTGTTTTTTTCGGGCTTTGTCGCCAGGTCAACAGTCCCCGTCCTGTACTATCGGCGTGTATAAACACAAAAAAGGCGCTTTCGGTGGTAGGCAGGGCTAAAATTTGTGGTGCCCCTGCCTTATCTTGCTGTATATGTCGCAAGATAAGCGTATGACTTTTTTCGTTTTCTGTCACCAAAAGGCCTGAGTGGGTGTGATTTAAAAAGAGTGTTTTAAGATTTTCCTCAGGATCCAGAGGAACTTCTGCAATTTTGGTAAAGCGAAGTGCCTCTGTAACTGAGGCGATGTGAAGGTTTTTGCCCGATGCAGTGCCTTCTTCCCACGTAAAACCCGGAAACGGGCCCTTAAACTGTCGAAAGCTATCCCTTTGACCCTCAGCTTTTTTTTCAGCTGTGCCAACACTTTGGTGATTTTTAATTTCTTGGGTATATACTTTGCTATTGTTTACCCATCCTACTGCAATACCGTTGCCTACCTCATCTAAAAAAGGTTCACTTTTTTCAAGGACGTTGAAACGGTGTTGGCTTTGTGGTTCGTGTTCTTTTAGATTAATGACTTTAATAGGACTAAAGTAAGAGATAGGGCAGCAACCCTCTACTTCAAAGGGGGGTTCCCTCAAAAGAAGCTGTCCGTTACCCTTTGCATCTATATTTGCAGAAACAAAATGTGCAGGATGATCCAGAATGAGTTTTTTAACCTGAAAATTACGGGATTGATAAAGGGATACAATTCCTGGTCGTGAGTCGTGGCCCAAATGGGGAGAAGAGGTAAGTACGCTTCCATTTCCCTCTTCATCCACAAACCAATGTGCTGGGCGGTTACTTTCTGAAATAGGGTTTAATCCTATTTGTTTTTCGATTTCAAACTCAGAAAAAACAACCCCGGCGGGTCTGGCGTACATCCAGAGCACAACACCATTGCCTTGATCTGTGAGGTAATTGCTAGTAAAAGCATAACCCGAATTTGAAGACCATTTTCCCAGACTAAGGGTGGTATAGGCTGAGTCAGGAATAGCGTATGAAGGTGGTGGGCTTTGGTGGACACTGCCGGCGTTGCATGCGAAGCACAAGCCGAAAAGTAAGCAAGCTAGAAATCTCATAGTTAGCTCTAATTGTAGTGGTAGGAGAGCATTTGATGCTGATGTGAGTAAGTACACAAATGAAAATTACCATACTTATTATATTGTGTCAAAAGATTATAAGTAATATTAATCTTTTAGCGTGTATTTGAGTTTATGTCTGAGTAAAGTTATTTAAGGTGTTTTCAGCTTTACTTTGATATTGTGAAGCTTTGGTTAAGTCGTGCCCACACGTTTTGCAGCAGGTGTATGATTTTATTCTGCGCGGTTAAGGGGCCAAATAAGGGCTTGTGAACACTCCCACCACTAAACGCCTAACGTCGCTATAGTGGGGGCTTCTTGTGACCCACGGCAGTTGCCGCCTTTCGCTGAAACACCTGCGCTGACAGGTACTGTCTCAGGGGAACGCTTTACACAAACGCTGTGACCCAGCGCCTCAACTAATGCAATCCGCTTTATGTTTACAGCTGCATTTATATCTCTATCGTGGTCAGCATGGCAAACAGGGCATTCCCAACGCCTGACTGACAAATCAAGCTGTTCTAGCTTGTGATTACACTGGCCGCAAATCTTCGAGCTGGCTTCAAACCTACCAATCTCAAGCAAGTTTTTACCAGTCCAAGCGCACTTGTAGCTCAGTAGCTCTTTGAATTTACTCCAGCTAACATCCGCAATGGAGCGCGATAACTTTCGGTTTTTCATCATACCCTTCGCATTCAAATCTTCAACAGCAAAACTAGTGGCGTGGTTTTTGTACACCAGCTTTGCTGTAAGTTTGTGAAGGAAGTCTAACCGTTGATTGGCTACCTTTTCATGGACTCTCGCAACCTTCAGTTTGTGCTTCTGCCTGTTGTTTGAGCCCTTCTTTTTACGAGCAAATATCTTTTGTTCTTTTGCTAGTTTCGCAAGCGAAGCTTTCAGAAAGCGTGGGTTGTCTGTCTTGTTGCCGTTAGAGTCAATCAGAAAGTGAGTCAACCCCAAATCAATACCGACAGTCTGTTCCGTTACCACAGGAGCTTGGCTTACAGGGGATTTCTGCTCGTTCACCAGAATGCTAACGAAGTATTTGCCACCAGGTTTTCGTCTGACTGTCACGGTTTTGATCTGGCCTTCAAAGTGACGGTGAAACTTTGCTTTGATTCCTTGGTTGAACTTTGGCAAAAACAAGTGGTTTGAATCAAAATCCACCGTGACGTGCTGAGGGCATTGAAAAGACTGCTCTGAGTCATACTTTGACTTGAAGCGTGGAAAGCGATTCTGCCCCCGAAAGAACCTCTGGTATGCGCCATCCAGATTAAGCAACGAAGCAAGTAGGCTCTGACTATTCACTTCTTTGAGCCACGGCTTGTCGTTCTTTTTTGCTTGAACAACACGCTTTTGCAACTCAGAGCGAGAAAGATTCTTTTTGGTTTGCTCGTAATGCTCCTTCTTTTCCGCTAAAGCCCAATTGAAAACATGGCGAACGCAACCGAAGTGCTTTGCGATTAACTCTTGCTGTTCGGCGTTGGGGTAGATGCGAAATTTGTACGCTTTCATACTAATATTATACCATCTGAGACAGCCATGAAACTAGACAAGCTTTCGCTTGTTTCGCTATCCATCCCCCACCAAATCGTAGATTTTGGAAGGGGAATTCCGCGACTTTCGTTAAAAAGAAAAATGGGCCAGGGTTACCGTGAATTGTGGGTGCGCGAGATCTGTGGTTTGCAAACGCTGCTGGTTCACCGCCAGACGATGGCCTGCGGCAGTGCTCAGGCTTTCAATCAGCAAGGCACTTAAAAAGCCTGCGGGGGCCAGCAAGTAAAAGGTAGGGGCCAGGCCCTGAGATAAACCAGCCTGGTTAAAGGCAAAGCCCAGGGCCACCATCAGAGCCAGGTGCACAGTGGTGGCGATCAACGAAGCGCTGCCTGACCAAAGCCAGTGCTCGGCTTTGGCGCTGGGGCTAAACAGATGCATAAACAGAGGCGTGGTCACGGCGGGAATCAGGGCCAACAGGGCCAGCAGATAGCCCGCAGGATCAATGAAGCTGGTGCCGCCAAACAAGGCGGGAGTCACGTCCAGGGCCACGAACACCGCAAACAGGGCGGCGTTGCCTGCGGCACTGCCGCCACTGGCCTGTAAGGCGTTGAGCCAATAATCGGTGCTGTCGCGGTTTTGTTGGTTGTTTAATTGGGGCCAGAGGCTTGTGTCGCTGGTCGATGGCCACAGTGCCACTTCAATGGCCTGAGCAATGGCCGAGGGCGTTTCGATCCGTGTTGGACTTTGGTGAGTGCTGTGCAGGTTAACCCGTGCGGTCTCTTTGGCGTAGAGGGTTGGGCTAACACTGAGGATGGCAATGGCGAGCCCCGCACCGCTGAACCGTCGAACAAAACGTGAAAAAGACACCAAAGAATAAGCCTCCACTTGTGGTATTATAAGGCAAAATGCGCCAGGAACAAATATAACTTATGTTTAGCCAACCTTACCAGCATACGCGCTTAAGCTCCCCGGCGGAAGTGGCTGCGCTCTTGATTGAAGAAGACAATTATCTGATTTGTCCTCACATTAACCCGGACCCCGATTCCCTGGGTTCTGCGGTGGCGCTTTATCTGGTGTTGCATCATCTGGGTAAAAACGTCAAAGTCTATTTGCCCGAAGAAACCCCCCCTTACATGGATTACCTTTTGCAACACGCCAACGTGGATCTGACCCAGCCCCTGGACATGAAATGGAAGATGATCTTTGTGGATCTGGGCACCCCCAAGCAATTGCACCCGGCGGTGAAGTTATTGCACCCCTGGATGGACATCGACCACCATATGGGCCCTGTGAACTTTACCCGCTATGCCTTTATTGACCAGCACTCTCCTGCGACGGCCGAAATCTTACTGCGCATTATTCAGCAGATGAATGTACCCATTACCAAAACCATTGCCACCTGTCTGTACTCGGCATTGGTGTTTGATACCCGCAATTTAACCACCCCGGCCACCACCGCCAAGACCCTGTCACAAGCGGCTCAATTGGTAGAGTTTGGTGCCGACCCGGCGTATACCAACCAAATGCTGAATCAGCAAAAACCTCTTAATCTCATGCAAATGATGGGCGAGGTATTTTCTCAGATTCAGTCGGCCTTTGACGATACCCTGATCTGGGCGGTGATTCCCAAGGCGTTGCAAGACAAGTACGATGTGGACGAAAACGAAGTGGACTATATCATTTCAGATCTGCTGACCATTGCTTCCGCAGAAGTCATTATTATGTTCAAAGAGGTGTCTTCAGGGCACGTCAAGATCAGCTGGCGTTCAAAAAACAAGGTCAATGTCAATAAAATTGCCCGCCAGTTTGGAGGTGGGGGACACCATTATGCCTGTGGGGCCCGCCTGGCTTTGCCCTTAAAGCAAACCATCAAACAGGTGGTGGGCGCCACCCAACAGGCCATGGCTCAGGTACTCGAGCTGGAATAATTCAGACGGTAGGTCAGGCCAATGACCCCCAGCGAAATCAGGGTTAAAATCAAGACGCCGAGCTGGGCACTGTGTTCTTCGCCTGACATCAGGGCTTCATACACTGCCAAAGGCAGCGTTTGGGTTTTGCCTGTGATATTGCCCGCCACCATCAAGGTGGCACCAAACTCACCCAGCCCCCGCGCAAAGCTCAGCACAAAGCCTGCCACCAGGCCGTTTTTAGCCAGGGGCAAGGAAACTTTTAAAAACACCTGCCAGGGCGTTAGCCCCATGCTGGCGGCGGCCTCTTCTAAAGCAAGGGGCACCTTTTCAAAGGCACCTCGGGCACTCTGAAACATCAATGGAAAGGCCACCACTCCACTGGCCAGCATCACGCCGCGCAAATCAAAGAGGGGGCCAAACAGTTGGATCAGATAATAGCCCGTGACCGTGGGCGGAAAAATCAGGGGCAACAAGAACAGGGTATTCCACCAAAACTTACCGTAAAACTGGTGACGGGCAAAGACCCAACCCAGCGAAAGTCCTAGCACCAACACCAGCGGCATGGCCAATGCGCTGGCCCACAGGGAGAGCTGTAGCGCTTCCCACATCATGGCAATGAAAAGCCTGCACTTAACCAGAGGGGGCGGGCCTGCTCTGAAGCCAAAAAGCGAAGCCAATCGGCCTGAAGCGGGTGGGGCGGCGTTTTCGGCAGGGCCAGCGCGGTAACGGCCACGCCAGTTTGGTCCGAAAACTTCCAACAGCTTTGAATATCGGGGTAGGCGGTGAGGTCACTTTGGTACACAATGGCATAATTGACCGCCTGATTGCGTAAGTACACAATATTTTGATAGGCGTTTTCGGTGAACAGGAAGTGGGAGTTCAAGGCCTGCCAATCGCTACCCAGGGCCTGTTGTGCTGCGTAACCCACCGGTACGGTTTTGGGGTTGCCCACCGCCAGTTTAAAAGTCGCTCCCCGTTGGGTGAGAAGGTCCTGGGGGGCACAGCCGGTGGCTCCTATGGTCGTGCTGGCTTGCAAGCGGGCAATGACCAGTGGGTTGTGAGCCAGGGTTGTCTGATCCCCTTGAATGCCCCTTTGGGCCAACTTTTGGATCTCCAGGGTGCCCGCACTCAAAAAAACAGCGTAGGGCGCGCCTTCGATAATTTGCTGACGAATGACCCCTGAAGACGCATAAGAAAAACGCAGCTGGTCGCCGTGGGGATAGGCGGCCTGAAGTTTTTCAAGCACGGGACGCAGGCTAATGGCGGCGGCCACCAGCAATGGCTCTTGTGTACGGGCGCAGGTACTGACCAAAAGCACCAGGCAGCCACTGAGGCACAGGCATACCCATCGTAAAAAGAAAGCAGGTGAATTCATAGGTCTAGTTTAGCGGATGTTTCAGGGGCTGTGTTAGACTGAGACACATCATTAGGCCAGTAAGAAAGGTTTTTTACGATGACCGCTAACTTTCCCTTTACCGACTTAACCGAGCTTGTGAACCAGGCTCAAACCGGTTTAAAACGCGATGTTGAACCCCTGGTAACAGCCATTCCCGAAGGCGGGTTTTTTGTTTCTTTGGCACGGGCTTTAAACCTGCCCAGTGCACTGAGTATTCCCCCTGCCGAAGCGCCCTTAAGCACCCATCTGTTACAGCACCCCGATGGCAGTGTCTATGTGACGGTGTTTACCCGTCCTGAATTTGCGCAGCAGGTGCAAACCAGTGAAGACTGGAAAACCGAAGGCGCGGACACCCCTGAAGTGTGCGCTTTAAATGCGCGCAATGCCCTGTATTACGCCTGGAAACTCATGACCCAGGGCGAAACCGATGAAGTGGTGGGCCTTTTTATTAACCCCTACCAGGACAACTCGTTGCTGCTCAATCGTCGTGAAGTTCAAAACCTGTTTAATGGCACCGTAACACCCTTTTCAGCTTATGCTGAACAAACGCCCTTGCAAGAAGGGGAGTCCATTATGGTGCGTCCTGCGGATGTGTCCAGCGTGGCGGGATTTACGGATTGTGTGGAGGACTTTATTGCCCATGAGGCCGATTTAGAAGGCTATGAAGTGGTGGCTTTGTTTGATGAACAGCGCAATGCGGAGCCCTATTTGGCCATTAACTTCAAAGGTGAGAACCTGAAGCCTGAAAATTATCAGGACGTGGCTCAGCGCTTTGTTAACGATTTGCAGTCCAAAGTCGACTTTCCTGAGCGTCTAGAAATGATGTTTAACGAGCAGTTTCCTGACCTGTTTTAAGCTCTTTAAAGTCAAAGCCCCCGGTGATCTGATCACCGGGGGCTTTTTTCGAATGGTCTATGGCTTACAGCGCTTAATAAAACGTGTATACCCTAAAGTCTAAGTTGCGCCTAGAACCTCTTAGTAGGCTTTGGCGAACAGTACCTGGTATTTGGCAGGCTCACCCGTATAAATACAGGTGCCTAAGGTTTCGGGTTGCTCAAAGGGAATGCAGCGGATGGTGGCTTTGGTTTCGGCCTTGATTTTGGCTTCGACTTCAGCGTCTCCATTCCAGAAGGCTTTGACCCAGCCTTTTTCTTCACCAATGATGGCTTTGAGTTCATCGTAGCTGTTGCTCTCAAAAATATGGGCGTCACGGAAGGCTTTGGCTTTTTCGTAAATGGCCTGTTGAACGGTGTCCAGCATGGCGACAACGTGTTCGCTGAGACCGGCCATGGGCACGGTGGTTTTTTCGCGGTTGTCGCGGCGGGCTAGCACCACTTGATCCTGGGCCAAATCCCGGGGGCCTACTTCAATGCGTAAGGGCGTACCCAGCATTTCGTGCTGCGCAAATTTCCAACCGGGTTTTTGTTTGCGATCGTCGTCCAGCTTAACGTGCACGCCTTTTGCTTTGAGTTCAGCATACAGGGTTTCGCAAGCGGCCACCACGGTATTCCATTCGTCATCTTCACGGGCAATGGGTACAATCACCACCTGAGTATGGGCCAGTTTGGGGGGCATAATTAAGCCCTGATCATCGCTGTGAGCCATAATCAATGCCCCAATGAGACGGGTGCTAACTCCCCAACTGGTAGAGTAGGGGTTTTTGACTTCACCGTCTTGATCCTGGAATTTGACGTCAAAGGCCCTGGCGAAGTTTTGGCCCAGGTTGTGAGAAGTGCCTGCTTGTAAGGCTTTGCGATCTTGCATCATGGCTTCAATACAATAGGTGCGTACTGCACCGGCGAATTTTTCAGATTCACTTTTTTGGCCTTTAATGACGGGCATTGCCATGTATTCTTCGGCAAAGGTGGCGTAAACGTCGAGCATTTTGCGGGTTTCGGCTTCCGCTTCGTCAGCAGTGGCGTGGGCGGTGTGCCCTTCTTGCCATAAAAATTCCGAGGTGCGCAAAAACAGACGGGTGCGCATTTCCCAGCGCACGACGTTGGCCCACTGATTAATCAATAAGGGCAGGTCACGGTAAGATTGGATCCATTTGCGGTACATGTCCCAGATAATGGTTTCAGAGGTGGGTCTTACCACCAGCGGTTCTTCTAGCTCTTTCCCTCCGGCCTGGGTGACCACTGCCAATTCTGGCGAAAAGCCTTCCACATGCTCGGCTTCTTTTTTAATAAAGCTTTCAGGAATAAACATCGGAAAATACGCATTGACGTGTCCGGTGTCTTTAAACATTTTGTCGAGCACCTGTTGCATGGCTTCCCAGATGGCATAACCATTGGGGCGAATGACCATACAGCCTTTGACGGGTGCATAATCTGCCAACTGCGCGTGATTAATAATATCTAAATACCAGCGAGAATAGTCTTTGTCGCGGGGGGTGATCTTAGCCATTGTATTGAGTCCTTATGTTTTAAACGAAATATCTAGCACAGCATAACTGATTTTGAGGGGCAATGGTCGCTATAGAATACGAACCCCGAGCGTGTTATAATTGCAGAAAAGTGTGAAGACAGCATTTGAAGGCCTTCCAGTCACCCTGAACAGAGAGAAGATCCCCTATGTCGCCCCATCGGCCAACCCATGTCATTGCCATTGGCTCTTCTGCCGGTGGCCTGGAAGCTTTAACCGAATTTTTTAACCATTTACCAGCCCTTGAAGCCGTGGCGGTGGTTGTCGCTCAACACCTGAGTCCCACCTATAAAAGTCACCTGGTAGAGTTATTATCCCGCGAGACGCAGCTTCGTGTGCAAGAAATAACCGAAGGTATACCCCTCCTGGCGGGGCAGATCTATATTATTCCTCCCGATGCGGAAGCCACACTGGACAATGGGACGTTTTCTCTACATCCTCCGGCTTCTTCGGTGGGGCCGAAGCCCTCTGCCAGTTTGCTGTTTCAATCGGTAGCTCAACAGCCCGATATTCATGCGGTGGCTATTGTGCTGTCGGGCACGGGTTCTGATGGTGCCAGTGGCCTTGAAGCCGTAAAGAAAGCAGGCGGATGGTGCTTTTCTCAAACCCCCGAAGACGCGCGCTATAACGGCATGCCTTTGGCGGCCATTCACAGTGGCTATGTGGATGAAGTACTCACACCACGAGAGATGGGGTCGCGCATTCAGGCGTTAATTCAATCCCCTGAAACCCTTGCTGCCGCACCTGAATCTAGAGAAAGCCCTTCTTCGGGAGCATTCCGAGATATTTTGGATATGTTGACCGATAAAACAGGTACTGATTTTTCAAATTATAAAAGCTCTACGATCATGCGTCGACTCGAAAAACGCATGATAGCACTTAATCATGCGACCCACGAAGATTACTTGCGGGGTTTAAAGGCCAATCCCGAGGAACTGGATGAACTGTTTAAGAGCATGTTGATCGGGGTAACCCGCTTTTTTCGAGATCCTGAGGTCTTTGAAACCTTTGACACCTATTTACAGGCCCTGATTCAGCGTAAAACACAAGGTGAGCCCCTTCGGATTTGGGTGCCGGGTTGTGCCACAGGAGAAGAAGTTTACACCCTGGCCATACTGGTGCAAGAGGCCTGCCTTAAAACAAAGCAACAGTTACAGATACAAATTTTTGCCACAGATATTAGTGAAGGCAGTTTGGCCTTTGCGCGGCAGGCCATTTATACCGAAGAGCAACTGCAGGGATTACCGGTGGTCTTTCGCCAAAAATACTTTCATGCTTATCGTGAAGGGCGTTACCAACTGAGTAAGTCCTTACGCAGTATGGTGCTCTTTTCACGGCACGATATTACGGTAAATCCGCCTTTTCTTAAGTTGGATGTCATCTCATGTCGCAATCTTTTGATCTATTTTAGTAACCATTTGCAAAAGCACATTTTGCCCACTTTTCATTATGCCCTAAACCCGGATGGCTTATTATTACTGGGGAAGTCTGAAACCATCGGAGCATTTGGCGATAGCTTTTCAGTTCTCAACAACCGTTTAAAAATCTTTCGCCGTCGCAGTGTCGGTAGCCCTCCTGTTTTTCATCGCCGCCATTTTCAGCCGGTGGTGGCTAGCCCGGGTATGCGCTATCCCGTGAGCGTTCGCGAAGAGCAGACTTTGCAAGAACTGACTCAGGTCGCGCTGGTTAAGGGGTTTCCGCATCCGTATGTGGTGATAAACGAAAACCTGGATCTGTTGCATGTCTCAGGAGACGTATCCGCGTATTTACAGTTAGCTTCAGGACGCATGAGCACGCACATCTTAAAGCTTTGCCGAGAAAATCTTCAATTGGATATGCGTTCGGTGTCAACACAAGCTTTTAAGAGCGGAGCGTCTGTGCTGGGCGGATTTCGACGCTGGCCACAAGCCGATAGTCCGCAATTGTTACGTTTGCGTGCCCAACCCGTATCTTCTGGGGATGAGCATGAATTGTTGCTCATTATTTTCGAAACCCTGGATTTAGAGGCTCAATTTTTACCGGTCCAGGCTCCTGATGATTTGGCTTACGAAGGCTTAAAAGTTCAGCAACTGGAACACGAGTTGACAGTGACCCGTGAGTATTTACAGTCTTTTGTCGAAGAGTTGGAAACCTCCAACGAAGAGCTTCAAGCGCTCAATGAGGAGCTTCAGTCCGCCAATGAAGAACTTCAGTCCACCAATGAAGAATTGGAGACCGCCAACGAAGAGTTGCAATCCACCAACGAAGAAATGCAGGTGGCTTATGCAGAACTGCGCACCGCCAATGAAGTGCTGGAGCGTAAGGATCGTGTCCTGAGTCAAACCCAGCAGAACACGCAGGCGATTCTAGAAAACACCCCTCAGGGGTTTATGTTGATTGACCGCGATTACCACGTGGTGGCTTTTAATACCCTGGCTCAAGCTCAGCATCAAAAGCACTTTAAACGCTCCTTACGTGAAAAACTGCCTATTATTGACGCTTTTGACAGTGAGCGCTTAAAGCAATTACTGCCCCTGATGCAAAAGACCCTGCAACAAAAATCACCCTGTGCCCATCAGTTAAAGCTAGAAGATAAGCAGCAAACCTATTGGTACCGTTATTCCTGGCTGCCCGTAATTCAAGACGATGAGGCCGTGGGGATTACGCTTTCCATGCAAGATATTACGGAGGTGGTGAATACCCATCAGGCGCTTAAGCGCAGCAATGCCTTAATCGATTCTGTGTTTGATGCCACCAGTACAGGTATTTGTGTCACCGATGAAAAGGGTTGCTTTATTAAGGTGAACCAGGGCTACTGTCTCATTTACGGCTACACCACTGAAGAACTCATAGGACAACATTTTACCCTGATGGTGCTGCCTGAGCAAAAGGCTGCGGCTTCCGCCATGCATGATGACTTTATTGCCGGGGCAGAGGAAATACCCGGTGAATGGCAGGTACAGCGTAAAGACGGGCAAATCATTGATATTTTTGCTTCTGCCCGTTTGCTCATTAACCCCGACGGCTCTCGCTATAAAGTTACCACAGTGCGTGATATCAGCGAAAGCAAAAAGTATCAAAATCTGTTGAGCGATACCCAACAGGCTGCAGGTGTAGGTGGATGGGAGTTTGATGTGCTTAACCACAGTTTGCATTGGACCCCTGAAGTTTATGCTATTCACGGTTTACCCCTTGGTAGCCCTGTTAGCCTTGACTTTGCTTATTCCTACTATCCTGAGGAGGTCCGTTATCAGGTGGAGCTAGCGGTTAATACCGCCCTTGAGGCGGGTACCCCCTTTGATATGGAATTGCAGTTTCTGCGCCGTGACGGTCAGACAATTTGGGTGCGGGCCACCTGTAAACCCATTCGCATTTACAATAAAACCGTCAAGCTTTTTGGTACCTTTCAAGACATTACTGCTCGCAAACAGGCCGAAGAAGAAAAAAGTAGACTTATTCATGAATTAACGGAAAAAAATGAAGATCTTAAACAATTCACGTATATCATCTCTCATAATTTGAGGGCGCCGGTGGCGAATCTGCTGGGTCTCACGCAATTGCTGCGTTTACAACCTGAAGAGAGTTCTGAGGTCTTAGCGAGTATTGAGTCCTCGGCCATGCACTTAGATGAAGTGATCCAGGACTTAAATCATATTTTATCGGTAAGACGTCAAGATCAGCAGACCTTGTACGAAACCGTGAACCTGAGTTACGAAATCAAGTCCTTGTTAAGTACCCTTCAGCGAGAATTGGATGATTTGGGCACTGAGGTGGAGTTAGATTTAAAGGTTACGCAACTGTTGACCATACGCTCCTATTATCAAAGCATTTTGTATAATTTGATAACAAACGCCGTGAAATATGCCAGTCCAGAACGTCATTTGCGTCTCGCGATTCGCACTTGGCAAGAAAATGAGGTAATCTATTTATCAGTGGAAGACAACGGCCTGGGGCTCGATGCTGAGGGTTTACAAGAACAGCTTTTTCGACTGTATAAGCGTTTTCATGCCTTAATTCCGGGTAAAGGATTGGGCTTGTATTTAGTAAAAACCCAGGCAGAAGTGCTGGGTGGCGGTGTGTCTGTGAAAAGTGAAGAAAACAAGGGAGCGTGCTTTACGGTTTATGTTAAAGCCCATCGCGTATAAAAAAGTTGTGGTGATTGATGACGATCCGATTAATAATATGATTTGTGAAAAGCTCATTCAGCATCTGGGCTTTGCAGAGCATGTGTGTAGCTTTCTCAGTGCGGCCGAAGCGCTGGCGTGGTTGCAAAACCATCCCGATTCACCCGTAGACTTGATTTTATTAGATATCAATTTGCCCATTATGGACGGCTGGGAGTTTTTAGCACAATTGCAGCAATTGCAATTGCAGGGCTACGACATCCCCTTTAGTATTCATATTCACTCTTCTTCGGTGAGTCAAGAGGACCAAGAAAAAGCCTCACGCCATCCGTTGGTTAAATCCTTTTTGCTAAAGCCCTTAACGCCCGATAAACTTGCGCAACTCGCTTAAAATTACCTGAAGATCTTCAAATACTGCGCTATAATAAACCTTAACATTTGTTTTAAGGAAGTCATTGCGGTATGGGAAATATTCCAATTAACCGTTCTTACGCGTTTGATGTAAGCCGGGAGCATGGGGCCGCCATACAGCGCCTTGCACAATCTCCCCAGGCTGCTCACAGTAAAACCGACAACCTGGTAGATGCCCGGCATCTCAATGCACAGGATCTTGAGGGAGCAATTCAGCATGCTCAGTCGCACCCCGAGGTGGGGGTGCAAGATAAGATCTACTTAAACACCCCCACGGGAACTCTGGCTTTGGATATTGAGGCCAATCAAGCCCAGCTCAACACTTTGATTGAAGATCTCAAGGCCGGTAAAACAGTGACCCTGGCCGATCTTGATCTCAATAATTTAACGCCTCAGCGAGAGCCCAACCTGACCTTGCAATACAACGAAAAAACCTTAAACGCGATGCGCGAGAATCGGGTAAATGCAAAAACCGCTGCCATTGCAGATAACATTCATGCGGCTTATCAGCAGTTCGAGCGCCATCAATTGCAAGCGGGGCAAACCCTAAACGATGCAGACCGTTTAAACTTAGCGGTCAAAACCATGAATGCTACCCGGGTGCCTGCGGCCGAACAAAAGGTAATTGTCAGCCAATTGTTTTACGACCAATTTAAACAACCCAAACCCGGACAGGACTATGTTTCACAGGTGGCGCAGGACCCTAAGACCGGGGATGTGCGTGTGGATTTTGCAACCCATGCAGACTATGGCGATTTGAAGTCTGTGAGCCCCCAGCACTTTGCAGCCCCTCAGTCCTTTACGGGTCTCGATGACAATTACCGTCAGCTTACGGTGCAAAACATTAAAAAAGGCTTGAGCAGCTCAGGTGAAAAACTCACCGGGGTTCCCCTGGTGGGTGAGGGCAATGCTTCTGTGTTGAGTCAGCGCAAGAACGAGATCGCCCGAGATTTTCTACTGACCGATAAAGGCCGGCCTTTTCGCGCGCTTTCGCCCGCACAGCGTCAGGCCTCAACGGCTTACCAGCAGGCGCTCGCTGACCAGCGCTTTTCACTGCAAGCTTCCTATCTGGATTTTGGCGTGGCAGAATTGTCTCGGCAATTTGCAGACCAGGCGAAAGATCCCGGTGTTTCGGACATCGCGCTGGCGCAACAGGCGCTGGCCAGCTTGCAGCGTTTTTCGTACCCTGATTTGCAGATGCGTCCCCATACCGATGTGCTGCTTGAAGATGAAGCCGTCATTGAATTGTTTATGGAGCAGGTGCGTCAGGTACGGGTCCACGTGAACGCTGACAACGGTCAGGTTTCTGTGCCCTGATGACAGCATCCGAGGCTGAAATGGGGTTGCAGGCTTGTGGGCAAGCCGCAGTGCTTTTGTATCGTGCACAGCAGCAGCAACAATCGGGTCAATCAGCGCAGGGCCTGCTCCTGCAGGCTTTGCATCTGTACCAACAGGCCAATCAGGCCAATCCGCAATTGGTGTTTCCATATTTGGGACTGGCCTATGTGTTGTTCTCACAGGGCAAACGCGTGGCCGCACAAAAGGCCCTCGATACAGCCCTGGCCCTGGAACCTTCAAGTGCAGCGGTGATCGGCTTTAAGGCCCTGTTTGCCCAGAACCTGTCAGCAAAAGAGACCGGAGCCGCCTCGCTGCCTCAGGCCTTGATCCCCTGGCAACAGGAGTCATCGAGGGAACCCGTGCGCCCTTTGACAGCTCTGGAGCGTATTACGCAACCCCTCAAGGGCATGTTTGCTGATGCCCAGGCGTTGCAAGAGGCGGGGCAACAGCTTATGGGGATCTCTTTAAGTGATGCAGACAGCCAGCTGTTGTGGTGTGCCATTGAGGAAGTTTACACAGCCACAGAAGCTTTGACGGTCTTAAAATCCCTGGCCCCGCGTCTGGGCGCGTACGATCTGCGTTATCAATATCAACCGGGTCTGTTGATGAAGCAGTTGGCAGCGTATAATAGATAAAAAGAAACTTAGGCCCTTGTTATGACCGATTATCCTGAAGCCTGGTATATTGCTGCCGAAACCCGAGAACTGCACCAGCGGCCCCTGGCCCGCGAGGTGGCGGAAGTGCCCCTGGTGATCTTCCGCGACAAGCGAGGCGTTGCCCATGCGCTCTTTGATCGCTGTCCCCATCGCAATGTACAATTGTCCGGGGGAAAAGTGGCCAACGGTCGCCTGCAATGTCCTTACCATGGTTGGGAATTTGCCGGCAGTGGGGTGTGTGAACACATTCCCGCTTTGCCTGAGGGTGAACATATTCCGGCCAAAGCCTGCACGCGCAAGATTCCTCTTATCGAGCAGCAGGGATATATCTGGGTGTGGCACGGTCAGCGGCCGCCGACCGCTGAAGAACAGCCCTTTTACTTCCCGTATTATGGTGCCCGGGGGTGGGGTTACGATCGCATGCAGGCCACCATCGAAAACAGTGTCAGCAATATTGTCGAAAACTTTATCGATAATCCCCACACCGGTTACATTCATGGGGGGCTGTTCCGTTCGCCCGCCAGTCACTGGGTGAAAAACACTTTAGAAACCACTTCTGATGGGGTTAAGGTTACCATTGATGAAGAAACGGCCACCGAAAGCTTTTTAGCCAGTTTATTGGTCAAAGACAAGGTAGAGCACCAGGATCGTTTTATCTATCCGTCGATTGTGGAAGTTTCTTATACCTTTGGTCCCGGGCGTCAAATGATCGGTTACCAGATATGTAGTCCTATTTCCGCCCTAAAAACCCGCTTATATACCCATACGCTTTTTCACATGGGCTGGTTAAATCCTGTGGTCAAAGCCTTTGCGCCAGTGGTCGGTCGGGTGATCATGTGGCAAGATGTGGCTATTTTGAAAAACCAGGGGCAAATGATTGCCCGCTATGGCGAAGACTTCACTTCGGTGTTGCCCGATACGGCCAATTTGTGGATCAAAGCAGCAACCCGCCGCTTGCAACGTAAAGAAAAGCTTACGTCGCGTCAGCGAGAGGTGCGCTTTCGTCTATAGCGGCCTCCCGCAGGGCCAGCGATGCTTCTTCGCCTAAATAGTGATCAATGAGTCCATGCACGCCATAGAGTACGGGGGTCATGAGCACGGCCACGGTAAACTTGTAGGTGTAGTTCACCAAACCAATGGCCAAAACCAGAGCAAAGCTCCAGTTGGAGCCAATATAAAAGGCGACAAAGAGCACCACGAAGCTATCCACAAACTGAGACACAAGGGTTGAGCCGGTCGCGCGCAGCCAGAGTGACTTGTCGCCGGTGCGACGTCTAAGCCATTGAAAAACACTGACATCCAAAAGCTGCCCCACCAAAAAGGCAATCATGGAGCCCACAATAATCCATAACCCCTGGCCAAAGATCGCGGCAAAGGCCAGATTCATATCGGGTACACCCGCAGCTACCTGGGTGCCAGACCAGAAGCCCGCTGGCGGAAGCAGAATACCCAGATAAAACATCAAAAAGGCATAACACACCATGGCGACCGTTGCGTAAGACAAAAATTGAACTGCCCGTTTGCCAAAGTATTCATTGATGAGATCGGTCATAACAAAGACAAAGGGCCACAGTAAGACGCCAGCGGTT
The DNA here is from genome assembly GCA_964229355.1 of Candidatus Sericytochromatia bacterium. Classification (GTDB taxonomy): domain Bacteria; phylum Cyanobacteriota; class Sericytochromatia; order UBA7694; family UBA7694; genus CAXRDE01. The sequence goes on along the minus strand of CAXRDE010000023.1, from coordinate 326,723 downwards.
AAGTTGAAAGCCAGACCTTTTTCGCCCAGCAGTGAGAACTCCAAAGGAGCCTGGCCTAAGGCGGATTCCAGGGAAAATATTTTTACGCCAATGAACTCCGCAATCAGGGCGTTGGTAATAAAAAAGAAACCTAAAACAATCAAGAGGCGCGTGGGTTTGTGGTGTAAAAGATGGCCGTTCATGGGGCGGGCTCCTGGTATTAATGAAAGATCAGTATACCCCGTAACAGAGCTTGCTTTTTATGTTTTTATTATGTATCATAATCACCATGATACATAAAAAGAGGTTTTAAAATGCAAAGTGAAACAGAAGTCCTCAGCATGGATGAAGCCATTGAGCGTTTACGCACCACCCGGCCCACGTTTTATCGCTGGTTGCGGGCAGGGCAAATCAAGGGGCATAAAGTAGGGCGACAGTGGCGATTTTATGCCGAAGATATCGAGCGTTTTTTACAGGGTGATGCGCCCCGGATTGACTTGCCCGTGGGTGTAGGGCCTCTCCTCGCTGAACTGGCCATGTGTTTGCAGGCACATTTGCCTGAGGGGACTGCTGTGCCAGAGGTGCCTGAGAGCGCAGAAGGCTTGTGGGAGCGCTTACTATTATTGGCCGTGACCTTGCAAGCTGAGTATTTGCATATTGAGAGTCTCTATGCTTCACCGGGTGAACCCCAGGCTGTTTTCCGCTGTCGCATGGACGGGCATTTGCAGGTCATCACGGTTTTTGATCGCCGTCTTTTGTCGCCTTTGCTGGAAGCGGTTCGTGTGCAGGCTCAGATAGGCCCCCTTGCCGAACAATCGCTGCAAACGGCTCAGATCAGTTTTAAGTCCCCTTTAGATGCTCAGTTTGCTTATGAGGTGCGTATGCAATTTTTAAACACTCAGTCAGGTCCCACGCTTCAAGCTCAGGTGGTCAGAGCCCATGAACAAGAGGCCATGTCGCTGGAGCATATTGCTTTGCCCGAATCGGCCCTGAGTAACCTCCGTGAGGTGCTTCAGCAAGGCTGGGGGCTGGTGGTGGCTTCAGGGCCGTCGGGTTCAGGTAAAAGTACCACCTTGTATGCGGCCATGAATGCGGTGGCTGGCCCGGCATGCAAAAGTTTTTACGTGCACGGTGGACAGGGCCTAAACTTGCCCTGGGTCAATACGGTGGCGGCGGATGGGCAGCCCACTGAGGTGCTTAAAGGGCTTCTAGAGGCTGATCTTGATGTGCTTTTGCTCAGTGAGTCCTCTGACCAGGAAAGCCTTCAGATGTTACTGCGCATGGCCCTCAATGGACATCTGATAATGACTTCACTGCATGCCCCAGATGCTGTTTCTGCTTTGCTGAAACTCAAAGAGCTGAGCGATAACCCCTATACGGTGAGCGAAGCGTTGCATCTTTTGCTCAATCACCGTTTGGTGCGCAAATTGTGTGAGCACTGTCGGGTTCAGGTGCCTTTGTCAGAAGATCTGCGTACCCGACTTGCAGCGTTACTAAAACCGTTACACGTGTCAGTGCCCACGGGGCTTGTTTGGCAGGCCTCAGGGTGCAGTCAGTGTCAAAATGGCTACCGGGGACGGGTGCAACTGACGGAAACCCTCGTGTTAAGTGCGCGGTTGCGTCGGGCTTTATTTGAAGATGCTGATGAAGAAACGATACGTGCGCTGTGGCTCGCAGAAGGCGGTCAAAGCTGGATAGCAGACGGCTTGCAGCGGGCTGCACAGGGAATAACCAGCCTGGCGGAGGTTTTACGCGTGGCGGCATAAATCACTGCGTTTGGACGGGTAAATCTGTTATAATAAGCCGAACAAAAAGGATCCCGTCCAATGCAATTACAATTTAAATTTAAACCCAATCTCAGTAAACGCGTCATTCGTTTGATGCAGTTTATCTGCCGCAACCACGGCATTCCCTATCAAAATGAAGATGTTGAACCGCAACGCATGCACTTTAGTCGCACCGATGCGACCCATCCCCTGGCCTTTTCCTTTCAGCAACCCGCTGCTTTACACCCCCATCTGGCAGGAAACATTCGTCTTCACAAACAGTTTCACTCCCGTTACTTGGAGTTTGAACGCGATATTATTGTCTACCTACCCCCCAGCTATAAAGACAATCCGCACCGCCGTTACCCCGTGCTGTATATGCATGATGGCAATAATGTCATGGATCCACGCACCTCTTTTGCAGGCGTGGCCTGGGAAGTGAACGACAGTGTCGAGCGTCTGGTCGCCGCCGGGCAAATGGAAGAAATCATTGTGGTGGGCATCTACAATACCCCCGCTCGCATGTACGAGTACACCTGGACCCAGATGGTGATTGATGGACCGACTCCCCAGGGCGGGCACGGTAAAAAGTACGCTCAGTTTCTCGTCAAAGAGCTTAAAGTCTTTATCGATAAAACCTACCGTACCCTTGCCGATCGACAAAACACAGCGATCATGGGATCGTCTCTGGGGGGATTGATCAACTTTTACATTGGTCGTCACCACAGCGACACTTTTGGTAAAGTGGCCATGATGTCTCCTTCCTTTTGGTGGGGCAACGGCATTGTGTTCAAACATGTGAAAAACTACCCTCAGGGCCTCAAGCTCTGGATGGATATGGGGATTTATGAGTGTGGCTCCGATCGCCCCGATGCCAATAGCCAAACCTTAAAAATGACCCGTCGTATGCACGAGCAGTTTTTGAGTCTGGGCTATGAAGACAATGTGGATTTTAAATACTATGAAGATCCCCATGGTCACCACAATGAATATTCCTGGTCACGGCGCTTGCATCGTCCGTTGACGTTTTTCTTTCCGCCACAGCCAGAAGCCGGTCAACAGGCGGCTTAATTTTTTAGGTCTTTAAAAGCAAAGCCCCCGAACATCAATCTCTGTTCGGGGGCTTTGGTGTAGCGTTCGATGCCTAGGCAGGCAGACGTAATTTACCGGTCACTTTTTCACGGGCATTTTCTTTGGTTTGAATGCTGACGGTAATGACGCCCTCAGCGCGAGATACCAAATTCACGCACTCCTGACTCAAGTGGGACAGATGCAATGATTTACCGTATTTGAGGTATTTTTCCGTGAGCAGATGAACCGCTTCAAGTCCTGAATGGTCCATGACTTTGGAGTACTTAAAGTGCACATAAACCTCTTCAGGATCCTGTTGGACACGAAAGGCATCTAAAAAGTCCTGGACCGAGGCAAAGAAAAGGTAACCGGACACATCGTAATGCTTGGCGCCTTCTTCATCGAGCCAGCTTTGCACATTCAGGTGGTGACCTTTTTTCCAGCTAAACACCAGAGCGGAAACCACAATACCCAGTAACACGGCGGTGGCCAGATCGGTAAACACCGTCACGGAAGATACCAGAACAATAATAAAGGCATCGCTAAACGGAATGCGACGGGCCACACGAAAACTGGACCATTCAAAGGTGCCAATAACCACCATAAACATCACGCCCACCAGGGCGGCCAGCGGAATTTGAGCCAACCAGGGCGAAGCAAATAAAATCAGAAGCAGTAAGGCTGCACCGGCCACGATACCGGACCAGCGTCCCCGACCACCAGACTGGACGTTGATCATGCTCTGGCCAATCATGGCGCAACCGCCCATGCCGCCAAAAAAGCCGGTCACGATATTGGCGGTGCCCTGCGCAATACATTCCTGATTGCGATTGCCCTGGGTTTCGGTCATTTCGTTTAACAGGGCCAGGGTCATGAGAGATTCGATTAAGCCCACGGCGGCCAAAATGACGGCATAAGGAAAAATAATCTTAAAGGTTTCTAGATTCAGCGGTACCGTGGGTATCCCAAAGCTCGGCAAGGCTGCTTTTAGACTTTCGCCTTTGAGCATGTCAGCCACCACCGGGGTATCCAATTGCAAAAGCGGAACGGCTACGGCGATGACGCCAATGGCCACCAACGAAGACGGAACCGCTTTGGTAAAGCGGGGTAAAAAGTGAATAATGAGCATGGTAATGCCCACCAGCACAAGCATGGGCCAGAGTTTTTCTGCGGGCAACCAGGCGCCCTGGAGCCAGCCCCAATGCCCTTCAGGGGTTTGGGTTTGGAATTGAGGGATTTGGGCCAGAAAGATGACAATGGCCAGGCCATTTACAAAGCCTAGCATCACGGGATGGGGAATCATTTTGGCGAGCTTACCGAGCTTGAGTAAGCCTGCTGCAATTTGTAAAAGACCCATGAGGACAATGGCGGCAAAGAGATATTGTACGCCATGCTGGACCACGAGAGAGACCATCACGACGGCCAGTGCCCCTGTGGCTCCTGAAATCATACCCGGGCGCCCACTGAGGATGCCGGTAATTAAGCTCACCATAAAGGCCGCGTAAAGCCCGATCATGGGATCTACTTTTGCCACAAAGGCAAAGGCAATGGCCTCAGGGACCAATGCCATGGCGACTGTCAACCCCGATAGTGTATCGTTTTTAAAGTTTTGGGGTGACAGATAATGAAGAATTTTCTGTAACATAACTGCTGTTTTCCGTTTAGTATTCAAGTCTCAAGCCAAAAGGCGCTCTGAAAAGCGGTTCCTGGTGACCGATGCGTAGGGTCTGGTACCTTGTAGATAAGGTACCTTTTGACTGCTCGGCCTTTTGAACACCTGCTTTTCAAGCGCAGCTTGAAAGATTTTAAAGTATTATTTAAAAGGGGATAACCCTAGGCTAGCATGAATCTGTTTGAATTTAAAAGTGTTTGTGCGAAAAAACCAAAGTTTGGGGTATAGTCCGGGCAAACGCTGTAAAAGCGCATCTTTTTTGAAGCAGGTAACTCCCATGGTCTCCATTGAACCGCTGGATTCACATAATCAAACCTTACTCTCTCACGTGAGACCTGAGCATTGGGTAAATCCTTGCCCTGATGGCCCTTATAATCTGGTGGTAATAGGGGGCGGAACGGCGGGACTGGTGGCTGCCGCGGGGGCAGCAGGTCTGGGGGCCAAAGTGGCTTTGATTGAGCGTTCTCTGATGGGTGGCGATTGTCTCAATACGGGGTGTGTGCCCTCTAAGGCCGTGATCCGCTCGGCGCGTGCAGCCCATGACGTCAGAGAAGCCTGGCGTTTTGGGGTACAGGGACAGATTTCCCAAATTGACTTTGCTGCCACCATGGAGCGCATGCGCCAGATCCGTGCAGCGATCAGTCCCCACGATTCCTTTGAGCGATTTAAAGGCCTGGGGGTTGATGTGTATCAGGGCTCAGCTTGCTTTGTTAATGCCCAACACATTGAAGTCGGGGGACAGCGTCTGCATTTTAAAAAGGCGCTGATCGCTACCGGTGCGCGTGCCAAAATACCCGATATTCCCGGTTTAGCAAGTGTGGATTATTTAACGAACGAAAATGTCTTCAATTTGACGACCCTGCCGCAGCGTTTGATTTGTGTGGGGGGAGGACCCATTGGCTGTGAGTTGGCGCAGGCCTTTCACCGTTTGGGTTCAAAAGTGACTTTGATTCATCAGGGTCGCCATTTGCTCCACCGTGAAGATCCTGAGGCAGCGGCTGTGGTGCAACAGGCCTTTGTGGAAGAAGGCATAGAGCTTGTGCTCGACGCTGAAATTCAAGAGGTTTTTCAGAATTCAGCGGGCACAACCGTTCATTATAAGCAAGGGGGAGAACTTCAGACGGTGGTGGCTGATGCGCTTTTGTTGGCCACGGGACGCCAGCCTAACGTTCACGGTTTAGCTCTTGAGCAGGCCGGGGTACGTTTTAGTGAACGCGGTGTTGAGGTGAATGATTATTTACAAACCACCAACACGCACATTTTTGCGGCAGGTGACGTGTGCCTGGACTGGAAGTTTACCCATGCCGCAGACTTTGCTGCCCGCATTGTTTTGCAAAATGCGTTGTTTATGGGGCGCAAGAAACTCTCTGACCTGGTGATGCCCTGGTGTACCTATACCGATCCTGAAGTGGCTCATGTGGGAATTTCTGCCCCTGAAGCCCAGGCCAGGGGCTTGGCGGTGGATGTGTATACAAAGCCGTTGGCGGAGGTGGATCGCGCCATGGCCGACGGTGAAACCGAAGGGTTTGTAAAGGTGATAACCGCCAAAGGCAGTGATCGTATTTTGGGGGCGACCCTTGTGGCCCGTCACGGGGGCGAGATGCTCGGAGAACTCACACTGGCGATACAGCACAAGATTGGTTTGGGCAAAATTGCATCGGTGATTCATCCATATCCCACCCAGGCAGAGGCCATTCGTCATCTGGGAGATCAGTATAATCGAACCCGGTTAAAACCCTGGGTGAAGCGGGCGTTTACTGCCTGGCTCACCTGGCGACGCTAGGGTGGCTTATATATGACAGAACCTACGCAAGCTACTTCTCGTCAACTCTGGAAACCCCTTGTGCTGGTGGGGGGAGTTCTTTTGCTGTTGGGCCTTGCCCGTTTTCTGGGGCTGGACGCTTATTTGCAGAAATTGGAACCCTGGATAGCGTCTTTGGGGCCCTGGGGGCCACTCGTCTTTATTGGCGTGTACGTACTGGCCGCTGTGGTGGCGATCCCCGGTTCGGCGCTAACCCTTGTGGCCGGTGTTTTGTTTGGTGCGGTGTGGGGGGTGATCTGGGTGAGTGTGGCCTCAACCCTTGCCGCAGCGGTCTGTTTTTTGATTGCCCGTTATTTTGCCCGTGAAGCCATGGAGCGCAGCTTACAAGACAATGCTCAGTTTCAAAAACTCGATCGCTTGACGGCCAAGCAAGGGGCTTTGATTGTGGCCGTGGTACGCCTGCTGCCGATTTTCCCCTTTAATCTTTTAAACTATGGCTTTGGTTTGACGCGGGTGCCCTTTGTGACCTATGTGTGGTGGTCCTGGGTGTGCATGTTACCGGGTACCGTTTTATACGTGGTGGGAGCCGATGCCCTCAAGCAGGCGGTGACCCAGGGGCGTGTACCCTGGACTTTGGTGGTGATTGTGGTGTTGGCTTTGGGGGTATTGAGCGCTGTGGGCGTGTGGGCACGCAAGCGTTTGCTTTAAGGATCGCGCCATCGATTGGCCAGAGCCACCAAAGACAACATCACAGGGACTTCAATAAGCACCCCCACCACAGTGGCCAGTGCTGCGCCTGAATTGAGGCCAAACAATGCAATGGCTACTGCTACCGCCAGCTCAAAAAAATTACTGGCACCAATCATGGCTGAGGGGGAGCACACTGCATGAGGCAATTCCAGCTTTCGTCCCAGAAACCAGGCCAAAAAGAAAATCAGGTAGGTTTGCAGTGTAAGTGGAATGGCGATCAATACAATATGTAAAGGGTTTGCCAAAATTTGTGGACCCTGAAAGGCAAAGAGCAGGACCAGGGTACTGAGGAGAGCCACAATAGAGACCGGCTTAAGCCGTGCTAAAAAGACGTCTTCAAACCAGGTTTTGCCTTTGGCGCGAATGAAGCCTTTGTGGGTTATATAGCCAGCGACCAGCGGAACCACAACAAAAATAAGCACGGAGGTGATCAAGGTGCCGTAGGGGATGGCAATATTGGTGATACCTAATAAAAAAGAGACAATGGGAATAAAGGCTACCAAAAGCACCAGATCGTTAATGGCCACCTGGGTCAGCGTGTAGTTGGCGTTCCCGTGGGTTAAATAAGACCACACAAACACCATGGCCGTGCAGGGAGCAGCACCCAGTAAAATCGCCCCTGCGATGTATCCCTGGGCTTGTTCAGGACTCATCCAACCCGCAAAGATAACTTTAAAAAAGAGCCAGGCGAGTAAGGCCATGGTAAACGGCTTGATGAGCCAGTTGACGCTCAGTGTCACCGCCATGCCTTTGATATGTTCTCGCCATTGGCCCAATGCAGCAAAGTCCACTTTGAGCATCATGGGGTAGATCATGAGCCACACCAAAACAGCAATGGGGATATTGACCCGATACACTTCCATTTGGCTGAGGGCAGTCATGCTGTCGCCTGCCAGTGCCCCCAGGCCAATCCCGCCCACAATACATAAAAACACCCAAACCGAGAGATAGCGTTCAAAAAAGTCCATTTTAGCGGATGACGTTTGTGGGGTATTCATGAGAAGTCTCTGTTATCCTGAAGATCCAGCGTGATTTTTAACTGCTTTAAACGTTCTTGAATTTGATCGCGTATCTCCCGAAAGGTTTCGAGCTGTGCAGCTTCATTGGCTTGAGGGGTGGCCGGATCTTGAAGTGGCCAATTCAGACGGGTAAGTTTTCCCGCCACGACGGGGCAAATTTCTTCGGCACAGAGGGTAATCACCATATCTACTTTGGTAAGATCGATAGACTGAACCGATTTTGACGTGTGGTCCTGGGTATCAACGCCCTGCTCAGCCAAAACCTGTCGGGCCATGGGGTGAACAGAGCCTGGCTGAGATCCGGCGCTTTGAATGGTGTACCCAGGACCCAGGATTTGTTTGGCAAGGCCTTCGGCCATTTGACTTCGTGCAGCGTTTGCCACACAGAGAAAGAGAATGTTCTTCATGAGGGGTGTTTCCTTAACAGCAATCTTTACCATTTTGACGGCGGCAGAGTTCCTCGGGATCAATGAGTAGGATGTCTGCCATGTGCTCACGATCTTTTTGAAAGCGAGGATCATAAGCGGTGAGCTGAGAGATCCAGGCATGACTGAGTTTTACGACTTCAGGGACAGTCTGGCCTGCAGCAGAAGACCAGGCGTAATACACCCAGCGACCTGCTTTTCGGGACCGTAACAGGCCAGCCTGTTTTAACAATGCTAAATGCCTTGAAATTGTAGAATTGGCCAGGGCAAAGGCTTCAATGATCTGACAGGCGCATAATTCCCGATTTTCGAGAAGGGCCATAATGCGTAGGCGGGTTTCGTCACCAAGGGCTTTGGCGATGTTCACCGATTGTTCAAGGCCATTAACCTGGACAGCAGGCATGAGTGTTACCTTCCGTTTCGTTAAGTGCAGAAGGTGACTGCGCTGTGCTGTACTGAGGATCATTCCACGCGCTGTCTTCGTGAAAGGTGTAGATTTCCCATTGAACCCCGTCGGGGTCTTTGACCCAGAATTTATCTTGTTTGGCGTAGCAACAGCGGGTGCCCTGCTCTACCAGCGCAATGCTTACGCCCCGTGCTTCAGCAGCTTTCATCCAGCTTTCTACACTTTCGGTATCGTCGACGACAATGCCCACATGGCCAAAGCCACTGTGGGTTAAAGCAGGGTTTTCCACCAAAGAAATCACCCATTGGGGATCCTCCAGCATGAACTTGGCGTATTTTGGCTTGATTTTATGAGGCGCGACGCCAAAAAAGGCGGTATAAAAAGCCACAGAGCGTTCTAAATTTGAAACGTATAAACTCAGATGGGATTGCATAACAACTCATTTCTATATTTCGCAATTTATGCAAATGTATCATGCTTTGAGGGGGTAAGCAAGGTTTAAAAAGGTTTAAACTTATGCTTTAATAGCCGTAGGGGAAGGGCTCTGCGCCGTCGGTAAGCTCACCCAGGTACTGCCAAAACTGTTCGATCTCAGAGAGAGAACTGCGGGTAGAGGGCAGGCGGTACACCTCACGGGGCTTGCGGTCAAAAAAGAAGCGCCCGCTTGCTTGCAAATCAGGCTTTACCGCCAGCCAGACAATGGTGTCTGCGCCTTCTTCATGGGTGCGTAAAACCCAGCGGGTCAATTGGCGAAAACCAGGGAGTGAACTGGCCACACCGGGGGTATCCGCCCAGCCAGGATGCATGGCGTTTACGGTGATGTTGCTGTGTTCAAGGGCCTTTGCCCATAACTGCGTTAAAATCATCAGGCCCCGCTTGGCTTCGGCATAGGCCATGGGACCGTTATAAGAACGCTTGTTGAACTGCAGGTCTTTGACATGCAGTTTGCCAAAATACATGCCTCCTGAAGAGACATTAATAATGCGGGCTTCGGGGGCCTTTTCGAGCAGGGGAATCAGCAATCGCGTCAATAAATAAGGGCCCAATAAATCGGTGGCAAAGGTTTTTTCAAAGCCCTCAGGGGTTTCTTCTCGGTGGTTAAAGAGAGCGCCGGCGTTATTGATGAGCACATCAAGGGAGGGGTAACGGGTCCTGAGGCGCTCTACAAAAGCCCGTACGTCTTCAGGGCGACTGAGATCTACCAACTCCAGTTCAATATTTACGTTGCCGGTGGTGGCCATTAGCTTTTGTTGGGCTTCGGTGCCGCGTTGCTCACTGCGGCAGGCCATAATCACCCGTGCGCCTTTGTGAGCCAATGCCCGCGCGGTGGCGTAGCCAAGACCCGAATTCGCCCCTGTCACCACGCATACTTTACCTGACATGTCCACGTTGGTTTCCTCAGGATCCCATAAGGGCTGGCGTAAAGCATAGCCAATGCGGTCATAACCGAAAATAACGGTTTCGTTTAGCAGGTCATCAAGAGAGTTGAGTAAGGCTTTCATGGGGGCTGGCTCCTTCGTGCACTAAGCAGTTCTCAATAAAGCCTACGGCCTGTTGTAGGTCCATGTCTCTGGGAATGTGCAAAAAAGCGTAGCGAAAGCGGTGTTGTTGACTCAGTTGGCACATCTGGTACATGGAATAATTGCACACATAACGCCCTGCGTTATAGCTGCGCCAGCTCATGGCGTTGGGGGCAATCGACCAATTGGGGACTGTCTGGGCCGGACCATTGGGATCAATGGGGCCGTTGTGGGTGTCCAGGCGGATTTTGTCACGCTGCCAATTGTAGGCCTTGCGCTCAATGCGAATTTTTGTGCCCCGTGGGTATTGCCCCATGCCCAATACCAGTTGCGGCTGAATCTGTTCGACGGGCCCGCTAAAAATATCTGCTTCAAAGTCCACCGCAAGCACTTTATAAAAGACGTTGGCAAAGGCATTCTTTATCTGAAGGGCCTGAACGATTTTTTGGGTGATATTGTCAGGGTAATCTAAAAAAGCTTCAAAGCCGTACACAAGGATGCGTGGCTTCAGGACGGACTCAGGTGCTCGCATGGTGAGGTTCTCCTGGCAGGGTATTTTGAGCGCTTTCACAGCGTGCGAGTGCCCAATCTAAATGATGTTTAAGCATGGCGTCTTCCGCATGATGTGCTCTGGCTAAACGTAGGGTAGGCACAAAGGCAGCTCGCCCTTGATTGCCCATCACCACGGAGACATTGCGTAAAAAACCCCGATACTTAGGCCGTTTGAGCGGGCTTTTGGGAGCAATCTTGCGCATGAATTCATGTTCGCTCAACACAATGAGCTCCTCGAGTTGAGCCTGATGTAACCACTCTCTGGGTTGAAAGGCCTCATGAGGGCTTGGTGTGGCAAAGCGCTGATTCCACGGGCAGACCTGCTGACAGATATCGCAGCCAAACAGCCACTCTCCGATCGGCTCTCGAAGGGTTTCTGGAATCTCTTCCCGTTGTTCAATGGTCCAATAGGCAATGCATTGGCGCGCATCTAAGCGGTGAGGCTCTACCAGAGCTCCGGTAGGGCAGGCATCAATACAGCGGGTGCAGGAGCCACAGTGAAAGCTGTCAAAAGGGCGGTCGGGTTCCAGGGCTGCATTGGTGAGCAGACAGCCCAGCAGAAACCATGAGCCTTTTTGCGGATGAATAAGACAGGTGTTTTTGCCCTGCCAGCCCAGGCCCGCCCGTTGTGCTAAATCTCGCTCCATTAAGGGGCCGGAATCTACAAAACTGCGGTATTGAAAGCTGCTGTCCACGCTCTGAGCTGCCTGGCCCAGTTGCTCTAACAGATCTTTCATAAAGCCGTGGTAATCGTCTCCCCGGGCATAGCTTGCCACAGACGCGGCCAGTTCAGAAGGTGGGGGGGTCCAGTAATTGCAGGCCACCACCACAATGGACCGCATCTCCGGCAGAAGCAATAAAGGATTTTCTTTGATGGGCAAATGACGCTCTAAATAATGCATCTCGCCATGCATGCCTTCAGACAACCAGGTGCGATAACTATCGATGTGCTGTCCTGGCAAGGGAGTGGTTACGCCAAAAAGGTCAAAACCGAGAGACTCGGCTTTGACCTTCAGAAAGTTTTTCAAGGGTAGTGAATTAAGCAGCCAGTTTAGACTTTGCTGTTTCTACCAGTTTGCTGAATGTAGCAGCGTCATGAATCGCCAGCTCGGAGAGCATTTTACGGTTCATGTTGATTTCTGCTTTTTTCAGACCGTTCATGAAAGCACTATAGCTCATGCCTTCAGCACGAACTGCAGCATTGATACGGGTGATCCACAGGCGACGGAAGTCGCGCTTTTTCAGCTTGCGGTGAACGGTTGCGTGTCTTAATGCTTTAAATACGGATTCTTTGGCAGGGCGAAAAAGTTTGTGCAAACTTCCACGGTGACCTCTGGCCAACTTCAGAATTTTTTTGTGACGTCTTCTGGTGACGATACCACCTTTAACTCGCATGGTTTATCTCCTTGGTATCTAGCGCAAATATTTAGGGTAAGGCAATTGTAGTTCCGTGCGACGGGCGTCTCCTTCGACAACAACGGCCATGGTTGATAAGCGACGCTTACGCTTTTCGCTTTTTTTGGTCAGAATGTGGGCTTTGCCCGCTTTACGGCGCATCAGTTTGCCACTGCCGGAAAGGCGAAAGCGCTTAGCAGCTGCGCGGTTGGTTTTCATTTTTGTTTTCATTGTGCTACTTATTTTCCTTTTTAGGGGCTAATATCATAATAATGCGATAGCCCTCTAGTTTGGGCTCCCGCTCAAATATAGAAATTTCTTCTACATCTTTGGCAAAACGCCGTAAAAGATCAATTGCCAAATTCGAATGTTGTGCTTCACGGCCTCTTAAACGCACCGTCATTTTTACTTTATGACCCTGCACCAAAAACTTATCGAGCCGCTTGAGACGCACTTGATAATCATGTTCCCCAATTTTGTAACTGAGGGTGATTTCTTTAAGGCTGGCGCCTTGCTGCTTCTTTCTCGCGTCCTTTTTGCGTTTTTCTTGCTCGTAGCGGTGACGACCATAGTCTAAAAGCTTACAAACGGGAGGGTTTGATGCTGCGGTCACCATCACCAGGTCGAGGCCCTGTTCTTTGGCCTGACTCAGGGCGTCTCGGGTTGAAACAACACCTAAGGATTCGCCATCGCTGGCAATCAGCCGGACTTCTTGAGCGCGAATGCTCTCGTTCACGGGTAAGGATCGGTTGGGGTTAGTATTACGGGATATGACGTTCTATATCCTGCCTTTCAAAATGATGGGAGTTTGCATCCATGACACAAAGCACAAAGTGCATTATATCATAACTTGTAGCATAAGCCTACGCGATTTAAATGCTTTTTTATTGGAGGGCGGAACGCAGGTGGTGTAAGGCTTTGGCATGCAATTGACAGACCCTGGCTTCACTGACCTTTAAAACCCGTCCAATTTCTTTAAGGGTCAGGCCTTCATAGTAGTAAAGCGAGATGAGCTGCTGCTCTCGCTCATTCAGGTGCTCCAGGGCCCGGTGCAGATCAGCTTTTAAAAGCTGCTTATGGGTTTGTTCTGCCGGGCCAGGTTGGGGATCCGCCAGGGTATCGCCCAGGGAAAACGTGTCGCCGCTGTCTGAAGACAGTACATAGTCAAAGGAAAGCATGAGAAAAGAGGTTTCAGACAACCAGGTGTGTAAAGTGTCGAGGTCGATATGGAGCTGTTGGGCAATTTCGGCTTCACTGGGATTTTTGCCTGTGCTTTGTTCCAGGGCTTGTATGGCTTGCTCAATGGCCTTTGCTTTTTGGCGCAAAGAGCGAGGAAGCCAGTCCAGACTGCGCAATTGATCTAAAATCGCGCCGCGAATGCGCTGTGCCGCAAAGGTTTCAAAGCGAATATTGCGGGCCAGATCGAATTTTTCGACGGCCTGAATCAGTCCCATTAAGCCGTATCCCGTGAGATCATCGGCCTCTAAATGGGCGGGTAGATGGACCAACATGCGACCCACTGCATACTTGACCAGATACAAATAGTGGGTAATCAGTGCTGCTCTGGCGTCTGAGTCCTGGTGGTTTTGATACTGTTGCCAGAGGCTTTTTAACGCAGAGGTATCAGCGGAAGCCATAGATGCTCCTTATGCAAATATGGGCGAAACCCTGTGGCTTCGCCCATATAAAAAGCTTCATGAATTGGGTGCGCGACGTTTTAGTTGTCGACAACTTCAATGTTAATGCGCTTGTCTTGTTTAATGGCAGCCGCCTTGACAAGGGTTCTTAAGGCATTGATGGTTTTGCCGCGTCGCCCAATAATACGACCCCGATCGTCTGGGTGGACTTGCAGAGAAATTTCCAATTGCTCTAAATCGTTTTCGTCTTCGGTTTCTAACAGAGAGGTTTCTACAGAGACCTCATCAGGGTTTTTTACCAGAAGCTTAACGATTGTCTCCACCGCTTCATTCAGGGACATCGCTTAAACCTGAGCTTCTGCGGGGCTGTAGTTCTTGGCAATGCGCTCAACGGTCTCAGTAGGGCTAGCGCCATTTTTCAGCCACTTGGCATAGGCTTCAGTGTCAATGCGAACTTCTGCAGGGTTTTTACGGGGATCATAAAAACCAATTTCTTCAATAGGGCGACCATCACGACGAGAGCGAGAGTCGATAACAACGATACGGTATACGGGCTTCTTTTTGGACCCGAAACGTTTCAGTCTAATTTTGACCATGGGGTGAATACCTCAGAATATATGTTTCAAATATGAATAGGCTTTGCTCAGACATAAGCGTTAATAAAGAGCAAGTTATGGACCTTTAAACCTACAGTTTAGGCGATTTTTGGGTTAACGACAAGAGTATTTACCGCGTTTGTTGCTTACAAGTTTTTTGTAAGTCCTGTGTAAGCACTGGTGTTTATGCTAAAGGCACATCACTGAAAAAGGAAAATAAATCCCATGACAACCCAAACCAAAAAAGAAAATACTCAACAAATCCCCTCCATGAATGAAGTAAAAGAAACCATGGACACCTGGATGAAAGTGCCCGCGCAAATGGGCGAAATGATGATGGCCAACATGCAAGCCACCCAAAAAGCGTCTTTAGACTATTTCAAAGCTGTTGAAAAAATTCAACGCGAAACCACGAAAAATATGGCAGAATTATGGAACACCATGATTCCCGGTGAAAACATGCTCTGGAAAGCCCAAATGGATATGGTGGAAAAAAGCTTTGATCTTGCCGAACGCATGATGACCCCCAAAGCTTAAGATTCAATAGTCAAGGATGGCCCCTATGGATAACACGGTGAATACCCTGTTTGAACAAGCTAAAATTCGCTTAAAACACGGTCTGGAATACATAGGGGACCCTGACGCTATTGAAGTGGGTGTTACACCGCGAGAAACGATTTATCAGGAAGGCGTTCATCGTCTCTACCATTATCCTTCTCAAAGCGATGTGTCTCGCCCACTTCTTTTGGTCTATTCATTAATTAACCGCCCCTACATTTTTGACCTTCGCCCAGGTCGATCTCTGATTGAGTACCTTTGTCAAAATGGTTTTGATGTGTACTTGCTGGACTGGGGCTCCCCCAGTCCTGAAATGGGGCAGGCCCATTTAACCGATTTGGTGTGTGAAACCCTGCGCCGCTGTGTTAGAAAAGTCCAACGGCGGCACCGGCAAACCCAAATCGATATCCTGGGGTATTGTATGGGTGCAACTTTTGCCGCGCTTTACACCGCCTATCGTCCCCAGGATGTTTCAAAACTGGTGTTGCTCACCCCCATTTTAGGGCGCACCGAAGCGGGGGTGCTGCAGAAAATTGCCCAGGCGCAAGAGCTTGACCGTGAGTTTTTACGCGGACAATTGATTTCGGGACGCTTGCTCAAAAACTTTTTTAATACGGTTAAGCCCGCTGCTGCGGTTAAAAAAGAGCGAGATTTTTGGAAAAACCAACACGACCCGCAGTTTCTCAACCATTTTTTACCCGTTGAAAAATGGTCCAACGATACCCCAGATGTGCCTGCACAAGTATTTTTTGAGTTTTTAGAGAGTGTGCTGTATCGCGAGGATCTGCTGGCTTCTCGCTTCAATCTGGGGGCTTACACCTTTGACTTTGCACAGGTGCACTGTCCCGTTCTTGCGGTCGCCGCCGAGAAAGACTGGATTATTCCCGCCGAAAGCTTAGCCGTAGGAGCCCGTGTCTTTTCACAGGCTGACTATCACCCTTATCCCATTCCCGGGGGGCATATTGGTCTTGTGGTGGGGCGGAGTGCCCAACAATTGTGGCAACAGCTCCTGGCTTTTTATGGAATGTTTTGAATATTAAGGAAAGTTTAATAAGAAACGTTCTATAAGTTAAATCAGAAACCATCGGGAGCGATACATTTTGATTTACGCCACTTCAACCTCTTTTCATTCTGCAATGCCTACCCCTTCTTCACGGCGGGTTGCGGCTGTGGCCTACGCAAATCCTGTAGCGCTTGCTTTTGCTTCCGATGTGTATCAATCAGAAAAACCAGTCTACGATCCTGAACTTCCCCCGCGCGGAAGCTTTTGGGACCGCGCTGACGTTCGGGTGGGAGCCATGATGGCTGCTTCGGCGACGGTGGGCGGGGGTCTGGGCGGTTGGATTGCTCACAGTGCCGGACGCTCGGTGGGCGGCGGTGTTGCCCTGGGCGCAAGCCTTGGCATGGTGCTGCCCGTGGCCCTGGTGTACTGGGCTATGTCCCAGTGGGATGGGCGCTAATCCGTGAGCGATAGCCCCTAAGTTTCTCGACAGCTCTACAGCCGATAAATTATTAAGCTTTTTTTTGTTTCTTATTAAAACTCAGATGTGTCGCGCATTGCCGCGCATTACCTATCCTATATTCAGAACGTGACAACTTGTGTCATGATCTGAGAAACAAGCCCAAGTAGTAGGTAATAGAGAATGAGAAGACAAATTTTTGGCGTATTTTTATTAAGTTTTGTAAGCGCGTGCTTTCCTTCGGCGCCCAACACCTCATCTCCCCAATCTCCTTCACCTACGGCTGCGCCTGTTCAGCCTTCGGCAATGCCCTCTGCGATCGCCAGCGCATTGCCGCCCGATGTTGCCGAAACCATTCAACAGATTCTCACCTCAAACGAGTTGGCACTGCTGGTCAATGAAGAGTTAATGCTGATTGGAACCGTGCGCCTAAGCTCGGGTCGCACGGTTAGCTTTGACGAACTTGAAAACCTCTTACAGCTTGAGAATCAAAACCCTGATCTCTTGCAGTTGGATGTGCAGAGCCGTTTGGTGAAAGCCTTAAAATCTGGGCAAGCAACGGTGGTGATTTCTGCCCGCCAAAATCCTGAGCTTAAAGTTCCTGTGAAGATCATGATTACTGCGCCGTCTTCAGGAGTGGGTGCTAACGAAGCTCTTGTGGATCTGGAGATTAAATAATGAGACGTTTTTGGCCTCTTTTTCTGCTGACCTTATTTTTATACGCCTGTGATGGCGATGCGCCAAACACCACCGCTCAAACGCCCTCTGTATCTCAATTGCCTGTGCTTCAGCAAAACACCTCTGGGGTGGGGCTGACTTTAAAATGGCCGCAACCTAACTTTCAAACCCAAAAAATTCCAGCGAGTGCTACCAGTGTTCAAATTGAGATTACCGAGGTGGGAACCTTTCAAAATCTTTATCGCACCACGGTTAAAAGAGAAGATGTGACCGGAGATCAGACCACCCGTCAAATCCGTGTGGATATGCAGGGCAAGCCTGAGCGCGAGGTACTGGTACTGGTGACCGCAAAGGATTCCCGCAATGCCGTTGTGGCCAAAGGCGAAAAAACCTTTACCTTAAAAGCGGGTACCCGCAGCGCCATTCAATTAGAAATCTCTGAAGTCAACGGCACCGTTGTCATCGGTGGTGGCGGTGGCGGCGGAGGTGGCGGCGGAGGCGGCGGTGGAGGAAACAATGGGGGTGGCGGAAATCCCGTGCCCACACCCGTTCCTACCCAGGCGCCTACCAGTTATGTTCTGACACCCTTAAGTAGCACGCTGAATATGAGTGTGGGTGAAACGGTAAACATTCCCATTAAAATTTGGAATGGTTCACCCATTTATACCTTTACGCTTAGCGCCAGACTGCCTGAGGGCATTGATCTTTTCAATGGAGAGGACGAAAAAGTACCTGAAAATCCCGAGGGCTTTATTGCCTCAGGTGCTTTGCTGCAGTCCGGGGACACCATTTACCTGCGGGGTACAGTGGCCACCGCAGGCAGTAATTTCGAGCTGAATATTAGCAGTGTTACCGATGCGGCGAGCCGGTCCACGAGTCGTAATTATCCGATTCTCATCCGTCAACCCAACATCTTACCCGCACAAATTTCTACCCCTGCCGCAGGAACGCCTTTTAGCCAGAGTTTTAAGGTTATGAATGCCACAGGTCCTTATACCTGGACCCGTACAGGCAGTTTACCTCCAGGCTTAACCCTTGATACCTCCAGTACTTCAGATACGGTCGTCTTATCGGGGACTGCAGATGCCAGTATCAATAACGATGCTTATCTTTTTACGCTCCAGGTGACAGATGCTCAAGGACGGGTGAGCTCCCAAACCTATGTTCTGGGTTGCGGAGATGGTGCCATTGTCAAATACAAAGATGCCCAGCCTGTGGTCAATAGCGTGAGCCCTGCCTCCGCAGGGAATAGCGCGGACCAGCCCTTGACCATTGTAGGCGAGAAATTTACCCCGAACTCTTTGGTGTACTTGGATCGTCTGGCTTTAACCACCACCTATGTCAGTGCGACCCAGTTACAGGTGACAATCCCGGCCGGAGTAAAGCCAGGACAATACGATATTATTGTGGCAAATCCGGCGACCGTCGTGGGACGTATTGAAGGCGGATTAGCGCTGGCTTATGAGGTGACAGATACGGGTGGCTTTGTGAGTGCGGTGCCGGAAATTGCGGGGCTCTATGCGCGCAGCACACCGGTAACTTCGGAGGTTAGCAATGAACAATTAGAATCTCAATTGTTAACCGTTGGTGAGCAAGCCGTGGCGTTGGTCGATAGGGATGCGCCTGAAAACGCTTTTTTAAGTGTCCTGATCGTAGGCAAAAACTTTAGTCCCAATACCCAGGTGACCCTTTCGGCTTACACCTTGCCGAGCGTGTATGTCAATGAATCTCAAATTCTTACCGTGGTACCCATCAGTCAACTTTTTCCAGATAGTTCTGTGGGTAAGAACACGCTTGTTCTCGTCAATAAGAACTTAGAAAAATCCTCCTTGTTAGAAGGTCAAATTTCGATCACCTCCACTTCTGGAGCGGGGGGAGGAGACGGCTCAGGGGCTCCTTACCTGGCTTATGTTTATCCCCAAAAGGGGCCTGCCAATAAGCGGGTTGTGGTTTATGCGCGCGGGTGTGGCTTTGAGCGTTCTCACCGTTTTCGTTTGAGCACCCAAAGTGGTAACTTAGAGCGGGTTGTGGAAACCAGCACAAGCGCCCTATTGGCTTTGCCTGAAAACACCTTGTTCCCCAGTACCCAGGGCTACGACTTGTCTGTCTTCCGCGTGGTGCAGGGCCTCACCGTTACCCCTGCTCAAAGCGTTGCCACGGGAGCTTATAAAGCGGCTTCTACAGGTTTAAAAGTTACCGGTTGCCAGCCCAACGCCATTGGAACCAATGCCACACTCGGGATCAGTGTCAACGGAGAAGGTTTTATTCCTGGCATGAAAGTGGACTATATTCTCCAAAATCCAGAAAATAACCCGGCAGATAATCTTTTCTCGTCACTGGCAACCGTGACGTCTAAGCCTAATGCCTTAATTCCGATTGTCTCCGCGGGTATGCCTGCGGGTGAGTATAAAGTTCGGGTTACCGCTCCTTCGAGTGATATTTATCCAGGGGGACAGGTGGTGGAAACCTCTGGAACCTGTTTAACCATCACGCCGCCTCCTGCATTGAGTAACCCACAAATTATCAGCGTTACTCCCTCTACGGTAAGCAATAATGAGGCCGAACCTTTTGACCTGACCATTACAGGTTCTGGTTTTGTACCGGGTGCAGAAATTTCAATTGGGGGCCGTACCGTTTCAGAGGGCGGAGGAAGTGGCAGTACAACCATTACCATTTCTTCCAATAATTTCCTGGATATGGCGCCAGGGGTTTATCCGCTATATGTGCAAAACTTAGATGGTCAAATTGCCGTTCTTGAGAACGCGATTACCATTACCGACGGTGGCGGTGTGGTGGCCAATCCACCCCAGGTGTTTAATGTACGCCCACAATATACCTACCAACACAATAGCCAGGGCTTCTTTTATTCCCTGATTTTAGGACTGGCCGATGGTGAAATTGAATTTACCGCAGGCGCAGTGGCGCCGGGTGCTGTCTTTCAGTTGGTCGAAAACCCAACGGATCCTGTACGCCCTGATGAGGCCTATCTGAGTCGCGTTAGTCCTGATATTAGTAATCCGAACGAGTTAAAGGGTTATCTGCCCAACTTACCTGGGGGCACCCTGCAAAACCCCAAAAATTATTATCTGCGTCTCTTGAATGTGGACGGTCAGGCAGCGACTGCCTTAACACCTATTCGTGTGGTGAATGCGCCTCCACCTGAAATTGAAACCAACCCGACTGCGCTACAAGATTCTTATTACAGTGGTTGTAATTCGCCCATTTGTCCCAGTGGCGGTCCCCAGAGTATTCCGGTGAATATTAAAATCAACGGGGTGTTGCCCAGCTTGCGAACCCCCGCCCTGAATTTTGGTAAGCACCCCGCCAACTCTGCGGTGCAGCTGGTGTCTGAAGTCAATGCAGGTATTGTCATTGACGTTTCTAACGTTAGAGCTTACGAAGGCGTCATTACCGGTACCGTTCCGGATGGCGTGCAGCCGGGCGTTTATCGTGTGCGCGTTGTCAATCCTGACGGACAATCCAATGACGTGACCAATTCAGGCGGTAAAAAGGTTACCTACCAGGTGTTCTCAGCTGTGAGCAAGTGGGATAAATCGGCTAAAATGCCTGACGAAATCTTTCAAAATGGTGCGCACGGCCGGGTGGACAGTGCGGTGACTTTAGATCCTGATACGCAAAAAATGTATTTCTTTGGGGGGAACGACGGTCGCGATTGTGTTAACTTGCCCACCCGCCACCTGCTTTCTTACTCTGCGACTTCGGGCTGGGAGTCCCTGGGGGTAGACGAAAATGTGCCGACCCGTACCGGGAATGCTTTAGCCTTTAAGCCGAGCAGTGCCGGGAGTGACAAACTCTTTTTGTTTGGTGGTTTTGACTTCAACGCTTCAGGAACTTCCACCTGTCCCTTTGCCACCATTTTGCCCAGGAGCTATCTCAATGATCTTTGGATGTACGATGTGCAATCGGAATCCTGGTCTGAAATTGAGTTGGACACCGTCAATCAGGGGAATCCTTTACCGCAGTTGATCGAAAGCCCAGGTTTACACTGGAGTTCGAGTGATAACGCGCTCTATATTTATGGTGGTTTGATCCTTGATACAGGGTTATCAAATAACACCATTTATAAGGTGACGGTGAATGAAAACACCCGTAAATACACCTGGACGACGGTCACGCCCACCAATGCGAACCTTAACACTTCTGCTTTACCGCTCAATATCCTGAACGATTATAAAGTGCTTTCTGACCCTGCCCACAACCGTTTCTTTGTCATGGGCGGCCGCCGTTTTGTGTTCACCGATCAGAACCAAAATGATAAATATGATACGGGTGAACCTGTGCCATCGGCTGTTTTGAACGACGACATTTTCATGTATGATGTCGCCTTAAACAAATGGGCGAAGCTTGCCCAAAGCGGTACCGGCTATGCCTCGCGTTACCGTTTTGGGGCCAGTATCGATAATATGGGTGAGCGCCTGTACGTGTACGGTGGACGAGGCAGTTCTTGCTCAAACAACTATAAGTTAGCGTCCACCTGCTCACGCAAAGATCGTTTGCAAATCGGTCAGTTCAGCAACTTTACCGGCAATGCGGACAATCCACCGAGTCTGGTGTGGAGCACTGAAGATACGGTGCCTGTGGACCAACGGGGAAGCCATGTTTTGCAGTGGGCTAACAACGGGCTTTATCTCTTTGGCGGCTTAAAAGCCAGTGGCGTGGCGCTTCACAACGAGAGCTCTTCAACCTCACCCCTGACACCTACAGGTCAGCCTGATGTAAACCACGAACCCGCCACGGACTTCTGGCTGTATGTTCCCTAAATGGAGGACCTGCTTCGCTACCAACGCCAGTTGCAACTGCCGGAATGGTGTCCCGAAGCCCAGCAGCAACTCGCTCACACGCGAGTCCTGCTGGTGGGCATGGGGGGACTGGGCTGTCCTGTCGCGCTTTACCTTACCGCAGCCGGCGTGGGGCAGCTTACGCTGGTAGATGGGGATCAGGTTTCGCTGAGTAATCTACACCGTCAGGTGTTGTATACCCCTGATGATGTGGGGACCTTGAAGGTGGTGGCTGCCGCGAAGCGCTTGCATGCCTTTAACCCTCAGTTGCATTGTAATGTTGTTGCTGAGCCTTTGCGGGCGAGTAATGTCCTTTCTCTTTTTCACGACGCAGATATTATTGTGGATTGCACCGATAATCTGATGACCCGTTATTTGATTAACGATGTGTGTCAGCATTTGCAAAAACCCTGGATCTACGGCAGTGTTTACCGTTTTGAGGGGCAGGTAAGTACATTTACGGGACAGCCCCAAAGTGGATGCTACCGTTGTTTGTATCCTGACATGCCAGCGCCTGCTGCAATACCGTCTTGCAGTGAAGCAGGCGTCTTGGGTACTTTACCAGGCACAGTGGCCCAGTTACAGGCCACTGAAGTGCTTCGTCAGATCGGGCAGTGGAGCGAAGGTTTGTCAGGCCATGTCTTATTGCTGGACCTGAAAGCCATGCATTTTCACCGTCTCAAAAGAACCCATAATACAAACTGTCTGGCTTGCGGCACGGGGGCTCAGCTTGATTTATCGCGGTATACAACACCAGATCCCCTCGCGGGTATTCCCCTCTGGGAGGCAGCGGTTATTCCCCCCCATTATCAGGTGATGGATGTCAGAGAGAAATCAGAGCGTCTGGGGGGATATTTAGAAGGGGTGCATATTCCTTTGGCAGAACTTCACACCCTCTCTTTAGAAAAACTCCTGCAAGTGCTCAACCCTGAGGTGCCTCTATTGGTATACTGCCAGAAAGGACTGCGCTCAGCACAAGCGGTGACTTATCTGCAACATCAAGGATTTCGTCAGGTGTTTAGCCTCCATGGTGGCTATGAAAACTGGAGTTCATCTCAACGTTCATCGCTTGTCTCTTAAGCAGTTTCTCAACAAGGAGAAGTTATGAAAAAAATACCCGGTATTCAACACATTATTGCAACCTCCAGCGGTAAGGGCGGCGTGGGTAAATCAACGGTCAGTATTAACCTTGCGCTGGGTTTGGCCCAAAAAGGTTTTAAAGTTGGTCTGGCAGACGTAGACATTTATGGTCCTAGCATTCCTGTTTTAATGGGCTTAGAAGATCAGCACCCACAAATTATTGACCAGACTCTCGTGCCTTTGCAAAAGCACGATATTAAAATTATGTCGATGGGATTTTTGGTGGGGCAGGATACACCAGCCATTTTGCGGGGGCCCATGATCACCAAGTTTATTCACCAGTTTGTCACCGGCGTTAAATGGGGTGAGTTAGACTATTTGATTCTCGATTTGCCTCCTGGCACAGGGGATGCACAGCTTTCTTTATCTCAAAATGTACCCCTGACAGGGGCGCTGGTGGTGACCACACCCCAGGCTATTTCAGTCAAGGTTGCCTTACGGGGACTGCGTATGTTTGAAAAAGTAAATGTACCCATTCTGGGGATTGTAGAAAACATGCAGGGTTGGGCAACTCCTGAGGGGCCTTCTCCTTTTCATGGCGGTAAAAAACTCAGTGATACCGCTGGTGTACCCTTTTTAGGGAGTATTCCCATGGACCAAACAGTAGCCATGAGCGGCGACGCTGGTGAGCCTGTGATGGTGGGTTATCCCAATTCTGACGCGGCGCAAGCTTTCCGACAAATCACCAGTGAAGTCATCAACCAGGTGAATCATCTGGCGCAGCCTGGCGGACTGGGGGCCTTTAAGTGGGATTTACGTTCCGGTGAGGGTGCTCCCGGTACCCGTGAAGAAAATACAGGAGCCTAAACGATGCTATCTCACCCATTTACCCGTGCCCAGGTGACCCCTGCCGGTATGAAGCCCACCCGCAAAGGAATTATTATTCAGTGGGAAGACGGTACAGATCTCAGCTACGATTTTCGGGGCTTACGTCTGGCCTGTCCCTGTGCATCATGTATTGACGAAAACACCGGCGAGAAGCTATTGGTGCCCACCATGGTCCCCGTGGACGTCATGGCGTCTCAGATTGAGTCTGTGGGCGCTTACGCCATTAAATTTAACTTTAGCGATGGACACAGCACAGGTATTTATCCCTTTGCGCTGTTAAGACATATTGGCGAAGCCCGTGCCAAAGCCATCGCAGAAATGGAAAATAAATCCAATAGCTAAGGCTTTTGCATTGGCTCAAAAGTGCTGATACCCTTCACCTAACTCTGCAAAGGCAAAGGTCTGTTGTTGATGGTGAAGGGTATATTTTTGTTCGGCAAGCAAACTGCCAATGCAGGTAAAGTAGCGAGAATCCAGCAGATGCACTTCATCTGCGGGGATGGCTGCCATCAGTTCATAATCTTCTCCGCCCTGTAAGACCGTGCTCAGGTAATGGGCCGGGTCAGTGGCAATGGCGGGAATGTGTTCACTGTAGATTTCACAGCCCAAATGATTGATGTTGGCCAGTAAGCGAGCCGAGGTTAAGAGGCTATCGCTGGTATCAAGCACGTGAACTCTTGAAAACGCCTGCAAATGGGCTGCGGCATCAAAACGCGGTTGGGGCAGTAACTGGTGCTTGAGCCAGGGCGAGTGGCGCTGACCCGCTTGAAAGTCTTGCAGTCCCTGAGCTGCGGCGCCATGATGCTGACCACTGAGAATTAAAAGGTCGCCCGCCTGTGCTCCCCGGCGGGTAAAGGGATGGTTTGTTTTTCCCAGGATAGAAACCGAAATGTTAATGCAGTCCGCTTGTCGCACCGTATCTCCTCCAGCTAAATCCACCTGATAGGTGTCACAACAGCGTTGAAACCCCTGAAAAAACGCCTCTAGCCAGATGTCTTCGAGCTCAGGTGGGACGGCCAGGGAGAGGAGGCAAGCCTGGGGTGTGGCGTTCATGGCAGCCAGATCGCTTAAGTTGACCGCAAGACTTTTCCAACCGATGTGTTCTGCGGGCATCTCCCGTAGAAAATGGGTATTTTCCACCAGGGTGTCTACGGCCCAGGCATAGAGGTAGTCGGGATCTGGCTTGAATAAGGCACAATCATCTTCTATGCCCAACTGTAAGCCCTGATGATAACGTTGAAATTGACGCGCACGGGCAATGATGGCTGCTTCTTGCATAAACAAAACCTCAATGGTGATTCGCACAAAAAAGCACCCCTGTTTTTAAAAACAGAGGTGCTTTTTTCGCGTTTAATTAGCCTTTTTCAACTTCGTGACGGGCCTGGATTTTAAAGAATACGAGTTTATCGCCTTCTTCCAGATCGTTAAAGTCTTTGACGCCAATACCACATTCATAGCCTGTATTGACTTCTTTGACATCGTCTTTGAAGCGTTTGAGTGAAGAAACACCCCCGGTAAAGAGGACTTCTCCTTTGCGGACCACCCGTACAGAGGCATTGCGTTCGCATTTGCCTTCGAGTACATAACAGCCGGCAATGGTGCCAGACTTGCTGGTTTTGAAGATGGCGCGTACTTCTGCAGTACCCAATTCCACTTCGATCATTTCAGGCTCTAACATGCCTTCCATGGCGCTTTCAACATCTTCAATGAGTTTGTAGATGATGTCGTAAAAGCGGATTTCGATTTGCTCTTGTTGAGAGACACGCTTGGCGTTATTGTCGGCTTTGACGTTAAAACCGACGACTAAGGCATCAGAGGCTGAAGCCAGCATGACATCGCTCTCCGAAATTTCGCCCGGTGCACCGTGAATGACTTGCAGCTGAACTTTATCGTTTGAGAGGCGCTCCAGTGACTGTTTAATGGCATCAACGGTACCTTGAACGTCCGCTTTGACCACCACTTTGAGTTCTTTGGTTTTGCCTTCTTCCACGTTTTCATACAGCGAAGAGAGATTGACGCGGCCTTTGTTGAGGGCCTCTTCTTCCCGCTTGAGACGGTTTTCTTCGGCAATGGACTTGGCCAGTTTGTCGTTTTTGACCACCTGGAAGATTTCACCGGCTTCAGGAACTTCCTGGAAACCAATAATCTCTACAGGAGTTGAAGGACCCGCTTTTTTCAAGCGCTGGCCTTTTTCGTTGGTCATGGCGCGAACGCGACCGTATACTGGGCCGACCACGAAGGCATCACCCTGCTTCAAGGTACCGGCTTGAACCAGAACGGTACCTACAGAACCGCGACCTTTTTCGAGCTTAGACTCGATGACAACGCCCACGGCATCTTTGTCAGGGTTTGCTTTGAGTTCCTGAAGATCAGACACCAGCACGATCATTTCTAAAAGATCGTCGACGCCTTCTCCTGTTTTGGCAGAAAGAGGGACTACAACAATGTCTCCACCCCACTCTTCGGGCACAAGACCGTGCTCTGTTAATTGCTGTTTCGAGCGCTCAACGTTGGCACCTTCTTTGTCGATTTTGTTGGCCGCAATAATGATTTGTACATTTGAGGCACGGGCGTGGTTAATGGCTTCAATGGTCTGCGGCATAATACCGTCATCGGCCGCGATCACAATGATGGCAATGTCGGTAACGCTGGCGCCGCGCGCACGCATGGCGGTAAACGCTTCGTGACCGGGGGTGTCTAAGAAGGCCACTTTGCGGTCATTCACATCTACCATATAGGCTCCAATGTGCTGGGTAATACCCCCGGCTTCTCCCGCGGTGACGCGAGAGGCGCGGATGTAATCCAGTAAAGAGGTTTTACCGTGGTCCACGTGGCCCATAATGGTCACCACAGGTGGGCGGGTTTTCAGTTTGTCAGGATCTTCATTTTCGTTGTTGACCTGAACTTTTTTCACCACGGGGATCGAAGGCTTCTCTTCAGCATCTTTGATCTCTTTTTCGGTGGGCATGAGGACTTCATACTCCAGCGACTTGGCGATCAGCTCAGCGGTTTCAATTTCGAGAACCTGGTTGATGGTGGCAGCCATGCCTTTCATAAAGAGCGCTTTAATGACTTCGGCTGAAGTGATTTTCATTTTATCGGCAAGTTCTGCTACCGTCAGCTTTTGGGCACTCAATTCGATAATTTTATCTTCGGGTGCTAATTCCTGCTGTTGCTGCATTTTTTCTTGCTGCTGGAGCATTTTTTCTTGCTTGTATTTGCGTGACGACTTACGACGCTTGGTCGGGCCTCCAGGGGTAAAGCCGGGGGTGGCTACTCTGGCGGAACGACCGCCGCGAGGGCCGTCATTGCCGCGAGAATGTTGGTTGTAATTGTTGGCCTTGCCGCGAGCGGGTGAACGATCGCGACGACCTTCGCGAGGTACAACGGGTTCGGCATCAATAATTGAGGGCACCAGGCTGTTGGTGGTAGGTGCACCTGTGTTGGGGCGACGTCCTGTGTGTGGACGGTTGCCAGCGGGAGCTCCTGCGTCGCGGCGATTATAACCACCACCGGGACGACCACCGCCACCAGGAGGGCGACTGCCTGTATCTTCTCGACGACGGTACTGGGTTTGGGTGCTGCGTGGGGGACGGCTCAGGCCGGGAGCGTTTGGATTGCTGCGGTTGCCTGCGCCAGGGGCAGCGCCTTCTCCACCCGTACGGGGAGTGTAAGTGCTGTTGTTACGGGGAGTATAGGTGCTGTTGCTTTTGTAACGGGGCTGCTGAGGCTGCTCAGGGCGGCGGTAGCGGGTTTCGGTGCTGCGAGGGGGGCGGGTGTCGATATTCTTGTTGGCTGCTGCCGCTGCTGCACCGCTGCGGGGTTTATAAGCTGGTCCCAGTGCATCTCCCTGGTTTCCGGCATTGGCATTGGGCACATAACTTGAACCACTGCGACGAGAGCTGGGACGTCCATCATAACTTTGCCCAGAGCGTCGGGCTGCTGCAATACTTTGTTTCACGCGGTGTTGGGTTGCCGTTTCTTTTTCTTCAGAAGCGTTTGAGGAAGATGCGGCAGGGGCATTCCCTTTAGGGGCTTCATGGGGTGTTTTTTTCTTTTCGGTAGGTGCTGAAGATGAGCCGCCATTTTTTTCCCGAAAGGCTTTTGAGAGACGGTTTGCATCGGTCTCTTCTAATACGGAGTTATAATGAATTCCCATTTTTTCGTGAGATTTGAAGGGAATTTTGAGTTGGCGGCACATTTCCGCGATTTGAGGGTAAGAAATGTCTTTCCCCAGTTCTTTTTTTAATTCGTTTCTAACTTTTGAGGCTCTTGTTTTACTCATTCAGCTCTATCTTTTCGCTCGACTTCCATTGTTGTACATCACCTGAGAGAGGCGTCAGGTATAGGGCATACAGTTTGCAAACACAACCTGGAACGTATTGGTTTCTGATTTAATACCCAAAGATTGTTAGCTAGTATAGCATGTTACACGCGGTGAAGCGTACGGGATAGCGAGAAACGCAATCACGGATTCTGTTCAAATCTCGCAAAATCAAGCAAATCTTTTTTATATGTACAGGCGAGCGGGTGTTTTCTGAGCCTGGGGTTCTTCAAGGGGCAAGGGCTCATGCAGACAAAAATGCACCCAGGCCTCTCGATGTGCGCGGTGAGCGCCCTTTAAAATCCCTTTGTTTTTTGCTGCTTTTTTCCAACAATTGATGTCTTGACAGAGATAGATGCTCCGGCCAGCGATAAATTGCTGGGGAGATGTGAAGACAAAGCCAGTTTCTACATGCTTGATTTGCATGAGAAACTGGCGATCTGTCAGGGTGCGGCATTGGGCACAACGCCGCATATGCTTTTTCATTCTTCTTCAGAGGCGGTGTTGTCTTCTTCTTCGCCCGCTTCTTCATCATCGTAAAATTGCTCTTGCATGGCTTGCTGAATTTCTTGCTTTTGCTGACGCAATTGACTCTCGGTGATGATATCCAGATGATAATGGGTAAGCTGAGCGGCCAGGCGTACGTTTTGGCCTTCGCGACCAATGGCCAGAGAGAGCTGATCGTCGGGCACCACAATAATGGCTTCGCAATCTTCTTCGTTGACCTGTACCTGAAAGACCTTTGCAGGGCTCAGCGCGTTGGTAATAAACTCCCCAATGTCTTCACTCCAGCGCACCACATCAATTTTTTCGCCCTTTAACTCGTCGATAATGGGATGAATGCGAGAACCCCGTGAGCCAATACAAGCTCCCACGGGATCCACATTGCTTTTGAGAGAGTGTACTGCAATCTTTGTGCGGAATCCAGCGTCGCGGGCAATGGACTTGATCTGCACTGTGCCGTCGGCTACCTCAGGGATTTCCACTTCAAAGAGGCATTTCACAAGGCCGGCATGACTCCGAGAAATGAGAATATAAGGGGTTCTGTTGTTTTCACGGATTTCCGCCAGGTAGACCCGGATTTTATCGTTATAGCGAAAATGATCCTTGGGCAATTGTTCGCCCGCAGGTAACACCAATTCGGATTTGTTATCTAGTTTGACGATGACATTCTTCTTCTCTAAGCGTTGTACGGTAGCGGTGACCATGGAACCAATACGGTCCTGGTACTCTTCAAGGACGGTCAACTTTTGGGCTTCGCGTAGCTTTTGGGTAATGGCCTGACGGGAAGAAACCGTGAGCTTTTCAAAGTCTTTGGAGGTCAGGGGCAATTCCACTTCCATTTGTTCGCCAATTTCAGCGTCTTCTCTTTTCTTGCGGGCATCTTCTAAGGTGATTTCGTTGATGGAACCAGCAGCCTCAGTGATATTTTTAAGCCATTTGACGCGCACTTCGTTTTTATCGGTGTCGATGTGCACATAGATTTCAGAATCGCGATCGAGTTTCTCTTGTTCGATCATTTTTCGTTTGTAGGTTTCTTCAAGCGCAGACTCAATCGCGCCGATCACATGATGCGCTGAAATACCACGCTCCTGTTCCATTTGGCGGATTGCTTCCATAAAATTTGCTGCTAGCTTCATTGTTGTTCGCCTGCCTTTTCTAGAGGTAATGGGCTTATAAAATAAAAATGACGCTTACTCCGAAACGGAACGAGCGCATTAAAACCCAAAATAATTGCTCCCTATTATACCGCACATCTTTCTTTTAAACCAATTTTACGCCGAACTTTATCACGGGCCACAAAGCCAGAAAGTTCAAGTTGCTATATAATATCTCAAAAGCAATCTCAAAATTGGAGTTTCATGATGTTTGCAGAAAACAGCAAGATTTGGTCCAATGGTAAAGTCATTCCCTGGAAAGATGCCACCATTCATGTCATGAGCCACGGCTTGCATTACGGCAGTGGCATTTTTGAGGGCATACGCGCCTATAACTCTCCTGACGGTCCCATGATATTCCGTTTAGATGACCATTTGGAGCGCTTTTTCGATTCCGCCAAGGTGTACCAATTTGATATGCCTTACACCCAGCCTGAACTCAAACAGGCGATTGTGGACCTGGTGCGTGAAAATGGATTTCAAGATTGCTACATTCGACCCATTGCCTTTGTGGGCTATGGTCGGTTGGGGGTTTACCCCAATCGAAAAAACATTGAAGTACATATTGGCTCATGGCCCTGGGGCGCTTATCTGGGCGATGGCGCTTTGGAGCAAGGCGTGCGCGTAAGCATCACCAGCTGGAAAAAATTCCAATCTCAAATGTTTCCGGTCATGGCGAAGGCCACCGGGCAATATTTGAATTCCATGTTGGCGGTAATGGACGCTAAAGACCGGGGATACGATGAAGCCATTTTGTTAAACGAAAATGGCGATATTGCCGAGGGCAGTGGCGAAAATATTTTTCTTGTCAAAAATGGTGTGCTATACACCAATCCCATTAATGCCTCCATTTTGGCAGGCATTACCCGAGACAGTATTATTCAAATTGCCTCTGATATGGGACTTGAAGTGAATATTCAGGCGCTCACCGTGGGGCAAATGATTTTGGCTGATGAAGCCTTTTTTACCGGGACGGCAGTGGAGGTTACTCCAATTCGTATGGTGGATCAACGCCCGATTGGTAACGGCGAGTGGCCGATTATGCGACAATTGCAAGAAGCATACTTTGATATCGTTAAAGGGAAAAATCCGAAGTACCGCAAATGGCTCACGCCAGTATATACTGATTGAATCCTAAACATTCATTAATAAAATTCACCCTAGGGTAAGGAGCATAAACCGTTGCGTATTTTAAAACATACTTTTACAGCTCTGCTAAGTGCAAGCTTATTTGTTGGTCTTGCGTCGCAGGCCGTGGCACAAAGCCAAACCTCAGCTTTTGGAGATGTACCCGCAGAGCATTGGGCCGCCATGGCTGTGCGCGATCTGGTCGAAAAGTATGGGGTGATGTCGGGGTTTCCTGATCAAACCTTTAAAGGCACACGAAGCATCTCCCGTTACGAAGCGGCTGCCGCTTTTTATAAGGTCATGTTGCAATTGTCTCAAGTGGAAGACTTAACCCGCCGGATCGGCAACGTCACCCTTGAAGATTTAAAAACCATGAAGGCCTTGACTGAAGAATTCCAGCAAGAGATTGAAACCTTTAAAAAGCAGCAGGGTGAAAACACAGAAAAAATTCAAGAGCTTGAGAAATCTCTCAAGAAACTGAAAGAAGATCTGGGTTCTGTACGTTTTGGTGGCCGTATTGCGCTGGCGGTAGAAGACAACTTCCAGGATAACTTCCGTCCCGGTTATTACACCAACTACAACCTGAGCATGCGGATTGCCGCTGCTGAAAATACCACCATTCGCTCTACCTTAACGGGCAACTTCAGTTCTATTCAAGAGAAAAACGACAAAGACGAACTCAAAGAAAACAAGTCTGTTGACGTGGGCTTTGCTCAGGCCTGGTTCGATCACCAGGTGCAAAATACCTTTTTAAATCCTCGGGTGAAGTTCGGTTATATGGGGTCTAACAACCTGATTACGCCCTATATGGGTATCCCCCATCAGTTTGATTCCAGTATTATTTTTCGTTTGGATGCTGACGCCGTTTCAAATGCTTCGCCCAACCTGTTGAGTGGAACCCATGGTATTCGCTTCTCACGCAGTTTTATTGCGGGCTCTTCTTTTAACGAAGGCTTCTTCAACGGAGCAGTGGCTGCGAGTCCAGATATCTTTTATGCCCAGGTGGGAATGAACTTCTTTAATGATCTCTTTAAAATTAAGTTGATCTCAGAGGCTGACCAGGCCATGTTCTTCGGGGATGCTGTACTGGATACCCTGAATAACCACACTGCCATGTTGGAGCTGGGAACCCCCGATATTGGTCTGGGGATGCAAGCCACCTTCCGGGGGCTTTCTAACGAGTTTAACTTCCGCGGGGCCTCTGCCAATACCAACTTTAGGTTGGGTGGCTTTAACCTGGGGGGTTCAGGTAAGTACGTCAGTGAAAAAACCTACGAACAAATTTATGCGGGTGTCTATCTTTCGAGTCCAGCGAACTTAAAAGATATCAATCCCGAATGGAGTGATACCGCCATTCCTTCCTTCCTGTTTGCCATTCAATCACCCTTTACCGTGCAAAACGGTCAAATTTTTGAAGGCTCCTCTGATGAAGTGGGTGATTTGGCTGGTTTCCTGGTGCAAATGTCTTATGATAACCCCATTATTCCCAACCTAACCCTTGAGCTGGGACACCGCCAAAAAGTCTTTTTGAACGGTGTAGTGGGTGATGAAAAGTTTGATAAAACCACCTTTGCCATTTCCTCGGAATTTTATTTCTAGGTTCGTCTAAAAGACAAATGCAAAGGTAAATTCAATGCCGAGCCGTTCTATCCCCTCGGCATTTGTCTTAATCTTGTTATAATGAAAAAACGCAAAGCAGGCCCTCTGCTGTAACAGCCCCTGTCTTTGATTCTGAAAGGACACTATCTATGAAAGTTATTTTAACGAAAGATCATACCGAGCTGGGTGTAAACGGCTCTTTAATCGAAGTTTCTGAAGGTTATGCACGCAATTACCTGATCCCCAACAATATTGCGGTACGTGCCACCAAAAACGTTATGACCCACTACGAAGATCGTAAAAAAGCCCTGGCTAAAAAAGAAGCTGCTGCGCGGGAACAAGCCCAGGCTTACGCTGATAAACTGAGCCAGTTAACCCTGAAAGTAGACGCTCACGTGGGTGAAGAAGGCCGTCTGTACGGTTCTGTCACCAACAAAGAAATTGCTGAACTCTTAAAAGAACAGCACAATATCGAAGTGAACCGTCGCGTGATTGAAATCAAAACCCCCATCCGCAGCGTTGGCACCTATGAAGCCACCGTTAAAGTTCACCCTGAGATCGTGGCCACCCTGACCATCGACGTGCAGGGCGAAGAAGAAGCCGAAGCCTAGATCCTTGGCAAACTCGGATCCTGCGGTTTCTTTAATTGAAAGAATTCCCCCCCATAACAAAGATGCCGAAGTGGCTGTTCTGGGGGGGATGATCTTAGACGGAGACGCCTTAACCCGTGTCATTCAGTTAATTGAGCCTGACTATTTTTATATCCCTGCCCACACGGTGATCTTTGGCCACATTCGCGATCTGTTTAGTAAGGGGCAACCCGTTGACTTTATCTCGATCACCGATAGCCTGAGAGCCAAAGAAGAGCTCGACCGCGTGGGGGGCAGTTCATATATTATGAACCTGGTGCACAGTATTCCCACCACGGCGAATATTGAGTACTACGCCCAAATCGTTGAACGTTACGCCATTTTGCGTAAGCTGATTCGGGCCGGGACCAAAATTGTCGAAATGGGCTACCAGCAAGATGAAATGGATATGTCCCATATCCTGAACCAGGCAGAGCAGTTGGTGTTTGAGATTGGTCAACACAAGCTCAGCGGCGGTTTAGAACACATTCAATCCGGTCTCTGGCATTTGTTCGAAGAGTTGGAGCGCGGCTACAATGATCCTGAATCCCTCATGCGTAAAAACATGTCCACCGGATTTACTGATCTCAATACCATGTTGGGCGGTGGTTTTGGTCCTTCCGACCTGATCATTCTGGCGGCCCGACCCGCCATGGGTAAGACGGCTTTGGCTTTAAACATTGGTTTAAATATGGCCACGCAATTGAACAAGCCGGTGGCTATTTTTAACCTGGAGATGTCCAAAGAGCAGCTCATTACCCGGATGTTGTGCATGGAATCCGGCATGAACTCCCGCGCTCTTCGCTCAGGCACCCTGCACACCGATGAGTGGCAAAGTCTTTCCAACGCCATTGCCAAACTGTCTGATGCCCCGGTGTACATTGATGATTCCAGTATGGCGACGCCCGGCGAAATTCGTGCCAAGTGCCGCCGTCTCAAGGCCGAGAAAAAAGACCTCGGTTTAATTATGATTGACTATTTACAGCTCATGGAAACCGGGAGCGGCGAAAACCGCCAGCAGGAAATTTCAAAAATCTCTCGCTCGCTGAAGCAATTGGCCCGTGAGTTAGACGTGCCTGTGGTGGCCTTGAGTCAGCTCAGCCGGGCGGTGGAAAGCCGGACCAATAAACGGCCCATGCTCTCGGATTTACGCGAATCAGGCGCAATTGAGCAGGACGCAGACGTGGTGATGTTCTTGTACCGCGACGAGTACTATAACCCGGACTCTAATGACAAAAACACCGCCGAATTGATTGTGGCCAAGCACCGTCACGGTCCCACAGGCCCCATTCGCCTCTACTTTGAAGCCAGCTTAACCAAGTTTGGCAATTTGTTGGCGGTGTAAACGGTGTACAACACAAGACAGCTTTTGGCACTCGCTTTGGGTCTGGGGCTCACTTTGGGTATGCCTCAGGCCAGTTTTGCGGCCCGTTTAATGGATATCAAAATCACGGATCCGGGGAAGCATCAGCTCAAAACCATTGTGGCCAACGCTTATCTGGAGGCCAGCCCGGAACAGGTCTGGCAGACCATTAGCCAGTATGAGGCTTACCCTAAGTTTCTGCCGCGGGTGGCCTCATGCCGCATTGACCGCCGCCAGGGCAATGTTACCATTGCCACCATGAAACTGGATTTGCCCTTTCCCATGAACGGCACCTGGTACACCAATCGTTATGTGGCCAATAAAAAGGCGGGCACCATCGAGTGGAAAATGCTGCAGGGTTCGCTTAAGTCCACGGCGGGGCGTTGGAAAATCTCGCCTCAGGGCAAAGGCACACTGGTGCAGTACCGCTTGCAAACGGATCCGGGAATTCCCTTTATTCCCCAGGCCATGATTCAGGAAGGCTCTAAACGTACTATTCCTGATATCCTGCGGGCGGTGGAAGCCTACGCGCAAAAACAGTAAGCAACGGGCAATCAGCCTAAAAAAGCCTTCATTTTGGCTTTGAGCTGCTCCTGAGGCAGATCGTCAATTCCACACACCAAAATGCTGGAGCTTCCCGTGCCCGTGGCCATGGAAAGCTCTTGTTCTAAACGCTGGCAATTGAGGGCGTTCACACAGGTGATGAGCATCATTTTCAGGGCCTCACGAATTTCGTCGCCGCCAATCTGGCGTACTCGGTGAATAATTTCAAACCCTTTGTTTTTACAGGCACTTTTGACGTCGTAAGTGGTGCACGAAATGCCCAGCAACTGGTAACCAATCAAAGCCGCGATATCGATTTCGAAATAGGTTTCCCAGTGGGGTTTGCGCAATTCAAGGCCCATACAAGACTCTGTTTTCAGCCCCAGTTCTAAGAGGGCCTGAATGAGGGTTTGTAAGGTGTACATTTCGAGCCATTGACCATCTAAGAAGCGAATGAGGTTGTAAAAGAGTACCTGCTGTTCCACGGGCCAGTCTTCAAAGCTAAAATCTGCGGTAAAGAATGTGCTCGGAAAGGAACCTACTACCGCTTGAAAAGGCAAAGCGGGCTGCCAGGTGTTGAGGCATTCGCGCACATGGTCACCGTATTTGCGCACGTTGCGCCGCAAAATCTTTTGGTACTTGACCCGGTTAATGTCGTTGACGCCTGCGGTCAGTTGCATCATGGGGTTACGAATCTGGCTCCAGCCGATATAGTCAGAATGGGTGCCCCAAAAAGCTTTTAAATGACCGGCGTTGACCAGCACCTGCAATTGCTTCAGAGCCGGGTGAAACACAGGGTCTACAAAGCGCTGGTAAGGGGTGTACAACTCAAACTGGTGTAGGGCAATCAGCTCTTTAAAGGACAATTGCACCAGTTCTCGCAGCGGACGATCGTGCATGGGCAGACCGCTGACGTCGTGTACCAATTGAAAGCGGCGGCCGTCTAAGTACGAAAAGCTCACCTGGTTGGGTACCCACTGCTCAAGCATGCGGTAAGCATGAAGGGCCATGGGTTTGGTGCCGCCAGAGTAGTTAAAATACACCGGGGTTTTTTGACCCAGACTGGGCATGAGCAGGCGCATGTCTTCTTGAATGCTGGGGGCGGTGCGAATATCGCGGATGGGATGCAGCAGCACCTGTCCCCCGAAACGTTCTTTTAGGCATTGCGAGATCTGTAGGGCCTGTTGGCGGGTACTGACCTGTTGTGGGCCCGCCTCAGAATACAATAGCCACACCTTATTGACCTCTTCGTGTTGTAAGAAGTAGCAGGCCACCACATAGGCGGGCAGTGGGTTGGTTCCCACCAGTAGGAGCAATTGGGCTTGCATAAAAATCCCCTTTTAAAACGATGGACTTGAGGTGGTCAATTCATAGATCCACTGCAGCAGTTTGAAAAAGCCCCAGCCGATCAGCAAGAGAAAAATCAGGGGCCAAATCAATTGGCGGTGGGTTTTGACTTTTTCAGCGCCTTTTTTTAAATAATGCTGGGTGTATTCGAGCCGGGTTTCGGGTGAGGGAATCACCGTGGGCTCAGGGGTAGGTAAGGCGATGCGCTCCACGCCAAGCGGCTCCTGGGGTTCCAGCACAAGACCCTCAGCACAGGCGGTGCTGCAAAAAAGACAGAAGAGTAAGCTTAAATACGTGGTTTTTTTCATCAATGCTTTATTATTATCAGGTTATGTTTTGTCTAAGTCTAATTTTAGCACGGGAGACCCTGAAAAAATCAGCTCTCAGACCCTACAGCAATCACTTTTTTCACACTCCGCTTCATGCTAAGATAATAGCAAATCATAATCGGGAATGCCTTTAAATGTCTGAAACGGTCTTATCCGCAGAGAATCAGTCGCGCTTGCGCAGCCTTGCGGAACAATTGCAATTAAGTCAGGATGCGTGCCTGACGGTTTTGCTCAACCATTATGACCTGAGCTGTCAGCAGGCTCCCCAACGCAAAGACTTTACCGAAGCGCTACAAGCTGCTGTGGCCGCCCATGGACACCTTTTTGACCTATGAGTATTCGCTATTTATCTGCCACAGAATTACTGTATTTAAACGCCTATTTGAGCCAGCGCGAAAAAATGCCCTTTGGTATTCAGTCTTTGTCGGCCCTTGAAGATGCCATCTCGCGACCCCAGCTGAAGCTTGAAGGGGGCTACGAGCCCTTTCACGACCTCTGGCAAAAAGCGGCAGTATTGGTCGATACCTGTGTTAAACAAAAACCCTTCATTAAAATGAACGCGCTGACGGGGTTTTTTGGAGCGGATCTCTTTTTGCGTTTAAACGGTCAGGCCCTGCGCTCTGATGCCGAAGATTTAGAATATATTGGCTCCATGGCCTTGCAACAAGAAACGCTCCCGCAAATTGCCGCCTGGTTAACCAGTCGTGCTACAGCACAGGAGTGCCTTTAAACCTTTATGTTAGATTTGTATTGGGTAGGTAAATCATGACAACAGCAGCAACCGGTGGGATTCGCTTTGGAGGCAGTGGCTTTGGCCCCGACTATGTTTCTCGCCGCACCCGGCGGGTTCACAAAGAAGAACAACAGCATTCACAGTCGCAGAGCAACCTTAACCGGCAACCCGAAGAAGACCTTGAGGTCTTTTTATTTACCGTTAAAGACCCTGTGCGCTCCGCTTTGAACCAGTTGATGTCCGTGATTAAAATCAATATTCTGGAAAACCCGGCCTATGGTCAGTTGGGGCCTGAAGTCATCTCGGGTCCCCTGGGTTATACCACCATGCGTGCGGTGCGTCCTGTGGCTTTTGTTCCCACCAAAACCATTTTCCGCCCCATTACCCGGTAAGTGCTGTGAGAATTGCTTTAATTGATTGCCCTATCACCCCCCTTGAACTGTACTGGCAAGACGTGTACTTTCCCGATACCCCCTTTCCGCTGTCTGACTTTTTACATAAAGAAGCCAATGAAGTGCGCCACTGGGATTTTCACGAAGAGACCATTGTGGTACAA
This sequence comes from Candidatus Sericytochromatia bacterium, assembly GCA_964229355.1. Lineage (GTDB taxonomy): Bacteria > Cyanobacteriota > Sericytochromatia > UBA7694 > UBA7694 > CAXRDE01. The sequence continues at coordinate 288,501 of CAXRDE010000023.1, read as the reverse complement.
GACATGATTCAGGAATTGCAAAAGTTTCAGCCGGTGGTGGTGGGCATTAATGACCATCAATCCACCAATGGTCTGGTTTTGGAGCGCTTGATCAAACAAATGTTTCCCCGAGCCCTGGTGTTCTTTAGCCCCACGGCCATGAGCCGTCAGGATCTCTTAGACAAGGCCAATCATTCGGCGTATCGCTTGCGCCAACGCACCCGTCCCGTGGCCGGAAAAATCCGCTTTCGTTCCTCCTGGGATGACGCGCAATTGTTTGCAGATCTGTCGCCAGAAATCGCCTCGCGCGCTCTCACTATGGCCCATGACTATATCGAGCGTTACCAGCTCCACGCCTGGCGCGGCTATTTGCCCGTGGATGCGTTCCGCCGGGTCTTAGAAACCTTAGAGATTCTAGAAGACTGCTTTGGGGCAGATCACTGTATTTGGCAAAAAGAGACCCTGCAGATCTTAGATATTGGTGCGGCCAGTTGGACCTATGCTCCTGCCCTGTATCAGTTTTTTGCCCTCTCTCATACGCAAACGCCCAGAGCCGTCTTTTTGACGGGCATTGAATTGGATCCTTACCGTCTCGATATGGAAGGCTATAGCTGCGTGGACCATGCTCTCTCTTATGTGGACCCCATTGCCACCCGCAGCCGCTATTTAAACGAGAATGTCTTTCAGCATGAACCCAAAGAAAAGTATGATGTGGTGACGCTTTTAGGGCCTTACATGACCTCTGAAGAACACCTGATGGGCGGGCTGCCCATGGAGTTTTTTGACCCCGAAAAGCTCATCTGCTGGGCCAATACCCTGCATAAAGACCAGGGCGCTTTTCTGGTGACCCACCGCTGTATTGATGTGTATCGCTTGCAACAAGACATGTTTGCCAGTCTTAATTTTGAGCCCACCATTAAAGGCAAATTTCACTCGGTGCTCACCGAACAAGATCAGGCTTTTGTCTCGCTGATTGACAAGTGTCTGTGAAACTTTTTTTTTAAAACAACGTCCTCTTACCATAACACCAGAAAGAAGGTTCTTCAATGATTCAGACATCCACCCCCTCACGCAAACTCATCCAAACCGCGCTTGTGGCCATGACTGCGGCCACTGCTCTACTCTCAGCCTGTGGCGAAAGTCCTGCCACGGTGGGCAATCCTGCCGACGCTGAGCTAAGTGCAATTGCGGTGACCGAAATCAGTCCCAATGGCTCCAGTACTTCAGATATTTCTCTGTCGTGGTCCGGTATTCCCGGTACCGCAAAGTCTTTAAAATTCTTCCGCCGTAAGTCCAGCGAATCTCTGTCGAGCGCAGAACAGCTTGAAGTGCTCAATGGCACCAGCCAACAGACCCTGAAAGATGAAAGCCCCAGCTTAGAAGCCGATGTGGACTATATCTATTCGATTCGGGCAGACAACGCCAACAATATTGCGGTAGCCAGTGCCCAGTCTGAGCCCATTCGCATTATTAGCGCCAGCTCTGTGCAACCCTTTGGTATTACCGTACCCGAAGGCAATAACGTCACCCTGAAAGATCCCCTGGGTACGGGCCACCAGTTTAGCTGGGAAGATGCCGGCACCGGTCTGTATCATGTGAAAGTTAGCGATGCCACGGGCAAAGTGCTCTGGGGTGCCATTACCAAAAACACCACCATCAGTTACGGCACCACTTCAGGCACCGAGCGCAAAGAGGGCTCCAGCGTCAGTGGTCCCATGGATCCCAAATTGGAAGTGCCTTTGGCTTTAACCAATAAACTGGTGATTTCCAGCGCGCGTCCTGACCCTGCACGCAGCGAAGTGCCTTTGGTGGGCATTGGCAGTACCGCGGGTTATACCATTCAGGTGAGCGCCATTGAAACCCGTCCCAACAAAGGCGACTTAAAAGGGGCCAACTCGATTGCCATTCGCAAAGCCCAGGAAGTGCGCTTCGTCGCGCAGTAAGCCCTAAGCGTAAATGTCGATTTCCGGGGAGCTACTCAGCGTGACGGTTCCCCGGTACATGCGCCCGGTATTAAAGGGCATGGCAAAGTTGCCCTGGGCGTCCAGGGCAATAACGCCGCCGCCGCCGCCCAGTTGCGCAATATCTTCTAACGCCTCTTCGCAGATGATGTGAAGGGGCGTTTTGCTGTAGCGTAAACGGTTGGCAATGGTGGCTGCAAAGGCACTGCGTATAAAGTATTCGCCGTGTCCCGTGGCCGAGATGGCGCCCCAGGGACTGGCATAGGTGCCACACCCAATGAGGGGCGAGTCCCCCACCCGACCATAGCGCTTATTGGTCATGCCGCCCGTGGAGGTGGCCGCTGCCAGCACACCGTGGGCATCAAGGGCCACGGCACCCACGGTCCCCAGATTATGGTCCAGGGCCGTGCTCTGGCTATTGCGAATACTCAGCAGCTGTTGCCAGCGGTAATCGGAATGAAAATATGCGGGCTCGGCAAAGACGCAGCCCCGCTCACGGGCGAAGGTTTCTGCACCGCTGCCCACTAAGAACACATGGGGAGAGTGTTCTAGCACCTGTCGGGCCGCCTGAATGGGGTTTTTAATGCCTTTGACGCCGGCAATGGCCCCGGCGGCCTGGGTGCTGCCCAGCATGATGGCGGCATCCATTTCCTGGGTGCCTTCATGGGTGTAAACGGCACCTCGTCCGGCATTAAAGGCGGGGCAGTCTTCTAAGACACTGACCGCGATGCTGACGGCTTCCAGAGCAGAGTGCTCCAGGGCGGATTTTGCCTGTTCAAGGGCCTGTTGTAAACCCGTTCGGGCCAGGACCTCCCGCTCCGGGCTGAGGCGTCCTTTAAATAAAGTACCAGCCCCGCCATGAATGAGGAGACGGGGCTGAAAGCGAGGGGTAGACAAATGCGAATTACCAGTGGCCTTCGCTATTGTCATAGGCGTTGGCGGTGATTTTGCGCGACTGTCCTTCTAAGTTAAGAATAAACAGATCGTAGCCCTCTTTGAGATTGGGGTCTGAAATGCCTGAAAAGAGAATTTGATTGCTTTTGCGGGCAAAGACGGGACCAAACTTTGCGTTGTCGTCCTGGGTGACGCGACGCACATTGCTGCCGTCGGTGTTCATCACATAGATTTCGTTATCGGCGCTGTCTCGATTTGAAGAAAAAGCGATCAACTTGCCATCGTTTGAAAAATGTCCGCCATAATCGGCTTTGGGGTGCCGGGTCAGGTTTTTAGGGTTGCTGCCGTCACTGTTGCTGAGATAGAGCTCGTTATTGCCTTCTGCATCGCTGACGTAGAGTAGGTGTTTGCCGTCGGGGGACCAGGTGGCCACCGCTTCGTTATGGGGCGAGCGGGTGATGTTTTTCAAGCCCCCGCCGGTACTTTGAATGACGTACACATCCTGGTTGCCGTCGCGCAGGCTGGTGAAGCTAATCCATTTTCCATCAGGTGAAAAGGCCGGGAAATAGTCATCGCTGTCGTGGTTGGTCAAACGGCGTACGTTTTTGCCGTCGGCGTTCATGAGGTAAATTTCGGGGTTGCCATCGCGCTCAGAAACAAAGGCGATTTGAGAGCGGTCGGGAGACCAGGTGGGCATATAGTCTGCGGCGCTGTTTTGGGTTAGGTTCACCGCTCCTGTGGCGTCAGCGTTCATGATGAAAATCTCATGGTTGCCCGAGCGATCGCTAGAAAAAATGATTTTGCCCAGATTCGGAGAGTCGTCTCCGGGACGTTTCTCGGGACAGGCCGTTAAGCAAGATACAGATAATAACCCCAGCAATAGCGCACGTATTTTCACAGGAGTGTCTCCTTGTTTTTTTGCTTTACAGTATAACAGAGAACGCCCTGGGCTTTAGCCTAGCTCTTGTTGTAAGGCTTTTTGCGCTTTTTTGGCAGACTGAATCCAGGTTTTGTTGAGCTTTTGCGCATGTCGTGGCATGCGGGCCACCGTCTGCTCAATAAAGTTCAGCTGGCTCATGGCGGCGGGCAGATCTTTTTGGGTATACAGGTACTCGGCATAACGGTAGGGAATTTCGAGGTCGCTGTGCTTTTCTAAGGCCTGTAAAAAAGTCGCTTTGGCTTTGTCGTGTTGGCCCAGGCCAGCGTAGTTGCGAGCCAGCAGCAGGCGGACCTTGCTCCCCCGATAATCGGACAAGGCGCGAATTTTGTGCAGCGCTTGTAAGCTGGCGTCATAGTCGTCGGCGGCGAAAGCCGCTTCAGCCAGCTTGTAGAGAATTCCCAGATCGTTTTCGTTGAAACCTTGCAGGCACGATTGGTAAACCCCCATGGCCTCGCGGTATTCCCCTTGCAGGCACAGGGCATCGGCCAGGTTTTCTTTGTTTTGCACGGTATTTGAAAACTCAATTTCTTGACGCAGGCGGGGTATATCTTGTTTGGCGGGGCGATAGCGCAGCGGATTGGCGTTGGCGGTGCCTCTGCGATAGGCCCTTTGCTGGTCGGGCCTGATTTCGGTAATAAAGTAAACAATACAACCAATAACGGGCACAAAGAGGATTAAAAATACCCACCAGGTGCTTTTTCGACGCTGGATGCAGTGCACAATGCAATAAATCTGAGCTGCCAATTCCAAAAGCGCTAAGATGTGCATTTACCAGAAAAACCCTTTCTTCTGCTCTTTTTCGCCGGGCTCTTGTTCTGGACCCAGAAAATCGTTGAGGCGCTGGCCTTCTTCGGTAAAGCTTTTGGGGATAGGGATGCCATAGCTGGTAAAGCGATCCAGCACCTGGGGGCGGATTTCAGACTGTACAAAACGTCCCACCACATTGCCCTGGGCATCCACGGTCATTTGTTCGTACTTGAAGATATCTTGTAGCGTGATGGTGTCGCCCTCCATGCCGCTGACTTCTGTAATATGCATGATTTTACGGGTGCCGTCTCGCAAACGGGATTGGTGCACAATCAGGTCCACCGCAGAGGCAATTTGTTCGCGAATGGCGCGAATCGGCAGATCTACACCAGCCATCAATACCATGGTTTCCAGGCGCGCAAGGGCCTCTCGGGGGGCATTGGCGTGGCAGGTGGTCAAGGATCCTTCGTGGCCCGTGTTCATCGCTTGCAGCATGTCCAGAGCTTCTCCGCCCCGGACTTCTCCCACCACAATGCGATCGGGGCGCATCCGCAGGGAGTTTTTCACCAGGTCGCGAATTGAAACCTGGCCTTTGCCCTCCATATTGGCGGGACGTGACTCTAAGCGAATCACGTGCTTTTGATCCAACTGCAGTTCGGCGGCGTCTTCAATGGTGACAATCCGTGCGCCATGGGGAATAAACGAAGATAAAATATTCAAAAGCGTGGTCTTACCGGAGCCGGTTCCCCCGCAGATCAAAATATTGAGGCGGGCCTGTACACAACCGTCTAAAAAGGCCGACATTTCGCGATCTAAGGTGCCAAAATTCACCAGGTGGCTTACCTTTAAACGCTCTTCGGGGAATTTCCGGATGGTCAGGGTGGCACCGTTTAGGGCCAAAGGGGGAATAATAATATTCACCCGTGAACCGTCAGGAAGACGGGCATCCACCATGGGCGAGCTTTCATCAATGCGGCGTCCCAGGGGTGACACAATACGGTCAATAACCACTCTCAGTTGCCGTTCACTGAGAAACTGCTGCGCAGACAGCCCCAGTTTGCCTTCTTTTTCTACATAAATTTGCTCCGGGCCGTTTACCATGATTTCGGTGACGCTGGGGTCTTTAAGAAAGGTTTCCAGCGGTCCGAGGCCCAGCGCCTCGTCTAGGATCGCTTCGATCAGCAGGACGCTTTCTTTGCGCGACGAAATCTCAATTTTGTCGGTCAGCATAATTTCGGCTAACTTTTTACGCAGCGGACGTTTGGCTTCTTCCCTTTGTTCGGGGGTATCCAGTTCCATATCTTGCAAGCGTACCTCTTTGAGTAAACGCTCATGAAGATGTTGACGGGTTTCACGGTACTTTTCAAAACTCCAGCCGGCGATGGCCGTGTTGACGGTGGTGAGGGCTGTGACCGGTTGTGCCGCTGCAGGATTTTCGGAAGCTTGTAGGGGGGCTGCCGCCGTGGCGGGCATAGCGGAGCGGTACGAAATATTCACATCGCCCACGTCAATGGGCGAAACCTTAAGAAAGTGACGCACCATCTGGGTTAAGGCGTTACGTAAGTTTTCGTCCTTGCCTTTATAAAAGAGGGGGATTCCCCGGTTGACGGATTTGATGCAGTCTTCAGGGGCATACGGAATTTGCAGGCGCAGGGGCCGTTTGAGGCGATCCTGATAATAGCCACTAATGTCTTCGGCGGGTAAGTCTTTTGAAAGATCGGCCATATTGAGAATCATTTCAAACTTACTGAGTGAAAAATCATTGGTCTGAATATCTTGCAACAGGTGAGAGCTGGTTTGCAGGGAAACAATGTCCGGTATGACCACGGGCACCACCGCGCTTGAGCAGTCCAGGCACACCGCCATGATTTCGTTCAGGCGCGGTTGTGACACGTCAATGACAATGTGGCGGTAAAGGGCATTGCCCACCAACAGCAATTCATAAATTTGTTCGGGTCGTAGACTCACCCATTCTTTAATAGGGGGGGCAGCCAATAAATGCACGTCGCCCTTATCATGGCGAATGATGTTTGCCTCCAGGGTATTTACATTAATAGGCTGCCTGATTAAAGTGCCCAGGTGCTGTTTTTCGGCGGACTCTTCTAAAGACAAGAGACTGGCCAGAGAGCCTCCGGTATTGAGGTCCAGGTCAATCAATAAGGTGGGGGTTTTTGAAGCCAGGGCAAAGCCCACCGATAAGTTGGTGGCCAAAAGACTGGCCCCAATACCGCCTTTGGCATGAATCAGTGAAATAATGCGTGAAGCCTGAACCATTGCTAAGTATCCTTTGTCGTTAAAGCAGTGGGTATTGCTGAGGCGTTAGGGTACGGAAAAGCTCGCATCGGGATCACGAATGGTGGCTCCCCGTGGATCTTGAGCACCGCTCAGATTTAATTGGCATTGTTCTCCGCTGTCAAAGAGATTGGTACCGTTACTTTGAAGGCGTACCTGATCGCTTGAGAATAAAATGGCTGCACTGCCTGCTGGCCACACTCTGAGCTCACCGTTACAGGTTAAACGGTAATTGTTTACCGCCGCCTGAGAGCTTACCGCCGCCTGTCCCGCAGGGGCTGCGCTGGCGCGACCGTCAGATCCTCCAATAACTGTTGCACCGTTGGGTAGGGTATAAGAGAGATTATCGGTAAAGGTGAGGGTAATGGTGTCGTTATCACCGTTATTGTCCGCGGTTAAGGTGGTGAACTCGATAGGGTCAGGGCTATAGCTAATACGTAGGGGCCAGGACGCTTTATTAATATTGCCGCTGCGAAAGGGGCCGTCTTCGACACGGCGATTGCCACCGTCGCTGCTGCTGTTGGAAAGGATAATATCTCTTGCCGCGGTTTGGTCCTGGTCTTTAACGCCCCCGCCCAGACTATCTCCTGCCCGGCGATAGGTCAAAATCAGGCGGTAGTTGCTGTTTCTGGTGCGTGGCCATCCCCATTTGGGAGTGAGTTTCAACATGTCGTCACCGTCCCACACCACATTAAAATGGCGAATATCAAACACGGTATCTTCTTCATTGCCGCGTAGTGACACCGCACCAGGAGCCGGTGTGCCGGTTAAAAAGGTCGAGCTACTTTCGAGCTGTAAACCCAGAGAACGCTCTACGGACCTTCTGTCCATTTCTTCGCTAAAGCGAATGGTCAAGGTCTGGTATGCACTGGTAATACTACCTTCGGGTTCTACTGACACAACTTCTGGACGGCTTGAAATGGAAAAACTGTCCTTGAATTCGAGCGTGATCTCGGGTTCAAGGGATGAAAGCGAGACCAGGCGGGTACGTGTGGTGTAACCTGGTGCGGTAACTTTGAGTTCAAGGGTTTGGTTTAACGGGACGTTACTCAGGGTATAGGTGCTGCCCTGACGCTCAGCAGTACCATTATAACTTTCGCCACCGCTGATATTACTGGCGGTCACCTGGGCCACGGTAACCGGAGAAGTGTTGTCATCAAAAACCTGCACGTTAATGGTGCCTGAGGTGGCGGGCGTTGGCGTGGGCTCTGGGGTTGGGCTGGGCACTTCGGGGGTGGGGGTAGGTTGAGGCGTGGCTGAAGGCGAGGGGGCTTCGCTGGGGGCAGCGGTGGGTGTGGCTGTGGGCGTTGGAGCCGTGGGTTCAGCACTTGGCGCATTTGTGGGCGCTGAACTGGGAGTGGGGGTTGCTTCGGGACCGGTGGGGGATGGGCTGTTTGCCGGTGCACAGGCATTCACCAGAGCCACAGTACACAAAGCAGAGAAGGCGATTTGAATGCGTTTGACGGGTGTTCGTTTGGTTTGCATGACAGAGATCCTATGTGCATTATTTTAGGGTGATCTTAACACAGAATGCAGCGCAAGGGGCAGGGATTGTTACCACGCCCTTTTAAAAGCCGTATAATGGGAGCCACAATGCAAAAATCAATACAACGTCCTTCTTTTTTTCAAACCCTGAAAGGGGCCTTTCAATATAGTGCCCCGGCCCTTAATATGGTGTGGCAAACCTCGGCAAGGCTTACCCTCTGGTTGGCTTTTTGTACCCTGGTGGCTGGCTTAATTCCGGCGGGTATTGCCTATACAGGCAAGTTGCTTGTGGACAGTGTGGTGGCGGTCTTGCAGGGTGATATGAGCATGCGGCAAGATGCTCTTTTTTACGTTTTGCTTGAGGGGGGACTGGTGATTGTACAACTGGCGGCTCAAAAGGGTATCGCGGTCTGCCAGGCCCTGCTGCGGGTGATGTTGGGCCACCAGGTCAATACGTTAATCCTCGAAAAGGCTTTGCAGCTGTCGTTGCCCCAGTTTGAAGATGCAGAATTTTACGATAAGCTAACCCGTGCCCGCCGAGAGGCTTCCAGTCGACCCCTCAGTTTGATTAACCGCTTGTTTTCGGTGTTGCAAAACACCCTCTCTTTGATAACTTACGTTGGCCTATTGCTGGCCTTTTCACCCTGGGCGGTGGTCATTTTGGGACTTGCAGCGATTCCTTCGTTTATTGCCGAAACCAAATTTTCTGGAGACGCTTTTCGCCTGTTTAGCTGGCGTGCGCCAGAAACCCGTGAACAAAACTACTTAGAGATGCTTATTGCCCGCGAGGACTATGTAAAAGAGGTGCAGTTGTACCAATTGGGTCCTTTGTTTTTGAAGCGTTATCAGGATATCTTTCAAAAGGTGTTTCAAGAAGATCAGCAATTAACCCGCCGCCGTAATATCTGGGGCTTTGCTCTGGGCATTCTCAGTAACGTGGCGCTGTATGGGGCTTATTTCTGGACTGTGATGGCGACGCTGGCTCGGCAATTAACCCTGGGTCAAATGACCATGTACCTGGCGGTATTTCGTCAGGGCCAGGCGGCTTTTGCAGCGCTGTTGAACAGCATGGGGGGCATGTACGAAGACAATCTCTACCTGTCTACCCTGTATGACTTTTTGGAGCAGCCGGTGAAGGTTTACGCGGGTCACGTCACACAGGGTGCCCTTCCGGGCGACGGCATTCGTTTCGAAAACGTCAGTTTTTGCTATCCCGGCTCTACCCACCGGGCTCTGGATGCCATTAGCTTGCACTTAAAACCCGGTTATAAGCTGGCGCTGGTGGGCGAAAACGGCTCCGGTAAAACCACCTTGATTAAGCTTTTAACCCGCCTGTATGAGCCTTCTGAAGGACAAATTCTTTTGGATGGAACGCCCCTTGAGGACTGGGATATTCAAACCTTGCGTCAGCGGGTGGGCGTGATTTTTCAAGACTTTGTGCGCTATCAAATGTTGGTGGGTGAGAACATTGGAGCAGGTGATCAGGCCCACTTTTATGATACCGACCGCTGGGCGATTGCGGGTGAGAAAGGCATGGTGACTTCCTTTTTAGAGCGCTTGCCGCAGGGCTACCAAACCCAGTTGGGCCGGTGGTTTAAAGAGGGTCAAGAATTGTCGGGAGGGCAATGGCAGCGGGTAGCCCTTGCGCGCGCTTTTATGCGAGAGACCTCGGATATTGTGATTTTGGATGAACCCACTTCAGCCATGGACCCTGAAGCGGAAGCCCTTATTTTTGAGCGTTTTCGTGAAGTGACACAGGATCAAATGGCGATTGTCATTTCCCATCGTTTTTCGACCGTGCGTATGGCAGACCATATTGTGGTGCTTGAAGCCGGAAAAATTTTAGAGCAGGGATCCCATGAGGCTTTAATGGCCAGAGGGCAAACCTATGCCCGCTTGTTTAACCTTCAGGCCCAGGGCTATCAATAGTCGGAAACCGTTCCGGAAAACATAGCCTTTCGGTCATTTCTTCCAGACTCATACTTTGAAAACGCTCTGACTGTTGAAGGGTTAAAGCATACTGGCTCTGAAGCTGGGCTTTGAGCTCAAGAGCCATCAGGGAATCAAAACCATAACCCCGGAGTGGGCTTTGGGGATGGATTTGTCCCGGGGGAACGCCCAGGATCTCAGCCACCGTTTGATGCAGAAAGGCCTGTAACTTTTCTGGCGTGGGACCTTCGGTGGGCAGCGGTGACTGTGGATCAGGGGTTGGCGATGTCGTGGTCTGGGGGGCCGGACGAGGGGCGGCTTGCGGCGGGCTTGCTGATGTCCGCTGCCATGCCTCGGGAGGTAAGCTGATTTGTTGCGCTTGAGCCATGCGACGCAGCAGCGGTAAGTGCCGGGTGTGGGGAAAAACCTTGAACAGCTGGTCTAAGCTCAGGGCAATGACAGCTGCAGCGGGAGCCTGGTCCTCTACAACCCGCGGTAAGACGTGCAGCCCCGTGCGTAAGGCAATGGGGCTGAATCCGTATTGACTGAGCAGAGAGCGGCCAGACCGGGTCTGAGTCCCCTCAAAATCAGGGCGTTCCCAGGGACCCCACTGAATGCTGGTGCCCGCCAGGCCTTGCTGAGCGCGCCAGGCCATAAGCTGATCCATAAAGCTATTGGCCGCCGCGTAATTGCCCTGTCCGGGCATGCCCAGAGGAGCCGTAATCGAAGAATAGCATACAAAGAGCTCCAGGCTGCATTGAAATTGTTGACTGAGGGTATGCAAAAGCCAGGTGCCCTTGACCTTGGGAGCCAGCACAGCCAGGTGAGCTAACCGGTTGCCGGCGTTCTGGGATTGAATCAGACCGTCATGCAAAATGCCAGCGCTGTGAATGATGCCTCGCAAAGGCGGGCCCTGGGCCAGCTGTGTGAAGTAGCGCTGCAGATCGTGCTCCTGGGACACGTCCCCTTGAAATAACTGGACTTGAATGCCTGCCCTTTGCCATTGGGCAAGCTGTAGCGCTTGCTCAGGACTGGGTTGAAGGTGACGCCCCATTAAGGTCAGGTAGCGTGCGCCAGCTTCCACGAGCCATTGGGCCGTATGAAAGCCCAGCAGGCCCAATCCACCGGTAATGAGGTATTGGGCGTCAGGGCGTATGCGCCAGGGGGTGGGTGCTTCCGGCAAAGCCGTCTCTGTTTTTTTGAAGGGCCAGCGGTTTTTCCAGGACGTAGGCTTGTGTACCCTATCCGGTCCAAAGGGATATTTTTCTTCAGGGGCGGGTGTACCCGCTTTAAGGCGCGCCACATACCGCTCTGTTCTTAGTACCACCTGGGTTTCAGGACTGTCACCAAAAAGCTCGGTAGCAAGCAGTTGAAAGGTTTGGGTTTCGGGAGCTGTCCCGATATCAATGTGGGTACAGTGCCATTGGGGATACTCGTAAAAAGCAGTGTGGGTCAGCCCTTTCCAGAGGCTGGTGCTTAAGTGCCCCTGGCTTATGACATACAGTCGGGGGGCTGGGTTCAGCATGACCATGGCCTGGAGCCAGTGCAGTAAATGAAGATAGTGTTCGCTGGCTTGCGCACTGGAAAAATGGGGGTTGCTGGCGCCCCAGGCAAAAATAACACCTCGAAAGCGTTTTCCTTTTTTTTGAAGGGTGTTGGCCAGGGCTTCAAAATGGTTGGCTTCGGTGGGATCAAGGGTGAGGGGAAAATGCTTTAACTGTAAGCTATGTCCCCGTTGTACCCAGATACATTGCTGTCCCTGTAAAATCATCTCCAGGCTCCAGCGCAGTGAGGGATCATCACAGAAAATTAGCCAATCTGTGGACAATGCCCGATGGCTCAGGGGCATAAGTGGACTTTTTTCCCAGGCCAGATGCCAGATTTCAGGCTGTGTGGGTCGGGAGATCTCCTGCGGGGGGCGGGACGGCACTTCTGTGGGGGTTTTAGAAGGTCTTTGTCTTTCGTAGTATTGTCCCTGCCAGGGGTAGGGCGGCAGTTGCCAGTGGGGATCTGAGACCACAGGCGCAAGGGACCAGCGTACGGATCCGCCGAGGCACTGATACGTCAGCAGGCTTTGCCACAGGGTTTGGCGTTCGGCTTGCTGCCGTCGGGCAGGTGCGAGCACCTGGACAGACCGTGACTGTGCCTGGGCATTTTCCTTGATGCTGGGGCTCAGTACAGGATGAGGGCTCATTTCGATCCATACGGTGGCTGAATCCTCCAGGAGTTGGTTGGCCGCTTGCATAAACTGTACCGGTTGGCGTAAATTTGCGTACCAGTAGGCCGCGTCCAGTGGCTCTGTTTTGAGCCAGGTACCGGTTACACTGGAGCACATGGGGATTTTTAAGGGCTGACTTTTGATGGCTTTTAGCTGTTCCAATAACAGCCCTTGAATGTGTTCAATCGCTGGCGTGTGAGAGGCGGCGCTCACCTGTACCAGACGGCAAAATATGCCCTGGGACTCCAGTTGGGTGGCAATGGCCCCTAAGTCTTGCGCGGGGCCCGAGAGGACACAGGACGTTGGACTATTGTAAACACCCACCACGGTTTGAGGATAGGCTTCTACCTGAGCGTGTGCTGCTTCGGGCGACAGGGCGGTGACCAGCATGGCGCCTTTGAGGTGGGGTTGGTCCAGCAACTGACTGCGGCACACCATAATTTGCACGGCGTCTTCCAGGGCAAGCGCTCCCGCCAGATATGCGGCTGCTACCTCTCCCATGCTATGGCCCACCACCGCCTGAGGGGTAATGCCCCGCGCCATCCAGCAATGGGCCAGGGCCACCTGATAAGCAAACAGCACGGCCTGAATGTGGGGAAGTTCCTGGATTTCCTGGCCCGCTTGAATTAAGGTGGACAACGGAGCTGGTAATGCGCCAACGTGGCGACTAAACTGGGCTTCCAGGGTATCAATGGTTTCGCGAAAGACAGGTTCCTGAGCGTAGAGCTCCTGGCCCATACCCGCCCATTGTCCGCCCTGGCCTGGAAATACAAACACGGTTTTAGGGCGGTGCACGCTCGCCTGAATACCCACCTGTGCCTGGGCGAGGCTCACCTCAAGATCCTTCTGTAGGTCCTTTAAGCTTTGGGGAGCGCTTCCCCAACGCCAGCTTAGGGGTTCTTGTTCGTGCATCAGACGCCAGGAGAGGTCTGCAAAAAACGCACTGTCCTGAAGACGGGCTTCGGGGCTTTGACTGAGCCAGTGCTGAAATTGCTGCAAGCGGGCTTTAAGGGTGGCTTGTGTATGGGCGGTCAGCAGGATCGGGTGCGGAGGTTGGGAAGGTGCAACGGAGCTGGATGCAGGGGCTATAGAAAGTACCAAATGCGCATTGGTGCCACTGATACCAAAAGAAGATACACCGATTTTCTGCAGGGATGCCGGGATAAGCTGCTGAGGAAACACCAGCGCAGGGGCAACCGGTAAACGGGGATTAAGGACGCTACCGTGCAGATTGGCAGGGATGTGTTGGTGGTGCAGCATCAGTACACTTTTGAGTAAACCCGCGATGCCGGCTGCGCTTTCGGTATGACCCAGCTGGGTTTTGAGAGCTCCAATGTATAAGGGGCGCTCGCGATCTTGTACCCGATAGGCCTGGGAGATGGCTTCTGCTTCAATCGGGTCGCCCAGGGCGGTGCCGGTGCCATGGGCTTCAATAAAGTCCACTTCCTCAGGTTGGGTGTGGGCCTGTTGCAGCGCCTGTTGTAACAGGCGTTGTTGAGCCCGGGTACTGGGCGCGGTGAGCCCGTTGCTGGTGCCGTTGTGATTGACAGCGCTGCCCAGAATTAAGCCCAGAATGCGCCGGCCTTCGCGTTGGGCTGCGGCCAGGGGTTGTAGTACCACCAGCCCACCGCCCTCACTGCGTACAAAACCATCGGCATCGGCCGCAAAGGCTTTGCATCGGCCATCGGGAGCCAGGGCCTGTAATTGGGAAAAAAACAGGTGACCTTCGGGAGATAGGATGAGGTTTACCCCCCCTGCCAGGGCGATTTCGGCTTCTCCGAGCCGCAGGCTTTGGCAAGCCTGGTGGACGGCGACCAGCGACCCTGAACACGCGGTGTCCAGGGTCATGACTGGCCCCTGAAAACCAAAGGTATAGGCGATACGCCCCGCGGCGGTGCTGGGTGAAATGCCAGTGCCACTGTAAGGGCCAATGTGTTCCGGATGGCCGCTGTGCATGTGCCACTGGCTATAATCCAGATTCGAGAGCCCCAGAAAAACCCCGGCCAAACGGTCTTTGTAGGCTTCTGGGCGTAGGCCAGCACTGTTTAAGGCTTCCCAAGTGAGCATGAGCATTAAGCGCTGTTGGGGATCCAGATCCTGCGCTTCTTTGGGCGAAATCCGAAAAAAGGCCGGATCAAAATCAAAGACCCCGTCTAAGAACCCGCCCCGTTGCACCGGCGTTTTACCTGGTGGTGGGGGCTGATCTGGATCATGTGGCCTATAGAAGGCTTCGTGGGGCCAGCGCCAGCCGCTAAGGGGTATGGTTTGAATGCAATCCTGACCGTTGGCGAGCACGTGCCAGAAGCTCTCGGGATCTTTGATGCCCCCGGGAAAACGGCAGGACATGCCAATAATGGCAATGGGCTCGTGAAGTCCGGGCTTGACGGGCTCTGCTGCCAGAGTCGGCAGCCGGGATTGTGCTGTGGGGTTGCTGAGAAAGTTCAATAGTTTTTGCGGGGTGGGGTATTCCCACAGTAAGGTTTCAGAGCACTGGCGTTGGGTTTTTTGTTCCAGATCGGCCACCAGACGTATAGCACCCAAAGAATCCAGGCCCAGCGCGTGAAAATTTGTTTCAGGCAAATGGGGGTGGGGCCAATGCAGCTCTTTTTGCAGCCAGTGCAAAAGCCAGCGGTCTAAAGGCTCGGTGGCCTCGACGGTTTTCAGCGGTTCCTGAGGCGGCAGAGTATCTCGGGCTTGCAGGGGTAACAGGGGGTGAATGCCGCTGTGGGTAAAACCATCTTTGTACGCCTGTTGTGCCGCAGAACGCATTAATTTTCCACTGGAGGTTTTGGGCAGGCTACCGGGGGCCAGGAGCACCACTTCGTGGATGGGTAACTGATGCACTTCACTGAGGTAGGTCTGTAGGGCTTGCCGTAGCTGTTGGAGCTCAGCGGGACTTTGCGGGGCCCGGGGGTGAATCTCTTGTAAGAAGACGATCTGCTCGCCCGGGGTCGAGTGGGGAGCCCCGTCGGTGGCACAAGCTACGCCACATCCAGGGCGAATCCAGTGACTCGCGGGTTCGTCGGGGGCATGGGCGGGCCAGTGATCGACGCTGCGCTCCAGATCTTGAGGATAAATATTGCGCCCGCGCACAATAATTAAATCCTTGAGGCGTCCGGTCACAAATAATTGATCCTGGTAAAGAAATCCAAGATCTCCGGTATGGCAAAACCCGTCGATGAAGGTGGTGGCAGTAGCTTCCGGACGATTCCAGTAGCCTGCAGCCACCTGAGGGCCTTTCACCCAAATTTCCCCAATATGCCCCTCTGCTTGCAAGGCTCCGGTCTGGGGATCCACAATCTGCAGGGTGGTCTCTTGCCAGGGACGGCCTGAACTGACCAGGCATAATTGTTCCGGGAGCAGGGGGGGCAGGCTATCTGGCCGTACACCCACATAGCCTGCCTGTACCTCAATTCGGTGCTCAGCCAGGGCTGAACGATCCACCTCAAGATAAAAAGGGCGCTCTTCTCGGCGTCCACCGCTAATAAAAACCGTGGCTTCGGCCATGCCATAGGCAGGATAAGGGGCATGGATATCTAAACCATAGGGCTGAAAGCGTTGCACAAAGCGCTGTAGCGTATCTGCCTGAACGGGCTCTGCACCGTTAAGGGCCATACGCAAGCGAGACAAATCCAAACCCTCGCATTCTTCAGCAGTGATTTTGCGCACGCAAAGATCGTAAGCAAAATTGGGGGCTCCCGTGGACGTGGCCTGAAATTGATGAATCAAACGCAGCCAGCGCACGGGCTTTTTTAAGAAGGCGGTGGGTGGCATAATCAGGGTTTCACCGCCCACATATAGAGATTGCAAAAGATGTCCCACCAGACCCATATCGTGGTAGAAAGGCACCCAACACACGAGGCGGGCGCTCTGTTCTTCATGGGCAAAAGCGGCTTTGATCATGGCTTGATTGCTCAAGAGATTGTGGTGGGTGATCATCACGCCCTTAGGATCACTGGTGGAGCCGGAGGTATACTGTAAAAAAGCAATGTCATCACCGCGTTGCGGCGGTGGGGACCCATCTGCCGGGGGGTAGGGAAGCTGATCGCTATGTATCCATTCGAGGTGGGGATGTTCGGTAAAAAGTGTTTGGGCCTGGTGGGCCAGACCCTGTAGGGTTAAAACCCCTGCGGCCTGAGCATCTTTAACAATGTGCTGGAGGCGTTGTCGGGTATGCTGAAGGCGATGGGGCTCCGGCGGGTAGGCCGGAACCGGGATGGCGCCAGCGTACAGGCAGCCCACAAAAGCAGTGATAAAGTGCAGGTCCGGTGGGTAAAGTAAAAGTAAACGTTCACCTTGAAACCCCTGTTGATGAAGATAGGCCCCCAAACGCCGTGCCTGCCGATCGAGGTCTGCGTAGCTTAAACGGTCGCTTTCGGTTTCTCCGTCGGAAAAATAGCGAAAAGCGAGTGCTTCAGGGTGCTGTAAGGCACGCCAGCACAGTAGATCCGTAAAGCTTTCAAAATGGGGCGGGTCAGGGTGCGTCATGGAGCGGTTCCTCACAGAGGGGGCGTAAACTTTCGTTGCTCATAAGCAATCCCGGCGGCTTGATTTGAGCGTCATTACCCGGTTCCGTCAGTTTTTGGGCTTGCCAGAGCTGGTAGGCTCCTGGCCGCAGCACGTGAGCTTTGACGGGGTCCAACTCTAGATCTCGGCGGCGTAAACCATAGGAGAAGTTATGGATTTGAAGCGCCTCATCAAAAGCTTCAGCCAGGGTTTCGGCATCCGTCTTATTCAGCCCTTCCAGGTAAAGCTCGTAATGGGGGGGTTGTGTGGTGGGGTTGGGCACAAGCACATAAAAGGGCAAGATCCATGCGTGGGTTTTGAGCAGTTTTGCCATCACTTCAAAAATATGTTCCACGGCGAGCATTTCGGTAGCCATGCTGGAGTACTGTCCCGCTTTGCGTACAAAATGCACTACGGGTGTCTGGTGATAATAGTGGGTCACCCGCAAAATATCCCCGAGATCATAGCGGTACATGCCGCAACTGGTGGTCAACACAATACGGTAGTCTTGCCCCACGTTGAGTTCATGAGCCAGCACCACTTCCGGGTGTTCTGAGTTGTCATCGGCGGCAATAAACTCATAAAAGTGAGCGTTGACTGCCAGAGGTCCTCCCACGTGCTGATCGGTATAAGGCACATTGCACCAGCCTTCGCTGGCTGAAAAAATAGCGTCACGGATGGGGATGTCGGGGTAAGCGGCTTCGAGTTGGGGGATGAGCATGCCAGCACTGCTGGTTTTCCAACAGCCAATTACCTCTAAAGCAGGCCACACTTGTGTGGGGGTTAAGCTGCCTTTCTGGGCAAGCAGACGGCGCAAGTGTTGAGCCCGTTGGGGATGTGGTCGGTGTAAAGTTTGCATGAGCGCCAGCTCGGCTGCGTTGAGTTGAACTGTTTTAGGCAGGGTGCCTTTCTCAAGATGAAACAGCAGTTCTTCGCCGTGCTTTTTGAGGGTCTCGGCCAGTAAAATGGGTGGAGAGGGGGTCACGGCCATGATGAGGGTGATATTTTTGGCCAACGCCAGTAAGGCAATGCAGAAGTGACGGGTGAAGGGGTCGGCAATGACCATAATGTCATAGGGGGCTGCATAGAAGCGTTTGAGCAAGGGTGGGAGATTCTTGCTGTTAAACCCGCTCATTGAGCCTGCAGGGGTGCCGTCAGCGACGGTGACATAATCGGCCATGCCGTGAAAATAGAGGGCTTGCCCGTCAAAGGCTTTGGGGTGCTCTTTATAGAGGTAATAAAGAAAGGCGTGCACCACGCTTTGGTATTCGTTGCGATAATCTTCAGTGACCGGGGTGATTTTGGGTTCTCCGGTGGTGCCTGAAGTGCGGCAATAATAAAAGGGTTTTTGGTGGGTTAACACCTGAGCTTCGCCTTCGGTCATGCGATCAATCCAGGGCTTGAGGGCTGCGTAGTCCCGGATGGGCACCTGCCGTTGGTAATCTTGAACGCTGTGAATCTCTGCAAAGCGGTGGGCTTGACCAAAGGCTGTGTTGGCGTTCCGTTGCACAATTTGTTGCAGTTTTTTCCACTGGGCCGCTTCAGGCTGCCAGGTGTCTCTTTCAAACTGTTGTCCGGTCCGCATCCGCAAACCCTGAGCGATCATTCCTTTAAGCGACATACATTGTTACCTCACCCCAAAGGATACTACATTTATGGGGTGTCAGCGGGAGCCGGCGGGGGTTCGCCCTGACCCCGGGGCCGGATCAGGTGGGGCTGTTGCCATTGTTCCTGGATATGGGCAAGCCAACCGATACAGCGTCCCAGCGCAAACCAGTCCAGGGCGTTGAGCCATTGGGGACACAGCAATTCGGCACTGAGGCCCAGCACCCAGTCCAAGGTGGGGTGACTGTGCTGATAATGCTCAAGGCTTTCCACCCATGTCAAGGTTTCTTGAACCCTCGGATGATGATTCCAATGGGATGTGAGGTGTGCCGCAAAGATCTGCCATCGGGGATCGCCATCCGGGTAGAGGGGGTGGCCGGGCATGGGGGGCTGAGTTCCTGCCAGGCGACAGTTTTGCAGCATTTGGGTGGCGGTCTGGCCCTGGTGTTGTCGTAAAAAATGTTGGACTTGCAACACCTGTCCCCCCTGGCGGGGGGTGCCCAGGGCCGCAAAGGCAGCGCTGAGGCTTTGGTAGACATTGCCCTGTCCAGAGGCGACACAGCGGGCGGTAAAGCTGCTGACATTGAGTTCATGCTCGGCACTGAGAATTAAAACCAGGCGAGCCAGTTCCCGCTGGGCGGGATCGGGCAATAAGGGTTTAAAGCAGTCCATTAAGGACGGCGTATCTCCTGAGAGGGGAGATGCTTCGGTTTGTGTCCAGGGGGGCAACGACGACCAGATACGCCATAAAATCTGCGCTGCATCTGATACGGGGTTGTCGGAAACAGGGGCAGAGAGATCCTGAGCGAACCAGAGGTTTAAAGCCGTTTGGATATGATAAAACCAGGCACTGCCTTGAGGCACAAGCTGCCAGATGTGCTCCACGGGGCTGAGTTGCGGAGACGGGGGCTGAAAAAACGGCTGCCACCCATCAGGATGGGCCAATTCAGGGGCTTCCCAGAGTAAGGCAATCAGAGACTCTAATGATGCCGTGCTAAGGGTGTCGAGACGCTGGTGACGGTAATACAAATGGCCTTCACGCAGGTGCGAAATATCGCTGTGCAAAAGCGGTGCCCCCCAATACAGGGCCTGTTGCAATTCGATGTTGGGCTGTTGCCGCAGGCGTTTGTTTTGCTGTAGCTTTTCGACTTCTTCTCGCAAATAGTAACGGCCTTTTTGGCCTGGCATTTCTCTGCTTCGCAAGTGGCCTCGGCTGACATAGGCATACAGAGTCTCTTTACGGATGTTAAGGGCACTGGCGGCTTGTGCCGCATCCATATAAAGGGCTGAGGGAAGGTTTTTTTTCATAGCAACACCTTTAATATTGATTTTAAAATCAAGATTGACAGATAAAATCAAGTTTAGCAGAATAAGGGTATCTTCAAGAAGGATGGATAGAAACCATGACCGATAAAGATACTTTACGCACCTGTCTGAGTCATGTGGATGGGGAAGCTGGAGAACTGGTGATTCTGGGGCAACCTCTGGCTGATGTGGTGGCCCATTACACGTACCCGAGTTTAGCGCAGGCCCTATGGCGTGTTTATGCCCCATCACAACGGGTAGAAGAAAGCGACTTCTGTGGCGCTCAGGATGTGGCCTGGCAACGGCTTCAGCCCATGACCACCACCTTAGCAAAGCAAGACACGGCAATATCAGCGCTGCGGCTGGGGTTAGAGTACGCTGAAGCCCGCACCCCTACAGCCATCGCCATGACCCTGATGGTGAGTTTACTGTTGCATATTCAACCCACCGCACGCTTGTCACCGCAAGGGGATCCCGTCCAGCGCTTTTTAAAAGCCCTTTCCACTGAATCCCTCAGTGCGAGCCAGCTCTCAGGACGTGCCGCTGCTTTAGCCTGTTATTTTATGACGGTTTCAGATCACGGCTTTAACGCCTCGACGTATACCGCGCGGGTGATTGCTTCCACGGGGAGCGATTTGAGAGCCTGTGTTCAGGGGGCTCTGGGTGCTTTGGCAGGCCCTTTGCATGGGGGAGCGCCGGGTCCTGTATTGGATATGTTAGAGGCGGTACAGGCAGCGGCTTCCCCTGAGCGCTGGATTCAAGAACGCCTGGCGCGTGGAGAACGTATTATGGGGTTTGGTCATCGCATTTATCGGGTGAGAGATCCTCGTGCAGATGTTTTAAAACAGGTTTTAAAAAACCTGAAAGCCTCTGGATTAAGGCCTGAACGCCTGGCCCAGGCTGAGCAACTGGAAGCGGTGGTGTTGCAGGCTTTAAAAATCCATAAACCCGAACGTCCCCTTGAAACCAATGTGGAGTACTATACCGCTTTGCTTCTGGATGCACTGGGTTTTTCTCGGGGCCATTTTACAGCCGTCTTTGCATTGGGGCGTGTGTTGGGCTGGTGTGCGCATGCGATAGAGCAGCAAGCGCTGGGACGTTTAATTCGCCCCATAGGTGCATATGTGGAACCGGATACAGAATTAACAAGGTATTAATTGGGTGTAATTTTATTAAAAAACCAATAATAACGTCATATTATTGGTTTTTTAACATGTGCCCGCAGCAGGGTCATGCTGCGGGTTTCTCTCTTTTTTAATGGGCTTTTATGCTTTTTTTAGCTTGTAAAGCCCCCAACATGCGCGCATGATAAAGCATACGTTTGAAATCAGAGGAAGCGAGGATTTATCTTGACGTGATGTGGTACCGAACCTCAGGATTTATCATTTGCAGTTGCTTAAGCCTTCATCTCTTAATGGCCTGTCATTCGCCATCCCCATTGCAGCAAACGGGTCTAAAAACCGGAACGGATGTGGCCACTGCCCGTACGGTTCCCTTTCAAGCAAAGAATATCACCGCGCCACCAGAGGGCATTACTGCGCCGCCACAGAATATAACGGCCCCTCCGCAAAACATAACGGCCCCGCCACAGAATATTACTGCTCCTCCGCAAAATCTCTGGGCCAATGCCGCCCTTAAACCTTTACAAATGGCCTTAGCTAATTATCACGATGTCGACGCCAGCTTTTATGACGCCTATCGCTTATCACAAGATCAGTTGGCCGGCGAATATCGCACCCAACTTTTGGGTTGGGTGAAAGAGACGGTCACAGAAGCTGTCCATGAGATAAAAGAAACTGTCGAAACAATAACCACCGATTCAGATGCTCCAGGGGTGCTGCAAGTGCCTCTGGTTCAACACATGCTTGCGCTGGATCTTGAGGGACTTCTGAGCCGGTTATTGCCTCTCCCTACCCAAAGCCTTTATCGTTTACAGTCGCGGCCCTTTGAAGCCCAGCAAGCAAGCGAAACCGTGATGCTACCGGGTGAAATTCCAGCAAATCTGGCGGTGCTCCAGTTAGCCCATGCTCTGCGTGAACGGCAGATCGTGACCCTGACACCCGTTGAGCCCCTGGACCATGAAGGCGGACAACGGCTCTCTGAATCCGGTGCAGGTTTCTCACAGCAGGCAACGCGCACCCGCCAATGGGTCTCTGGTCAATGGCGGCTCTTAACCCAGGTGGTCACCACCTGGGATAACGGAGACGTTTTGAAAGTTTCTGAGGAACGTTTGAGCAGCACTGAGGGCGTGGGTACAGGGCAGGGCGTGATGGAGCTTACGCTGGCTGAGGGTTCATCTCAGCGCTTTACTTTCTCAACCCAGACAGCGTCTGAAGGGGCGCTGTGGAGCAAGGTTTCTCTGGTGCAAGATGGCGTACGGGGACAGCTAAGCCTTGAGGAGTCTGCTTCAGGTACAGCGGTTTTGCGTTATCAGGATGAGGCAAATGTCAGGATTCTGCGGCCACTTGATTTTGATATCATGGTTGCAAGCAGGGGGGAGGCGCCCTAACGCAGAAGTTTTTAGCGTTGGTGGATGTGGGCAATCCATGCTCTCTCTTTGCCGTATGTTTTTGTCTTTGTTATCACAACAGGATATAATACCCACGGATTTTTAATTCAAGGAGAGGCAACATGGCCAAAATTGACCAGCTTTTTAAAGTGATGGTAGAACGGGGCGCATCCGATTTACACATCTCCCCCAATAACCCCCCGATGATCCGGATTAGTGGTGACTTACATCCGATTACGCAACAGGCGTTTACCCATGAGCAGAACCAAACCCTGCTGTATGAAATCATGGATGAATACGAGCGTAAGCACTTTGAAGAACATAAAGATTTAGACTTTGCGTATAGCGTTGATGAGCTGGGTTCCCGTTTCCGGGCCAATATCTTCAACGAACGTAAGGGCATCGGCGCGGTATTCCGGGTGATCCCCACCAAGATTTTGAGTGCTGAAGATCTGGGGCTTCCTCCTGTTTTGACCGAGTACTTTTGTCATTTGCACAAAGGGCTGGTTTTGGTGACCGGTGCAACCGGTAGCGGTAAGTCCACCACACTGGCAGCCATGATTGACTATATTAACCAGAACCGCTCTGACCATATTTTGACTGTTGAAGACCCCATTGAATTTGTGCACAGCAGTAAAAAAGGCCTGGTGAATCAGCGCGAGGTGGGCAAAAACACAAAGTCTTTTGCCAACGCCCTAAAAGCCGCCCTCCGCGAAGATCCAGACGTTATTCTGGTGGGTGAGATGCGCGACTTAGAAACCATCGAACTGGCCATTACCGCGGCCGAAACCGGTCACCTGGTGTTTGGTACTTTGCACGCTTCTTCTGCCCCGAAGACCATTGACCGTTTGATTGATGCGTTTCCCACCGATGCCCAGGAGCAAATTCGGGCCATGTTGGGCGATTCGTTAAAAGGCGTAGTGGCCCAGCAATTGCTGAAGAAAAAAGGCGGTGGCCGGGTCGGCGTTCAAGAAATTTTGATCGGAACACCTGCAGTGGGTAACCTCTTGCGGGAGGGCAAAACCTTCCAAATTCCTTCGATCATGCAAACGGGTCGTAAAGACGGCATGATTACCATGGACCAGGCCATTGAAGAAAAGCTAAAAGCCGGTCTAATTACCGGTGAAGAAGCTTATCTCAAGTCCATGGATAAAACCCGCTTTAAGCATCTGCTGAATCAAACCGACTAAGGTTTTTTCTGGAACACACCCCGCAGAAACCCTGCGGGGTTGTTTTTTGTCGTTAAAATGGGTTACAACAATGCTGAAGGAAACCGTTTTATGCGCTTAATCAAAAGACTTCAGATCCTGCTGTATGGAGCGATAGTATGGGGGGGTGGCAACACCCTGATGCCTGCCTGGTCTCGTGTCCTCCCCTTATCGGCGCAAGTGTCGGTGGCTCAACGGGCACAACAGCTGGCCCAGCAGGGTCGCCAGGCTTTTCAAAACAAACAGTGGGAGCGCGCCATCTCGTTGTTTACAGCCTCGCTGGCCCTCAATGAGAAACAGCCATATCTTTTGAATGCGCGAGGGGTGGCTTACTTAAATGCAGGCCAGGCGGAACAGGCCATTGCAGATTTTAATGCTTGCCGTGAGTTATTGCCCGGCCAGGCCCTGCCTTATTTTAACCTGGGCAACGCCTATCGCTTGCAGGATAAACGGGATGATGCGGTGGCGGCTTATACCCAGGCCATCGCTTTAAACCCAAAGTATATTGCCGCTTACAATAATCGGGGCATTATCTACAGTGAACTCAAAAATTATCCTGCGGCCCTCAGAGATTACCAGCAGTCTTTAAAGCTCAATCCCCGCGACCTTGATGTGCGCAATAACCGCGGGTATTTGTACCTACTGCAAAAAGACTACACCAGGGCGCTACAAGACTTTAATGCAATTTTGCGTAGCGATTCGCGCCATGCGCTGGCTTATGGCAATAAGGCCCAGGTGCTTTATTTACAGGGGCAATGTGAGGCGGCAATCCCCCTGCTTGAAAAATCCTGCACCCTGGGGAATAGCAAAGCCTGTCAGGTGGTTAAAACTTTGCAATGCAAAGCGACAGCAGCAAAAGACTTGCCCAAGCTTGATTTATAACGATTTTACCCCGAGGGTTGAAGCTCGGGGTAAAGGAGCGTCTTATGGCGTGAAAAATAATTTCAGCTTATCTTACTTCGCAGTGCTCGCGATTGTTTTTTCCAGCGCTGTGTCTGATGCTCAAGTTGTGTATAAAGCCGGGGGCGGTATTCGCCGAAGTTGATATAGAAAATACCGCATATCATGCAATAATCCACCTCAATTCCGCTTTGACATTTGTTTTCTGTAGACTCGCAAACAGGACATGTGTTCATAAAAGACCCGCTTTCTAAAGCAAAAGATTTTTGCTTTTTTTCTTATTGTAGATGAGGGTTTTTATATTTTCAAATCGAATATTTTTAAAATAAATATTTTATTTTAAAATGAATTGAGTGTGCTGGTATTTTGATTGAAAGTCAACATTTAGGATACGGTCGCCTTTCATGTGAATCCTGTAGAGAATGATAGACCTATGTGAAGTTGTAATGCCAGCTTACGCTTCAGGCTCTTCTAAAAAGGCAAGATCGCCCCAGGGGGGGGGCTCTGTGGGTGCGGGCGCTACTTTTTTTTCGAAGATAAGAGTATTGGCCAGATCGATGGCTTCGTCACTTAAAAAAGCCAGATCTTCCCAGGGGTTCTCTTCTGCCTCCTCCTGTGGAGGGGGATTATCGTTCTCCAGGAAAGCCAGATCCTCCCAGGGCTGAGCCTGGGTTTTTTCTTCAAAATTTTGGGTTTCTTCAAGGGCTTGTTCCAAAGCTTCAAAGGCTTTTTCGTCCGCGTCGTCCAGTCGATGCTGAGGTTCCGATGACGGCAGGTCTGTGGGGAGAGACGCTTCCGCTATCCCGGACCAGTGTTCCCCTGAACTCAGCTGTTCTGCAATGGCAAGACTATCTTCTACTGCTTCTGCAGAGGGCGCTTGCGTTGGCATTATCTCAGCAGGGGGAGCCAGAGACTGCTCTTCTTGTAATAAATCCAGGTCTAAGATCCAGTGGGGCTCTTTGCTTTCAAGGACAGGCGGCGCTTCAGCGATGCGCAGTGGAAATTGATGGGCGGCTTGCCAAAGAATTTTTTTAACGGGGCCGCTACCACCCAGCCGCAAAATACGGTCTTGTGAAAAAGAATACAAAATCAGGTCACCCTGGGGCAGCATTTCCACATGCTCAAACGCAAGGGGCTCTTCAAGGGCGGGAAGCGGCGTGATCTGGATTTCTTCGTCTTGTAAAACCCTGACCAAACGTTGATTGCCCGCATCGCCGATCAGGGTGGAACCGTCTTCCAGGCGTAAAGCAAAACTGGGAGCATTGAGTTGCAGTTCAGAATCTCCCGGATTTTTATAAGAGCCATGGCTCCAGATGCGTTCACCGTTGCGCTGAAGTTCGTAGACGGTATGTAGGGCTTTGTCGGTGAACAAAATGGTACCCTGAGGCGTCAACCTCACATCGCAGGGGCTTTCAATTTCTCGGGGGGCTGCATAGCTCCAGAGACTGCGACCGAAATTGTCACTGACCAGTAGTTCCTGTGTCCCTGCGTTAGCCACCAGCAAGAAGCCTTCAGGGGTTAAGTCTGCCGAAACAGGCTGCTTTAAGCCTTTGTTCCACTGTCGCAGAATCTGGCGATGGGCCAGGCTAATTTCTAGTACACGGTCATTGCCGGTGTCTACCACCAGTAAGCTCTCTTCTAAAACTTGAATCTGATGGGGGTGAAACAATTGTTCATTGGGGCTTTGACCCCAGTGCCAGAGCACTTCACCCTGGGGGTTTAAGGCAAAGATTACATCGTGCTGTGTGGAGCAGGTATAACGGGGCGGCTCCTCGGGAAAAAAGTTTTTGGGATGCACATGCACCTGGGGCAGGTCATCGCGATCCACGCCGGCTGCCCGCGCAAATTTTTTAACCCAGGCAGCGTTTTCGATCTGGCGCTTTTCAGCTTCAGCGCTCAGGGCGGCCTTAAACCAGGGATACCCTTGAAAAAGACGCTGGGCTTGCCAGCTCTGCAATTCAAACATTTTGCAATAGTCCAGCGTGACCACTGTGGTACTGCGGGGTTGCTGTTCGAGCAAAGCCATTTCACCAAAGAAGTCTCCTGCTTTGAGGGTAATTTCTGGCGTGATTTCTCCCTTGCGCAAGACGCCTACCGTTCCTTCAAAAATAAAGTACATGGAGCCGCTGGGTTCATTGCGTTTAAAGACGGCGTGATCAGGCATGTAGGCGTTGGCTTGTAACACGTCGGTTAGCGCTTCAAAGAACACCTTATCGGCGGTTTTGAAAATCTGAAAATCCTTGATGAAGCCTTCGGCGATACGGCTGCGCAAATGATCTTGAAGGGCTTCTGTTTTACGCTCTTGAAACTGACGAACGCGGCGTTGCTGGTCCTGGTGGACTTGCTGGACGAGTTGGAACAGGGCTGAAAAGCCCATAACGGCGCGTTTAAATTCCCCCCGATCAATAAAGAGCAGTTCTGCGTCTTCGGTGACAACCCAGCCCGGTTTATAGGTGCGTTTTTCTACATCGAGCACCGAGGCTGCACCAGCGATTTCACCGGCTCCGACTTCAAAAATAATGGGGTTTTCAGGCTCTGGGGCCACACAATCGACGCTGCCCGATAGCAAAAAGTACAGCACATGACCGGTGCTGCCCGGAGTCAGGAGCACCTGGCCTTTTTTGACGGACATGGCTTTGACGTGACGGGCCAGGTGTAAGCGCTTTTCTTCGGGAGCCTGGTGTAGACCATAAATTTTTTCAAGGGCTTCTGCATGTTGCGCGATGCGCTCTTGTTGTAATTCAGCCTGAGATTTGGTGTGGAATTTTACCTTCAGCAAATGGTGTTCCGCAGCGGGGTTTGGCAATGCTGATATCCAGCGAATGAGACCCTCTTCGGGCGCCATATGCATAAAATAGCCTTCTCCCCTTAACAGCCATTCCCCGTTGTGTAGGCGGCTGCCCCAATGGGGAGGAGAAGCGTTAAGCCACTGCGCTTCGTCGATCAGCGGAGGCGGCCAAAACGTAAAGCGACCGATCTCTTGCTGTTCGGTGTCAAACAACAGCCAGGCCTTCAACTCAGTATCTATCACTTCCAGATTGCCCTGGTAATTTTCGCGAGCTATTAAAGGGTAACGCAAGGGCTCCAAAAGCTCGGTGATGCATTCTCCTCGCGGGTTGATGCGTAAAACCCGCTGCGCACCGGGGTCGGCAATCCACCAGTCTCCATTGGCCACCTGTTGAATATCTGTGGGCAACTTAAGTTTTAAAGCATCAGGGGTACGGGTCGTCGGATAGCGGCGGTGATGGCGGCCGCTGGAATCCAGTTCTAAGACTCTCAAATTGCCCTGATCCAGGACAATATAACGCAGTCCTTCTTTTTCATCGAGATAAAACGTGGTGCGACAGGGGTTCTTGAGGGCCAGGCGGGCTTTCCAAATCACTTCACCTGCACTGGACATTTCCACAAGTTTTCCGCCGGCTTGATCCACCACCAAAAAGTTATGGTGGGGTAAGACCACTGCATCGACAATGGATTTTAAGAGATTGCCTTTTTCACTCACCTGTTGCATGGGTTGGCGCCAAATATTGAGCACCATGAGGCACGGAGGCTGTGAAAGGGGCAGTAATAACTGTCCCGGAAACAGAAAGTCAAAGGCTTCAGCTGAAAACGCTTTTCCCGCCAGGGTCTCGTGTTCAGGTAAACTCAGTTGAAAGTGGCAGCTGGGGCAGTATTGAGCTTCAAAAGGGGTTTGGCATAGCGGACAAAGATCTTCTAAACGATAAAAGTCACCCTGTAACTTGTATTGGGCCATCACCTTGAAGACCGAATTGCGATCAATCGGTGTTTCAAAGCGATGGCGCTCTAAAATATTCTCGATTTTGGCCAGGACAACCTGTCTCGTTTTTAAGGCTTCTTTGACCTGTCGGGCAATTTTTTTCACCCGCTGCAGCTCTTTGGTGTGAATCCGCAAATTGGTCAGGGTCATGCGGTAAAAGGCCCAGACAATGAGATCTGTAATGGCCTGTTCCGCGCCTTCGGGGATCTCCATGTCAGAAGCGGGCTTATCCACCAGACGCCACAGGGCTTCATCCTGTGGGGGTGGCTGATGTACGCGGAAGTTTGGGTTGGTTTGGGGCTGCTTACGGGGGCGTCGTAAAATTTTATCTTCTGCCTCCTGAGCGGCTTTGGCGGCAGCTTCACGGGCTTCGGCTTCTTGTTGTTTGCGGGCGGCTTCCTGGGCGTCGCACCAGTCTTCAAAGCCTTGTTTTTGGGCAACGGAGAGCAGCCCGGTGTCCAGCAGGTGAGCTGTAAAGTCGTAGGCCAGAGCGGTCTGATAAGGATTGGGGTGAGAGCGGGCCATGACGGTGGGGGGATAATGATGCTGAAGCGCCACCCGTCGCTTTACATGAATTTCTTCGCCATCTACCAGATGAAGCAAGGGGTGTTGATCATGGACGGAGATGTAAACCAGATTACCGCCCTCAAGGGTATAAAAACAGTCCTGAGGAAACTGCCGGGTTTGGGTCCAGGAGCGGCCGCGAATATCTAAGGAATACTCTGCCTGGGTGGTTTCCATATTAAAGTACACCACGTTAAACTCGGGTTGCAGAATCGTAATATACAGTTTGTTTTCCACAGGCGCTGCGGCCAGGCTCCCCAGAATGCCGAGGCCCGACTTGTACACGCGGTAGCTTAAATCTGTGAGGTCAATCATGTGTAAGTGGGATGTGACGCTGTCGCTAATGTAAAGGGTCTGTCCATTGATATCTCGGGTAAAATTAAAGGCTTGACCCGATGGCTTTTGACGCAGTTGCCAATGGCCAACAATGTCGTGAGTGGCTATCGAGACGGCAAAGATTTCACCGGCTTCCCGTTGGCTAACAAAGGCCAGTTTCTCTTTGGCTAAGGGGTAAATATCTGTATGATGGCTGCGCAGATCGCTTTCCGCCCAGTCAATAAAGGACTCAATTTCGGGCAAGTGGGGACTTTGCTTTAAGGCCTCGTCAAATAAAAAGCACCCCTGCTCCGTAAACAAAACCCCCGGGCGTGCGTCCGCGGGCAATAGCTCTTCTGCGCCGGGTTTACCGGCATTGCTGTCAAAGTATTGAATCCGGCGTGTGCCCACGCGTCCTTGATCGGTTTGAATCCGCAGGGTTTCAAGGGGTACCTCCTCAGGAAAACTGATGAGGCTTAATTGACCAGAGCGATTGGGGCCAAGCCATTTCCCCGTGAGAGGAGCTAATAATTCCTGGCGTGCGGCCTTCCATTCGCGGGTGTAGGTGTGGATTTGCTGCGCTGTCCAACCCAGACTTTGGCTCAAGTAGGCAAGAAAATTTTCGGGGATGTGGTCGTTCAGTGAACCCATCTTTAGCTGGGTCGCCCCGACAGGCTTTGAGACAATTTACCTTGAATACCCTGTAAGCTGGTTTGCGGGAGATCCACGATATCGGAGTTTTTAAAGCGGTACAATCGGGCGGGCTTTTTTGAGTATTTCTGTGTGGTTTCGTCGGTCTCTTCGAGAATATCCAGTAAGGCGATCTTCTTGCGGAAGTTGCGTTTATCGATCTGGCTGTCTAAAATCACTTCATACATGCGGCAGAGTTCAGGCAGCGTAAATTTTTCGGGCAAGAGCTGCGAGCCCACGGTGGTGTAACTGAGTTTATTGCGTAAGCGTTGCAGAGCATAGCCAAGAATGCGCTCATGGTCAAAACCCAGGGCGGGTAACTCATAAATGGAGTGCCAACGCACCTCGCTGACGGCAGCGGACGGTTTGAGTTGAAAATTTTCTGAGCTTACCAGGGCGTAATAGGCAATGGTCACCACGTGGGTTCGCGGATCGCGACCAGGGTCACCAAAGGTGTAGAGCTGCTCTAGATAGATGTGATCCACATTGGTTTTTTCTTTGAGTTTGTGCAAGGCGGCTTCTTCTAGACTTTGGTGGCGGTGGACAAATCCCCCCGGCAAGGTCCACATTTGTGCAAAGGGGGCCACAGAGCGCTGTACCAGAAGGACTTTTAAGTCGTCGTCCATGATGGTAAAAAGTACGATATCTACTGTTAAGGCGGGATGGGGATAGTCCAGAATATTACACATGCTGTCATGATAGAATACCATTCACAAAAGGAGCAAGTGCGTGACTACAGAATTGCCTCATATCATTTGGCTGGACGATGTGCACCCCAAGCATGTGTCATTGGTGGGCTATAAAGCGTTAAACCTGGCTGTGGCCAAACGCTTAGAGCAGCCTGTGATGAAAGGCTTTGTCATTACCACGGCGGCATACCAATTGGCTCTCGAACAAACCGGATTGCACCCTGCTCAGCTGCCCCATATGAGCTATGATGAAGCCCTTGACGCCGCCCGCACCATTCAGCATTATCTGTTCAAGCAAGCGGTGCCTTCGCCCGTACTGACCGAGTTGCGGGCTGCGTATCGTGAATTGTTTCCTGAAAAGCCCGGAGCGCTGGTTTTGCGGCCGTCCATGAGTTCTGGCCATGGCGCAGATTTTGCCAAGCGCTTACGGCCAATTCTGGGGGTTAAAAGCCTCATTGATTTTGAAAAAGCCCTGAAAATGGCCTGGGCCTATCTCTGGCTCGACGATATTATTCAGTACCGTTTTAGCGAAGAACGTTTGCATAAAAACTGGGTCGATGCCGCCGTGCTGGTGCAAGTGCTCGAAACGCCTTATGCTTCGGGAAGTTTGCTGACCTATGCTCCCCAGGCCAATGATCAATCCTTCGTCATTGAAGCGGCCCGTGGATTAAATGAAGCGGTTAGCCGTGGCGTGATGTTGCCCGATCACCTGGTATGGCATCGTGAAATGCAGAAAGTTACCCACCGTCAGATTGCCGAAAAACCCCTGCGCTTTGTGTTTGCTGAACCCTGGGCGGTGGCTGAAGTGCCCATCGATAAAGATCAACGGCATCAGGCCGCGATTTCAGACACCGAGGTGGGGCAGTTGGCGGCGATGGCCGAAGCCTTGCTCAAAGGCTATAAATACCCCCTTGAAATTGAGTGGTTTAAAGGGCCCCAGGGCTTTGTGGTCAACCAGTTAATGGCGATTAAAGCGCCCACCTCTTACTACACGGAAGAATTGCAATGGGATGATTTGCAGCAAAAAATCCCCTATTTTGAAAAGCCGTTTTCTCCTTTGGGATGGTCTTTATGGGAGCCGGTATTGAATCAAGTCTTGCCCCAGGCTTTGGCGGCCGCTGATATTCATCCTGAGCCCCAAAGTCATTGGGTCCAATTGAACAATGATCGCCCGATGCTAAACCCTTTGTTTGTGGCCTATCTGGATCAGCGTTGGCAAGGTTTATGGGCTGAGCTTGCGGAACAGCCTGTGTATCAGCGTTACCCTCAGCTGCTGCGGCAGATTTTTGCCCAACAACAGGTGTGGTATCGGGTGTACCGCCAATTGAGCGAGACCATGCGTCAGGCCTGGGAGCACGACTATAGCACCTGGGGCGTTAAAGCATTGTTAGAGACTCTGGAGCAAATGATGACGCTGGCCCAGGACTTTATGACTCAGGCCTTGCATGTGCGCAGTATGAGCCATGTGATCAGCGTGTTGTTTGTGGATTTTGCGCAACACAACCTGCCTGAGGATTATGATTACCGAATGTTGTTTCAAAACCTGGACAATCGCCACAGTGAAGCCCTGCGCTATTTGGAGCGTTTGCGCCAGGAGATTGTGGCGACGCCTGAGCTTTTAGAACTGTTTAAATCTGCCAACCAGGTGAATGGCTCCGCCTTTTATGTGGTACAGCAGTTGATGCTGAAAGAGCCCACCCGTCACTGGTTGGATCAGGCTCTTGAGCAGTTGAGCCATCTGGGCTTTGATAAGGTACACCTTGAACCTTTGTACAGCAGCTTTCTTGATGCGCCTCAGATGGTGACCCAAACCTTACTTGAAGCCATTCATGAAAACCGCCCTTTTTGGCAGGAAGCACAAACCCAGGAACGCCAGGATCTGACGGAAACTTTAATGAACGGCTTTACCTGGCAGCAAACCCTGCAAAAATTGACGTTTGTCACGCTTTTACATCTGAGTCAGAGTTACCAAAGTACCGTGGCAGAAGAACCGTATTATTTAAACATGTTGATGCCGCGCTTGCGTAGCCTTTTATTGGCGATGTCCCGTTATCTGCCTCTGGATTCGCCCCAGGATATTTTCTACCTGAAAATTTCTGAAATTCGTGAGATGACCCAAAACACGATGAATGCTTACAAAATTAAAGCTTTGCGGGAGTTTATCCAATCCCGTAAGTACAAGCGTCGGATCGCCCACCGCCTGGGAACCGAAGACAAGAATCGTCTTGAAGCCATTGAGCTGTCAGGCTATGCGGCCAGTCAGGGTGAAGCCCTGGGCAAAGTCCGCTGCATTCGTCGCTCTGAGGATTTAAAGTATCTGCAAGCCGGAGAAATTATTGTCACCGACTATTTTGAGCCCTTTTGGGAGCAGGCATTGACACAGGCGGGTGGATTGATTCTGGAGCTGGGTGGCGTGCTTTCTCATGGTGCCATGCTGGCTCGACAATATCAACTGCCAGCGGCAGCCGGCGTCAATGGTGCGCTTAGCCGTTTGAAAGATGGCCTGATTGTACGACTCGACGGCAATACCGGAGCTATTCAGGCTTATCAGGCGGAATCTCTTGAGCGTTCTGAGGCCTGGGTTACCAGTGAATAACCCCCCCTCTGCCTTGCCTTTGGCCGGCAAAACCTATTTGCTGACCCGTGCCTTGCATCAGGTGAAACGTCTCGCGCAACAATTGTCTGATTCCGGGGCCCAGGTCCTGGTGTTTCCGACCCTCGAAATACGCTTTTTACCCCTGTCTGCCGAAGGGCAAGCCCTGGTAACGGCTTCGTTAAAGGAGCGTTTGCCTGCACAGTGGTGGGTGTTTAACAGCGCCAATGGAGTCGACGCCCTTTGGCAACAGTTGAGCGTTGCTGAGCAAACGGCATTGTGTGCTCCTGAACGTTCCTTCCCTATTGCCTGCGTGGGGCCGCAAACGGCATCTCGTCTGGCCCATTATGGAGTGTCAACCCAGTGGATTCCCGCCACACATCACGCAGAGGCGCTAGCGGAAGGGCTTAAGGCACGTTTAAATCCCGGAGACACCGTTCAGGTTTGGCAGGCGAAAGCGGGGCGGCACACCTTGCAACAGATGCTTCAGCAAGCGGGTTATGCGGTATCTACCCATCGGGTATACGAGACCGTTAAGCCTGCCAGCTGCAATACCCAGGCCCTTGAACAGCTCTTACAGCCTTCTCTGCCCTCAGGGATTATTTTTACAAGTCCTTCGAGTGTGCAGCATTTTGCAGATTGTTTGACACCCTTGCTACAACAAGAACTTGCAAAACAAACGCAGTATCACAGCATTGGACCTGTGACCTCAGCGGCCATTCGTGCACATCTGGGCGCCGTCAGCTGTGAAGCGAATCCTCACACCCTTGACGCGCTTGTGACGCATCTCTGCGCTTATGAACCCCAACATCAGGTATGATACAGAATATGAATGCAGAAACACAACAACGAACCGCCGTCATTGGGGACGTCCATGGCTGCGCCCGTGAATTGGCCCGTCTGATTCGCAATATGCAACCGACACGCATTATACTTGTGGGAGATTTATTTACCAAAGGCCCTGACCCGGCAGGGGTTTGGGAGCTGATCCAAACGTACGATATTCAGGCGGTCATGGGCAATCACGATGCCTGGCTTTTGAAAATTCTCGATGGGGAGGTGCGCCCCAAGCCCAAGCACCGCAAAGTGCTCGATATCATGGCGCAAAAAGCACCCGGTTGGGAAGATTGGCTGCGAGCGCTTCCTTTGCACCGCGAAGAACAGGGCTTTATTATTGTGCACGCGGGTTTAAATCCCAATGGTTCTCTGGCGGATACCACCGAAGAAATGGCCTTGCTGATGCGCCACTGGCCCATTGGCAAATTGAGTGCTCCCCACTGGCACGAACTTTATACCGGAGAAAAAGGCGTTATCTTTGGCCATGACGCCCGGGGTGGATTGGTGTATACGCGCAAGCACGATCGTCCATATATTATTGGTCTGGACACGGGGTGTGTCTATGGTAAAAAGCTGACGGGCTATCTCATAGAAACCGATGAGTTATTTCAGGTCTCCGCGGCGCAGGTTTATCAACAGATTTATTGCTTCTGAGTGCTATAATTCGCCCATGTCACATTCTGATTTACCGTTGATGATCGAGAGCCAGGGGCTCGGCAAAGATTTTTTAATTTATCATAAGGCGCCAGGCTTCAAAGGCTCGCTGCAGGCTTTTTTTCAGCGTCAGCATGAGCGTAAAGCCGCTGTAGACGCCTTTGACTTACGCATTCATAAAGGTGAAATTGTTGGTTTATTGGGCCCCAATGGTGCCGGTAAAACCACCCTCATGAAAATGTTCACCGGTATTATTGTACCCTCGCGAGGCACTTTGCGCATTGCGGGGTATACGCCTCATGAACGCCATATGCTCTTTCGTCGAAAAATCGCCCTGGTCATGGGGCAAAAGTCCCAACTTTGGTGGGATATTCCGGCCATGGATTCATTTTTGCTCTTACAAAAGTACTACGAAGTAGAAGATGGCGTTTTTCAAGAACGTCTGTATGCGCTGGCGGAACTCTTAGACGTTAAGCGCCTGCTTCAGGTGCATGTGCGCAAGCTGTCGCTGGGAGAACGCATGAAAATGGAATTGATGGCCAGTTTGATGCATCAGCCCGAAGTGCTTTTTTTGGATGAGCCCACCATTGGTTTAGATGTGGTGGCTCAGAAAGCCATCCGCGAGTTTATTTTACGCTGGCAGCGGGAACATCAGACCACGGTCATTTTAACCTCTCATTATATGGCCGATGTGGCGGCGTTGTGTGAACGCATTGTGCTCATTTTGGGGGGCAAAAAACGTTTTGACGACGGCATTCAGGCCTTTGAGCAAATTCTGGGACAACAAAAATTCGTAAGCGTTGACTTTGAACGCTCGGTATCTTCGCAAGAGGAGATGGTCCACAGCAACTTTTGGCAGGCTTTAAATCCAGTATGGAACGCCAGGCGCAATCAGGTGGAGTTACGTATGCCTGAAGCCAGCCTAAGAGACCAGGCAATTTTTTTGCTGCAGCATTATCCTGTCAGTGGTTTTAGTACCGAAAAACTGCCCATTGAACGGGTCATGAACGAGCTATTGAGCAACCCTGAGTTGATGAACCCATGAGGGCCGAACTGGGCAAGTGGTGGGCCACCTTTCGGGTCAGCTGGACCCAGTATTTGGCTTATAAATTGAATTTCTTACTGCTGATTATTGGCCCGGTGGTGGTGTTTTTTTTCATTCGCTATAATCTCTGGAAATCCATTTACACCCTTGAAGGCATTACCACGCTTCAGGGTTATGATTTCCCCACCATGCTGACCTATCAGGTGTGGGTAATGATCATTGGCTTTCTGGGACAGGGATATAATGGTCGAAATTTGGCTGAAGATATTCGTTTGGGGCGTATTTCAGCCTACTTAATTTACCCCTTTAGCTTTTGGCGCTTTCACGCGGGCAATTTTTTGGCTTTTCAAGGGATTCAAGTCCTGGTTTCGGTGTTGACCCTTATTGCGGTCGTTATTCAGGGCTGGGTGCCCCTGGACTCACCCGGGGCAGCCCTTGCTATTTTTTCGGGTTTTCTCTATACCTTGTGTGTGGGCTTTTTCTGGTTTCAAATGAGTTATATCATTGGGATTATGGCTTTTTGGCTTGAGGAAACCTGGGTGATTCGGGTGATGATGGTAACCATCAGTCAATTTTTCTCGGGGGCTTTGCTACCCCTGGAAATTTTTCCTGAGGCTTTACAACGGGTCTTGTCATTTTTGCCCTTTCCCTACTTAACCCATGTACCGGTGAAGTTGTTCATGGGTGCTTACGACGGCAGTTTGCTCACGGCGTATGGCATGCTGGGCTTTTGGACGCTGGTCTTGCTTTGGGTGGGCCGTTTACTGTGGCAAAAGGGCATTGGCAATTACACGGCGGCCGGCATATGAAACATCATTGGCAGATTTACACCGAATTTGTGAAAAACTGTTTTGCAGAGGCCATGAGTTATCGTCTGCACTTTGTGCTTTTGGTAATTATGGATCTGCTCTTTTATGTGAGCGTGATGGGAACGGTGGAGTTTTTATTCTTGCATTTGGATACTATCGGTCCCTGGAATCGTGCAGACTTCATGTTCTTTATGGCTTTTATGTTGGCGGTTCAACATCTGCATATGACTTTTATTAGCGAGAACTTCTGGAATTTTTCTTATGATCTTCGTATGGGTCAACTGGATTATATTTTGTTAAAGCCTGCCAATAGTCTGTTTGTGGTGTTTTTTCGCACCATCCGGCCGGGCACCTTGCTCAATGGTTTTTTTCCCTGGGCTTATTTGGTGTACTTTGGTCAACAGATCGGTCTGGTATGGTGGCAATGGCTGGTTTTGCCCCTGTTGGTCCTGGCGGGATTGACGCTGATGACTTCGATTGAAATTTTGCTCAGCATGTCCATGTTTTATACGGTGGAGTCGATGGGGGTAAACTTTTTACGCATGCAGCTGCAGCAGGTCTCGCGCTGGCCTGATGTGGTTTATCAGGGCACCGCTCGTTATCTCTTTGGCTTTGCCCTGCCCGTGCTTTTAATTGGGAGCGCGCCGGTGCATTTTTTGATGGATCCCGTAGGCCAGGGATACCGTTTGCTACATTTTGCGGTGGCCCTGGGCCTCTCATGGGTTTTGATCGCCTGGCTTTGGCGACGCGGTTTGCGGGCCTATGAATCGGCCTCTTCTTAAGCGTTTATTGGTAGAGCGCCCAGGTTTCTTCCAGGCGGAATCGTGGCAAGTCACGCATCTCAGGGATCAAGTCCAGAAGGGCCTGCACGTTGATTTGGGCTTGTTCAAACTCAACCCCGCCTTCTTCTTCGTCAAAGTCTCCAACGCCACCTTCTTCTTCCTCTTCGGAAACCTCATTATCGCTTTCGATCTCATCGGCTTCTTCGGGCTCTTCCGCTTCTTCGGTTTCTTCTAGCTCTTCCGCTTCTTCGGTTTCACCGGCCTCTTCGAGGGATTCCACCTCTTCAATGTCTGCGGGCTCTTCGGTTTCTTCCACGGCCTCCATATCGAAGGGGAAGGCGTTAACGTCCATATCCCGTTCCCCAAATTTTTGGGTCTTGTCTTCGTCTCGGGCAATAACTTCCGTTTGCTCTTTGGCAGCAGGAGCCTCGGTTTTGGGGGGCGGGGCTTTGGCTTCCGTGCGTTGGGGACCCTGTAATGGGGCCGTATTCATTCCGGGCGTGGTAGGACGAATCATCATGGTGCGTGCGCTCCTTATGTCCTTTATTTTAAAAGGCGGCGCTTAAAATTGCAAGGGAGCCATCTGTTGTCGCAATTGTTGGTAGCGTTTCCAAAATTTGGCTTCAGGTGTTTCTACCTGTTTCAGATAGCGGCTTAAATAGGTGAAGCTTTCCTCGGGCTTTTCAAGGGCCTGGCATACGTCAATCAAGAGGCTCAAAAGGTCTTCAAGGGCAGGACGCAGGTCCAGCGGGTCGGGCTGGCTTCGCTCATGATCCCACTGGTGTAGTGCTGCTTTGAGTTTGTCATAGGCTTCGCGCCAGTGGTGTTGGTGAGCCAGCACCTGTCCCCAGAGCAAAAGAAAGCGCGAGCTTGTGTTATTGTGAGACTCAAGCGTATTCAGTACCGTCTCAATCTGACCTTCCGCCAGACGCCACTGCTGCTGCTGATAAAACAATTGTTCCTGGACACGGGTGTCATCATGACTTTGTTCAAGCCCCTGTGCGAGATAATGAAAGGCTTTGTCTTTTTCGTTAGTGTTCCAGAAGTCTTTGGCTAAGATGCCGTATAGGCGTTTGCTGCTGCGGGCGGTGGGCTTCTCTTGAATGGCCTGTTCCATTAAGGCCCGGTCGCGTTGCTGCTTGTTTTTGGCGGCAATGACTTCGGGGCGGTAACCTGTGTGGTAAATGGGTAGATCCTTGGGGTAAATGTATTGAAGCGCCGCTTTCTGTTGGTGGTAAACCACTTCGTGAATACGCCCTTCAAAACGGTACTCCGGTTGGTTGGGAAACAAGCGGGGCACCCCGCCCAGGGAGTGTTGGGGGTCAATACGACCGTCGGGGAGCACGGCCACGACCCTAAAGCAATAAGCGTCAGCAGTATGCTGGTTTAAGGTCAGACGCAGACGCGAAATAAAGCCGGGTTCTACGTACTCATCGGCATCGAGAAATAATACCCAATCGGTGCTGGCTTTTTCAAAAGCAGCGTTGCGGGCGGCCGCAAAGTCATCGCACCACGTGAAGGGGTGTACTTTTACCTCAGCGTATTGGGCGAGTATCTCCAGGGTGCCATCGGTAGATCCTGTGTCTATCACAATGATTTCCTGGGCTTCCTGGCGCACGCTATCCAGGGCTTTTTGAAGGACCTGCGCCTCGTCCTTAACGATCATGCAAACCCCGAGGGAGGGGGTTTGTGCAAGCAGGTCCTCAAGGTGTTGTGGGCTTTCAGCGGCAGGTGACTCGCCTGTTGGGAGGGTATTTAAAGGGGAAGTTGTTGAAGCCAGAGATAAGAAGTCATGGGTAGAAGCCATTTGGGTGATGGGCTCTGTACGTGATCCCTGTTGTGCCCGCGCCTGGGTCAGGTGTAAGCGCAATTGTTGTTTGAGTTCTTCAACGCTGACGGACTGCCAGGCCTGATGGGTGGCGGGATCCACCTCTCCAAAGGTCTTTAAATCTCCCAGGGGCTGGGGGGTGATACAGGCGTATTTTTGTTTTTCTAAAGCGGTTATAAAGGCAGCGGATGGAGAAACCCGCCAGGGAAACACCCAACAGGCGAGATCGGGAATCAAAGGCAAAGCTTCTGTTAGCAAAACCACGGGCGGTAAAAAATCTTCTTCAAGATGGCTCAGAGCCCATTCTCGTGCCGCATTGAGGGTGTCTGTGGACTGTTCCTCTGTCAACGGGATTGCGAGGACCACCCGGTCTGCTGGACTAAATTCTTCGTAATAGGCTTTCAGTAAGAGATCAACGCCATGGTGCCAGGTGGGTAAGCCCGGAAAGGCGAAGACAAAGGGGGCGTCTTCCAGACTCAGGCCTTTGGATTGCCCTTGATGATCGGGCAAAAAGGCCTGGGCTTCAAAAGCTTCAAGGGCCTCAAGCTCTTGCAGGGCTTTGCGGGCCTCTTGAAAGCGGGGGTGTTCTTTGAGCAGTTGGCGTAAGACCTGAATCGCCTCTGCATGCTGCTGTTGCATCACCAGGGTTTTGGCCAGGTCAAATTGACTGTTGGGGTAATGAGGGGCCACACTTAAGGCCTGGCGGTAGTATTTTTCGGCATGGGCATAGTCTTGCTCTGCGAAGTACGTATAGGCCAGATTGTGCCAGAGCATGACTTCCTGGGGCTGATACTTCAGAATGTGAAACAAAAATTGGCGGGCCAGTGCCACGTGCTGGTGCTGCAGGCACAAAACCGCCACCTCAATCCAAATGGAAAGCACAAAGGGATCCGTATGCTCTTTTTCCACAAGATCAGCGAGCTTTTTCCAGGTGTTTTCTTGCTGCGGCGCTTCTTTAATCTGATGCATGGCTTCGAGACTTTCACGGGCCAGATCTGAAATGCCCCGCAAAGGCGTGTCTTTTGCCAGGATCTGCATGACTTCGTTATAACGGCGGGTTAAAAAGGCACTCTGTAGCCAGCCGCTCAGCACATAGTCGTGTTCAGGCAGGTATGTGGCAGCCTGCTTGAAGGCTTGTGCGGCTTTGGGGT
This sequence comes from Candidatus Sericytochromatia bacterium, assembly GCA_964229355.1. GTDB lineage: Bacteria > Cyanobacteriota > Sericytochromatia > UBA7694 > UBA7694 > CAXRDE01. The sequence continues at coordinate 248,288 of CAXRDE010000023.1, read as the reverse complement.
AAAGACCTTCTTTGAGGGCCAGCTCTGCGATGCCTAAAAGGGGTTTCCAGGTGATATCAGCCCGTTCTAAAAAGAAATGCTTTAAGGGAAAATGCCCTCGCTCTGTCAGGGTTTCTACCATATTAAAGCATTCAAAGGCCGTATCTATGGCTTGAAACTGTTGGGCAATAACAGCCCTTAAAATCCACAGGGCTGGAAAATTTTCGAGGGCTTCGTGCTGTTGCCGCAAGCGCTCCAGCTCTTCAAAGCAATGCTGGTATTCATGGGTCTCCCAGAGGGTTTTTAAGTACATAACCTGTGCGCTATGGCGCCAATAGCTTTGGGGAGAGGTCAATAGCGCTTTAAAGCCCGAAAGCGCTTCCTGGTCGCGCATGGCTTTAAAGTCCTGGTAGGCTTTCCAAAAACGATAATCATCGGTGTTGCTCTGCTGGGCTGCTTCGCTCTGGTGGGGAGCAAAGTGTCGGGTATAAACACAGTGGGCTTCTGCCTGTAGAGATAATGGCACGTGCTCAGGGGGTGGGACGGTATCGCTGACAAACCGGCATCCTTCAAGGAAGGCTTCACTGTTAAAAAAGAGCCGTGGGGCCAATTCGATGTGTTCAGGGTGGTAGATTTGCGCATAGACCATGGGTGTAAAACCCTGATCCAGGTGGTTTTTTAAAAGATCTGTGTTTTCAAGGGACTCGCCTTCAAAGAGTAAGAGACAGGGGCCAGACTGGCTTAACTTTTGTGCCTGTTGGTAAAAGGGTAAGAGGCCTTTACGCTCATCGTAGGCCACACGGGTCAGGGCGATTTCATGGGTTAAAACCTGAGAGAGGCCCGTGATTAGCTCAAGGGCAGCGGTATCCTGAGGGGCTGAACTTACCCATAAAAGATTAAAAATCATACCAGAACCTATCTTTCGTTGTTCAGAGCCGCTGCAATATCTACACGACCGTACCCTGAGTACTTATCTTTACCGGCCATAATCACGTCTTTGGCGGTGGATTCCAGGCGTTGTCGTACCTGTGCCACGCTCCAGTCAGGGTGTTGGGAACGCAGTAAAGCGGCTGCAGCACTCACAAAAGGAGCAGCCATTGAGGTGCCGTCCATAATACGGTAGCCGTTGCCTTTTGCTAAGGGGTAAGTCGACAAGATGCCGGCACCGGGTGCGCCCAGATCTACCCATTCTCCAAAGGTCGAAAAACTCCCCCAGCGATCGTCGGCATTGGTAGCGGCCACGCCAATCGCCTCAGCAACGGCGCCAGGATATTTGGGATCTTCATTGCCCGCATTGCCCACGGCCGCCACAAAGACCACATCTTTTGCAAGGGCATATTCGTAGGCGGCTTTAGAAGCCTCGCCCAGCATGGGGCTTCCCCAACTGGCGTTAATGACTTTTGCGCCCTGATCCACGGCCCAGATGACGGCTTTGGCAGAGCGGCCGGACTCCGATTGACCCCAGTTGTTAAAAATGCGCACAGGCATGAGCTTACATCCCGGGGCCAGGCCCGCGATGCCCTGGCCGTTATTGCTGAGAGCACCGATCACGCCCGCCACATGGGTGCCGTGGCCATAGCCGTCTATAGTCCCCCCGGGAGCGGGTGTTTTTAAGGTGAAATCAAACCCTTCCACCAGTTGTCCCTGAAACTCCGGATGGCTGCCGTCAATCCCTGAGTCGATCACGGCCACCACCACTTCAGGGCGTCCGGGGTGCTGTCGCCAGACTTGCTCCATACCAGTAATGCTAAAGCCATATTGGGCGGGCAGTAGCGGATCGTTGGGCAGTGTACTGCGGACCGGCATATGGGGTTGCGGGGGGGCGGCTTCGCGACCCGATACGGGAGGCAAGCTCAGGGTATAGTTGGGTTCCACCCAGTGGGTACTGGGGTCCTGGCTTAAATGACTTAAAGCCACAGGAACCTCACTTTCAAAGACGTACATGTGAAGCCCCAGGGCTTCTTTAAAACGTAAACCATGGCGTTGGGCATAGTCTTCTGGCGGGACGCCTGAGCGCAAGCGTACCACAACTTCGCCAGGAATCGCCTGAGGGGTAGGTGCCTGAGGTCCTACGGTGGTTTGAGAAGAGAAACTGCGGTTCACCGGTACCGTTAAAGGGCGTGAACCCTGACAACTGCCCAGAGCCAGACTGCTCAGCAGGGCAAGGCTTCCCCAACGTTTCCAGGGTAAGGATCTCAAGTTTCTCATTCTCAATTCCTTTGCATGGTGCTTAGATATAAATTTCGGACACAAAGGGCCCTTGCATAAAGGTATCAGGATTTACATCGCTTTGTAAAATAGGGCCTTTGACGTGGCCTTCAAGCAACATGCGCGCTGACTCGGCAAGACCCGCTGCAGTGGTGGATTGAATGGCCCGCAGGGTGTGCTTGCCCACCTGAGAAGGCTTAATATGATAGGATTTTTCCAGCTTTTGAGGGGTACCTGTGCTGTCTTTGCCCTCCACAGAGGCATAAATCACCACAAAATCAGCTTCAAAGTCAGGAATATGTTCTTCCATGTAGTTTTGCAGCTGATCAGGAGTATGTAAATCTTCGCTCTCAATGGCGTTAATAACCCATTGATAGTGGCCGGGGTGGCGCAGGGTTTTATAATCCAAATGACGGACACGACCGGCCAAAGCGTCGGGCAGATCGGAAACCCCGCCAGAGGTTAAGGCTTCTTCATAGTCGACGCCGTTGACGTTTAAGGTCTCAAGATCCGTGAGTGAAGGACGCTCGGTTTTTTCAAAGTCTCTGACCACAATGGCCGGCTTGAGATACTCGGTGGCCACGCCCACCTTACTCCAGGTAAAACCATAGTAATGGGGAGCAACGATCTCATCGGTTAAAGCACCCACGCGCATTTTGACGGTGTCTGCTTTCTCAACGCCGAAGGTGTGACAAAATTGTTGGAACAACTGCATGCCCAGGACGTTAATAAAGCCGGGGGCCAGGCCGGTTTGCAAAATGAACCCCTGCTCAATACCCTGACCCAGGGCCATGATCTCGTCGGTTTCTTTGACGTATTCGGTGACATTGGCGTAATGCAGACCGTGTTGTTTGGCCAGACGGGCCATGCGGGGTGCTTCGCTACCGGGCAAGCAGTCCAACAAAATATCTGCCTGGGCCAAATACTGATCGAAGATGGCGCTGGTTCCTTCCAGAGGCATTTCAAAAGCATGGACACGTACGGGATGATCAAAGCCAGCTTCTACCCAGGCAGCAGCGGCCTGGGCGGCATCTAGAGAAGCGTCTCCCAGATACACTTCGGTTTGAATAAGACCCTGTTGCAATAATAATGCTGTGGCACTTCCAATGCCACCTGAGCCTGCAATGATTACATGATATGTTTTGTCAGTCATTTTTTGTTCCTATATGAGATACGAGTTGATGTATGCACTATACACCGAAGCGGGTGCGGTGGTTGGCATACATACGCAAAATATATTGTCCTACGGGGCGTTTGCGCCACTGTAAAATCTGGGTTTGCATGGCCTCAGGAAAAGTTTCAAGGGCCGGGTAAGCAAAGCCATGCTCCGGTGGAAAGACCAGAATGCTGGCCAGCGCACAGAGGGTAATGTCCGCTGCGGTGAAGGTCTCTCCCATAAAGAAGGAGCGCTGGTCTTTTAGCATAAAATCACATTGGTCGAGCAGGTGGTTAAGGTCTTGCTCCACACGCCGAAGGCGATAGGGGTACGCCTTATAGAGCGAGACAATGCTTTGCAGGGCATAAGGCACAAAAGGCTTGATGAACGCATACTCCCCGGGCGTGCCTTCTTGCAAAATGGAATGAAGTTGTTCGGGGACCTTTTGGAGGTGAATATAGGCCCAGACACGGCTTTTTATCCCAAAGACGCGGTCAAAACGATCTTCCCAACTGAGAATGCTGGCCTCCAGATGTGTGGGGTAGAGGGGACGGTGTTGATGCACAAAACGTAAAATCTGGTCAGAACCGTTAATGACTTGTGCAGGGGTAACAAGGGCTGGCACCATGCGCTGAGCGCCCCGTTTGCGATTGTAATAGGCATGAAAAAAAGGAGCATGTCCTTCTTCTTGATAGCTGAGCTGACTCAGGTCCAGGGCCCAGCGCGCCCGTTCGCAGTAATGGCTGTAAGGAATGGTGAGTAAAGTGTACATGGGTTAATGGCTGAGGCCTACTTATCTAAGGCCCATACTCCTTGCCAGTGCTCGGGAACATCGGGATTCTCTTGAAGGCGGGTTAGCATGGGAGTACAGAGCGGGTCTTGTGTTGCGTATTGCTTCCAAATGCTGAACGCTTGTGAAAAATTGCCTTCTCGATACGCTTTTAGTCCCGTTTCGTAGGGAACGCGGTGTTGATGATTTTTGGATTTTAAAAAGGTATGATCCCAGGTATACAGAGTAATGGGCTGGTCTTTACCCATGACAAAGACCTGATCCACTTCGCGTAAATAGGCTTGAAAGCGGGTGCGTTGAAAAAAAGCGTCAGAAACTAAAATTTGCGTGTGATAGTACTTATTCGCGGATTCCAGGCGGGCCGCTGTGTTTACCGTATCGCCAAACAGGTCGAAGTGAGGCACTTCTGAGAGCAAGACGTCTCCATAGTGCAAACCGACCCTCAGGTGCAGCGGCTCAAACTGCTTGCTTTCGGCAAACATACGGACCGCTTTTTGGGCAAACTGCAAGGCGCGATCAAAAGCCTGATAGCCAGACTCTCTGACCGCAAAGAGATCAAAGGCACACATGAGTCCGTCGCCCAGCAGCTTTACAGGGCACCCCCGGTGAATAAGCACTTCGTCCTCGACCCGGCGCATCAGCTCACGAATAGATGCCGAAAAAGCGGCGCCGTACTTTTCGGTCAGATGGGTGGACCCGGCCAGATCCAGAAAAACAACAATGCAAGCATTATGGTATTTTTCGGGAGGGAACTGACCTTCAATAATCTCAAAGTTCTGATCGCCCATTTGGATGGTATCTCCGGGGCGAAGGAGGGTCTGGGCTACCTTTTGGTCGTTCACCACAACCCCGTTGGTCGAATGCAGATCTCTGAGTAAATAATGCTTACCCTGACGGTAAATCACCGCATGGTGTCTGGAAATCATGCGCGATGACAAGGTGAGGGTACAACTGGCATCTCGGCCAATCACCATGGGCCCCAGGGGAAGCGGATAGGTTTGATCGGCAGCTTTTAAAAACAGACCTTCACTTGAAACTCTCAGGGCGTCAGGCACCTGGGTAATGATGGTTTTGTCGAAATCGTTATCCTCAAAATTAAGGGCGGTCCCATTGAGAGCGGGATCAAGAGGTTCAGTGCTCATGAGTCTATTATCTCATATCTCATAAAATCTTTGAGATACCGGGATTACTTTGCTGATTGAGCCAGTGTTGCAGCTTATCTTCGATAATCTGCCACTGTTTATTCAGCTCCTGGGCAATCTCCTCTTTTTCAGCTGGAGAGCGCGTTAAAATATCAGGAAAAAGCTGTTGTACACGCTGGTGAAGTTTTTCATGGTGGTCTGAAGCCTCTTGAAAAAGTAGACTTTCTGCTTCCTTTGTGGAATACGTGTGATAGAACCAATGGTGTAGGCGGCAAAGTTTATCAAAGATCTTAAGGTCTTCAGTGGGAGCGGTATGTTTGAGCAGGTGATTGAGCTCTTGAAACCAGGCTTTGTGTTCGGCAATAGCGATGAGCAGGGGACGAAGCCCTTTAGCGACCGGATACGTTTCTTTCCAAAGGGTTGGTAATGTCCAGCTTCGGCACCATTTTTCGAAAGCTTCTGCCGGCATGGGGCGTCCAATACCGTAACCCTGACCCCAGAGGCTGCCCAGTTGCAAAAGAATTCGCCCGTGAGCCAGAGTTTCAACGCCCTCGACAATCACGTGTTTGTGAAAGGTTTTTGCCAGCTCCAGCGTGCTCTCTAAAATGGAAAGATCTTCAGGGGTTTCGAGCATGTCTCTCACAAAACTTTGATCAATTTTTAAAGTGTTCACAGGAAGCTCCTTGAGATAACTCAGTGAAGAATAGCCGGTGCCAAAGTCGTCTAAGGCAAATTGCACACCTAACTCCTGACATTTTTGAATAATGGCCGAGGTGTGCTTTAAGTCTTCAATCAGATGGGTTTCTAACACTTCCAGCTCAAGGTCTTCCGGGGAAATTTCTGGATGTGCCTGCAGAAGTGCTTGCAAGCGCTCGGCAAAATCAGGGGATTGAAGGTGATTGCCTTGAATATTAACGCTAACCGAAAGGTGAAGCCCCTGGGCTTGCCACTGTTGCAATTGTTTGAGCGCGCTTTCGAGCACCCAGTCTCCCAGAGAAAGACTCAAGGGGCCTTCACCGAGGGTGGGTAAAAAGTACACGGGTGCCAATACCCCTCGTTCAGGATGCTGCCAACGAATTAAAGCTTCTGCACCTAACACCTGGCCTGTGTACATATTGACTTTGGGTTGATAATACAGGCAAAACTCCTGGTTTTCAAAGGCTTCCTGCAGCCGTTGCATATCCTGGTGATGTTGGCGAATATCGTGGTCTTCAACAGGGTCAAAAATGTGATAACGGTTTTTACCCGACTGCTTTGCCTGATACATGGCTTGATCGGCCTGACGCAGCAGTTGATCCACGTCTAATAAATGCTTTTGGGGGTAAAACGTAACGCCCAGACTCGCAGAGACCCTGGCTTCGACAGCGTCCCATTGAAAAGGCTCCGCAGCGGCTTGCAGCAAGCGCTCTAAAATGGGGGTGATAGCCTGGGCACTCTCCAGATTGAGGATCACCGCCACAAACTCGTCTCCCCCAATACGTGCGAGGGTATCTCCTTTGCGTAATGCAGCCTTAAGTCTTACGGCCAGCTTGACGAGTAAACGGTCACCCGCCGCGTGGCCGTAAGTATCGTTGACACGTTTAAAACCGTCGAGATCCAAAAACACAACGCCCAGTAAGCCTTTTGTGCGTTCACTCTGGGCCATGGCTTGTAAAATGCGATCACTCAGCAGGACACGATTGGGCAAATGCGTTAAGCTATCATAGTGGGCGATAAGCTCAAGCTCTTGTTGATGAGACCAACGCTCTGAAATGTCGGTCATAATCGTAAAGAGGGCTTTTTGACCAAACCACATCCCGCTGGTTTGATGAATTTCTACTGGAAAAACGTTGCCATTTATGTGCTGAAGCCAACTGGTATAGACCTGAGGCCTGCCCTCCCAGGCCTTGGTGCGCAACAGGGCTTGTGCTGCGTTTTTGTTGCGCGGAGCAGCCAATTCTGCAATGGGTTTATGGATTAACCACTCTTCTTCATAACCCAATAAGCGGGTGACGCTTTTATTGACAGCCACAATACGCCCTTCGGCATCTTCAATGACTACCGATTCAAGCACCGAGTTAAAAAGCTCCTCGTAACTTGAGGTGGTGAGTTCCAGGGCTTCTTGCAGGGCATGGGTGTCGGTAATATTGTGACCAATGCCCAGGACACCGATCAGCTGCTTTTGAGGGTTATACACAGCAGTCTTGGTGGTCTCAAGCAACTCTCGATGGCCGTCTTTGGCAAAGGTGACCCATTCCTGGTTCACCACGGGCTCGCCGCTGTGCATGGCGAGCTGGTCATAGTGGCGAAACAGGTCCGCCTGAGAAGCTGACACAAAGTCATGGTCCGTTTTGCCAATAATGCCCGAGGCAGATCTACCAAAAAAAGCTTCAAACCGTCGGTTACATTGCAGGTAGATTCCCTGGGGATCTTTAAACCACATGAGATCGGGGATGGTCTGAATCAAGGTGCTTAAGAAGTTTTGATGATTGAGACGGGCTTGTTCAGCTTGTTTTTGAGGCGTAATATCGTAGTAGCTCACCAAAAGGGCGTAGCGGGAGTGCAAAAAAGGCGTGGCATTGACGCTTAGCCACACGCTATCGCCATCGGGCTTGCGTACTTCTATTTCCTGACCCACTATTTCTTTTTGGGCGCGCAGTGCGCGGACGCTGGCATAAGCTTCGGCGGGTATTTTCCGGCCTGTGGCATCATAGATCTCCCAGGCCTCAGAGGTGATGTGTCTGCCGCTGTGCTCATCTTTACTGAGTCCCAGCAATTGCTCTGAGGCCCCGTTGCAATCGATAATATTGCCAAAGGTATCCATGAGTGAAATCCCTACCGGTACGATGTCAAACATGCGCTGTAGCAAAGTTTCTGAGTCAGCCAGGCGTTGGAGAGTGGTGCTTTGTTCAGCAATAATGCGCTTTAACTTGCGGTTCTGACGAAAAGATAAGCCTATAAAGCCCGCCAGACTGATTAAAAAAAACAAACTGTGAAGGCTTAAAAATATTGGAGAGGTAAAAATTTCCATGGCTTACCTCAGGGCCGTTGATACAGCCGGAGTTCAAATGCGGGCACCATGGCGATTAAATGGTCAAAAATATCGCTTTGCAGGTTTTCATAATCTATCCAGGCGGTCTGGCGGCTGAAAGCATAAATCTCCAGGGGAAGTCCAAACTCATGGGGCTGAAGTTGTCTCACCATGAGGGGCATGTCTTGATGAATTTGGGACTGTTCACGCAAGTAAGTTAAGGTGTATTGGCGAAACAGACCAATATTGGTCAGGTGTCGACCTCCCCGCTGGGGCATTTCTTCGTAGCCGTGGTGTTGATTGTGCTGTTGAATTTCGGCGCATCGCTCAGTCAGGTAATTTTGTAAGCGGGGCATGTGCTGTAAATCAGAAAGCAACGCTTCGGAGCAAAATGAAATACTTCGTACATCAATCAGCAGGCTGCGCTTTATACGCCTTCCCCCCATTTCGGTCATGCCGCGCCAGTTGCGAAAAGAGCCTGCGGTGAGTGCCTGGACGGGAATGGTGGTAATGGTGAAATCCCAATTGCGCACTTTCAGGGTGGTCATGTTAATTTCGATCACTTCGCCATCGGCTTTGTAATCCGGCATTTCAATCCAGTCTCCCAGGCGGATCATGTGATTGACCGTGAGTTGAATGCCCGCCACGAAGCCGCTGATGGGATCTTTGAAAATGAGCATTAAGACTGCGGTAATCGCACCCAGTCCACTAATTAGGGTGAGCACAGATTGCTGAAAAATAATGCCGATACTGATGAGGGCGACCCCTAAAGATAGCACCAACATAATCACCTGAAAGTAGGTTTTGATGGGCTTTTCTCGGGAAACATCGTAGTTGTTATAAATGGCCTCAATGGCGTTTAAGATGCGGTGCAAAGTCAACAAAAACACGATTAAAATCAGAATCAAAATGCTGCGGCTAAAGCCCGTATTAAACTGCGGGTTCATAAAGGAGAAGGGCGAAAGGGCGCTAAGACCTGCCAAATAAGGAATGATATGAAATACCCGGTGCTCAAAAAATACATCATCCCATTTAAATTGGGTGCTGCGCACAAAACGAGCAATCATGGGCAAAAGGAGGCGTTGACTTAAACTGTAGGTTATTAATCCAGAGATCAGCATCAACAGAGCCGTTTGCAAATCAACGGCTATATGTTGCCAGGGCTCGGGGAAGTATTCCACAAAAAAGAGGGCGTTCAAGGGTTAATACTGCGCAGCTCAATTTCAAATACCAGGGTTGAACCGGGTGGTATAGGACCTAGCCCTTGTTCGCCATAGGCCAGATGAGAAGGCACAATCAGGCGTCTTTTTCCACCCACCTGTAAGCCCTGGAGCCCCTGATCCCAACCCTGAATGACTGCACCGGTTCCCAAAATAAACTGGAAAGGACTGCCCTGGGTATAGGTGTTATTGAACTGCCCACCCCCTTGAATAGCGCCCGTATAGTCTACCACCAGTACATCGCCGCTGGTGGCACCAGGGCCTGAGCCAACGACCAGGTCTTCGCTTTGTAAGACGCCTAAAACCGCGTCAAACTCGCCTTCGTAAGCACCCTGATCGGGATTTCCCACACGGGGAACACCCAGCACATCCAGCGGCGAGGTGTAGGTGCTACTGGCAAAGTCTGAAACAGGGCTATTATTGGCCAGGCGTAGCCCGTCATCAGCCGTCATTAAGATGCCGTCTGGACCCAGCGGGTTGGCGCTATCCACAAAGCGTGGGTTGATGTCTAAATTTGAAAAGCCAATAGAGTTGACGCCCTCCATATTTAACACCGTGGAGTTTAAAATTTCAATTTGACGATCCACATCTTGAAAAACCGGATTCGCATTGGCATTCCAGACAATACTGTTGATCAGACGGGGTTGACACAAGAGTGTGGAAAAAATATCTGCGCCACTGTCGGCGCTGGCAAGATTGTTGTAAAAGGTGAGGTGCACCATGCTGGGCGAGGCGGCGTTGTAATTGTAAATCGCACCGCCCCCACCATCAGAAGCGATATTGTTATGGAAGACGCTGTTTTGAATTTGGGGTGAAGCATGACTGCGATTATATATTGCTCCGCCGCGGGGGGCTGCATTGTCGTTAAAAGCTGTACGATTTAAGGTGGGGGAGGCGTGCAAGTAATTGTAGAGGGCCCCCCCCCAGAAGTTTGCCAAATTGCCCGTAAAGCGTACCTGTTCAAGTTGTGGAGATGCATAATTGTAGTTGTACATGGCTCCGCCGTTATCGGCATCGTTGTTTTCAAAAACCACGCTTGTGAGCTTCAGTTGGGTGTTTGTATCTGTGGTGTAGACGGCGCCGCCACTGCTGGCACGATTGTTTTTAAAGATCCCGTTTTGAAAGTCTGGGCTGGCACCGGAACGATTATAAAGGGCACCGCCGCTGTAAAGAGCGCCATTATCGTCAAAGGTAAAGCCATTCAAGTCAATGCCGCTGCCGTCATTGGCAATGCCACCGCCCTGCTTGGCGGTGTTGCGCACAAAGGTAACCTGACTGCCGGTGCCGCTGGCATTGCGGGTGCTAAACAGACCCCCACCTAAGAAAGCGGCGTTGTTGTTTTCAAAGTGCACGGTATCCAGTTGTAATTGTCCCTGGGTTTGATAAATACCGCCTCCGGCAAAAGCGCTGACATTGTTCTCAAAACGCACGTTAACCAGGGTTAAGTTGCCCTGGTTCAGGTAAAGCCCCGCTCCCTGTCGGTCTGATACTTCTGGCCCGTTGGCATAGCCACCTTGCAGGGTGACACCTTCCAGATGTACCTGATCTGCGGCAATAAAAACGTGATAGGCATTATCGTTTAAGTCATCGATGCTGCTGTCGGTGTAATTGTCGTTGCCGTTGAGATCGCCGCTTAAAATGGTGGGATTACTGACTGAATCCCGTTGGTCGAGGGCCGTCTCATTCCCTGAGAATCCACCGTAAATTTTAACGTTGGGATTGGTGATAAAACTGTGGCTGCGATTCCCATCGGGTGCTGCTGGCGTATGGGTACCCGCCTGTACCCACACTTCATCACCCGGCTGAGCGGTGGCCAAACCGTAACGGAGCGAAAGGGCTTGTGACCATGAGGAGCCATCTCCGTTTCCGTTGGGGGCAATAAAAATGCGACGATTGGCGACAACTTGAGGGGTAAAGATGGCGCTGGACTCTGCTTCGCCTGCGGGATTGATAACTTTGACGGTGCCTGCCACCGGATTGGAACTGGTGGAGTAGGCCGTGATTTGGGTATCACTGTCGATGCGAAATTCAAAGGCAGGCGCTCCGCCGAAGGTGACTGCGGTGGTGGTTTCAAAACCTGTACCTGTAATGATCACCTGACTTGCCGGTGGCCCCTGGGTTTTGCTAATGCTGCTTAAGGTGGGTACTGTGGCGTTGACCGGCGTGGCGCTGGGAGAGGGTGTGGGACTGGGACTGGGGCTGGGTGTGGGCACCACGATATTACCCCCTGCCCCACTGAGTACACCGCCCTCCACTTCGGCCTCCAGCTGTGGGCAACTGGTGATACTTGAGAGGTTATCGGTGGCGTTGAGACTGACGTTGAGTACACTTCCGCCCTGGTCATCCACGGTAACACTGTAATCAACGAATCCGAACGCTACATTCTCGACCCCTTTGACCAGGGTTTGGGCAATGGCGGCACCCTGCGGAAGATCTGAAAAACTGTAGCTGATCTCCAGGGTGTCTGGATCCACTTCGGCCAGGGTATTGTTAAAGGTTAACGTGCTTTGCCCATCCTGGTTGACCACCACAACGCCTTGCTGTTCTAAAGCGCTTTGAGTGGCTGCCGACACCTGGCTAGAGAGGGTTATTGTGGTTTCGATTTGACTGAGATCCTGGGCGCAATTGCTCAGCTGTTGAATGCCGAAGCCCTGTATTAAGCGGCGATCAATTTTGATTTTAAAGCGGAGTTGGCCCGGTTCTGAGGGCAGGCCTGAGGGGGGAACCTGGCCCGGTGAACCGGGGTTTCCCGTATAGGTGACCGTGGGTGCAATCGTCCCCGCCGGGCGAGGCTGAGGCCCCTGGGTTTCCGATGGGTTTTGACAGCTTACCGCAAGGCAGGCACTAAGAGAGACTGCACCGAGGCTAACCGCACGCTGAGAACGAGAAAAAACCATAATAAACCGACTCCATGGGTGACAAAACTCCAGGGACGAACCCTTTTCAAAATTGTAGCAAACTCTCAGACTTTTTACTGGACAAGGCCCTTAAACTTCTTTGCCAAGGGCTTTGAGTCCTTCTGCAATGCAAAGGATCAGGGCGTTGACGGAAAAAATCGTCAATAACAAAGGCAAAGAGAGCGCCTGGGTATGAAAATACTGCTGCAAGAACGGCAAATAAATGACGCCCAATTGCAACAGCAAGACAACCCCTATCATGCCCAGTAAGGTGGGGTTACTCGTCAGGCCCACTTCCCAGAGGTGTTCGCGACTGGAGCGCATACCCAGGGCCTGAAAAATTTGCGCAAAGGCCAAAGAGGTAAACAGCACCGATTGCCAGGGCGCTTCAGGACCTTCTTGGATCCACACCCAGGCCCCCAGACCCATTGAAATGAGCGTAATGAGGCTGCCCATCCACAGAATTTGACGGGTCATACCGTTGCCCAAAATACTTTCATCAGGCGGTGTTGGGGGACGCTGCATAATTTGGCCTTCGGCTTTTTCTAGCCCCAGGCCAAAGCCCAGTAAGCCATCGGTAAGCAAATTGAGCCAGAGCATTTGAATGGGAGCCAGTGCCAGGGGCATGCCCAGTAGCGGAGCGACCAGCATGACACCAATTTTGCCCATATTACCCGCCACAGAAAATTTAATGAACTTACGCAGATTATCGTAAATAATGCGGCCTTCCTCTACGGCGGCCACAATGGTGGCAAAATTATCGTCTTGTAAAACCATGTCGGCCGCTTCTTTTGAAACATCGGTTCCTGTAATGCCCATGGCCACACCAATATCGGCTTGCTTCAGAGCGGGAGCATCGTTGACACCGTCACCGGTCATGGCTACGATTTTATGTTGAGCCTGTAAGGCTTTCACAATCCGTAATTTGTGCTCGGGTGAGACCCGCGCAAAAACCTGGTAGGTCTTGAGCTTTTCTTGCAATTGGCTTTCTGAAAGGGGCTCTAATTCTCGTCCCGTTAAGACGTGCTCTTCCTGGGTAATTCCCAGCTGGCGAGCGATATTCGAAGCGGTGAGGGGGTGATCGCCCGTAATCATAATGGGGCGAATACCTGCCGCAAGACAGGTTTGTACGGCCTCTTTGGCTTCAGGGCGTGGGGGATCGATCATGGACATCAGCCCGAGCAATTGCAATTGATCTTCATCTATTGTTTCAGGAGCTTGTTCGAGCCAACGGTAGCCAAAAGCCAACACCCGCTCACCTTCGCCTGCGCGGGCTTTATTTTGAGACTGCCATTGGGTTTCTGGGGCTTCACTTGCACGCACCAAAAGACTATCAATGGAGCCCTTGGTTAAACGAAGATAGGCACCTTCCTGAAATTCGGGATAGGCTTCTGCCAGCGGGGTGAGAAAATCGGGGATAGACGTAATCTGATGAAGCGTCGTCATGCATTTGCGTTCGGAGTCAAAGGGGAGTTCATTGACGCGAGGAAACGCACTCAGAAGGCTTTCTAAAGACCAGCCCTGCGTGAGGACAGCCTGGAGTAAGGCAATTTCTGTGGGATCCCCCTGGCTTGTCTCGCCATGGATCTCTGCATCGTTACACAGGGCTGCACAAAGCAGCATTAGTTGCAGGTTGGGGCTTAAACGATTCAGGGGCTTTACGCTGTCCAAATTCAGGCATTGTTCTAAGTCCAGAAGGTGCGTAACGGTCATTTTGTTTTGAGTGAGAGTCCCCGTTTTGTCGGAGCAAATAACAGAGACCGAGCCTAAGGTTTCAATGCCGGTGAGTTTACGCACCAGAGCATGGCGTTTCAGCATGCGTTGGGCTCCAAAAGCCAGGGTAACCGTCAACACCGCAGGCAAGCCTTCGGGGACGGCCGCTACTGCCACAGAAATAGCGCTTAACAGCATGGTTTTTAAAGCTTCTCCCCGCCAGAGTCCGATCATACAGATCAAGGTGGAGAAAGCAACAGCTACACCGGCCAGGACTTTGCCCACGTGGTCTAAGCGGTTCTGTAAGGGGGTCTTGCGCTCTTCGACATTTTGGATCATGTCCGCAATGTGCCCGAGCTCTGTATTCATGCCTGTGTCCACCACGACACCAACGCCTCGGCCATAGGTGACCTGGGTTCCCATGTAGAGCATATTGTAACGCTCAGCAAGGGCCGCACTTTTATCGTCTATGGCCGCGCTGCTTTTTTCTACCGCATGGGATTCGCCGGTCAAAGCGGCTTCTTCCACCTTGAGATGGTGGGCTTCGATGAGTCGTAAGTCTGCGGGGACCTGGTCTCCAGCTTCTAATAAAACAATATCTCCCGGCACCAACCGGGGAGCAGGCACTTTTTGTGATTGACCTGCGCGCCGGGTTTTAATATCTGGAACCGCTAAGCTTTTCAGGGCTGCAATGGCTTGTTCGGCCTGATACTCCTGAAAAACGCCCAGTGAGACAAAAAAGACAATGATGGCCAAAATCACCACGGCGTCCTGATAATCGCCCAATACCGCAGAGAGACCGGCGGCCACCACCAAAATAAGTACCATAATTGAACTGAGCTGTTCCCATAAAATGGCCCAGGGGCTTTTAACGCCTTTTTCTACCAGTGCGTTTTCGCCGTGCTCTTTTTGCCGTGCTTCGACTTCGTGTTGCGATAGTCCCTGAGGCGTAGATTGGATTTTGCTCAGGACTTCTTCAGGAGATAATATATGCCAAGGCATGAGGCACCTCATCGGTCACAGGATGTGCGCCCATTAAACCATATCTGATATAAAAAAGATGTCTAAGAAATGACAAAATAGAAGGCCCTCTGAAAAGAGTTATTTCAGAGGGTCTTTCACCTTATGTGGACTAGTCTTGAGCCGGTTGGGTTTGCTTTAGTAACATGGCCTGACGGGCCAAATTCACAAAGTTTTGGCGGTAAGATTCTGTGTCTTTGCCCTGGGCTGAGCGGGCCTGGGTAATCACGTCTTCAAAACGCCATTGCCCTTTATACTCAGAATCTCTCAGTTGCATGCCAAAGTTTGCCACCGCCGCAGCAAAACGAAAATCTGAGGACACCTGATTCCAGGGAATTATCGTGTCTTTCACCACCTGAGAAATCAGCTGACTTTTGTCCTGATTGGGTGCTTTATAACGCAGCTTGACCGTCAGCAGTTCATCACTTTCTCCGGCCGAGGCTTTGGTGTGGGCGTTCTGGTATTTCAGGGGGGTACCGGTCTGACGCGCATCCCCAGGAATTAACTCATAGAGGGCGGTAACGGTCGTTCCTGCCCCCAGCTCGCCAGCGTCTTTGGTATCGTCATCAAAATCTTCGTTGCGCAGCAGACGGTTTTCATAACCAATCAGGCGATAAGAGGCGACTTTGGCCGGGTTAAATTCCAACTGCAGTTTAACGTCTTTGGCCAGGGTGAGCAGCGTACTGCCCATCTCTGTCACCAACACCTTGCGGGCTTCCATTAAATTGTCAATATATGCGTAATTGCCGTTGCCTTTGTCGGCCAGCTTTTCCATTTTATTGTCTTTGTAGTTGCCCATGCCAAAACCCAATACGGTGAGATAAATACCCGCTTTGCGTTTTTCCTCAACCATGCGGGTTAACGCTGCATCACTTGAAGGTCCCACGTTAAAATCGCCATCGGTAGCCAAAATAATCCGGTTGTTGCCATTGGCCTTAAAATGCTGCTGCGCCATTTTATAAGCCAACTCAAGGCCAGCTCCACCCGCTGTGGATCCTCCAGCCTCTAGTTTGTCGAGGGCCGCAATAATGGCTTCTTTGTTCTCGCCTGAAGTGGGAGGTAAAACCACGCCTGCGGCACCGGCATAGACCACCACGGACACATGGTCTTGCTCACGCATGCGATCCACCAGGAGCTTTAAAGAACGCTTGAGTAAGGGGAGTTTATTGGGACTATTCATCGAACCAGAGACATCCAGCAAAAACACCAAATTGCTGGCGGGCAGCCGATCAATCTCTACGGGTTTTCCTTTCATGGCAATTCGGAGCAACTGATGTTTAGGCTCCCAGGGGCACACAGCCACATCGCTATACACGGCAAAGGGGGCGTTGTTTTTGGGCGGCGCGTAATGATAAGGGAAGTAATTCACCAGTTCCTCTATGCGAATGGCGTCAGCAGGTGGCAGTTGATTTTGTTCGATATAGCGGCGCATATTGCTATAAGAGGCGGTATCTACGTCAATCGAAAAAGTGGACAGCGGGTTATTTTGGCTATTGAGGAAAGGGTTCTCATAAATGCGATCATAGTCTTCGGTGTTGCCTTCTGGTACGGTGTGGTGGGGTGACGCTTCGTCAGTGAGCGCAGGCTGAGGGACAGGCTTTTGGATTAGGGCATTGCCATAAGGGGCTTCTCCACCCCCTACTTTTGCCCGTTGTAGGGGGGCTGAAGCGGGAGGACCTGGAGGCGTGTTAAGCGTCTGATCGGCGCGGCTGTACATGTCTTTTTCTTTTTTGAGCTCGGTTTCGGCGTGGACCTGTACTTCCTGCGCTTCCTGGGATTCCTCAGGGGCACGAGAATTGCTGGCACAGCTCCAGACGCTCAGACTCAAAGCCGTGCTGAGGCCAAGGGCTGCTAAATAACGGTAAGAACGAGATAAAAACATAAAAAGACTCCTGGATTATTTTGGTATGTCTCTTAAAAGACCCGGAGGACTGCCGAAGTGTTCAAAGGGACACAAACTTTTTTTTAGATTTCTGGTGAAGTTTAAATTTTAAGCAAGTTCTGTTTAAATGGTACGACAAGGATCTTAAGCACTACCAGGAAACTTTTCATGACTTTACTTCGTTCTCTTCTTGCTCTTGGCTTCATTCCACTGGTGGCATGCCAGTCCCGCGCGCTGCAGGGGCCGCTCATGAATGGCCGGGCTTTGAATCCCGCCCCAGGCCTCCAGGCTTTTAATGCTCCTGTGGAGTATGGTGATATCGCGGTGAAATTCAACAATGCCTACCATGAGCTTTACGTCAACAACGAAAAAGCGGGCCGCCAGGATCCTCAGAATCCCGACAAGATTTTTGTGGAACTGGTACAGCGGGCCCAGAAAAGCTTAGACCTGGCGGTCTATGATATTACCGAACCCAGCATTATTGAGGCTTTAATTCAGGCCCATCAACGGGGTGTGCGCGTACGGATTTTAACAGACAGCGATAGCCTAAGTGGGGGCCGCCACAGTGCAGCCACGATTCAGTCTCTGATGGCAGCTGGCATTCCCGTGAAGGGCGATGACCGCACCGCGCTTATGCATCATAAATTTATGATTATGGACGGCGTTGAGTTGGTGACAGGCTCACTCAATTTAACCCATAACTCCCTGTACCGCGATAACAATAACTCCCTGAAAATTTCGTCTCCGCAATTGGCCGCAAATTACCAGGCTGAATTTAATCGGATGTTCGAGCAGGGGCTTTTAGGACCCAATGATCATCTGATTCCTTATCCTGTGGTAAAAGTCGATGGGGGAACCCTTCGGACGTACTTCTCTCCCAAGGGGGGGACTAAACAGGCCATTCTTGAGACCCTGAGCAAAGCGCAGAAAAGTATTCGCTTTGCGGTTTTTTCGGTCACCGATAAAGACATTCAAAAATTATTGGTGCAAAAGGCGCGAGCGGGCGTGGCTGTAGAGGGTATTTTCGACGGCTGTATGATCAGCCAATACTCCGTTTACCAGGATTTGCTCACCCGAAATATTCCGGTCATGATTGACGGGAACCAGGCTTTGCTCCATAGCAAGACGTTTATTGTGGATCGTCGGGTGGTGATTACAGGGTCGTATAATTTTTCGATGAGTGCTGAAGAACGCAACAACGAAAACACGTTGATTATTAACGCCCCCAAGATTGCCGCTTTCTACGAACAAGAGCATCAGCGCCTGAGGCAGGCGGCCCAAAACAATACGCCCCCTCCTTACGATAACCGAGAGTGTAGCAGCCAACTGGTAGATGATGATATCAATCCCGGCTAGCGGGTTTACCCCTGGCCGGTAGCCAGAGGGTAAAGCAAGTTCCTTCATCGGGCGTGCTGTCGACCTCTATGCTGCCACCGAGGTTTTCAGCATGATTTTTTACCAGGTAAAGTCCCATGCCGCGCCCTTCGATCTCGTGATGAAAGCGCTGATAAAAGCCAAAAATTTTGTTACCGTAACGCTCCAGGTCGATGCCCCTTCCGTTGTCCTGGAAGGTGATTTTAATCTGCTGATCTACACGGGTGCTGTGAATGTGCAATTGCAGGGGGCGCTCAGGGCTTCTGTACTTGATGGCATTGGAAATAATATTATTAAAGATGCTGGTCAAATAGGCCCGCGCGCTCCACACCTCATTTTCTTCTAAGTCTAGCGTTAAGGCGGCGTTTTTATGGGGCATCAGTGACGTGCAATGCTTCCAGATATCCTGGCATAAGAGATCCAGCATCATGCACTCCTGTTGCCGTTCTATATCTCCGCGACTGCTGAGAATATTATTCAGATCTTGCAAGGTTTTATCAATGCGTTCAGCAGAGGTTTTGAGTTTGTCTAATAACTCTTGATTAAAGGGATCTTCTGGGTTTTCTTGATTGAACAATTGCAGAAGTCCCAGTTGATTGGCAACGGGTGCTCTCAAATTGTGTGAAACGATGTAAGTGAACTGTTGAAGATCCTGGTTTTGTTGAATCAGGCTTTTTTGCATGTGGGCCTGGTTATGTCTTAAACGCTCTTGTTCAGTAATGTCCTGTCCAATAAAGAGGTAGAGCGGATCCCGATCTTCATCGGCATAACCGCAGATCAGTATCCCTTGAATCCACACCTGGTCGGTCTGCAGGGTTAAGGGAATCTGGGCTTTGGGTCGCAACAGTGGGGGTAACGCATCCAGAGGGGGTGAACTGATGCGTACATAGGCCTTGAGAGGAGGTGCGACATCAGTGTTCTGAACTTTCAGGGCTTTACGCGCATGGGTATTGCTGTCTTGAATACGGAGATTGCTATCGAGGGTTAACAAAATAAAGGCTGAGTCGATAGCTGAGTGGAACACTTCAAGATGGTCTTTGGCTTCTCTCAGGGCACGCTCGGTGTTTTTTTGTTGGGTAATATCGTGGGCGGCAATCAAAAGTTCCTGAGGCAACTGCCGGTAGCTGATCCAAATGTCCATGGGATTTTGGTATTTATCAAAGTGCTTCAGGGTGCCTGAGGGTAAGTGCTGATTGAGTTGCTTGAGAATTAAAGGGGGTGAGGCGGCCTCTAAATCCCCCATGCGGAGGGTTAAAAAGTGCCCTTGCTCATAACCATAATGTCGGCAGGCAGAAAGATTGACGTCTTGAATGGCTAAGGTTTCGGTATCGCAGATCCACATGGGTAAGGGATTTTCGTCAAACAGTAAGCGATAGCGTTTGTTTTGTTGCCGTAGGGTACGGGTGAAATAACGGATGAGTCCGTATAAGAGTAAACCGGTTATGAGTACATAAGCAAAACCTTTTAGGGTTTGCAGCAGCGGCTGGGCGGTGCTTGAAAAGCTGGCTTCCAGAAACCGATCAGAGAAAATGATCCAAAGTAAACCAAAGGTAATATATATACCGGTGACGGCTAAGGCCGGAAAGCGCTGTAAGTAAGATCCAAAATTATTCTTTTTGTACTTAATGTCGTTCATTCTTTGTATTATGACATTAAAATGCTTTTTTGGTTAAATTCTAAGTCATAATACAATAAAAACGGTTTAGACTTCGACTTCAGCACCAATAAAGCGCTCGTGAATAATGGCCAGTGCTTTGGGCGCTTGTTCTTTGTGCACCACGCAAGAGACCTTAATTTCTGAAGTGGAAATCATTTGAATATTAATATTGGCTGCGGCCAGCGCGTCAAACATACTGGCGGCAATCCCTGGGGTGCCGATCATGCCTACACCTACAATCGACACCTTGGCAATGTCTTTGTCAAAAACCACTTCGCCCGCGCCCATCTCCTGGCTCATGGCCTGGGTGATTTCAACCGCTTTGTTGAGGTCATCCTGGGTGACGGTAAATGCGATATCGTTGCTCATATCGTCTTGCACCGATTGAATGATCATGTCCACAGAAATATGGGCATCAGCCAGAGCCCCAAAAAGCTGGGCCGCGATGCCGGGTTGATCGGGCACCCTGCGAATGGCTACTTTGGCCTGGTTCGAGTCAGAGGTAATCCCGGTTACGGGGCGTTGAATTTCAAGATCTTTCATGGCTTTCACCAGTGTTCCTTTTTCAGTGTTAAAACTTGAGCGCACATGAAGCGCTGTTCCGTATTTTTTTGCACATTCTACGGAGCGGGGGTGGAGCACCTTGGCACCCAGGTGAGCCAGCTCTAGCATTTCTTCGTAAGAGATTTCACTGAGCTTCTGGGCAGCGGGTACACTGTTGGGGTCTGTGGTGTAAACACCGTCCACGTCGGTATAAATTTCACAAACGGGGGCTTCCAGAGCGCCCGCCAGGGCCACTGCGGTGGTGTCGGAGCCCCCGCGACCGAGGGTGGTGATTTGTTGATCGGCGGTAACGCCCTGAAATCCTGCAACCACGACAATATAGTCCTCAGCCAAATGCTTATGGAGAACTTCAGTGTTGATGTGGAGTATTTTGGCTTTGGTGTGTAAGCTTTCGGTGACAATACCAGCTTGTCCGCCTGTGAGAGACACGGCTTTATAGCCCAATTCCTGCAGTGCCATACATAAAAGGGCAATAGAAATTTGTTCTCCGGTAGATAATAGCATGTCCATTTCGCGGGCGCTGGGTTGGCTACTGAGTTCATGGGCCATGTTGACCAGGTGATCCGTGGTTTTTCCCATGGCTGAAACCACCACCACGACACCCTCTGGATGATCTGCTTTGGTTGCAGCAACGCGGGCTGCAACCCGACGAATACGCTCAGTGTCAGCCACTGAGGTACCCCCAAATTTTTGTACAACGATGCTCATAGTCGGTTTTACTTCGATTTAAGGTTTTTTACTTTTACTTAACGAAAAGTATCGCTATCAGTCTAGACAGACAACCCCATTCAGGTCAATAAGACAGGTCACAAACTGTGCTTCGATTTGGTGTTTTTTCCAGATTTGGCACATCTTATGACCCACAGATGTCAGGGGCTCAGTCCCCAGTACCAAAAGGCTGGGGCCCGCACCGCTGAGCACGCAACCCAGGGCACCTGAGGCACAGGCGGTCTCCATCACCGCCTGCATGCCCGGTACCAGAGTCTGTCGATAGGGTTGGTGTAAGCGATCGTGCATCCCCTGAGCGATGAGTGCGGGTTGCCCGGTGTGTAGCCCCACAAGAAACGCACTTAAATAGCTGAGGTTGGTAATGGCGTCGGCCAGGGGAATATGGGTGGGAATCACTTCACGGGCCACACGGGTTTCTAAAGTGAAGTCAGGAATACACACCCCCCAGTGCAAGTGTTCAGGCACCGGCAGGCGGGTAAAAGGCTGGGTTTGACCGGGGAAATTTAGGATGGCTCCCCCCAATAACGCGGGAGCCACGTTGTCCGCATGCCCTTCGATTTCGGTCGCGAAAACCAGCAGCTCTTCTTTGCGGAAAGGTTCGTCTAACCAGAGATTGGCCGCATAGAGTCCTGCCACAATTGCGCTTGAACTGCTGCCCAGACCGCGGGATGGGGGAATGGCAATGTGCTGCTCAACCTTAAAACAGGGCATGGGACGTTGGACGGCGCGGTAGACCCGTTCCACGCCTTTCCAGATGAGACTTTTTTCATCTAGCTGAAAACGAG
Source organism: Candidatus Sericytochromatia bacterium (assembly GCA_964229355.1). Classification (GTDB taxonomy): domain Bacteria; phylum Cyanobacteriota; class Sericytochromatia; order UBA7694; family UBA7694; genus CAXRDE01. The sequence goes on along the minus strand of CAXRDE010000023.1, from coordinate 226,162 downwards.
ACTTGCCATAAGGTCCTGATAAGGTCATGGCATAGTGATCGCTGAGCTGAAAATGCAGCTGATTATAGTATTGCAGGGCCACACCCAGGAGATCATAGCCGGCCCCCAGGTTCGCTGTGGTGGCGGGGACTTGAAGGGTAAAACTGTGTCGGGTTGAGGGGGTATTCATGGTGCTGTTCCTTAGGTTTGAGCAGTAATTGGAGTAAGCAGTAAAGCGAGCAGGTATTCTAGCTTGAGTTCCTTCGCGGGTAAACAGGTCAGTGCCTGTAGGCCGGGAGGGTAATTTTCGTGCTGTCCCGGATAAAGGAGGGCACCGCCCCTGAAAAGTGGGGTGTTGTTGCCGTCTATTTGTGTGTATATCGCATCGCGATAAGCATGCAGTCGGTCCAAATCGATTTTGCGAGGACGAAGTCCCTCTTGCCGAAACTTAATTTCAAACACCAGGCCCTTGTGGGGTGAAAACCGCAGCCAGTGGTCTATGTCTTTAAACCAGAGCAAACACACATCGGGCTGTTGACCCCGACTGATACTGAAGGGGCCACTTTGCCCGGGGCCTTCAGGTAAAAAGCGTTGCTCTGCCCGTAACGCCAGACGCTGACCCGTTTCGATGTGTTCCCAGCACAGGGTTTTGGGGTCGTGGTGTACCGCTACGCTTTGCCAGCCTCTGGGTAGCAGGGCGTTGTGTAAGCTGCTTTTAAGCAAAGCGGTACACCAGCTTTGATAGACATATCCAAATCCCTGATAACCCATGGCGATATAATGGGGGGCTAAATCGGGCCTGACGCTCATTGTGAGACATTGGGCGCAGTGTACCCAGACCTTCAGGGCCGGGGTTTGGGCTACCAGGGCTTCTAATTCAGCGAGGGCATGGGGCCCCCATTGGGGCAACGCTTTGGCATAAGGATGGTGTTGCCAGGCTTGCCAGAGTAGCGTGCCCTGCCGCCCCATGCTCTGAAGGTGCTCGATTAAAAAAGGATGGGTTTTTAAGGATTGGGGAAGCAAATAACAGAGATGTTTAAGGCGAGAAAGTAAAGCCTGAACAAGAAAACTTACATAGTTTGCCAGTGGCACTTCGGGTCGTGTTCGGGTTTCTAAAACCGTTGTATGTAAGGGTTGCGCAGACACGTGACGAAACAAGAGAGCAGGTGATACTTTTTGCAGGCGATACAATGGCGTCCACTGTAACGCGGGGTTAAAAGGAAGGTGCTTTAGGCTGTTTTGTAAGCCTGGCTCATAAGCGAGGAGAGAAAAAAGGGTGTGGAACTCGCTTATAATATTGGGGGGCGTATGTTTCAAAGCAGGTTGCGCATGAAAGGGGACCCGTGGCTGAGGCTGAAACCGCAGGTGGCTTTGCTCATAGGTCTCTTGCAGGATTTTTAACCACAGATCCTCCGTTAAAGGCGGAGCTGCGAGAAAAAAATGGGTTTCCCAGAGAGGAACCTGGGGTTGAGCGGTGTGTACCAGACGCATATGATGCATGCCGGGTTCTGCAGCCATCCAGTCGGCGTGCAGGTGAAAGTAGGGCTTTTGCTTCTTTTTGAGATAAACAGGGGTTGCTTCGGCACTGAGGGGATGCGTATACAAGCGGAGATCTTGCCAGGCATAATGATCTGGAATATCTGCCAGTTCAAGATGGGCGCTTTGCCAGGGGGCCGGGTGCAACATCACGCGTGCGCGCTCATCGAACCATGAGAGTTTAAGGTTCAGCATACAAAGAAAAATGGCCCTGTTGTTGCTGGTTTAACGCGAAATGGGACAGCGTAAAAGACTGGGGCAAGGCATGTTTTAACGCCTGTAGCCTATGCACAGGCACCGTTGAAAGGCGATGAAAAACTTTCTGGGCCAGGACTTCATCCAGGGCTTCTGAGAGGGGCACCTGATGGATACGGGCCTGATGCAGGTAAGTTTGTATATCCGTCAAGGTACGGTAACTCAAGTGAAAACATTGACTTAGGGGTTGCCAAAAATTTTGAAGCAAAGCCACTTCAGGGGGGGTAAAAAAGTCCGCTAAACGAATGGCTGAAGGTACAAGGGTAATCACAAAAGCTCGATCGGCAATGCGTTCTGAAAAATGGAGACGTTGGTCTTCGGTGTTGGCGGTGCCAATGCAAAAGAGATTTGGCGGAATTTCGAGGTCTTCAGCCCCCAGGCGCTGGTAAAACGTCTGTTCTCCTCTGCGGCGCACCTCTAAAAGGGACAGCAAAGGAGCAAAGTAAGATTCGGTACGGGCCAGGTTCATTTCGTCAAGCACCAGGTGATAGGCCCGGGGAGGCCTTTCTTCTTGCTGGGCTTGATGCCACTCTTGAGCGGCCTGGGTAATAAACTGACTGCTGACGGTGGGTATAAATTCGCTGCTCACCGCATTATAATAGCCTAAAAAATCCTCAGGCCCCATCCAATTCGGCGCCACAGGCACCAAAAGATAGGCCGCACCGGCGGCCTGCGCGTAAGCCCGCGTGAGCCAGCTTTTTCCCACGCCACTGCGGCCGGTCAAAATGACCAGGCTATGGCTCTTTAGCGCCATATGGTACTGCCTTACAGACCGATCCTCAAGGTCCAGGCCTGTTTTGCGAAGGGTCTGGGCGATCTCGGGCCAAAAAACAGAAGTGGGCACGCTCAGCTTGTGGAGATGGGGGTGTGCTTTGTCTCTTAAAAGCTGAGTGTATTCGGGGGGGACTTTGAAGATATTGCCCTGGGGACGCTTAAAAAAGTTGATGTGAGAAAGAGACGCCAGTTCCTGAAAGAAAGCACGGGAAAGCACAGGGATACATTGGTGGGTCAAACGGTAGCCGATTTCCCAATTGAACTCGGGATCTTCGTGGCTGCGATGGGCTGTTGTCAAGCACTCTGCCTGCGCGATGAGGCCTTCACCGGACTGCCAGAACCAGAGTATATCTCCTGCGTTGATGTGATCGCGAAACCGAGAAAGTCGCCACGTGCCTTCGGCGGGGTGTTGCCCCTGTTGTATTTGTTCAAGCCACAGAGCCAGAGAAAGCTGGTCTGGATTGACCTGTAGAATCCATAAATGCTGCATAGCTTTATTTTGCCATTTTTTTTGGCGAACTTGTTATAATCATAAGCAATGAGTAGTTTTTCACTTCGTCCACGACTGTTAATTTTACTCCATAAAGGTCATCAGCTTTTATCGGAGCTTCAGATGCGGCACGCACGGGTTCCTGTGGCATATTGTTTTTCGTCTCCTGTGCAATGGCCTGCGCAGAAAACCTATCGGGTAAAGTCCTCTGAAGCCTTTGAGTTGCCGCCTTTACAGGGGCGTTGTGCCCAGGCTTATATCGACCTTTCCCATTGGCGGCTCGAAAATAGTGCAGCCTATCGCTTGCCTGATTTAAATCTCTCGTTTTTCCCGCCGGGGGAATCTGATGCCCTGGAGCTGATACTACCGGGTGCCGTGTGTCAAACTTTTGCACAGGGTCGGGCTTATAAGCAAGTCTTGAACTATTGGGCAGCCTTACTGCAGTGTGATCTCCAAATGCTGGGCTGGGATGTCCAGGTGCAAGGTTCGGGCATTTTGCTGAGTGCGATGGCTCCCAGGGCGGGCTGGAATATAACCGGTGCGTTTACGGCGACAAGTGAAGGGGAGTTACCCTTACCCGCTACCTTTAGCTCCTGGGAGTATGAGGCAGGAGAAACCCCTTTTTTGATTTGGGGACCTTACGAGATCGGGTCGCGGGTTTATGGATGTCAGATTCCCTATGTGGCCTCATTGACGGAGGCTGAGGTTCAAAACCTTTTTGAAAATGAGTTGCGCCGTCAGGGGTTTGCAGAGCCTATCCTGTGGGAAGATGGCCGTTTGCAGCTGGAGTTTCCCATGGGCCTTTCGGTAAAGCCCTTGCCTCAGTCTTTAACAGGAACCCCCATTTATACCTTGAATTTGCAAGATATGAAGCAAAAAATGGATATTTCATTTTCTTTAAACGGTCAACATTATACGGGTTTTGAAGGCGTAAATTCTGTGACTGAATGGCTCGCTTTGCTTGAGCCTCAGGTGAACGCTCAGGGGATTTCCTTTGAACTGGTAAACGGGGCGTTGTGTATTCAGGCTCAAGATCTTGAAACCTCCCTAAAGCTGTCTGAAGTCTCCCCTCATGCAGCACATTATTTGGGCTTAACGCCTTTGGATCTGGAATCTCCTGAGGTGGAGTATAATAAGAACATTGAGCAGCTTGCTGAATGGTTAGGGTTAGCGCGGCAGTACATTCCTTTGCTAACGGTAGAGCCGGATTTGCAGGCGGCTTTAGAAACCCTTACCCAACAGGAACGGCTTTTCCAGACCGATGGTGAAGCATGGACGAAGGCCTTGTCTGGCTTTTTAGATGTTCTTGACCAGTGGATGCTCAGCAGTGATCAACGGGTCAACCCACTTTGGCATCTGGAACGGCTGGATACTGTTGCTTCTGTGCCCTCGCCACCGGTTTTAACGGAAGAAAAGATAAAACAGAGACCCTCTTCGCGGTTCGATCATAAGATATAAAGGATACAACCATGGGGACCCTTGGACAACTTGGAGTCAACGGGCTATTGGCCGTTAACTCCTGGATGAGTACAATCAGCGCCAATATGAACGGCGCCTCCCGCACTGCCTATAAGCCCACCCGCGTTTCTTTACTGGATAGCAGCGTGAATACATGGGCCAATTTTCAGGTGCCCTCGCCCACCTTGCGGGTGCAAGCCACCACTTTAGAGTGGGCGCAGGGTTCGGTGCGCAATTCAGACTCTTCTGCCCATTTTGCATTACAGGGTCAGGGGTTCTTTGTGCTCGTGGATGATCTCGGAAAATATTTTTTGACCCGAGATGGCGAGTTTCACTGGGATGGCCAGGGTTATTTACGCAACAGCAATGGCTTGCGCGTCTTATCGAACGGCCAGGACTTTGTGCGCAAAGGAAACCAGGATTTATCTGATCTGTTTGACCCGGACGGCGAATCACAACAACTGGCGCGCTATGGCGATAAAAGCCTGATGGTGGTGGACGTGGCCAATCGTGACGGCCTGCGTTTTTCAAAATATGGGGCCACGGTGTTTGAGGTGGACGGGGACTTGCCCCTACGGGTTGACAATAATTTTGACACCAGTACGGATGGCCTCACGTTTATTTACAGTGACCCCAAGCAATTGCCTTATGTGGGGAATCGGGAAATTCCCCGTTTTGCACCTTTTAATCCCTTGTTGCCAGAGTCTTCCAATTTTCGGATTCGTTTGGGCAATAACGGTGTTTTTGACTTTGCAACGGTGTTTGGGTCTGAATTTGATCCTGCCGTTCACACCATTCGCGATGTGGAAAATGCCATTGATCTCTACGGGACTTCAAACAATGTCCCCATTACCGCCGATTATGACCCCGTGAGCGATCGCTTAGAGATTCGGAATCTGGCAGAGCCCAAAGTGGCGGACCCCAATTTTCGTCTGGGTAATTTTGCCATTGATTTTGGAGACAACGGCTTTTTTACCTTTCAGGGTTTTGATCCCCAGCGCACCACCATTGACCAGATTGTGCAGGAAATTAACCGTTATGCTACGGTGAACGGCGTGAATGTTACTGCCAGTTTTAATACGGTGACCCGTCAGTTGGTGCTCAACAACACCACGGGGGCCATTGGAGATAATAGTATCCGTTTTGATGGCATTAACGGAGATGCCATCGCCGACTTTTTTAATGTGGCACCTTTTTCTGCCAGTACCGGGGGCGGAGCGCAGAATATCACCAGCACGAGCAATATCGATAACAGTCCACCCTCTGCCAACACCTTTGCGCAAATTACACCGCAAGATGCGGCCAGTATGCCTCTGGCGCAAATGATTCGTCCAGACACACGTATTATCTTTGAAGGGCCTAATGGCCAGGCTCTGGCACAATTCTTTCAACTGGATAGAGCAACGCCACAATTCGAATCACAGGGTGTATTCTTTGGCTCCCGTTTGCTCAGCACCCAGGATATTGATAATTCTCGGGTACTGGACTCAGCGGTGCCCGGTGAGCACAGTTTAGATATTACGGCAGCGATGGTGCCCACACGATCCTTTAATCAACATCTCAACCTGACGGACAATACAACGCCTGTTTTTGATCCTTCGGGTATTCCGGCCACTTATACCCATGACAAACTCAACAATGTGGTGATCGCTGACGGAGAGCGCAGCTTTCTCGGGATTTCTCATGCCCAGGCCACAGGGCAGTTTGATCTGGTCATGGACTTGCAAACCGACGCGTCTTTCATTGAATTGCATTTTGGTCAGAAGCGTCCGGGGCAGATAGATTCAGGTGGTTTCACCTTGCAGTATCATCCAGGAACCGGTGATGTCTACCTCTTTCAGCGAGAACTGGATCCCAATGGCGTTCCGGTTTTAATCAATAGCGCTCCCGGGGCTTTACCGGTGATTAGTGGTCTGGGGGGCTCTCCGCACCGTTTTGCTGTGCGATTAGACAAGGCCGGGGAACTCAGTTTCTCTGTGGACGGGGTGAGTCAGTCTTTTTCGCTGTTGGGCGATATTTCAGACCGCATTGGTTATTTGACGCTGGGGCATTATCAGAACCGTCTCGAACTCTACAATATGTATGCGGATTTCAAATCCCAATACAACCACTACGCCACGGGGGCCATGATATCTACCAGTGTTAAAGCTTATGCCCGCAAAGAAGTCAATGACGCCATTTACAACCAGAGTAGTACCCGTGTCATTCAGTCTGCTTTAGAGAGCTCTACTGCTTCTTTAACGGAGTATTTGCCCATGTTGGGGCTGGCGCAGAAAGTGTTTGGTTCCATTTCAAAAATCATTAGTGTCAGCAACGCCATGCAGGACGATATGAACAGCTTAATCCGTTAATTTTTAAAAAATGATTAAAAATCGTTGTTTACGTTGTTATTGTGTTAAATAATGGTTTTCTTCTGGTGAGTTATCCTGTATAAAATTGCTATGATAAAAGAAATGTTATGATGATGGAAATGTATTTTCGCACACGGAAGGGTCATGTATGTCACTCGATAGAATAGGGATTAATTCTCTGGTTGCGGTTAATCAATGGATTGGCGTGATTAACGGAAATTTACAAAGTGCAAATCGCACCGGTTACAAGACCACCCGAGCGAATTTTACCGACGGTCTGGGGATTAACTCCGTTGCCGGGAATCTACAGATTCCGCCTTCAACCCTAACCGTTCAGTCTACCCAGGTGGAGTGGGGGCAGGGTTCGGTTGTTAATTCTGACGCGTCCACTCACTTTGCTTTAAATGGCGACGGTTTCTTCGTTTTGCACAATGAAAGCTCCAATAAATATTACGTCAGTCGTGACGGTGAGTTTCACTGGGATAACGAAGGGTATCTGGTCAATAGCGCTGGACTCAAAGTGGTTTCTGCCGGGCGCGACTACATTCGTTTTGATCCGCAAGATCAAAGCGATATTTTTCATAAAGACGGTTATTCTGCTGAGCTGGATACCTATGGCAATAAAAACTTTTTGCTTTTGGACTTTGCGAACCGCGATAACCTGCGCATGTCTCAGTATGGCTCCACCGTGTTTGAAATTGATGGCAATTTGACCACCCGTGTGAAAAACGACTTTTCCATCGGAACCGATGGGATTACCTTTGTGTATGATGATCCTATTTTTATTCCCACTGTAGATGATCCGGGTTTTATTTATTCTACTGCTTTGCCACCGAGTGTTCTTGATGCGGACGCTACCATTGATTTTGGTGCAAATGGTTCCCTGGTTATTCCTGATGTACCCAGCCAAACCCTTGATGATATTCTGACGTTGCTGAACGGTGTGGCAGGCGTAACGGCTACCTATGATGAGGTCACTGACCGTCTTTCTATTGAGAATACTGTAGCTGGTGGTGCTAATAACCGTATTGCTTTTAGTGGAACCAATGGACTGGCTCTGGCCCGTTTCTTTAAGTTGGACAATCCCTATCAAGATGTTTATGCTTTTGGGGGAAATGACAGCCGCTTTATACGCAGTCGCGATGACATTGACAACAGCGCTGAAAACTATATTAAAGATATTTCTAGCAATCCGGCTGCTAACCAATTCGGTCAAAATATGCTGGGGGCTGTGGCTCCGACCTTACAGCAGATCGTTAATCCATTGCCTGTTTATACCCATAACAAAACGGCGGGTTATGTTCAATCTGAAGCCGTAGCACCTTTTGCAGGCGGAAGTATGATTATCTCAGAGTCCTCTTCTACCGAGCAGTTTGATGTGGTTATGGACTTGAAAGTAACCAACGGCGGGATTGTGACCTTCGGGTTTGGACAAAATGACCCGCACTCGTTTAACTCGGGAGGGTATGAGCTGCAATATAACCCCAACACAGGTAACGTCGTGCTCCGCCAGCGTCCCGATGGATATGGCCCCGGTTTAGTTGCTGTTCCTCTGGCCGCCGCAGTTAACATCGGAGCAATTGGTGCGGGTGTCACCAGTGCTGACTTAGATGCTGCAGCCTCGCATCGCGTGGCGATTCGCCTGGATCGTAACCAGCAGATCTCAATCAGCATCGATAACGGTCCAGTGGCCACCTTTAATGTGACTTCTTCAGGCGAAAATCTGGCTGGATTTTTAACGCTGCGTAACGGTGGAAATATTCTGCGTGCAGAAAGCCTTTATGCCGACTTTAAGAACACCACCAATACCCAAACCACCGGTGAAATGGTATCCGTGGGAGTCTCTGATGTGGGTAACGTAGAGTTATCGAATACGGTGCATGGCAAACGCCCGCGCACCTTTGTGACGCAAAACGCCCTGGAAGCTTCTGAGGCTTCCCTCACAGAATATATTCCCATGTTGAGCATTGCCCAGAAAGTATTCTCGTCGATCTCAAAAATTATCAGTACCCATAATTTAATCACTGACGATTTGAACAGCTTGATCCGCTAGGCTTTTCTTTAACCTGAACTAAATAAAAACATAAAATAACCTCGTAAAAACGGGGTTATTTGCGTTTCGGAGGTTTTAAACCCCTCAAGCGAGCGAAGATTAGTGTTATAATTTACCATCCACTTATGTGATATGGAGAAGACACGTGGTTTCTTTTGATGCAACTATAGTAATACAACTTATTAATTTTCTCTTCTTTTTATTTATTCTTAACAAAATCTTCTTTCAGCCGATTATTAAGATCCAAAAAGAACGCCAGTCCGGTCTCGATCAGGCTATCCAACAAACGGAAGCCAAACACGCAGAACTTAAAAAACTGCGTGCTGATCACCAGCAACAATTGGATCAGGCCCGTCAGGATGCTTTTGAACTGGTAGCGGCCCAGATTGAAAAGGCAAATCAGGAGCGTGAAGCGCAACTGGCTGCCGTTCAGGCAGAACTAGATATTAAGATGAATGAAACCCGCGAGCAATTGGCTCAGCAGGAAATTGAACTGCGCAAAGTCTTAAACGCGCAGATTGCCCCTTTGGCAAACCAAATCGTGGCTAAATTGACTCCCAAAGCCACCCAGGAAGTAGGTGTTTAGACAATGAGCCCCCTTCTTTTAATGGTGATTTCAAACCTTTTGAACTTTGGTATCCTGGCCTTCTTGTTATGGAAACTGCTGGTGCCTCGTTTGTCAGAGGGTATCGGGAATAAACACAAAGATATCGTACAGACGATTGAAGAGACAGAAAAAAATCTGGCAGATATGTCTGCCGAACTGGACGCTGTCCGTGCACAAATTCGTGACGCAGCGCCTCAGATTCAGGCAATCCGTGATGAAGCCGAAGCCCGTGGTAAGGCTGCTGCTGAAAAAATGAAGGCAGATACCACTGCTGAAATTGCAGCCTTAAGAGTGCGCGTTGATCGTCAAATTGAACAAGAAGTCAATAACTTGCGATTGAACCTGCGCCAGGAGCTTGTGGAACAAGTCATGGCCAACGCACAAAACTTAATTGAGCAAGATCTCAACAAGCTTGGACACTCTGAGCTGGTCGAGGACTTTGCTTATACGCTTAAGGGCTTCAAGGAGTACACCTCATGAAAAATAAAGTCGTAGCAGAGCGCTACGCCCAGGCACTTTTTCAACTGGCTCAGGAGCAGCGTCAGGAAGCCAAATTTGGCGGTATCCTCGATGATATCCTGGAGATGATGAAAGAACATCCTGATTTTGGTCGCATCTTGCATCACCCTGTGGTGAGAAAAGAAGATAAAAAGCAGATGATTCAGCAATTGTTCTCAGGAAAAATTCCTGACCAACTTTTGCATTTTTTGTGTCTGCTGGTGGACAAAAAACGTGAAGATCACCTGGCTGAAATTGCAGCCGAGTACACACGCTTACTCAATGCCAGCAATAAGACCGTGATTACGGACGTGGTAACAGCGGTTCCCATGTTCAAAAAAACCGAAGCAATTCTCAAGCAGCAGCTTGAAGAATACCTTGGACAGCAAGTCGTCATGAACTGTCATACTGACCCCGCATTGCTTGGGGGCGTCACCATCAAAATTGGTGATCGTATGATTGATGGTTCTCTCAAAACTCAGCTGAATAACCTCGCCCAGGCTCTGGTGTAGGGTGATATTTAATCAAAGAAAGGCACATTTCTAGTATGTTGAGCATTCAACCCGATGAAATTACCAATATTTTAAAGCAGCAAATTGCAAATTATGAACAACAACTCAGTGACTCTTCCACCGGAACCGTTCTCAGCGTAGGCGACGGTATTGCCCGTATTCATGGTTTAGAAAAAGCCATGGCGGGTGAACTGTTAGACTTCGGCAACGGCACCGTGGGAATGGTGTTTAACTTAGAAGAAGACAGTGTCGGATCCGTAATTTTTGGTACTGGCCGCGACATTAAAGAAGGTCACGTGGTCAAAACCACCGGCCGCGTGGTCGAAGTTCCTGTGGGTGAAGCCCTGCTGGGTCGTGTGGTGGACTGTTTGGGTAACCCTTTAGATGGTAAAGGCCCGATTGAAGCTGCCGAATACCGCAAAGTTGAATCCCCTGCACCGGGTATTATTGCCCGTAAATCCGTTCACGAACCCCTGCAAACCGGTATTACCGCTGTAGACTCAATGATTCCCATTGGCCGCGGTCAACGGGAGCTGATCATTGGTGACCGTCAAACCGGTAAAACCTCTGTGGCCGTAGACGCGATCCTGAACCAAAAAGGTCAAAATTGTATCTGCGTTTACGTGGCGATCGGTCAACGGGCCTCTAACGTTGCCAACGTGATTAAAACCCTCGAAGATCACGGTGCCATGGAGTACACCATCGTTGTGGCTGCAAACGCAAACGATGCCCCTGCACTGCAGTTCCTTTCTCCTTACGCCGGTTGCGCGATGGGTGAGTACTTCATGTACAAAGGCGGCCACGTGCTGTGTGTGTATGATGACTTAACCAAGCAAGCTGCGGCTTATCGTGAAATGTCTCTGCTGATGCGTCGTCCTCCCGGACGTGAAGCGTATCCTGGTGACGTTTTCTATCTGCACTCTCGTCTGCTTGAGCGCGCTGCCAAGTTGAGCGATAAAGAAGGCGCCGGTTCTTTGACCGCGCTGCCTATCGTTGAAACCCAGGCCAACGACGTAACTGCCTTTATTCCCACCAACGTTATTTCGATTACCGATGGTCAGATCTTCTTAGAAACAGACTTGTTTAACGCCGGTATCCGTCCTGCGATCAACTCCGGTATTTCGGTATCACGGGTAGGGGGTGCTGCGCAAACCAAAGCCATGAAGAAGATTTCAGGTCCCATGCGTCTGGAATTGGCTCAGTTCCGTGAGCTGGCTGCTTTCGCACAGTTTGCTTCTGACCTTGACAAAGCCACCCAGAACCAATTGGCTCGGGGACAGCGTTTGACCGAGATTCTGAAACAGCCCGTAAACGCACCTTACTCTTTGGGTAAAATGGTGATTCAAATTTACGCGGTCACTCAGGGTTATACCGATGACGTGGATTACAAACAAATCGACGCTTTCCGTAAGCAATTCTTTGCTTACCTCGATACCAACCACCCTGATATCGAAGCAAAAATCACTGAAACCGGTGCCCTTCACGGCGAAGAAACCGAAGACAAATTAAAACAAGCCCTGAAAGCGTTTAAAGAAAGCGTTTATAAGGGGTAAATTATGGTAAGTACACGGGAGATCCGAAATCGGATCAAAAGCTTGAAAGGAACCCAGCAGATTACCAAGGCCATGAAAATGGTTGCGGCTGCGAAGGTTCGTCGTGCCCAGGACAGCGTGATGTCCACCCGTCCGTATGCGCAAAAGCTGAAAGAAATGTTTCAGTATGTGGCTTATCGCCTGGCTGAGGAGGAGCTCAATGAGCCCCTCCTGGAGCAGCGAGACGTCAAAAACATTGGTTTTGTGATTGTCACCTCCGACAAAGGTCTGTGTGGTGCTTACAACTCCAACGTACTCAAGTTTGCCAATTTGCAAATGGAAGCAGCCCTGGCGGCGGGTCAAACCCCCAAGGCCTGGCTGGTGGGCAATAAAGCCATTAACTTCTACCAAAAAGGTGAAATTGAGATTATGGGTCGGTACGCTTCACTCCCTGCAGTACCCACCTATGCTGAAGCAGAAATGCTGACGGAAGCGATTAGTACGGCTTTCTTAGAAGGGAAAGTGGACAAAGTGGTGTTGATCTACACAGACTTTGTGTCCATGCTGCAGTACAACCCCAGTGAATTACAACTGTTGCCTGTAGCCCCTCCTGAGGGCGAGGAAGCTCCAAAAGCTGAATATCTTTACGAGCCTGATCCGGTCACTTTATTGCAAAATATTTTGCCCCGCTATATTGGGCGCCAAATTTTGCGTTCGCTACTGGAAAGTGCCGCCAGTGAGTTGGCAGCTCGGATGACAGCAATGGATGCGGCAACAAAAAATGCGGATGAACTATTGGATGAGTTAAGCACGCTCTACAACAAAGTTCGTCAAGCAGGTATTACAACAGAAATTCTGGAAGTTGTGGGCGGCGCAGAAGCCCTGAATCAATAGAAGAAGGAAACAAACAAATGACAGAAAGTGCAGTTCAAACCCAACGCGTTGGCAAAATCACCCAAATTCTGGGTCCTGTTGTTGACGTTTTATTTGACGGCGAAAGTCTGCCTGATATTTACAACGCTCTGGAAATTGATCGGGGCGAAGAAGGACGACTGGTTGTTGAAGTTCAGCAACACTTAGGCGGTAACGCTGTGCGTACCGTATCAATGTCCTCTACCGACGGCCTTGTGCGCGGCATGCAAGTCGTCGACACTGGCGCGCCCATTATGGTGCCCGTCGGCGAAGCGACCTTAGGTCGTATTATGAATGTTACCGGTGACCCTGTAGATGAAGTGGGCCCTGTAAACGCGCCTCAGCGCATGCCCATTCACCGTGATGCTCCCAAAATGGTTGATTTAACCGTAGAGCCCGAAGTTTTCGAAACCGGCATTAAGGTTATCGACCTTCTGGCCCCTTATCCAAAAGGCGGTAAAATCGGTCTGTTCGGCGGTGCCGGTGTAGGCAAAACCGTACTGATTCAGGAGCTGATTCACAACATTGCGAAACAGCACGGGGGTGTATCCGTATTTACCGGTGTAGGTGAGCGGACCCGTGAAGGAAACGACCTGTATCACGAATTTATCGAATCTAACGTTATTGATAAAGTAGCGCTGGTTTATGGTCAGATGAACGAACCGCCCGGAGCGCGTATGCGTGTGGGTCTGACCGGTTTGACCGTTGCGGAATATTTCCGTGATGTTCAAAATCAGGACGTTCTTTTATTCATCGACAACGTTTTCCGTTTCACCCAGGCCGGTTCTGAAGTATCCGCACTGCTGGGCCGTATGCCTTCAGCAGTAGGTTACCAGCCTACATTGGCCACTGAGATGGGGATGATGCAAGAGCGGATTACCTCCACCAAATCTGGATCGATCACTTCGATTCAGGCTGTTTACGTTCCTGCGGATGACTTGACTGACCCTGCGCCAGCCACTACCTTTGCTCACCTGGGTGCCACCACCGTATTGTCCCGTAAGATTTCAGAAAAAGGGATTTATCCTGCGGTGGATCCGCTGGATTCTTCTTCACAAATTCTGAAGCCTGAAGTTGTGGGTAAAGAGCACTATGAAACTGCCCGTGCGGTTCAGCAGGTGCTGCAGCGCTACAACGAATTGCAAGATATTATTGCAATTCTGGGTATGGAAGAACTCTCTGATGAAGACAAACAGACCGTGGCCCGTGCCCGTCGTTTAGAGCGTTTCCTCAGTCAGCCTTTCCACGTTGCGGAAATCTTTACCGGTTCACCCGGTACCTACGTTAAACTCGAAGATTCTGTACGCAGCTTCAAAGAAATCTTAGAAGGCAAGTACGATCACCTTCCTGAGCAAGCATTCTTGCTGGTAGGTACCATTGATGAAGCCATCGAAAAAGCGAAAAAATTACAAGGATAATAGGTGACATGAGTCGAAGCATTCAGTTAGACGTGGTCACCCCCACTGGTGCACTCTTAAGTGAAACGGTAGATTTCTTGTCTGTAATGGGCCCCAGCGGCTCATTGGGAATTCTGCCGGGTCACGTGCCCGTGTTTATGCTGGTGGATATTGGTTACCTTGAGTACCAAAAAAACGGCCAGCGTGATTTTATCACCACCATGGGTGGCATTCTCGAATTTCATAACAACCATGCGACAGTGCTGACCGAAAGCGCTGAGCAATCGGGCGACCTGGACGAGTTACGTGCCAAACAGGCCGCAGATCGTGCCCAGGTTCGTCTGAGCGAATCTGCCGGTTCTGAGGCTGTGGATCGTGCCCGTTCCATGGCGTCATTACAAAGAGCGCGGATGCGCTTGCGTGTTGCTGAACTGTTGAAGCATCGCAAAAGCCGTCCCACACGCTAAGTTTACGTGATGTTTAAAGCGTCCAAAGTAAGTCGATATGTCTGGCTTTGGGCGCTTTTTGCGTTTTTTGTGTGTGGTTCAGCTCAGGCCCGCCTGGGAGATCCCTATCGTCTGGAAACCTTACTGCCCTTTGTAGAACAGGGTTTTGTAACCCGCGCCACCTGGCAAGGGGCCCCCTTAACCGCGCGTGACCCCCATCTTTATTTCTATGACCCCCAGTCTCATGCCGAGTGGGCAGTGCTAGAGTTTGCGGTAAAAAATCGTCAGGTACATAGTGTCTTATTAAAATGGCGTCTGGATATGCCTGAGTATTTACGTCAGCGCATTTTTCTGGCGTTGCTTTCGCAATACGCAGAGCAAAAGGTTTCTCTGGGGCAATTCAACCGTCTTTTGGCGCAAAATTGCCAGGGCGAAAAGCAATTGCAGCCCACCCGGTTTTTTACCCTTTTAAAAACAGAAACCCATGGTTTTTTAAAGCTGTCTCGCACGGCCCAGCAAGGTATGAAACCCCTGAAACCTTCGTGTTTTAAGCCTTAGATCCCCGCGATCTTCTTGTTTTATCTCGCGCTGGATGGGATGATATTAATAATTGTTACGAAACCTCTTGACGCACTGCGTGGTTTCAGCAATTTTATGGTATAATAGCCTTAGTTTAACTCATTCTTAACCACATTTTTGATGTTTAACAGGATTTAGCAAAATAAAAAAATCTTTATGTGTTGTGGTTATAATCACTGAGAATCACCCCAATATTCAGCATGATGAAGAGTACAGCAGCTGAATTAGAAATTGAATGGAATAAAGAGCAAAATGAGTCTTGAGCGTTTACTTATACAGGGTGGCAACACCCTCAAGGGAAAAGTTACGATTAACGGAGCGAAAAATTCTGCCCTCGTCCTGATGGCCGCTTCCTTACTGGGAACCCAGGATATTATCATCTTAGACAATGTACCCCGTCTGGCAGACATCGAAATCATGGCCGAAGTCTTACAGAGTCTGGGTGCGAAAGCAACGTTTACCAGTCACCATACCCTTGAAGTTGACGCTCGTGGTTTAAACGCCAGTAAAGCACCCTATGATTTGGTGACCCAGATGCGTGCTTCTTTCTTCGTTTTAGGACCCCTTGTGGCCCGTATGGGACGTGCTGAAGTGGCGCTCCCCGGTGGTTGTGCCATTGGCTCTCGTCCCGTAGACATCCATTTAAAAGGCTTAGAAGCCATGGGTGCCAGCATTGAGATTGAACACGGTAATGTTATTGTTGAAACCCAGGGTCCCTTAAAAGGCGCTGATATCACCCTTTCTTTCCCCAGTGTGGGCGCCACTGAAAACCTGATGATGGCTGCCTGTCTGGCAGAAGGCCAAACCCACTTGCGCAACGTCGCCCGTGAGCCTGAGATTGAAGATTTGGCGAATTTCTTAAACGCCATGGGTGCTCAGATTTCCGGTGCTGGTAGCGATACCATCGTGATCGAAGGCGTGAAAGCTTTAAAGCAACCCATTCGTTATTCGGTTATGCCTGACCGCATTGAAGCTGGTACCTTTATGGTGGCAGCAGCCATCACCCAGGGCGATGTCATTGTTGAAAAAGCCCCTGTAACCGCCATGGACTCACTGATTGCAACCTTAAGAGAAGCCAATGTAACCATCGACGTGCTGGATCAAGAAACCTTGCGCGTGCGTGGCAACCAGCCTATTCGCCCTGTACATATTCGCACCATGCCTCACCCCGGTTTTCCGACCGATATGCAGGCGCAAATGGCTGTATTACTGGCGGTTGCTGACGGTACCAGTTCCATTACGGAAACCGTTTTTGAAAACCGCTTTATGTATGTGGATGAAATGCTGCGCATGGGATCTCAGATGCGCGTCGAAGGACGTACCGTTACCATTTTAGGCAATGCGGAACTCTCTGGTGCACCCGTTCAGGGCACTGATTTGCGCGCTGCTGCTGCGCTTGTTTTAGCGGGCTTGATTGCTGATGGTGAAACTTCAGTGTCTAACCTGCACTATCTAGACCGCGGCTATGAAAACTTTGAACATAAATTGGCCGGTCTGGGTGCAAATATTTGCCGGGTGACTGTTCAGGCGGAAAAGCCTGAAGAGAGCAATAATCTTGTGCTCTGTTAATCACATTTAAAACAAGATTTAAAAGCCCATTCCATCCAGGTGGAACGGGCTTTTCTTCTGGGAGGAAAAACAGGTGGAAGTGGTGACGGATATTTTACATGGTGGATGTCTCTGTGGGGCGATCCGTTATCAGGTGCAGGGCTTGCCCTTTGCGGCGGACTATTGTCATTGTCGGCATTGCCAAAAGATCGCCGGTGCACCGGTTATGGCCTGGATGGACTTTTTACACAAAGATGTGCTGTGGTTGAGCTCCCAACCTCGGGAATATGCCTCTTCATCAGACGTGCGTCGTGGGTTCTGTGGGCAGTGTGGTTCCACCCTGACTTTTCGCCATGTGCAACACCCCGACTATTTAACCCTGGCGATTGCCTCTTTAGATCAGCCCGATCGGGTCTCTCCCACTTATCACATTTACACCATCCAGGCGCGCAAGTGGTGTGTGATTCAAGACGATTTGCCGCGGTTTTTACGGGAGCAAACCTGAAGGCATTCCATTAAAAAAGCCTGATGCTAATTCGTGGCACCAGGCTTTTATTTATACGCTGTTCTTTAGAGCAGGTTGAGGGCTGACTGTGGCGTGATATTGGCCTGGGTCAGTACGGCGGTACCGGCCTGAACCAGAATTTGTGCACGGGTCAGGTTTGCGGTTTCAGCAGCAATGTCAGCGTCGCGAATGCGGGATTCAGAAGCTGCCAGGTTCTCGCGAGCCACCTGCATGTTAGAAATGCTGTACTCCACGCGGTTCTGGAAGGCTCCGAGACGAGAGCGTACGGTGTTGACGTAGTCCAGAGCGGCATCTACTACTCCGATAGCATTTTGTGCTTTCACACGGCTATCTTCGTCGGTGGTTCCCTCAATGCTGATGGTTTCCAGACGCAGCGCAGAAGCCCGCAGGTCTTGTACACCCATTTTGAGGAACTGGCCTTCGTTGGCGCCCACGTGGAAGGTTAAGGCATTGTCTGCAGTAACCGCCGCGCGCTGAGAGGTCAACTGGACAAGTGCCGTCTTACCGATATCGGACAGGGTAACGTTAGCCGTAGACAGGTTAACGGTTCCCATGACGGTTCCGTTAACGGTCAGCGCTACAGCACTTGCGCCACTTACATCAGCAATGGTGGTGAGAATACCCCCGTCAGAAGAACGGATTTCCAGACCCACAGAAATCGGTGCCGTGGCACTGGCCTGGGTGGCGACAAATTTGAATTGGAAGGCTGCGTCTGCATTGGCGGTGGTTAAAACGGTTGCAGAGGTAATGGCGTCATTTAAGCTGGTAGAGCCCACGCGTGCGTTCTGCTCAATGTCAATGCTGGCGTCTTCAGCGTAAGCTGAGCTCGCAATTGAACCATCTAGCAGTGAGCGGGTGTTGAACTCGGTGCTTTCTGCAATACGGGTCAGTTCTTCCCGCAGTTCGTCGATTTCTACCTGGATTTTTTCGCGGTCCTTGTTGACTAAGGTATCGCTGGCAGCTTGAATGGACAGCTCGCGCATACGCTGTAGAATCTGGGTGGTTTGATCGATCCCTGATTCTGCAGTGGCAATGAGGTTGATGGCATCTTGGCCGTTGGCAATACCCTGAGAAAAGCCCCGCACCTGGGTGTTCAGCTTTTCGGCTACGGCCAGACCTGCGGCGTCATCAGCTGCTTTATTAATGCGTAAGCCAGAAGACAGTCTTTCGAGGGTTTTGTTGAGCATCTGGTTGGTACGGCCCAGATTCCGCTGTGCGTTCAAAGACGCAATATTGGTATTAATGCGAATAGGCATTGTGTTTCCTCCATGAAACGATTAAAAAGATAGACACGTCCTGTGTCATAAAAGCATCATATCATCTTTGAATTTTAGGAATCAAGTATGCGAAAGGGTTTCTTTCACGACTTTTAAAAATTTTTCCTGGTTAAAGTTGGCTTTGTTGATATAGCCCTGAATATCGGCAGTGGTGACTTTTTCTTTGAAGGCATCATCGGCGTGAGACGTCATCAGAAGCAAGGGGGTGTCTGCAATGGTCTCCTGGGTTTTTAGCCAGGTATTGAGTTCAAAACCATTCATTTGGGGCATTTTTTCGTCAGCAATAATCAGATCAGGACGCAATTGTTCGGTTAAATCCTGACCTTCAGGACCATCTTTGGCCACGGTGACGGTATATTGAGCAGCTTCTAAGATGCGTTTCATCAGCGTTTGTGTGGTCAAAGAGTCGTCCACCAGAAGAATGTGGGTTTCTTTCGGGGCTTTCACAGGACGCGGTTGTTTAAGCGCGGAAGCAGTAGCTTGAGGTGTCACTTCATCTGCAGGGGGCGTTTCGGCTTTTAGCTTAAGAATTTCTTCTTTGGCTGCCAGCAGGTTTTGCTCAGAGGTTTGCAGACGCAACTGCATTTCACGATAGCCTTTGCGGGCTTTGCCCATGCGTTCTTCAAGGCTGCGTTGTTGAGAAAGGGCCTCGGCTTGACGAATTTGCACTTTGCCCAGGGTCGCCCGGGTTTGGTTGAGCTCTTTTTGGAGTTGCTCAACTTTTTCCAATGCGTTTTTGTTCTCTATTTTAAGCCGTTGTACCAGAAGAGTAAGTTGCTTGTTTTCGGAGATTGCTCGGAATAGTTTGAACATGTAGCCTTGTTTCTGAAAATTTAAATTTCTATGATGTGACGACTTCTGTAAGCAATTTTAGCACGAAAAACAGAGAGACTTACTTTATACTTCGTTAAAACACAGAGTGAGGAATCGTCATGAAAATTGCTTTTCATAAGCTTCATCCTGAAGCGATTATTCCCCGGATAGCCTATGCCGGGGACCTGGGGGTGGATGTGCATTGTTTACACGCTTTTACGTTAGAACCCCAGGATTCTACGGTGGTAAATACAGGTTTGCAAGTCCATATTCCCCCTTTACCCGAGGCCTGGCAAACCCATTTTCAACTGGGGTGTTTTGTCTGGTCCAAGTCGGGTTTGTCTGTCAAAAGCAATATTGAAAAAGGAGCTGGTGTGGTTGACCCCAACTACACCGGTGAACTTATGATCAAGCTATATAACCACGG
This sequence comes from Candidatus Sericytochromatia bacterium, assembly GCA_964229355.1. GTDB lineage: Bacteria > Cyanobacteriota > Sericytochromatia > UBA7694 > UBA7694 > CAXRDE01. Next base: position 206,192 of record CAXRDE010000023.1, on the reverse strand, counting down.
TCAAGAGAAGCGTCACTTTGATGCGGGGGATAAAATTGCGCAATTGGTATTTCAGGTGTGCGCGCGCATCACCGAAGTGGTAGAGGTTGCCGCGGCCTTTGAACCCCAAAACCCTCGGGGAGACAAGGGTTTTGGCAGCTCTGGAAAAGCTTAAAGATCCAGGTTAGGTCGGAGCCACTGTCGGGCCTCTGTGGCCGACCAGCCTTTCCGTTGTGCATACTCTGTTAGCTGATCATTGAGAATTTTACCCAGGCTAAAATAGCGACTTTCAGGATGCGAAAAATACCAACCACTCACCGAGGCGGTGGGGTACATGGCACAATGTTCGGTTAAATGTACGCCCAATGCCTCGGCGCCTAGCAAGGTGAAGAGGGTGCGCTTTTCGGTATGATCCGGGCATGCGGGATAACCCGGGGCGGGTCGAATGCCCGGATAGCGCTCTTTGATCAGATCGTGAAGGCTTAAATCGGGACTGTCTGGCGTGCCCCATTGTTCACGGACCTCTTTGTGCAACTTTTCGGCGAGCGCTTCTGCCAGACGATCCGCCAGGGCCTGCAGCATGATCGCACTAAAGTCATCCTGCGCAGCCCGAAAGCGTTGTAAATGGGTTTCAATACCGTCTCCGGTCGTTACCACAAAAGCACCCAGGTGATCCTGATGGCCTGAAGGCGCAATAAAGTCGGCCAGGGCATAGTTCGGGCCTTTTTTGGCGTGCTGTTGACGTAGCGTATGAATGACCACCGGTCCCTGTTCCGTTTGAATTTGAATATCATCGCCCTGGCGTTGGGCGCTAAAAAAACCAAAAGCGGCGTGGGCTTTGAGCCAACCCTCGTCGACAATTTGGTCCAACATGGTTTGGGCCTGAGCAAACAAGTCGCGGGCCGCCTGGCCCACGGTTGCGTCTTCCAGAATACGCGGATAGACGCCGTGAAGTTCCCAGGTGATGAAAAAGGGTGTCCAGTCAATAAAGGGCACAATTTCTTTGATGGGAATATCCCGTAGCTGTTTCACCCCTGTAAAGGCGGGGAGGGGTGGGGTATAGTTAGACCAATCCAGCTCGGGAGCGTGTTCACGGGCTTCGCTAAGGCTGCGGTAAGCGGTGTCTTTTTGCTGGGCAGCAAAACGTTCTCTCAAATGCTGTTGGTCTTTTTGTAAATTGCTTAAGAAGCGCTCTCTGAACTCAGGGGTGAGCAGATCGCGCAAGGTGCCCACTGAGCGAGATGCATCGCTGACATGCACCACTTCATTGCCATAGGCCGGGGCAATTTTGACGGCGGTATGTTTTTTACTGGTGGTGGCGCCCCCAATGAGCAAGGGGACCTTAAACTGTTGGCGTTCCATTTCTTGTGCCACATGCACCATTTCATCTAAAGAAGGTGTAATCAGTCCACTTAAGCCGATGACGTCCACCTGGTGGGCCTTCGCTTCCGCCAGGATTTTCTCAGCGGGCACCATCACCCCGATATCAATGACATCGTAGTGATTACAAGCCATGACCACGCCCACAATATTTTTGCCGATGTCGTGGACGTCGCCTTTCACCGTGGCCATTAAAATTTTGCCCTTGGTATGGCGTTGCTGATCCTCTTTTTTCATCAGGGGTTCTAAAAAGGCGACCGCCTGTTTCATCACTCGCGCACTTTTAACCACCTGGGGCAAAAACATTTTACCGGCTCCAAACAGGTCTCCCACTTCATTCATGCCGTCCATCATGGGACCTTCAATAATGGCCAGTGGGCTCATGTCTTGTGCCAGAGCCTCTTCTAAATCGGTGATCAAAAACTCCGTAATCCCATGGCGAAGGGCATAGGCCAGGCGTTTTGCCAGGGCTTCTTTGCGCCATTCAGGACTGAGTTGCTGCTGCTTTTGCGCCGCATTTTGATATTGCTCTGAAAGGGTTAAGAGGTTTTCGGTGGCCTGGGGATGGCGGTCGAAGTACACATCTTCAATGGCGTCGCGCAGCACCGTCGGAATATCTGCGTAAACCTGTAATTGACCCGCGTTGACAATGCCCATGTCTAAGCCCTGTTGAATGGCATGGTAAAGAAAGACCGCGTGCATGGCTTCGCGCACAAAATCATTGCCTCGAAACGAGAAGGAAACGTTGCTCACGCCACCGCTAATTAAAGCCCCTGGGCAGCTCGCTTTAATGGGTGCCAGGGCTTCAAAGAAGGCCAAAGCGTATCCGTTGTGCTCTTCCATACCTGTAGCCACGGTCAAAATATTGGGGTCAAAAATAATATTTTGGGGCGAAAAGCCGATGCCGGTAAGCAGACGATACGCCCGTTGGCAAATGCTTATTTTGTCTTCGGTACGGGTGGCCTGACCGGTTTCATCAAAGGCCATGACCACTGCGGCAGCACCATAGCGCTGAATTTTACGGGCCCGTTCTAAAAAGAGTTCTTCCCCGTCCTTAAGGGAAATCGAATTGACAATACATTTGCCTTGTAAGCATTGTAGACCTGCTTCTAACACTTCCCAGCGCGAAGAGTCAATCATGACGGGAATTCGTGTGATTTCGGGTTCTGTGGCAATTAAATTGAGAAAGGTCTTCATGGCCGCCACGGAATCAATCAGGCCTTCGTCCATATTGACATCTAAAATATTCGCGCCGCTTTCTACCTGTTGACGGGCCACCTGAACGGCCGCTTCAAAATCCCCATCGCGGATCAGGCGAGCAAATTTCCGTGAGCCGGTAATATTTGTGCGTTCTCCCACCAATAGGAAGTTGCTTTCAGGGCGCACCTCCAGGCGTTCTAAGCCACTGAATTGCGGATATTTGGCGGGAGCAGCAGGGACACGCGGCGGGATGCCTTTGACCGCTTCTGCAATGTATTGAATGTGTTCTGGACGGGTGCCACAGCATCCTCCCACAATATTGAGCCAGCCAAGATTTGCGTATTCTTGAAGCAGAGCTGCCATGCGTTCAGGGCTGTCATCGTAGCCCCCAAAGGCGTTGGGGAGCCCGGCGTTTGGAAAACAGGCGGTGTAAATGGCGGCGTCCTGGGCCAGTTCTTGCAAAAAGGGACGAATCTCATCGGCGCCGAGGGCGCAGTTGAGAGAAACGCCCAATAGATCTTGATGAGAGATGGAGGTTAAAAAAGCGGAAAGGGTCTGCCCGGATAGGGTCCGACCACTGGCATCCGTAATGGTAACCGACGCAACGACCGGAAGTCGGCGTCCTTTTTCTTCAAACACCTGTTCAATGGCAAAAAGAGCGGCTTTTAGATTGAGGGTATCAAAGGTGGTTTCGGGCAATAAGAGGTCGACGCCGCCATCCATGAGGCCTCGTGTCTGCTCTGCGTAGGCTTGCACAAGTTCTTCAAAAGAGACATTGCGCAAGGCCGGATCATTCACGTCCGGTGAAAGGGAGGCTGTGCGGTTGGTGGGGCCGATAGAACCTGCCACCCAACGGTGAGATCCCGTTTTTTGACTGACGTTTTGGGCGGCTTGTACCGCGAGCTCAGCACTGCGTTTATTGAGGCGATACACTTCATTCACCAGATCATAATCCAGCATGCTGATGGCATTGGCGTTAAAGGTATTGGTTTCGATAATATCAGCACCTGCCTCTAAAAAGCGGGTGTGAATATCTAAAATGACGTCGGGACGAGTCAATGCAAGTAAATCATTGCATCCTTTGAGGGGAGTTGGGTGATGGAGGTAAGTGTCTCCTCGAAAATCTTTTTCTTCGAGTCCGTAGGTTTGGATCATGGTGCCCATGGCTCCATCTAATATCAAAATACGGTGTTTTAAAGCTTCAAGAAGGTGTGCACGCATGGTTAGGGTAAGGTGATCCTGTTCAGTGTAGTGCTCCCTATCATACTGCTTTGTGGGGCTGCGGGGCAAGGCATAGAGCCCGGTTCTCAGGGGGCATTTCTGACTTCAGGGGAAGGTGCTGCGTATAAAAAAATGAACAAAATTGATGCTTTCGCGTCTGTTTAGGATGTATAGCTGATAGTTGAATATATTCAATTATGTTAAGCTGTGCATGTAATTTAATATGATTATGGAGCAAAATACTATGACACTGAAACATCTTAAAGTCGCCTCTTTGGGCCTGGCTATTTTAGCCGGTGCTGTTTTAACCAGTTGTAATCCCGGGACTTTACCCGGCGGAACCACCGGTTTACCTCCTGGAGCCGGAGCTGAGGAAGCCAGCATCTCAGGTTCTGTGGTGAAGGCCGACGGCTCAGCCGCTGAAAACGCGACCATGGTTCTCATTCGTCGTGCCAATGGCAGCGATTCTGATGCGCAAATCGTCCGCACAGACAGTGCAGGGACCTACCGTTTTAGCAATATTCCTGCCGGTCAGTACCGGATTGCTTTTGTGCTCCAGAGCGAGCTTGAGCGCGAGCAAGGAACCACCAAGTACTATGATCCTGTAGAAGACGCGCAAACCGGTCGTTACTTCTCTTTCATTACCACTTCACCTTTTGACTATGACGGTGATAACGCCTCAAGTTACCAGGTTCCTCAAATGGATGTGGGTTGGGTATCTAGCCTTTCTCCCCACAAAGAGTCTGTGAATGTCAGTACACCCGTTAACTTTTCCTGGGGAACCGTAGATGGCGCTGTATCTTATTCTTTAGACGTGCGTGATGGTCAAAACAACCCTTTTTATAAATCAGGGAACCTTACCAATAACCGCTTTACCTGGGATGACCTGACCGGTAACCAGGGCAGCAACAGCGGCAAACGCCTTGTGCCTGGCCAAAAGTACTATTACCTGGTTACCGCAAGTCTGAAGCGTGACGCCAACGTGGATTCCGGTCAGCCGACCGCAAACTACGGGGGTACAGCCCTGGCTGAGTTTACCGCTCGTTAGTTCTTTTTTCGCTACTTGATTTAAAAAGCCAGAGCGCGATTCGCGCCCTGGCTTTTATTATGCCTTTGGTTAGGTGCTAAAAAGACTTAGATCTCTTCAGTAGCACGGCGACGATTTGCTTCCAGACGTTGTGCATCAACGGCTTCTCGCTGTTTTTGCATGTCTGCATCAAAGCGCTTTTCGTTTTGCAAGTTCTCAAAATACATTTGTTCGTTGCGTGTTTGGGCCTGGGCTTTTTCCTGGGCTTTTTGGGTTAGCTCTGCGCTATGGCGATCCAGCCATACCGGATTGAGTGGTGCGGTGCCTGACTTTGCCGGACGTTCTAGCGGGTTATAACCTCGTCTTTCATGACGGGCCTCAGGGGCAGGCATTCCCTTATCGGTCTCTGCAGTTGAAGCATCCGACTTGAGGGGTGTGCTGGTGTTTAAATAGCTTTGCAAGTCCGTGAGGCTGGCTTCGGCTGCTTTTAAACTGCTGTCCCACTGCTCCTGATCCCGGGCCAGATCCGCGAGGGCGCGATCTGCCTCAGCGATCACCTGCGTGGCCCGTGCTTCGGCGGCGTTAATGATGACCTGGGTTTGGGCGCGATGCATAAAGGCCTCAGTGGCCACGCGCGTTACCATCGGATCCAAAACCTGATCCAATTGGGCCAATTCATCGGGCGGCAATTCCAGGCGGGCTTTGTCGCGAATATCCTGATAGGTTTTCAGGTTTTGGGTGTATTGCTGTTCGGCAGCTGCCAGTTCACTTTCGACGACATCCAGTTCTTCCTGACGTGAGCGTACACGCTGTTGGCCTGCTTTGACTTCTTCACTGGTGGCATTCACTTTGTTTTGCTGATGCTTTAACGCATTGGCCGTATTGCCCAGATCCTGACTCACCTGGCTGAGCGATTGGGTGACATAGCTTTTAACTTCTTCGCGGGACAATTGGCGGCCGTTTAAGAAAAACTGGTAGCCTCCAGCGCCCTCTTGCACTTGAATGCCAATTTTTTCAAAGACGTCTGCAATTTCTGCGGGACTCAAATCAGGCTTTTGGAAAGCGGATACCCCCGCAGACATGCTTCCAAGAGCGGGAGCGGTCACGCTGGTGATGCCAAAGCCTACGGGACCACCGCCCTGGGTTGAGCCCACGTTAATGGCATCCACGACCGCGCTGGCGTTGACGAGATTTTGGGCCTTGTCTTGCTCGGTATTCAGCTTGGCTTGCAAAATATTGGCCTGTTGGCGCTGCTGATCTAAAAGCACTGTGTTATCGGCCACTTGATCGGTTTCTTTGACCAATTCCAGAGCCATCGTGCGGGCTTTTTCAGATAGCGCCAGATACTGTTCTGAAGATTGCAGTAAGGCAATGCTTTGACCAATCACCTGATTGTACATTTCGGTGTTGCTGGAGCTTTTCACAGTGTTTAACATTTGCTCAAGCTGGGCAATGGATTGTTCTGGCAAAGGGCTTTCTGCATTCATGGTTTGCAGCTGTTTGTCTTTGTTTACAAACAGGCCGTACTCACCCAGGAGCAGTGTTTCTTCACGGTTTAAGGGGGAACTTTGCTTCACCTTTTGCAGAATGCTGGCCACACCATCTAATTTTTCAGGTGCGTTTTGCGCATTGACAAACACCTGACCCACGGTAAAGTCCATGGGGGTGGTGATCTGAAAGTTTTGACTGTTGATTTCGCCCACGGCCAAATCGTTGACCACAATAGCGCGATCTGCGAGCAGGCTGCTGATGCCGCCCGCGGACAAGCCGTCTACCAGTTGGGCCACCTGATTGAGATCTTCAGCGTTGCGAATCACGCTCATGGCTTGCTCTTGCAGGTTCAGTCCCGACAAAAAGCTGTTCACGGAGCTTTTTGCCTGTTGGAAGCTATTGGAGGTATTGCCGCCCTGACTGTCGGGTAAGATCACCTGATACAGTTTTTGCAAAATATTATTGCTGTTTTCAGGGGTAATGCCCAGGTTGTCTAAAATTTGACGTTGGCTGGGGGTGAGCTGGGCAAATCCCTGACTACCCGTCAGGTTGATTTTTTGTAGAGCACTGACCGCCTGTGAAAAATTAATGGGACTCTGGTAGCGCATATCGCCGAGCTTTGCGGACAGATCCAGCAATAAGGTGGCTTCGGTGTCGCTCAGGTTGGGACCCTGTATGCCAGGGGAGCCCAGAGTGGGCGCTGAGACGGGGGCGCTAAGGGGCTTCATTTCGATGGGCTTTAAGGCCTCGCGTACAGCACCGGTTTGCGCTGGAACACTTCCCTGGGTGCTGGGTGGTTGACGAAAAGCATCGCCCAGCAAGCCCGGGTTGAGCAAGCCTTCAGGGGCACTCAGCGGCTGGGTTTTTGCAACACTGGCGGCTGAAGCTCCTTTTTCAAGTTTTAACAGGATGTTGGGATCAAGGGGTTGGGTTCCAAGGCGATTGTTCAGCATTAGCGTATCAGTCCATCAATTTGATTTAGGCGGTTCACAAAACTTTCGTAGATCACGTGTACGGCTTGCATTTGAATCTGAATGGATTGCTGCTCAGCCGGTGTCATGGTGGGGAACGCTTTTTGCATCTGGCCGTAGACGGCGGTGTAACTTTGATCTACATTCGTTTTTAGATTTTCAAGTTCCTGATGTAAAAAGCTGGCATGGGGCAGAAGATGTTGCTGGAGTTGGGGTTGGGTCACCTGTTGACCGTTAACAAAATAACCGGTAATTTGTCCCTGTTGATCTTTGGCCAATTGTACCCCGTACTTGCCCAGCAGACTGTCATCTCCTGAACGAAACATCTGCGTCAGTTGTCCCAATGAGGGAGGGGCTGTAGCGGGGGCCTGGGGTAACCCCTGTTGGGTAAAGGGAACCTGGGGAATTGAGCTGCCCTGAGGCGGAGGGGCGCCAAGAGTGTCTACCGGGGGAGTATAGGTGGGGGTAATACCCTGAGGTGAGGCGCTGGGCAAAGTACCGGGCAACTGAGTGGGAATTTGGCCGGGTAAAGCAGAGGGTGCTTTTTGTCCGGCGGGGGGCGTCACGGGAAGGGTTCCAGGGAGTTGGGTTTGGGGGCGAGGTGGCGCGGGCTTGCTCCACAATTGTTGGGGTGAAAGCAAGGGATTACCCGTATTGACGCTGTTGTTTCCCATAAGTCCCGTTCCTTAATATCTAGTGCTGTTTTTATTATCGGCAGATGGTCGGGGAACTTGCGTCAGGCAGCTTAAAAAGCCTCATCACGCACTGCGTCAAAAAACATGGTAAACGTGATAAAATACCAAAATCATGATGACACTTACTAAAAATCAACACTTCAAAGAACAAATTTGGGACCTGCAAGATCTATACCAGGGCCTTGATGACCCGACCATTGCTAAGGATTGTGAACAATTAAAGCGCGACATTCAGCAGTTTGTCGACACCTATTCTGCACAGCCAGCGATCTACACGGATGCTGCCGCTTTGGCTACGGCTTTAGGGCTCTACGCCCAGTTGGTGGGGCGTCTGCATAACCTGGGTACCTATGTGAATTTAGAATGGAGCATTCAGACCCAGGACGCAGCCTGCAATCGCCTGCGAGACAAAATCCAGCGCTTATTGGCAGAAACCGGTGCCGAACTCGAATTCTTTCGTCAGGGGATTGCCCATCTTTCTCCTGAGACGGTAGAAGCCCTGACCACCCAGCCTGAACTGAAGCCCTATGCAAACTTTTTAAGAAAAACCAGTGCTTTTCAACCCTTCTTATTGTCGACGGCCGAAGAGCGTATGCTGCAATTGACACAGCCTTATAGCCGTCAACGGTGGTTAGACTTTTACACCCAAACCACCTCCACCTGGAGTTTTTCAGTGGGTGCACAAGCAGATTTGACCGAAGATCAGGTGTCCGATCTCACACGACAATCGGATCCTGTCCAGCGTAAAACCGCTTACGATGTGCTCTATGGTACCTACGGTGAAAACAGCGCCTTTATTACGTACATTTACAACACGCTCTTGCAAGAGTACGCTCAAGAAGCCCGTTTGCGGGGTTTTGAAAGCACCTTGCGACAGCAGACCTTTGAGCAAGAGCTCCAACCCCACCACATTCACCAACTGCTTGATGAGATTTCGCAGCGCTTTGACCTCTACCAGCGTTATTACCGGGCCTTAAAAAAAGGGCTGGGTCTTGAGACCCTGCGCTCTTGCGATGTGAATGCGCCCCTGCGAGAAAGCAATTGGGAAGTCAGCTGGGAAGCGGGCCGCGAGACCTTGCTTCAGGCGCTGGCCCCTCTGGGTGAGGACCTACTGACGCAAACAGAAAGCTTCTTTCGTCAGCGTTGGATTCATGCGGTGCCTGGGAAAGGCAAATCCTCAGGGGCCTTCTGTGCGCCTACAGCCCACACACATCCTTATATTTTGATGAATTGGAACGACAGCCTGAATGCTCTAAATACCCTGGCCCACGAGCTGGGGCATGGCGTGCATTTTTATCAAACGGCTGGCCATGAAAATATTCTGCATATGATGCCCCCGCTGTTCCTGGCGGAGACGGCGTCTACTTTTAATGAGTATTTACTGGCCATGCATTTGCTTGATGAAAACCCAGCCCCTCAAAGCAGGCGCTACCTGTTGAGCGATCTCTTACAGCGTTTTATGAATGGCACGTATCGCCAATCGCAAATCACGGCCTTTGAAGTGTTTGCCCATGAGCAAGGGGCAGAGCAGCCCCTGAATGCAGACGCACTCAATACCCAATGGCTTGAGCTGGCCCGCGAGCGTGCCGGAGATGCCATTGAGGTCCTTGATACCGAGGCCAGTGGCTGGAGTCGTATTCCCCATCTGTTTATGTATCCTTTTTATTGCTACAACTACACCTTAAGTGGCTTGATTGTCCTGGCGCTGGTGCATCAATACCAGCATCAACGTGAGGCCTTTTTGGAGCGCTATCAGCGCTTTTTAAAAGCTGGTGGAAGCCTCCCCGCGCGGGAGCTGTTGGCTTTGTTGGATCTGGACTTAGAAGACCCTACGTTCTACGCATCTGCCTTTGCGGTCTTAGAAGACTGGGTCGTGCAATTAGAACAACTCAATACCGAAAATACGGAATTAGAATCATAGAAAGAGGCTTGATATGAAAGAAGTCGTTATTGTCGCAGGCTTACGCACCCCTTTTGTGAAAGCAAATGATGCGTTTAAAGCTTTTCCTGCTTACGATCTGGCAGCCCGCGTGATCCGCGAACTCATGATCCAAACAGATTTTCCTGCAGAAAAAATTGATGAAGTGATCATCGGAAACGTGATTCAGGACGTGGAAGGGGCGAATATGGCCCGTATTGCCACCATCCTGGGAGGCTTACCTAATCATATTCCGGCCATGACCGTAAACCGCAATTGTGCCTCAGGCATGGAGGCCATTGCCCAGGGTTTTGACAAAATCCGTTTTGGTCAAGCCAAAGTGATTTTGGCGGGTGGCGCTGAGTCCATGAGCAGTATCCCTGTGTTTGGTTACAGCGATGAGCTGACCGCGATTCTTATGAAAGCAGCCAAAGCCAAAACCCCGGCCCAACGGATTCAAACCCTTTCTCAGTTGCGTCCGAACCACTTAAAACCCAGTGTTATTAACCAAAATGATCCCTTGATTGATATGACCATGGGACACACCGCTGAAATTCTGGCCAAAGAATACAAGATTTCACGGGAAGCTCAGGATGCGTTTGCTTACACCAGCCACCAGCGCGCCATTGCGGCCAAAGACAAGCTGGCTGAAGAAATTTTACCCGTGGTGATTCCCGACTACAAAAAAAGTGGTCTGGCAGTAACCGAAGATATTGGCCCCCGTGCAGATACCAGTGTTGAAAAGCTCAATAAACTGAAGCCCGTTTTTGACAAGGCTTTTGGCAGTGTGACCGCAGGGAACGCCTCACCGGTGACCGATGGCGCAGGCATGGTGCTCATGATGGAGGCCGAGCTGGCCAAAGAAATGGGCCTGGAGCCTCTGGGTTATGTACGTTCTTACGCCACGGCGGCTTTAGAAGCCCAACGCATGGGGTTGGGGCCTGCGTATGCCACACCCAAAGCCTTAGAACTGGCCAACGTTGCCTTTAAAGACATTGACCTGATTGAAATGAACGAGGCCTTTGCCGCACAGGTGCTGGCCAACGAAGTGTGTTTCCGTTCGCAAGAATTTGCCAATAAAATTGGACTGTCTGCACCCATTGGCGAAATTGATCGTGACAAACTCAACGTCAATGGTGGCGCGATTGCGCTGGGGCATCCTCTGGGTGCTACCGGTGCCCGTCTGGTGCTCACGGTGTTAAAAGAAATGCAACGTCGCGACGTGAACCTGGGAATGACTTCACTGTGTATTGGTGGAGGCCAGGGCGCCGCTTTCGTATTAGAACGTAAGTAGGGAGGAAGATCTTATGTCAGAAGAAAAGAAAAAAGTCGTGGTGAAAAAGGCGAAAAAAGCCCCTGTGGAAGCCCCCACTCAAGAACCGGTACTGGATTTAGAAGACGTTATGGAAAGTCCTGAAAGCACCCTTGAAGTGGCCGAACAAACGGTCACCGAGGTGGCCCCTGCGGCAGTGGCTGAGACAAAAGTGGAAGTGCCACAGGTACCGCCGACGGTGACGGAAGCCATACCTGCAGAACCTGCCGCCGCACCCGTAGCAACCGCTGCTACAGAAAAACCCGTGGTGCACGCCGTGGACGAGCCCTGGATCCACCTTGAGGTGGACGGGGAACTGGCTACCGCCTGGATTGATCAGCCGGGCAAAAGTGTGAACCTTCTCTCAAACGCCATGCTAGCTGAAATTGAACGGGTGATTAACGAAGTGGGCGCAAACCCACAGCTCAAAGCGCTGGTGTTTGCCAGCCGCAAAAAAGGCAATTTTATTGCCGGTGCGGATCTCAGCAGCATGACCCAGGGCGGTTTTGATTTTGAAGCCGCAGCAGCCTATGGCGACCGGGGACGCAATCTCTTTCAGCGGGTGGCCGAATTAAACGTGACCACCATTGCCTGTATTCAGGGCAGTTGTCTGGGGGGCGGGACCGAGCTGGCGCTGGCCTGCGATTATCGGGTGATGAGCAACGACGATAAAACCAAAATTGGCCTGCCTGAAGTGCAATTGGGCATTTTACCCGCCTGGGGTGGTGTTTCACGCCTGCCCCGCATGATTCAGCTGACCGATGCCCTGGATATGATGCTGACCGGGAAAAACATTAAACCCAAAAAAGCCCAAAAAATGGGACTCGTCCATCTGATTCCTCCGCCAGAGCTGTTGATGCAAACCACGTATCAGCTGGCCAAAGACGCCCTCTCGGGCCAGGCGGGTTACCTGAAGAAAAACCAGCCCAAACCCGGGCTGATGGACAAAGCCCTGAACAATTTTGCTGCCGGACAAAAGGTGGTCTTTCAACAGGCCCGTAAAACGGTAATGAAGCAGAGCAAAGGCTTTTATCCTGCGCCCCTTAAAATTTTAGAAACCATTCAGAACAGCTTGCATCTGCCTTTGACTGAAGCCTTTAAATTAGAAGGTGAAGCCTTTAAGCATCTGTTGCAGCGCAGTGAAACTGCGAGTTTAATGAACCTGTTCTTTATTAACCAGGAATTGGGCAGAGTACCTGAAACCGAAGGTGTAAAGGGACGTAAGGTGAAGCAAATGGGTGTCCTTGGAGCCGGGTACATGGGGGCTGGCATTGCACAAGTGTCCAATTCTCGGGGCATCGATATTCGTCTAAAAGATGTGAATTATGATGGTTTATTGGCCGGCATGAAAAACATTCACGGGGCTTATAAAAAGCTGGTGAAGCGTCGTCGCTTAACGGCAAAAGCCGCGGAAGACAATATGCGTCGCATTACCACCACCACCGACTACAGTGGCTTTAAACATGCAGACCTGGTGATTGAAGCGGTCGTGGAACGTATGGATGTGAAAAAAGCCGTGTTTAACGAGCTTGAAGCGCATATTAATGAAAATACGATTCTGGCCAGTAATACCTCTGCTCTCTCCATTAACGAAATGGCTGCTGCGACCCAGCGTCCTGACCGCTTTGTGGGCTTGCACTTCTTTGGTCCCGTACAAAAAATGCCGTTGGTGGAAGTGATTCTGGGGGATCAAACCAGTCCAGAAACCCTCACCACCGCCCTGGACTACGTGCGCAAAATTGGCAAAACCCCCGTGGTGATTCGTAAAGATAAACCTGGTTTTGTGGTGAACCGTATTTTGGCACTCTATGGTAACGAGGCGGGACTGCTTTTAGAAGAAGGCGCCGATATTACCACCGTGGATCGCCTGATGACAGACTTCGGCATGCCCATGGGTATTTTTGAAGTGATCGATCTGGCGGGGGTTGATGTGGCTCACCACACGGCAAATTCCGTGGTGGAACTGTTTGAAAACCGCCCTGGATTTCAGCGCAGTCAGGTGGTTCAACACCTGTATGACGACAAACGCTTAGGCCAAAAAACAGGCCGTGGCTTCTATATTTATGCGGGCAAAGATCCCATTCCCGATCACCGCTATGTGGAAACCGTGGTGAATCAAATTGGTGGACAGCGTCGTGAGATTTCCAATGAGGAAATTCGTGATCGTCTGGTGTTGAGTATCTTGAATGAAGCGGCCCTGTGTCTGCAAGAGGGACTTGTGGCCAATCCCGGCGAAATCGACATGTCCATGATTATGGGGACGGGCTTCCCCCCCTTCCGGGGCGGTCCCTTGCGTCTGATCGATCAACAGGGGGTTCAATTTATTGTGAACCAACTGGAGTATTACGCTGAGACCCGTGGTCCTCGTTTTGCACCCTGTGATCTTTTAAAAGAAATGGCTGCGCAAAACAAGAAGTTTTACCCCTTGTTTTAGTCTGCTTGCATAACATAAGTTCTGCAACACAAAGGGCCTGGGTTTTATTTAAACCCAGGCCCTTTGCTTGGGTCGGGTCTTAAAGACTTTTGAACTCACCGGTATCAGTGGGCACTTCTGCGGTGCTCTCTTCGGCTGAGGGGGTTGCCGATGGGTTTGAGGGGCTGGGACTGGATATGGAGCTTGTGGGCTCCGGTGTGGGGGTGGTGAGCACAATGGGTTCCTCTTCAAGGGATTCTTGCGCCACGGGGGTTTCATACACGTCCTCAAACGCGACTCCTTCTTCGTTAATGTAAGAAAGAATCATGCGATTGGTAGACAGCCCCAACAACTGGGCCTCATAGGGAGTGGTGCTGCCCACTCTTAAGAGTAGACTGGGGCGGTCGGTCAACTGCCAAATCCCGCTAATGTCGCGGTCTTCGGTACCGCATTTGAGAGCGCCTGCCACAAAGTCAATGCGCTGGCGCTCATGAATAATCAGGCCGTCGTCCTGCAGGCAGGCATCACTGATTTCAAGGCCCTCGCGCAGGCGCCGTTTGAGTTGCCAGCCTTTGCTGCTGTCATTGCTGAGCAGCGTCAATTGGATGATGGGGTTGGCAGGCACATCGACGGCTTCTTTGGGACGCACCTGGGCTGCAGTGGGCTGTAGGGTTCCCTCTTGTGGCCCAGAGGGGTTTGTGGGATCGGGCTGGGTGAAGTCAATAATGGGCTCACAGCTCCCGCCTAAAACCACGATACAGGACAAAACCAGCAAACGCAAAACCATCAATTATCACCTACTTTATCACGGGGTTCTCTTTTTATTTTAGCAATGACAGCCCTAAAAAAGCAGGGGCTTAGGGGGTGATTTCTGAAAGAACCTCTGCCGACAGAACGCCCATGTCCACTAATTTTTGGGCGGCTTCGCTGGCATGTTGGGTCAAGTTGACCTGAGCAAAGCGAGCGTCACCGGGGTCTTGGCCGTTGACATTGTTAATAAAAATGCCTTTAACCCGACCCGGAAATTCTGTGGCAATTTGGGTGTAAATTTCGGTGTCCACTTCGCTGCTATCGCCAAAAAGTAAAAAGGTTTTTTGGGGGTAAAAATTAAACAGCTCTCGTAGCTTTCGCAATTTATAGTCAGACTGTTGAATGGGGTTATCATCGTTTTCTGAAAACCCCCATTTTTTAAGATTGACGGGGCCTTTGGGGTAATTTTGATAGTCTAAATAGGCATAAATACGGTCCGAGAAATTTAAGGGACTGCCGCTGAGATAAAACACATCGCCGTCGGCTTTGCCGTCTATATTTTCCAGGGCACGCATCAGCGGAGCGGTGCCCGGAATGGGTTCTGAGTTATAGGCGTTATTGAGCAGCAAACGACTGACCGCCTTCAGTTTTTCAGATACATCACTGCGTACCAGGGTATCGTCAATATCGGAGACCACCGCAAGACTGTCGTCCAAATGGCTGTGGAGGGTCAAAGGGGCAGAAACTCTGGGGGCCTGGAATTTTTGTCCGGGTACCAGTGCTGCGTACAAGGTGTATTGGCCTGGAGTGAGGGTTTCGGGGGCATCCATTTCCACCTCTAACAGGCCTTCTTTATTGGAGGTGATTTCAAAGGTCTTGCCTGCCAGGAGAAAGCGCACTTTAACCCCTTCCACTTCATCGACGCTGAGATTGTGGACATTGCGCCAGAAGTTTTGCCACTTGGAGTCGTTTTCGCTGGCAGAGGTGTCATCTTCACGATCAATAACCCGTCCCCAAATGCGAAGGCGCTTTTCGTCACCGTAGCTGCGGTAGAGTTTGATGCTGAGGGCTTTTCCCGTTTGCGGTCCCTCGGGCAAAAGCGCGTTGATATTCTGGCTGGGCGGTTTGGCTGGCGCGCGCCCGTTGGGACTGACCGCTGAGTTTGTCGGGGTGGTGCCGGGACTTTGTGATGCAGCGGGAGCTGGTACAAGCTGAACACGATCTCGGGGTTGCACCTGCTCGGCAATGTGTTGGGCCAGGGCTGCTTGCTGTTGTTGACGCATTTGCTGAGCATTGGGGTAAACGGGCAATTGCATCATACTGCGGTTACCGCAGCCACTAAGGCCGATGCTGCACAAGAGGCTCAGGAGTCTAAGGGGATAGATTACATTCATGAAGCAGCCTTTCCTTGCAGGGTAAGTACCAACCGCCGGCGGCCCCCGTGATCACGATGCTCACCCAAATAAATGCCCTGCCAGGTGCCCAGCGCCAGACGCCCCTGGTGGACGGGAATCGTGACAGAAGTCCCCAGAGTGGCGGCCTTGAGGTGTGCGGGCATATCGTCTGGTCCTTCGTAAGTATGCACATAGTACGGAGCATTCTCGGGAATCACCGTATTAAAATGGCGCTCGAAATCGCCCCGGACCGTGGGATCTGCATTTTCATTGATGCACAGGCTGGCAGAGGTGTGTTGGATAAACACATGCAGCAAACCCATCTCCACATCTTGCAAGGGCAAAGCGTCTTCAATGTGGGAGCTGATCAGGTGAAAGCCCCGAGAAAAAGGGGGTAAGGTCAATAATTCTTGATGCCAAATCATGGGCGTTTCCTTTTGAAACCTTTAGGGTCGAATGCTGTTGTGCCCGGTGATTAACCATTTATAGGTGGTGAGGCCTTCTAAAGCCATGGGACCCCGGGCATGGAGTTTTTGCGTGCTGACGGCCACCTCGGCACCGAGCCCAAACTGCGCGCCATCGGTAAAGCGTGTGGAGGCATTCACGTAAACCGCTGCTGAATCCACATCCTGTTGAAAGCGTCTTGCATGGGCCTGGTTTTGGGTCAAAATGCCATCCGAATGACCGCTGCTATAAGCGGCAATATGGTCAAGGGCGGCTTCAAGATGGGGCACGGTTTTGATGGAAAGTATCAGGGCTAAAAATTCGGTGCCAAAATCCTCGGCCTGGGCCTTTTGCAGGTGGGGGTAATTCAGCTGCTGTAAGTGCGCATAGGCTTTTTCATCGGCGTGCAGGGCAACGTTGGCCTTCGCCATGACGGGGGCCAACAGGCTACAGAGGGCTTCGAGCTCTGCTTCATGGACCAATAGCGTATCCAGGGCATTACATACAGTGGGGCGTTGTATCTTGGCGTTTTCAATCACCGGCACCGCAGCAGTGAGGTCGGCTCCCTGATCCACGTACAGATGGCAGACGCCAATGCCTCCGGTAATGACCGGAATGGTACTGTTTTCTAGACAAAAGCGGTGGAGTCCTGCTCCCCCACGGGGAATAATCATGTCCACGTAGCGATCCAAACGCAGCAGGGCGTGGACCCATTGGCGATCGGGGTCTTCAATCAATTGAATGGCGTGGGTGGGTAAATCGCTGTCTTGCAGGGCTTGCTGTAACACTTTTAAGAGAGCCTGGTTGGTGTAGTAGGTTTCTTTGCCCCCTCTTAAAATGCTGGCATTGCCGCTCTTGAGGCAGAGGGCCGCGATATCGATGGTGACATTGGGACGGGCTTCATAAATGACCCCGACGACCCCTAAGGGAACCCGTTGGCGATAAATCTGGAGGTTTTCGGGAAGGGTACGTTCATCAAAGACTTCACCCACCGGATCTGCCAGGTTTGCCACATTGCGCACGTCGGCGGCAATGCCTTGAATGCGTTCAGCGGTCAATTGAAGGCGATCGCGCATGGCTGCATCTAAATGGGTGGCTGCTTCCGTATCTCGGGCATTGGCGGCCAGAATGGCGGGCGTTTCAGCTTCAAGGCGTTGGGCTAAATGCTGTAAAAAACGATCTTTGGCCTCTCGGGGCAAATGGCGCAATTGCCGTGCGGCCTGTTGGGCCTGTTTGCCCATATGTTCCATGCGTTGATTGACGTCCATAAAAACCTCCGTTTGGCATCAGATTACCATAACCTGTCTGTGCAGCGCTTAATGACCTATTTTTTGATGCAGCCGTTCTGCCGTATATTGATCGAGCAATTCGTTAAGCTCGCTAAAAATGACCTGAATGTCTTTGGGGCTGGTATGTGTGCTCGTACAGCGGCGTAAATGATCGCCGTGGTGGACCGACAGCGTGACGGAGTGGATTTCTTCAAGGGGCTGAATCAGGTTTTTGCGCAGGCTGCGTAAAAAAAGCATGCCTGTCAAAAAGAGCAGTGTCGCCATAAACACTACACCCCAGGCTCCGGCACTACCCAGTTGTTGGGCGCGACGGTCCGCTTGCTCCATGGCCTCGCGGTTGACACGACTTAATAGAGAGATCGCCTGGACTGTCTGCGCCATGGCCTGTGGGTTACCCGCGAAGGCCTGGGTATAATGGCGGTTAATGGTGCCCAGTACCTCAGGTTCTTCGCTTTCTGTGACGTTGCTTTGAGACCGTTTGAGGGCTTCTTTAAAGGTGTCGCGCAGGGCCGTGCTACTTTCTGGACTATCGCTGCGGGCCATGGCCAGAGCCGCCAGCATTTCTTCGCCTGCCAAAATACTTTGTTGGTTTTGGTCTAAGATGACCTGAATGGCAGGGGTCATCCGCATAAAAACCCACAGGGTTCCCATGGCCATGAGCAGATTTAAGCCCAATAAAATACGGGCCCCTAAAACGACGCTTTGACCCGGCTTCATGCTTTAAACTCCTTGATCAACTCTGGAATCGCACCTTCACTGGAGACAATAATCATGTTATCCCCTGATGCCAGCGGCTCACCGGGCGTGGGCTGTATAATTTTGCCCTGCGCGCCTTTGCGAATACCGACCACCATGATGCCAAAGCGGCGGGGTAAGGCCAAATCAATCAGGCTTTTGCCCACCATTGAGGGTTGTACGCAAATTTCAGTCAGGTGAAGGTCTTCGCCCAGGTTGGTATCTGCAATTACGTTTTTGTACAGTAAGCGATTGGCAAATTTTTTACCATATTCTCGTTCCGGGTTAATGATCTGATGGGCGCCCACCAATTGCAAAATACGCTGGTGCACCTTATCGTTCGCGCGAGCAATAATCATGGGCGCACCCATCTGGCGAAGCAAGGCGGTACACATAATTGAAGACTCGCGGGAGTCATCACCGATGGCACAGACCACTGAATCGCGTTTGCCGGGTTCAAGGCCCGCCAGGGCCGCCTCGTCAGAGGCATCCAGCACCAGGGCTTCGGTGACAAAGGCCGCGGCTTCTTCCACCAGGCTTTGGCGGGTATCTACTGCTAAGACTTCAGCCCCTTTTTCAGAGAGCGTACGGGCCAGAGACATGCCAAATTGACCCAATCCGATAATTAAAATTTGTTGTGGCATTGTGGAATTGTCCTCATCTTAGGTTAAAGAGATTTTTGCATCGGGGTATTTTTTGACCGCTCGTGGGGATTCATTGCCCAGGAGAATGAATAAGGTCATCGGACCAATCCGGCCGGCAAACATGGCCAGAATAACAATCAGTTTACCGATTTCATCTAATTTACCCGTGGCTCCAATCGAAAGTCCAGCGGTACCCACCGCTGAAGCCGCTTCATAGATCAGTTCACGGGCCGAAATTTGTTGGGTGAGTTCGAGCATCATAATGGTTAAAAATAGCACAATCAGCCCTGACATAATGATGGTTACCGCCTGATAAATAATGGCTGAAGGCACCCGTCGGTAGCTGACAATGACTTCACTGCGGTTGGTAATATGGCTCCAAAAGGTCAGGGCCATAATGCCCAGGGCTGTGGTTTTGACACCGCCAGCGGTACCTCCAGGACTGCCGCCCACAAACATAAAAAATACCATCATTAAAAAGGTGGGACCCGTAATAGGGGCCAAATCCACAGAGTTAAAGCCTGCGGTACGCAGGGTGACGGATTGAAACCAGGCGTTTTGCAATTTATCAAACGCCGTTAAGCCGTGCAAAATCCCGTTCCATTCAAAAGCGGCGATCATGAGGGTGCCAGAGAGCAGCAAAACGCCGGTGGTCACCAGGGCCACGTGACCTGAGGCCGGCAGCGCTTTTCGGCGAAACCAGCGGGGAATCATAAGCACCACTGCCGGGGCCAGACCCCCTAAAATAATCAGGGTTGAAATAATGTGCAAAATAAAGCTTTGGTTCTGATAGGGAATCAGACTGTCGCTCTGTAAGGCAAAGCCCGCGTTACAAAAAGCAGAGATAGAGGTAAAAACACCGCGCCACAGGGCCATCGGTACCGTGTCGCCCAGGTGCAGAAAAAAGCCGCTCAGGGCCAGAGCGCCCACAGCTTCGGTAATAAAGGTGAATTTTAAGATGGTGAACAGGGCATTGAGTAAATCTTTGTGATCTGTTTGGGTCATTGAGGTCAAGAGGCGCTCCTGGCGAAGACTCAGCCGGTGTCCCAGGGTATGCAGGGTCACCGTCGTCAAGCTCATAATACCCAGGCCCCCCAGTTGAATCAGCAGCAAAATAAAGGCCTGACCTGTTAAGGTGAAGTCCACCGGGGTATCTTTGACGATTAAACCGGTGACACAAACCGCGCTGACGGCGGTAAAAGCGGCATCAATCAGGCGAATGCCTTCAAACGTAGACACCGGCAGCATGAGCAAGAGGGTGCCGCTGGCACACAGCAAAAAGAAGGTGGTCAGCAAAATACGGGCAGGATGGTTTAGCAGCAGATCCCAACCACTGCTCTGCTGTTCAAAAAAGAAGTGGTTGCGGGGAAGGGCCATTAAACTGATCAGGCTGCTGACCAGCGTAAGTCCCCAGATGGCTGCAATGGCTGTTAAATAAGACACCTGGGCCATTAGAAAGGTGGCCAAAATGACGCCCGCTGCGGTAAGCACGCCTGCGGGAATCCAGCGGAAGCGGCGGGTTTCGTTATAACTGGCCCACCGAAAAAACAAGACCTGAGCAATACCCAGACACAAGAGCATGATATAGGCAGAAAGGGCTGTGTTGGCGACCCCGGGTACAAGACTGATACACAGGGCCAGAGGAAGGCTAAAGGCTGACCACCAGGCCCTTTGCCTTTTTTTTTCAAGGGGACTGGCGTTGTAGTAAATTTTAGGAATGGTAAACTCAGCCAACGAAAAGCCAAAGAGAATAAGGGCAATCAGGGAGATCAATGCCACAAAAGGATTTTTGATCGCGTAAGGAAGCCCGGCCAGGGCCGCTGATAGGGCCGCACAAAGACCGAAGACTCTTGCTGCTTTGAGCTTTTTAAACAATAACTTGCCTGAAATCACGCCACATAGCGCAGCAAAGGCGCCCAGTCCGCCACGCCATTGCTCAAGAACCGCCAGAGAGCTCAGGGTCGTAAATCCGGTTACTTCGGTTCCAGTAAACGCCAATAGCAAGAGCAAGGGGGCCAGGGTAATAATGGCACCATCCATGCCCATGCGTGAAACGGGAGACACCGTTTTCATAATGGATTCTTCAGCAAGCTAAGCATGACACATGCTAGCACAAACCCGAAAGTAATCGGGGAGATATGAGAAATAAAGATGCTGTAAAAATGGGGCATGGACGGCTTTTCAGCGCTCCCAAAAAGCGTTAGGATAGTGAATATTAAAACATTAAAGATAATGAATGTTTGAATGCTTTAAAATGAATTCAAAGTCAGGGAGAAAACAATGATGTTCACACAGAAAATAACCGGTTTATTAGCAGGCGCAATGATGGTATTGGGCGGTGTCTCGGTGAATGCACCCGAAGCAAGCGCTGCCATGACCCGTCAGATGTGCTCACAGGTCAAGGTATCAAGTGCTTATGCCTACTTAAAAACAGGTCCTTCGCTCAATTATCGCACGGCCCGTAACGCCATGCGGGGCGAAGCGTTGACCCCCACAGGCAAAACCGCGCGCAATGGCTGGGTTAACGTGCGTACGGGCAGTGGCGATATGTATTGGGTTCACCGCTCCGTGGTCAGTTGTGCAGGTGATTCTTATGACGGTAAATGTTCCATGGTTACGGTAAGTAATCCAGGTGGTGCTTACATGAAAGCGTATCCTAACCTGGCTTCGCGTACCTACCGCGTGGCACCTCGGGGCGAAAAACTCAACTTAGAAAGCCCTGGCAACCCTTACGAGTATAACGGTTGGTATTTGCTGCGTTCGGGGACCGGTAATCGTTACTGGGCCCATAACAGCGTGATTAACTGTGCAAACTAAGGGTTTCTCACTATCGGTTTAACCCCATTAAAAAAGCCGGAGCGCGTGCTCCGGCTTTTGGGTGTAAAACGGTATGAAGCGGGGAGTAAACCTTAGTCTTTCAGACGGAAGGCTCCTGTGGGCATACGACCGTTATAACGGTTGACAGGGACTTCTACCACCTGGCGTTTGCTGCTAGAGTTATGCACCATCAGCACGGTGCCGTCCTCTTTGATGCGAGACACTACACCAATATGGCCGTAACCCGATTTTTTGGGGCGGTTGAACACCACCACGTCACCGGGCTTTAAATCGGCGCTGCTGGAAATTGAGCGGCCCTTGTTTCTGGGGTCTCCGTGCACCTGTTCAAAGTTGCCCTTGGTGAGCATTTGATTGACCAGATTATTCACTTCAGCGCTGTCGACCTTGTCGAGTTCGGGAATATTATCAAAAATACGAGACACGGTGTAGGCACAGGCGAGGGTTCCTCCCCCTAACCATCCGGCGCGGTACTGATTGCCCACGTCTTCACGGGCCAAATCGGCCAGCTCCTGGGCCTTGGTTTCGCCAAAGAGCATGTCTTTAACGGACTGGACCACGCTTTCGTACTTTGATTCAACGGTGTGCATGGCTGAATCCCATTCTGCTTTGAGGACACCACTTAAACTGCCTTCGCCCTGGGCCTGAGCAGCCGCAATGGTTTCACCGTTTTCAATCAGGTAACGCACGATGTATTCTACGTTTTTGTCCTGGGTTTCCACATCCGGAAACTCAGCGTTGATTTCTAAGGCCTGGTTGTATTTGCCTTTGTCCATCAGATCGTTGATTAAAGCACCGTGAAGGTTCTTTTGTAAATCGGGCAGGTCAGGGAAGGCGTGTAATAACTGCTGGGCTTGTTTGACTTCACCGGCGTCTACCAGTTCGGTGAAAAAGTCACCCACAGCGTCAGCCCGTTCGCCTGGGTTATCTTTGTGATTGATGTTAATCAGCATGACCCGCTGCTCAAAGTCCAAAACCTCTTCATCGCTCTCGGCCTCTAAAAAGGTAAAGTCGGCGCGGGCTTCGGTAAGAATGCTTTGGCGCAAGGCATTGGGAGCCACTTGATTGCTTTCGCTAAATAAACCGGGGGTTTCTTCCTGGGGAAGGGGCCCTACCATAACCGGTGCTTTTTCTTGCGGGAGCGCCGGTGGAGGAGCGGGAGATTGAGCAGGAGGTGGTGCTACCGGCCCTACGGTTTGTTGTCGTGGAAGTGAAACATTACCCATAATTCAAAAACAATCCTTTTTTACTGCGTGTGTCAAAAGAATTATGGACCAAAATCGCCTCGAACTTGCTTCTTTCTAAACAAGCTTTAATACGGGCTTAATATTGCGGTGGCAAAGTTCTGCCCGTGCAGGGTGAGAACTTGCTATGATGGAGACTAACAATGACTATTTAAGATGCAGAAAGTGAGCTCACTGTGAAAGCTCAGGATGAAATCCAGCGCCGCCGAACGGTGGCCATTATCTCTCACCCCGATGCGGGGAAAACCACCCTTACCGAAAAGTTCTTGCTGTATGGAGGCGCCGTGCAAGAAGCCGGAGCCGTGCGGGCCAGAAAAAACCAACGGGCTGCCACCTCGGACTGGATGGAGCTCGAACAACAGCGGGGTATTTCGATTACTTCCACAGTGCTTCAATTTGATTTTGAAGGCTTCCGCATGAACCTTCTCGATACCCCAGGTCACCAGGACTTCTCTGAAGATACCTATCGTATTTTGACCGCCGTGGACTCGGTGATCATGGTCATTGACGGAGCCAAAGGGATCGAGGCCCAAACCTTGAAGCTCTTTGAAGTGTGCCGCAAGCGGGGCATTCCCATTTTTACCTTTGTGAACAAATTAGACCGTCCTACCCGTGAACCCCTGGATTTGTTGGATGAACTGGAAAAGGTCTTAAATATTGGTGCCTACCCCGTGAACTGGCCTTTAGGCACTGGCTTTGAATTCAAAGGGGTCTACGATCGACTCGACAAAAAGGTGCATCTATTTGAACGCACCACGGGAGGCGCTTATAAAGCCCCTGAATCCGTGGCCAATATTGAAGATCAAATTGTGGCCGATACCTTGCCCCCCCATGTGTACAGCCAGGTGGTGGAAGAAATTGAAATGCTCGATATTGCCGGTGAAGATTTTAACCACGCAGAGGTTTTGTCGGGTAAAATCACCCCCGTCTTCTTTGGCTCAGCCATGAACAACTTTGGAGTGGAGTTGTTGCTGGACGCGATCTTTCAATATGCGCCGGTGCCCGGTATGTATCCAGCCCTGGGTGAAAAAGTGGTCAAGCCTGAAGATAGCGCTTTTTCGGGTTTTGTGTTTAAAATTCAGGCCAACATGGATCCCCGTCACCGTGACCGCATTGCCTTTTTGCGCATTTGCAGCGGTAAATTTGAGAAGAACATGCAGGTGCACCACCCCAAAAGTGGTAAAAAAGTACGTCTCTCTAGTGCCCATACGGTATTTGGTCAGGAGCGTGAAAGCGTTGAAGAAGCCTGGCCCGGTGATGTCATCGGTTTAATTAGCAACGACAAATTTGGCATTGGTGATACCCTGACCAGCGACAGTAAAATCATTTACCAGGGCATTCCCTACTTTGCACCGGAACACTTTATCTATTTAAACAATCCCAATCCCTCGAATTACAAACGCTTTCGCGATGGACTTGAACAATTGCTGCAAGAAGGGGTTGTTCAGGGCTTTGACCTGAATACCCATTCGCAAAACAATTTTGTGATTGGAGCGGTGGGTCCCTTGCAATTTGATGTGGTGAAACACCGCATGAAGAGTGAGTACAATGCTGATACCGAAAGCTTGCCCGCCAACTGGTCCGTGCTGCGCTGGGTACACCCAGACGTTGATCCTGCCACGCTGACCCGTGACATTCTGCCCGTGGGAGCCATTACCGCCACCGATCGTCTGGGCAATACGGTGATTTTATTCTCAAACGCCTGGTCTCTGGGCCTGTTTAAAGACAAGCACCCTCAGATTGCCCTCTCAGATACGCCCTTTCGCAAAGAAATGATGGCCCAGACTTAGTATGACGATTCCCCCCAAGCACGCGCGACGCTACCGCGATGAAAAAACCTCTGAGGACCTGTTGGATTATGGTCTGGGTGACGAGCTGGATTACCGAGAGCCCGCTCAAAAAGACCGCGATCGCCTGTTGTTTTGCTCCGCGTTTCGCCGTTTGGCAGGGGTGACCCAGGTGGTGTCGGTGCAAGAGGGGCATACCTTTCATAACCGTTTGACCCACAGTTTAAAGGTGGCGCAAATTGCCAAATCCCTGGCCTTTAAGCTTCAAAAAACTGAGGGTGTACTGGCGGAAGCGGTAGGGGGCATTGATCCGGATATTGCAGAAACCGCCGCGCTGGCCCACGATATGGGTCATCCACCTTTCGGGCATATTGCAGAACGCAAGCTTCATGAGCTGGCCCAGGGTATTGGGCTGGTGGATGGCTTTGAGGGCAACGCCCAAACCTTTCGTATTGTCACCAAATTGGCCACCCGCAAAGGGGAGTTTACGGGGCTGAACCTCACCCGTGGCAGTTTGAACGCCATTTTAAAATACCCCTGGATTTATGGGGAGTACGGCAACCGTTCCACCAAAAAATGGAACGCTTATTTTACGGAGCGCGAAGACTTTGACTTTGCCCGTGGCGGTGTGAAGCATCATCGCAAATGTATCGAAGCCGAACTCATGGACTGGGCCGACGATATTGCCTATTCGATCCATGATGTGGAAGACTTTTATCGGGCCAACCTTATTCCCCTGGACCGCCTGGTACACTCACTGCGTCGCAAAGCCAATGGTGAATGGGAAGTGCAGTCGGGCTCAGAAACCGACCGCTTTTTAACGGCGGTTTTTAAGCGTTGGGAACACAAAAATATTCAATCGGAATTTCGCAGTCCCGAACGAAAAGCAGAGCTGGTACAGTCCTTTCTGCGCATTATGGGTAAATTGAGTGACTTGCAGACGCCCTATGATGGCTCCCATGCCTTAAAAGCCTATCTGCGGCGCTTTACCTCTTTACACGTCAGCCGCTATATCAACGCGGTACGCCTCTGCGATCCCGAACAACATGAGGGATGTTTAATTCAAATTGATGCCCAGGCTGCTCAAGAAGTCAAAATGCTCAAAGAACTCACCTGGCACTATGTGATGCGCAGTCCCGCACTCACCGCGCAAAAAAAAGGCTATGTGCGGATTATCGAAGTCTTGTTTCAAACCTTTTATGAGGCCTCTCAGCATCAGCGGGATTGGGATATTTTCCCCCTGGGGTATCGTGAGCGTTTGGAAGCCACGGAAGCTATTCATGAACGCTCGCGTATTGTGGTGGATCTGATTGCCAGTATGACCGAAACCCAGGCTATTCAAATGTATCAGCGTTTGCAAGGTACATCAGAAAGTTCGATGTTGTTACAAATCGTTTATTAAAGTGAGGATGTATGGCGTTTTTACGGATTCCCAGACAGGTTGTCTACGGTTTAATAGTGTGTGGGGGATGTTTGAGCCTTTCGGCGTGCGCCAGTTGGTTTCAGCAGCGTGAAGAGGCTCCGCTACCCGATGCGGCGATTAAAGCCTTGTCTTACCAGGCTGTGCTTCCCTTTATTAACACCGATCAGGGGCGTGAAATGCTGCAGACAGAACCCCTTCGTACCCGTCTTACTCAGTTGCTTGGTGAGACGCATCGCGCGGCTTTTGAGGCCAGTCGTGAAGTGCTTTTGCCGGTCTCGCAGATTATGGAGGGCTATGTGCTTTCCGAAGGGCATAACCCTGAAAACACTTTGCGCTCACTGGTTGTGGTGGATCCCGATCGCGATCTGCTTACCGTGGTGTTACTCAATGCAGAAACCCTCAAATACCGCGTGTTACAGCAGGGCTCTCAACACCCTGAGGCCACCGAAGCTGCCCTTGAAGAAATGTACCAGTATGCCGACCGGTGGGCCCTGGGACAGTTGGGTATGGCAGACTAAAACGGGTTATTCTGTGTCTGAGGGAATGGTAATTTCAGGCACTTCGATGTGGCTGATTTCGGTATAGCTTACCGCGTAACCTTTGTCGTCAATGGGGCCCAAAGCCTCCAAAAGTGCCAGGGCGTTTTCCGCATCTTCCACATTGTGCTCTCGGGGATCGGTCTGGGCTTTTTCAAAGGCAATGGCCCGCTCAAAGCAGGACTGGGCCACGCTGTACTTGCCCTGTTCTGCCAGCAGTTTTCCCCAGGCCACCAGGGCCTGCCCCAGTTCTTTTTTTAGGGGGTCTTCGGTGGTCATTTTTAAAGCCTGTTGAAAGTACGTATCAGCCCCTTCAAGATCTTCTAAGTATTGGCAACAGGTGCCCAATTGTAAACTCAGGTGAAACACCATGGCCGCTTGTTGGGTGTGTTGGGCCAGTTGTAAGGCATTTTTTAAATAGGCTTTGGCATCTTCTAAGGCATTCAATTGAAAGGCCTCCACGCCCAGCAAGGCCATCAACTGTAAAAAGCGAACGGGCTGATCCTCTGGCAGCCTTTGTAGTTCTTCGGCGTGGCGGGCATAGCTGGCTTTGAGCTCAGGACTATCGGGGGTTTGTTGTCTTAAAAAGGGTTTCATGGGTATCTCTCGAAATTATTGGGTGGGCCAGTCCTGGGCGCTAAAGCCTTTGAGCAGGGTATCAGGACCTTCTAAAATGGGACGCTTAATGGCCGATGGATTCGCTTGTAACAGGGCTATTTTCGCGGCGTTATCTCCGGCCTCATAATCCGCTTTGAGAGTGCGATAGGAGGTGCCGCGGGTGTTGACGGGTAGTTCGCCAAAACCCGCTTGCCAGCGTTGCAAGTCTGCAATGTCGGGGGGCTGTTTTTTGTAGTCGATAAACCTATAGGCAATGCCGTGGGCTTCTAAATGGCGAAAGGCCTTTTTCATGGTGTCGCAGTTTTTAATGCCGTAAATTGTGTACATTCAGGTATTGTACCGGAAAACACCTCTAACGATTAAGGCGTTCCACGGCTTTTTTAATGCCCGCCAGGCTGAGGTCTTCCATGGGAAACAGGCCCTGAATCTGGTGTAGGGTCCAGGCACCATAGGGGGGCTGCCAGTAACTTTCGGGAATGGGATTGAGCCAGACCCGGTGGCGAAAACGCCGCTGCAAGTAGTGTAGCCATTCAATGCTGGGGGTCTCTTCCTCATCTTCAAAATAAAGGCTGCCGCGGGCATACATTAATTCTTCGGGGGCCATGCTGGCGTCACCCACAATAATAAGACGCGTGTCGGGGTTGGCCTGCAGAAGCTTTTCTGTGGCATGGGCCTCACGGTGAAAAGGATCGCGATAGACCTTTCCGTAGATGGTGTTGTGAAAATAGTAGGTGTGTAGGCTCTGAAAGCGATCCTGCATTTTGGCAAAAAGCAAGCGGGTCAGGTCCACATGGGGCAGCATGGACCGTCCCCCATTATCGATCAGTAGCATCACCGCGATTTTATCGCGCTGCTCCTGTTGAAAAACCAGTTCAATTTCACCGCCATTCTGGGCGGTTTTGCGCAGGGTTTCATCTAAGGCCAGGGTGGTATAGGCCCCTGATGGTTTTAGCGCTTTAAGGGCATCCAGGGCCTGGCGCATATTGCTGCCCGTCAGGCTATTGTTACTGGCGTAGTCAATATAATGGCGGGCGCCAATGGCCTTTATGGCAGCCTGATGTTGGCCAGGGCCATGCACCCGCACGCCGGGTTGTCCAAACGCCCCTGAGTGGCCAAAGGGCGAACTGCCTCCCGTGCCCACCCACTTATTGCCGCCGTCATGGCGCTCCATCTGGGCCCGTAGGGTTTCCCAGAATTTGCGCATGAGTTCATCGCGGCTGAGCTGCCAAAACTGGCGGGGCACCTCTTTTTTTGCGATGGCGTCCTGCAACCACTTTTGAAATTGGTGGGTATCAAACAGGGCGGGATCCCCTTCGCTGACCGCGGGAATATCCACATTAAAAAAGAAAAAAGCAAACGCCCGCTCAAAAGCATCCATGTGCTCCACTTTTTTTATCAGGTTCAGGCGCAAAAACACAAAGAGCTCATCGATCGTATGTACCAAACCCTTGTTTAGACCTTCATAAATATCTAAAAGATACTGGGTACTAATGGGTATCCCATAATCCGGAAGGGCGTAAAAGAATCGCAGCAAAGGGGGGCTGACCATGGTTCTTTACCTGCGTTTGCGCGGCTGATCTTGTCGGTACGCCAAAATATCTTCAGTGCGCTTGAGAAGGGTGCCAATAAAAGGCAGCGCATCGGGGGCGGTGGGCATTTCTCCGGTGGTTTGCAAGGCCCCCAACCAGTCTAGCAGCTCACTGGTGGCCGGCGCTTTTTCAAAACCCCGCGCCCGCAGTTCATAAAACAGGTGTAGGGCGGTGTCTTTCAGGGTGTGGTCCAAATCGGGAAAATGCAATTGTACGATCTGTTCCATTTCATCGCGGGTAGGAAAGGCCAAATGATGGCAGAAACACCGGCGTAAAAAGGGATCCGACAACTCCCGTTTGGCATTGGAAGTAATGATAATAAAGGGCGGGTGTTGGGCCTGAATCACGGTGTTGGTTTCGCGGATGGTGAACTGTTTTTCATCCAGCACATCGAGCAAATTATCCTGAACATCAGACTCTGTTTTATCGATTTCATCAAGCAAGAGTACCACGGGGCGATCGCTCCGAAAGGCCCGCCCGATGGGTCCCCAAATCACGTAATCAAAGAAGCGGTTGACGTCGCGGTTTGTATTTTCGGTGCCAAAGCGGGCATCATTCAGGCGCAAAACGGTGTCTTGCACATAACAGGTTTCTTCGCCCTTGATCGTGGATTTGGCCCTGAGAATTTCTAAGGGCATGTCTAAGGCCCGTGAAATTTCGAAGGCCAGTTGGGTTTTGCCGGTGCCGGGCTCACCGGTGAGCAGCAAGGGCTTTTGCATGTGCAAGGCCATGTTCACAATCAGTTTGAGTTCGGGATTAAGATAATAGTGATCAGTACCTGTAAATTCCATAAGGGTCTTCCTTTGTGTGGGAGAGGGTGAGGCAGGGGGCCATTAAAAGAACGTGCCTGGCACGGCGATAAAGTTAGTTTCTGAACTGGTTACGAAATCCGTTTGTTGGAGGGCGTGGTGCTGTGGCTCGCCCTGCCAGGGTAGCTGAAACAGGAAATACTTTGCCTGGGTGAGTTGTGCAAAAATGGCCTCCCGCTCCTGGCCTTCTGAGGGGGCTGTAGGTCTCAAGCTCTCAAAAAGCACAAAGCAGCGTTGCTGCGCAAGCAAGTGCCGGGCTCCGTTCAATACCTGTCGTTCAAAACCTTCGGTGTCTATTTTCATTAGATCAGGAAATACATGGTTATCTTGCGTATAATCATCTAAGGTAAGCACCTCTACCTCCACCTGCTTTTGTGTGGCGGTAATCGCTGCGGGGCTTGTACTTAGGCGACCATTCCAGGTTTCGGTGGGGTCATAGACCAAAGAAAAATGGCCGGTTTTTTCCCCCACTCCTTTTTTAACAAGCGTGGGAAGCTGAGGGGGCGGGTTCTGTTCCATTAAGTGCCAAAAATAACCGTGACAAGCGGGGTTTGGTTCAAAAGCGACCGCTCTAACCCCTGCAAGGGATAGCAATAAACTGTGGGTACCGTAATTGGCGCCCACATCAAAAAAGGTGCGAATGGGGTAATGCTGTAACAGGTAAAGGTAGGTCTGTTTGACTTCTGTATCGTGGCCGTTGAGAGAGAGCGCTGTGTCCCAGTCTAGCCACAGGTGTGCTGGCCGGAGGGGGATGGTATAGGGCGCGCCAGCAAAATCACCTTTCCAGGAGCCCAAATGATGCAGCGGCTTGCGCTGGCGAAAGATCTTGGCAAAAGCGGCATGCAAAAGGCGCTGTTTTGGCATTGAGCACTGTTGATAAAAGGCATTAAAGAGCTGGACCGCACCAGGCGTTTTTAAGGCCTGGTAAAAAGCCGCTTGACTGCGCAATAGAACGACGGGATGCTTAGCCCAGGAAACGAAATTAACCATGCTAGATTTTAGCATGGTTAACTTCAACGGGTGAGAGCAGTCGCCATCGTGGATTTGGCGTAAACTGGTTTTATGGGAGGTCTGTATTATGCGTTGGTGGAAGCCGAATATCGAAGAAGTAGAACAAAAGGTGACGGAAGCAGAGCTTGAGCTTCTGCGCCAATCGCTGGCAGACTCGCCTTATCTTACCCCCAATGTGCTCAATCATCGCTTTGCCAGTACCCAGGGATTTTCGCTGCTTTTTGCAGGGGCGGATCAACTTCCGCCCCAATTTCACTTTTTGACCCCTTTTTTGCAGCATCTTGATCCCCGTTGCAATTACTTCTATTTGAATGTGCTGCAGCTTTCCACGGCAGCAAAAGTAGATCGCCATATTGATCACAGCGTGAGGGGCTATTCCGACCGTTTGCCGTTTCCCCGCCGGGTGAGTGTTTTGTATCTGCAGGCGGATCATGTGGAGGGCGGGCATCTGCTTTTTTATAATGCACGGGATGAGGTCGTGCGCGAGGTGGTACCCACGACGGGCAAATGGGTTTCTTTTGGCGGGCACTTAAAGCATGCGATTACACCTGTGTTGCAGTGTGCTCAACCCCGCCTGAGTTTGGTGTGTGAACAATATGTGTTACGCAAGTCTCATCGGGCTTATCTGCCTGCCTTTACCCTAAAAAGTACAGCATCCTTTGACACCTTTTTAGCGGAAGCGTTGCCAGATAATGAAGCGAACACGTTATAATAAAAGACAAGCGCAACATAAAGGAGGATCCTGAGGATGAAGCATTATCAGGATCAGGAACATCAAATCCCCTGTATTATCGAAAACGGCATTGTCTATGGTGTCAAAGATATTTTCCGTATTGTGAGAGATATGGGGCACGTTAAGTATGCTGAAATTATTAACGGCGAGACCCAATCTGAGGGAGAGGGTTACATCATGAGCGTGGTGGCCAATCAACAGAGCGCCACGGTTATCGCAAATCAGCGTTTGTATCTCAATGTTTGCGGTTTTGAGTATTTAAGTATCGCGACCCGAGAAGATGGTCAAGTGCACTTTGATTTGGTGCATCCTTATCGTACACTGAGATTGACGCCGACCCCTGATAGCAACGCCGATGAAAACGGCGAGCCCAGGGAGACCCGGTATGAGAGCTATGATGAATTTGAACAAGAAGACTTTGCTGAGATTCATCTCGATGACGATGATGACATGATAGATGGAGAATAACCGTGAATAAATTTTGCGTCCTCACAAGCGTGTTGCTGCTCAATGGTTGGTTAGGAACAACAACGGCCCTGGCTGCCACCTTCAATACTGTTGACTTTGATGCCACCATGAATGCTGCTGAACAGCAAGTTCGAGACTATTTTTTGCCTGCTTATGGCATGAGCTTAGAAGAAGCAAATGAGCTTCAGCGTGCCCAGGCGCTGATCAAAGACTATCGCTCTCAGGAAGCGTACGAGCGCTTACAGCCCCTGTTGGAAAAATATCCTGAAAATTATTGGGTCCAGTACTTGACCGCAGAGGTTTTACTTGATCTTGGCAATTCTGAGTTGGCCTTGCAGCAAATCGAGAATTTTTTGGCTTCAGAATCCGGTCAAGCGCTGACTGCTGATCAGCAGTTTACCTTTCATCGTTTACATGCACAGGCCTATGTAATGGAAGGCGAACCGCAGGTGGCCCTGCGTATGCTAAAAAAGAGCTTGCCCAGCTATGATCGCCTGAGTAGCCCTTACAAAGAGGCGTATTTTTTACTCTGGTCAGAAATTTATTTGGCCAACAAACAGCCTTTTGAAGCCTATGACGCTTTGCAAAAAGGCATTCAGTCAGGGCTCCAGTCACAAGAAAGCCGCAATGTGCTTATGGAGTTAAGCGAAGAACTCTCTGAAAAGTTATACCAGGAAGGCCTGGATGATTACGATGAACGCGAATATGCCAACGCCGTGACGCAGTTCCTGGCTGCCTACCGCCTCAATCCAGAGCCTATTAAGTACAGTCAAAATCTTTCTCGTGCTCAGGACCGCTTTATTAAGGTCTTTGAAAACCGTTTTTATGCCAGCCGTAGCCTGTTGGTCAATGCGGTGAACAATATGCGTTATGCCATGAGCAATCGGGACTACAATAATTTATACCGCGAATACTTGCGCTTGCAGGCGGACCGCAATGCGGCCTTTTTGTTAGAACACCGTGAATACTTGCCCGTAAACATGCAAAAAGCGCTGGCCTCTATTGAGGCGACCTTGATCCGTCAGGGGTTAAAAATACAGTGAGCCGTCCCCATCACTTTTCTGCTGGACCCGCGGTCTTACCCCTTGAGGCTTTAAAAAAAGCGCAAGCAGAATTTTTAACTTTTGCAGATACCGGCTTATCGGTATTGGAAATTTCCCATCGCTCTGAAGCCTTTGAGCAGGTCATCGAACAGGCGGAAAGTCGTTTGCGTGACCTGTTGGCTATTCCCCAGGACTATCACGTGCTTTTTTTGCAGGGCGGGGCCTCTTTGCAGTTTGCCATGCTAGCCATGAACTTCTTGCATCAGCATGCAGCGTATATTGATGGGGGTTCCTGGTCGAAGAAGGCCCTCCAGGAAGCCCAAAAATGGCAGCAAACCCATGCTGAGCTGCGGGTAGATACCTTGTGGTCTGGTAAAGATGATGGTTATGCTTATTTGCCAGACGATCAGCTTTGGCAGCAGCTTCAGGACACGCTGGATCCAGGATTAGATTATATTCACACCATTTCTAACGAAACCATTCAAGGGATTGCGTTACAACGGGATGCAGAAAGCCGGGTTCCTCTCTTCTGTGATATGTCCTCCGATATTTTGAGTCGCCCCGTCAATGTGGGAGCTTATGATCTGATTTATGCGGGGGCACAAAAAAATATGGGCCCTGCAGGCGTGACGGTGGTGATTTTGAAAGATCGCCTGTTGTCTAAGGTTAAGGCTCATGTACCCACCATGTTGGATTATCGGACCCATGTAGAGAAAAAATCTCTCTACAATACGCCGCCGGTGTTTTCGATTTATATGCTGAACCTGGTGATGGAATGGTTGCAAGCCCAGGGGGGATTAGACGCGATGTATGGCCGCAACCAAAGACAAGCGCAGGCGATTTACGACGTTTTAGACGCCCATCCTGACTTTTATCGGGGGCATGCGCGTCCGGCGTCGCGGTCCCTTATGAATATTACCTTTACCTTGCCGACACCAGAGCTAGAGCAACGCTTTTTAGCAGAAGCAGCGCAGCGGCAACTGATGGCCTTGAAAGGACATCGTTCGGTGGGAGGCATTCGCGCGTCGATTTACAACGCTTGCCCCGATGACTCGGTAGCGGCTTTAGTGGAGTTTATGCACGCTTTTCATCGTCAGCACTAACCATGGCCAGGGTCTGTCTGCACGATCCTGATGTGATTGGGCATTATCTTCAGCGCCATAAGGCCCTTAATCTATATAAGCTGGGCGATCTGGATGCGTTCTTTTGGCCCCATACCCAGTGGTATGCCTGGTGTGTGGACAGGCAAGTTCAGGCTGTCGCTTTGCTCTATACCGGTGACGCCATTCCTGTCCTGTTATCAATGGAAGAAAGCGATGCGGCGCTTCAGCTATTACGCAGCCTGGTGCCTTTACTGCCTCAGCGGTTTTATGCCCATTTGCGACCGGGGCAAGAGACCTGTTTTCCTTTTGCGGGGCAAGGGGGCGATGTGTATTTGCGCATGGTGCAAACCCAGGTCAAGCCTGTGGATTTTCAGGCTTTTATGACAGCTTATCCCGAGATTTCACCACGCATACTGTCTTCTCAAGACACGGCTGCGCTGGAGGCTTTTTACGCGCACCATTACCCTCAAAACTGGTTCAATGCCCGCATGCTTGAAACCGGTGCCTATGTGGCCCTTGAAACCGTAGATGCTGAGCTCAGGGCTGTGGCGGGTATTCATGTCCTGTCACAGCCTCATCAATTGGCGGCACTGGGTAATATTGCCGTGCATCAGGATTATCGTGCCAAAGGTTTTGGCCAGTGGGTCACTGCCTTTTTATGTGAGCATCTGCGTCAGCACTTTGACATACACACGCTGGGTCTCAATGTACATATGCAGAATCAAAAAGCCCAGTCATGCTATGAGCGACTGGGCTTTTGTGGTGTGGCAACGTACCAGGAGTGGACGTTTGAGTAGGGCTTGTTTTAGCCTTCACCTTTGGTTCTAACAAAGAATGCGAGTTTGCGGTATCCCAAAATCATGACCAGTAAGAGCATGAAGATGGTAAACGCGACAATAATGGTGCTTTCGGGTGTACCCATAGGACAGTATTTCCCTTTATTTTGATGGTGTTCATTGTATCACTCCTCGGGTGTAGGGGTATACTTATAGGGACAGAAAGTGAGTTTTTATGTGTCAGCAAGAATCCGCAACCCAATGGTGGATGGCCAGTTTTGATAAGAAGTTAGAGCACTTGCGTCAGCAAGCCGAAGATATGGTGTCGCGCTTCCATGCTTTGGAGTTGCGTCTGGGTGAGCAAAGTCATGACTTTTCTCAGGCCTTGCAGCAGCAAGTGATCGCCCTCAAAGAACTTGAGCAAAGTGTCCAATACCTCTCTCATAAAAGCCAAATGCAATTGAAAGAAAATGAGCATAAGGTGGAGCACTTTATGCAGCAAACAGAGAACAAGGTGCAAGATATTCATCATGCCACCCGTGAAGAGCTAAGCGCTTTAGCCCGGCGTGTTGAGATCTTAGAGAAACTTTTGTTCTAAAAAATTTACGCTATCCTACTGACGTTTGCAAAAGGGTCTTGTATAATTGAGTCTGTGAATTGCGGAAGTAGCTCAGTGGTAGAGTCTCTGCTTGCCAAGCAGAATGTCGCGAGTTCGAATCTCGTCTTCCGCTCTCCGCCCAAATAAAGCGGTGAGCAATCACGTTTTAGTTAGGCTTACAATTAAATAAACCGCGGAAGTAGCTCAGTGGTAGAGTCTCTGCTTGCCAAGCAGAATGTCGCGAGTTCGAATCTCGTCTTCCGCTTTTTTTTGTGCCTATTTTTTGCTTGATTAAAAAGCAGGCCCCGTAAAAAGTCAATTTGTCACACAAATGTATTTTTGTACGGAGCTTTTAAATCAAAATATCAATCAAATTTTATCTCTGTTAAAAACACTGTAAAACCCCTGAAAATGACCATTTATCTTGAATTCACACTCCTTTTTCCTTTATAATTTATAGGTATCAAAGAAAGGAATTTTTATGTTAGAAGTCCTTTGGGCTGTCTTACTTGTTTTGATTCTTCTTTACGTTTTCCGCGATGTGTCGATGCTAGAACAAGTATTTAAACGTATCAAGTAATACCTCACCTGTGTTAACTAACCAATCTTTGGTTTCTTCTCGATTCGGTTGCTGAGCATGAGAAGCCCCTTGATAGGGAGACTTTTGATAAAAGAGCGGTCCTGCCAGTTCGGGCAGCACCTGGCCAAACACGCCTCTCATCTCCTTGCCGGACGTTTGGGCTAAGGTCATCAATGTACCGGTTATTTTGCCCTCGTATGAACTGTCGTCTAAACAACCTTCACCCGTAATCAGACCGTCCGTCTGGCATATTCTCTCTTCCAATTTTAAATGTCGAATACACCAGTTTGCTCCTTCTTCCCATTGGACCTTATAAAAGCAAGATAAGGCGAGCCCGACGCCTCCTGCGGCACCGCCGTGCACCAATGCCTTTAAGGGCTGCTCAGCCTGCCCATGTCTTTGGAGCAAAGGCAACCAGATGTTATCCATATAATATGTCAGGCCTTCTATTTCGTGCGGCTGCAGACCTTTCTGAGGTCCATAGACCTGAAGGCCTCCCCGGGGACCTGACCAGGGGTTTTTTACATCTGCGATCAACGTCAGGGGCGGAAGTTGAACCGTAGGGGGGCTGATGGCATAAAGAGCCGGCAGATGATGCAAATTAGGTGCTAAGCTTTGCCCCTGTGCGTTGAAGTACCTTGCTCCCAGGGCAGACAACACACCGAATCCGCCATCTACTGTGGCTGTGGAGCCTAACCCCACGTAAATATGCTGAATCTCAGGCTGCTGGGCGAGGTGTAAGAGGGCTTCTCCCAGGCCTCTGCTGCTGTAATGAAGTGGGCGTAAGGAATGATCGGTGATGAGCGGGTGGCCAATTAAAGTCGCACACTCCAAAAAAGCAGCGCCGCTGGGTTTATGGTACACCCAGGAGGCTTGCTGTTTTTGACCTTGTGGGTTATGAATAACAAGCGTTCTGTGTTGATACTGTGGATTTTTTTGTGCCACCATCTCAAGAAAGCCTTCGCCCCCGTCGGAAACCCCATAGGTGCTCAATTGCAGGGGAATACTGAGCCTGCGTGCGCGGGCTGACAGACCCGATGCCAATTGAGCGTTCACCTCTGGAGAGGTTAGACAATTTTTAAATTTATCGCAGGCGAGCAAAAGATGCTGCATGCCTCAGGTCATATGCCAGTGAATTAAATCAGTCATTGTTCTTAAACTATCCTGGACTTTTTGCGCATCCTGCGCATGGGCCATACAATAGCCGCTGCTTTCGCCGACGCCTTCGCGGGCTTTGAGCTGAAGTGGGGCTTTTTTGGTGACTTTAACCCGGTAAGCGCCGGGGACTTTTTCGGCAGCTTCCATGCCGCTGACATGGGCCAGATAGCCTGCGCCGGGGTGCATCATACGGACTCCCACGTGATGCCTTGCCTGGTTTGATAGCGTAAAGTCTTGAGAGGTAAAGCTCTGGAGGTAATGTCGCCAGGGATCGATGGGGTATGCTTGTGCCAGCAAGTCCATAATATATCCGCCAGGGGGACGACGGGCCATCTCTCCAAATACCAACCCCTGTGCTGTATCAAACAGCTCCAGGTGTGTCATGCCAGAGTGCACCCCAAAAGCCCTGATGACTTGTGCATTGAAGCTGAGAATTTGCTGTTGCTTTGCTTCTGAAAACCCTGCAGGCAGTACGTTCTCCCAGCGGGGTTCTGTATAGTCCGTGATATTGGTAAACAAGATCTGCCCTCGACTAATAAAGGACTCCACAGAGAATTCTTTGCCTACAATAAAACTTTCTGCTAAATATCCGGGTTTTAAAGCAGCTTTAAGGGCTTCAGCGTTATCAATCATCGCGAGCCCCCGGCTGCCTGAGCCCACTTCGGTTTTAACAATGCAGGGGTACACCCAGTCGCTGGGAATAGAATCGTTATGGGTTAAAAAACGGGCGCAGGGAATGCCAAACTTTTTGGCTTGCTCTTTCATTTCTCGCTTATGGGTGAGACGTTGCGCAAGATGTTGGTGCTTCAGGGGCGTTTGCTCGATCAGGTCTTGCAAGGCGGCAGCCAGGGCCACCGCGCCTTCAGTAAGGGGAATCGCATATTCAGCTCCGTCCATGGCCTCCTGAATGTGAGTAAAAATGCGTGTGCTTTCACTGACTTTAAAATCACAGTGTAATCGTCCCTGTTCCATGGGGGCGGGCGGGCGTTGAAGGGGGGATTGATGGAGTATAAAATAAGGCCATTCCAACTGCTCTGCAGCGGCTTCAGGGGCTCCCTGGCGTTGGCCGACAAGAATTATTTTTGGCATGGGCTTTGGGTGTTGCGTTGATCGTTTTGTTTTACCTCGTTTAAAAACAATTTTAAGGTATGATCGGGGATCGGCAAGACCGTGAGGTCGAAGGTATAGTGAATCTGAGGGATGTGATGGGTCGTACAGTATTCGGCATAGGCTTTTCCGTGCGCCTGGTGGGGGTTAAAAAGAGCGGCCGTGGGGGGCACCTTTAAGGCGCGGGCACTGTCGAACTGGTCCGTACTTCTGACACGATATCCTTCATGGGTCAGGAGAGTCATGAGGAATTGCCGTAAGCTAGGATCGGGTTCAATGAGATAAAGGAGGGTAACGGCTGATGGCGGATGGCTCTCTAAGGTGAGAGGGTGGGGTAAATACTGGTTGAGTTTTTGATAAAAATAAGGCACGCGGAAGGGCTTGACCAGATAATCCACAGCCCCCAGGGCCTGACTGGATTCAATGTGCTCTTTTTGGGAGCTGGAGGTCAGCATAATCACAGGGATTGCTTTTAAAGCATCGGTGTTTTTGAGCTGCTTGAGTACGCTCAACCCGGTGATGCTCCCAAAATAAACGTCCAATAAAATCAGGTGAGGTTTGAGGGCCTGGGCATGACTGATGGCCTGTGAAGGATCCTGCAGGGTATAAAGCGCCACGGATTCAAGACGCAAGATGTCCTCTACAGCCTCGCAAAAGCTCAGCTCATCGTCGATAAGTAAGATACGGAGTGCTTCTTGATTTTCTACTGGCTGCACCATGGGACCACAACTCGCTTTCTCTGCTGATAGTGTAACGTTCACTTTTAAAATAATCAATAAAATAAGTGAGAAATGCTAAGCTAAAATGAAGAAAAGCGAAGGAAAAGAAAATCGCAGTGCAATTTGAATTACGCAGTACGGGAGATCGTACACCCTATGGCATTACCGATCAGGTGCAACGGCTTGTACAGCGACAGGCCAGGGAGGAAGGAATGTGTTTTGTGACCTTACCCGGTTCAGGTGTGAGTTTACTTTCCGTGGAGTGTCCCGAAGGCGATGAAACCCCACTGCAAAACCTACTCAGCGAGGCACAACACCTAAGTTCAGATCCTTGCTTCTTAGCCACAATCCTGGGTGCTTCGCTCCAATTTCCGGTGGTGCGCGGTCAACTTCAACGGGCCACATGGCAAGAGATATTTTTGGTGGACTTTCTGTCTGTGCCGCGTTTGCATCAAATTCATGTCTGTGTGGTATCTATGTGAATCCTTCTAAATCTGGATTTGACTGGGAAGAGGGAAACTATTTTTCTCTGTTGGGCGTTAGCCGTCAGGCTTCCGAAACCGAAATTCGAAAGGCATATCGGCGCTGTGCCCGAGATACCCATCCCGATCGTTTTCCTTTGCACTCTCCCGAGCGAAGAGAAGCCGAGGCTCAGTTCGTGTTGTTAACCCAGGCCCGTGATACGCTTCTGGATCCAGAGCTGCGTGCCCGCTACGAAGCCGAGCAAGATCAAATTCAATCCCTGCACTTGGAAGCGTTGCAGCAGCAGTTTCAAGTGCCTTTTAATCCGCCTCCTTCGCGTCAAAATCGCTTTCAGGACATGTTAAAGAAAGCCTATCAGCAAACGCCAGAAAGCGGAACTCACCTGGATATTTCTGAAACAGCAGGGACTTCAGAGCCTGTGTCCGACGAAAAAGGCACGTCATCTGCGGCCAAAGCCAGTGCCGCTATGTTTTACTATACGCAAGGTTTGCGTTATGCGGCACGGGGGGACTACCGCCGTGCGTTTTATGCCCTGAGCAATGCAAAAATGTTGGATCCTGAAATAGATATACCAGCACATATTATGAATAAGGTGAGACTCTATGCTTACTACCATCGACGCTAATTTTACGGTGGCCGTAATGGGCCTTGGATATGTGGGAATTCCCCTGCTGCGTAAGTTTTGGTCGGCGGGTCTAGCGGTGGTGGGAGTGGATAATAATCCAGATAAAGTGCATTTGCTAAACCAGGGGCGTAGCCCCATTGAAGACGTGGGCGATGCCGCCCTGGCTGAAATGTTGACCTCTTCACGCTGTCTCTTGACTTGCGACCCCGCGGCGCTAGCCTCAGCACAAGCGATTTTTATTTGTGTACCCACCCCGTTGAGTGCTTCGCGGGAGCCCGATCTCTCATTTATTTTATCGGCGGTAGAACATCTGTTGCCGTTTTTGCAGCCCGGACAGCTGGTGGTGCTAGAAAGCACCACCTATCCGGGTACCACCGAAGAGTTAATTGCTCCCCTTTTGTCCCAGGCAGGCTTTGTGGCTGGACAAGACTTCTTTTTGGCTTTTTCTCCAGAGCGTATTGATCCGGGTAATACCACCTATCCTGTGGGTGAAATTCCCAAGGTCGTGGGGGGAATGACTGAGACATGTACGCAAAGGGCTTGTGATGTCTACCGTTATGTGGGCATTAAAACCCATCCTGTGACTTCGCCCCGGGTGGCTGAAGCTGCCAAGATTCTTGAAAACACCTTTCGCAGCGTGAATATTGCCCTCATAAATGAGTTTGCACAAATTTGCCGGGTTTTAGATCTGGACGTGTGGGAGGTGATTGATGCGGCGGCCACCAAACCTTTTGGCTTTATGCGTTTTACGCCGGGCCCTGGCATTGGCGGACACTGTATTCCTCTGGACCCCCATTACTTAATGTGGAAAACCCGCTTTCAGGGCTTTGAACCCCGTTTTATTTCGCTGGCGGATCAGGTCAATCGTGAAATGCCCCCGTATATTGTGGCTCGCAGCATTGATGCGCTAAATCAATACAAAAAAGCCATGAATGGCTCTCGTATTTTACTGGTGGGCGTGGCGTATAAACCCAATATCTCTGATGCCCGTGAAGCCCCTGCCCTGCATTTATGGCCCTTATTGTCTGCCAAAGGGGCCACAGTGGCTTATCACGATCCCCACGTGCCACAGCTTCAAATTGAGGGCAGCGTCCAGCGCTACGAAAGTCAGCCTTTGTCTGAAGCCGCTTTAGCAAATTACGATTTGATCATTGTTTTGACGGCACACCAGGATATTGATTACGCATGCCTGAACCAGCCGTCATACCTAATTTTTGATACCCGAAATATTCTGCGACAGGTGCTCACAGAGGTGCGGGCGCAGGTGGTGTATTTATAAGGATTAGCCCGTATTTCTAAGTCCTTCAGAAATCCCGATAATGCTTAAGTCCAACGCTTCTTTGAGGGGCGGGCTATGGTCCTGGGCTCGCAGCCGCTTGAGAACCTCCACTTGAATATAATTCAGGGGGTCCACATAGGGATTTCGCAGCGCAATCGAACGTCTGAGGGTATCCTGTGAGGCCAGTAACTCATCACTTTGGGTGATATTGAGCACCCATTGACAGGTGCGCTGGTACTCTGACTCAATAAGCGGCCAAATCGCGTTACGCACGTCGGTGTCGGCGAGTTCTGCGTAACAGGAGGCAATGTGAATATCCGCTTTAGACAATGTCATTTGCAAATTGTCGATAAAGCTTGTGAAAAAAGGCCAGTCCTGATACATGTGCTGTAAGGCCTCAAGATTTCTGCTGCCTTCCAGAGCTGTGCCGACCCCATACCAGGCCGGTAAAACGCAGCGGGATTGCATCCAGGCAAAAACCCAGGGAATGGCCCTCAGATCTTCGATGCCGCGGGTATCTTTGCGCTTCGCAGGGCGAGAGCCGATGTTGAGCTGGGATATTTCTTCAAGGGGCGTGGTTTGTTGAAAGTAAGCAATGAAGTGCGGATTCTGATGTACCAACTGGCTATAGGCTTGTAAAGAGGCCTCTGACAGCTGATTCATGAGTGTTTGCCAATGTTTGGGGGCGGGAGCGTGATGGGGTTGACTCGCTTCCAGAACAGAGCTTAGCAGCACCGAAAGATTGCGATGGGCCATTTCTGAAAAGTTGTATTTCCAGGAGAGAACTTCTCCCTGTTCTGTCATGCGAATTTTGCCCTGGATGGTGCCTTCGGGCTGGGCAAAAATAGCGTGTCTGGTGGGACCTCCACCGCGGCTTACGGTACCGCCACGCCCGTGAAAGAAAACAATTTGAATGCCCGCTTGTTGCGCTGCCAGACTGAGCTCCCGTTGGCCCACATATAAATTCCACGAGGCGGCGAGAATGCCTCCAGATTTTCCGCTGTCCGAATAACCCACCATCACTTCCTGGGTATGCGCCTGTTGGGCAATAACGGACTGATAAAAGGGTTCTTGAAAAAGGCGACACATAATGGCGGAGGCATGCTTGAGATCTTCAACGGTTTCAAACAACGGAATGACCTGTAAATCACAATGGAATTTGTGAGACGCACCCTGGCGGAATAAACCTGTGGCTTTACACAGCACAAAAACATTGAGCAGATCGCTGGGTTGTTTACACATGCTAATGATATAGCGCGTGATACTGGACTTATCGAGGGTGTGTTGGGCTTTGCGAATCACGTAAAAGGTGTCCAATACCTGCTCCAACAGCTCTGAACCCTGAAAATGTTCTGCCCACAAGGGACGGGGATTGTGCAATTCGGCGATTAAAAGCTCCTGTTTTTGTTCTTCAGAAAGACTTGAGAACTGAGCATGAATCCCGTTATGGGCAAAAATTTCTGCAATGGCCTGACTATGGATCGCTGAATCCTGACGGATATCCAGGGGCATCAGGCAAAAGCCAAAAATACGCACCTGCCAGCGAAAGCGTTCTAAGGGCTTAAGCGTCGCTTGCCCCTGGTGTTCTGCAATGTGCTGATAAATAAAATCTAAATGGGCCAATACTTCATCGCTGCTCGGATAGTGGCGGTGGATAAGAAGCCAGCGCATGCGGTAAAAAAATTGGCGATAAGGTTCTTCGGCATGGCGCTGGGGATCGTAGCATTTTCCTGAGGTATCGGTTTTAGCAGGATAAGCCTTAAGCGCCTCGGCCTGTTGCGTGAGCAATTCTTGCAAAGCATCGTTACAGGGAATAAGACGGGCGGAAGCGCTGTAATGGTCTTCGAGATGCCTGAGGGCCTGGATGTAGCGCTCAAAAAGATATTTTTGCTGGCGTTGAAGGGTTTTCCAGGTGAGTTCGGCGGTCACAAAAGGGTGTCCGTCACGGTCGCCTCCAACCCAGGAACCAAAGCGCATCACGACGGGTAGTTCAATAGAATAACCCGCTTGTTGCAGAGCGGCTGAAAAATCCTCATGAACCTGTGGAAGGGTTTCCCAGAGGGAGGCATCAAAATAACGCAGCAGGTTTTCCACTTCGTCCATGACGGTGATTTTCCGGTTGTGAAACGGGTTGCTTTGCCAGAGCAGGGTAATTTCATGACGTAGCCGTGCCTCAAGCTCATTGCGCTCATAAGGGGTCAATGTTTGGCTTTGTTGAAAGAGAAGCTGAGAAATACGCCGATGCTTTTGCAGCAGGGTATGACGCATAATATGGGTAGGATGGGCGGTTAACACAGGCATGATCGATAAACGGTTCAGCAGCTGTTGTAGTGATTCCTCAGTCATATTTTCGGACTTTAGGGTTTCTACCAGGTGTTCCAACGAATATTTGATCACCGTTTCAGAGAGCGCGTAGTGGCGCTTTCTGCGAATGCGGTGGTTTTGCTCTGCTGTGTTTACCAATTGGAAGTAGAAGCCAAAAGCTTTGGCCAATTCAATCAGCGTTTCAGGGGTTTGTTGAGAAAGAGAAACCCTCAGGGCTTTAATGGCCTGCGCGTCAAAAGATTGGCGACTGGCTTTGCATGTCTGACGTATCTCTTCTTCCAGTTGAAAAAGCGCTGGCCCAACCTGCTCCACAAGGGTATTTCCTAAAATATGCCCCAGTTGCTTAACATCTGCCCGCAAAGGTGCGTTTTTATCGGTTTTCTTC
This sequence comes from Candidatus Sericytochromatia bacterium, assembly GCA_964229355.1. GTDB lineage: Bacteria > Cyanobacteriota > Sericytochromatia > UBA7694 > UBA7694 > CAXRDE01. The sequence continues at coordinate 162,095 of CAXRDE010000023.1, read as the reverse complement.
ATAAAAACTAAAATTTTTCCTGAAATATATTTGCATTAATTATACGGCGGAAAGCCTGCATTTACCGTATCTCGAAACCAAAGTTTTATATAAGCTTGATTTTTTCTTTATAGTGGTTGCGCAATGCATCAAAATCATGAATGCACAAATTGAAATCATGCGTTACAATAGAAGATATCAAAGAGAACAATAAATCATTATTAATTTAAGGTTAAATTGATCACCTCAGGAAAGGATATTATCATGTACGCAGATATTCTCCATGAAATGCAAAATCGCATCGAAGAAAAAGAAAAGAACTATGTTGAGCTGAAGCGCCAACGCCATGCAGAACTCCAGGACTTAGCCCGTGAAGTCGATCTGATGATGGATCGCCGCCGTAACCGCAAAGCACGCATTAAGCAAAACGTTTAGCTTTTGTTTTTCCACATTTTTAAGAAAAAGTGTGTACACTAAAGATATGAAATACCGGTCTATTTTAATTCTTTCACTGTACACACTTTCTGTTTTTTCAGGGTCATTGCCTTCCCTTGCGCAGGCCCCACAAGTCGAAATGTCGGGGTCTTTAACATCTGCCCAAAATGCTTTTGACCAAAAGCAATATGCCCAGTCCAGAGACCTTCTACTAAAGCTTGCCGCGCAAAATCCTGTGCCTCCGGGCACGTACTATCTTCTGGCTCAGAATTACCTCGCCCTTGAACAGAAATTACAGGCTTTAAATGCGGTTCAGCAAGGTCTTCAGGGCAGCTCGTCAATTGAAGAAAAAATGAAGCTTTATTTACTGAAAAGCCAGTTAGCAACACCCAAAGCAGAAGACTTGACCAAAACCGTCGGTTTATTACTCGAAGTTGATCCTTCTTCAGAAACCTTAGCCACTTTTTCTGCGCTTCTGGAAACACCTCAGAGTGAAGCCTATTTGGAACAGCTTTTTGCGGAAGCCAGGGTTCAGCTACAGGACGCTTTACAACAGCAAAATACCCTGATGCAATTGCAATTATTAAAGCGTCTTGACGCTTTACAGCCCGCTTTTGACGCCATTGCACAACGCCGGTTTCGCTTTTTGGTAGAGGATCTTTGGGAGCGCTATCCTGAGGCCCAGGTGGTGCGCAACTACGTGGTAAAAGCCCATTTAAAAAATCAATCTTATGAAGACCTTTTGGCTTTCTATCGCCGTGAGCTTCAATTATTTGCCAATCAATGGACCTCCGCCCAGCGCAGTCAGGCTTTTCAGCACATTGCTGACCTACACTTTAAGCTGGGCTACCTGAACTTTGCGACCCGCAATTACGGGATTGCGGTAAAACAGGAGCCTGAGAACTTGACGGCCCTTATGCGTCAGGGCATGGCTGATTTAGCACAGCAGGACTTAAAAGCTGCCCAAAAGGCATTCCAGACGGTTTTACAGAAAGATCCGCTCAACAGCGAAAACCGCTATCTTCTTGCCCTGAGCTACTTTTATCAGGGCGAAAAAGCAGCGGCCGAAAAAATCGTGCAAAGCACAGTAGATGCCCCCCCTGCTTATTTGAAAGATCTGCTCGACCTGGCGCAAATCAGTAAGGATGCCCCGCCCCGCTTATGGGAAACCTTAAGTGCTGCCCCTGATTTTCTTCAGCACCTTTGATAAAAAATAACGCAAAAAAGTCAAGCCACAGCGCTTGACTTTTTTTTTGCAATGGTTTAGCATGATTAATATCAAAACTTGACAAAACGTCAAGTCATAAATTTGCTAAAAAGGAACTATGTTTTATGACCAGGAATATCATCAGCACCTCTCTCAGTCTTATGGTGGTTGCCAGCTTGCTGGCCGCCTGTGGCCCCACTTTAAATCAGGGAACCACTCCCAATACCAGCACACCGGGTACGGGTCAGTCCAACTCTTCGAATGCGTCAAATAATGCTTCTGGCAGTGCCACCGTTGTGGCCAGTTCTCAAAACTCGGCCGAAATGCAAGCGGCAATGCAAACCGTGATTGCTGATGAAATGGCCTTTCGCGATACGCAGACCTTAACCGCAGAAAGCTCTTTTTCTACCCAGGCCCTTGAAGTGGAACAAGAAGGGGAAGTAAGCGCCACCCTGTTTACCGGTGGACGTTTGCCCCTGGCTCGAGAAGCCCGGCAAGCGCGTGAAGAGCGTGATGAGGCAGTGAACAAGCCACGCCCGGTACGCACTGCCGTGGCGTTGAGAAACGCGCTGGTGCGTTCTGCGGTGAAAGCCGAAACCCGTACCCGCCTGAAAACGAAAGCAGAGGAACGGAAAACCATGGTTTTAGAGAAAAAAGCAATGTTAGAAGCCAGTGGCGCATTGACCGTGAATGCTGATGGAACGTTAACCATTGACCCTGCGAAACTCAAAGCTGAAGTCAAAGCCAACACTGAAGACCGCAAGGCGAAAGCCAAAGCGAAGCTAGAGCAGGTGAAGGCTAAAATTCAGACCCTGCGTGAAGTGGCCAAAGAGAAAAAAGACAAACTGGTGAGCAAAGCCCAGGCGGTTCGTACCTCTGATACCGAAGAAATTGAAAATGAAGATGGCAGTATCACAAAAATTACCAAAATCGAATTCAAAAATGAAAAAACAGGTGTTACCCGTAACGTGACGTCCACCCGGACCACGATGGATGAGAAGCTCGTATCTGCCTTTTATACCCTTGAAGCCACCCATCAAAACTATACCCGCACCGTTGAGCGGAGTGTGGAGGTGAATGCAGAGGGACAGCGTACCGTTAAAGTGACCGCTGTGACCACCTGGCAAGACGGCCGCAAACGTGAACGCAGTGAAGAGCGTGTGGTGGCGGCAGACGGCAGTGCCACCGGCGGCGGTACCCTGACGGTCACCCGCGCTGATGGCACGGTGAAGACCTACACCTATACGCTGGGTGTGACCCGCAGCGGTGATATGATCGTCAATAGTGGTGATGCGGATACCGAAGTAACCCTTGAAGGAACCGCTGAAAGTACTGAAGTGACCGTAGTGGTTGAGGAATCCGGTGAGTCTACAGAGCTTGCCGTGGACCTTGATACCACAGATACAGAAGCTGTAGTTCCTGAAGAAGAGGCCGCGGAAGAGTCCCCTGCAGAAGAGGCTGGCGTAGAGGTCGAAGCAGAAGCAGAAGTCAGTGCCAGCTAGAAAAAGTTTCCTGCCCCGATAGTTTTCGTTCGCTAAGATTGTGCCCCACCATTTTTTATGGTGGGGTTTATTTTTTGCGCCGTTGTCTCAATAAAATTTGATACAGAATGAGAATGAAGGTAAAGGCGAGTCCTACCGATAGACTGCGCTCGGCAGGTGCACCATAAGCAAAGTACTGGTAGTAGCCATAAGTGGCAAAGAAAACGAATAAAATGGTGTTGAAGGTGGGAAAGTGCATAGGTGTTCTACTTTATAGGGGTTTTCATTTAACACGAGGGATTAACGCATCAAAAAGTCGTCTACTTTTTGCAGCTCAACTTGCGCGCATTTTAAACCGGTTTGACCTGAGTAAGGACAGCGATTGCGGTGACTGGTTAGTAAGTTAACATAACGATCTTCATGAATTTCTTGCCAGTTTTTGTGAATACTTAAGTAGACGGTTTCGCCCTTTAGGCGGCCGCTGGGAATCACCTTAAGGACCATGGACTGACGCGTGGCACGGTTGGTGATCCAGACCCGATCACCGGCCTGGAGATTATAGCGTTCTGCCAGCATCAAAGAAACGTAGAGTGGATTGTCTTTGGGAATCTCTTGAGGGTAGCTTCGTTTGCCCGAATTCACTGTCATTTGTGAGAAAAGCTGATCTTCAGGAGCTTCAGCCAGAGAGGCTCGACCGCTATTTAAAATAACACCTCGGGGCAATTGAAGATCTTCAGCGCTCGGTACAAAAAAACGATAACGCACGGGTTGCCGATAAATGTCTGTAAAAGGGAGTGCGCCCTGGTCATAGTCCAGACGCTGGCGGTGAATCCCAACCCCCCCATGCATCAGATGGCCTTCATGGACCAATTCTTCCCAGCGAATGGGTTGTCCTGAGGCGTGCTCTGGGCGACAGTACAGCGGTAAGCCGTTGCCGTGTTTTCCCGATAAATAATCCTGGATGCGTTGCCAGAGTAGGGATCGATCCACCTCGCCCTCATAACGGGGCAATCCCCGCGCTTCAAAACGACGGGGAATATATCCCGTTTGAATGAGATTGGCAATGTCAGGATGCTGCATGCGCAGCGTGGCCGATTGACGCAACATGCGGGCAATGGTGGCCATGAGGTCATAGACCAGGGTTGTATCGCTGCGGGTTTGTCCTGGCGCCCGTCGACGCGGCAGGGACAGATTCAGACGCCATTCCCCACTTTGATATAAATTGGTGCTGGCCACATGGGGAGCCACAGGAATAATCAGGGCGGCATGGGTCAGCGAAAAGTCATCGGGAGAAGGATCGATGACCACAAATTGGGTTTGACCGTCTTTCAGTTTACGCAACCAGCGGGAGCGGTTCATCATTGAACTGGCATACTGGGATCCAAAAAAAATGTAGAGCTCTTTACGGGAATCGGGTTCAGAGTAGTCCAATAATAACCGCGGAGAAACTTCCATCATTTTGCCATAGGCGTCGGTGGGAAGCTCCATCCGTCGAGCAGCCTCAATGGCCCCTGCTTCGTCCACGGGGATGCGCCCCATAAAATGGCGCGGCGAAAAGCCCTGCAGATGGGTTTCGTGGTTCACCTGGCCTGGCACCTGAAGGATACCGCCCAGTAATTGCCCTTTTGCACTGAGGCCGAGCTTGCCTAAACTCGCTAAAACATTGGCCCACAGGCAATGGGGAACAACGCCTCCCGTTTGGGAGAGCCCCAGAGAGGGAATATGGATGGGCGTTAAATGTGTCAGTTTTTTTGCGATATCGCGAATGGCTTGATGAATGCGCTCACGGTATGCAAACTCGGGAGCCAAACGGTGGGCCACGGCTTTGGGGTTGAAGCGTTCTTCCCTGGCCAATTGCACAAAGGCTTCATAGGATGCCCGGTCTGAAAAATGAGAAATAAAGCGGCTTTCAAAAGCCTCAGGGTATTTAAACAACAGGCGGTTCATGACCCCCAGTACAAATTGGCTGTCGCCTCCAGAACGTAGAATAATGACGCGTTCTGGTCCAAAACGTCGGGCAATTTCGCGGGCGCTTTCAGTCATCATGACATCAAGATAGTAACCGTCGAAGCTGTCGCGAGCCAACAGCGCTTCAAAAATCGGGGGATGGGTGACCCAGCCATTCCAGCCGGAGAGAAGATAAAAGGCGTCAGTGGTGGTCGTGGCTTGCTCAATGGTGACAAAAGGGCTGGGAGCGCCTGCCAATTGGGTCATGTAAGAGCCACCCGCCAGATAGCCGTGCTCACAATTGCTGGTCATGTTGCGTACACCCAGCAAACGAAAGACCTCTTGAATGGCAAATACAGCAAAATAGTCGAGACGGCCGCTGCCGTAAATGAGGGTGCGAGCCCTTGGGGGACGGTGCTCAAGAACCAAAGAGGCAAAGCGTTCTAATGCCTCTTTATAAAAGAGGGGCACCCGACGTTGGGTAATATCTAAAACACTGGGTCTCAGGTGAAGAGGATACAGCCCTTTTTTTTCGTCCAAAGATCGATAAAACTTACGGCAGGGTTTCAGCGGACGCGTGTTACCCACGGCCGGGTTTTCGGTGAGGGCGGTTTTTGAAAGGCGTAAAAAGCGTTGGGCCAGGGTGCGACCATCGGGCTCTAAAAGTAAATCCAGAGTGCGTAAGGTGACTTTTTCAATGGGTTCATTTTTTAGTTTGAGGGTGCCTTTGAGCACCGCTCCCCCTTTGGCCAGGGGCTCTTCGGTTAAGATCTGAATGTGATTTCCGTGGACCATGGCGGGATAATTTTTTTGCTTGTTTTGTAGACGAAAACTTGCCGGAAGCGAGGTGTCACTGGTAATGAGGGGCACCTCGGGCAGCGGGAGTGTGGCATGGGTACCAACGCCGCAAAGATCACAGCTGAAGAACCCCTGATGTCCGGGACGTGGTAATTCGGGTTTGAATTTAGGGGGCCAGACATGGGCTGGCAGTGCCTGGAGTGGCTCCAGGTAACGGGTATGATCCAGGGTGGGGAGGGATGATGCCATGAACAATTAACTGACGAACTTCAAGCGACGATTTGCACCTCTTAGGCGGCGGCTAAGGACTTCGGCGACCCCAATCATAAAGCGCGCTGCGGTTTCGGGTTCGTGGCTTAAGACTTTCATGAAGTCTTCGTGGGTAAGGCGTAAGACTTCTGCTTTTTCGAGAGCTCTGAGGGTGGCTGAGCGCGGTTGGGCGTCAAGAAAAGAGACTTCGCCAAAAATCAGGCCCCGACCCGCGCAAGAAAAGCGTACCGGTTCGCCGCCTTCTTTGGGCGTGACCAGCACTTCGAATTCTCCGGCGACCACAATATATAAGCTGTGATCGTCATGTTCACCTTCAGAAAACACCACGTGATTGGGATCATAAAACTGCACCTTACAGCGTTTCATGATTTCGAAAATCATGGCCTCGTTCATTTTGCTAAAAATATGCAGATCTTTAAGGGCGTGCAGTCGCTCTAAAATCGCTTGTTTTTGTGCTGAATCCATGCTTAAACCTCTGGATTCAGTTTAACATGTTATTTTTGTCCCAAGGCGTGTCCATGGAACCACTCCGGGACGCTGCAGTTTTCACAACAAAATTGTGCATAGTGACTTTGCTGGTACATGACCACCAGCTCAGTGTACCGTTGGTAACGGTGACAAACGCAGCATTTAATAAAATCACTGGATTCTATCCAGTGAACAGCTCCTCCGGCCTCATAACGTTGTCCGGGGTATTCTGGTTCATAAAAGATCGCCATGATCCCTCTTTTGTACTTTGGTATACTTTTATTATACAGCAAGTCACCGCAGAAAAAGAAAGATCTTGTGTCATAATGAGTAGTATGACAGCTGCACACGCACCAGCGATACATCGCTATCGCCATGAGGAAAGTGAAAACCATTGTAACCGGGGGGTTGAGTGCCTGCTTCTGGCCGAAGAAGAAGGTTACCACAACCGTGAACTACTCACTGAAGCTGCGGATGCTTTTCTAGAGGCAATCCGGCACTATCGACAAAATACAGAAGCTTACGTGGGTATGGCCTATCTGCTTTGGATACTGGGAGATACACCCCGGGCCTTACAGTATTTAGAAGAAGGTTTGCGCACCCAACCCAATCATCCAGATATCCACCGTTTAATTAAGCAGATCAGTGGTCAGGGTGTTTCAGCGCCCCCTGCTGCAGGGGGCGCGAATGCAAATGTCCACTATCGGGCCATTCGAGAGCAGATTCAGACACTTCAAGAACGGGTGAAAACAGAAGATACACGGCTGATTCGCCCCACCATTAATGCCCATGAGATTGAGCGCATGCGAGAGGCTTTAGATGAGTGGGAGCAACGGTACCATGCGGTGTTAAGTGCCATCGATGGTTTGGATGCTTTTCATGTACGCGTGACCTTAACCTGTGAGCTCAGTACCTTGCAAGATCGTATCCTGGACTATCATAGTGCGCTAAGTTGTGCGGCAGAGCTTCTGGCTCTGGACGATAAAATTCAAACGCTTCACCGTGAGGTAAAGCAGACCGAACAGGATTTTCTGGCGCAAAAGCCGGGAATGTATGAGGCTTTATTAGAAAGCTATTATGATCAATGTGATAGCCTGGCAGATGCTTTGGATACACTGGAAAACAAAAATATTCCGGTGCGGGTGTTGGATTCCCATTACCAGCAATTGGTGGATCGCGTGGAAAGTCTGGCCCTGGAGATAGGAGATGAAGATGCCTAATATTCAGCCCGGTATTCCCGGAGGACAGGCTTTTCAGGCCCAACAGGCGCAAGGCTTACAAAAAAATCCCGCGATCCAACGGGCAGAGCCCAGGCCCGCGGAGGCGGCTCCCGCTTCTGATCAGGCAAAATTTCACACCCGCACCACGGGCACGGAACGTGCACAACGTCTCACCTCTGAACAGACCCGTCTTCAGATCCACCAGTTGATTCAAAAGGCAGTGATTCAGGTGCCTGAGCAAAAGCCTGGCCTGCAATTGTTGAATCGCCCAGCCATGAGCTCGGCCCTCGCAGAAACGCTGGCATCTCATCAACCCGCTGATGCCGGTAATGCCCACGCTCAAATGGCGGGGGGAAGTTTAGCCGCAGCTTCTCACCAGAAGCTCAATCATCAGACTGAAGACAGTGTGCAGCGCAATAGCCTTCAATCGGGTAAGCGTGCCAGAAAAGACGAGCAAGAAGGTGAGTTTTCTTCACTCACTGACTCTGAGGGCGGCATGTCGCAAGGTGATTCGAGTCAAGATCAGCGTTCCGACGCACAGAAGCAAAAACAGGTACTCTTGCAAAAGAAGAAATTATCAGAAGCTGCGAAGCAAAATGAGATGGATTTCGAAAATTTTACGGCACCTTCACGCAAAAGAACGCTCTCTGAGCCCTCGCGCAGTCCGATGCAGTCGCCTTTGCGGAAAACCTCTCCTGTACCCCCAAAATTGCGTTCGAACAGTGCTCAAAAACCCTCTTCTTCCAAAGATGAGTGGACTTTATAATCCCCTGTATGTGTTATGCTGAACAGCAATTCCATGGAGCTGAAATGAATACGACATCCCCTGATTCAGAGCATTCACCGGTATCCGGGCAAACCGCGCGGGTACTGGTTATTGATGATAGCTTGTCGATTCGCAAGCTGATTCAAAAAATCTTGTCTATGCATGGGTTTACCGTGTTTTTAGCGGCTTCAGCCCATGAGGGCATCGAGCTGGCGCGTCAGCAACCCCCTGATATTATTGTGTGTGATGTCAATATGCCCATCTATGACGGCTATTTTGTCCTGGCAACCCTGCGCAAAGAACCTGAGTTTGAATTGACGCCTTTCATTTTTGTCTCTGGAGAAGCAGTGGCTCGGCAAGACGTACGCCGGGGCATGGGACAGGGGGCAGATGATTATTTGTTCAAGCCTTTTTCTCCCGCTGAGTTGATAGAGGCTATTGAAGTGCGTTTAAAAAAGCATACCCTCTATTTGCAGAAGCATCAGCTTAAAAAATCGCCTTTTCCAAGCTTTTTACATCCTTATGAGCGCCTGGAGGCCGATATCGCGGCGCGTCTGGGTTCTGTGCACACGATGACGCTGTTTAGCGTAGATATCGATCGCTTTAAACGCATCAATGATGCCCTGGGCTTTGAGAATGCCGATAAGCTGCTGCACCTTTTGTTAGAACGTTTTGCACCCCTGGCCAAAGACCAGAATAATATTTATTCGGGTTCGCATGCGGGGCAGATTGTCCTGGTCAGCGATCAAAAAATCGACGCTGAGCATGTTAACGCCACGGCCAAAGAGTTACTGTCATTGATCTCTGAGCCTCTTGATTTTCAATCCTATCAGTTGCATTTAACCTGTAGTGTGGGGGTCCATCATGTACAATCCGAAAAAACCCCCCGCGAAGCCCTTGAAAAGGCTTACGTGGCCATGAATCAGGCCAAAAAAGAGGGTGGGAATTTACACAAAGTGTATCAGGCGGATATGCACACCTTGCTGACGCGCCAATTGACCTGGGAAAAAGAACTGCACCAGGCCCTGAATCACCATTGGTTTTTATTGCATTACCAACCCCAGGTCGATTTAATCTCTGGTGAGGTCACCGGTGTCGAAGCGCTGATTCGCTTGCAACATCCAGATTTAGGGCTAATTTATCCCGGTGAATTTATTCAAATTGCGGAAGATACCGGTTTAATTTGTGCCATTGGTGACTGGTGTCTGGACGAAGCCTGCCGTCAACTGAAAGCCTGGCATGATATGGGCTATGACAGCCTACGTATGGCCGTTAACGTCTCCGTTTTGCAGTTTCAACAGGGCAACTTTGCCCAAAAAGTTTTAAAAACTTTAACAAAGCATCAACTGAGCGGAGAGTTTTTAGAAATCGAACTCACCGAAAGCTCGCTGGTGCGGGATCTAGAGGCTATCCAAAATGATCTGCAAATTCTGAGAGATGCCGCCATTACGCTTGCCATTGATGATTTTGGCACAGGTTATTCTTCCCTTTCTTATTTGCGCCATTTACCCTTTGATCTTTTAAAAATTGATCAATCCTTTATTCGTGGCATGACCGATAGCTCTGCCAGTTTGGCCATTCCCAAAGCCATTATTGATATGGGCCACAGTATGGGTTTAGAAATTTTGTCCGAGGGCATTGAAAACCAACAGCAAATGCTTTTATTGAAGTCCTATGGTTGTGATTTGGGGCAAGGCTATTTTTTGAGTAAGCCCCTGGGCCCTCAAGAATTAGAGCTCTACTTGAAGGAAAAACCCGTGGCGGCTACGCGCCATTAGAACCCTGTGTGTTGAATACAGGCTTTTACAGCGGCTTAATAAAAAATATACACTTTTTTTACCCGCGATTTGTCACACTGTAGGCCATAACTCCCCGAGAAAGTAGGTTTGGTATGGACGATCAGGTGGTCAGTCTGATTCGCAGTGCGTTGCCCAAAATGATGGATTATGGTACCCGTTTTGTGGGTGCCCTTATTGTCTTTATTGTGGGTAAGCTGCTGATTAAGTTTGTGCTGAATATGATTCAGCGCTTTATGCGTCGGGCTGAATTTGACCAAACCATTATTGACTTTGGCACCAATATTGTCAATATTGCCCTGCTTTTCCTGGTGCTTTTAATGTCCGCCAACACGCTGGGTTTTGACACCTCCTCTTTTCTTGCGGTGGTGGGTGCTGCGGGTTTAGCCATTGGTCTGGCCTTAAAAGGTTCTTTGGACAACGTGGCTTCAGGATTTATGGTCGTGGCTTTGCGACAGATCCGAGTGGGGGACTATATTGAAATTGCGGGCAAAGAGGGCTTTGTGCACAGCATTAAAGTATTTAATACCACTTTGCGCACCCGAGATTACAAAACCGTGATTATTCCAAACTCAGTGTTTACCAGTGACAGTGTCACCAATTATTCTACGGAAGGCCGCCTGCGTGCGCAACTGGTGTTTGGCATTTCTTATGAAGATGATATCGCCAAAGCCAAGGCCATTTTGTATGAGGTCTTGCGCCAAAATCCCCGTGTGTTAGAAACCCCTGAACCCTTTGTGGGCGTGAAAACCATGAACGAGAGCAGCATTGATTTCGATGTGCATGCCTGGGTGCCTGTGGAAGATTACTGGGCGGTGCGCTGGGAGCTTACCGAAGTGGCTAAAATTGAACTGGAAGCAGCGGGGATTACCATTCCGTTCCCGCAACGCGATGTGCATTTTTACCCCCATGAAGACGCCCTGGCCATTCGCTCTATTCCTGAAAAATCTGTATCTCAGGGCAGCGAAAACAAGGCCTGAGGGGGATGCTTCCCCGCAAGCACGGCCTCAATATTTTGCCAGCACAGTCTGGCCATGGCCAGGCGGGCCTCGTGGGTGGCTGAACCGATGTGCGGGGTGAGTACCACATTGGGTAAGCCCTTGAGGGCTTCAGACACTTCAGGCTCGCGCTCAAAGACATCAAGGCCTGCCCCTGCCAGTAAACCCGCTTGCAGATGCTGAACCAAAGCAGATTCATCAATGACGTTGCCGCGTCCCGTGTTAATGAGATAAGCCGAAGGTTTCATAAGGGCAAAGTGTTGTGACTTAAGAAAGTGATGGGTTTCAGGGCCCCCTGACAGATGAATCGAGATCACGTCGGCCTGGCTGCACAGGGTGTCTAAGGAAACGTGTTGTGCCTGTGTTTGGGCTTCAAAATCCGGCCTGGCTTGCCGACTGATGTAAAGAATGGACATACCCAAACGGTGGGCCAGGTGTCCAAAGGCTTGACCGATGCGTCCCGCCCCCACGAGCCCCAGGCGTTTGCCCTGGATGCCACGACCCAGAAGTTGCGTGGGCTCCCATCCTGTCCAATGTCCCTCTCGAATCAAGCGATCTCCCTCAAAAATACGGCGGCTGACGCTGAGCAAAAGGGCCAGCGTCAACTCAGCAGTGGCTTCTGTTAACACGTCGGGGGTATTGGTGACCCAAATCCCACGACGATGGGCCGCTTCGAGATCTATATTATCGTGGCCCACAGCGTAGTTTGCGATGATTTTCAGGGGGCTTTGGGACGGAAGTTGAACGAAAAAGTTTGCCGGAAACGGGTCTTTTAAGGTCACGATGGCTGCATCACAGGCTTCGATGGCGTGGGACTGCAGTTGAAAGCGTTGCGCAAGTTCTGCCATGGCCTCTGGCAGCAAGGGGGTGCTTAAGTAGACGCGCGGACGTTGGCTCATGCTTGCTCTGCGCGAAAGTCTTCGATAAGATCTTCAAACCAGCAGAGGACTTGCCACATGGCCTCTAAATCTGAGGCGTTATAGGCCAGCAATTGGGTCATAATTTCGTCGCGACGGGCCTCGTTTTTGGTGTTTACTGATTTAAGGTAATTCACCACCGACCAATATCCCCCGGTATCCTGGTCGGGCCGTTCAAAGCCCACGTATTTTTCGATAACCTTGAGACTATAGCTGGGCAAAGGAATAACGGCCGTGTTTTTGAGGACCTGAAACAGATCCAACAGATTGCGTTCGATGCGTTTTGCCACACCATGGCGATCGCCAAAGCGTTTGAGGTAGAGCTTTAAGCAATAGGCTTCAAAACTTCCCCAGTGCACAAAAGGCATTTCACCATAGGTATTAAACAATTCATGACAGCGTTCTAAAAAGTCAAACCAGTTGTCGCGATCGGCCTGGCGGTTTAGGGTGGTGCTGATCAATTGTAAGTTCTCGTCGTGTTCACCTTTTAAATGCATGCCCCATAAATAAACCTTTTCGGGCTGACCGGGCCGGGCAGGGACGGCTTCGAGGTCAAACATGATCCAGTAAGGGGTTTCCGGCAAGCGGGGATCTTTTTTGAGCAAGGGCTTGCCTGACAACATCGCGTTAGCCATTTGTAACATGCTCTCTGCTTTGGCTTTACCCACCGGTTGGTCCACCTGACCTGAGGGAAAGGTAAAAGCGGCCAGGCTGTTTTTATCAAAGGCTTCGGGGAGTTCGGCAACGGTGAGTACGCCTGCCTGACGTAGGGCCAAAATGAGTTTGGCTTCCAGGTTGGGCACCAGGGCAATGTCATTGACGGCTTCTGCTTTTTGCCAGCAATAGGTTTTGAAAAGGCAGCTCTGGCATTTGGTCCAGCTTACAGGATGATAGGGCAGTGACTGAGCCTGTCTCCAGTCCATCAAGTTGCCTAAAAACTGTTCTACGCTTCCTGGCGTAGGGAGGGGTAACTCCATAATGCGTCCGGTGGCATTGCCCACCTCCAGACGCAGAGGGGCCTGACCAAAGACCTGGGTAAATACCCAGGCATGAAACTGGGCAATCCAAAAAATATCGCCGTGATTATCTCGGGTTACTTTTTTGGCCATGCGACAATAGCGCAGGATATAGCCTTCGGGCTCCCAGAGAATAAAATCGGGATTTGCTTCAAGGGTAATCTGGCGCTCGGCGTATGTCCACAGATGCGATACATAGGCCTTATAAATCACGGGAATTTGCCGCTTCATGGCCTTTCGGCTGGCTTTTTCTTTTTGCTCAGCAGGGGTTTGGCTCAGATCGAGGGGTTTGCCGAGGCGCTTATAATAATAGCGCTCCACGTGGTAGTCCACTTCTTCGGCATGGGTATAATAATCGCTATTCAGATCATTCATGGCGGCGGGCGGATGCTCCATGAGGTAAACACGGCGTTGACAACGAGAGGGTTTAAAAAAAGTATGAATATGGGTAGAGTTTAGCTTCATTTACAGCTCAGGTTAGCATACAGCAAGCTGCTCTGGGTGACTTTTCAGGCAAAACCCTGCCAATTATGAATGCTACGTTTGGCGAAAATAAACCGATGCCAATCCTTTTCCAATTGCGCTAATCCGCCTGGGTAGTGGGTTTCTAAGCTTTCAGGGGTGCTCATTCCGGCTTGTTGATCCCGTAAGAGCTGGCGTAAAATGGAGTGATTTTGACCGTTTTCCATAAGGTAATACACCAGAGACCAGGCGATACTGCTGCCCACGGGACGGGGGGATTGGAGCTGTTGCCAATCGGGGTTGCTTAAATCCAGATACGCTTTAAGGGGAGGAAGCTCTCCCTGATTTAAAAGGGCTTTGACGCGGGTGTCTTTGAGGGTTTGCGGGTGCACCTGAAAACCTTTGTTGCTTTGCCAGCTGGCGCCTTCAAAGTACTCCGCCAGACCTTCATTGATCCACTTGCTATAAGCGGCTTTTTCAGAGCGAAGCAAAGCGTGACTGGCTTCGTGCATCAGGGTTTGTCGGCCTTGTTCAGGATGATGACCCATGACGACGATTTCTTCGTGGGAGAGGGAGAAGAAGCCTGTGTTTGAGGCGTTGCGGACGCCTAAGTGGCGTTGGTATGCCTTATAAGCCGTTTCCGAGCAAAAATAATTGCCTTTTAGCGCTACGGTATGGGCCTGGGTATAACCGAGCGTCTGGCTATAGACATTGCGCAGGGCGCGCAGCTCTGTTTCGAGGTGCTCAAGGTGAGAAAGAGAGGGTTCTCCACAGCTTACATCGGTACGAAGGCTGAGCTGTGATTCATCGGTTTGGGTCAAGGGCTGTGAAGTGGCATAAAGTACGGTCTCTGGAGACTGCGCGGGTGTAAAACTACTTAACGGCAACCATGCGAAGAGACCCAAGAGTAAGGGCGTCCACCTGTGTGTCATTGTTGTGCTCCCAGGCTAAGATTACGGAAAAAAAGCCCCGGCAATTGGCCAGCAATGTGTCGACAATGAGGATGAGAGAGTACGTATCAACGGACTTTTTACCTGATACGTTTATGCTAGCACAAAGACACGATATAAAAAAAGGATAAAAACTACAAACTATTTTGTCGCAGGTGTTGGGTCATTTGTCTACGCTGCTCTTCGTTGAGTTGGTTGAGCTGGTTTTCAATCCGTTTGTTGCGCAGCTGCATCATGTTGTCATAAGCAGACTGTTGGGCTTCGGAGCGAGACTCAGGTTTGACCGTTTGAGCCGGTGAGCGATCGAAGTGAATTTCACCGGGATCGAAAGCCGTATGTCGATGGTTTTGGGTATGAGAAGTATCCTGACTTTCACTGCCTGCTTCCTGATCAGCAGCCTGGGCATGCTCAGCAGCTTGCGCCTGTTCAGCGGATTGGGCGTTTTGTGTCTCTTGATTTTGCTCGACGGCCTGGGCTTGTGGGTTTTGATTTGAGATAGAAGGATAGGGCTGATTTGACGGTTGCTGGGAAATACTGGGCATTTTAAAAACTCCTCACAGATTTAGCTTGTATGGCTTTAATATACCCCGTTGCTTAAAATAAATAACAAAACTGCGTTATAATGCTTGCTACAGAAGAAGTGAAGAGGTGTCCCCGAATGAGTCAAATCCTGTACCAGCTCAAAGTCCAACTGGTGGGCAGTGAGCCCCCTGTGTGGAGACGGCTTCAGGTGCTGAGTCAAACCCCCTTAGATCAGCTCCATGACATCATTCAGGTGGTGATGGGGTGGGACAACGACCACTTTTACCAGTTTATGATTCAAGATGAGTTTTACAGTGCGCCAGAGATCGAAGAGTCAGAACAGCGCAAAGAAGCGCGCCACTACCAATTGGGGCAGTTGATCAAGCGCGGTAAAACTTCTTTTCTGTACGAATATGACCTTTCTGACGGTTGGGAACACGAAGTGACCGTTGAAAAAATTCGCCCCATTCCCGAGTTGGATGCCCGTCAATTGCCGCTGTGTCTGGAGGGTGAAAACGCAACGCCTCCCGAAGAGTGTGGGGGTATTTTTGGCTACTATGAACTGATGTCAATTCTCAAAGACCCTACCCATAGCGCTTATGCAGAGATGCATGAACAATATGGCGATATTGATCCCAAAGCGTTTGATCTGGCGGCCATTAACCAGGCATTGAAAGTCCTGTTCCGTTAATTCTTCAATCGAATATGTAAAGGCTCCAGGCTTTCCTGAGGCAGGCGCTCTGTGCCCACGCTTTTGACTAACCAACCTTCAACCTTTACCTGTTGCCCTTCGGGGTAAGGTAAGAAGCCTGCGCGCATGTCAGAGCGCGTGTTTAAGAGGGGGTAAGTGTGCGTGGCGGTACGCAGCCGAAACGGGTGGTATAAGAGTTCGCCTTCAAAAGTGCGAGCACGGGCATCCTGGGCGTTGCGACCGGTGGCAATATATTGGGCATTAAAGGCCTTATCCATCCGAATCAGGGGAACCGTGGCGGTGGGGTTTTGCAGGAGAGCGCTGGCTGAGATGGGTTCACCGGTGGACCATAACAGTTCGCGCAGGCGAGGCCCTGTAAGTTCAGGAAAGCGACTTTTAAGTAAGGCAACACTGGCGGTCACAAAGGGGCAGGCCGCAGAAGTGCCGCTCATGCTACCGGGCTTCAGGCTATCGGGATCGGTGTTGGCAATATCCAAATAGAGGGCGGGTGCCCAGATCATTCGCTCGCCGTAGTTCGATCCGCGGGCATTAATGCCTGTGACAAGATAATCGCTAAACCACGCGGACAGTTTTTTCTGGCCATTGATTTGCACGCCCCCCACTGGAATAATCTCCTGAAAGTCTTCAGCCCAGCTCACGGGAATCCACTGGCGAACGCTCTGATTAATCGGTTCCCCGTAGTTGTGGGCAGGCACCACAATGGGAATTTTATCCTGGTTGGCATTGGCTTCAAACACCGCATAGAGCACACGGTATTGCTGGTACTCTTCAAACTTTTCCCAGGCCGGATACAGCGGAAAGGCAAAATTAATGCCTACCACCGCTGGCTTCTGTCGCAAAGCGGCATACAGCGCGCGAGCCACTTCCCAAATGTTGCTGGCCACAAAAGGCATAACTTCGGCGTTGGGCGCCACGCCTATGGAAGGAATATGGTTGTCCCGTTCTGCAAAGCCTACCAGCAGAGAAGCCGTACCGTGATCACCACGGGGAATGTCAATGCGGGTACGGTCTCCGGCGGCAAGTTCGTTTTGGTTTGCTTCTTCACCAATCTGGAGTCGAGATTGGTACTCAGGATGCCGCGCGTTAAAGCCAGAGTCAATATACGCGGCTTTAACGCCCGTCCCAATACTATAATCCCAGGCTTTTTCAACGCCGGTGTCCCGCCGCCACCACCCTTCAAGCCCATTGGGTTTTCCAAAATTTTCGTCATTAAAGCGCGGGGCTGGAAACTTGATGTTAAGATCCACACTGGCAATGACGGCGTGCTGGCGCACATGCTGAGCCAGGGTGTACAAGGATGACGCCGGGGAGCGGGGCTCCGCCAAAAGGTAAGTGCCCTGGGGCAGAACCAGGGTTTCTTTGCGCTGTAGCCCCTGCTGGCGGAACCATTCTTCTGATGGCACCGCGGCCTGATCGCGAAGGTGTAAGATCAGTTCGCCGGTGCTTTGGCTGCGAAGTGCCGGCGATAGTTTTTGTCCCTCAGGCGAGCCCGCCTTTGGGGCCAATGGCGGGGCCTGGCACCCTTGCAGTACCAATAAAAAACCCAGAGTGAGCGTGTAGAAGGCATGTTTCACGGAACAATGACCCGAATACTGTTATTGGCCGTATCGGCCACGTAAATGCGCTGATTGATCGCATCATAACTCATATCGCGGGGCTGATGAAAGCGGGCGAACAGTCCATCCTGTGTGCCGCTATTCCAGTTATAATAACGCCCTTCGCCTGCCAGTGTGGAAATTTGACCCTGGCGACTCATTTGACGAATGCGGTGATTCCAGGTGTCAGCAATCAAAAGGCGGCCGTCGGGACCTTCACTTAAGCCAGAGGGACAATAAAAGCGCGCCTTGGTACGGGAACCTTCTTGAAGTCCTGGTTCTTCGCGACCGGCATAGGTGATGACCTCGCTTGTGGTGGGGTTGAGGGAGCGAATTTGATGATTCCAACTGTCGCTAATGAGTAGCTGGTTTCCGTAAAAGAGTACGTCTACAGGATGGTGGAATTGGGCGGTTTTTCCTTTGCCATTGACCAGGCCCGGGCGTCCGTTACCCGCGACGGTGCTGACCTGCCCCTCAGGGGTGATGCGCCGAATGGCGTGATTGCCGTGATCGGCCACATAGAGATTGTCCTCGTGGTCAAAGGCCAGGCCCCAGGGCAACCAAAAAGAGGCTTCTGAAGCCGAGCCGTCTTGCAGTCCTCGTTCGCCAGAACCGGCAAATACCTGAAGTTGCCCCTGGTGATAGCGAAAAATTTGATGGCTGCCTGAGGCCGAAATATAAATACTGCCATCGCGGTGACGAATGAGGCCTGCGGGAAAGGACAACGGGGGATCGTGATCCTCAAAAAGAGGTTGGGCTTTGCCCTGGGCATCGATTTCTAGAATACGGCTGTGAAAATAGTCCGCTGCCCAGACCACTTTTTTCTCGGGCAAATAGAGTACGCCATGGGGCAGCGACAGATCTTCTTTGTCTTGTCTTTCGCCAAAACCCTGGGTGCCACTTTGCGCCAGTACGGAGGCCTCGTAGGAGCCTGTGGGGTTTTTCCTCAGCTGGTAAAGCGCCTGGCTGCCCACGTCGGCGACAATGAGATCTCCCCGGGTGTTACCGGTGAGTAAGCCGGGATAACGGAAACCAGGGGCCAGGGCGGAGGTATCCATCTTCAGAGGATTTAAAGGCTCGGAGGGCTGCTCAAGATCCAGGGTTTGTAAAAGAGCGTTTTCAAAGGGACTGCTCAAGATCAGCGTCTGTTCGTAGGGCCAGATGCCGGCCAGGCGGGGCGCGTTTTCACGATAGGGGGTACCCGGGGTCAACACGGGCGAATTTTGGGTGGGATCCAGTTGCCATACGCCCAAATTGTCCAGAAGATACAGCTGACCTGAAGCTGTGGGCACCAACTGACGAATAATACGGTGACTGCCTAAATCGGCTATTTTTTCAAGGGTTTTGGGATGTGCGGGGTTCCAGCGCCAGAGCAAGCCTGAGGCTTCTGCAATCCAGAGATCCCCATTGATTTTGGCCAGAGCCACCGGGGTTTTGAGCTGTGGTGGGACTTTGGCAGTGCTGACGGTTTGCGTGGCCATGTCAATTTTGCGAATGCTTTGGTTCCCCGTATCGGCGACCCAGAGAATGCTTCCATCCCAGAAGAGGCCACGGGGTGTATCAAAACGGGCTTTTTGAAGCGTGCCGTTTTCAGCGCCAGCCGTCTCGGCTCCAGCCAGAACTTCGAGGGTGCCGGTAGGAGCCACGCTTAAGATGCGGTGATTGCGGCTGTCACTCACCCATAAGCTGCCGTCCTCGGCATAAGCAAGAGCTTCTGGGGTCCAGGCCTTGCGGGCTACGGTATTGACGCGTCGCGCCGTGCTGAGTTCGAGCGCATCACCCTGAGCCAGGGTGTTGACGGAGCGAGCAGGGAGCAGAGCGGGACTACAGGCGGCGGCGCTTAAGCAAAGGGAAGCCAAAAGGTAAAGCCGCTTGCGCCTCATGTTAGCGCTTACGTGCCTGGGCAATAATCCACGGACTATCCCGGGTCACGGGATTGCGTTGAAAATCGCCGTAAAGGGCTTCAAGCTCAAAGCCATTGGCCTTTAAAAGACGTTCTAATTCGGGAGGAAAAAGAAAACGCAGGTTTAGAACCACCTGTTTGCGTTTAACGAGACCTTCTGGACTCGTGATGTCTAAAAATAACGTGAACTGTTGAATTTGCAGGTGCTGGAAATAGTGATAGGAGTAAAAACTGTCAATCCATTCGTTGCTGGCGTTGTGGAATTCGCGGCCGCGATGGTAAAGCACGTCAGAGTCATGCTCATGGAATTTGACGTTGGTGGTTTGAATAAAAAGCCGTCCGTCCGCTTCCAGATGCTGGTGCATGCATTGCAAAGCCTGATCTTGCTCTTCGTTGGTGAGCAGGTGCTGGAAGGTATTGCAGCCAAATACCCCAATCTTGAAGCGATCTTTCAATTGAAACTGACGCATATCGCCATAGGCCATTTGAATGCGCGCCTGGATGTCTTTGGCTTCTCGGGCAACTTTGGCACGGCCTACGTTGAGCATTTCTTGCGACGTGTCAAATCCGCCTGTCTGATAGCCTTCTCGGGCAAAGGCCAGTAAAAGCCTGCCGGTGCCACAACCTGCATCCAGGATGGGCCCTCCCCATTCCTGCAGGGCATCAAGATAAAAGTCCACGTCTTCCATTTCGTTTTGAAGATCGTACCAGGGGGCATAAATATCGTAAGCTTCCATGGGGTTCCTTAAAGTAAACTGGTGATGCGCGCGCGCAGGCGATAGGTGGCTTCCTGTAGCTCGTCATCGTCTTTGAGCAGGGGGCGCATCTGATCCATCAGGCGATCGGAGATGGTCAGCAATTGGGTGAAGCCAAAGCTTTGGTTGCGTTCAAAATTTAAGTCTTCTAAAACCTTGATCATCATGCTACGGCTGTCTTCTAAACCGATGAACTCCATGAGAATGCTTTCTAAAGAGTCGATAGGAGTTAAAACATTGGTGGTGCGTAGGTCTTCGGCATTTGCTTTTTCGGGGGTGATCACGGCCTTGTGATTGAGAAGCTCTTGCAGAAACGTGAGTGAATCCCAATGAGAGTAAGGGCAGACTTCAAAAAAACGAGCCACGGTAAAGGAACGGGGCAGCATTTTTGTGAATTCGGGAAGTTGACCGTTGTCGATCATTTGCAAGGTTTTTTTGGTAAAAGCCAGACCCGAAGCCAGGTTCTTGACGTGTTCACGAAGGTTCGCAAACTCGTCAATATAGCGAGCGCTCTCCATCAAAATGGCGTCCAGTGAGGTTTGAATATTATCTCCGGGCAATTCTTCTGCAGGTACTTCAATCATTTGGAAAGCCCCATAGTCCCACCAGCCAATCAGCCGATACATGGCATCAACGCCCTCTAAGCGGTTCAGAGAGGCATGCATGATTGCCCCTTGC
The DNA here is from genome assembly GCA_964229355.1 of Candidatus Sericytochromatia bacterium. Classification (GTDB taxonomy): domain Bacteria; phylum Cyanobacteriota; class Sericytochromatia; order UBA7694; family UBA7694; genus CAXRDE01. The sequence goes on along the minus strand of CAXRDE010000023.1, from coordinate 141,220 downwards.
TCAAAATGTACTTTGGCTTCCTGGGCAACTTCTTTGGCTTTTACATGCAACAGGACATTACGCTGTTCCAGTTTAATGAACTGTAAGAGATTAAAGAGTGAGATGTAGGCTAAGTTTCCTTCTAAAAGTACGCGCATAGTGTTAAGGCATCACCCCGAATCCAGATGACAAATTGACGTTTGTTTCTTTCATCTTAAAGGGCTTCCACCCTTTGTTCAAGCGTTTGTTTCTGAAAGTTAAGTTCATGCAATTGCTCCTGGGCTTCTTTCACCACGCTTTCGGGCGCGCGTTCAACGAACCTGGGGTTGCCCAAACGTTGCTGAAGTCCCTGTATGTCTTTTTCTAGCTTCACGATTTCACGCTGCAAACGTTCGCGCTCTTTCTCCACATCCACGAGCCCGGCCAGAGGCAGGGTAATCTGAACATTTTGGCTAACACCATGGGCCGCTTGCTCAGGGGTGGGGATATCTGAAGCCACGTGAATGGTTTTAATTTTGGCTAAGGCCTCAAACACAAGGCTATTATCGGCGAGTAAGGTTCGCAAAGCTGTATCATCGGTACGCAAGAAAGCTTCTTCAGCGAGTTTATTGGCCGGAACCCCCATTTCTGCCCGCAAGTTTCTCAGCACCCGGACAATGTCCATCAGGCTTTCCATCTGGGCTTCAGCCTCGGCATGGGCAAACTCCGCTGGAACGGTGGGCCAGGCCGCTACTGTCAGATGTTGTGCCGGTGTTTCGGCTCCAAAGCGAGTGCCCAGGTTGGGATCAATTTTTTGCAGGCCTTCGGACCACAGTTCTTCACTGACAAAAGGCATAAAAGGATGCATTAAGCGCAGCATGGTGTCCATACAGTGAAACAAAATTGCCTGCACGTGAGCACGGTCTGAGCCCTGAAGACGGGGCTTCGCCATTTCTAAGTACCAGTCGCAAAAGTCGTTCCAGATGAAGGTGTACAATTGCTTAATGGCCTGCGGAAAGCTGAAATCAGTTAGCGACTGACTGACGGCTTTTTCAAGCCCATGAAGACGGCTGAGAATCCATTGATCCACCAGCGTGGCTTTGTCGAGATCAATGGGGGTTTGTGGATCGAAGTCCTCTAAATTCATGAGCATAAAGCGGCAGGCGTTCCAGATTTTGGTGACAAAATGCTGGCCGTTTTGCAGTTTTTCTTCAGAAAAACGGGCGCTTTGTCCACTCATGCTCACTTCAGAAAGCCAAAAGCGACAGGCGTCTACACCGTAGCGCTGGGACATTTCCAGAGGGTCTATTCCGGTGCCTTTGGATTTGCTCATGCGTTTGCCATCGTGGGTCAAAATGGTGGCGTGTACCAACACCTGTTCAAAAGGCACGGTATTGAGGAAGTAGTGGCTGGAAAAGTTCATGCGAGCCACCCACAGTTTGAGAATGTCACGGGCAGTGGACAACACAGAGGTGGGGTAGAAGTGCTTTAATTCAGCGGTTTCATCGGGCCAGCCCAGGGTGGCAAAGGGCCAAAGGGCTGATGAAAACCAGGTGTCGAGCACGTCTTCATCGCGGGTCCAGTTTTTGGCGTCTTCAGGGTCGGGATCGTCGACGCCCACGTAGGCAATTTCACCGCTGGCGTCATACCAAACGGGAATTTGATGCCCCCACCACAGCTGGCGAGAAATGCACCAGTCGCGAATGTCTTTTTCGAGCCACTCGACGCCTTCGTCGGTAAAGCGCTCGGGCACATAGCGAATGCGACCTTCGCGTACCGCATCGCGGGCAGGGCCCGCCAGACGCTTCATGTCGACCCACCATTGCACCAGGGGCAGCGGCTGCACGATGGCACCCGTGCGTTCAGAACGCCCGGGCAAATACACATGATCTTCCACCTTGACCAGGAAGCCACCGGCTTCGAGATCTTCGACAATGGCTTTGCGAGCAGCGTTGACTTTCAGGCCCTGGTATTTCACGGGGGCATTGACATTCATGCAAGCGTTGAGGTCGATGACCTGGAGAATTTCCAGGCCATTGCGTTGCCCGCATTCCCAGTCATTAAAATCGTGAGCAGGGGTGATTTTGACGGCGCCCGAGCCAAAGGCAGGATCTGCCACTTCTGCATCACCCACAATGGGGATTTTCCGGTCAGTTAGTGGTAAATCAACGGTTTTGCCAATTAAATGTTGATAGCGTTCGTCTTCAGGGTGAACCGCCACGGCCATGTCGCCCACGAGGGTCTCAGGACGGGTGGTGGCAACCGTGATAAAGGTATTGGGGTCTTCGCTTAAGGGGTAGCGAATATGCCACAAATGGCCGTCTTCTTCTTTGGATTCCACTTCAAGATCCGATAACACGGTTTGCGAGGCGGGGTCCCAGTTTACCAGACGGTTATCGCGGTAGATAATGCCGGCGTTATACCATTCCACAAAGACCTTGCGAATGGCACGAGAATAACCCTCATCCATGGTAAAGCGGGCGCGGCGGAAATCGCCAGAAGCCCCCAGGTGCTTCATTTGTCCATGAATGCGGGCCTCGTAGTCAGCTTTCCACTGCCAGGTCCGCTCTAAAAACTTTTCCCGACCCAACGCCTGGCGGCTGGTGCCCTCGGACTTGAGCTGACGCTCCACCATCACCTGGGTTCCAATGCCTGCATGGTCAGCCCCAACGGTCCAGAGCGTGTTATAGCCCTGCATCCGTTTTCCACGGACCAGAGCGTCTTGCACTGAAATATTGGCAGCGTGTCCCATGTGCAGAATTCCCGTCACGTTCGGTGGCGGAAAGGCAATGGAAAACGGCTTTTTATGGGGTTCAACCTGGGGATGGAAATAGGCGTGGTCATCCCAGATTTTTGTCCATTTTTGTTCGATGGTGGCATAGTCAAAGCGGGTAGGTAAGTTCAGAGCGGACATGGTCTTGTGTTTAATCTTTCTGCGGTTTACTCAACGATCCAGCTGTCGTTGCTGCGATCCCAGGTGTTCACTTCTGCTTCAGAGAAGAAGATGCCAATTTCGCGGGCGGCGCTGTCGTCAGAGTCAGAACCGTGAATGATGTTACGGCCGATATCCACAGCGAAGTCGCCACGGATGGTTCCGGGCGCAGAGTCTTTGGGGTTGGTGGCACCCATCATTTGGCGGGCGGTTAAGACCACGTTAGGGCCTTCCCACACCATGGCCACGATGGGAGAAGAGGTGATGTACTCCACCAAACCGTTAAAGAAGGGTTTGCCTTTGTGCTCTCCGTAGTGGTTTTCTGCCATTTCCTGGCTCACTTGCATGAGCTTCAGACCTACCAACTTAAAGCCTTTGCGCTCAAAGCGTTGAATAATATCGCCCACCAGACCGCGTTGTACGCCGTCGGGTTTTACTGCTAAAAAAGTACGTTCTGTCATTGTTCATTTCCTTTCGTGGTCCAATAAATGGAGCCGAAGCGTTTTTCTCCCACCGGGTGCAGGTAAAAACCTTTAACCCGCGCGTGAGTGGCCATCATTTGTGTGGAGTGAAAAAGAGGGACCCAGGGGGCATCTTCATGAATCAGCTCCTGCGCTTTTTCATACAGCTCAGAGCGCTCATCTTGACCATAGACCTGTTGAGCTTTCACCAGCAGATCATGGACTTTTTCACCCCGATAAAATGCGTAGTTGGCTGCGCTTCCTTTTTTTGTGTTGTTTTTATCGAGTAAAGTATATAAGAAATTATCCGGGTCACCGTTGTCACCGATCCATCCGGCCAGTGCCATATCGTGTTCCCCATTGGATAATTTATCCAGATACGTGCCCCATTCAAAAGAAACAATTTCGCTTTCAATGCCCACCTTTTTTAAATCGGCTTGAATGGCTTCAGCAATGCGTAAAGGTTGAGGCATATAAGGGCGGGCAATGGGCATGGTCCAGAGTTTGGCTTTAAAGCCGTTACTTAAACCTGCTTTTGCCAGCAGTTGCTTCGCTTTTTCAGGGTTATAATCGTAGTCTTGAATCTTGTCGTTGTAGCCCCACACGGTGGGCGGCATGGGGTTGACGGCGGGTTTTCCCAGATCACCGTCGGCAAAAAAAGCGTTGACCAGCGCTTTTTTGTTAATGGCATGGTTAATGGCCTGGCGCACTTCGAGCTTGTCGAAGGGCGGCTTTAAACTGTTCATGGCCAGGTAGCCCACATTCAGGCCGGGTTGGGTAAGCAAGCTCAGTTCGTCGTTTTTGCGAATGCGGGGGACATCGTCGGGGTTAATGCCGTCGAGGACGTCAATGGAATGGCTTTCAAGTTCGAGCAGGCGCACCGCGTTGTCGGGAACAGGCTTGTAAATCAGCATGTCAATGGCGGGTTTTTCACCCCAGTAGTCCGCAAAGCGATCCAGCACGATTTTTTCGTTGCGCACCCAGCGTCTGAGTTTATAGGGGCCGGTGCCCACCGGGTTTTTAAAGTAGTTCTCGCCATATTTTTTGATGGCCGTGGGACTGCTAATGCCCATGGTGTAGAGCGCTAAGTTGGTGGCAAAGGTAGCGTCAGGACGTTTGAGATGAAAGACGACGGTGTGTTCGGCGGGGGCTTCAATGCGATCGACGGCGTCAAAGAACAGGTGCCAGTATTCGAATTTGCCTTTAAAGCGCCAGGGGTTATCATCGTTTTTTTGACGATCGTAGTTGAATTTGACGGCCTCGGCATTTAGCGGGGTCCCGTCGTGAAAGGTGACCCCCTCTCGCAGTTTAAAGGTCCAGGTGAGTTTGTCTTCTGAGATTTCCCAGGACTCCGCCAGGGCAGGCTCTACCAGGGTTTTTTCGCGTTGAAAACGCAACAGTGGTTCAAAGAGGTTGACCACCACCGCTGAAGATTCCCCATCGGTGGTGTCACCGGGGTCTAAGGTGATGGCATCTTTGGCTTTGCCAAAAATGATGACCTTATCCGCATCCACTGGCGGTTTAATATCACAACCCGAAAACCCTGTGACCAACAAGCTACTGGTTAATAAAACGGCGCGCAAATAATTTTTCAAATTCAGATATTCCTCTGCGTGTTCAAGAGGTCATTATACACGATGTCGATACTCAGCAGCCTGACATCGGGTTTCTATTCTCTGTGGGGGCAATACGTGAAAGGTGCTTTCTAGCACGGCTGTTTGATTGGGCGCTACCGCGGGGGATGGCGGAGATATTTGTAGCACAAAACGCTCATAAAGCCAATCCACTTCATTCCACCCCAGTTGTGCACGAAGACCGGTTAAACCTGTGCAGCGGGCATTGATCTCAAAACAGGCAAAAGCGCCCTGTGCATTTTTCATGGCTTGCAAGTTGTAAGCTCCCCGAAAGCCTGCCTGGGCCATTTTTTGCGCTGTGGTGTTTAAGAATTGAGCAAAAGGATGTTCGGGAGAAAGGGTGTAGAGATGGGTGGTGTAACCTTGCTCTACACGAATGCTGCTGGCAAAGCAGCTGATGTCTGTGGCTTCAGATCCGATTAGAATTTGTCCTGAGTACTCAGGGAAGTGAGGGGTATGGGCTTCTGGTTTGAGCAAGGGTTGCACCACATAGTCCAGCGTGGCTTCTGCTAAAAAAGCCTTTAAGAGCGCCCGGGTTTGTACGGTGAGAACACCTTTTGAGCCAAATCCTGAGCGGGGTTTGAGCAAGAGCGGAAACCCATAAGTTTGGAGCAGCGCGTCAATTTCTGCCGGGGTGTAGGCAGTGGGCACGACAGAAAGGATGGGACCCAGCGCTTTCCAACTGAGGTATTTGTCTGTGCAGGCCTTCATTAAAGCGGGAGCAGCGCACGGCACTTTGCAGTTTAAGGCCTCCAGTTCAGGCCGCCATTGGGCCAATAAAGGCAGTTCTTCGTCGCGTCCGGCCAGCAGCAGAGCGGGTTGTTCTCGGGCCACGATTTCCAGAAGCCGCGCTTTAAATGCGATTGCTTCTGAAGTCAACGGGCTTACATATGCCGCATGGGCCTGTGAAAAAACAGGCGTGAGGGCATGACTGCTTAAGGTGATTACACGGTAAATGTGAGCAGAATAACTTATGGCGGTCATCAGGGCACTGCCCACCCCGCTGCCTGCACTGGTGATTAAAAGCGAACGCATAGCTTGAATACCTGAACCCCTGAAAATAGGCTAATATTTTAAACAGTCCTGGACTGTTTTATCACGTTTTTGGAGCGGAGGGCTGTGTTGTCCATGAAATTAATCATTTGGGGAATAGGGGGCGTTACATCGAGTTTAATCTCGGTGCTGGAGGCGACGTCTCACGGTTATTCTTCCATTGAAATCTTGCAAGATGCCGACAATTTACCGGAAGCATTTTTGGGGTATGCGATACGGGGAACGCGCCAGTATCTGGATACCTGTGACCCGTCACAGTACCATGTTTTTGCGGCGAGCAGTACCCCGGCCATTCGTCATGCCATGGTTTCTTATTTGCAGGCCAAAGGGTTTTTTATGCCCACGTTTACTTCGCCTTTGGCTGAAGTACGCCGCACCGCAAAAATAGGGCAGGGCTGTCTGATTCAGTCCTTTTGCCTGGTGGATCATTTTACGGAGGTGGGAGACTACAGTTTAGTGGGAGGGTATAGTGTTGTGGCCCATGACAGCCGTGTGGGCGCCTTTTCTTCGCTTTATGTGGGGGCTCGCATGCTGGGCTTTACCGAGGTGGGAGAGCGCTGTTTGTTAGGGGCTGGAACCCATCTTTTTGCTTATCGAAAAATGGGCGATGGCAGTGCCGCCTCCATGGGATCGATGGTGTTTGAAGATGTTCCTGCTTTTGTGACCGTGGCCGGAAACCCTGCTCAGGTGATCAAACAATATACCGGATTTAAGCCTGCTAAACTGCGTGATCTGAACGCTATAGACTAACGCCTGCAGCGCTGCGTTTCAGCACTTCAAAAGAAGCCTCAAGACCCAGGGTAATAAACTCCACCCCAATGGCGGCCAGCAGCAAACCCATAATACGGGTCATCACACGCATCCCCACAGGTCCAAGAAGTTTTGCCAGAAAAGGCGCCAACTGCAGCGCAATCCAGGAGAGAATGCCCACCGCAAACACCGCCAGAAAGAGGCTTACATAATCGCCGGGTTGTTTGGCCTGCTGTGAAAAAACAATTACCGTCGAAATGGCCCCTGGACCCGCCATGAGCGGAAGGGCCAGGGGCACAATGGCAATGGATTCCCGCTTCTTGGCATCTTCGGCGTCCTGGGGACTCGCTTTGTGCTCACTTTTACCGTCTTTGAGCATGTTCAAAGCCATAATGAGAATCAAAATGCCCCCCGCGACCCGAAAAGAGGGAATGCTAATGCCCATCATTTTTAATAGCGGCCCCCCCAACACCACAGAGAAAGCCAGCACACAGGTGACGCCAAGGGCTGCAAAAGTGCCTGTGGTGCGACGCTCCTGGGGGGTCTCGTTATCGGTTAAGCTCAAAAATAAAGGGATGGCACCAATCGGATTGACGATGGCCGTAACACCCACGAGCAGTTTAATGGTTTGTGAAAGGTCTAAAAATGAAAGGTCCATAACGCCTCTACCGTAACCTGAACGACAGTTCAAAAGACAGGGGATAGCCCTAAAAAACTGTGTTAAGCTGAGTTAAAAAAACGGGAGCTTTTTTTTCATGCCACAGCCACTTGCGACTGCCTCTCTATCTTCTTTTTTTCCATCCCAAAGGACCCTGCTGGGCCCCGGACCTTCAGAGGTGCATCCGCGCGTCTTACAGGCCATGGCCCGACCCACCATTGGGCATTTAGATCCCGAGTTTGTGCGCTGTATGGATGAAATCAAAGCGCTGCTTCAGTATGCTTTTCAGACGCAAAATGCGTTAACCCTGCCGGTGTCGGGGCCCGGTACTGCAGGCATGGAAACCTGTGTGGTCAATCTCTTAGAGCCTGGAGATACAGCGCTGGTGTGTATCAATGGCGTTTTTGGCAAGCGCTTGCAGCAGATGGTGGAGCGCTGTGGGGCCAGGGCCATTTGTCTGGAGCAACCCTGGGGTGAGCCGGTGGATCATGAACAGGTGGAGCGTTTGTTAAAAGCACATCCTGAGATTTGCGTGTTGGCTTTTGTGCATGCGGAAACCTCCACGGGTGCTTTGAGCGATGCCGAAACCCTGGCTGCTCTGGCGAGATCCTACGATTGTCTGAGCCTGGTGGATACAGTGACCTCTTTAGGGGGAGTACCTGTGTATGTGGATCAGTGGGGGTTGGATGCCGTTTATTCGGGGACCCAAAAGTGTTTGTCGGCTCCTCCGGGCTTGTCTCCCATTACCTTGAGTGAGCGGGCTCAGAAGCGAATTCGTCAGCGTAAAACCCCGGTGCAGAGCTGGTTTCTGGACCTGTCCCTGGTGATGAATTACTGGGGTGAAGGTCAGCAACGCACCTATCACCATACCGCTCCGGTCAATAGTTTATATGCTTTGCATGAGGCCTTGCTGATGCTAAAAGAAGAAGGCCTAACATCAGCCTGGGAACGCCATGCAACCCATCACCAGCAATTGCGCCGTGGTTTAGACAAATTGGGCATTGGGTTTGTGGTGGACAAAGCCTATCGCTTGCCCCAGCTCAATACGGTGTGGGTACCGAAGGCTTATCGAGACGCAGAGGTGCGGCAATATCTGTTAAAGGCCCACAACCTGGAAATTGGTGGTGGGCTGGGCGATTTTGCCGGTAAGGCCTGGCGTATTGGTTTAATGGGCTATAGCAGCCGCCCCCAGACCGTCCAGCACTGTTTAATGGCTTTAGAAGATGCTTTGCAGGATACTCTGGTTTAGCTTTGGGGGCTAGCTTTTGCTAGTCCCGGAAGAAGCGGGCATATTTTTCCGCAAGACTTTGTCCTGAGGGTTGACGGTATCCCTGACGGGCTCTGCGGGTGGGGCGCTTTGCGCGAAACGCGGGTTCAGATTTCTTATTGTTGTGAATATGGGAGAGAACGTGGTCAAAGCGGCTATGGTCTTGCATGGGATTTAAAATACTCCGTAAACAAATTGATAGTCTTACTGTAATGCTTTTGTTATAAAAAAGGTCTTAAGAGGGGGCTTTCTTTACAGGTTTTTTATAGTCGGCCGCGGTTTTTTAAGGCCAGGGGTGTGGCCTCCACCTCATGGGGAGAAGGGGCTTTTTTAAATAAAAAGTCTGCCAGTGGAGAGGTAATGCCATACCAATATTCTTCGCTTTTGTAGTGGTGCCAGCTGTGAAACTTTTTGAGGTAGCGGCTGTAGCGATTGCGCGGGGCATAGAAATCGCAATGGGCCATATAATGGGTCCATTCGTAAATGAGAAAATAGACGATCAGGCTCACCGAAAAGACCGCGGTGAGGACGGGGTTTTTAGAGAACCACCAGAGTCCCCCACTGTAAAGCACAAACAGGGGCAGCGTAAACCACCACGGTGCAAAAATATGGGCAATGGCTTTGGGGTCTTCATGATGGTAATAGTGAATGCGGTGGACGATTTCGTTCCACAAGGGATATTTCTCAGGATCCTGAGGAAGGGGCAAGTGCAAAATATAACGGTGGGTGAAATACTCCAACAGAGGCGTCAGTGCGAAGACCACCAGAACCATCCAGAGGTGGGACTGCCATGTGTTATCGAACCCCAGGTAAAGACATAATGCCAGGAGCAAGATGAAATAAATCCAGTTGGGTTTGTGACCCCCATAAACTTTTAGTGCTTTAATCATTCCCCCCCGGCTTCTGATCATGGTGGTGTCACAGGCTCCTCTGTGGTGCTTAGAAACGTGCAACCCGTTAGCTTTTCAGAGGTCTCCCAGAGGCGTTGTGCCACCTTGAGATCCTGAGCACTTTCAGCGGGCGTTTCTCGGGTGGGGTGGCCCCGCAAGGCCTGAAAACCGTCAGGCCCAAAGAAGAGCCCCCCCGAGAGTCCGGGCTCTGTGGCGGCGAAAAGTTGGGGATAAGCGCCTTGTTCCGCAGGCTGGGCCACAAAGCGATTGGCCAGTTCAACGACTTTTTGTTTGAGCCAGCCGTTTTCGGCTTTGGCACCTGCGGCCTGTAAATTTGTGGCGGCATAACCCGGATGTGCACCCAAACTGAGGATGGGAAGACGGTGTTGGTCTAAGCGGCGTTGCAGTTCAAGGGTAAATAAGAGGTTCGCCAGCTTGCTCTGGGCATAGGCCTGCCACTTTTGATAGTGTTTTTGCCCCTGAAGATTGTCGAAGTCGATGTGTCCCCGCCGGTGATAAAGGCTACTAATGGTCACAACCCGTGCGGAGGGACTGATTTTGAGTAAGGGGAACAACTGGGCGGTGAGGGCAAAGTGTCCCAGATGGTTGGTGCCAAATTGTCTTTCAAACCCCTGCGCCGTGGTTTGGTAGGGCAGGGCCATGACCCCGGCGTTATTGAGCAAGGTATGGATGGGGCGCTGTTCAGCAACGTAGCGCTTTGCCACGGTGGTGATGCTCTCCAAATCGGAGAGATCTAAAAGGACCCCTTCCAGTTGACTGGGTTGGATACGCGGCACTTCCTGGAGGATCTTTTGTCGGGCTTGCTCCATTTTTTCTGCGCTGCGGCAGGCCATAATAACGTGAGCGCCTGCGCGGGCCAAATGAAGACTGCTCCAGTAACCCAGGCCGCTGTTGGCTCCCGTAATAAAGATGGTTTTTCCCGATTGAGAAGGCATGTCTTGCGGGGTCCAGGGTGGCATGAGGTTCTCCTGTTTTCTTTTAGAATACTTGAGAACCTATGCGTAATCAAGAGGGGGCAATAATTTAGATACGTCCTTGTAACCACTGACGCAGCTGGGGCTCAGCCATGGCACCAGCCTGACGATGCACCATTTTTCCGCCCTTAAACAGCATCAGGGTAGGAATGCTGCTGATTTGATAGTGTTGAGAAATTTCAGGATTTTCATCCACGTTGATTTTAACCACTTTCAATCGTCCGGCGTAAGCCTGGGCAACGGCTTTGAGGCCGGGAGCCATCATTTGACAGGGGCCACACCAGGGCGCCCAGAAGTCCACCAATACCGGAACTTCAGATTGCCTGAGCATATCTGTAAAGGTCATTTTTTGTGCTTGAGCCATAAGAAAGCGACTCCTTTTTTCTTTTATTATACCCCATGGGGTATTTTGTTTGCAAGAAAAAGTGAAGATTTTTTAAGCGCTTCACGGGCAGCCTGGAGCTCTTTGGTATGGAGCACACCCAGTTGGCTTTCGCGGGCTTTGAGCAAGTTGATCCAGCAGCGCACAAGAAACTGTTGTAAGCGCAAGCCTTCAGCGTCCTGTTGAATGTCGAGGTTTACGCCTCCTTTTTTGAGGAGGGGGCGCAAGGTGTGTGGGTCGAGTACAATGCGTACATCGCTTTTTGCGGCGCTTTGCTGCAAAACGCCGCGGGCTTCAAGCGGCGAAAGCTCCTGCGGTATTTGCCTGCATTGCAAAGGCAGTTGGGTTTCGAGCTGGCGTAGCCATAAAAGCTGGTTGTTTTTGTCACGCAAGGTGTAGAGTTGAACCGATGACATGGTGGCATTCCTTATTTTTTTTTGCAGCTTAACATATTCAATGAAAACAACTAAGCGTCCCTGAAGTGCACCGGCCTGCGTTATAATGAGGCATTAAGAGGGGAATAACCGTATGAGTAATGATAAAAAACCCAGCACAGGCGAACTGTATGCCCAGCAGCAATGGAGTGACAATATGTCCTTCAGCTCAAAAGCCATGGATGAAAGCAAGAAAAAAACCAGTCAACTCAGTGGTGAGGCACCGGCTGATGAGGTCAGCCCTCGCCCAAGACAGGCTGTTTCAGGTACAGGATCTTTAGAGCACTACGTGCAAGAGATGAATCAGGAGATTAACCGCATGTCTGACGCGGTGGGCGATCGTCTGGACGAGTTTGGCAATAAAATTACGGGTTCCTTTGACAAAGTGGTCAAACCCCTTCGCTCCACGGTGGATCACGTTAGTGACAATGCCGGAGAGAGCTTGCGCAATATGCGTAATAATATTGGTAAAGCGGTATTGCAGGAGTTTACTTCGGTGGTGAAAAACCTGAGCTCTAAAGTCGCAGGCCCTGCCCGCGAGTCCACACGGCCCACGCGAGAGGTTCCCGAACCCAAAGCGTCTCCCGCGGCCCCTTCGCCCTCGGCTTTTACCCCTTCTCCACCGGCCTTATCACCGGCGTCTTCTGAGGTGGAGCCGCTACCAGAAATGCCGCCAGCCCCTGCCTATACCTGGCATTTTGGCACCATTTTAGAGAAAAAAATCTTTTTCGCTACCATTCATAACCGCCCTTTCCTGAGCGAGCGAGACATTAAAGAATACCGTCCTGAAGACGCGCAGCAGATGCATAACTGGATGGAGCGAGCGGTGAACGAAATTAAAAACTGCGCGCCTTACGGGCAAAAGCTGCCCACACCCCATACGGGTTTGTATGCCAATACCCCCATGTATGATATTTTGCGTCAGGCCACGGTCCGAGACGTGGAGCGTTTTCTGGGCTTTGTTTTTCATCGCCCCCAACCTTTTCAACAAAAAGCACTTAAATTATCGGAGGCATTTGCCACATGGGCACACAAAGGCGCGCCCGAAAAATAATGCGCACATTGACGCTGGGGATCTTTGCCTCAGCCTGGTTCTGCTTACCGCTTTACGCCGCAAGTCCCCAGCAGATCGAACAACAGGCCTATGACGCCTATGTGAATAAAAACTATGGCAAGGCCATCGAACTGTATCAGAGTCTTTTGGCTCAGGATGCGGTCAACGTGTCTTACGCTTATAATTTGGGGGTTGCCTATCAGCAGTTGGGGGATTTCCCCAAAGCCTTGCAGGCGTACCAACGGGTTTTAGATCTCGATCCCGATTATTACGAAGCCTATAATAATATGGGAACCATTTATCTGCAGCAAAAGCAGTGGAAAGCGGCCGTGGACAGCTTTCAGCATATTTTGCAACATCGCCGTGAAGATGCCAATATCTGGTTTAATCTGGCCTTAAGTTATGAGCAGTCCGGGCAAAAGGCCGAGGCGCTCAAAGCCTATAAGCAAGCCGTTTTGCTCGATCCTAAACTAACCCAGGCCCAACAGCGCTACCAACGCTTGCAGTCGCAATTAAAACTGCCCGATGCCAATACGCAGTATGTGAACAAGCGGCCCGGCATGCAAAAAAGCTACCAGGAGGCCAGAGCGCTGGCCGAACGCCGACAATGGCGAGAGGTTATTGCCCGCTTAGAGCCCCTGGTGCAACAGTACCCTGATTTTGTAGATGCCTATTTTTTACTCGGTCGTGCGTATCAACAGACCGGTCAAGACACCCAGGCCCTTCAGGCGTTTGTAAAGGTGGTGGCAGCGCAGCCTGAACATGTGGCCGCTCATCACCAAATGGCCCTGACCTATGAGCGCCAGGGTTTGCCTTTAAAAAGTACACAAATTCTGATCAATCTTTTGCAAATTAAGCCGAGCTATTTGCCTGCCCACTACGACCTGGGACGTATTTATGATGAAATGCAGGTGCCCGAGCGCGCCCTGGAACGCTTTCTGAAATTGTACCAACTGGAACCCACCTATGCGGACGTTAGTTATCGTCTGGGCCGTCTCTACCATTTGCAAAACAACCCCGTTGAAGCCGTCAAATATTATCAGCAGAGCGTTAAACAGAAGCCGGCCTTTGCGCCAGCCTATTACCAGTTGGCCAAGCTGGCCATTGAAAGCAAGCACTTTGACTCTGCTGAAAGTCTGTTGCGCAAGTCCTTGACCCTTTCCAGCAATAATCCCGAAATTCATTACCTTTTGGCCACCGTTTACTATCATCAGCAAAAGCCCGCCAAAGTGGTGATTCCTGAGTTAACCCAGGCTATTAAGCTGAACCCTGTTTATACTGATGCGTTGGCCATGCGGGGCATTATTTATTATGCCCAACAAAACTTCTCGGCAGCCATACAGGATTTTGAAGCGGCCTTAAAGCTAGAGCCCCAGCGGGCGGATATTTACCGCAATTTAGGAGTGGCTTATGTAAAAGCGGGACAAGGCGGTAAGGCGCTGGCGTCTTTACAGGCGTATTTAAAATACGCGCCCAATGCGCCAGATCGCGATAAAATTGAGGTGTTGATCAAGGATCTGCAAGGCTTAAAAGCCGCCCGCTAATGCTACAGGTTAACACCTTAAGCTTTTCCCCACCGGGGTCCTCACGGGTCTTGTTGTCAGCGCTGAGTTTTACGCTGACACAAGGCTTTGTAGGGATTATTGGCCCCAATGGGGCGGGCAAATCCACCTTAATCAAGGTGCTATCGGGATTTTATGGACCCACCACGGGTCAAGTGCTCTGGCAGCACGAAGCGTTGCACCGCTTATCTGCTTCTGCCCGCGCGCGCCAGGTGGCCGTGGTGAGCCCGCGTGAAACACAGCCTACTTTTGCTTTACAGGTCTGGGAGTACCTGCGTCTGGGACGTTTTCCTTACCAGGGATGGCAGGGCGTCTGGCGTGAAGCCGATGCGCAGGCTCAGCAGGCTGCGATGGAAATGACCGAGGTCAGTGCGCTGCAGTACCGTACCCTACAGGATCTGAGTAGTGGAGAGTGGCAGCGGGTGCAGCTGACCCGAGCGTTGATGCAAGAACCCGCGCTTTTGCTGCTGGACGAACCCACGTCCCACCTGGATATGGGCGTGCAATTGCGTTTATTGAAGCGGTTAAAAACTTTTCGCCAGGACCGTTTAACGGTTGTCGTTTTGCACGATCTCAACCTGGCTTCGCAGTATATGGATCATCTCTTGCTCTTACAACAGGGGCAATTGTTCTGTGAAGGCTCCCCTGAGCAGGTGCTCACCCCTGAACATCTGGAACAGGTTTATGGGGAACAGTGGCAAGTGTTTGCCCATCCCCAAACCCAGAAACCCGTCGTGCTTCCTTCTTTTTAAGGGGCCGGATTTGCGGTCACCGCATGCTGTTGCAGTACCGCAAGGGGTACCTTCTGCAAGACGTTTTCGTGGGTGGCCTCCAAAATAACCGGGGGAGCCACCTCTGCCTCCAGGGCTTCAATCCAGCGGTTTAGACAGAGACACCAGCGGTCTCCCGCTTTTAAACCAGGAAAATCAAATTGGGGGAAGGGCGTGGTGAGATCATTGCCCCGTGATTTTGAAAAGGAGAGAAAAGCGTCGCTGACGGCCACACAAATGATATGTTGTCCCCGATCTTCATCGCCGCATTGGCAGTAACCGTCGCGGTGGTATCCGGTAAGCGGGTCCAGGCTACACGGGGCAAGATTTTCTCCAAGGACATTGCGAATGACCGACATGGGCACCTCTTTTCTTTTTCGGGACCTTTATGTCTGAGGCCCCTGGAACGGTTTGTTTGAATACTACCGTTATACCGCGTTTGACAAGTTCAGGTGCTACACTATAAGCAAAAAACAAACCCAGGAACTTTTGATGTTAAGCATAGACGTAGATTACCTAAAAACCACCCTGCTGCAGCTCTTAAAGACGCCCAGCACTGCCGGATTAACCCGCGCCAATTTAAGCTTTGTAGAGCAAGAGCTTCAGGCGATGGGGCTACATACCCGCTGGACCCGTCGTGGGGCGCTGCAGGCCTATAATGCGCCGGATGCTGAGCCCAGACGCGGTGTGGCCGCCCATGTGGACACCTTAGGGCTTGTGGTGCGTGAGCTAAAAGCCAATGGTCGTGTGGGCGTCTTGCCCATTGGCAGTTGGTCCAGCCGCATGGCGGAAGGTGCGCGGGTAAATATTCATACTGCCCAGGCCCAATCTTTTCGGGGCAGCGTCATGCCCTTAAAATCATCGGTACATGCCAGCAGCAAAGAAGTCGATGAGCAGCCTGTGAATTGGGATCAGGTCGAGATTCGAGTGGACCAAAAGGTCCAAAATAAAGCCGATCTGGAAGCTTTAGGGATTCAGGTGGGTGACCTGGTTTCGGTAGATGCCCAACCTGAGATTTTGGACAGTGGCTTTGTGGTCTCGCGTTTTTTAGATGATCTGGGCGGTGTAGCGTGTCTGTTGGCAACTTTAAAAGCCATGAAACCCGAAGATCACGGAGATGCAACCCTTTTTTACTTTTCAAACTACGAAGAGCAGGGACATGGCGCGTCGGTGACCCTGCCGCAGAGTGTGGAAGAACTTGTCGGCGTCGATATTGCCATTGTGGCTCCGGGGCAAAACTCTCAAGAAGATAAACTTTCGGTGGTGTTTTTAGACAATAGTGGGCCCTTTGACCCCGTACTCACCCGCAAATTAGAACAGTTGGCCATTGCCAATGACTTACCTTATGTCAGAGATGTGTTTCGCTATTATTTTAGCGATTGTGCAGCGGCGCTGCAGGCGGGTAACGATGTGCGTCACGCGTTAATTGGTTTTGGAACCGATGCCTCTCACAGTTATGAGCGCACCCACCTGGAATCTCTGGTGGCCACATGTCAGCTATTGGGCGCTTATTTGAAAACGACCCTCTAATGCAGAGGGTTAAGGTGGGGCTGGTACAAATTGTGGAGCCCATGCTCGAAAGCCTTTGCCTTCCTTATGCTCTGGGCTTACTGGAAAGCTATGCCCGATCCCACCTTCCTCCCGCTGCTTTGCAGCGTCTTTCTTTTTTGCCCTATGTGTTTGAGCGGGTGCCGCTGGCCCAGCGGCAGGCGCAGTGGGCCAGTCTGCAGCAGGCACAAATTGTGGGCTTTAGTGTGTACACCTGGAATGAGCAATACAGTCTGGCCCTGGCTAAGGCATTAAAAACCGCATGCCCCGGAATTCTGATTGTCTTTGGGGGCCCTCAGGTGCCCGATCAGGCGGACGCCTATCTGAGAGCGAACCCTTTTGTGGATGTGTGCTGCCATGGACCCGGGGAAGGGGTTTTTTGTGAACTGCTGTTGCGGGTGTTGCACCATGCACGTTTTTCTGAGCTACAGGCCCATTTACGGGCTGATCCACCTGCCGGAACGAGCGTGCGCGGCCCGGGTACACAGGTTTTTAGTGCGCTGCCTCCGCCCCGTGAGCAACAGTTAGACCGCATCCCCTCGCCTTATTTGACGGGCTGCTTTGATGAGGTGTTGGCGCGCTGCCCTGAGCACCGCTGGGTGGCGCTGTGGGAAACCAATCGGGGTTGCCCTTTTTCGTGTGCTTTTTGTGATTGGGGCTCGTTGACGCAGGCCAAAGTGTATCGTTTTGAGATGGAGCGTCTGCATGCTGAAATCGCCTGGTTTGGTCGTCAGCGCATTGCAACGGTTTTCTGTTGTGATGCAAATTTTGGTTTGCTGCCCAGGGATGTGGAGATTGCCCAGATGCTGGCCAATGAGCGCCAACACAGCGGTTATCCCCGCTTGGTTTACACCCAAACCACAAAAAATGCGCCGGAGCGCGCCCTGGCTGCCCAACGTATTTTGGATAAAGCCGGGCTGAATCCTCTGGCGACCCTCTCCGTGCAAACCGTCACGCCTCAGGCCTTGCAGGCCATTCAGCGGGAAAATATTGCTTTAAGTGCCTTTCGGGCCTTGCAAAAGGCCTATCGCCAGGAAGGCATGAGGACTTATACGGATGTGTTGGTGGGCTTGCCCGGAGAAACCCTGGAAAGCTTTATGCAGGGTGTGGGTACCGTCATTGAGGAGGGACAGCATGACCAACTGCGCTTGTGGAACGTGTACTTGCTGCCTAATGCGCCCATGAGCGCGCCGGCTTACCGCCAAACATACGGAATTCAATCGGTATTTGTGCCTTACGTCAATGAGTTTAGTCGGGCTTCTGATGCTTACCAACCCCAGGAAATACAAGAAATGTTGGTGGGCACTGAGCAGATGCCCCCCGAGGATTGGGCCCTGATGCGTCACTTTGCCTGGCTGGTAGATGGTTTTTATTTCCATAAGCTGCTGCAGGTGCCCATCATGTGGGTTAAGCACATGACGGGGCATGGTTATCATCATGTGCTCAAGGCCTTTATGACGCCGCAGGTCTGGGAAGATAAGGGGTTGAAGCTCCCTTTGTTGCAGGGTATAAACCGGCTGTTTCAGCAGCATGCTCAGGAAATTTTAGCGGGAGGTCCCCCCCTGTTGATGGGGCGGGATGCACAATATCCTGAACCCACCTGGATGCCTGCTCCCTACTTTATGGTCTCCCATTTGCGTCAGGCGAACAAAACGGCGGCGTGGCAAGCAGAATGCCACGCGGTGTTGAAAATGTATTTAAACACCTATACTCAACATCCAGCCACGCTGGCAATGCAGCAGCAGCGATTGCTCGAAGCCTGTGATTTTGGTCGCTTTCTGGAGCGAGCGGGTGCTGATGACCTCTCGGCGGCCAGGCAACACTATCCCGAGGTGGTGGGCTTTTACCAGTCGGTGTTACAAGGAGAGCTTGCCTAATGGATCATGTCATGCCGCCGTATCTGGCCACTTGCCACGTGTTGGCCCATCTTGAAGTCCCCATCACGTCCGCTGATTTTCAGCAGGCCATGCAGAACAATCCCTTTTTTCGTCAGGATTGCGTGCACGAGGGGTTGTTTTTAGAGAGTTTGTGCGGCCTGGGGCTGCTGGAGTGTGCATCAGCGGGTTATGCGCTGACCCCACAGGGGAAACGTTTTGAAAATCATCTGTTGCAATGGAATCGCCATGATCCCAAAGTGGTGCAAGCCCGACAACAGCGGGTGCACAACCCGCAGGCTGAAACGCCTTTGCCTACCCATTGCCCTGCCTGTGATAGCCAGTATTGCGCCCTGTATATTTTTGTACTGTTATACACGCGTTTTTTATGGGGATGCAGTCCCACCGGAAAAGACCCGCTTGTGGGAACCGCCCGAGATTATCTTCGCCATTTAGACCTTCCCTTTCATCATTATTATCTCTGGGATCAACGCCTGCATGCGCGAGATTGCTCCGCGGAAGCGCTGCAGTTTTTACGGGTGCAATTGCCGTCCTCGGTGTGGCAAACCCTGGCCACTCTGCTTGAAGAGTCTTGCAATCTAATGGGGTTTTTGGCTGACCTGGGCTCTGAAAAGCGTCTGGTTTTACCCTATTATCAGTACCGCTACCGTGTGTTGCCAGAGGTCCTTTTACAACAGGTGCAGGCCTTACGGTTTCCTGATTTGGCGCATTATTTAGATCCCAACGCCCCTGAGGGCATGGGTCTGGTGCATCTGGGGCCCTGGGTCAAGGATCCGCAAAGTCACGATGTTTGGGCCATTGTACGCTGCAATGACGTGTTAGAACTGCACCAGTGGACCCTTGAGCAGGGGACGGCTTTTCAGCTTGTCAGGGTGCACAAAGCGTGTTACACAGAACAGAGAAAAATTGACTGAACGAGGAATACCTTATGTCTCCGCGAAACCTTTTATGGCCACTTGTCTTGAGTGGATGTGTTATCAGTGCGTGCGGACCTGCTGAAACCCCCACTTCTCAAAATGGCCTAACAGCCATTGAAGAGCGTCTGAGCAATATTGAAGCCCGTCTTGAGGCCAACGCCTCCGATGAACCCACCGTGGCCGGAGAAACCGTAAAATCCATGGCGGTTCAACCCCCTGCTTTTGCCCTTAACGCGGGCAGTCAACAAAAAATTGAGTTGATTACCTTAAGCACCGATAACGGTGAAACCAGCGTGCTCACGGGTTTTAACGTGTTGGAGTTCTCAATCGAGGATCCTGAAATTGCGGCGGTGAGTAAATCCGGTGAAATCACCGCTTTAAAACCCGGAACCACGATTCTAGAAATTCGCCTGGGATCGATGACCAAGAGCTTGCCTGTGGTGGTCACAGGTGCCGCTGCGACGCCCACTCCGGCTTCTACGCCTGTGCCTGCGGCCACGCCAACGCCCACGGCGACGCCCACAGCGACACCGCTTCCGAGCAATAACATCAAGGCCGTTTCCATTTCTCCTGACACCATGGATTTAGAAATCAATGAAACTGAAGTGATTTCAAAGATTTTTGTGACCTTAAATGATGCCGACGAAACCATCGGGGCCTTAAACAGTGTGGAACTGGCGGAGCTGACCAGCAGCAACACCGCGGTGGCCAAAGTGAGTGCCAATGGCGTGGTTACGGGCGTTAGTGAAGGAAGTACCACCATTGTGGCGACCTATAAGGGCATTCGTGGCACCTTAAGGGTCACAGTGGCCGAGGACGAAAATTAAGATGGTGGAGATGCTTTTAATCAGCAGCAGTCGTGTGCACGGACAAGGATATATGGCCTATTGCGCCGAGCTGCTACAGGACTACTGGCAAGGGGTTGATGAAGTCTTGTTTATTCCCTTTGCGGCACAAGATCACCAGGCTTATACCGCCTATGTGCAAGCGGCTTTGCAGCCCATGGGCATACGTCTGAAGGGCATTGAAACGTGCACCGATTATGCAGCAGCGGTGGCAGAGGCACGGGGGATTTATATTGGCGGAGGCAACACCTTTTTACTTACCAAAACCCTTTATGATCATCAGCTGCTGGCGCCGATTCGTGAACGGGTATTGAACGGCCAGGCCAAATACATGGGCTCCAGTGCCGGTTCTAATGTGGCCTGTCCCACCATGAAAACCACCAATGACATGCCCATTGTGTATCCGCCAGGTTTTGAGACTTTAAATTTGGTGCCTTTTCAGATTAATGCCCATTATTTGGATCCGGCTCCCCATGACACCCATCAGGGGGAAACCCGGGCAGAGCGCATTCAGGAGTTTCACCAGTGGAACGCCGCCCCGGTGTTGGGCTTGCGTGAAGGGGCTTTGGTGCATATTACCCATGACGGCACGGGCACAAAACAGGCCACGCTGAAGGGCATTCATGGTGCGAAGCTCTTTCAGGCTCAACAAGAGCCTGTAGATTACCAACCGGGTGATGATCTGAGCTTTTTGCTGTGAAGAAAGCCGCTAAGCGAAAATGGCGTCCAAAATGGGTGGATAAAGGCCTGCTGCGTTTGGTCGAGTGGGCCACCCGTGTGGACGCCAAAGCAGCAGTGCAGCGGGTTCAGGTCTTAAAAGCCTTAAACCCTGAGCAAACCCCCGCCGCTTTGGCTGAACAGCTGATCAGGCAAAAATGTGTATATACCGCCCGTATGGGGGCGGCCACTTCCGCCACCCGTATGGTACCGGTGTTGGGCTCTGCGCTGTCACTGACCGTCGGCGTGCTCGTGGATCTGGGGGCCAGCCTGAGCGCTCAGGCTGAACTGGTGCTGGAGTTGGCTGAGGTTTATGATTACCCCTTGACAGAGGCCAACAAGCGCGAAACAATCCTGGTGGTCCTGGGCCTGGGAACGGGCACCGAGTATCTGACCCGTAAAGCCAGCCGAGAAGCCACGGAGCGCCTGATTAAACGGTACGTAAAGCGCTGGGCCACCAAAGTGATTCCTGTGGCTGGTATTGCGGCTTCTGCGAGTGCTGCGGCACTGACCACTTATTTGATTGGTCGTCGTGCTGAAACATACTTCACCCAGGGAGAGGCGTCGCTGGAAGACTGGAAGGACAGCTTGCGCGCCTTTAGCGGTCTCGATGAGCGAAAATTACTGGGGTGGCTCAGTAAGGTTAAAATAAAGTTAAATAAAGAGAAATAAAAGTTTAAAATAAGCATATCTCATGGGTTTATTCGCTACACTATAGCCATGGGAAATTTATTTATTCAGCGTCTTCAACACCTGACGCAAGACACTTATTTAGATCGCAGCGAATACCAGGCGCTGAAAACCTACCAGCAGGAATTAGAAACACAAAAAAACCCTGCGGCTTATGTGGGGGATCAGGTACTTAACAGCCTGGCGCGGTACGAAGAGCGTACCCATATTCAATTTCGTTTGCCAGCCCCCGTGAATACGGTGAGCTTCGACTTCACCCCTGCGTATAGCGAACAAGATGTCTTGCCGGGCAACACCATGGAAGACCGTTTGGCCCATGTGTCTCAAAAAGATAATTTATTGACCACCGATGATGAAGGCAGTCGCTGCGCTTCAGCCGCGGTGCTGAGCGCTTTTTTGATCAGTGGCGGCAGCTTTGCCGATGCCCTTAAAAAACTGGATTTGCCCATGGCTCCTGTGTTGAATTATGAAAATATTCATGTAGCTCAAGAAAAGCTTTACGATCTGAGCAATCAGGACAATCGTCCCGGTTTATCACTGTCCACCAGTTTTCGCTTTCAAAACCGTAGCGGTAAAATTACTGAGGTCACCCCAGAAGGGGAAGTACTGACCGCTGCAAAAACCCTGGGCCTGAAGGTGGAAGGGATTCTGGGTGAAACCCGCGATACCCGCTATGCGCGCCGCACACAAATTGAGTCCTTCTTTGCCAATCATCCCCGTGGGAATTTATTGGTCAGTGTGCATTTGAACACCGATACCGGTGAGGTTGTACCGCCCAGCGATGCCCAGCCGGTCAACCATGCGGTGCTGGTGTATAAACGCCAGGGTGTGTATTATCTTCTGGATTCAGGCGGCAGCCATAACGGCGTGGGCAATTCCCGCAAAGCCCTGAGCCTGTCTGAAATGTCCGCTTTGACCTTTACCTCTACGGGCAGTATCTTTGGGCTCAGCCGTTAAGCTGTGAAAGCATCAGGAACCCCTTGTGGCTAAACTGTTGATTGTGGATGATCAGCCGGATATCCAGTTAATTGTGCGCATGAGCTTGCGTCGCCTGGCCTGGCAAGGCCAGCCTCTCGATATTCACACTGTAGATAGTGGGGAGGCTTCTGTGCAGTTTATTCAGGAGCACCCCGATACTTGCGTGGTGATTATGGATGTCATGATGGAACACGAGCGCGCGGGTTTGGATGCTACCCTGGCCATTCATGCGTTGAACCCAAGGGTTCAGGTGATTATTCACACTGCTCAGGCGGCCTTGTTTTCAGAACAAGAAGTGATTCTGAATTACCCCATTACAAACTATTTGACCAAAAGCTCAGACAGTGGTGCGCGGCTGGGGAATATGGTGCTTTTGGCCCTTAAAAACTACGCGCGCTTGCAAGCCCTTTAAATCGCGCTGATACCGGGAAGATCACTGGACATCATGGGCGTGATGTCTCCAATGCTGGCGGTCTCTGTGCCCGGGCTTAATATTTTGTTCAGCTGCTCAATGGCTCCCATGAGTTGCTTGAGTTTTTCGACATCGACCTTTTTCTTCTCTAAGGCTTTTTGCGATTTGCCATAGAAGTTAATTAAGCGTTCTAACTGGGCAAATATTGTCGCTGTTTGCGCGCTTTGCTGTTGAATTTCAAGACGCTGTTGAATTTCCTTGCGCAACATTTCCAGTTCAATGCGCTTTTTCTTAATAAATTGAATCAGCGCCTTCTGAACAACTTCTGCGGGATCTTTCTCCAGGGCTTCTTTGAGCAGTTTGCTCTCTTCTGCGCTCAACCCAAACGCCGTCTCGTATTCCTGGATTTGCAGAAAATTCATCAATTGATACATGGCCTGCATTAAGGCTTTTAAATGCTTTTCTTGTTGAAGGGTTTGCCATTCCTCCTCGGCCTCAAGGATATTCATGGCATTCTGATTTTCGTACTGCATCAGTACTTCTGCACGTTCAGCTTCTTCAGGAGAGCCGTTCAGGAAGTTTTGCAGACCTTGTCCGGTGGTGGCGCTGGCGGCGGCAATGGGCAGGCTTGAAACCTGCCCCCCGTTGGCCACGTTGGTTTGCGGTGCATAGGTTCTGGCTTCCACCACCAATTCAATGACCGTTACTGCGTAGCCCAGGGTGCCGTCGCCAAGTTCCTGGGGCGTGACCACTTCAATGCGTCGGGCCATGAGGTGATCCGCTTCGTATTGACTCACCTTAACATTATTGGCTCCGACGGGTTCTTCCGCCCCTTCTGTGGCGGTGCGGGTATAGCGTTCCATTTGCACATTGAGGTGTAAAGCAACGCCCTGAAGGGCCGCCGTTTCTTGAGGTCCTGCGGGGTTGTTTTGCGCGCTATCTTGTTGAATGCGCAGGGCGGTTTCTGCCTGAGATTGTAGGGTCAGAAAGAAGTCTACAAAATCCCGAAAAGCGTACTGTATTCGTTGTTGCTGACGCGCTGAAATACCGGGCGTTTGCGCATTTTCAAATTGGGAGAGTATCTGCTGTTCAAGACCGGTGACGGAAAGCTGTGCCATGGGTAAATCAATTCTGCTTTTGAGATATCTTTTAAATTTAGCACAATGGCTTTTGGCGCTTCAAGATACTTAAGGTCAGGCGCACAAGTTTTTTGAGGTATTTGCGTATAATTATCTCACGAGGTGCTTATCCATGTCTTTTCAGCAGATCTCTCAGCTTTTAAGCCGCTCTGTGCCTTTTGCAGAGACAGGAACTCGTTCTGTGCCTCGTTCTGCGCCGCCGGCTGCGTTGGGGCCTACCCCATCCCTCAGCCCCTCCCCCTTAAAAAGTCCCGATGTTTTATTTCAGTCTCTTGTGGGACCTGTGTCCTCCACACGAGCGGTTTTGCCGGTGTTCAACCGCGGCACAGATACGCCCCGTGCGCAGTTGATGGCCTTAGGCCAAAAGTATGGCGTGCCTTATACCTCAGGACAAGACGATAATACCTTTCAAAAACAGGTGATTCAGCAGGTGATTCGCCATAAGGCCAGGGCTTACGGTATTCCTGAGCGCATTGCGTTGGCCATTGCCATGAATGAGTCGGGGCAAAAAATGTGGTCGGACCTTGAAAAAGGCACCCTGGTGTCCGGGCGCAACGTGCGCGATGGGGTTTTAAAATCCACAGACTGGGGCGTGATGCAGATTAATGACAAAGCCCACCCCCGAGCCTTTCCACGGGTTAAAACAGACCTGGAATACAATATTGATTACGGTCTGAGTTATCTGGCCCGCCAGCGGGTGCGCATTCAGGGCGATCTGGGATTGGGTTTTGGGGACTGGGACCGCACGATTGCCTCTTACAATCTGGGACATAATCCCAATACCGAGCGCGCTTATGCCATTGCTGAGCGCTATGTGTCTCATGTGCAAAAACGGGCGCAGTCACTGGCCTAAACCCCTGAACTGTATGCTATAATTATACACTCAATTTTTTTGTCAGGATGTCTTCATGAGCTCAACACCCCGCGATATGAGTACCTATACCCCCATGATGCAGCAATTTTTGGAGATCAAAGCCCAGTATCCCCATACGCTTTTGCTCTACCGCATGGGCGATTTTTATGAAACCTTCTTTGAAGACGCCCAAATCGCTGCCCGTGAGTTGGAGATTACCCTGACCAGCCGCGACGGTGGCGGTGGCCAACGGGTGGATATGGCCGGGGTGCCTCACCATGCCTTAGAAGCGTATTTGCCCAAGCTGATTGGCCGCGGTTATAAAGTGGCGGTGTGCGAGCAAATGGAGCCTCCCCAGGGGGGGGGCAAGCTGGTGCGCCGTGAAGTGGTACGGGTGATTACACCGGGAACCTTGCTAGAAGGGGCCATGCTACACGAGAAAAAGCCCAATTACCTGGGGGCGGTCTACCGATTCCGGGAAGGTTTTGGTCTGGCTTATGTGGATATTTCTACCGGCGATTTTCGGATGACCGAGATGCGGGGCGAAAACGCCGCAGATATGCTGGTGCGCGAACTGGCGGGTCTGGAACTGGCCGAATTGGTGTTGCCCTGTGAAGATCCCTGGCAAGCCAAGGCGGTGCAGTTGACGGAATGGGCGGATATTGTACCAGATCCCGCTTTAGTGAGTTGGGAGCACCAGAGTGCCTTTGAAGCCCGCAGTGCCGAAGAACGGTTAAAAAAACATTTTGGCGTGGTGTCCTTAGAAAGTTTCGGGGCCCAGCATTCACCCCTGGGAATTGCGGCGGCAGGCGGTATTTTGCACTATCTGGCTCAGACGCAAATGTCGGCTTTAAAACAAATTCAACGCTTACAAAGCTATCAGATCTCTCAGTTTATGCTGTTAGACAAAACCACCCGTCGCAATTTGGAGTTGACCAGCACCTACCGGGAGAGCAGTTATGAAGGGTCACTGTTGTGGGTTTTAGATCAGACCCGTACCGCCATGGGAGGGCGCTTGTTGCGGGACTGGATGACCCATCCGCTGTTGGCCGCGCAGGCCATTGAATCCCGCTTGAACGCGGTGGAAGAACTTTTTGCCGATGCCCTACTGCGGGAAGAAATCCGCGATGCCTTAGACGGTATTCGCGATATGGAACGGCTGGCGGCACGGGTAGCTACCCAGTCGGCAAACCCCCGCGATCTGAAGTCTCTGGCGGTGAGCGTTACCCGTCTGCCCCAGATTGCGAATCTGCTGGGTCACACCCGCTCGGCGCTTTTTGAGCCCTTGCGCCATACCGACGACACCCTGCAGGATCTTGGGCACCATATTTTGCAAGCCCTGGTGGATTCGCCACCCCCTAAAATTCAAGAGGGCGGCATTTTCGCCGATGGCTTTCAGGCGGAGCTGGATGAGCTACGCCAGCTGATTCGCGGGGGCAAAGATTGGATCAAGGATCTTGAGCAAACGGAGCGTGAGCGGACGGGGGTGAAGTCGCTGAAGGTGGGCTTTAACAAAACCTTTGGCTATTATATTGAAGTGACCCATGCTAACCGCGATGAAGTGCCCGAAGACTATGTACGCAAGCAAACCCTGACCAATGCGGAACGTTATATTACCCCAGGGCTGAAAGAAAAAGAAGCCGCGGTCTTAAACGCCGATGAACAGATTAAGAAATTAGAGTATCAGCTGTACGTGCAATTGCGCGATAGCGTGTTGCCCTTTGTGCCTGTTTTACAGCAGTTGAGCCTGGCGGTGGCCCAACTTGACGCCCTGGCGTCTTTAGCAGAAGTGGCGGTGCAGCAGCACTATGTGCGCCCGGTGATCGTCGATGCACCCCGTTTGAACCTGATCAACAGCCGACATCCCGTGATTGAGAAAACCCTGCACCGGGGGCGCTTTGTGCCCAACGATGCCCAACTGGTGGCCCAGCAGGCCCATTTGATGATTTTGACAGGACCCAATATGTCAGGGAAATCAAGCTATATGCGCCAGATTGGTCTGATTACGCTGATGGCACAAATGGGCAGTTTTGTGCCTGCAGAACACGCTGAAATTGGCATTTGTGACCGTATTTTTACCCGGGTGGGTGCCGTGGATGATATCGCCACCGGCCAAAGTACCTTTATGGTGGAAATGATGGAAACCTCAAATATTTTGCACCATGCCAGTGTCCGCAGTCTGGTGCTTTTGGATGAAATCGGTCGCGGCACCAGTACCTTTGATGGGGTGAGTATTGCCTGGTCGGTGTCAGAATATTTAGCTCAGCAGATTGCCTGTCGCACCATTTTTGCCACCCATTACCACGAGCTTAATCGCCTGGCGGAAAAAATGCCCGGCATTATGAATTATCAGGTGTCGGTGCAAGAAAACTCCGATGGTATTGTGTTTTTGCATAAAGTGGTACCGGGAGGCGCTGACCGCTCTTACGGCATCGAAGTGGCACGTTTGGCGGGCTTGCCAGGGGCCGTGCTGGAGCGCGCCAAAGATTTGCTCCAGGATATTGAAAAGCGCAGCCGCATTCAATCGGGGCTTTTAAAAAAAGCGCGTCAACAGGCCACTGCTGAAGACGAAGTGCAACAACTCAGCTTTTTTGAATAACGAAAGGGGCCTTCGCCTTTGCTCAGCACAAAAGTGAGTCACTTTTTACAAGTGGTCACCCTCCTAACCCTGTCAAATACCTTTATGTCCATCGCCTGGTATGGTCATCTGAAGCACAAAGAAAAAGCGTTGCTGGTGGTCATTTTGATGTCCTGGGGCATTGCCCTGTTGGAGTACGTGTTTCAGGTGCCAGCCAATCGCATTGGCTCAGCTTCTTTTTCAGTGACCCAATTGAAGATTATTCAGGAGTGTATTTCGCTGACGGTCTTTGTGGGCTATGCCTGGATCGTTTTCCAGGAAAAACTCCGCTGGAACACTGCGTTGGCTCTGGTGCTGGTGTTTGTGGCGGTGTATTTGTCTATGTTGGGCAGCGATTAAAATTTTTTAAAAAAAGACGCAGGTTTTGTTGGGCTTTGCCCTATAATGGTTATATCAAGATTAAGAAAGCTTTCTTCTTTGGTTAATTTATGATTCAAGCACTGCGTTCTCTGGTTTCATCTTCCCTGACCCCGCCTTCGGTTTTAGGAACTCAAGCACGTTTTCCCGTAGCGGTACAGGCCCCGGTTTCCAGCCGTCTGGCCCCTGTAGATCGCTTACAGGCCCAGGCCCGCACCGGAAGTATCCCCGCGCAGTCGCTTCGCTTCGCCAGTCTTGCTCTCTCTGGAGACCCTGAACTAGAGCAAGTGTTATCCTTGCAAATGCAGAAGCTTGAACATGTGGCTCCCAGTCTGGAATCTTTGCCGGACTTTAAAGTGACTCCCCTTAAAATTGCCATTGAAAAGTCGCAAACCCAGGTGCAAGTGACCCTGCGTCAGGCGACGTTGGTAGGCACCTCCACCACCGGTGAGACCCTCCGATTTACCGATATAACGGGCGATCTTGACGCCCAGCAAACCGCTCAGGGGCTTGTGGTGCGCCTGAACGGTCAGACCCTGGGCACCTTTCAAGGGCCTTTGCGGGCTGAACACGAACAAGAAAGCTTAAGCATTAATGGCAACGCGTTTCGCGGTAATTTAAGCCTTTTGCCTGCGGCGGCCGGGGGCTTCCACGTGGTGAACGAAGTGCTGCTCGAAGATTATTTGAAATCAGTGGTGCCTTCTGAAAGCCCTGCCAGCTGGCCACAACAGAGTTTGCAGGCCCAGGCCATGGCGGCGCGCACCTATGCGGTAGCCAACTGGGGTAAAAACAAGGCCGACGGTTTTGACATGAACGATGACACCTCAGATCAGGTGTACAAGGGCATGAGCACCGAGCATCCCGCCACGCAAGAAGCGGTGGCCGCCACCCGCAGTCAAATCATTACCTACGGCAATAAGCCGATTACCGCTCTGTTCTTTTCTACTTCAGGGGGGCATACAGACTCATCTAAAGAAGTCTGGGGCGTTGATTTACCTTATATTCAACCCGTGCCTGACTTCGACCAGGCGGCTTCGCGCTATCGCTGGACCCTGAGTCGCAGTGAAGCACAGCTGCGTGCGGCTCTCGCCGAACTCGGGCATCATGTGGGTACTATTCGTCAGATCGAAGCCCTTGAGCACACCCCCCATGATCGGGTGAAGCAGCTTAAAATTGTAGGTTCTCAGGGCAGTGTGGTGGTGGATGGCAATCGCTTTCGCTTTGCTGCCAAGCTTTACAGTACCAAATTTACCGTTAAAGCCAGCGGTGGCAATTTCACCTTCAACGGGGGGGGCTGGGGCCACGCTCTGGGCATGTCCCAGTGGGGTGCTCGCCAAATGGCCCTGGATGGCTTTAAGGCCCCTGAGATTGTGAAACATTATTATCAGGGTGTGGACATTCAGAGCTTAGACTAAGTGTTTGTCGATGGTGCTATACAATTGCTGCTCGTCCCAGATGGGCTTCGCCAGATAATCGTTAAACCCGTATTCTAAATACTTTTCGCGATCACCGCTCATGGCGTGAGCCGTAACAGCCACCACGGGAATACCTTGCAATTGTGTGTTTTCACGCATTTTTTGAAAGACTTCTACCCCGCTGAGGTGGGGTAATGAAATATCCATCAATACCAAATGGGGTACCTGTTGCGGCATGTTTTCAAGGGCGATCAGGCCGTCTTCGTATTCTTGAATATCGTAGCGTGGCTCGAGCAAGGCGCGCAGTAATAGACGGTTGTCGGGGTTGTCTTCAATGACCGCTATGATAGGTTTTAAGCTCATGATGATAATTTCTCTTCTAGATGATTCAAACTTTCATTGGCTGCCTGAGAGGCTTGAAGTAAGGTTTCAAGGCTAAGGGTACACTCAGCTTCTGCCTCATGGGCAGCGGCATGCTCCAGTTGACGAGCGGCTTCAAGCACCTCGTCTAAGCCTAAGTTACCAGCACTGGATTTGATGGAGTGGGCGGTACGCTCCAGGTCTTTGAAGTTTTTTGCGTTCAAAAGGGCAGAGAGACCGCTGATTTTGGGGGGCACGTGGTCGCGATATAAAGACACCACCTGCAAAACCAGTTCTTTCTCGCCAATGCGTAGTAGATTATCAATTGCTTTTGGATTGTACACGCGAACGTTTTATCAACCACCTGTTTCGTTGGTGAGCGAGAGATTGACTCACTTTCCTCTGTTATAACATACCCACGCATAAAAGGCAGCACTGACAAGGATTTTGTTCTCAAAAACGCTCATGATAGAATTGGGGAAAGATGCGGTATGCCACCACATTATCCGTCAAAGAGTTGAGGAAAAAATCATGTCTGATGCTGAGCAAACGTCTATCGAAGCCATTTTAGAGATTTTGATGGAAAATGGGGCCCTGTCTACCGAAGTCCTGGCGGAAGAACGTCAGATCCTGCAACAGCATCGGGAAGCAGGCGAAAAAACCCTTGAGGGTATTCACCTGCGCTTGTCTCAGAAAGAGCCAACGCTTCAGATTTTGCGTTTTCCGGGTGCAGAGCCTCTGGCCGAGCTATCTCTACCCTTTGCGGAGCACGGTTTTAATGCTGACCATTGGTTACAGTCTGGCCAGGAGATTGCCCTGCTGCAACAAGACACCCACAAAAAATCAGAGGATATTCGCTATACGCCGCTCAGCTCAAAAAGCGCCGAGAGCAGCGTGCAAGAATTGTTGTTGTCCCCTCTGGGCACCTTTATTAAAACGCCCCGCTGGACCGAGCATAATTTGCCGCTGAGTCACCACAGCCAATGGAGTATTAAACCCCGTCAAGAGGTGAAGTCAGGCCCCCTTGATATACATGTGTCCCCCGATCAAAAGTATGTGGCAGTGGTCAATCGCTTTCAGGGTACATTGGTCATGGTGGACTTAACGGCCCTGGCCATTGGTGCCGTGATCGAACTGCGAAAGCCTGGTTCTGACCGGGGGCTGCACGTTCATTTTAACCCCGAAAGCGCGCAGTTGATTGTCACGGATCATAGCAGCAGTATTGGCCGTTGGCAGTATGACGGTACTCCCCTTGAACGTCTGTCGCCAGGGGCGGGGATTTTGGGGGCCAGTGTTTTTGATGTAGCGCAACAGCTGTTGTTTGCCCTGAGCACACGTCCTGCAGCGGGTTTGAAAGTCATTGATGTGACCGGTGGTGAATTGCGCAAAGAAATTGCCCTTAAGGGAGATTTATACAGTGTGCGCAGTGACGCGCCCTATGATCTCATGGCCTTGCACCCTGAGGGCAATCACCTGGTGTTTATGACCTATCTGAACGAACCTGAACCTTTTACTCCCGTCATTTCAGTGGTGGATACCCAACGGCAAAAAACCACCCAGCGCTATGCCCTCAAAGATGGTACCCGACCTACCGTTTTGAGTTTTGAAGCCCTCAACCCTTTGGCCAGTAAGAATCAAAACATTCTTGAGGTTTTGCAGAGCAAGAACAAAATTGCCTTAGAAGACTTACATACGGCACGTATTACGCTACGGGAGCGGGAGCAAGCGGCGGCAGAGGCCAGTGCGCCGCCCCCTCAGCTCTTAGATATGGACCAACGGGCTTATGAAGAAGCCCAGGAAAAAGCAGAAGAAGCCGAAGAGGCAGCGCAGGAAGAAGCCGGGGATGCCCCTGTCTTTAAGCCTGAAAAAGCCCCTCAGATGAACATTTCGCCTGCGGCAGATGAGCTGATCGTTAACCATTGTATTCAGGATATTAAAGCCAAAACCATGGGTCAAATTCGCCTGGATGACGAAGAGCAAGAAGAGGCTCATGCCAATCATTTGGAGCGTCTAAAAGCAGCTGCTATGCGCGCGCGCAACGAGTTAGAGTGGCACAATGGGGCCATTATTAAATTGCGGGATTTTCTTGAGGGCAAAACCTATGAAAAAGTCATTCTGCGTGAAGAAATGGAGCAAATGCTCCATAAGCACGAGCGGGATTCGCTGGTAAAGTCCGGTATGCCCACGGTGCCTTCAAATTGTCCCAACTGTTCTAAACCGCTGTTTGGCTCGTATGTGTGTTCGTATTGTGGCTATGAGATCGAACGCCCTGAAGAAATGCTGAAAAAAGGGCTGATTAGTATTGCCACCTTAACCCCTGTTGAAAACCTGGTGCCGGGCCACTTCTTGCTCATTGATATTGAGGGTAAACGCATTCTGGAGATCGATACGGATCGGAATATCACCTGGACGGTGGGTAAGGACTTGCTCAGCGAAGGCAGTATTGAACTGAACTTTCCCCGCGATGCGGTGCGCTTGACCAACCGGAACACCCTGATCACCGATATGTCCGCCGGACGGGTGATTGAAATGACCCCCAGTGGGCGTTTGTTTTGGGAGTACAAGGCCAAAGGCGACGAAAAACAACTGAAGTCGCCCGTGCGCGCCACCGCCAACGGGCTGGGCAATATCTTAATTGTGGATCAGGGCCGTCATCGGGTCATTGAGGTCAGCCACCAGTCTGAGATCTTAACGCAATTTGGGATAACCGATGAATATGGGATAGCTGAAGATTATTTGAACATGCCCAGCGATGCTCAGCGCCTGGTCAACGGTAATCTTTTGATTACCGATACGGGCAATCACCGCGTGATTGAACTGGAAGAGCGCCAGATTGTCTGGCAATATGGTAACCCCGATAATGTGGAGAGCGGTGCCTACGGCAGTGACGACGGCTATTTGTCCTATCCACAGTCGGCCCTGCGTCTGCCCAATGGCAACACCCTGATTGTCGATGCGGGTAATTTGCGCCTGATTGAAGTGGACCCTGAAGGAAAGATTCTCTGGCAGCACCGCACGGATCAAGGCGCAGAAGAACATCAGATGGATTCTCCCTTTCGGGCGGCTTATGTGCCCAATGAAAACCTGGTGATGTTGCTGAGTGAAAATGCAGTGATTGAATTGCGTCCCGTGCCCGATAAACCGGATAAAGCCAACGCCACCGATCGCGCCCAGGCCCAGGACGTGGTGTGGGGCTGTCGCTTGTCTCAGTTTGAACGGGCCAAGGTTCAGCTCAAACAAACCCAGGTTACCCGCCAGTTTGTGGCCCGTCATGGGGTGAAAAACCCCTATTTGCGCACCGCTTCTGAGGAAGGGGGAGAGGCCTCTGCAGCCGCTCAAAAACGTTTGCAAGAAATGATTGAGCAGCGTTTGGCCAAGACCCGTCAGGGCGCTCAAAACAAAGCCCATGTAACCCGTTTTGACCAGGCCAAAGGTGAGACCCCCCTACAAGAACTCGATTTTTTTATGCTTGAGCGTTCCCGTAGCCGGGTGCTGCGCACGGACCGGGACGGCAATCTGAGCTGGCGTTACGGCGAAAGTGAAGAGCAGGCTTTGAATAAGCCCCATGCCTGTGTCCGAACCCCTGAAGGGCATGTGTTGATTGCCGACACTGACAACCACCGTATTTTAGAGGTGAATCCTGAAAACAACGAGGTGGTCTGGAGCTTTGGGGAAAAAGGCAAAGCAGAGCAAGCAGAGCGGGGACTGGACCGTCCCCGTTTTGCCCAGATTCTGCCCAATCAACGGGTCTTAATTGTAGACCAAAACAACCGCCGGGTCTTTGAAATGAAAAAGAACCGTCAGATCATGTGGGAGTATGCGGGGATGGATCATTTGATGGTGCCTTATCACGCAGAACGACTGGAGAATGGCAACACCCTGATCACCGATTGGGGTGCCCACTGGGTGATTGAAGTGTCCCCCGACAAAGAAGTGGTCTGGAGCTTTGGGGAGCGTAAAGCCTCAGGCAATGATGCCACACATCTCAGCTATCCTGAATATGCCACCCGTCTAACCAATGGCAACACCTTAATTAGCGATACCCGCAACCACCGGGTTCTTGAGGTAAACCCTGAGGGTGAAGTGGTTTGGGAACTGGATGGGCAAGACCGGGTAAAGTATGGCACGCCCACCTATGCCCAGCGCTATGACAATGGCAACACCCTTATTTTGCATTCTTCAAACCGTCAAATGTTAGAGGTGACCGCCAAAGGCAAGCTGATGTGGAAACTGATGTTACCCTTTGAGCGTACGCCCCCCAAAGGCACGGCTTCTTAATGGCCGCTCCACGGGTGGCATTGGTTACCGGCGGCAGTAAAGGCATTGGCCTGGCCTGTGCGTTGACGCTTGCCCGTCAGGGCGATCGGGTGGTCATTGCTGCGCGTCACGAAGCGGGTTTGCTTCAGGCGCAGCAGCAGGCCGCAACAGAAGGCTTAACCCTGGAGACCCTGCGTTTGGATGTCAGTGACCTGAAGAGTGTTGAGCAGCAGATGGAAGGGTTCAATGCCCAGGGGGGACTGGATATTTTGGTACACGCGGCAGGAACAGGGGCCTTTTCTCCGCTGAAGAGTGTTAATGATCCGAAGGTATGGCAGCAGGTGATTCGCACCAATCTCGACGGCGCTTATTATTGTGCCCGCAGTGCCTTGCTGGCCATGGAACAGTCCACAGAAGCCGATAAAGCCATGCCCCGTGGGCGACGTCTGGTGTTTATTTCATCGGTTTTAGGACTCAAGGGCATGGCCAATAGCCATGCTTATTGTGCTTCAAAGCACGGGGTCAATGGTCTGGTGCGGGCTCTGGCACAAGACACGGCTGCCCAACATATTACCGTCAACAGCGTCTGCCCTGGCTGGGTGAACACCGATATGGCCCAGGAAGATTTTAAAGCCATGTCTGCCCACTACCATATTCCCACTGAAATGTTGATTTCTGAGGAAATTCAGGCGGTACCCATTCAACGCTGGATCCGGGCCGATGAAGTGGCGGAAATGGTGCGTTATTTGTGCTCTGAAGATGCGGCAGCGGTGACAGGACAGTGTTTAGAAATCAGCGGCGGGGGCTAGGGGCAACACCCCACCACCGCTTGTTGTGCCTATTTAAAGGGCTGTAGCTCCACCATCAGGACCACCACCAGCATAATGACGGCAGGCACTTCGTTGATTAAGCGGGCCTGTTTGCCGGTGAGCTTACAAGTGCCCGCCAACAGCTGTTTTCTGACCCTGGCAGCGTACATATGGTAACCCGTTAACAGCACCACAAACAGCAGTTTAATGTGCAGCCAGCCCTGGCTCAGAAATTGAGATTGTATGGTTATTAAGAGTAAGCCCAGCACCCAGGCCACGATCATGGCGGGGTTCATAATAATGCGAAGCAGTTTCAGCTCGGCGGTTTCCATCAGGCGGTGTACGTCGGCTGAGTCGCTTTCAATGTGGTAGACAAACAGTCTGAAGATATAAAAGAGTCCGGCAAACCAGGCGATGACGGCCATGATATGAAAGGCTTTGAGCCAAAGATAAGCACCTGCAAAATACATTGTTCGACATCCGTTTTTTTGTTGTCACTTTAGCACATTGAAACCTTTCTGGGTTTTTTTGCGTCTTTACCCTATAGCCCCCGTTTTGATTTCAGGTTAACATGGGGCATTATCGACAACGAAACGATTGTCTAGAGACACCCTGAAGAGGTTATAAACATATGAAATACCCATCCTGGAACGCCTTTCGTCAGCTCTTAACCCTGGCTGCGCTTGCGGTAAGTTTGAGCGCCTGTGGCAATTTAGAAGCACCCAACGGTTTGGCTTTAACTCCTGGCATTGCATCCGGTTCCTCGGTGAGCCGTGCCGCCCGTTTTGAAAACCTCTCTGCACAAAATAAAGGCCAGCAATTGGCAAACTTTGCCTTGCAAAATACCTCTGGCGGTACCGGCTGGTGCTACCAGTACGTGGCGCAGGCGATTCATGGAATGTACCCCGCCTTTTTGTCGGGTGAACACGCCTATATGGCCGCCCAGCAGTTGGCCCAGAGCCCTAATTTCACTGAAGTGAGCGCCAGCCGTTTGAGTGCTTTGCCCGCAGGGGCTGTGGTGGTGTGGTCCCAGGGCACTTCGCCTTCAGGGCATATTTCGATTGCCGACGGCAACGGCCAGGAAATTTCTGACCATGTGGCCCCTCAGATGCTGAGTCATTACGGTGGCGGCAGCGCCCGTGTGTTTTTGCCTCGCTAGCCCCTGTTTTTAAAATTTCTCCTCAAGGGCTTGACCCTCACGCAACGTGAGCGTGCATGCTTAAAGCAGCAAAGGAGATTGAGCGCATGAAAGTCAAGGAACTGGCCGATTTGGTGGGCATTAGCGTGCGCACCTTACATCACTACGATGCCATCGGCCTCTTAAAGCCAGATCAGGTCAATGAGGCGGGTTACCGCATCTATTCGGCTGAAAATGTGGCCCAACTGCAACAGATTCTTTTCTTTCGTGAGCTGGATTTTCCTTTAGCCCATATCAAATCCATTGTGAACGATCCAGGTTTTGATCGCCTCAAGGCCCTGGAGCAGCACCGCGAGCGGCTCTTGTGTAAGCAGCGCCGTCTGGCGGTGTTGTTGCAAACCCTGGATCGCACCCTTTTGGATGCCAAAGGAGAAATTAAAATGTCAGACGCCGAGAAATTCAAAGGCTTTGATTTTAGCCAAAACCCCTATGAAGCGGAAGCCCGCCAGCGCTGGGGAGACGAAGCCGTAGACGCTAGTCAGGCCCGGGTCGCCACCCTGCAAAAAGCAGGAAAAATGGAGGCTTTTCAAGCGGAAATGAATGCCCTGTACACCCATCTGGCGACCTTGCGTCAGGGAGATCCTGCTTCCGCTGAGGCACAGCAAGCCATCGCTCAATGGTATGCCCTGCTCAGTCAGGTGGGCAGCTATTCGCCAGAGGTCTTTAAGGGTCTGGGTCAAATGTATGTGGATGACGCCCGCTTTACCCAGAATATTGACCAGTTTGGCGACGGACTGGCAGTGTTTATGCGTGATGCCATGGCCATTTATGCGGATGCCTTAGGGGCACAATAGGGGCTTACAGGCCTGCACCATAAACTGCTGAAACACATCGTGTTTGCGGCTGCCGGGGTTTAAGGCCGGGTACACCATTTGCACGGGCCGTTGGGGGCTGCTCCAGTGGGGCAAAACCTGTTGGAGTTGTCCCCCAACGATGTCCTGCTGAATATAAAAGTCGGGCAGGGTGGCAATGCCCAGATGCTGAAGGGCCAGGGCATGCAGATAGGCAAAGCGATTGCTGCGCAGGGTGATGGCTTTTTCTGGCAGAGGGTGGGCTCCATGAAAGAGCGTTTCTCGGCTGTCGGGGTTGTCATTTTGAAAGCACAGCAGGGGGTGCCGGTGGAGATCCTCCAGGCTCTGGGGGGTGCCATTGGTGTGTAAATAATCGGCGGTGGCCACCAGAACCACCCGCACATTGCCCAGATGACGCTGTCGCAGTGCAGAGTCTTCTAAAGCACCAATACGCAAGCCAAAGTCAATCTCATCTTTGTAGAAATCCACATAATGATTGCTAAACAAGACCTCGCAATGCACGCGGGGATATTGCTGCTGAAACTGCGGTAACACCGTGGTTAAAATTTGTTGCGCAAACTCCTCGGGGGCCGAAATTTTAAGGGTTCCGGCAATGTCTTGATTGAGGGCTGACACCTCTTGCAGGGTGTACTGCAATTGGGTAAAGAGGGGTTGACCCTGTTTAAACAGATAGAGCCCGGCCTCGGTGAGTCGGGTTTTACGCGTGGTGCGATGCAGCAATTGCACGCCCATGGCCTGTTCCAGTTGTTGTACCGCTCGGCTGACCCGGTACCGGGGTTGATTTAAGCGTGAAGCGGCACGGGTAAAGCTGCCGGTTTCTGCCACCGCCAGAAAAATTTTCAGGGCCTGGAAAGGAATATCTAAACTCATCGTTGCTCTTTTTTTGTTGCATATATTGCATCAGTTTAGTGCAATTTTGTCTCCTTGTGCAACATTAGCATTCACCGCATAATAAAGTCAAAAGAAACAAGGAGACTTGAAAGATGCAAGTACAAAAATTACGTTCGGATCTGGGATTGTTGACATTACGTTTGGGCCTGGCCACGGTCTTTATGTATCATGGCAGTCAAAAACTGTTTGGAGCCTTTGGCGGACCCGGTTTGGAAGGCTTTACGGGCTATTTGACCCAGTTGGGCATTCCCTTTGCTTCGCTGAATGCCGTGTTGGCGGCCAGCACGGAGTTCTTTGGTGGGGTAGCGCTGTTGGTGGGGTTGTTTGTACCCCTGGTCAGTATTCCCATGGTCTTTACCATGTTGGTGGCGGCTTTTAGTGCCCACCAGGGTTTTAACGCCGCTGCGGGTGGCAACGAGTATCCCTTAATGCTCGCTTTTGCCACCGCTGCGCTGGGCATGTTGGGGGCGGGTCACTTCAGTGTACAGGCGCTTTTTCCCTCGGTGTCGACGCTGCTGAGCTCCAAAGCCAACGCTTCTGCCCCCGTGGGCGCAAAACTCCAGAAACAGGCTTAAGATGATGAACTCACCTTCTGTTATGCCGACCCTTTTTGTGGGACACGGCAGTCCCATGAATGCTTTAGAAGACAATGCCTATACCCGCCGTTGGCGGGAGGTGGCCGAGGCTTTGCCCCGTCCTGAGGCGATTCTGACAGTGTCAGCGCACTGGTTTCATGCCGGTAAAACCTTTTATGTGGGCAGTGCCGCCGCCCCGGAAACCCTTTACGATTTCTACGGTTTTCCTGAGGCGTTGTCTCAGTTAAAATATCCCGCACCCGGCGCCACGCAACGGGCCAAAGCGCTGCGGGCACAGCTGCAAAGTCAGACAGATGTGCCTGTGTTGGAAGATGCCGAGCGCGGTCTGGATCACGGGATCTGGAGTGTACTGCGCTTTATGTATCCCCAGGCCGATGTGCCGGTGTATCAACTGAGCTTGCCACAGCAGGCTTCGTTGGCAGACCATGTGCAGATGGCGCAGCAATTGAAGCGTCTGCGTGAAGACGGTGTGCTGGTGCTGGGCACGGGCAATGTGGTGCACAATCTACGCACCATGCAGTTTGGGGCCGAGGGTTTTGACTGGGCCAAAGCGTTTATGACCCGGTGTCAGCAGCTCATTAACGGGCACCAATGGCAAGCCGTGGCGGAGCTATTGCTTAACCCTGACCCCACCACCCGTCTGGCGGTCCCCACGCCAGAACACTTCCTGCCTCTGCTCTATGTGTTGGGAGCTGGAGATGCTAACGACAGCATCAGTTGGTTTAATGAAGACTATGCCCTGGGTTCGATCGCCATGCATGGTCTACAGCTAGGCAGTGCTAACCCAAGCTGATAAGCTGAAGGGTATGATACACACACCCTTACTGAGTCCCCCTGAAATTTTTGCAAAGTTGGCAGCCCAATCGGTGCTGCCCATTTTGCGTTTTGACGCCTCGGTCGATGGCTATCGTTTTTGTGAGCATTTGCTGGCCCACGGTTTCCCGATTTTAGAAATTACCCTGAGTAGCCACCGGGCCCTGGAGTTGATTCAGCGGCTGAGCCGTGCCGGTCACTGCACGGGAGTGGGCACCTTGCACACCGTGGCGCAGGCCCAGGCCGCGCTGGAACATGGGGCGGCCTTTTTGGTGTCACCGGGCCTGAACTTAGAGATTGCCGCTCTGGCGCAGGACGTGAATGTGCCTTATTTTCCGGGGGTGTTTACACCCACCGAGGTGCTACAGGCATACAACGCGGGTCTGCGCTCGCTCAAATTATTCCCCGCCAGTGCCGTGGGGCCCGACTATTTAAAGCATTTTGCGGGGCCGTTTCCGGGCTTGCAGTGGCTTCCCACCGGGGGCATCGCCTTTGACGATGTGGCAGGCTACTTAAAAGCCGGAGCCCTGGTGGTGGGGCAGGGTACCCGCCTGGTGTCTGCGCAGCACCTGCAGGCAGGGAATTGGGATGCCATTGATGCCGAATTGGTGCAATTGCAGCAGACCCTGGCAGACATTCGTGCGGGGTTAAGCTGAACTTGACCGGATGTGTAACGGGGGCAGCCAGGCTCTCCCCCCATCTTTAGAGATTCTTCTCAATCGCCTGTGAGAGGGTCTTGCCCATCCAGGCATAGGGATTTAAGACGGTGCTGGCTCCAGGCGCCATCAGTGCGCTACCAAAGGAGATGCCTTTGCCACCATTGACCATCATCACCTCAGCATTGGTTACCGAGCGGTCCCAGTCATAAATTTGGGTCTGGGGGCCCAGGGCCTTTTGCCATTCATCGTGTTTTTCGCCCACCTGACAGCTTTGAATATACGCCAGCTTGAGCTT
This sequence comes from Candidatus Sericytochromatia bacterium, assembly GCA_964229355.1. Taxonomy (GTDB): domain Bacteria; phylum Cyanobacteriota; class Sericytochromatia; order UBA7694; family UBA7694; genus CAXRDE01. The sequence goes on along the minus strand of CAXRDE010000023.1, from coordinate 101,326 downwards.
TTGAGAGACCTTTTCGGGGGTAATGTCGTAATCAGGAAAAATAAAGTCTTCTTCGTGGGTGACAATGGCGCCAATGGCCCCATGGCCGAAGTTAACCCAGCCCACGGTGGTGGGATCGTACAGGGCCGCTTGAATTTCGGCTTTGGTGGCGGTATTGTCCACAACGACGGTATAGCCTTTCTCTTGTAAACGGGCGATATCGTCGGATTGCATCCAGTGGTTGGGGGCCGCCATGACGGTGTCTTCGTAGAGGCCTTTGAGACCCGTGGAAGCCCCCATGGTGCGGGTAAAGTAAACGGTTTCGTTTTTATCGGGGCCTTTGGGGGCTTTGACGATCGTGCCGTTGCTGAGTGAAGCCCCGTCATCGCCAATAAAGTCCACCACGCCAGCAGCTTTGCCCTGGGCGGTGAGCTGAAATTTTTCGCCCGCGTCTAAATCGTCAAGGCGCGCGCCATCGGCGACCTTGTAAGCATCAAAACGGCCGTCTTCTTGTTTAACGATGGCTCCCTGTGTGCCTGATTTGGCAATGGCTTTATGGGCCTCAATGGCAGAGGGGTAGCCCTTGCCAATGGCGCCTGTGGTGGTAATGTCGGCTTTGCCAAAATTGCTGTCCCATTGTCCGACACGGGTTCCGTTTTGAATACTCGGCATGATGATCCCCTTTTCACTGATACGCTAGCTTTTTTATTAAATCCGGGCCAAAGCCTGCTCTAGATCGGCGATCAGGTCTTCGACGTCTTCAATGCCCACCGACAAACGCAATAAACCATCCGAGAGGCCAATGGCTTCACGCTGGGCTGTGGGCACGGCAGCGTGGGTCATGGTGGCGGGATGCCCAATCAAAGATTCGACACCGCCCAGGCTTTCCGCCAGTGAAAACAGGCGGGTGCTCTCGGCCACCTGACGCCCGGCTTCCAGCCCACCGTTCACCTCTACCGAGATCATGCCGCCGAAGCCAGACATTTGTCGGGTGGCCAGTTCATGCTGGGGGTGAGAAGGGAGCCCTGGATAGTTCACCTGTTTAATTTTAGGGTGCTGTTGCAAATAACTTGCGATGGCCAGGGCGTTTTTTTCGTGGGCTTGCATGCGCAAAGCTAAGGTCTTGAGGCCCCGCAGGGTGAGCCAGGCGTCAAAGGGGCCGGGCACGCCGCCTAAGCTGTTTTGCAAAAAGGCCAATTGCTGGTGCAAGGCTTCAGAACGGGTGACCACCGCGCCCCCTACCACGTCCGAGTGACCGCCCATATATTTGGTGGTGCTGTGCACCACGATATCTGCTCCCAGGCGCAGGGGCTGCTGAAAATAGGGGCTGAGAAAGGTGTTGTCGGTGACCAGTAACATCGCGTGGGCCTGCGTGATCTGGGCCAGCGCCTGCAGATCGCACAGACGCAAAAGGGGATTGGTGGGGGTCTCGGTCCAGAGCATGCGGGTCTGGGGGGTGATGGCTGCGGCCACCTGCTCAGGATCGCGGGTATCCACGAAATCAAAATGCAGCCCCAGCCGTTCAAAGACCTGGGTAAAGACCCGGTAGGTGCCCCCGTAAAGGTCATTGCCCGCCAACACATGGTCCCCGGCGCTGAGTAGCGAGAGTACAGCGCTCGTGGCCGCCATGCCTGACGCAAAGGCCAACCCGTGGGACCCTTGCTCTAAAGAGGCGATACAGCTTTCTAAGGCCGTGCGTGTAGGGTTGGCCGAACGGGAGTAGGCATAGCCTTTATGACTCCCAATGGCCTCCTGGGTATAGGTGGACGTCTGATAAATCGGAACAATCGTCGCTCCGGTGGCGGGATCAGGGTCCTGACCGGTGTGAATGGCACGGGTTGAAAAACCATAATCAGGCATGGCAGATTACTCCTATAACGCTGTAAAGGAAATGTAGTCAATGCCAATCCAGGCATTGCCTTTGCCGGTGACATTGCCCAATACCGTAAACGTGAGCGCATCACCCGCGCGGGTATTGAGGGTGTGGGTACCCAAATCACGGGTCACCAGGCTGCCGCCGCTGTTTTCCACGCTGGCTTCAGGCAAGGTGATGTTGAGACCGGCGCCCGCGATGGCCATGGCCGGAGAATCGCCAGAATTGAGCCAGTGCAGCTTCACCTGATACTGACCGTTGAGAGCGGGCAAAGGCAGACTGAGCTGACCGCCGGCATCGCCCCCCGAAAACATCATGATTTGGGTGCCCGCACCGCGGGCTTCGACTTTGGGGTATGCCGTTGTGCCAGCGGTCTTGCTGCCGGTTTCGGCCTCAACCCGTAGACCGCTTTCGCTGTTGACGTCTGTGGGGGCGTTATTGCTGATGGTCGTATCAGGGCTGGCGCTGGCCTCCGGGGTGACGGTGCTTTCGCCACCCAGCTCGGCCACGGTTTTGAGGGGGCACATGGCTAAGCCAGGATCGGGAATGGGCGTGCTGGGGTTGGCACGACGAGCCTGGGTTTGCAGGGCAGCACGGGCGTTACTGATGTTGCCGCCCACAAAGGCCTTTTTGAGGTTGTCACGGGCGTCGGTGGCCAGCATTTTGATGGGCGGTAAGACGGTCCTGTCGGCGGCACAGCTAAAAAAGCTCATCAGGCCCACGTAATTGTAAGTTTTGCCCTCGTAGGTGGCGGTTAAGGCCAGCAGCTCAGCAGAAATCTCGCTGGTATCGACATTGGTGACACTGCCGGGGCCTCCCTCACCGCAGGCACTCAGGGTAAGCAGGGCGCTGGTGACCAGGGCAAAAGACAGATGTTTAAGAGAAGAAAGTCGCATCACAAAAGGGTACTCCAGATCGGTTTGTTGTTTATAAGATAACTTCTACATGATAACATTTACAGAATAAATAACCAAGTTCACCCGCGGGGGGAATTCCCCCATCGTTTTGACGAATGTGTTCGCAAGGTTGTGTCCTTTGTACATGAGTCTATGTTATGCTACCTCATCACAACCCAGAGTCACTATGTCGGCGGTCGCGTTGCCCTGAGTATCGCACCATTACATCTTTTTAGCCCGTTTGGGCCTCGCGTTATCGGCGGTCTGTTTTGACCCTGAGGCTGTGCAATACTCGTTTATTGAAGGATTAAAATGACCAGTCTCGCCCCTGCTTCTAACCCCCTCACGCCACGCAATCAACCGACACAATCCCCGGAGCCTTTGCTGGAAACCAACCAGAGCCGTTTTGTGTTGTTCCCCATTAAACACACCGAAATGTGGGACATGTACAAAAAAGCGGAAGCCAGCTTTTGGACCACTGAAGAAATTGATCTGTCTGCAGATCTTCAGGATTGGAACAATGAACTGAACGCCGATGAACAGCATTTTATTAAACACGTGCTGGCCTTTTTTGCGGCCAGTGACGGTATTGTCAACGAAAACCTGGCGGTGAACTTCATGCGTGAAGTGCAATACCCCGAAGCCCGTTGCTTTTATGGCTTTCAGATCATGATGGAGAACATTCACGCAGAAACCTATTCCTTGCTCTTAGACACCTACATCCGTGAGGGCAAAGAAAAAGATCGCCTCTTTCGCGCCATTGAAACCCTGGATTGTGTGAAAAAGAAAGCGGAATGGGCCCTGCGCTGGATCGAAAACGGTTCCTTTGCCGAGCGTCTGGTGGCTTTTGCCGCCGTGGAAGGTATTTTCTTCTCGGGCAGTTTCTGTGCCATCTTCTGGCTGAAAAAACGGGGCTTAATGCCCGGACTGAGCTTCTCAAATGAGCTGATTTCGCGCGATGAAGGCATGCATACAGACTTTGCCTGCCTGCTGTACTCGCAATTGCAACATCCCCTTGCCCCTGAGCGGGTACGGGCCATTATTCAAGATGCCGTGGCCATTGAACAAAACTTTGTTACCGATGCCCTGCCCGTGCGTTTGATTGGCATGAACGCTGAGCTGATGAAGCAATATATTGAATTTGTGGCGGATCGTCTGTTGGTGTCCCTGGGTCTGGCGCGCATTTACAATGTAAGCAACCCCTTTGACTTTATGGACCTGATTTCTTTGCAGGGCAAAACCAACTTCTTTGAGAAGCGGGTTTCGGATTATCAAAAGTCAGGGGTCATGAGCAAAGACACCGCCAAGGACAAACTTTTTAGCCTGGATGAGGACTTTTAAACCATGTTTATTACCAAACGCGATGGCCGCCAGGAAGCGGTAAAACTCGATAAAATCACGGCACGCTTAGAGAAGCTCAGCGAAGGTTTAGATCCTCAGCACGTGGACCCTGTACGGGTCGCCATTAAAGTGGTGGAAGGTCTTTACGAGGGCGTAAGCACCGTTGAACTGGACAATTTGGCCACCGAAATTGCCGCCACCATGACCACCCAGCACCCTGATTACGCGCTGTTGGCCTCTCGCATTGCCATTTCTAACCTACACAAGAACACCAAAGCCTCTTTTTCAGAAACCATTGTTGAGCTGTACCAGTACGTGAACCCCCACACCGGTCAAAACGCCGCCCTGATTTCTGAAGAGGTGTATAGCGTGGTCAAACAAAACGCCGAGACCTTAGATGCCGCCATTGACCATGAACGGGACTTTTTGTTGGATTTCTTTGGTTTTAAAACCCTGGAACGCTCCTATTTGCTCAAGCTGGACGGTCGCGTGGCCGAGCGCCCCCAGCATTTGCTGATGCGGGTGGCTGTGGGCATTCACGGTGCAGACCTGCCTGCGGTACTCGAAACCTATGAGCTCTTGTCTGAGCGCTGGTTCACCCACGCTACACCGACGCTCTTTAATGCTTCAACCCCCAAACCTCAGATGTCTTCTTGCTTTTTGGTGGGCATGAAAAACGACAGCATTGACGGCATTTACGACACGCTGAAAACCTGCGCCAAGATTTCGCAATCGGCGGGGGGCATTGGCTTAAGCATTCACAATATTCGTGCCACCGGTTCTTACATTAGCGGCACCAACGGCACCAGCAACGGCATTGTGCCCATGCTGCGGGTCTTTAACGACACCGCCCGCTATGTAGACCAGGGCGGCGGCAAGCGCAAAGGCGCTTTTGCCATTTACTTAGAGCCCTGGCATGCAGACATTCAGGACTTCTTAGAACTGCGCAAAAATCATGGTAAAGAAGAACTGCGCGCCCGCGACTTGTTTTATGCTCTCTGGATTTCGGATCTGTTTATGCAGCGGGTGGAAGAAGAAGGCGACTGGTCGCTGTTTTGTCCCCATGATGCGCCAGGTCTGGCGGAGTGCTGGGGCGCTGAATTTGAAGCCCTGTACACCCGTTATGAGCAAGAGGGCCGCGCCCGCAAAGTGGTCAAAGCCCGCGATTTGTGGACCCAGATCCTCGATGCCCAAATTGAGACCGGCAACCCCTACATGCTCTACAAAGACGCCTGTAACGGCAAAAGCAACCAGCAAAACCTGGGCACCATTCAATCGAGCAATTTGTGTACCGAAATTATTGAGTACACCGCCCCCGATGAAGTGGCCGTCTGTAACCTGGCCTCTCTGGCCCTGCCCAAGTACGTGATTGATGGCAAATTTGACCACCAAAAACTGTACGAAGTGACCCGTGTGGTGACCCGTAACCTCAATAAGATCATTGATCGCAACTATTACCCCGTGCCTGAGGCAGAGCGCTCCAACTTGCGTCATCGCCCCATTGGTCTGGGCGTACAGGGGCTGGCCGATGTCTTTATGCTGCTGCGCATGCCCTTCGAGTCCGAAGAAGCCCGTCAGCTCAACAAAGAAATTTTTGAGACCCTGTATTTTGCCGCCTGTTCCGCCTCCATGGAATTGGCCCAAAAAGAAGGCCCTTACGAGACCTTTGCGGGATCTCCGGCGTCTCAGGGTAAATTGCAATTTGACCTCTGGAACGTAGAGCCCACCGCCCGTTGGAACTGGAATGAACTGAAGACCCAGATTCAACAGCACGGCATGCGCAATTCGCTGCTGGTGGCCCCCATGCCCACCGCATCGACGGCACAAATTCTGGGCAATAACGAGTGTTTTGAACCCTATACCTCAAACCTCTATACCCGTCGGGTGCTGTCCGGTGAGTTTATTGTGGTGAACCAACACCTGCTGCGGGATCTTGTACGCCTGGGCATTTGGAACGAAAGCCTCAAGAACAAATTGATTGCCGCCAATGGTTCGGTGCAGGAGATTCCTGAGATTCCTGCGGACATTCGGGAACTCTACAAAACCGCCTGGGAAATCAAGCAGCGCACCCTGATCGATATGGCGGCCGATCGTGGCGCTTTTATTTGTCAGTCTCAATCGCTGAATATTTTTATGCCCAACCCCACCCACGCCAAGCTGACGTCCATGCACTTCTACGGCTGGAAACGGGGCCTGAAAACCGGCATGTACTACCTGCGGAGCAAAGCGGCAGCAGAGGCCACCAAATTCACGGTGACCGAAACCCCTGAACCGCAGGCGCTGACCCCTGAGCAACAGGCCGAGGCCGAAGCCGCCTTGATCTGTTCTTTAGAGAACCCAGAGTCTTGCGAGATGTGCAGCGGCTAAAAGTCAAGTTGCCCCAGGAGTGTTTGCATTTCCTGGGGTAATCCATGCAGATGAAACGAGACGTGAGGACGCTTGTTCCCTGCCAGGGGGCGAGCGTACACCACTTGATGCACCAGTGGCGTCTGATCCGTGCCAGAGGGATGAGCCGGTGTGGTCAGGGTTTTGCTGCACAAACGATAAGGGCCTAAGCGTGGGTGTACATACTGGCTGGCCGTTTGTCCTGGACTGCAGCGAGAAGCCTTTGCGGGAATTTGACTGTGGGGCGTGTGACGAAACAGTGCCGTCATATGCAAAGTGACTTGCTGTGCGTAATAAGGGATTGCCCGGTGGTAAACCTGATTCCACTGAGGCTTGCTCGTTGCGTCTTTCCAAAAGAGCTGGTTATCGCCTGCTGCATACCCTGCGCTTTGCCAGTGCACCTGCTGCGTTGGCCCGTAAAATCGCGATGCCAGTGTAGATATATTGCCCTCAGGTGCGCCGGTTGTGCTCTGGGGCAAGGGCTTGAGCTGTCCCATAAGCTGCATCAAATCCGCAGGAGGACCCACAAAATCTACGCGCAGGTAGGGCCTTGTCCGGGTGCTGGCAAAAGCCCTCACCATTGCAAAGGCCTCATGATGGGGATTCACGCTGGAGCAAAGACGCCAGCTTCCCAGTTGCGGATGGGTGTAGTTGATTTCTTTTTCTTTCGATAAGCAGGCACCGTCTCGCGGAGCGTGGGTGTGGTGAGAGAGCGATAGATGGGCCACATGACCTTGTTCCTGACGGACATAACGCAGGGTTAAATAACGATCTTGCGTGGGCATATGATGACCCAGGGTCACGCCGCCCCCGCGATAAGAGCCGGGGGACGCGATAAACCACAGCGGCGTGCGCGATCCCAACAGGGCTGTCGCCGCTTCTCTTTGCCCAGGGCTTAGGCCTTGTGCTGAAACCGGTAAAGCGAACCCCAGGATAAAGGCACACAAAAGGAATAAATCACGCATGGGTTTATTTTAACGTATAGACACGCCCCTTTGTTTTGTTTTATTATTTCCATATGGAAATAAACCACGAAACCCAACTCCTCTTGCGTTTGATTCGCCTGAGTGGCCGCCTACAGCGGCGCAAAGAGACCTTTGTCAGTCAGCCCTTTGAAAAGCAAAGCGGCTTGAATATTAAATGCTTTCACGCCCTGCATCTGATTCAGCGGGGCTTTGTACAGCCCGGCGATCTGGTGAAAGAGATGGGACTGCCCCACAGTACCGTCAGCCGCATTTTAGACAAACTTGAAGCCGATGGGCTGATTCTGCGCACGGCCAATCCTGAGGACTTACGCCAGATGCAACTGGCCTTAAGTCCGGCGGGCAAAACCCGTTATGAGGTGGCCTGGGCCCAGTATCTGACCTGTTTACATACCGGGCTCGGCAAGCTGCCAGAAGCCGAGTTAACCCAAACCGTTGAGGCCTTAAGCCGTTTGGAGGCGATCTTTGTGGCGCAATGCGAAGGAGAGACTCCCCATGACTAAGACGCTCGGAATTTCTCAAGCCCAACGCATGGCCCTGTTTGGGGTGATGCTGGTGCTGTTTTTGTCGTCTTTTAACCTGACGGTGGTGGGCACAATTTTGCCCAAGGTGGTGGCGGAGCTGGGTGGCATGGGTCTTTACGCCTGGGTGTTTACCGCTTACTCCCTGGCCACCACCCTGGCCATTCCCATTTTTGGTCGCCTCAGCGATATCTACAGCCGCCGCAATATTTTGCTGATTGGCATTGTCTTGTTTGCCCTGGGCAGTACCCTGATGGGGCTCGTCACCAGCATGGGGCAATTGATTGCCCTGCGTACGGTGCAGGGCATTGGCGGTGGTGCTTTAATGTCCATGTCGATAGCGGCCCTCGCGGACATCTTTGGGGCCCGAGAAAGCAGCAAGTACCAGGGTTTAACGGGGGCGGTGTATGGCCTGTCTTCGCTGTTTGGTCCCCTGCTCGGCGGGGTATTGGCTGATGCGCTGGGCTGGCGTTGGGTGTTTCCCCTCAATCTGCCCTTTGCCCTGATTGCCTTTGTCATGATTGCGCGCTTTTTGCCCAAAAGTGAACCGCACCCCAATACCTATATCGACTATCTGGGGGCGGCGCTGTTAACGCTGGGCCTTTTGCCCCTGCTCATTGGTCTGAGTTTATCGGGGTATCAGGGCTGGAGCAGTCCCTGGGTCTGGGGACAACTGGTCAGCGGCACACTGCTGCTGGGGGCTTTTGTGTGGTGGCAACACCGTTCACCGGGCCCGATTATTGCCCCCGAACTCTTTCGTAACCCGGTTATTACCATTTCAGCCCTGGGCATTTTGTTCTCTACCGCCAGTTTGTATGCGGCCATTTTGTATTTGCCGCTGTATATGCAGTCGGTGAAGGGCCTGAGCGCCACCTATTCAGGGCTGGTGCTCTCACCGCTGATGATGGGCATGGTGGCTACCAGTACCCTTTCCGGTTGGTTAATGAGTCGTCAGGGCAAGTATAAGGGGCTGATTCTGCTGGGGCTGCTCGTCATGAGTGTGGGATTGCTGCTTGCCGGACAGCTGGGGGTTCACAGTCCGGTGTGGCTGGTGGTGAGCCTGGCGGTTTTGCTGGGGCTGGGATTGGGACCGGTGAACCCGGTGTTTAATTTGATTGTGCAATTGGCCGTACCCAAAGCCATGATTGGTTCTGCGGTGGGGACCCTACGCTTTTTTAACCAAATGGGCGGCACCCTGGGCGCCACCTTCTTTGGTTGGGTCATGTTGAGAACCTTTCAACAACCGGGTGCCCGCCTGCCCGCGTCGCCGCTCTTGCCTGAGCCGGTATTGCAGGCTACCCAAACCCCGGATGTGTTGACCAATGGATCGCTGTTGGCTCAGCTCGAAGCCCAACTGACTTCTGTGGCGCAAATGGAAGCCTTTCAGCAGGCCTTACACCAGTTGCGCAGTTTAATGTCGTTGTCTTTAGACCATATCTTTCTGTGGGCGGCGGCGCTGTCGGTGTTCGCTTTCTTGATCACCTTGCGCCTGCCCGCCCAGCTTATGGAACCGGCCCTGACAGAAGAAACGCCAGCTCAGCCCTGAGTTGATGGTATTGCCCCCAGCTTTGCAGGTAGCTTTGCTCCAGAGCAATCAGGCTGCGCTGGGCGTCCAGTAACTCCAGGTAGGACTGCTTACCGTATTGGTAAGCGGTCTGACTGAGCTTCACATTTTCACGGGCCAGGGGCAGCAATTGCTGTTGGTAGATGTCGAGGTTGGCCCTGACCTGTTGGTACTGGGCCACCTGGTTTTGCCAGCGGTTGTTCAGGCTAAAAGCGGTGTTTTGTACCTGGGTTTCGGCCTGCTTGTGCTGGTATTGACTCACTGCAATGGCTCCCTGGTTTTGGTGCCACACCGGCAAGGGGACATTGACCTGGGCCAGGGCTCCCACATCAGCAGCGCTGGGCGTGAGGCGTAAGCCCACGCCCCAGCTGGGGCTTTGCCAGGCCAGGGCTTCTTGCACCGCCTTGTTTTTGTGTGCCTGCTGCTGTTGGGCACTTGCTTGCTGCAAGAGCGGGTGCTGTTGTAGTCGGGCCTGCACCACGGATTCAGAGAGTCCCAGTGGCCCCGTGCTCAGCGGCACCACCAGTTCTCCCTCGGCCACCAGATCCTGGGGCCGATTCAGGTATTGGGCCAATTGCCGCTGAGCATTGCGCCATTGCAAGGTGCTGGTTTGCTGTTGCAACGCAAGTTCTGACTGAGCCAGCCGCGCCCGATTGTATTCTGCCCGAAGTGCTTTCCCCTGGTTATACTGGGCTTGCAGCAGCTCGACCCGCTGGGCTGATACCTGTGCCAGACGCTTTAGACTGTCGCGGTAGGCTTGCCACATGAGCAAGGCGTAAAAAGCCTGGGTGACCTCCCGCTGCAGGGTGAGTTGTTGAAGCTGAAAGCCATAGCGACTTGCGGCATAGCTGTGCTCTGCCAGCGCAATTTGGGCGTTTTGGGCCAGATTGACCCCCTGTTGCCATAACATGTTGATTTCGCCAGCGTCTCCCGTTAGACTGGGCAGGTTTTCAAAGCTGAGCTGCACCGTTGGGTTGGGAGCCTGGCGAGCCTGTTCGATGCCAGCCTGTTGACTGGCCACCTGCCATTGCTGACCCTGAGAGTCATAGTTATGCTGTGCCGCTTGCAAGGCCTGGGGCAAATCGACCCTTAGGGTTTCAGCCTGAGCCAGGGTGTTGAAGCCAAAACTGCTCAGAGACAGCCCCAGCAATGCTGTACTGAGTTGTTTTTTGAATCGCTTTTTCATGGTTGAAGTCCTTTCTCGGGGCGTTTGTGGGTCAGGCTGTAGAGCACGGGAAGCACAAAGAGGGTGAGCAAGGTGGCTGAGGCAATGCCGCCTATCACCACGGTGGCCAGCGGGCGCTGCACTTCGGCCCCGGTGCCCGTGGAAAGGGCCATGGGCACAAAGCCCAATGAGGCCACACAGGCGGTCATGAGCACGGGGCGCAAGCGGGTCAATGCCCCCGTAATAATGGCTCCTTCAAGGGAGCCTTCGACCTTGCGAATAAAGGTCAAGAGCACCAGTCCGTTGAGGACGGCCACACCCGAGAGCGCAATAAAGCCCACCCCTGCGGAAATCGACAGCGGCATGCCCCGCAAACTCAGGGCAAACACGCCGCCACTTAAGGCCAGCGGAATACTGGAAAAGACCAGCAGCGTGTCTTTCACAGAACCCAGGGTGCTGTACAACAGCATCAAAATCACCGCAAAGGTCAGGGGCACCACCACCGCCAGGCGGGCGCTGGCGGACTGGAGTTTTTTGAATTCTCCATCCCAGGCAAACCCATAGCCTGCAGGCAAGGGCACTTCTTTTTGAATCACCTGCTGGGCCTCACTGACAAAAGATCCCAGATCCCGGTCGCGGATATTGGCGGTAATGACAATGCGGCGTTTGCCGTTTTCGCGGCTGATTTGATTGGGACCCTGTTTGTATGCAAAGTCCACCACATTGCTCAGCGAGAGAAAACGCTCGGGTTGGGTATCCTGGGGGATCGGCAGTTGTTGTAAGCGGTAGCGATTGTCCCGCAAGTTTTCTGGCAAACGCAGGGTGAGATCGAAACGCCGATCGCCCTCCATAATTTGCCCCACGGTTTTACCCGCCCCGGCAATTTGCATGAGCTCCTGAACTTCTCCGGTACTCATGCCGTAACGGGCCAGTACTTCTTTGCGGGGCGTTAAGGTGAGCACGGGTAGGCCTGAAACCTGCTCAATGTTCACGTCTCGGGCGCCTGGAATCTGTTGCAAGCGTTGGGCCACTTGCTGAGCAGATTGTTTGAGTTGTTCTAAATCTTCACCGTAAATTTTAACGGCCAGATCGGCGCGCACCCCGGACAACAGCTCATTAAAGCGCATCTGAATGGGTTGCGTCAGCTCATAATTATTGCCAGGCAGGTCTGCAATGGCCGCCTCTAGTTTTTTTAGCAATTGATCATGGGGCAGTTTGGGGTCTGGCCATTGATCCTGAGGACGAATGATCACAAAGGTATCGGCAATATTGGGGGGCATGGGATCGGTGGCCACCTCGGCGGTGCCAATGCGTGAAAACACATGCATCACTTCAGGCACTGCGGTGAGGGCTTTTTCCATTTGCTTTTGCATGGCAATGGACTGGCCCAGACTGGTGCCCGGTACCCGCAGGGCCTGAATCGCCACATCGCCCTCGTTGAGGTTGGGTACAAATTCTCGGCCCATTTGCATGACCTGTAAGCCTGCCAGCAGAAGCAGTCCCAGGGCAAAACTTAATACACTCAACCGGTAGCGCAGACTCCACCTGAGCAGGGGGCCATAAAAGCCTTTGACCCCTTGTACCAGGTGGTTTTCTTTTTCTTTGACCGAGCCGCCCATAAACAGGGCCAGGGCCGCGGGGACAAAGCTAATGCTCAGGAGGGTGGCGCCCAACAGGGCCAGAATCACCGTCAGGGCCATGGGCTGAAACATTTTGCCTTCGACCCCTTCAAGGGCCAAAATGGGCAGGTAGACTACCATAATGATCAGCTCGCCAAAGAGCAGGGCTTGACGGGCTTCTTGCGACGCCTCGCGCACCACCGCCAGGCGTTCTTTCAGGCTCAATTTGCGCCCCAGTTTCTGTTGGGCTTCGCTCAGGTGGCGTAGACAGTTTTCGGCAATTACGACGGTGCCATCCACAATAATGCCAAAGTCTAAGGCCCCTAAACTCATGAGGTTGGCGCTGATTTTAGCGGTCCACATGCCCCAGAGGGTAAAACTCATGGCCAGGGGAATCACCATGGCGGTAATTAAAGCGGCCCGCAAATTGCCCAGAAACAAAAACAAAACGGCAATCACAAACAGCGCCCCCAGCATCAGGTTTTCTTCGACCGTGGCAATGGTTTTTTCAACAAGTACAGCGCGATCGTAGACGGTTTCAATGTGAACCCCTTTGGGCAAGGTGGGGTTAATGGCTTCAATTTTGGCTTTGACCGCTTCGGCCACGTCCCGGCTATTGGCCCCCAGCAGCATGACGGCGGTGCCCAATACGGCTTCTTCACCGTCATAGGTGGCGGCTCCCGTGCGCAGCGGCTGTCCCCATTTGACTTCGGCCACGTCCTTTAAAAGTACCGGCGTGCCGTTGTCTCGGGTGCTGAGCAACACCTGGCGAATGTCTTCAAGCTGGGTCAGACGGCCAGGCACCCGCAGCAGGGACTGGTTGCCGCTCTCTTCAATATACCCGGCTCCCACATTCTGATTGTTGTTTTCTAAGGCTTCCACCAGCATGGCAAAGCTGACGCCGTAGGCCCGCATTTTTTCGGGCAGGGGATTCACTTCGTAGGTGCGTTCATGGCCTCCGATGGTATTCACCTCGGTCACCCCGGGCACGGTCTTGATCTGAGGGCCAATGACCCAGTCCTGCAAAAGGCGCAGGTCACTCAGGCCATAGGGCTGGCCGTTGGCCTGACGGGCTTCGGCATTGGCCTGCACTGTCCACATGTAGATTTCGCCTAAACCGGTGGCAATGGGGCCTAGCTCGGGCTGCACCCCGGTGGGCAGAGACTTTTGAATGCTCTGCAATTTTTGGTTGAGCAATTGGCGGGCAAAGTAAATGTCTGTGCCCTCTTCAAAGATGACGGTCACCTGAGATAAGCCATAGCGTGACAGCGAGCGGGTCTCCTTCATGGCGGGCAAGCCCGATAAGCTGAACTCAATGGGGTAGGTGATTTGTTGCTCGGTTTCTAAAGGCGAGTAGCCCGGCGCTTCGGTGTTGATTTGCACCTGAACGTTGGTAATGTCCGGGACCGCATCAATGGGCAGGTGTTGAAAACTATACACCCCCAGCAGGAGCAGGGCAGTGGTCAAAAGCAGGACCCAACCCCGTTTTTCAATGGAAAAAGAAAGGATGGCATTAAACATGGGTTGAACCTCCTAATGGCCATGGCTGGCGCTGGATTTTTCCAGCTCGGCTTTGACCAAAAAGGCGTTTTTGGCAATGTATTTTTGTCCGGCCTTGAGACCGGCGGTAATTTCCACCCAATCCTGGCTTTCACGGCCTGTACGCACCACCTGGGCTTTTAAGCTGTTGGCGTGTGGGCCAGGCACAAAGACCACCCAATTGTTTTCAAAGGGTTGTAAAGCAGCGCGGGGAACCGCCAGAGGTACTTTGATACCGGTGCTTTGTAAGGCCACGGTCACAAACATATCTGGCTTCCAGAGTCCTTTGGGGTTAGCAATTTCGGCGTGGGCTTCCACGGTTTGGCTGCTGGCTTCCACTGCACTTTGAATATGGCTGACGGTACCGGTGGTTTTGGCTTCACTGGCCTGGGCATAAACCGTAATGGGGCTTCCCAGACGCACCTGTGACAGATTGTGCTCTGGAATCATCATTTCGGCCCACACCGTGCCCAAATTGGCCAGGGTAAACACCCGTGCTTCTGCACTGAGGCTTTCGCCCAGGGCAATATGTTTTTCGAGCAAGGTGCCGTCCATGGGACTGCGCAGACTGTATTGGGTGCCTGAACTTTCGGGACTGACATCAAGGGTGGTCAGGGCCTGGCGCGCAATTTCCCACTGGGTTTTGGCATCCAGTTGGGCTTGCTCCTGATTCATCAGGCTCAGCTGGTGATTTTGCAAGAGGCTTTCTACGGTCCCCTGGTAATCCGCCTGGGCATCGGTCTTTTGTTTTTCGGCCTGTTGCACATCCACCTCGGTGGTGGCCTGATTTTTTAACAGGGCCAGCTCCCGGTCATAGGCTCTTGAGGCCAATTGGTAACGGGTATAGGCCTGGGTAAGCTGACTGCGCTCATTGCCCATGGCCTGCTGAATCAAGCGCTGGTGATGGGGCGTAATTGTGCGGTTTTGGGCCAGGCTATTCATGAGGGCTTCACTGTTACTCACCCACTGCTTTTCGAGCTGGTAGCGGCGCTGGGCCTGGGCGTACAATTGCTGGGCTTGTTTGTGTTTTAAACGCAGAGCTCCCAGTTCGGGGCTGTTGAGGGTGGCCAGCACCTCGCCTTTTTTGACGGTGTCGCCCAGGTGCTTGTACACGGCGGTCACCACCCCGCTCACCCGGGGCGATAAATGCCCCAATTGGTCCTGAACGGCGGCGATTTTTCCGGGCAAGCGCAGTGCACTGCGCAGGGTTTGACTGGCGGCAGTTTCCCATTGAATCTGTTGGGCTTTGCGCACTTCAGGGGCGATCTCGACACTATCGCCTTCGGCGGGTTCGTTGCCGCCTTCGGCGTGCGCTTCACCCGCTTTGTGGGTGGGGTTCTCGGTTTGAGAGGGGGTCGCGGGCGCATAGAGCACCCAGATAAAAATCACAAGAAATAAACTGGCAATCAGGGCGGCAAGGCCCAAATCTTTACGATGCATAGAGCATAATCCTTACTGTATTGATGAGAAGAGAGGGGGAAATACAGCAGGCTTTAAATCAGTAAAATGGTGTGGTTTAAGGTTTCGTGTTGCGCGGTGATCGCGCTGGGTGTCGCAAGATCACGGGGCTGATCGGGACTGATGCGGGCCACGGACACCGGCAAGATTACGCTATCGCGCGATGGATAGGGCGTGATAAAGCGATGTAGGGTATACGCGGCCTCATGCAGATCATTCCAATCCAGTGCGGTGTTGGGCAGCACCATGTGATCGTCATGATCCAGGGCCAGGATAATATCGTGGCAGCTTTGGGTGCTTTCACAGTGGGCTAATTTTTGCGATGTTTCTGCATGGGCATGCACCGCGATAGGTTCCAGGGCGTGGGCATCAGGAAGGGCGTTGTTCTGTGTATGATGGGATACATCCAGGCTTTCCATGGCCACATGGCCATTGTCACCAAAACAGATCACCAACAAACTGTGGCTATTGTCTTGCCCAAAAATAAGGTGGGCCACCAGGGTGGTTAACAAAAAACCCAACAGGCCAAGGCGTTTCCAGAACATGTGGATGATTGTAGCACAATTGTTTGTTAGAATAGCAGCACACAACTTAAAATTTCTAAAGGAACCCTTTCATGATCAAACGTGTGCTGACTGCTTTAATGCTCGCTTCAGTGTGGTTAAGTCCCCTGGCGCTAACGGGCTGTGAAGACGAGGGGCTGAGCTTTAACGTGAGCGAACAGCAAATCGAAAGCAAAATGAGCGGGTATTTTCCGCTGCACAAAGAAGCGTTACTGGGCCAATTGCAACTGGATTTGCAGCAGCCCGATCTGATTTTAAAAGACGGCTCCGAGCGGGCCGAGTTGCTGTTGCAAAGCAAAGTCACCGCCGCAGGCTCTGTGTGGCCCGGGCAGCTGCGCCTGTCTTTTGGTCTGGATTACGCCTCTGATACGGGCACCTTTTATTTGATTGAGCCCCGTGTGGAAGACATGAACATGAACGGGGTGCCCACCCAGGTTTCTACCGGGGTGGTGCGTTACCTGTTGCCCGTGGTGCAGCAATACCTCACCCGTGTGCCGGTTTACACCCTTAAACCCCAAAACAGCACCGCCCAAAAAGTCACCCGTCAGGCCCTGAAAAAAGTAGCCATTAAAGACCGCAACTTAAAAGTGACCCTGGGTTGGGTCGATTAACTTCGGTTAAGTTATTTTTTCCATGTAAAAAAAGTGTATAAATTTAAAGAATCCCCCTGTATACAATGTTATCTCAGGGGGTATTCTATTTTTAATATGTCTCCGCTTCAATAAATTAACTACAGTAAACTTGATTTTTTGAAAAACTTGACTCACAATAGAACCATAACAAGATCATCAGAAGCAGGTATTTGTTTTGAAAATTGCCATCATTGGAAGTGGAATCTCAGGGCTAACCGCCGCCCGCTCCCTGTATCAGGATCATGAAATTACCCTGTATGAAGCCCGCGCCCGTCTGGGGGGGCATACCCATACCGTCGAGGTCCGTCGTCCCGAAAAAACCTATCATGTGGACACCGGCTTCATTATTTTTAACACCCAGACCTACCCCAATTTTTGCCGCATGATGGACGAGATTGGTGTGGTGGGCCAGCCTACCACCATGGGGTTTTCGGTGAAGTGCGAACAAACAGGGCTGGAATACAATAGCGAAAGCTTGCCGCAACTCTTTGCCCAAAAACGCAATCTGGTGAACCCGCGCTTTTGGCGCATGATTCAAGATCTGTTGCGCTTTCAGCGCACGGCGGCCCGCCATTTAGACGATGGCAAAGGCGAATTGCCCTTTGGGGATTATTTAAAGGCCGAGGGCTTTTCCGACATCTTTATTGAAAAATTCATTGTGCCCATGGGTTCCGCCCTGTGGTCGAGTTCTTATGCGCAAATGTTTCGCTTTCCCGCCAAGTTCTTTATTCGCTTTTTTAAAAACCACGGTTTGCTCACCATCAGTGACCATCCCCAGTGGCTGGTGGTGCCCGGTGGGTCTTCGCGCTATGTGGAGCGCCTGATTCAGCCTTTTGCCGACCGCATTCGCTACCACAGCCCGGTCAAAGCCGTGGAAGACGAAGGCCACCAGGTGCGCGTCTTTACTGAAAGCGATGAAGCCACTTACGATGCGGTGGTTATGGCCTGTCATGCAGATCAGGCCCTGCAAATGCTCCAAAACCCCACTTCGCAAACCACAGAGATTCTCAAGGCCTTTCCTTACCAGCGCAATGACGTGGTGCTGCATACCTGGGACGCTATTTTACCGCGCAAGCGCGCGGCCTGGGCCAGCTGGAATTATCATATTCCCCACAACATGCCCGACCTGGCCTGTTTGACCTACAATATGAATATTTTGCAAAGCATTCAGGCCCCGGTCACCTTTTGTGTGACCTTAAACTATCCCAACCCCATTCCCGAAGAACACGTGATTCAACGATTGGTGTACCATCACCCCGTGTTTACCCCCGAAGGTGTGGCAGCCCAACAGCAGCACGACGCCCTCAACCGCGCGGGCAATATTGTGTATTGTGGGGCCTACTGGCGCTACGGCTTTCATGAAGACGGGGCCTGGTCCGCCATGCAAGCGGTAGACCATTTGCGTCAGCGCCAGACCCTGGGCTCGGCGGAACCCGTTTTATGAGCCTCAACTCGGCCCTTTATGTGGGCACCATTCAGCACCGCCGCGATCTCAAGGCGCGCCATGAATTCGTCTATCCGCTGTTTATGGTGTACCTGGATCTCGCCGAAATTGATCAGGTCATGCCCCGCAACGGTCTATGGAATATTCAGGGCCCCGGCGTGGTGTCTTTTCATCGCCAAAACTATTTGCCCTCGGCAGAGCGAGACTTGTCGGAAGCGGTGCGTTTGCTGGTGCAGCGCCGCAGTGGCTATCGCCCGCAAGGCCCCATTCGCATGCTGACCCACCTGAGCTATTTCGGCTATTGCTTTAACCCCATTACGGTGTTTTATTGTTTTCACCCCGACGGCAAAACCCTCGACTGTGTAGTGGTGGAAGTCACCAACACCCCCTGGGAAGAACGCTACGCCTATGTGCTCACCGAAAACCTGGGTACCCCGCGCAAGCACCACTACCAGGCCGAAAAGGTCTTTCATGTGTCGCCCTTTTTTGAACTGGATCACCATTACGACTGGTATTTCACCACCCCGGAACAATATCTGTCCCTTTACATTCGCAATACCCGCGCGGGCGAGCAGGTGTTTGACGCCACCCTGAGCCTGCAGCATCGGCCCTTAAACACCCGCAACCTGCTCAAAACCCTGGCCCGTTTTCCCTGGATGACGGCTCAGGTGTGGGCCGGTATTTATTGGGAAGCCGCTAAATTATTGGTTAAACAGGTGGGTTACCATCCCCACCCCTTAGATTATAAAAAAGAAAGAGGTCCCCACCATGTCCCCCATGACGCCCTCCATCGCCCATGAAATTGCCTGGTTAGAACACAAGCATTATCCCGACATGTTAACCGGCGTGTTCCGAGACGCCCTGATCAATAAAATGAAATCCATCGCCGTGGGCTGTGTGGTCCTGCAGGATCGCCACAACCAGTACATTTTGGGGGATCCACACAGTGAACTCAAAACCCAGATTCAGGTGCACAATCGCCAGTTTTACCCCTTGTTGGCCCTGCGTGGCAGCTTAGGGGCTGCCGAAAGCTACATTCGGGGTTACTGGACCACCGATGACCTGGTCACGGTGTTTCGGGTGCTCTTGCGCAATTTAGATACCCTCGTGGGGCTCGAAAAGGGCATGGCCCGTCTGATGCGCCCGGTGCAAAAGATTCACTACGCCATGAAGGCCAATACCCTCAAGGGCAGCAAAAAAAACATTCTGGCCCATTACGATCTCAGCAACGATTTTTATCGTCTGTTTTTAGACGAGAGCATGACCTATTCCTCGGCCATTTTTACGCACCCTGAGGCCAGCCTTGAAGAGGCCCAGTACGAAAAACTGGACCGCTTGTGCCGCAAATTGCGCTTAAAACCCGAAGACCACCTCTTAGAAATTGGCACGGGCTGGGGCTCCATGGCCCTGCATGCGGCCCAACATTACGGGTGTCGGGTAACCACCACCACCATTTCTGAGGCCCAGTATGACCTGGCCCGACAACGGGTCGAAGCCGCCGGCCTGAGCGATCGCATTACCCTCTTAAAGAAAGATTACCGCGAACTCACGGGGCAATACGACAAACTGGTGTCGGTGGAAATGATCGAGGCGGTGGGCTACCAATACATACCCACGTATTTTCAGCATTGCAGTCGCCTGCTCAAACCCGATGGCCTGATGGCCTTGCAGGGCATTACCCTGAACGATCAGCATTACGACACCTATCTGAACACCATCGACTTTATTAAAAAATATGTGTTTCCCGGCGGCTGTCTGATCTCGCAGGCCCACGTGCTACAGGTGCTCAAAAACCGCACCGATCTGCGGGTGGTGCATCTGGAAGACATCGCCCTGCACTACGCTGATACCCTGCGCATCTGGCGGGAACGCTTTTTTGCGCAACTGGATGCGGTAAAAGCGCTGGGCTTTAACGACGCCTTTATTCGGTTGTGGGAGTTTTATCTGACCTATTGTGAAGGCGGCTTCCGTGAGCAATACATTGGCAATATTCAGCTGGTGTTGGCCAAATCCGGTAATTACGCATTTAATAATTAGGCTTTGGGGGGTAAATCCGAGGCAGCGGCAAAAATTCCTGATATACTTTGGAGTATGTCTATTTCTCAAGTTGATGCCTCTCCCCCCAGCCTTCCCCTGAACCATCCCCGAGAAGTGGTTTTTTCAGGCCGCGATCATCGGGATGCCTACTCCGATTTTGTCTGGAGCTTTTTACACAAGCCCAACGGCAACTGGGCCATTCGCATTACGGGCTTTGTGATGCGCAAAGCCTTTCGCAAGATGTGCTCGCGCATTAGCTTTGACCAGGTGAGTTTTGAACACACCATGGCCGAACGCGATCCCAACACCCTGGTGGTGTTGGCGCCTACCCACCGCAGTCTGATGGACTTTGTGGTGTGCTCGTATTTGTGTTTTGAACACCCCGAACTCAAGATTTCGATTCCGTACATTGCGGCGGATTTGCAAATTGGCAATTTGCCTTTGTTGGGTTGGTTTTTAAAGCAAACCTACGCCTTTTATTTAAAGCGAGGGCGCGGCAAGGCTGATCCCGCCTTGAATCAGCAGATTCGTCAATTGGTGGAACAACAGCAGACCCTTGAGATGTTTATTGAAGGCACCCGCAGCCGGGCACGACAGTGCTTAAAGCCCAAACGCGGTCTCTTACGGGCCCTGCAAAACACAGGGGTGAGCTGTACGCTCTTACCCATTTCGATTAGCTATGACCGCCTGCCCGAAGAAAAGGCCCTGATCAAAGAATTATACGGCGGGCCCAAACCCCTGATGCGCCTCAGCTCCCTGTTCAAATGGATTGGCGAGATGGTGCGGGGGGAAATCGTGGTGGGACGTGTGCATCTGGTGTGCGGTGAACCCATTGCCCTGACCCCGGAAAGCGACGTGCACCAGGTGAGTGTGGACGTGGTAGGACAATTGCAGCGGCATTATGTGGTCACCACCTTTCATTTGCGCGCCTTTTTGCACCACCAGCCCCTGCCCGGTTGGACCGTCGAGCGGCTCAGTCAGGTGTTGCGCGACCAGGGCATGACGGTGTTGGAAAGTGACCTGGTGGACTTAACCACTGTGGATGCCATCACCGAATACACCTATCGCAACCAGTGGTTGCACGTCTTTTACGGTGAACTGCACACCCGCTGGGGCGAGCATCCGGTGGTCAAGCAGCATTTAGACAATCACTGCTTTTTGCCAGGAGACGCTGCGCTGGAGGCTGAAAGCGGCCCCGCCAGCCAGGCCCTACAAGCGCTCTTGCCCGTGGTGTTTGAGCCCCTGGTGACGGCCTACCAAACCCTCTTGCAGGTCGTTGAAGATCACGGTGAAATCGCCCAGGCGCACCCCCGAGATTTTGTGGCAGCCCACCCCCATTGCTTTTTGCCCTGGATTGAAGAGGCCTTAGAACACTTGCTGGAAGTGCAGGTGCTGCACAAAAAAGAAGACGGTACCGGCTTCGTTCAGGGGCCGCAATGGCACCCACGTGTGGCACGTTATCGCAAGCCCTTTTGGCAGCAGGACACCGTTCTCTCCCATTAAGGCGCTGCCTTTAGGCGAAGTGCACCCGCGCTAAAATATCTTCGATATCGCACTCAAAGGGTGTGGTGCCGTCGCACAAAATGTTGGCGTTGACCTTGCTGGGTTCCACAAAGAGATTGTGCATGGGGGCCACCTGGTTGTAAAACTGCTGGTAGACGCCTTCTTCGGTGCGGCCCCGCTCTTCGGTGTCCCGTCGCAAACGGCGGGCATAGCGAATTTCTTCGGGGGCATCCACAAACACCGACAAATCAAAGTGCTGTAAGAACTCCGGCGATGAATAGATCAAGATGCCCTCGACAATAATCACCGGTTTGGGGGGAAAGGTGGTGGTGCGACTGAGCCGTTTGTGGGTGGCAAAGTCGTACACCGGCACCTGAATGGTTTCTTCGTTTTTGAGCTGTTGCAAATGGTTGAACAGGGCCGAAAACTCCAGGGCATCGGGGTGGTCAAAGTTGACCGCCCCGCCATCTTTGTCAAAGCGGTGGCTTTGATCAATATAGTAGCTGTCCTGGTACAAAATGGCGGCTTTTTCGGGGCCCAATTCGGCTTGCAAGCGGTTTGCCAGGGTGGTTTTGCCCGAACCGCTTCCGCCGGACACCCCAATAATAAAGGGCCTCATTTGGTTTTGAACAATCTATCGCCTACATCGCCGAGACCGGGGACCAGATACCCTTTGTCGTTCAGGGTTTCATTGGCACTCAGGGTATAAATGTCCACATCGGGGTGAAAATGGTGTACCCGATCGGTGCCATATTTATTGGTGAGTACGGTCAAAATCTTAATTTTGCCCACCTCGTACTGCTTCAGGCGGTCCAGGGACGAAATGATGGTGTCGCCGGTGGCCAACAAAGGATCGAGCAGTAAAATCTCTTTGCCTTTGACATCGGAGGGCAGTTTGAAATAGTACTCGACGGTGTTGTTAATGAACTTGTCGCGGTAAATGCCAATATAGCCCGCGGAGCAAAAGGGCAGATAGCGCAGGCAGGCATCGAGCATGCCGTTGCCTGAGCGCATAATCGATACAATAATCGGAGGATCCGCAATGCGGTCCACTTCGGTTTCACCCAGCGGGGTTTTGATGGTCTCACGGCTGACCTTCAGATCGCGGGTGGCTTCGGCGGCTAAATAATAGCTGATTTCCGCCAGAATGCTGCGAAACTCGTGGCTATTGGTGTTCTCATCCCGTAAAAATCCCAGTTTATGGGACAGCACGGGGTGCTTTAACTCAAAAATGTTTTTCATAGGGATGCTCCAAATTTAACAAAGTTAACAGATTTAACAGGTTTAACAGATGTCATGATCAAAATACGGTACCATCACTGTCCAGGTGCAGCGGGGTGGAACCATCTTCACGCAATTGCTGGGCAATGCGCCGTCCGGCCCACCAGGTGCCACCTTCTAAGACTTTTGCCAGCGGAAACTCCGCCGGACTTTTGCCGAGACGCTCCTGCACCATCGCACCGATGCGATCCAGCAATTGCAGGGTCAGGGCGCGCCACTCAATAATCAGAGCGCTGGAGGGCACGTGCTTGTGTTGGGCCAGCGCCGGGTTACGCAGGGCAATCACGCCCATGTCTAAAAACAGACCGCCATTGCGGTATTCGGCCAAACCGGTGAGTTTTTCGGCACCGGTCACGCTTAAGCCTGCATCCCACATGGGTTCTACCATGGAGTAAGTCAACCACTGGCTGAGTTTGTGAAAGGGCACCAGGGTATCAACATCGCTGTCTTCAGGAGCATAGGGCCACACATCGCCCAGGTTGACCCCGTCAATTTGCACGCGACCGGGCCAAATCGAGCCCAGCGCATCGAGCACGGCCCGCAGCACGTCTTGCACTTCAAAGGACTCGCCGTGGGTGGCGATGAGGTAGTCCACCAGCGAACCCACCCGCCCGTGGGGGAAGTAAGTGGGGTTATTGGCCACGGCCTGACCCAGGGCGTTGAGTAAGCGGGTACGGCCCGCCACGCCTACCAGGGGATTGCTTTCGCTCACCTGAAAGGCGGCTTCAAGATCCGCTTCGCTCAGGTTCTGTAAACCCGTGGCGTCAGCTTGCAGGGGCTTTTCGGCGTCGCTTGAAAAGGCCCCGCTTAAAAACATGTGGTAACTGGCGACGGCTAAACCTTCAGAGCGGTTAAAGAAATGCTCGCCTTCCTGGTAGCGCCACTGGGTGCCGGCGCCGGCATCTAACAGGACGGAGGTTACCACCAGATCCAGCTTGGCCCGTGCCTGGGCCAGGGCATCCTGGTCGGCGATTTTGGCTTTAAAGTCGGCCAAACGGTCCATGCCGCCCACCTTGAAGTGTCCCCAACGGGAATGAAAGGGAATATCCAGGGTAGGATAATTGTCTTGAATCACTTCCATGACAAAGTCACAGGTGGCGGGCAGGCGATCCAAATGCAGGGAAAAGTGGGTTTTGCCCGCTTCGGCCAGGGCAAACACCTCCGCGGTGCGCTCGCGAATGGCCCGTGGCGACAGTAAGTAGTCAATATCTGCGGCGGTGTGGGTGTTACTCATCGATTTTTCTTCCCTGTACGTTTTTGAGGCCTTCCTGGTTGAGCACTTCGTCTTCCACGCCCACATAGTAGCCCGCCGCCTTTTTGGCCTCGATTTCTACCGAAGCGTCGGCGGGAATCAGTGACTTGGGAATGGACAGGCGGTTGACCACTTCAATGCCTGACTTGGTAATGGCGTCGTACTTCATATTGCTCATGGAGTGCAGGTTATGGATTTTTTTGACGCCAAAATAGTGCAGCACGTCCGGCATAAACTCCTGGAAGCGGGCGTCCTGAACGCCTGCCACACACTCGGTGCGCAGGAAGTAGGTGGCCGCAGAATCGCCGCCCTCTTGCCGTTTGCGGGCGTTGTACACCAAAAATTTGGTAACTTCGCCCAGGGCACGGCCTTCTTTGCGGAAGTAGACAATCAGGCCCACGCCCCCGCGCTGGGCGGTACGGGCGGCATCTTCAATGCCCCAGGTCAAATAGGGGCGGCAGGTGCAAATGTCAGAACCAAACACGTCAGAGCCGTTGCACTCGTCATGCACCCGACAGGTGAGTTCCACCTCGGGGTTCGACAGATCGTCGGGGTCGCCAAAGATGTAGGCGGTGGTGCTGCCAATGGGCGGCAGTAAAATCTTGAGGTCGGGGCGGGTCACCAGTTCAGGGAACATGCCGCCGGTTTCTTGAAAGAGAATTTTGCGCAGCTCGCCCTCGTCAATATTAAAACGCTGGGCAATGCCGGGCAAATACCACACGGGCTCAATGGCGGCCTTGTTACATTTAATCGAACCGTCGGCCTTAATGATCTTGCCATCAATTTCAAGACGGCCTTCGGCAATGGCCTGGGCAATCTCGGGAATGTGCAGGTGCGACTGGGTAATGGCAATGGTGGGTTTGACGTTATAGCCCTTGTCGAGATAGTCGCGAAAGTGCAGGTTAATGTCAGCACCCCAGGGGTCTAAAGACACGATTTTTTCAGGATCTTGCCAGCTGGGGTTGGTCTTGATTTTGTAAGTGCCCTCGGTATTGTTGAGATCTGGGCGGTGGGCTTTGGGGTAACTGCCTGCGGCAATCGAGAGGGCCCGGTACACCGTATAAGACCCCGAGTGGGTGCCAATGGCGTTGCGGTTTTCGCGTTCGGTATTGGTGGCCACAATGGGGCCTCGCTCAGCGGGGGTAGAGGCACCCCACTGGATTTTGGGCGCGTCTTTGTAAACCTGGTTGGCGTGGGAGGTTAGCACCACGTGAGAAGGACTTTTAAATGTTTCCGTGTTTGACATGTCTGACATGTTCGACCTCTTTTGTTTTTAAATAATGGAAATACACGACAGCCTGGGACTTAGTTCATCCTTAGCTCATCCAGTTGTGGTCGTTTTGCATCGCCCACTTGGTGGTAATCTTTTTGGTATTGGTCCAAAAATCTAAGCTCTGGGCACCGGTGATGTCACCGTGTCCGAATTTAGAGGCGTTAATGCCCCCAAAACTAAAGGGCTCACGGGGTACAGGGACCCCAATGTTAATGCCCACCATGCCTGCATAGGCGTGGCGAGCCACATAGTCCGCCATGGCCCCGTTGCTGGTAAACACCGACGCGGCGTTGCCGTAGCTGGAACTGTTTTCAATGGCCAGGGCTTCGCTAATATTGGCACAGCGCACAATGCTAATAATGGGGCCAAACAGTTCGACGGTGGCCGCCTGGGTGCCGGGTTTGACGTGGTCTAAAATGGTGGGCCCAATGAAATAGCCCTCGCCATAGGGATCCGCCACGGTGGCCTGACGGCCATCTAGCAGTACCGTGGCACCATCGGCTTCGGCCTGGGCGATGGCTTCGTGTAAAAAGGCCACCTGCTCGGCGGTAATGATCGCACCCATGCTTTCACCCATGGTCTGGGCTTTGGCCTGGGCCACAATCTGGTCAATAATGGGGTCCACATCGCCCACCGCCAGCAGCACTGAGGCCGCCATGCAGCGTTGGCCCGCGCAGCCGGTGAAAGAGTCCGAAATGCCAATGCCGCTCATTTGCGGGTCGGCGTCGGGCAGTAAAATAATGTGGTTCTTGGCACCGCCTAAGGCCAGACAGCGTTTGCTATTGCCCGTGGTGCGGCGGTAAACGGTTTCGGCAATTTTGGTGGAGCCCACAAAGCTTACCGCTTTAATATCGGGGTGGTCGCAAATGGCCTCTACCGCCACGCGGTCGCCTTGAACCACCGTCAAAATGCCGTCAGGCAGGCCCGCTTCTTTGAGGGCGTTGGCAATGTGTAGCGAGGTCATGGGGGTTTTTTCAGAGGGTTTCCATACAAAGGCGTTGCCTAAGGTAATGGCAATGGGCAGGGTCCACATGGGCACCATGGCCGGAAAGTTAAAGGGGGTAATGCTGGCCACCACGCCCAGGGCTTCACGGCGGTATTCGCAGTGCACGCCCCGGCTCACTTCCATGCGGCCACCGGCATCGGTATTTTGCAAGCTCAGGGCAAACTCTAAGACCTCGACGCCCTTCATAAGCCCGGCTTTGGCTTCGCCTAAGGTTTTGCCGTTTTCTAAGGCCACGGCGTGGGCAATAGCGTCTTGATCGCGCAATAAAATGTCGCGAAAGTTAAACATAACCTGGGTGCGGTTTTTTAAGGGCAGGGCGGCCCAATCTTTAAACGCCTTGTGAGCTGCTTTGACGGCGGTGTCTACATCTTCAGCAGTGGAGCAATAGACGGTGCCCACCTGCTTGCCAAAATAGGGGCTCATCACGGGCAAGGCCTGACCTTGCGGCTTTTGCCACTCACCTCCGACAAAATTAAAAATATCTTGCGAAGTCGCGGGCAGTTGAACTTGATTCATGACACATCCTTTGAAGGCTAAAATTGGGGCGCGGTGGGCCTAAATTAAAGGTAATATAGCACTCTTTAACAGTCAATACGCGCCGTGCTTAGGATTATACCCCACCCCCTTTGGTTTACCCCCTGGAAAATGTTAGAATGTCCTGATGGATATTCATTTTGTGTAGGTTTGCGAGCTTTTAAGATGGAGCATCTAAAAGCGGAACTGTATCGTTTAAATCAGTCCGATAGCCGTATTTTTAACTTTGTGCAGGACGTGGCCCTGGATGGGCTGTGGTTTGCTGACCTGGTGGCCTCTGACCAGGTCTGGATGAACCCCCGTTTTTGGCGTACCCTCGGCCACGATAATCCCGTTACTGAAGCTGTGCTTTGGGCTGAGGTTTGTGCCATGGTACATCCTGAAGAGCAAGGGCGTTTTTCGGAATTTCTTGATCAGTGCCGCCATGCTTCGCCCTTTGCGATACAAGAGGCTCTCTTTCGTTATCGCAGCCAGCAAAAAGATGCATGGGTTTGGCTGCAGTGTAAAGCCCAAAAAATAACGGGTGACGCTGCGGGGGATGCGCGATGGTTGTGGGCGCACAACGATGTCACCGCCATCAAAGAACGCGAGGCCCTGCTAACCCGTTGCAATACCGAAGCCAAAATTGGCTACTGGGAATTTGATGTGCGCACAGAGGCTCTGTTTTGGAGCGATATGACCAAGATGATTCACGAATTGCCTTTGAACCATCAGCCGGACCGCCAGGCAGATGAACACTGGATTGTTCCTGGGCACCGACCGCTGCTCAATGCCAGTATTCAAACCGCTGTCGAAAAAGGGACTCCATACGCGATTGAATTATTACTTCAAACCCCTTCGGGTCGTAAAAAATGGACCAAAGCCATTGGTGTGCCTGAGTTTGTGGATGGAGTGTGTACCCGTCTCTACGGCACTTTTCAGGATATTGATGCGCAAAAGCGTCTTGAGCTGGCCCGCTTAGAAAGCGAGCAAAAGTTTAAAGGCATTTTGGATTCGGCCTTTTCGTTTATTGGTTTATTAACGCCAGACGGCATTTTGCAAGAAGCCAATCAGACCTCCTTGTCGATGGCCGGTTTAGAGCGGGAAAACGTGATCGGCAAACCCTTTTGGGAGTGCCATTGGTGGCAAATTTCTGAATCCACCCAGCAGACCCTGCGCGAAAAAATTCAGGCCGCGGCCCAGGGGCAGGAATGTGTGTATGAAGTGGAAGTGTGGCTAAAAGACCAGAAGCCCACGACGATTCTGTTTAGCTTGCGCCCCGTGTTTGACACCGAAGGTAAAGTGGTGCTGATCGTGCCCGAAGGGCGTCCCATTCAAGAGATTGTGGACGCCCGCCATCGCTATCTGTCTGTGCTGGAAGCCACCCGGGTGGGCACCTGGGAGTGGAACGTGCAAACGGGTGACACCGTTTTTAACGAACGTTGGGCCGGCATGATGGGATATACCCTGTCAGAACTCATGCCCACTTCGGTGCAGACCTGGTCAGAACATGTGCACCCCGAAGATCTTATCGAAGCCCAAAAACAATTGGAAGCTTGTTTTCGCAAGGACATTGAGCTCTACACGGTAGAGTGCCGTATGCGCCATAAGGCAGGGCACTGGGTATGGGTACAAGCCTGTGGTCAGGTGTTGTCCTGGACTGCAGCGGGGGAGCCCTTGATGATGTACGGGACGCATCAGGAGATTACCGCCCGCAAAGAATCGCAAGAAGAGCTGCGGTGTCTGCTTGAACTGACGAAAAACCAAAATGAACGCCTGAAAAACTTTGCCCGTATTGTGTCCCACAATTTGCGTTCTCATGCCTTTGGTATTCAGGGCTCGCTGGACGTGTTGCGCTTGCAAAACCCTGAATTGAGTGAACATATGTTGTTAAAAATGCTCCGCAAGGCATCGGTGAATTTGTCTGAAACCATTCAGGACCTGAGCGAAGTGGTGGCCTCAGACCTGCCCGTCATTGCCGATAAAATTCCCTTGCCCTTGCATGACATTGTGCGCAAAAATATGGAAAGCGTTGTGGCCCTCGCTGAAAGCGCCCAGGTGCGTCTGGTGAATGAAGTGCCTGTTACGCTACGCGTTCCTGCTATTCCCGCTTATTTAAACAGCCTGGTGCTCAACTTTATTACCAACGGCATTAAATACCGCCATCCCGAGGGCATCGATTGCCATGTGACCGTTTCGGCGCACACCGAGTACACCCACCACGTGATTTGTTTTCAAGACAACGGCCTGGGTATTGATCTAGACATGCATGGCGAAAAACTGTTTAAAATGTACCAAACCTTTCACCAGCACGCGGACTCTCGAGGCATTGGCCTGTACATTACCCGAAATCAAGTAGAAGCCATGGGCGGACATATTGAGGTGGAGAGTGCGGTGAATCAGGGCACCGTGTTTCGGGTCCACCTGCCCATCTAGAGCGTAGCCCTCAGGGGTTAACCCTCAGGGCTTAGTTGCTCTAAATGCTGCTGTGTTAGGGTCAAATAACCCTGAAATTGCAAAATCTCTTCGTCGCTAAAGGCGCTCAGCACCACAGACTCCAGGCTGTCAACGGTGGCTTCAGCCGCTGCCAGGGCTTTTGCTCCCGTTTCGGTGAGCCGGGTGCATTGTCTGCGCTGGTTAGCAGGGTCGGGCTCACGGGTTAAAAATCCCTTTTTTTCGAGACCCAGCACAATTTTGTGCATGGTTTGTGGGGTAATAAAACACCGTCTGGCCAACTCGGCATTCGAAATGCCCCCGTCCATGTTGAGCTGGTACAGGCAGGCATATTGGGGCGTGGTTAAATCGTGGTCTCCCAGGGCCTCATCCAGCTTGCTGCGAAACATCAGCTGGGTGCGTTTTAAAAGATAGCCAATCCGGTGTTCCATTACGCCTCTGGGGTGTCTTCGTTTAAGCGCTCAAGGGTCCGCCGAATCAAATAGGCTGCAGTTTCCTGCGTCAGGGGTAAGTCTTCGGGGGCGTCTAAGAAATTGCACAATGCGGCCAGATCCAGGATCAGCGAGAGCGGCTTCCAACGGGGGATTTCATCGAGTCCATAACCCTGGGCGAAGCCCTTTAACAGAGCCTCGGGCAGGGCTTCTTCAAAACGATAAAAATTCCCGATATCCACCAGCGGTGACCCCACGTGGGCAAACTCCCAGTCAATGAGCCCGGAGATTTTCCAGCGGGTGGGCTTTTTTTGCACCAAAATATTTTTTAAATTGAAGTCGGAGTGCACCAGACAAGTGGTGGGTTGCAAGGCATGCAGCTCGGCTTCGTAGCGGTTGAGCAGGTGCAGTACTGCTTTACAATGCGCCGGTCCCAGTCGCTCCTCGGCCCGTTTACCGTGCATGACCTCGCGCATATACGCCAACCAGGCATCCCCCAGGTTGGGGTGGGGGTCACTGACCTGCAATTGTGCATTTAAAGATCCCGCCTGGGCAAACTGCACATTGTGCATCTTGCGCAAGAGGGTGCCGATGGCATCGCCCAGGGCCAGATACTCGGGCGCAGAAAGATCGCCGGGCAGTGCGCAGCCCAGCTCGCCGGGCATATATTCCATCAGGGTAAACACATGCCCCGAGGTGGCCCGCTCCCCCATAATCTGGGGCACCGGTAAAAACTGCGAGAGCTGTTGTTGCAAGGCGCTGGCTTTTTGCGCACTGTTCAGGTCTTGCGACACTTTTAAAACCGCTTCACGCTGGTTTTCGAAAGTCACGTGGTAGTTGTGATTGCGAAAGCCACCGCTCATGGCTTGAATGGCCGTCACCTTGCGGCCCTGGCCCAGATGCATGAGCAGGGCCTGAATTTCGGCCTGGCTGAGACTTCTTTGCAGCGGTGGCGCTTGAAAATAATGGTTAAAGTTAATGAGCATGCGAAGCATTATAGCAAAGAAGGCAGCATGCAAGGGCTGATGGTGTACACTACTTCCCATGAAGAATACAGCGGTAAAATGCCATGATTTGCAGGTGGTACGCGGCACCTGTCGCCTGCATATGCAAGTGCATTTTGAGGCACCCGTGACCCTGCTGCAAGGCCCCACCGGCAGCGGTAAAACCCTGCTCTTACGAACCCTGGCGGGTCTTGAAAAGCCCAGCGCGGGGCATTTGTATTTGGGACCTCAGCAGCTTTACGGTCCAGATGTCTGGGTGCCCGCCCACCAACGGCCGGTGGCCTATGCCTTTCAGGATGTGCGACTCATGCCTCACCTAACCGTACTTGAGAACCTGCTGCTCACCGGGGTTTCAGCGGCCGCCGCCGAGGCTGCCCTGACGCATTATGAGCTGGACTTTTTAAGCCAGCGTTACCCTCAGCACCTTTCCGGGGGCGAGGCCCAGCGCGTGGGGCTGGTGCGCACCCTCTTGCAACCGGCACAGCTCTATCTTTTTGACGAACCGGTCAGTGCATTGGATAGCGAAACCCAGCAACGTTGGCTATACTGGTTGCGAAGTTTTCAAGTGCAACGGCAGGTACCCTTTATTTATGTCACCCATCAAGAAGTTGAACGTCAGATTTGGCCTGAAGCGGCGTCTTTTACAATGCAGCAGTTTGTGGCTGCTGATCAGCACCGCGATACTTCCCCTTCAGGCCGCTGAAACCCCGTCCGGTGAACCGCCGCCCCTGGTGCTTGAGCGTCCCCAGGCCCTGCAACAGCTCAGCCAGTTGGCCGCCTTGCCGGTGTCCCAGCGTAAAGCCCGCGCCTTTGCCCTCGCCCGTTGGGCCATTTACCATGAGCAGGTAGACATTTTTGAGCGTCTGGTGCCCGCCCAATTGCCCCTGGATAGTGTGGACGAACAGGGTTATACCCTGCCCATGTGGATGGTGCGCTATGGGCGCACCCGCTGGATTTCGCGCTGGCCTGCCGAGCAACTGCGGCGTGCGCGCAGCACCGGCGAAAATCCGCTTTTGATGGCCCTGGACCGCAACGATGCCGTGGCGGTACGCACGCTTTTACAGGCGGGAGCCGGTGAACCCAAAGCCCTCAGCTACGCCGTTCTGCAAGGTCGTGCCGAGGCCCTGCCTCTCTTTTTTCGCTATGGTTATTCGCCCTTTGAAGCCCCTGAACTCTGGCCTGCCCTGATTTTAACGGCCCAGGCTGATACCTTTGATGTGTTGTTGCGCTATGGGCTCGATGCCCGCTTTGCCTCACAGACAGATCTGACGCCTGTGCGCCCCTTGCTGGCCAGTGTGGCTCAAAGTGCCCAGCGCGGTCTGACCGACAAACTGGTGCACTGGGATACCGCCTGGGCCGTGGTGCTGGCCGACCCGCCTGCGACCGTGCCCCCGCTGGCAGAAGCCCGTGAAAGCCTGCGACAAACCCTGCTAAAACAGGTGACCCCGCCCGCGTATTTTGCCCAGCGCCCGGCCCTGCCGCTGGTACTGCGTCCGGGGGCTGTGCCTCAGAGTGTGCCGCCCATGGTGCAGGCCGCCAGCCTGAACCGCGTCGATCATTTGCAAGCCTTACAGGCCCAGGATGTGTCGGTGGAAGAGGCCGACTTTGGGGGCAATACACCCTTGATCGTGGCCAGTGGCCAGGGCCATCTCGAAGCGGTCCGCTGGCTACTCGAACAACGGGCGGCGGTCAACAGCCAAAACCGTGATTTAAAAACCCCCTTAATGCTGGCGGCTCAGCGCACAGACCTCGCCCTGGTGCAACTGCTCTTACAGCAGGGGGCTGACCCTTCCCTGCGCGATGTAAAAGGCCTGCAGGCGGTAGACTATGCCCGTCAATTCCCGCAAAAAGGATCTCAGGCACAAGAAGTCCTGTTGCTTTTGTCCCAGAAATAGCTCCGGTTACGCTATACTTCTTTTCATTATGAAGACAGATTTTATTTACCGCCAGCTAGCCTGGCTCTACGACTATCCTTTTGGGGTTCTCTTGCGAGAGGGCCACGTGTTGGCGTCCAGCGAAATTCGTCGCTCAGGGGCCATTAAAATTGCCGAGTTGGGCATTGGCCCCGGCCATTCGTTGGCCTATTACCCCACGGGCACTGAGCTCACCGCCATTGACTTAAGTGAACAAATGGTGGCCAAGGCCCGCGAGCGCTTGCGCGATATGCCCGGCATACAAGCGGATCTGGCGGTCATGGACGCCACCCGCACCGACCTTCCCGATAACACCTATGACCTGGTCACCTCATTTTCGGTGATCACGGTGGTAGATGACCCTGCCGCACTGCTCAAAGAGGCTGTGCGTATTTGTAAGCCCGGTGGCAAAATTCTGATTGTGGGCCGCTTACAGCGCCCTGGACTGTTTGACAAGGTGTGGCGCAAAGCCACCCACCGTTTGAGCCTGTTGCTGTTTGGTTTTGGCACCACCATGAAACAAGAGGTTTATGAGTCCATTGCGGATCAGGTGACTGTGGTGCGCCGCGAGCAGGTCAATCATGTGGGCCCCTGGTTTACCTTAAGTGACATTATGATTCTGGAGAAAAAAGCCTGAGTGATCTCTTAGAAACCCTCTTTACCTGGTTGCCCCACCTGATCGTCAAATATGGTTATTGGGCGGTGCTGGTGGGCACCTTTATTGAGGGCGAAACGGTTCTTTTATTGGGCGTCATGGCCGTGATGCAGGGTTACCTGCAGTTGCCAGGCGTCATTTTTATGTCTTTTTTGGGCGTGCTGGGCAGCGATCAGCTGTACTTTCATCTGGGCCGCTGGAAAGGGCGTGAATGGCTATTGGCCCGCCCCCGCCTGCACCGCAAAGCTGACAAAGCCCTGCGCTGGCTGCGCAAATACGAACACCTGTTTATTGTGGGTTTTCGTTTTGTGTACAGCGTGCGGGTGGTTACGCCCATTTTAATCGCTCTGAGCGGCGTGTCGGCCTGGCGCTATCTCTGGTATAACCTGGCCAGTTGTGCGGTCTGGGCCGTGCTTTTTGGGGTGATGGGGTATTATCTTTTTTGGGGTGCCCAACAGGTTTTTGTGGGCTAATGCAAACATGCGCTGGTAAATCCTGCGCAAGCCTGCTATACTAAGTTAAGATAAGGGTTAAGAAAAGGTTAATCCTCATCTTTCAGGTGTTTTCCGATTCAATGCCTGTTCAGGCATCTTCTAGATACTGCATATACACTAACTTAGCGTGGCTTGCGAATCGGTTGTTCGAACCCATTTTAGAGACGACAACAAGCCCCTCCACAGGATTTTTCATGTCATTTCAAAATTTAGGACTTCTTCCCCAACTTTTAAAGGGGATTCAAAAGCAAGGCTATACCCAGCCTACACCTATTCAAGCCAAAGCCATTCCCCATGTTTTAGCGGGCCACGATGTACTGGCCGGTGCCCAGACCGGGACCGGTAAAACCGCCGCGTTTACCTTGCCCATGTTGCAACGCTTAAGCGAAACCCCTCGCCGTCACCCGTCGGCTCCCCGTGCGTTGGTCCTGGCCCCCACCCGTGAATTGGCCGCCCAGGTCGAAGAAAGCATCGATGTCTATGGTGCTGGCTTGCCCCTGCGCTCAGCCGTTATTTTTGGCGGTGTGGGCATTCAGCCTCAAATTAACCGCTTAAAAAAAGGCGTTGACATTGTGGTGGGCACCCCCGGTCGTCTGTTGGATCTGGTGTCGCAGCGCGCCCTGGATCTGACCCACATTGAAATTCTGGTGCTGGACGAAGCAGATCGCATGCTCGACATGGGCTTTATTCACGACATTCGCAAGATCATTCGCCTGTTGCCCACCCGCCGTCAGACCCTGTTCTTTTCGGCCACCTATTCTGCAGACATTAAAAAGTTGTCGGACACCATTCTGGTGAACCCCCGCACGGTGGAAGTGGCCCGTCAAAACACCGCCGCTGAGACCGTTGAGCAGTGGGTGTACCATGTGCCCAAGTCCCGCAAGCGGGAATTGCTGGCCCACCTGATCCAGGACGGTCAATGGGAGCAGGTGCTGGTGTTTACCAAAACCAAGCACGGCGCCAACCGTCTGGCGAAGCAGCTCGAAAGCGATGGCATTCGGGCCATGGCCATTCACGGCAACAAGAGTCAAACCGCGCGCACCAAAGCCCTGGCTGACTTTAAAGCCGGTAAAATTCAGGCCCTGGTGGCCACAGATATTGCTGCGCGTGGCTTAGACATTGATGCCCTGCCTTACGTGGTGAATTATGAGATTCCCTATGTGGCTGAGGACTATGTACACCGCATTGGCCGGACGGGCCGTGCTGGCAGTACCGGTCAGGCCGTTTCACTGGTCATGGACGAAGAAAAGAAGCTGTTAAAAGCCATTGAACGTTTGATTCAAACCCAGATCCCTGTCAAATCAGCGGGTGCCTTTACCCAGCCCACCGCCCAGGAAAAAGCCGCCGTGGGTGGCGAACAGCAAAGCCGCGCGCACATTCAATTGGATCGCCCCGCCATGATGCGTCGGGCCGAGCGCAACGGTGAATTGGTGGGTAAGGGCGGTGCTGCCTACCGGGACAAGAAAAAGCCCGCCCGCGCGGGTGCAAAGCCAGGCGCGAAAGCCGGCGCAAGACCTGGTGCTAAACCCGCCGCTAAATCAGGTTTCAAAAGCAGTGCGCCCCGCAGTGGTGCAGCCCGCCAAAACAGCGCACCCCGCAGAGGCCGCTAGGCCCGAAAGCGCTTCACGTCATAAACAAGTCCCAGCTTTTCGAGACACCAAATGCTCCAAAAGCCGGGATCTAACTGACCCGGTTTGGCCCTTAAGTGGGCCGACTGCATGTGGTGATGGTGGTTATTGTGCCACCCTTCACCCAGGGTCAGCAGGGCCAGGCCCCCGTGGTTGCGACTGTCGTCGCCCGTGTCAAAGTCCTGTCGCCCCACCCGGTGAAACACCGAGGTGATCCAAAAGGCCAAATGCCAGGTGCTGAGGGTGCTCACAAAGCCTCCCCATACTAACGCTGGCAGACCGCCCCAGGCATAGAGCCCCAGCCACAAGAGCACCGAGGGCAGCCAATACAAACGATCCAACACCCTTAATTCCACAAAACGCCGCAGATCCCGTGCGCCCGTGCTACTGACTTCGGCAAAGCGGCTGCTCATGAGCCAGCCCACATAGGCCCAGGCAAAGCCATCGCGGGGGCTGTGAATGTCTTCGGGTTGATCGGAGTGGCGGTGGTGGTAACGGTGGGCCGCCGCAAAGCGAATGGGGCCCCGAATCAGGGTCAAACTGCCGATTAACGCCAACACAAACTGAAACGCTCGCGAGGTGCGAAAGGCCTTGTGCGAAAAATAGCGGTGCAGCACCACCGACATGCCAAAAAAGCGCAGCTGGTGCATGCCAAAGGCCAGCAAGAGCCCTTTGTACAGGGCCGGGCCGCTCCAGGGCACGCGGGTGAGCAGGTACAGGGTGAGGGCATGAAACAACAAGAACAGACTTAACTGTACCGGGTTCAGGGTAGAGGCATGGGCTGTAGAACGCATGGTGTTAGCGTACCTTATTTTGGGGTGAGCCCGTCTATTAAACATGCATTTTTTGCGTGTTATACAGGGGGAGCCGTTTTTAGAGAGAGGGGCTTTGATGATTGTTGCATCAGGGTTTGGGGCTTGTTTTGAGGGTGGGGGTGTGGTTCAATGGTTTGTGATAAACGAGGGGCATATTAAGTACGGCTTTTGCGTGTTACTGGTTGGCCAGACTCTGACGGGCCTAAAACCTTAATAGCGAGGCAGAAATGAATGATATTCTTGTAGGAAAAAATCCGTCAGGGCAGGCCAACAATGGGATGATCTTGACCGGGGCAAGATATAGTTTTTGTGGATATTAAAAGGAGTTAAAGCATGAGCAATACTGTAAATCCGTTAATGGTTATGCTGGATTGGTACGAAAAGCAGGACGAACTTGTGCAAGAGCGTTTAAGTACCTTGTCAAACCATTTTTTAGACGGCTTTATTATTCCAGAGTACGTAAAAAGCTTCTCAGAAGTAGATCTTTCCGCTCCTGCCAAGATTGGGGAAAGGTTTGATGAATACCATGAGTCAACGGAAGATTATATTTTAAGGAATATTAGGGAATTCAAAACAGCGTTCGCTTGGGATAGCTTAGACGCAAATCAAATCGTACAAAGAACTTTTCTTTTACGATCTTTGATCTCATATTGTTTAAGAGATATGGATACGAATGAAGGCTGGGCTAAAACTTCACAACTTTTTGAAACCGTAAAAAGAATGCGCATTGAGAGAGATGGCGTCTCAGTAGATACTCATCCAGAAATTCAAGAGGATCTTAACAAGTTGCAGGATAAAGCATCATTTTGGATGCCAGTCTGTGAATCGTGGAAAAGTATGATAGACAAGTATTTTTCTGACGATAAACTCTTTGGATGGCACGTGCACATCGGTCCAAGTTACATGGATTATGGACGGCCTACTTTGAGAGAAATAAACACTCAATTTGAAAGTGTAGATCTCCAACTCGGCTCAATACAAAAGAAGATTAAAAAAGGCATTTCCAATGAACCTGAAGAACAAACGGAATTCAATACATTAATGGCTGATTTGGAAGTTTGCCTTGGTAAATTAAGTGAAATTAGGGTAAAAGTAAATGACGTTTGGGACGGGTTATAGCTTTTAGAAAGTTAAAATCAAACCAACTTTGGTCTGCTTTGGCTTGCTAAAGTAATTTCCAATACGGAAGTTACTTCTTTATTCATCTTATGTCTTTCCACATGAGCCAAGCTCCAAGTTGATAAATGATGAGTACTGTAGTTTCTGAGAAATTGGTGTGAGTTGTTACTGAAGGTGTAAAGTGGCTTATCCTAAAAGTCGATCAAAACAGCCAGGATAAGCCACAATGAACATGATACACGACTTTCTCCACCCGTTTAAAAATACGTTTACAGCCCCTTCATTTCAACATTTCGCCCGAATAGTCACGGGCTTTGCTCAAATCACTGGCCCCAAAGCAATAACAGAAGTCAATGACAGTGCAAATTGGAGCCGTCATCACAGCACAATCTACGACTTTTTCAGAAAAGGAAAAGCAGCATCAGCACATCGCCCAGGATTTAATGCTTTGGTATTTGAGGACTTGCCAACGTCCTGAAGCACCGCTGTTACTGTGTATAGACGATTTATGCCCTCTGGGTATACTAAAAACTTCAAGCCCCATGCAAGAATCATAGAGAAACTGTGCTGGCATGCCGAACATCATAAACGCGTCAGGGCAAACGTAAAAACAGAGGATGGGCAAGAACTGTCAGCATTTGGCATTGTAGGCGAGAAAGGACACTGTTGGGTAACTTTGGGTGTTTTGCACCAGGAAAAAATAGGTTGGAGTTTTATGCCGATGAATGCCTCTATCTTTGTCCGAGAAAAGCACGCTGAGGTCTTCAAAACCAAGCATGAACTTGCATTAGAGCTGGTAGAACAACTGCCATATTAAAAAGACGCTCTGCTCGCTGGGGACAATTTTTATGGCACTCAAAACTTTGTGAACAAACTCAAGTGTCCTGTTTTAAGCCTGCTAAAGACAACGGCTGTGGGCTACAGGCCACTCATTGCACCCATGGATAAAACCTATCGTGGGCGCCCCAAACGCTACGGTGAAAAAGTTCAACTGGCAACATTTTTAGACAATCCAGAACGGCTTACACCCACGGAAGTGTTTGTTTACGGAAAGAACCACAAACTTGAGTACGCTTGCTTTGAAGGGCTTTTAAAAGGCCATATACGGCCCGTCAAAGTGATCCTAGTCAAAGGCTTGCGAAAAGCCAATTTTCTGCTATTTACCAACGACTTAAAGCTGACCCCAGAGCAAATGATTGCGTACTATGGGGCTCATTTTCAGATTGAGTTGGGCTTTCGCGAACTGAAACAAGAGCTTGGAGCATTTAACTACCACCTACGCTCTGAAACCAGCGTTTTACGGTATGTTCACCTGGCTTTTGTGGCCTCTGCCTTGCTGAAGTTTCTTTCGGTCAAAGCTATTGTGAAACCGCTGCAGACCCCGTGGTACAAACCCAAAGGACGGGCAAGCCTGAAACGCGTTCAACAGTGGATGAGGGATGTTTTTCAGGGTGCTAGTATTTTTAAGGGGGTAAGTCTAAATGGCTTCCCCTCAATAAACACCCAAAACCACGATTTCATTACTTTACAGGGAGCTTAAAATTCTGAAACTACAGTTAATAGTTGCTTCAGTTTGGCTCCAATAAAAAAATTTGTTATTTAAAATTTGAAGAATTTTAAAGTCTTTCTTTAGCTATCAGCAATTCTAAGTGGAAATTGTGGTAGAGTAAATCAAAAATAACATGCAATTTTACTGAGTGAAGAATTTGACAAAACCGCTCTTGGCAATCAACTTAATACATGGAAAAACAAATGATGCTGTAAAAGCCAATTTTTTTCAACTTGAAAGAAATATTGCGAAAAATCACATTGATGCAAAGTGGTGGGCTAATAACTGTTTAGATCCTCACAAAAAGAAATTCCAGGTTGATCATGACTGGCTGTGGCGAAAATTTGTGGGCGAAATAAGAAATAAACCTGCTTTTGAATCCGTCGGTTTATTTACCAGTAGCACTAGTATCGAGGGGGCTATTTGCTATCGGGTTGATGCAAAATCTTTTATTGAACCCTCCAAAGGCGCACTATACGTAGAGCGTCTTGCTGCTGCTCCAGTAAACCGTTATCAATTAAATTCTCCACCTCAATATCTAGGAGTTGGTAAAGCCTTATTGCTTTGGGCTGTTGTTAAGAGTTATAATCTAGGTCTGAAGGGTAGAGTTACTCTGGACTCAGTTCGTGAGCTAGGTGCTTTAAGTTTTTATGAACGGAATGGGTTTGAGAATCTTTTGGAGCAAAGCTCGGATCATTTAGCGTTCATGGAACTTCCACAAAGAGAAGCTATTAAATGGTTAAATACGGAGGGATTATTATGATTTACAAAGATGATTGTGATATAGTAATTGGTGGCAATAATATTCCTTCAAATAGATTTCGTGATGATTTAGATATTGCATTTGATACGCAGATAAGTGACCCTATTGATAAAAATATACTTCAGCTCATAAGTTTGCATAAAGATAAAAATTTAGGCATCAAATTCAGAAGTAAAGACCTCAAAGTCTTGGATTTAAACACAAAACAGCTTCTACTCACTGATATTTTAGATGCTTTAAAAATAAAACAGATTATTTAGTTTTATGACTCCTGATGAAGCTATTCTTTTAAGTCAAGAGTTTTTTCCAAATGGCTTAGACGTAATAGTAAATAGGCTTGACATAGAAGTTAGATATGGTGAGTTAATTGGCTGTGATGGCTGGTGTTTGTCTTCTAACAGCAAGACAATTATTAGAATAAATAGTTTATCGAGTGTTAACAGACAAAAATTTACTTTAGCACATGAGCTTTCTCATGTTCTTTTGGGTATTGCCCCTTCATTTGGCGAACGTTTGTTTGATAATCCTGATTGTTACAATAGTGAAGAAAGAAAAGTTGATCTATTTGCATCTGAGTTGTTAATTCCAAAGTCAATCGTAGAAAATAGCATAAACTTACCAGTTTCTAAACGAGAAATCTTCTCTCTTGCTAAACATGCAAAAATTTCTTTGATCAGTACTACTATAAGGGTTTCTAATGTAATAAACGAGATTGAAAATCACTCAAGTATAGTTGTTTTTATAAACGACTCTAAAATAGAGTGGTCATGGTCTAGTTCAAATGAATCACTATTTTGTAAAGACTTTATCGATGAGGTTGTTAATGAGTTAGGGTTCCAACAAGATAGATATTTAAAAAAGGTCATAGAAAATAAATTTCTAGTTTCTTACTTACTATATGCTTCTAAACCTGAAGATAAAAAATACATCTTATTTATCCAACTTTTACCTTTAAAGTATGCTAATACTCTGATTTTAGATGAGGAGATTTCACGCTTAGGCAAAATAATTTTTAGAGACGATTTTGCTTTTCAACAAAGTGTTTCAGGTTGCTTTGGAGCAATGAAAAGAAAAGTTTCGGGGATGAAACTAGAAGATGCTATTAAATTATTTTATTCTTTATATAAAAATAAGTGGGATGACGATAAATTTAGTAGACTTTTAACTGAGGAAGGTAAAAGTTTTGTTAAATTAAAACTTTCTAAATGGACAAATATGAGTTGATCCAACCAGAGCCATCAACCTGACTCCCTCCGGTCGCAGGTTCTGGACATCGTTGCCCTGATCGCTAACCTGGCGACGCAGACCCATCGTGCAAAATAAGGGCCACACCCCGACCGGCAAGCGATAGACATTGTTTGAGCGAATAGAATAGACGGGGTCAATTACCCTGTACTATGCTTATGTAAAAACAGCGTTTAAGTCGCTTCATACCAGGAGAAATAAGCCATGCGAACACCCTCTGTTTTGACTGCTTGCCTTTTCACTCTGTTGGCCTGTGTCCCGGCACCCCCTGTGGGCACTCCCCCGGCGACACCGACGCCTTCTGTACAGCCCTCAGCAAGCCCAACGGTCGCGGCCACGGCTGCGCCAACTTGCCAGACTCCCCGCGATGTCGCCCGCACATCGCTGACGGTCACGTTGA
Source organism: Candidatus Sericytochromatia bacterium (assembly GCA_964229355.1). GTDB lineage: Bacteria > Cyanobacteriota > Sericytochromatia > UBA7694 > UBA7694 > CAXRDE01. The sequence continues at coordinate 60,029 of CAXRDE010000023.1, read as the reverse complement.
TTGGCCCCAATAGTCAAGCCCTGGATGGCGCGCAGGCACGTATTTTCTCGCAGGATCCCTGTGCCCCTGCTGAGCAAACCCAGATCTCTCAGGCGGGGCAGGTGGTGTTTGAAGATCTGCCGGTGGGTGTGCCGCTGCTCTTGACGGCGACGGCCCCTGACCTGCATTCTGAGATCACGCCAGTGACCCTAAACGACAGTACCCATGCCTTGACCCTGTCGCTCGTGTCTGATTTTCCCAATCCTGGCCCCACCTTTGCCTCGACCCCTGACCCGCTGACGCGCGCTGATCTCAGCGGCAGGGTGACAGATCTAAATGGCCAGCCGGTCAGCGCGGCGCTGGTGTCGGTAGCGTATCAGGCCACGCCGTCGAATCCCTTTTACTATGTTATGTCTCAGGCCGATGGCCGCTTTCAGATAGAGAGTCTTTTAAAAGCAGAAGCGCTGCTGGTCAGTGTGTATCTACCGGGTCAGGCCACGCCGTTGCAGCAAGTCATTACGCTGCAGTCTGACGTTAGCCAAAATACCCTGCGCTTTCAATCCGGCGTGCCCCTCAACCCCAGTGCCACTCCCTGGCCCAGGCCGGAGCCCACAGCGACACCGGGTATTTTTTAAACACTAATGGGCTCTATTGAACCCACAGTCACTCGCTATGGCAGCACCATCATGACTCAGGCTCAGTGAAAAGACCCCATCTGAAGAACAAGGCGCGGTGTCACCTGAGGTGGCAGCCGCTTTACCGCGGCTCTACAGCTTTCGCTTGAGTTCTTATGATAATAAGAATATAATCAATATAGATCAAAATCTTTCTGCGAGGTACGAAACATGGGAATGGTGAAAAAACTGTCCAAAACAGGGACAAGCTATTCAGTTATCCTGGATAAGCCTCTCATGCAACTGCTGTCTATTACACCAGATACCTTGCTGGAACTCAAGACTGACGGCAAGTCCCTCATTCTGACGCCGATTGAACAGCTTGAACTGGATGAGTCTGCTCAGGACCCTGATTTTCAGAACGCACTGGCAAAATCCAAGCGCAAATTTGGGACAGCTTATAAGCGGCTTGCTGAATAATGGAACGCCCGATCTTTCTGACGAGGTCTCAGGTGCTTTTTATCCACCAGGACCTGGTCGAAGATTTTGGCGGTTCGCATGGTCTGAGAGATGAGGGGTTGCTGGAATCGGCAATTGAGCGGCAGCCCTTGCTGGCCCTGCCAGCTTAGGGATGGCGACAGCACTGCTGATGCCACAAGCCGGTTTCGGTGATGAATACTTCCACAAGTCGATTTTTGAGCTGACGATAACCGAAGATGAAGCCTACGAGTTTACCTTAAGAGTGGCTGCTGAAGGGGCTGAAAAAACAGAAATCGCTTTGTTCTTTCAGGCTAACAGCAAGTCAGTCTAAATCAACAGATATCTGTATCGTTGATTTAGACCTAAAGAGGAAATATGATGGAAGATCCTTTTGTGAAATTTAATGCCTGGTGGAAAAGCGCTTCTCTAAACTCTCCACTAAAGCAAAAAAATGCAGTGTGTATTTCAACCCTTGATCGCAATGGGTATCCGTCAGGTCGTTTTGTTGACCTGAAAGCCGTCACTGATTTGGGCTTTGTGTTTTGTACTTGCCTTAATTCGGCTAAAGGCGAGCAGATAAATGAAAATGCAAAAGTCGCCTTAACACTGTGGTGGGATCATGTAGGGTATCAGGTTAGGGTTTTAGGCGTGGCCCAGCCGATTGGCGAGCACGAAGCGATTACCTATTGGAAAGCGCGCAGTAAAGCGGCGCAATTAACAACACTTGCTTTTGAGCAAAGCAAACCCTTAGCAGATGAAGCCGCGTTACAGACGAGAATGGACTGCGTAGCCAAACAGTATCGTCACTCAGAAGTACCGAAGCCCAGTACCTGGGGTGGGTATCGCATCAAGCCGCACTCCATTGAGTTTTTAACCTTTAGAGAAAGCCGACTACATCTTCGTGAGCTTTATACCTTAGAAGAAAGCGTATGGAACAAGAGCTTGCTGCAGCCCTAACACCCTTCAGGTCAGCGCTGCCAACAAGGTCTCCAGTTCAACGCTGCAGATGGCCCCAAAGCGGTCTGAGGCCCCATAAGGAATCAACACACGGCCATTGTGAAGCATGCTGCCACAGGAATACACGACATTGGGCACATAACCTTCCCGCTCATCAGCCTGGGGAATTAACAAAGGCTGAGCCAGGCGGCCAATCACCTGGGTGGGATCCTCAAGGTCTAACAGCATGGCACTTAAGGTGTATTGGCGCATGGGGCCAACACCATGGGTAATGACCAGCCAACCGGCTTCGGTTTCGAGGGGAGAACCGCAATTCCCGCTGTTGCCCAACTCCCAAAGGGCTTCGGGGGTATTTAACAACTGGGGGTTTTCCCACTGGGTCAGCTGCTCTGAAAAAGCAATAAAATTATTCACCCCATCTAAACGCGACAACATGGCATAACGGCCCTTAATCCGCCGTGGGAACAAAGCCAGGTTTTTGTTTACTGCCCCGGGGCCATTTAAGGCAAATGAGCGGAAACTGCGAAAGTCAGTGGTTTCAAGCAAGCGCGGCTGAATGCGCAGGCCATCATACGCGGTGTATGTGCCGTAATAAGTGTGTTGACCGTCGTCGTCTTTAAACAAGACAAAACGGGCATCTTCAATGCCGTTGCGCTCGTGTTCCAGCACCGGAAAAATCACCCGTTCAGACAAGGTGGTATCCGAAGAGAACTGCAGCTCATAAACGTCTTCTACGCTTTCTAAAAGCTGATGTAACTGGTGGTGTTGCTCGGCACTGCTGGTATGGTGGCGGTGTTCATCAACGGCCTGGCGCAATTGGGCATAGGTATAGGCTTCAGGCAGAGCGTTCATCAGCGATTGGGTCAGGGCATCGGCTAGATTTAAATGGGCACACTGGCTGAGCAATTCACTGCGGGCATGGGTCGGAAAACGAATCTGATCGGGGGCGTCGACCTGGCGATCAGCGGCTTCAATCTGAAAATGGCCGTGGGAATCTAAAAGGGCCTCACGAAAAACCACCGAAGAAATGTGCCCTTCACCCACTGCCCGAAAACTAAAATACACCCGTTGTGAACTTGCGGGCACACCCTGCTGATCAGGGGCGGGCACCAAACTGGGGTTAAAAAAGGCGGCCGCTTCAATCGCATATTCCATGGTGAAATAAGCGCCCAATACGATTTCTTGCCAGGGCTTGAGTTCAGTGGCTTGTGGGGCATGGTGTTGGGCCAATTGCCAATGTTGGCGCAAGGTTTGCTCAAGATGACGATGGCGGCTACCAAAATCAGCCAAAATGCCTTCGGCTGCGGCTTTTACCTCAGCTTCTGGCAGGGCCAGCACTTTTTGAATCAGGGTTTTGGCACGCTCACTTTCAAACCCTCGGTAACGCGCCAAAACCCGCTCAGGATTGGGTAAAAAGCGCTCTGGATGACGGGATACCTGCAACATAACAACCTCGATTGTGCATCATGATGTCCTCTGTATACCATATTGTAAACGCTCTGCATAATGGCAAGCCACCTGGTGCCCCGCTTGCCCTGCGATCGCTGACAAAAGGGGTTCTTCTTGTTGGCACTTTGCATCGGCATGGGGGCAACGGGGATGAAAAACACACCCTGAAGGCGGATTTAAAGCACTGGGCATATCCAGGCTGCGCAACGGCAATTCAGCCCCGGGCTGGTGGGTGGCCGAACCCGGAATCGCCGCCAACAAAGCGTGTAAGTAAGGGTGGGCCGGTTGGCCAATACAGTCACCAATCGGGCCGGTTTCAACCATGCGCCCCAAATACATGACAATTAAGGTGCCCTGGGGGGCAAAATAACGGGCGGTTGCCAAATCGTGGGTGATATACACAAAGGCGGTGCCTTGCTCTTGATTAAAACGTTTCATCAAATCCAAAATGACCAGCCGCAATGAACTGTCCACCGCCGAGACCGGTTCGTCTGCCACAATCAATTGGGGTTTGAGCAAGGTTGCGCGGGCAATCGACACCCGTTGTTTTTGACCCCCTGACAATTGAAACGGGTATTTGTCTATAAAGTAATCGCTGGGGGTTAGCCCGACCTGGTCTAAAACGGTGGCGACCGCCTGGCGAGCCTGAGCACGGCCTTTGACCAATTTGTGGTGACGCAAAATCGGGGCCAGGGTCTGATAAACGGTGCGCACCGGGTTCAGACTCGAAAAGGGGTCCTGGTGAATCACCTGCACGCCCAAGCGCATGGCCGCAGGCATGCGAAACCCTTTGGCCCAGATATTCTGACCCGAAAAACGCACTTCGCCACCACTGGGGCCTTGCAGCCCCAGAATCAATTTGCCCAGGGTGGATTTGCCACAGCCGGACTCCCCAATCACGGCCACCATATCCCCCGCATTGATCGTGAGATTTAAACGGCGGCCTGCTTGTAATTGACCCGCAGGCAAATTAAAAATCATCTCAACCTGGTCAAGCTCTACCAAAGGTTTTGTCATGGCTTTACCTCGTTCAATTGGGATGGGTTGAGTTGGGGCAGGTTGAGTTGGGCTGGACGAATTGGGCAGGCCACCTGACGGCCATCGGGCAAGGTTTGTAAAAGGGGAATTTCGTTGCGACAACTGGGCTGTACATACGCACAACGGGGGTGAAACACACAACCACTGGGTTTGGCCGCCAAATCAGGGGGGTGTCCATCAATGGGCTGGCGGCTGGCCGTATCCCCGTCTAAGGTGGGTTGGGCCCGTAACAAGCCTTCACTATACGGGTGTAAGGGCTGTTGAAAAAAGGCTTTGGCGGGGGCGTTTTCCATAATGCGGCCCCCATACATGACCACCACTTGCCCGGCCAAATCAGCTGCTGCGCTTAAATCATGGGTAATCAACAGCATGGTCATGCCCTGACTGCGCCAAAGGTCTAATAAAATGTCGAAAATATAATGTTGGGTAATCACATCAAGGGCCGTGGTGGGTTCATCCAGCAAAATTAACTCAGGTTCCAGCATCAAAGCCAATGCGATCATCACCCGTTGGCGCATGCCACCTGAAAGCTGATGGGGGTAAGCGGTCATGACCCGTTCGGGTTCAAGCCGCACTTGACGCAAACGGACTTCAGCGCGAGACAAAGCCTCAGCCCGGCTGATTTTTTCATGATCGAGTACAGTATCAATCAATTGTTCACCGATGCGCAGGGTGGGGCTGAGGGCCGTTTGGGCCGCCTGAAACACCATCGAGGCCTTTTGCCAGCGAAAACGGCGACGGGCTTCAGGCGTCAAGCTTAATAAATCCTGATCGTTAAACCAGATACGGGATTTGGGGTCCACCTGACTGTTGCTGGCCAAAATGCCCAACAAACCGGCGGTTAACGTGGATTTGCCACAGCCCGACTCACCAATAATGGCGGTGATTTGCCCCCGGGCAAACGCAAGAGAAATGTTTTCAACGGGCAAAAGCTGGCGGCCCCTGACCTGGTAACGGATGCTTAGGTTTTCAAGGCGTAACAGGGCGTCTGTCATCTTAACGCAGCCTCGGATCAAAAAATTCTTCGAGGCCACTGGCAAAGGCCATTAAGGCAAATTGAAAAATCACAATAAAGACAATCGGGGCCAATAAATAAGCGTAGGCATTGGGCACATAAATGGCACCGGTTTGGGTGGTGGCCATATTCAGCATCATGCCCCAATTGCTGGCTGAAAGCGGCACAATCCCCAACAGCATAATGCCCACACTGGCGACAATGGCATCACGGGCCACGCCAATAAAATTAATCGCCAAATAAGGCACCAAATTGGGCATTAATTCGCCCAACATAATATGGCGCATTGGCATATTCATCAGGCGGCTGACCTCAATAAACTCTTTGTGGCGCAGGCTTAAAATCTGGCTGCGAATGCCACGCGCCAGCCCCGGCCAATAAAACAAGGCCAGGACCCCACCAAAGGAAAGCGGGTCGCGGATGCTAAACAAACCCGCAAAAATTGCCATAATCGGAAAGCGCGGTAGGGTCAGCATAATGTCGATCACTTGCATCAAACACGAATCCACCCAACCGCCACTTAAACCGGCCCAGGTGCCCACCACCATCGCAATGGCCAGGGTGGCCAGCGCAGCTGAAAAGGCAATCAATAGCATATCGCGGGTGCCGTGCATCAGCTGGGCCAGGGTGTCACGGCCCGCATAATCGGTGCCCAGCCAATGTTGCCAGGAAGGCCCTTGAAAGCGCTCTAAATAATCGCTGTCCAAATTAACCGGCAGCCACAGTGGCCCCAGCAGAGCCATCAAGACAAACCCCACCAATAAAAGGGTGCCCACTGTCGCTTTGCGGTTGTGGCGTAACACATCGAAGAGGGTTTTTAAAAGATTCATGTTTTTACCCGTGGATCAATCCAACTGTAAACGGCATCTGCCAGGAGATTGGCCACCACCATCGTTAAGGTTGAAACCAATAAAATGCCTTGTAACAAAGTAAAATCACGGTTGCCGAGGGCATAGCCAAAGAAATAACCAATGCCCGGGTAAGCAAACATCCATTCCACAAAAATCGAACCGCTGATCATTGAGGCAAAGGCAATCGCCAATTGGGTAACGGGGGGCATAATGGCATTTCTTGCCAAATAGCGACCAAAAATCCGTTTTGATTTGAGCCCTTTGGCCTGGGCCACCAACAGGTATTCTTCATTTAAAACCTGGGTGGCACTGGCCCGCATGGCCAGCATCCAGCCGCCCACGGTGCTGAGGGTATAGGCCATCGCAGGCAAAATGGCATGTTGTAACACACTGAACATAAACGGCAGATTAAAACCCGGTGTGTAGCTGATATCATAAGCCCCACGTAGCGGGAACCACCGCAAACGCACCCCAAAAAAAACCAGTAAAAGCAGGCCAATCAAAAAATCAGGAATGGCCTGTGACAACACCGCAAATCCATTCATCAGGCCACTGAGCACGCGACTGCGGCGTTTCCAGGCCAACAACAAACCCAGGGTGGTTCCCACGCTAAAACTCAACAATAGCGCCAAAAAGTTTAAAAAAAGCGTCCAGGGCAAGGCTTGTAACAAAACACTGCTGACGGGAATACGCAAGGTCATTGAGGTGCCCAAATTGCCGTGTAATAGACCGCCAAAATAGCTGACAAACTGCTGCCAGAGTGGCAAATTGGGGTCGTAATTGTATTGGCTGCTGGCAATTTTATACGCCGTGGCATAAGGTAAACCCTGGGTTGTCACCAACTCGTTGGCCCGCAAGTCTAAAAAGTCACCCGGCATGGCCCGGATCAAAACAAATGAAATCAGGGTCGCGGCCAAAATCGTGATCAGGGCCGATGTCCATTTGCGTAAGCGGGGGCTCATAAACGCGCCTCACGGTTAACGGGTTCAAGGCGGCCTGAACTCAACAAATACGCATAGGTCACGTCTAAGCCCTGGGCTGTTAAGGACCACACCGGGTCATCGGCTGCGGGCCAGTTGCGAATTCGTTCACCTTCTTGCACAAATACACCAATCCGTTTTTCATAAATTGCCAAAAAGTGAAGCTGCTGATTGGCCAACCACAATAAATCGTTTAAAGCCGGGCGGTACACCTGCGGGTCCGCATTGTCCATGAGGGTTTCCACCGATTTTTGTAAATCAATGGCCCGGCCAGCGGGGCCAGGCAAACGTTCCGGCAGGCCTGCTGCTTTGCTTAAAAAACCATTGCGGGCAAACAAGCGATCCATACTAAAAGCCGGTTGGGTATAGACCTTATAATCCAAACCAAAGGCAGCGGCCATTTGAAACTCCCCGTTGCGAATAAGCTGGTGGTACAACGCACTGTCATAGGTGCGCACCTGGGCCGGAATGCCAAAGCGGGTCAATTGGCTGGCCAGGCTTTCACTGGCCAAAATCCAATCTGAATAACCGGCAATCACGGCAATTTCAAATTGGAGTGGGGTGCCATCGGGGCTGAGCCAGTTTTGTTCAGCATTGCGTTTAAAACCCGCCTCGTTTAACAGTTTTTCGGCTTTTTGAAGGTCATGGGGGTAATGCTGGAGTGTGTTTTCAAGCGCGGGGCTTAACCAGTCCTGGGCATCGTGGGCCATTAACGGTAAATGGCGATCATCACTGGTGAGTGAATAATACGAGGCAATTTGACGCAGGCGATCGCGGTCTATTAAATGGGCCAGCGCCTGCCGAAAGGCCAATTGTTTAAAGGGCGCCTGGCGCAAATTTAAGACGTAGCCAAAATTGAGGTAATCGGGCAAATTCAGTTGTTTGAGGTGGGGATTTAATTTGCGCATTTGTTCAGCCACATCAGGCGGGGTGGCGGCATGGGAGGCATCCACATCTCCGCCCAATAAATAAGCCCACATCACGTCATTGGTACTGCCGCGTAAAATACGCACTTCAGGTACCTTGACCGCTGTGTGCCAGGAGCGGGGGTATCGTTTTAAGACCATCTCAGAAGCGGTAATTTGGCTGACCTGATAGGCATTGGTGCCAATGGGTTTTTCGGGCCGAAAGGCATAGGCCAATTGCAATTGCTCATTTTTGTCTAGCAACAATTGTTCAAAGGCTTTTTGCTGGGCGCTTGTGGGTTCTTGCCCCAAACGGCGGCGCGGCGAACGGGCCAAAAGCTTTTCAGCCGTGTCCGCCCATTTTGAAAACAAATGTGCGGGGGCCTGAATCCGTTGGCCCAACATTTGGCGTTCTTCTACAGGGTTAAAGGGACGTTGCCAGACAAAAACAACGGTTTGTTCGTCAGGGGTGTCGATGCGCTCTAAAGCACCCCCCCAGCCCTGTAACCAATAAATCAAAAAGCTGCTTTTGACATCGATACTGCGAAACGGGGTGTCATCGTGCCAACGGGCTGTGGGGCGCAGCTTAACGGTTAATTGACGCCGATCGGCACTGATGCTGTAAGCCGTCCCTAATTGCGGCAAATAACGCCGATCAGCGGCCTGGTACAAAAATAGCGGTTCATACACAAAATGCAGGTGGGTGCCATCACCCCCCTGGCTCCAGGCATTGCCATGAAACGAAGGCGGAATAAACCAGCTGCCAGAACACCGAAAAGCCGTTTCCGTCTGAACTGCTGAATGCTGACAGGCCGCTAAGCCAAAAATGGCCCATAGCGCTATCAACACCATGCACAGAGAGTGTGCACACATGCGCTGATCCGTTCTTCTCAGTCTTGCCATCTGCACAGCGTAACATTATTTTGCGCTTAAAGCATCACTGACCATGCGTTGGGCCTCACGCATCGTATCCCTTCAGTCCCCTTCTCAAAACTTTAGCGAAAAATCCAGACTTCCTGGCGATTTATAATCAGCTGGCCAAAGCCAGACCCTTCGACCTGACATCGCTGAGGGTCAATGCGTATGCAATTTGATTGAAAAAGTGTCTCAAAAGAGATACAATTAACCTGGATAATTTAAAAATCGAATAGGTATTACAGATGAAAAATGCAATGATTCGCGCAAGAGTCTCAGAAGAGCTGAAGTCACAAGCTGAGGCTATTATGGAAGAAGTCGGCATTAATCCTACGCAGGCAATCACCATGTTTTACAAACAGCTGGTTTTTCATAAAGGCTTACCTTTTGAAGTAAAAATACCGAATCACGTTACGCTTGCTGCCATGCAAAGTGATGATTTGACCGAATATTCTTCAACAGAAGAGATGTTTGACGACCTGGATCGTTAAATCGTGTATAAAACGCAAACATGTTCGCCGTAGATCTTTACTTCACTCCGCAAACACCCCAAAGCATAGATGCTGAAGTGTGTGTTAACGCCATTGAGACCTATCTCATTTTCTTGCGAAAGGGAGGGCAAATTGCCGGAGAATACGTGTTGGCTACAACCCAGACCCATTTCAGAGCCACCGTTTACCTGCCTGACCCACAGGCCTTAGCCCTTGCCTTTCACTGCGACTTTGCCCGGCGCTCTCGCGATGAACTACAGGCCCTGGGCTTGGCGCTAAAGGTTGAATATATCAATGAAGTGTCACCGCAGCAGGCCTTTGGCTTAAACAAGCTCCCGGCCCTTTATCTGTATACCTTTTTACACGATATCCATGCTCCCGTCTGTGCGGGTGACTCTGGCCGGCCTATTCCCCTGTACCATCTGCCCATTGAGACCCAGACCCGAGAAGACATTTTAAGATGGGCGAAGGCCTACCAGTGCCATGACATACTCCAAATCGATGGCGGTGCCTTAGAAATTGCCGCCTATACCCAGATGGCCGATGTGCACAGCGAACTCTCGCAAAACGGGCTGGCGCTGTGCCGTACCCTCGAAGCCCGCACCGGCCTGCCCACGTATTATTATTTGCACAGGTACTGGGCCTTTGACATTGGCGAAAATGATCTCCCTTGCCCTGGCTGTGGCAAACCCTGGTTTGTAGGGATGTCTGGCGAAAAAAGCCGGGGATTAGCCGCCCATGCTTTTCAATGCCAGGCCTGCAGGCTGATTTCGAATCCGGGTGACGCCGCCCACGAGGCTGACTATGCCAGTATTGGAGTCTGGAAAGGCTAAGGGCGGGAACTTCCCTTCTGTTTACGCGTCCCACTTTACATGCTCCCAGCTGCATGTTCCTATTTCCCTTTTTACAGGACTTTATTTATGAAAAAACATCGTTTACTCTTGCTTGCTTTCGCTGTCATCGTCAGTTGCGCCTCTGAAACAGAGCTGCTCACGCCAGCCCCCGAGCCTTCTCTTTTGCCTTCACCTTCTCCCTCTGCAACTCTGTCCCCTGTGCCCTCTCCCTCTGCCGTGAATACCCAAGAAACTGAGCCAGACATTGAGCCAGAAAGCCCCACCCCATCTCCCGTCCATTCGCCGACCCTGGCCCCTGTTCCCGAATACGTGAATGACTGCTCAAACACAGATAAAAGCTTTAAAGCCACACGACTCAGTGGGGAAATTGTGGACGATGAAGGCTCTAAAATTTTTATGGGCCGCGTTCGCTTGCGCAGTCTAGATCCCTGTCGGCCCTACGATGCTCAGGTACTCACCGATAGAGCGGGGCAGTACCATTTTGCGTATGCGCCTTATGACCAAAATTTAGAACTTGAAGTTTCTGTCTATGAAGGAGCCAGTGCTTTTTACCAGACCCGGCCGATGGCTAACCCAGACAAAAAACCAGAGGTCAACTATTACCCTTTTCGTGTAAACAAAAGAAGGAGCATAGAGTGCCTGGCCATCGCATCGACCCGCGTGACGGTGTCTGGAAACATTGACGCTACCGCGCTAGATCTTCCAGCAAACTCAGAGGCCGTGCTCCACTTGCGAAGCTTAGATGGTTGTAGTGGCTTTGACGAAGTGTTGAAAACCCAGGGTTTTGCCTATGCTTTTGATGTGTTGACGGCTGGCGCTTATGGCCAATTGAATATCTCTTATAGCGGGCGGCCGACCATCGTCAGACAGATTATTGTGAGCCCAAATAAACAGAACTTACCGGGCGTGAATGTGCAGGATATTAAAATAGAGGGTTTTCCCGAGGTGCTAAAGCAACTCGATCCCATCTGGGTGCCTGGAGCATTGTACCCGCCTGCTTTTCCTGAAGATTAAGCCATAATCTATTTCAGCGCATAAGATCATAAGTATCGTCGTTTTCGCAGTTTGTTTTGATGCGATGGGGCCCCATGCTAATCACTGATGAAGCCGGGGTGTTGACCACCACATAATAGGTTTCTTCTGGGGATATGGCGAGGGTTCGCTCAGAGGATATATCTTGCATGACCGCTTCGAAAGTGAACACAAAGGATAGCCTTTCATTTGTTCTTAAAGGAACACGCCCAATCTGCACATAATCACCAAACAAGGGGGGCACTTTACCCGGATTTTCTGACCGATTCTCAATGTATATTTCAGCAGTTCCGGCCTGCTTGACGCCGGGCATTACCACCAAAACAGGTTCGTTAAGACAGGGCGATTCTGGCCTGACAAAGGATGTTTGATTGAGTGAGGGTTCTGGTGAACCGTCCTTGACTGTAGATTCGGGTGGCGGTGCAGAGGGCTCTGCCATCATTGGGGGCGTTGTTTCTGGACTCGCCGTTGTGCATCCGAGCAAAGCTGTGAGGGTAAGGGCTAGCAAAAAAGATGTAAATAAATTCATGAGCTTATCTCCTTTTGAAGAGCGTAACAGGTGTACAAGGTTGTGAACTAAGGCTTTGCGTTTGAGAAGGTTAACGTTTCCCCTTTGTATAGAATAAGATTCCCCTTTTTGTCAGAGCCATAAATCGCGTACGTGGTGGCAGATAAAGGTCTGTAAATTGCAAACGCTGCACAGCACGGATTGGGGTTTAAACGAAACCCCAGAAAAGGGTGAAACGCAGCGCTTTTACCGGGGACAAAGTCATCGAAGTCAAGGTAGGCCTTACCCCCCTGATTGGGCTTCAAAGCGGCAAGGTTTTGCGGCACCTGACCTTGTTGATCGGCACGGTATGCCTCCACCAGGCCTTGCAGTGTGTGCATATCGGATTTCACGTTTGCGATACCGCCCTCACCGCAATGCATATGACCCATCGTTAAAATTTCATAAAGTGACAGTGCGAAGATCAGACTTAATACACCCCGTAATGTATACCGTAGTCCCTGAAAAAGGGGATGGGGCTGCACTGATGGATGGGTTTTGAAGGTTATTGCAGTACAACCCAGCAAGCCAAAACTGTAATAGAGTAAGGGGGCCGTAAAGATACCACAGCTTTGCGTGGACTCTGCCAGGATCGCAAAATGCAGGAGCACCACCGGTAGAGATTGCATCAGAATGGCCCCTAATGAAACCCGTTGAAATACAGGAAAATGTTTGTTTTTAATCCGGGCTTCTATCTGACTCAAACCCAGGGCTGAAACCAGTACCATGAGAAGCGGCACCCAGTCGGTGGCTGTGCTTTGCCACATTGTATTTATAGGTGGAGTTAATACTATAAAAAAGGCCAGACCCAGTCCCACATTTGCAAAACCGCACCGCAGCAAGCACTGAAAAAGAAAGGGTTGATTGTTTACTGCGAAAGTGTCTTGTGCCACCAAAAACCCCGTTGTTCTGCGTAGAATGTTATATGCAAAGAAATTTCATTATCACAGGAACCTCCGGAACAGGGAAGACCAGTCTGATCGAATATCTTCGTGATCGGGGCTATCCTGTCAATGAAGAACCTATCAGAAACGTGTTGCAAACACAAATGGCACACAACGGAGAGGCCTTGCCTGCAAAAAATCCCCGCCTGTTTTTGCAGACCCTGTTTCAGCTCTGCATCCGTCAGCTTGAGGCTGCCTCAGTGCATGACGGCACGGTGTTTTTTGATCGGGGGCTGCCTGATCTTTTGGCGTATGCGCAACGCTTCGAGGTAACCCCTCTGCCCTTTGAGCTTCAGCCCTATCTGCGCCGCTACCAACCCACCGTGTTTTTTTTAGAGCCCTGGCCAGACATTTTTGTCGCTGACGCTTTTCGGGGATCGTCTTTCGAGCAGTACGCTGTCTTTCATCAGCGCATTGTTGAAGCCTATGCTCAGTGTGGTTTTGAGAAAGTGGTGGTGCCCTTTGATACCCTTGAAAACCGCGCTCAGTTTGTTCTGTCGCAAATTGAAGAGCGTTAGATAAACCCTGGACTTGTGCTTTCAGAAACGATGTTATACAATAATATACGATTGAATACATATTGTATAACATCCTAAAATTTGCACACAGAAGGAATGCGAACGATGAATCCTATCGGTTGGTTTGAAATTTACGTCCAGGATATGGACAGAGCGAAAGCCTTTTACCAGGAGGTGCTTGAGGTTAAACTCGAGAGTCTGGGAGATCCCACAGATCAAAATATGGTGATGTGGAGTTTCCCGTCAGATATGAGCAGCTACGGAGCGTCCGGGGCGCTGGTCAAAATGGCAGGCATTGAACCCGGCGGCAATGGAACCGTGGTGTATTTTTCCTGTGAGGATTGTGCTGTTCAAGAGGCGCGCGTTACACAGGCTGGTGGCAAAATTCAACAGGCCAAAATGTCCATTGGTGAATTTGGCTTTTGTACCCTGGCCATTGATACCGAAGGCAATCTATTCGGTCTGCATTCGATGAAGTAATCAAACCACGCAGGAGGAAAGAACGCACATGACGTTTTTTCTCTTCTGCTTTGATGTGGGGCTACGCCGCAAGGGCTCAGGACAATCAGGAATATTAACTCAATGATCTCAGAAAAGGCCAAAAAGGGATATGCTGACATGCAGATCGCTTGAGGCGAAGGAGGCATGATGCGTTCACAATTCCCTGAGACAGAGTCGATTGACGGTGCCACCGTTGTGATTTCGCACCGCGTACACCACGATAAGCACATGGCTTATGAGCAGTGGCTAGACAAAATTGGTCCCATATCCAGAGCTTCTGCCGGTTTTTTAGATTGGCATATTGTGCGCCCCATTGCAGGGCGCAGTGAAACCTTCCGGGTGATTCTCAGGTTTGAGACAGAAGCCCATCTCAATGCCTGGATGGGCTCTGAACAGCGGGCGCATCTTATTGCGGAAGTGCAGCCCCTGCTGCTCGCCGGAGACGATTTTTTTGTGAGCAGTGGACTGGATTTTTGGTTTGCACCCACCGGGGCACAGGCCCAGATACCTGTCCGTTGGAAGCAATACCTGGTGACCTGGTCTGCGATTTATCCACTGGCCCTGGGCGTTCCTTTGGCCGTGGTGCCTGTCTTAGATACCCTGGGAGTGCCCCGGCACCCTTTGCTGACCCCCCTTGCGGTGACGGGGGTTGTGGTGTTTTTGATGGTGTATGGGGTCATGCCGCGATACACACGTCTGCTGCGTCACTGGCTGTTTAAATAAAACGCCTTGCCCCTGGGTTTCGGGTTGCTGATGTGCTTGTACACTATCGTGTAAAATGACCACACGATAAGCCACACACGGAGGAAGATGACATGGGACTGCTTACCTTTGGCCTGAATGTGACACTGGACGGGTGCATCGACCACCAGGCCGGAATCGCCGATGACGAGACCCACGCTTTTTTTACGCACCTGATGGACCAAAACGGAGCCATGTTGTGGGGACGCACCACCTATGAAATGATGGAAAGCTATTGGCCAGCGGTGGCCCGTGGTGATGAAGATGTACCGCCTGCCATTCGTGAGTGGGCTGTCAAATTAGAAGCCAAGCCGAAGTACGTGGTGTCATCAACGCGTACCGATTTTCCGTGGCACAACAGCCACCACTTGGCGGGAGACTTACGTACCGACGTCCAGGCGCTCAAAGACGCCACCCCTGCAGGAGTACTGGTGGGCAGCAACCAGCTTGCCACCGCGCTGGATCGGTTAGGGCTTATCGACGCGTATCAATTGCTTGTGCATCCGCGCATTGTGGGGCATGGCCCGAGCCTTTTCCAGTCTGGCCTGCTTAGCACACGATGCCTTGAACTGGTATCGTCGACGCCCCTGCGTAACGGGGTGGTGGCCATGCATTACCAAAAAGCAAACCCTTGAGCGCAAGTGATTATATCCGGCAGGTGCGCGCCAGCGTTGGCTCCATGCCTTTGTTGATGCCGAGCGTCGCGGCGGTTATTTTAAACGCAGAGCATCAACTTTTGCTGCAGCAAAAAACAGATGATACCTGGAGTTTACCTGCGGGCATGATAGAGCCCCGGGAATCACCTGTACAAGCACTGATCAGAGAAGTCCGCGAAGAAACGGGACTTAAGGTCAGGGCTGAGCGATTGTTAGGTGCTTTCGGGGGCGATGGTTTTGCATACACTTACCCCAACGGTGATCAGGTTATGTACACCGTGTTGTTGTTTCAATGCACGATTGAAGGAGACGCGGGTGTTCAGCGAGATGATGAAACCCTTCGCCTGGAATGGTTTGCCAAAGAACACTTACCGCCTCTTGCGCTGCCTTACCCCACCGCGTGTTTGTTTGCTGAAAATCAGGCGGCCTATTTTGTCTAGGGCAACGCAGGCTGCTAAGCAAGCGCTAGCCCACATGAGCGCTCTGGGACAGGGCCAAACGGAATCTGCACAACGGATGCTAAAAAATACTGCGGGTCTAGCATCGCTGCCTACAGTGTTTTTTGAACAATTGCTGAGCGCCTTCTGGAGCAAGGCCCGCATTTGCATACACTTTCACCCGGATCGCTTAGATGTCTCGGGGCGCAGTGTGGCGGCAGGTTTGCTTGCCGCGGGATACTTTAAAACCCAGTTTGATACAGGTATTTCTGCCGGGAGCCCCACGGCCTTTTCTGATGGCGAGCGGGATATCTGGGAACGGGATCTGTTTGGTGGAGCCTACCATACTGCCGAAACGGCTCTGGTAGAGCGTCCCAAATATGGTGCGCTCCATGTGCTGGGGTACCCCGATGGGCCAGCGCCTCGCTTTGGCTCTTGCTATTTTGTGCTGAAGCCTGAGGTTTGCCATCGTGCCAGCTATACCTATGGTGGTAGTCAGGCTGCGAATGCCCTGACGTGTTCAGGCACACGAGCGGCTTTTTTGCCGGTTCTAATTCCGTTGCTCACTTCTTTGGCCCGTGGCACAGGGGCCCTGGGAGATGCGAAACTAGATCTTCAAACCTTTTACCACCGTCTTTGTGACTCAGATTTGGCTATTCCTTTGGGAGAGCGCCCTCTGGGGCACGCGCTGGATGACTATATTGAAGCTCAGATCCATGGTCCCCTGAATTTAACCCACGATGCAGAAGAGCTCGTGGCGGATCCCTGCTTTCGAGACGGCCCCCTTAAAGCCACTCTGCAAGCCCTGTGTGATCGGTATCAGCTACGTCTGGACTGGCATCCGGGATTTACACTGCCGTTGGCCGATGTGCCGCTGTCTTTTCGGGGCTATGCCGTTCAGGCCCTTGCCGAACAGGCTGCAAAGCACGGTCATATCGACGCAGCGTCTCTGGGGCAACTCGAAAACCGCTTGCGCTTCCAGCCAGAAATCTGGCCGGCCTGGGGTGGTCAAGAGCAAATGTTAACGCGTTTTCGCAGACTGTGGCATATACTGGTGTTATTCGGTCAACCGCGATAGAACAGGAGACTCATACCATGCCGATTCTTGTGGCCGGACACCTGAGGATTCAAACGGGCTTGAGAGATGCTTTTGTAGAGCGCTCACAGTCGGCCATACGCCTGGCCAGAAGCCATGAAGACTGTTTGGATTTTGCGGTTTCGCCTGACACTCTGGATGGGAATCGCGTCAATATCTTCGAGAAATGGCGTTCGCGTGCGGCGCTAGAGGCCTTTCGCAATGCCGGGCCCGAAGATGACTTGTTTTCGCTGGTGGAGACCTTTGCAGTGCAGGAATACGAAGTGTAAGCGCCGTGCACAAATTGATAGTTATCGACGGCCCCTCTTGTGTGGGTAAAACCACTTTGACCCAGGCCTTGCAAGCGGAATGCTTGCCTCAGATCTGGTTAAATTTTTCGATGGACACCCTGGTCTATGGGCTGCCGCCAGGTGTTTTAGAAGATTGCAATCTGCATAATAATTGGGATGCGGTTGATGTGAACGCTTTAATGCACGGGGCGTTTGCCTGTATTGACAGCTTACTCAATACCGGGCATTGTGTGATTTTTGACGTGGTGATCTCCTCTGCCCGGCGGGCCGAAGAACTGCAGCGTTATTTTGCGGCCCATACGGTGTTCTATGTGGGCCTGACCGCAGATTGGGAATGTTTACAGCGCAGGGCCGTTGCCCGTAAAGACAGAACCCTGGCTGAAGTCAAGCATGGCTTTGAGACCGCTCCCAAACATTTGCCCTATGACTTGTGTCTGGACATGACCCATCAAAGCCCAGAACAGGCGGCCCGGCGTGTGCGCGAGGCGTTGTTGTGAGTCATAAAATCGAGTTTCTCGACACCGCACTGGGCAACCGCATGCTTGAAGCCTTAAAGCAACGGGGCTGGAAACTCACCCACGAATACAGTCCCCTCGCCTTTGATAAAGGCATCGATTTTGACAGTTACACCTTTGAACAGGGGGAGCAAAGGCTGTATTTTGAATGGACAAACTGGTTTGAATGGGAAGTGACAGGCACCTCACCCGCGCTCAAAGATCTGGCCTGCGCCTATGGGCTCACCCTCAAACCCGCAAAGGAAGAACCATGACACCTTACGGAACCCTTATTTATCTGCGTCCCAACTTTTAAAGTCGCGAATGGGCCGCAGATAAATCGTGTGCTGCAGAGCGGTGTCCATCACGTTGTCTCCGTCTTGTGTGCGCCGGGTTTTTTGCATTTGCCAATACACCATGCCGTTGCCCTGGGCGTCGATCTCCAGATTGAACAGGGGCAAATAGTGGGTGATATCGCCAGAGCTGGCAGGAGCGGTATAGATGGGGTATGCCGGCCCCGTGGCTTTGAAGTCTATGATTTGGCGTATTTCCAGGGCGTTGTGGCCAAAGGGTCCTGGATGGGTTTGTTGCCCTCCTGTTTGAAGGCTGCGAAAGCTGCGCAATTGTAAACCTTGCCCGTTGGCGTTGACCCGTTGTAACACGCTGCTATTGCCGTCTTCGCTGTATTCCGTGAGGTTGGGTACCTGGGCTGAAAAGGCCTGGGTGGGCCGAGGGCGGTAATTTTGAATGGGCAATACCTGTTTGGCAGTCATCAGCGCGCCTTCTCCGTTTTCGACCTGGAGTTGAAAGTCGGTATAGGCTTCGGGCAAAGTATACGAGGTGCCTGTCAATTGAAAATTTTCAACATCTAAAAAATGAAGGCGTGAGGGCACATCTGTCGCGGAAGTATACAGGTCTTCTTTTACAAAAACACAACCGCTACCCTCAGCATCCATAATCACCTGATAAATTCTGCCGGGCAGATCGCCCATTTTTAGCGGTGAACGAGACAGTCCATTGTCATCGATAGGGTAGCGCCAGAGCGATATGCCTGTGCTCTTAGCGGGATCTTCAGGCGGTTGATACTGCATCTGGTATAAATTGCCGTGGCCCTGTGCGTCAATGTCCCCCTGGATCACGAGGCCGGTCAGGGTGCGCTGTGTGTCTTGTTGGGGTTTGAAGCCGCTCAGTGCTTTGGCCTGCACGATATAACTTTCTAAAGCACTCTCGCTATTGCGCGGGTGCCACAGCATAAATCCTGTGCCCTGCGCATTGAACACAGGAAACAGGCGCTGCATTTTAGGGTAATCTTTTGCGAGCAAGGGCTCAGCGGGTTGAAGCCCGCGAATGACGTAACCCATGGGATCAAGGGTTGTGTTATCACTGTGCCAATAGATGACACCGTTTTGCCCCTGTAATTTGATTTGAGGGTAAATCTGTTCTTCGGTGGTTTCGTAAATCGCGGTGTTCTGAAAAAATGAATCAGGTGCAGAGGCCTGAGGAGTCGGTGTTGACAGCTCACCTGAAGTTGAGGGGGAGGGAGTCGGAATTGTCGGAGTCGCTGTCGGGTCTGTTTTTGAAGGCATGATGGAGGCCACAGTAGAGGCGGAAGGAGAAGCCAAAACCTGAGGCGACTCAAGGGGTAGTTCGTTGATACCTGAAGATTGGCAGGCGCTCAGAAAAAAGAAGGCGGTATAAAAAAGGGTTAATTGATGTTTCATGTCTTTGAGACGTTGCGAGAATATGTAAAGTTCCAATATAGTGTGTGAGATATATTTTTAATTGACGTTGTTAAATGAATGTCATGTGTTTCACTGGTTAGGCTACCACTAAAGCAAGGCTTGATACGGAAGATAGCTGTTTCAACCTACTTCGCTGAGGGTGCTTTTGCCTTCTCTTTCAATCATCTTTCTTACAAAAAATCATGATTACAAGCTGAATAAATAAGTGTGCCTATGTGTAAACGCTCAAATTCGCTTATAATTCAGCCGTTTCTTTGTGTTCTAATAGAGAGAAGAAAGGCGGCAATATGAAAAACGCTCATAGCACAGCCCACGACATAAAAGCGCTGATTCGCCCACTGGTGTCGCTGCATAACAAGTGTGAAAAGGCCCAGCAAAAATGCCAGCCGGGCACATGGCAACACGCGCGGCTACAGCATAACCTGGAGGCCCTGAGCTATGCTCTGGCACACTTGCGTCAAGAAGTTCCCTCTCTGCAGAGCCCCACGATAGCGGAGCAGCAAGCCATGAAGCAGACCCTTGAAAACCTGTGCGACGTCACAGAGCAAGCGTTGCAAAAATCTACCTCAGGCACCGCTTCGCACACCTTGTTGTGCAACCGCTTGCGGGCTTTACGGGTTGCAGCGTCTGTCTTGCACACCCCATTTTCTGATACGGAGATTGACCCATGAAGCCCATTGCGGTGAGCAGTCTGCCCCTACGCACGTTGACGTCTAAGCGCACAGGGGAAGCTTATTCCTCGGTGCGCTCCCTGTCTGAAGCATTTCAACTCAAAGATCTTTTGATTCATCAGGAAACTTTACCGCCGGGGCATGCGGCCTCAGCGGCCCATTACCACACGGTCAAAGAAGAGCTGATTTATCTTTTGCAGGGCACATTGGTGGCTTATCTGGGTGAGGAGCGTGTGCTGATGCACGCTGGAGATAGCCTCGGTCTTCCCCCTTCGCCTGTGCCCCATCGATTGGTGAATGAATCCTCAGAGACGGCGGTGTTTTTGTCCATCGGCACCTGTCCTGTCCAGGATCAAACCCACTTTGTGCCCTGAGTGTTTAAAGCTGAAACTGTGAAAACAAAAAGTCACACTGGGCCTGCATCTCCTGTGCAGACATGCCGGTGACTGAGGCACTGGCCAGGCCTTTTTGGACGGTGATTAAAAGCTGGCTGAGTAACTCGGGATCCAGGTCTGTGCGTTGATTTTGGCTGGTGTAGGCTTGCAATTGCATGACCCAAAAATCGTGGAGTTCTTGCAGGTATTTTTCTAAGCGTTGGCGAATGTCAGCATCTTGCCATAACTCATGGCCCAGTGAGTTGACCACCAGGCAACCGCGAGGGATCTCCGGGTTTGTATAGTCTGTAATCATGTCTTTAAAAAAAGCCCTTAAACCGTCACTGAAATGGCTGTGTTGCTTAAAGCGGAGCATTCTGGGATAAAGCACCTGTTCTGCATAACAGTCCAACGCCTGCAAAAAAACCTGCTTTTTGCTTTTAAACGTGTTGTAAAAAGACCCGTTGAGAATGTGCATGGCATCCAGCAAATTTTTAAGGGAGGTCTGGGCATAGCCTTTGCGCCAAAAAAGCGTCATGGCTTCTGTCATGGCCACCTGGGGGTCAAACCAGGGCTGTTCCATGGGAACCTCCTTTTTTGTCACATTCTACAAGATTATACCTCAGGGCATTTTGCCTCTTGACAGACGTTTGTGAAAAAACTATACTTTGAGCAATTACTCAAAGTTAAGGATTTTCCCATGAAACAACGTTTACAGCCCGGTCAAAAAGCGCCTCTCTTTACGGCAAAAACCTGGGAGGGTCAGGGGGTTGACCTGCAGCAGTACCGGGGGCAAAAGGTGTGGTTGGCCTTTTTTAGATATGCCACCTGCCCCCTGTGTAATTTGCGGGTTCATCAAATGATTCAGCGCGCTTCTGCATTCACGGCGCTGCAGGTGATTGCGGTGTTTGAGTCACATCCACAGGCCATTGCCGAAGCCGTGGGCCAGCAGCAGCCTCCTTTCCCGTTGCTGGCAGATCCGCACAGCGCCTTGTACCAGCTGTATCAACTGGAAACCCGTGTTAAGGGATTACTCAGTATCGACAATGCCAAAGAAGCCTTTCAAGCGGCCCGTCTGGGCTTTCTACCCGGCAGGCCTGACGGACCGCTCACCCGTCTGCCCGCAGATTTTTTGATTGATGAAGAGGGACGGCTTGTACAGTGCCATTACAGTACGCGGGTGGGTGAACACATCGTCTGGGAGACGGTTTTGTCCTTTGCAGCTGCACAAGACCCTGTTCTAAGGCTGAGGAGTTGACGACCCAGCCCCATTTGTATTTGCCCCGTTTGGTGGCGGTGACAATGCCTCAAACACCGCCGTTAAATCCTTGATCTGTCCGGGGCTTTGATTCTCGACCCAAATGGCCGCTGAACGTTGATCGCTGCGTGGGTTTAAACGAAAATACGGGGCGCGAAAGGCGCTGGGCAACCAGGGCGGCCCCAGCAAGAGCTCACCATTGGGGAGATCCTGCAAGGGCAAAAAAGGCAGCTCCTGAGCGGGGTAATCTTTCCAGGTGTGGGTGTTGAGGTCGAAGCGAGACAGGGTGTATTGCACGGTTTTACTGGCGTGTGACTGTACCCGCCACCAGACCCAGAGTTTGTGCTCGCGAAAAATCAGGTTGAGCAACAGGTTTTGGCTGTGTGCGGGTAAGGGCTGAGCAAAGCGCTCTTGCTGTGGGATGTCGTAGAGGTACAGGGCGTCGTTTTGGTAGGCCACGGCCCAGTTTTGATGCTGACAGCTGCGCCAGGGTTGCGCACCGGAGGGCAGCGGAAAGTTTTGGGTGGGGGTGTCCCGGTCTGAGGGGGCTTGCGTGGGGGACAGGTCAAAGATTCCCACACTGTGGCCCTCTGGGGTCAGTCGGGGCTGAGCCACCCACCGGGTGCGCTGTTCACCGTCGCATTGCAGCAATTGATCGGGGGCTAAGGGCAGAGGGCTTAAGGGGCGTAAAATTTCACTGTGTTGTCCGGTGGCGGGGTTAAGGTACCAGCGCTTGTGTTGGCCCGTGGTGTCGGGGCCTTCGAGTCGTAACCAGAGCGCGCCGCCAAGCGACTCGGTATAAAAGTGGGGGTAGGTGGCAAAGCCCAGGTTTTCAAAGTGAGAGACTTTTCCGCTGGATGGATCTTGAACCACCAACTGGTCCTGGGTATCTTGGTACCGGTACCACACCGGAAAAGGGTAGAGTTCGATCAACGGCGTATCTATGGGCTCCCGGGAGTCCTGTTGTTGGGCCCGTAAGGGCAAGGTGCTGACACCATGAATCAGAAAAAAAACCGTGCAGATAAGAAGATAGCGCATGGCTTTATTATGGCACAGACGATGGTCTGGAGAGACCTAAAAACCACCCCTTTCAAAGCGCGGTACAATGAACAGGATGCGAAAAAACACGCCAAAAAGCACGTGTTATTTTTTTGGGAGGCGTTTATGTCACAGCAGCAATTTATTCTGGCCCTGGATCAGGGCACCACGTCGTCACGGGCCATCGTCTTTGATGCCCAGGGGCAAATTCAGGGCATGGCCCAGCAAGAGTTTCGCCAAATTTATCCCCAGCCCGGCTGGGTCGAACACGATGCCACTGAGATCTGGCAAACCCAATTGCAAGTGGCCCGTGATGTGTTGGCTGAGTTGTCTTTAACGGCCCGCGATATTGCTGCGATTGGCATTACCAACCAACGCGAAACTCTGGTGCTCTGGGACAAAGCCACCGGTGAGCCGGTGCACAATGCCATTGTTTGGCAGTGTCGTCGTTCGGCAGAGATTTGCAAACGCCTTAAGCAGACGGGCCATGAGTCTACCTTTCGCTACAAAACGGGGCTCATTTTAGACGCTTACTTTTCGGGCACCAAACTGCACTGGTTGCTCGAAGAATATCCTGAGCTACGTCAGCGCGCCGAGGCCGGCGAACTGCTGATGGGCACCATCGACAGCTGG
Source organism: Candidatus Sericytochromatia bacterium (assembly GCA_964229355.1). Classification (GTDB taxonomy): domain Bacteria; phylum Cyanobacteriota; class Sericytochromatia; order UBA7694; family UBA7694; genus CAXRDE01. The sequence goes on along the minus strand of CAXRDE010000023.1, from coordinate 36,529 downwards.
ATTTTGTACAAACTCACCGAAGGCCGTGTACACGCCACCGAGCCTTCTAACGCCAGCCGTACCCTGCTGTACAATATTGTCGAGGGGCACTGGGACTCAGAATTGCTTCACATTCTTAATATTCCAGAGGCCCTGCTGCCTGAAGTCAAGCCTTCCAGTGGTTTGTTTGGCGAGACCCAACTGCTGGGTGAGGGAACCATTCCCATTGCGGGCATGGCCGGGGACCAGCAGGCCGCTCTGTTTGGTCAGGGCTGTTTTTCGCCCGGCATGGCCAAAAATACCTATGGCACCGGCTGTTTTATGCTCATGAACACCGGAGAAGAACCCGCCCGTTCAGAAGCCGGGCTTTTGACCACCGTGGCCTGGGAAATTGACGGCAAGCGCACCTATGCCTTAGAGGGCAGCGTCTTTGTGGCGGGGGCTGTGATTCAGTGGCTGCGCGATGAACTGCAATTGATTGACCATGCCTCAGAAACCCAGGCTCTCGCGGAGTCTGTGGAGGACACCGCCGGGGTCTATGTGGTGCCCGCCTTTGTGGGCTTAGGTGCCCCGTACTGGAACAGTGACGCCCGCGGTGTTATCACCGGCCTGACCCGTGGCGCCAATCGCAAGCACGTGGTACGGGCGGCGTTAGAATCCATTGCTTACCAGAGCCGTGATGTCTTAGACACCATGAACCGCGATGCCCCTGAAAGCCTGACCATGCTGCGGGTAGACGGCGGAGCCACCGCCAACGACTTTTTGATGCAGTTTCAGGCTGACCTGATGCAATTGCCCGTGGAGCGGCCAGCGGTTACCGAAACCACCGCTTTGGGTGCTGCGTATTTAGCGGGTTTGGCCGTGCAGTACTGGCAAGATCTCGAAGATATTCGCAAAAACTGGGCCCTGGATCGCCGGTTTGAAGTGCAGCAAGACGCCCAGCAGGCAGCCCGGTGCTATGCCGGGTGGAAGCAGGCTGTACAAAAAGCCCTGTGAGCGCGCCGCCCCGTCGGGGCCTTCATTTTCAGTTGCTCCCCGACTGCTTTACCCTGTTATTGCGTCAACCCGAAGGTTTTTGGGTAACCCTTTTTGCCTGCTTTATTATTCCGCTGTCTACCCTGGAGCTGGGCGAAGAGCTCTTTTTGCCAGTCCATCAGCGCATCAGTTGTGAAGCCGTTCAGGACGCTTGTGTGTATCGTCAGGTCAACATTCATCCTTTTCTGTTTTGGCGTACGGGGGCGCGTACGTTGTCCGTGGAGCAGATTGATGAGAGTCTCTGGAATGGCGAAGAATGGGAGATTGAGCTGGTGGACGGCACCTCACTGATCATGGGTACAGGTCGGGGGGCTGTGCAGCGGGCTGAAGGCTTACAACAGTTTTTAGCGGGCGAACGGCAAGGATTTTGGGCCACAGACAACCATCCGTTTATTGCCCTTTTGCAACTGTTCTGGTGGGCTTGCTTTTTATTCCCCTTTACCTTGCTCTACATGGACCGGCACGGGCGACCCCGCAGCACCCAGTCGATTTACATCGACACGCAGGTGGTGATTCTCAAGCGCTACAATTTTATGGGTATCCTGAAAATGGAGTCTTTTCCCGTGGCGACCCTGACGGCTTTGTGGATCCACAAAAAAAAGCAAGAAAAAAAGTTCAGTTTTGCCCTGATGGCAGAAACGGCGGGACGTCAGCGTAAATTGCTGGTGGATGTGGAGGCGCAGTACGAGGCTGTTTTGCGAGAAGGGGCGCTGGCGATGCAATCCTTTCTGGCAGAACAGGAACGGGTGCTGGTGCTCGAAGAGCGTTAAACCCGCATCAAAAGCGTATAAATCGCGTTGAGTTCTAAGATGTGCCCCCTTTAGCATACAAACATAAAAGCAAACAGGAGGACACATCTATGTTGTCATTAACCCCACGATTATTACTGGCTTTAAGTCTTTGTATGCCCGGCGCACTCAGCCTTGTTGCGTGCCAACAGGACCTTACACCGATGGCTTCAAATCAACCCACTCCAACCCAGCGGGTTCAGGGTGAGGTGACTTTGCCCTATGTGGCCAGCGAGGACGGTTTTCAAACCCAGCAGGTGGTCGTCACCACCACCGCAGACCCCGTCTTACGGGTGAGCGTGAACGATCTGTACCGCTTAGAAGCCGTGATTGACGGCCAGGTTACCGCGGTGAATGTGACCGACGTGCGTGTTGATCCTCTAACAGGCCAAACCTACATTCAGTACGAAGTAGATGCCGTACCCGTCGTTATTGACCGCGACAGTGTCATTGAACTGCGGACCCTCGACGGTAATTATTGGTTGGGTGCCTCCTTGATTACCTATCGTCCAGGTGTGCTGGTGGTAGACATTACCCCCACCACCTCTTTGGACGTGGTGTTGGCCCGTGAGGGACGGGTGCCAGGCAGCATGAAAATTGGCGACCTCAGCCGAGCTGAGTTGTGGGTTCTGGGCTTTGATCCCGATAACGTCAACCGCAATGCGTCGATTCGCTCGATCGTAAAGGCCAACGGCCAGGTGAAAGCCCATAAATTAAACAAGAAATAACCCCCCACCCCTGAATCATAAAGGCTTCTTTTCCAAAGTTCGGTATACTGTCTAAATGCAAAACAAAGAAGAATGGAAATGGGCCTTTATTTTTCTGCTTCCCAGTTTACTGGGGGTGGGGATTTTTGTGGCTATTCCTGTATTGGCGTCCTTTGGTCTGAGCTTCGCCCACTGGAATATGCTCAGTCCACCCCGGTGGGTAGGCCTGCAAAATTATACTGAACTGTTGGCCGACGCCACTTTTTGGCAGGTCATGGGTAACACTTTTTATTACGCCCTGGCGGTGGTCTTTTTAGAGATTCCGTTAGCCCTGGCACTGGCCATTGCCATGAACCAGTCAGGCTGGGTCACCAAGGTGTTTCGTACCATCTACTTTTTGCCGGTGGTGACCTCGATGGTGGCCATTGCACTGGTGTGGAACTGGATGTACGATCCCCAGATTGGTTTGTTTAACGGACTGCTCAGTTGGGTGGGATTGCCCAAAGTGGAGTGGTTGTACAGTACCTTCTGGGCCATGCCGGCCCTGATTCTAATGGGCGTCTGGAAGAATGTGGGTTATAGTATGATTCTCTTTTTGGCGGGCCTACAAACCATTCCTGAAGAGTTGTACGAAGCGGCTTCTCTCGATGGCGCCAACCGCTGGCAACAGTTTCTCAATGTCACCCTGCCCCAGCTGGGACCTACCCTGTTTTTTGTGTCGGTGATGTCCACCATTACCGCCTTCCAGGTGTTTGATCCGGTGTACATTATGACCCAGGGTGAGCCCGCAGGTACCACCAATGTGGCGGTGTTCTGGCTGTATCAAAATGCTTTTGAGTTCTTTAATGTAGGCCGCGCTTCTGCGATTGCCTATTTGCTCTTTGGCGTTATTTTAACCCTGACCTTAATTCAATGGAGTCTGCGCAAGCGATGGATCGATCAAGAGTCTTAGCCTACATTATTCTGGTGCTCGGCGCGGTATCTATGCTGGTGCCTTTTCTATGGATGTTGTCCACCTCTTTAATGAGCACCGAACAAATTTATGCCTTTCCGCCTGAGTTTTTGCCCAATCCGGCGCAGCCGCAGAACTATACCCAGGCCATGACTGCTGTGCCGCTGGTGCGCTTCTTTTGGAACTCTTTGCTGGTGGCGGTGCTGACCACCGCAGGTCAAATGGTGACCGCTTCCATGGCGGGTTACGCCTTTGCCCGTTTGCATTTTCCCTTTCGCAATACCCTGTTTTTGCTCTTTCTGGCCACCATGATGATTCCCCCGCAGGTGAACGTGGTGCCCCTGTTCATTCTCATGAGCAAGCTGGGCTGGATCGACAGTTATTACGCCCTCATTGTGCCCGGTCTTTTTGGCGCTTTTGGCATTTTCTTGCTGCGCCAGTGGTTTTTGGGGTTTCCCAAAGAATTGGAGCAAGCGGCCATGCTCGATGGCTGCAACCCCTTTCAAATCTACTGGAAGATCGCTTTGCCCACCGCCTTGCCTGCCCTGGCGACCCTGGGTATTTTTACCTTTATTAGCACCTGGAACAGCTTTTTATGGCCTTTGATCGTAACCAATTCTGAGGCCATGCGCACCCTGCCTGTGGGGCTAGCAGCCTTTAAAGGCAGTTTCCGCGAGAACACCCAGTGGGGCCAATTGATGGCCGCAGGTGTCATTTCAGTAGTGCCCGCCCTGGCCGTCTTTTTGGTGGGGCAAAAATATTTTATTCAAGGCCTCATGTCAGGCAGTTTAAAGGGGTAAACACCGTCGTTTATGTCTGTATTAGAACCTCCCATGCTCAAAATACCTGTGCCCGTACATCTCCAGAAAAAAGCCTCTACGCTTTCGCGCATTCTGTTTCTCAACCTGCTCGTGTTGCCCCTGCAATTCTTGCTGGCGGCTCCGTTACTTTCCACCCATTCTCCCGAAGATTATACCTCAGGGGTTATGCTTCTGCTCGGCTCAGAGGCCCTCGTTCTTTTTACACTGATCTTATTTTTTTCGCTGAGCCGAAAAAAACCCGATAGCAACCGTGCCTGGGAGCTGGTGCTTACGCCTTACCAGCTTTCTTTGCAAAACGGTGCTGTGCCCACCTACCTGGTGAAATCGCTGTCTTATCGTCGGAACGGTTTTAGGCATGAGAGCGCGCTCCTGTTAAATGGGTGCGGCGCTGAAGGTTTACCGGCGGTGGCTCTGGATATGAACTTACCCGAAGCGGTTTATACAGATCTATGTGAGCAGGTGAACGCCTTTCTCAACACCCATCAACAGGCCATTGCAGCGGCTGCTCAGGCTCCTTTAAGCGAAGCGATGCCTTATCTGGACTTGCCTGTGGGCTGTCGGATGCATTTACAGGTGCAAGAGGAGGGGTATCAGGTCTCTTTACCCGCCGGGCTGGAAGATCTCGAATTTTATGATCAGACGGTGCTTTTGAACCCAGAAAGCTTTCGTGCGGTGGGGCGGGTTTACCTGAGCTTTTCAGCCACAGGCTTAACCTATAAAAATGGCCGTCAATCTCAGACGTTCCTTTGGAATGATTTGCATGGGGTGACCCTGGAGCGTGTTAAAAAAGAAACGCTAATGAATTCGCCAGACTTCATGACCACACGCCGCATTCGCTATTATGATGAGCTGACGCTCCATGGCCCCGGCCAATCCATTCTGTTGGCCTCTGTTTTTGAAGACGTGGGCTTGCGGCACCAATTGCTTTGGTTACAGGATTTGATTCTGCGTCAGCAAAAGGAAAGCTTGTCGGGCGTCAGTCAAACTTGAGCTGGTAATTGACGCCAATGCCCACATCGTGTTTTTCGCCGCCGGTAGACAGGGTGCCCGAACCGTAAACCCCCAATGAAGAGTCCGGTGAAATTTGTTTGCGTACGCCAAAGGTGCTGCGCAAACGGGCTTCGTTGTGGTTGTAGTTGGTGTTGGTTTCTACATACATATTGTCTTTAAAGGCGCCGTACTCACCGGGTTTATAGTTGATAATGCGGCGGGCTTGCACTTCGCCTTCGACGTTGTATTCGCCCTCAAAGGTAAAGGGGACTTTGGCCAGCACCTTCACTTCGGTATTGGCGGGGCCGTTCAAACGGGCCAGTTCCACCTGGGCTTTAACACGGGTTTTTTCAAAGTCTAAACCGCGCATGCTGACGCCCACACGGGGTTGAAAGAACCGCCAGCGAAAGGCTTCGCCGCGATCTTTGGCTTTGGGATCGTCTTGCGCTTCAGTGGAGACCTTACCTGTTGTGGTGGTCTGAGCGGCAGGGGGTGTGGCCTGGACTTCCTCCGCACCAAAAAAGTCATGAAAACCGTTTTTGATATAGTCTTCAAAGTCGTCTTTGTCTTTGTCAAACACCAAGATAAAGGCTTTGTCTTCTAAGTAGTTTGAGAGTTCCCGTTTGTCGCGGCCCACAATCGCAATGGAGGCCAGGTCTTCACCGTAGTCTTTGAGGGCATCCATGACCTGTTTACGCTCATCCTCAGACAGGGTGAGACCGCTGCCGTGCTCTAAGTAGCCGGGTTGATACGTGTTGGTGGCGCTGTGACGAATCTTGGCATTAATCGAGCCGCGAGTAATATCGTTGCCGGGTTGGTCAAAACGGTAAAAGGCTTTGTTTTCGGCGGATTGAATTTGCAGTTCCTGATTTTGAGTGAGGCGAATCATGCCCAAAAATTTGGTGGGATTGGGGTTGGGGGTGTCCACGTGTACGGCGGCACCAAATTGAATCTGGTTTTGCGCCTGGGCATTGACCTGCATCTGGGAGCCCTTGAGCGAGAGGCGGAAGCTATCCTGGGGGCCAGTGGGCGTATTCACGGGGGTGTTTTGCTTGCTAAAGCCTGAGGGCACAGGTTTGGCGGAGACCTGAAGGGCATTAAAGCCGGGGCTTACCAACGGCGTTTGATGGACGGTGGGCACAATGGGTCTCCTTTCTACGCAAGTTCTATAGTTATTATCTATGAAAGGGCTGATATTCTGAAGCCTTGTGGCTTAAATATAACCTTTTTTTACTACTCATATAACCTGTTTTTAATCTTAAGGAGACACCTCGAGGGAGATCGCCGCTATTTTCACGCACGGGCGGCAAGAGGTGGTAAGCTTTGATAAAAAGGAGATCTTTCAATGGAAAACACAGATTTTTTAAAGGCTCTAAATCTGCAGGATTTAGCCAGCCCCTGCACCACCGGTTTAGCATGGTTTGGCAGTACTGCCGATACCTATACTTCCTATTCTCCCGTGGATGGACAGGTGATTGGCAAAGTGGGCAAAGCCACTGAAGCGGATTATGAGCAGGTGATTCGCACTGCAGAAGCCGCCAAAGCGGAATGGGCGGCCATGCCTGCCCCCAAACGGGGTGAAATTGTGCGTCAGATCGGCAACGCGCTTCGCGAAGCCAAAGATGATTTGGGTATGTTAGTGTCTTACGAAATGGGCAAGTCGCTGCAAGAGGGCCTGGGCGAAGTGCAAGAGATGATCGACATCTGTGATTTTGCCGTGGGTTTATCGCGCCAGCTGTATGGTTTAACCATGCACTCTGAGCGTCCCAACCACAGAATGTACGAGCAATGGCATCCCCTGGGCCTTGTGGGCATTATCTCTGCCTTTAACTTCCCGGTGGCCGTCTGGGCCTGGAATTCCATGATTGCCGCCGTTTGTGGCGATGTAAGCATCTGGAAACCCTCTGAAAAAACCCCATTAACAGCGGTGGCCTGCTTTAACATTATGGCGAAAGTGCTCAAAGACAATAACGTGCCTGAAGGTGTCATGAGCATGATTGTGGGTGATGTGCCCACCATCGGTGAAAAAATGATTGCCGATAGCCGCATTCCCCTGATTTCTGCCACGGGCTCGACCCGTATGGGCAAACGGGTGGGTGAAGTGGTGGGCGGCCGTCTGGGCCGTTCTATCTTAGAGCTTGGCGGTAACAACGCCATTATTTTAACCCCCGACGCGGACTTTAAAATGGCTCTGCCTGCCATTGTCTTTGGCGCCGTGGGGACCTGTGGCCAGCGCTGTACTTCCACCCGTCGTCTGATCATTCATGCGTCCATTTACGATCAGGTCAAATCCACCATTGTCAAAGCTTACGAAGGTCTTAAAATTGGCTCTCCCCTCGATGAGAAAAACCATGTGGGTCCGTTGATCGATACCGACGCCGTGGCCACCATGCAAAAATCCCTGGAAGCCGTTAAAGCCCAGGGCGGTGACGTGATCTTTGGAGGACAAACCCTCAGTGGTGAAGGCTTTGAAAGCGGCTGCTACGTAATGCCTGCGGTGGCCGAAGCCAACAACGATATGGACATTGTGCAAGAAGAAACTTTCGCACCCATTCTGTATTTACTCAAGTACAGTGGCGAAGTGACCGATGCCATTGCCATGCAGAACAATGTGAAACAAGGGCTCTCTTCAGCCATCTTCACCACCAATATGCGTGAGTCTGAGCGCTTTTTGTCGGCTCTGGGTTCTGACTGTGGCATTGCCAATGTGAACATTGGGACCTCAGGGGCAGAAATTGGCGGCGCCTTTGGGGGCGAAAAAGAAACTGGTGGCGGACGGGAGTCGGGTTCTGATTCCTGGAAGGCGTATATGCGCCGTCAAACCAACACCATCAATTACGGTACCGAGCTCCCCCTGGCACAGGGCATTAAGTTCGAAATCTAAGACATTTGTTCTTATTGGGAAAAGGCCTGCCAGATGCTTCTGGCAGGCCTTTTTTGCTGAACCCACAAACCTGTTTCCTGGGTTAAAGTGGATGCCGTGAAGGGGGGAACCCTTCTCGCTATAAAGATCATGTAAAGATGTCGCTTATTTTTTTCAACGGGGCTTGCGCCAAACCTGGGTATGAATTTAAGCTAAGGTTTGTAACGATGAAACAACCAAGGAGACCTTTATATCATGTTTAAACCCTTACATTTTGCCATCACGGCGAGTATTCTATTCGGCGCATTTTCTGGGTCTGCACTGGCAGGTAATCATAGTGGATCAGCGCATCATAAAAAAGAAATAATGGAAAGCTCAAAAAAAGATATTGTTTCTACGGCCCTGGCTGCAGGCAAGTTCAAAACCCTGGCCAAAGCACTTACAGAAGCTGAGCTGGTCAGTGCTTTACAGGCCAAAGGACCTTTTACCGTATTCGCGCCCACCGATGAGGCTTTTGCAAAAGTTCCGCCTGCAACCCTTAAGGCTCTCTTGGCAGACAAAGCCAAATTAAAAGAGGTTCTTTTGTATCATGTGGTCCCTGGTGACGTAAATGCTGAAGCTGCCATGAAGCTCACGGAAGCCAAAACCCTCTCCGGTAAAGCGATTAAAATCAGCACCCGTGACAAACACGTTTACATTAACGGGGCAAAGGTGATTATGCCAGACGTGAAAGCCAGCAACGGCGTGATTCACGTGGTGGACACGGTCATTCTGCCACCCGCTAACCAGGCCGCAAAATAAAGCCCTGTATACCTAAAGTCCTAAAAAAGCCCGGTGCCTTTCAACTCAGGCTCGGGCTTTTTTGTGGGGTCACCGGTTAATAATTCTCGGGCACCGCTTCAATATATGCTTCATCGTCGATCAGCTCCATGCGTACCAGAATCGGGCGGCAGCACACATGGCAGTCTTCCACATATTCTTGCTGAGTCACTGAACAATCCACGAGTACATCCAGTTGCTGCCAGCAATAGGGGCAAGTCAGGGTTTGATTTTGTAAAAGTTCCATGGTTTTATTGTAGAGATCGCTATAGCAGCGAAACAAGCGCTTGTAAGGAAATTTCCCATGACTTTGACTTCACCCATGACAGCCCGGCAGTGGATTGACCACCTGGAACTCGAACGCCACCCCGAAGGGGGCTGGTATAAAGAGACCTACCGTTCAGGGCTTCAATTGCCCGCCGCAGCCACAGGTCAGCAGGGGGCCCGTGCAGCAGCGACCGTGATTTACTTTTTGCTTCAGCACCAGGAACGCTCTCATTTTCACCGCATTGCCAGCGATGAACACTGGTTTTTTCACGGCGGGCAAGCCTTGCATATTCATGTGCTTCAGCAGGACTATACCCGCATGGATTTGGGGCCCCAACAGCCCCAGGCCTGGGTGCCTGCGGGTGCCTGGTTTGCAGCCGAGTTGGGGGCTCCTGAGCCAGAAGCTTTTGCGCTGGTGTCGTGTGTGGTGGCGCCGGGCTTTGACTTTGCCGATTTTGAACTGGCGCAGGCAAGTCCTTTACAAGCCGAGTATCCTCAGCAGGCAGCGCTGATTCAACGGCTCTGCCTTTGAGGCCCATCTCTTACTCGTTAGCATCTTGAAACAGCGGGGCGGTATAGGTGATGTGCTGCTGACGCAGCCAATGAATGCCGGTAGGCAGACAGATCAGAAACACGCCCACTAGACCCAGGCCTACGGTGTCAAATGCTCGCTCAATTCCAGGCTGATCCAAAATAGAGAAATCACTGTTGAGGATTGAGAATAGGGTGCTGACGGCGTTATGTAACATGTGCCAGTAAATGGTCACTCTCAGATTGCGGGTTTGAAGGTATACAAAGCCCAGGACAAGTCCGATGAGCGTGGCGTGGCCAATGCCGTGCAGATGAAAAGCACCAAAAAATAAAGCACTGAAAAAAAGGCCCTTATAAGCGCCATGCTTGAGGCTGAGACGGTGCAAGACAAATCCGCGAAAAAACACTTCTTCGACAAAAGGGGTGAGCAGTACGAGGTTAAAGACTGACAGCAGGTTATAGGCCAGGTACCACTGGTTTTTCCAGGGTTCAATGATCCACATGCCCAGGGGGTTGAGCTCAGAGGCTTCTTCAAAGGGAAGATAAGAGAAATTTTCAATGAAATAGCCAATAAGGGCATTGAGGGTGAGGCTGGTTAACATCAGTGGTATAAACAGCAAGCCTAGCCAATACCATTTTTGTGGGGCAATGGGGCGTTGCCAAAAGCTTTGCAAGGAAAAACCTTTGCTTCTGCAAAGCATCCACAGTGCACCCATAAACAGCAACTGCCCCAGAAGATTCGGAAAGGCCTCAAAAAAATAGTGACTTTCAGGTGGAAAAAAACCTGTAGGTAAACACAGGTTCAGGATTTCCATGAGTAGGTAAGCCCCAATCAGGAGACTCCACTGTAACGCCACCAACCAGCGCAACTGGAGACCCGCAAACACCTGCCGATAATCGGTCATTAATCAATTAAATCGGGATAATCGGGATTGTTTTCTACGTCGGCAGTGACCAGATCACTGAGCCAGGGGTTCAGGTTCATCAGGCCGTAGCCTTCACCGCGCAAAGGCAGTTCGGCGGGCATCATGCTGGTGGCCCCCAGGGTGAGGGTGGGGTCGGTCTGGTTGCGAAAGAGAAAACGGCTAATGGGGGTGAGGTTTTCGAGGCGATATTGCAGGGTACCCCCATAAAACACGGTGCCCAGGCCAAAGCGCATATTTTGCAGGTTGGCGGGCACATCGCCGGTCATGTCTTCGGGCATGGGGGTCAGCAAGCTGCTGACATCGACACTCTCTTGTAGGGTATACACCCAGCGGTGATTGTCACTGCTGCTAAAAATGCCCATCAGGGCAAGATCTTCGTTGTAGTTCAGGGTTTGACGGGTGCTGCTGCGCACGCTGAGTTGTTCAGGATACACCATGCCCCTGAGGTTGTCCTGGGCCAGGCTTAAAAAGCGATCGCCCGTGGCCTGATAACCGCCGTTGCGTCTTAACAGAGCGCTGGAGGTGCTTTCCATGGCCATTTTACGCGCCGCCGAGCGTGCCCCGGCGTTAAGGTTTTGCAGGGCGATGGTGCTGTGCCCAAAATACACCACGCCAAGCATGAGTACAATCAGCAGCGGCAGGACAATGCCCATTTCGAGCAGGGCCTGACCGCGTTGGTGGCGGCCACGACGAAGGTGAAGCATCAGTGGGCCACCTCGCTGGGGCTGTCGCCCTCGATAGCCATTAAGTAGGGCGAATACCACTGCATGGCCAGAGAAGGGCCTAGCGGGGTGATTTGATCCTGGCGCTTAAGGGTGGCGGCGGCGTTGCTGTTGATTTCGAAGGTTTTTAAGTAGTCAAGAAGGGCCACGCCAGCGGCAGAGGCCCCGGTGCGGGTTTTGTGCTCGACGAAGGTTTTGCCAAACATGCCATTCATGCTGGTGCCTTCACCGGCATAAATAAAGCCGCCTACATTGCTGTTGACCCCCGTACGGCTCTCTAAGAGATCGTTGTTGCTGGCCAACACCTCTTGAATGTTTTGAGCCTGGGTGCTGTTGCCCAAATCGTCATAGCCCTGCATATTGAGGGCATAGCCCACCCGCGCAGCTTCTCTGACGGCAGTGGGCGCTGATTTTTCGAGCCATTTGTACCAGGCTTTTAAGGCCATGCTTTCGCGGTGCAGTTTGACGCTGTGCTTGTAAGCGCGGTTCATACGAATTTTGTACTGGGCACCCATCCCCATGAGCTCGTCTTTGATGGGATCTACAGGTGTCACAGGTTGTCCGGGTTGGGGGTCTGTGATGATGGGTGCGGTATAACCTTCGGTTTTGAGCACCGCTTGCAGGGCAATGGCCTGGGCCGCGCGCAGCTCGGACTGAGCCATTAAGGCTTCCTGGGTCATGGCGGTGCGCAACAGACTGTCCATATGGTGTTTGTTGATTTTAACCGAGACGGCGGCCAGGGCGGCGGCGTCTGCTGCGTTTTGGCTTTGAATGCGGGCGTTGATCATAAAGCCAATGTCAAACACCACAAAGGCGGCACCGGCCAGAATAAAGATCAAAAAAGCCACATAGGGCATGACCTGTCCCCGTTGCCGTGAAAAGCGTTGGGTTAAGTTCATGGGCCAAAGCTCGCTTTCAGGTCCCGATCAATTTGCTGGGTGAGCTCGGCGGTTTGTTGTTCCACCTCTTTGGCGGCGGTAGCGGCCACATTGCCAAAGACCCCTTTGATGACAGAGGCAATGGGAGTCAGTTCAGCGATCAGGTCCAGTACGGTACCGCCCGCTTCGAGCTTTTTAAAGTTTTCGCCGATGCGCTGCTGGGTTTTGAGGGTGCCGGTGGGGGCCTCATCGTGGGTGCTATAGGCCCGCCAGTCGAGATCCTCATAAAAGCCTTTTAAATTTTGGTTGGGCGGGTCAATACCCACTTTGTCATCCCGCTGTGTTAAGTCGTTATTGCCGCCCGTGGGAGCGTCCGCCATGCTGTCGGTATTGAACAGGCGATTGGGCACCAGGGCGTCGATGAGCTTGAGCTTGGCGCTCAGGGTACTGGTGGGCAAATAACTGGCCCGGTAATCAATTTCGCTAAAGGTTTGGGTGCGGTTGGGGTTACCCTCGGGATACTCCTGGGGCAGGCGCATTTGCACCACCAGATCTCTCACCTGTTTATTGCTGCTGCCGCTGACCAAATTCACCAGAATATCTAAGCGTTCGCCCGGCTTGCGCAGTTTAACCCCCACATCTTCGCTGCCGGTGGTGAGCGGTTCAGTGCGCACCTGGGTCAACCAGTTTTGTTCGGAGCGTTCGGTGTATTTTTTCAGGACAAAGTTGGTGCTGTCAAAGTCCGCCGGGCGCACGCTAGCTGCCCGTGCGCTGGTATAAGCCAGGGCGTTCATGCGGGATTTATGCATAAAAGAAAGGGTGATAAAAATGGTACCAATGGTAAACAGCAAGAGCAGGGGCAGCACCAGGGCAAACTCCAGCATGCCCTGTCCGTCTTCTTGACGAAAAAGCTGGCGCAATCGCTGACATATGTTTTGCATGCTTACATCCCTGGTAAATAGTGGGCGGGTAGATACCACTGAGCCAGTATACCGCCCAGGGCAATGGCTGCGCCATAGGGCATGGGGGGTGAAGCGCTCTGCTCCAGTTCAGACTGGGCTTTGAGTCCCGGGGTGAGACGGGCCATAAAGGTAAAGCCTACTTTATGTAAGCTTTGGCGCAGGGTGCCGTGCAGCAGCGCCCATACCAGGGCTAGCACGCCGCCCACCATAAAACCATAAAACAGTGCCCCCAGCGTTAAGGGCCAACCCAGGCAGGCGCCCATGGCAGCAGCCAGTTTAAGGTCGCCACCTTTCATGGCACCCACTAAGCCCAGCACCAAATAAACCACACCTGCAATACCGCAGCCGATCAGGGCACTCCCCAGACCCGCAAATCCGCCCTGGACACCGTTGAGCAGTAAGCCCAGCAAGAGGGTGGGCAAGGTGAGCCAATTGTATATTTTTTGACGCCAAACGTCGGTTATACTGGCCACGCAGCCCGCCAGGGCAAACACGTAGTGGGCGTATTGGGGCGTCCAGTGCCAGGTGAATTCACTGGGCATCTGCTGTCACCGCATAGCACAAAGAGCCCTGCAAAGGGCTCTCGATAAAAAAGGAGAAACGTCCGTAAGCCAAAATAGGTATCGGTCTTACTGTCCGCCGCCGCCACCGTTGCCACCGTTGGCAACGCCGTCCATGGCCCGGTCAACTTCGGTGAAGGTTTTGTCGACCTTACCGCCCAATTGGGTCAAAATGCCGATGGCCACCACAGACACCAGCGCGAGGATGATGCCATATTCGACCATGCCCTGGCCTTCTTCTTCTTTGAGTAACCGAATGATTTGATTTAACATGTTTTTGAACTCCCTGACCTTTGATTTAACATTGCTCTCTATCTCTATTATAAGGGATTTGTAAAAGAAAATAACAGCGCTTGTGATTAATCTTAGATTAAGAAAATGCGAATATTGGTTTAAATCAAAGGGGCTTTTTGCCCTCTGAAAACGTTCAAGTTATAAATCCGCTGCAAGGCTGTGCTGTCAAGGCTTCGCCCGTTGAACCCCGAGGCCATTCTGGTGTATGATAGATAGACATATGATTGTTCCGAAGGAGTAACGGATGGCTGTAACCCGTATTCAGCGCAGTGGCACCAGTGATCAGACGGTGGAAAGCAATGCCAGAGGGCATACCGAGAAAAATACGTCCAAAAATGCAGACGCCACCCCTGCCAAAACCCAATTCGATAACCCCGTGGCCAAAGCCGAGCTGGTCAAAGGCAATCAGGGCGGAACTCAGTCCTCGACGGCTGCGGGTCAAACCAATGTGTACAATAACGAGCAATCCACCCGGCATCATCTCGATGTCAAAGCTCCTGGTGAAGAACAAGCCCAATTTAAAGGCGATCATTACAATCCCTCTTCGACCATTACCCGCTCCAAAGAGAGCGATACCAACCAGGGCAAAAGCCGTGACGATAAAGTCCAGCGCAAGCGGGATCAAGAGCGGGATCAAGAAGAGTCAGACGGTGAACAGCCCGGTGGCCGTCGCCGACGTCGTCCCCGTCAGGTGGCGCGACGTAAAAAAGATGACGCACAGGTGGGCGGTGGAGAAGGCGGTAGCAGCGCCAGTATTCCTGCGGTGACCAGTGCACCGCCTGGCGCAGGCGCGTTGCCTCAGGTGCAAGGCGGTGGTGGTGGCTCTGACGCCAGTCGTCGTCTGAGCCTGAGCACCATGAAAGGTGCCGAGGTGCTGGACGGACAGTCTCAGGATTTATTCCAGCCCAGCTCCTCTTCGCAGGCGGCTGCTAACCGTTCACAAGAGCGTAGCATTCGTGAACAGATCTCCATGTACAGTCTGGGCGCTGTGGGCGCTGCGGTGTTTACGGCAGTGGCCGCCAATGCCGACCCTGCCGGTGAACACGGTATGGGTGCCAATATGCAAAAAACCCTGTTAAATCAGTCCATTGAAGCCATGGCTGACGCGCCAGATATTCTCTCGAATCAATTTAGAGAAATTGTGCGTGAATTGGTGCAGGGAACCCTTCAGGCCTCGAAAGAAAACGACATTCAGATCCAGGGCATTATTAAAATGTTGGTGACCAGTTTAATGGCGGTGTCTCCCCATGATGATGATCCCAAAATGATGGCCGAAGCGCTGAAAGTGATTGCTTCTGAGATCATGTACGGCAAATTAAACATTGGCTACTCCATGAAATTGGCTGCATACTCTCTGGGAGCCGCTCTGTTTATGCTCTCTATTTACTACAAGAACTATCAGAAGCGCATTGAGTTCACCAAGCAATTGGAGCAAAAACTCAAGTATGCCTGTAATGATGGCATTTGGGACGCGACGGGTGAAATCACCGGTTATTCTGAACAGCACGCCCGCGAAAACACGGACCGTTTTGTATCGGGTCGTATTGAAGAAGAAAAAGACTTTCAGCGCAATATGTTCCGGGGTATTTTATTGGTGCCTCTGAAGAAAATGGAAAATATTCCCTTTGTGCGAAAGTTAATGTCTCGCTTTCAGAAGGGCAGCTAATGGCTGAGGTCGTGCCCAAAACACTGGTCATTCAGGGCAAAGCCAAACTGAATGCCAGTGTTTCCATGTTATACACAGATATTCTCAGCCAGGAACTTAACGCGGCCCTGGGGGGGCCTGATGCGGTGGCTTTGATTCAAAAGCACTTTCGCAACCGGCGCTTAGAACAGTTGCGTCCCCAGGACATTCAGCCCCTGGTGGATACCATTCCCACGGGGTTTTTTGATGTGATCAAAGAGGCTTCTTTTGCCGCGGGGGCTTTGTCAAAAGAGTTGCCCTGTTTGCGTGAAATCAAAGTGGGAGACCCGCTCTTTGTGGAAAAATCTGGCCTGATGGCAGAGCTTGAAATGAAAGACGCGCGGGTGCAGGCCATTCGCTCTTTAAAGTACAAAGCAAAATTTGAGAACCTTGAGGGTGAATAGAAGCCATGTCAGCCCCCCACATTGTGATGCCGGTTGAGCTTTCACCTCAATTTAAAACCTCTAAACTGGGCGTAAGCCTGGCCCGTTGGATTCAACAGCTTAAAACCGAAGACCTGGACCACCTGAATGAGGCGGTGCAACATTTAACCCGCCATGCAGATGTGGCTTTGCCTTTATTGATTGAGGCATTGCAAACTGCTGAAGAAGAAATTCGCAAAAATGTGGCCTGGGTTCTGGGCTTTATTCGGGCGCCAGAAGCCCTTTTGATTTTGTTTCAGGTTATGGGTACCGATTCGAGTATAGATGTGCGTCTGGGGGCCTCCTGGGCTTTACGGCAGTATGATTACCGCGAGCTGATCCCGGTGGTGTTTCAAAAACTCCCGGCGCCGAAAACGGGCGACGACGTGCGCGGCTATTTAGAAAGCAAGAGCTGGAAGGCCCGCTGGTTTTGCGTGATTTACCTGGGGCAAGTATCTCCCCCGGCTTTTCAAGATGCGCTGATGAAGCGGGCTTTTGAAGATGAAGAAATCCTGATTCGCTGTGCGGCCATTTTAAGCCTGGCGGGCTACAATGCCCCTGAAGTGACAGAACTCCTGATGCGTTTGCTCAGTCAAATTGATGACCACGTCAAAATGGAAGCGGCCGCCATGTTAAGCGTCAAAAATGACCCTGCTGCCATTCCTGAGCTGGCCAAACAACTGAATGCTTTTAACAGCAACGTCAGGGTGGCGGCGATTTCGGCCATTGGGGCCCTGGCCAGCGATCCCCAGCCGGTTTTACCGTATTTGGCCCAGGGTCTTAAAGATGAAGACGCTTTTGTGCGCATGAATACGGCCATGGCGATGTTTGACGTGGCGCAGCGTCACCGTCAGCCTCACCAAAACCTGAAGGATTTGTGTTTAAAAGCCTTAAAAGACAGCAATGTCTATGTGGTCAAAAACGCCGCCCGCACCCTGGGCCTGGTGGGTGATGAAGAGGCGCTGCGGGAGATTACCGGTCTTTTAAAACAAGAGCAGCGCCCGGAAGTCATTGCCAATCTGATTCATGCCCTGGGCTTGTTTGAAGATCCACGGGCTTTTAAAGTGCTGACCAGGGCCTTCAAACACAAAGCCTGGGAAGTGCGCTTTGAGGTGATCAATGCCCTCAGCCGTTTAAAAGACAAGCGGGTGTACAGTGTTCTGTTGCAAGGCCTCAAAGATCCGGCCGTCATGGTCCAGGAGCAAGCGGTGCGGGCGTTGGGGGCTCATGGCAACCGCAAAGCGATTCCTGCCCTTGAAAAACTCAAAATGCAGCACCCGTATGGAGCCATTAATAAGTCAATTAACCTGGCCCTCGATAAGCTTTTGTCTCTTTAGCGACCTGACATATACTCCAGTACCAACGGCCCAAAGATAATCAAAAAGATATTGGGAAAAATCAGCAAGATCATGGGAAACAGCATCTTGATGGGCGCTTTTTGGGCCAGCTCCTGGGCTTTTTGCCAGCGAGCGTCCCGTGAGATTTCACTCTGAATTTTCAGAATGTTGCTCAGGCTGGTGCCGATCTGTTCCGCTTGCACCACGGCCACCACAAAGGAAGTGACCTCCCGCATGTCCAGGCGGCGGGCCAGGTCCTTCAGGGCTTCGCCCCGCGATTGCCCCACGCGAATTTGCTGAATGGTGTAATCCAGTTCGTCCCGCAGGGGACTGGGCTGGGCTTTTTTCGCCACCAGATTCAGCGCAGCGTCGAGGCCCATGCCGGCTTCTAAACAGACGGTGAGCAAATCCACAAAATCAGGAAACGCACGAAAAATGGCCTGCTGACGGCGCTCGACTTCTGAGTTTAAGCGGATCAAAGGATAAAAATACCCCAGACCGATCAGGGCGGGAATCATGTACAGTAAGAC
This sequence comes from Candidatus Sericytochromatia bacterium, assembly GCA_964229355.1. Lineage (GTDB taxonomy): Bacteria > Cyanobacteriota > Sericytochromatia > UBA7694 > UBA7694 > CAXRDE01. The sequence goes on along the minus strand of CAXRDE010000023.1, from coordinate 18,462 downwards.
ATCGTTGGAGTACTGCAATAAAGCCACGTTGAGGGCATAAAACCCGACAGGAAAGCCCACCATGCACAAGAGAATGTAGACGGCGTATTGCTCCACCTGTACATGACGCTTGCCCGCATGATCCAGCTTCTGTCGCAGTACACTGCCAAAGCGGGCAGACACCAGTTTTTGGGCCACCGGTGCCAGCGCCTGAGCTTTGGGTGCTTTGCGGGGCGCTTTTGATGCTTCTAAACTATCGGTGCCGGGTCGCTGTTGCCGTTCTTTGAGGTAGCTCAGGCGGGCTGAGGCGTCTTCTGAGGACTGAGAGCGGGCAAACGAGAGCACCAGCATTACAATGGCGATAAAAAAGAGTCCAAAAATGAGCCAGGTCATGGTGTGTTTCCTTTAGATATCAATGGCGACAATGCGCCGAATGATCATAAAACCAGCGCCTAAGGTCATGGCGCTCAGAGCAAGCATGCCCCAGCCCATGGGTTCTGTAAAAAACAGTTTCATGCGTTCGGGGTTAATAAAATACAGCACTACACCCATAAAAATGGGCAGGCCTGCCAGCACAATGGCGCCCATACGGCCCTGGGCGGTTAGCGCCTGGATTTGTCCCTGAATTTTTTGCCGCTGGCGAATGGTGCTGGACAGGGTGTTTAGTACATGCCCTAAGTCGCCACCGGTTTGGCGCTGAATCACCACTGCGGTGGTGAAAATATTCAGGTCTGCGTTGTTCATGCGCTCGGCCCACTGTTCTAAAGCCGTATCGACGGGCAAACCCACACGGGTGTTCTGCAAAACCTGATACACCTCATAGGCCATGGGGTCTTCCATTTCTCGCACCAGCACCTCAAGGGCCTGTAAGAGACTCAGACCTGAGCGTACAGAGTTGCCGATCAGGGCCGAGGCGTCGGCAAATTGTTCGGCGAATTTACGGTCGCGGCGGCGCTGCTGCTCTTTGAGCCAGCGCATGGGAATCAATGCGCCCACACCGGCCAGCAACAGGCCCATGGCCAATTTGGTCACCAGATCGGGGCCTGAGGCCAGTCCCAGCGCAAAACACAACAATACTGAGCCCACCTGGATCAGAATAAACTGCCCGGGGGTCAGGGGAATTTGTTGGGACTCAAACAGGGGCTTCAGCCGGGCGGTGTATTGCCCGGCTAAGCGATCCAGCAGGGCTTCACCCTGATTTGAAAAGAGGGTGAAGATGAGCATAATGCTCACAAAAATGAGCAGGCCCACCCCCACCGGGATCAATTGAACCAACAGACTCATTTTCCGTTGTGAATCATGTCTTCGACGTCAGCACGGTACTGTTGCAAGCGTTCAGCACAGTCTTTGTCTGAGGTGCCGTTGGCATACAAATGCACTTTGGGTTGGTTGGCGTCGGGAAGAATCAGGGTCCAGCCGTTGTTTTCGTGCACCTTGACCCCATCGAGCAAAGAGATCTCGCGATCACTGTAGCGTTCCAGCATCAGGCGCATCAGGGTGCCTTTTTGCGCGGTGGGGCAGTTGATTTGCTCGTGGGCAATGTACAGGGCAGGCTGTTCGGCCAGTAACTCGCTCAGCTTGCGATCTTCGGTAGACAGCAAGGCCGCCAGGACTGCGGTGGTCATCATGCCGTCAAAACCGCCGTGAAAGCGGGGGAAGATAAACTGTCCGCCGTAGCCCGCCAGAATCACATCGGGCTGCTGGGCGGCTTCCATAAGCGAGCGGGTGGTGGCTTTGGAGCGGATCACTTCGCCGTCGTAGCGGGCGGCAATGGTTTCAATCAAACTGGGTGCCATGACCGGTACGGCCACCTTTTTGCCAGGGTTGCGGTGCAGGTACAGCTGCACCAGGGCAGCCAGCAGGCGGTTCTGATCTACAGCGTTGCCTTTTTCATCGAGAATGGTGACCCGTTCCCCGTTGGCATCCATGCGGACGCCGAAATCGGCCTGCAAGGCTTTGACCACGTCCTGAGACTGGCGCGCCAGTCCGTCGTAATCTCGCAAGGGGCCTTCGGACACGTGGGCATTGAGCACGATGGCGTCAATGTGCCGCTTGCCAAGTAGGTTGGGCAGCATGACCTGAGACACCTGGAACATGTAGTCCAGCACCAGTTTGACCTGGCGATTGGGTTGGTAGTGGGACAGGTACTTTAAGAAGCCTTCCTGGTATTTTTCGATCACACGAGAGGGGTATTGGATTTCGCCCAGCTCCACCACGCGGGCGCGGCGGAAGTCTTCTTTTTGGTGGGTGGCTTCGATCTTCTTCTCGGTGCTCGAAGAAACGTTCAGACCCTGTTCATCGAGAAACTCAATGGAGATTTTTTCGCGGGTGCGATCGGGATTGATGCGCACGTGCACACCCCCGGCCACGTTCAGGGAGGGGATTTGGGTGCGCACCACGGGCATGGCACAGGCTTCAAGGTTTTGAATGTGCACGCCCACCGAGAGCACCCCAGATGCAAAGGCGCGGCTAAAGAGACGAGAGGCAGCAGACTGGTCGCGACTCAGGGTAATGGTTTTGCCCATGCCGATGGTGGCACCATAGGCAGCACCAATTTTGACCACCAGCTCCGGGGTCAGGTCGGTGTTGACGGTGCCTGAAATGCCCAGCTCACCAAAAATGCTCTGCAAGGCACCACTGCCCCAGATAATGCTCTCGGTGGCAATGGAGTTAGGTTCTAAGCGTTTTTGGGGCCAGAGGCGCACTTCGGGTTTAATAACCGCCGACTCGCCAATGCGACACTCGTCGCCCACCACAGCGCCTTCTAAAATCTGGGCTTCCTGGTGTACGATGGTGCTTTTGCCCAACACACAGCCCCGCAGTGAGACATTGCGCTCAATGTTGGCGCCGTTCCAGACAATGGGGCGCTTGAGGGTCGCATTTTGGCCCACCACAATATTGTCACCCAACACGGTGTCTGCAGAAATGCGTACGTTCTTGCCGATATAGCAGTTGTGGCCAATGACCGCAGGCTTTTGAATCTGCACCGAAGGTTCGATTTCGGTGTTTTCACCCACCCAGAGGCCTTCTTCCACTTGCTTGTAGGGCACTTCCACCGCCACTTTGCCTGACAGGGCATCATAGTGGGCCTGACGGTAGGTGGTCAGGTTACCGATATCACACCAGTAGCCTTCGGCCACATAACCATACATGGGCAAGCCCAGTTCCAAAATCTTGGGAAAGAGGTCCTTTGAAAAGTCTTTTTCTTCGTTGGCGGGCAAGAGGTCTAAAAGTTCAGGTTCTAAGACGTAAATGCCGGTGTTGATGGTGTCTGAGAAGACTTCAGAGCTGGTGGGCTTTTCTAAAAAGCGTTGGATTTTTCCGTTTTCGTCGGTAATGACCACCCCATAGGCCAGGGGATCTTCCACGCGGGTCAAGACGATGGTGGCCTTGGAGCCTTTTTCTTTGTGAAAGCGCACCGCTTCTGACAGGTCAAAGTCGGTTAAGGAGTCACCGCTGATCACCAAAAAGGTGTCGTCGAGCTTGTCTTCAATGTTTTTGACGCAGCCGGCTGTACCCAGCGGCTTTTCTTCTTCGAGGGCGTAGCTGACGTTCACGCCTAAGTCTTTGCCATCTTTTAAGTGATTTTGAATCACCTGGGGCAAATAGTAAAGGGTCACGTAGATATCGTCAAAATTGTGTTTTTTTAGCAGATTGACAATATGCTCGGTGATGGGGGTGTTAATAATGGGCACCATGGGCTTGGGTAAGTCGCAGGTGAGAGGACGTAAACGGGTGCCGGAACCCCCGGCCATTAAGACAGCTTTCATAAAGGCAAATTCCCTTTCGGTGGATACAGATTATGCAGTCATGTTACACCATTTGCGGGCTTTTTGCTGTGCTTCGTTGCCTGTGACGGGTGTTAAGATGAACAGAAATCAGGTATTTAAAAACCGTGTTTCCTGAAAGGATCCTTTCCCATGACAAATCTTTCGACACCCCCGGCTTTGCACACGCTTCACCATGCACAAATCACCGTTGCCCCTGAGCAAGAGGCAGACGCCTACCGCTTTTATCAGAGACACCGTAAAACCTCGTCTGTTCACGGCGAGGATATACCCTCAGAGGGGCATAAATAAGGTGTAGGGCTGGTTACAGCTCTCTCAAAATGGTATAATTAACGTATGCGCAAGACTTTAAAATTCAAGGCTAAATTGAGCAAAACGGCAGAGCAAAATGCTCTCAATTGGCTTGGATATTGTCAAAAGCTGTATAACCTTGCGTTAGAGCAGCGTATAACTGCGTACAAGCGCTGTGGCGTGAGTCTTAGCGCCTATGACCAAAACAACGAACTGCCTGAGTTTAAAAAAGTTTTTCCTGAGTTTAAACAGGTCAATTCTCAGACTTTGCAAGATACTGTAGAGCGTTTGGGCAAAGCATTTCAAGGCTTCTACTCACGTCTCAAAAAAGTGGGTGAAAAGGCTGGTTTTCCTCGTTTCAAGTCCTACCACCGCTATGATTCTTTCACGCTCAAGACTTCAGGTTGGAAGCTGGACGGTCGCCATCTCAAGATTAAAGGGATTGGTATTCTCAAGCTTCACCTGTCACGTCCTATTGAAGGAAAGATCAAGACCATCACTGTGCGCCGTGATGGTTGTGGTGACTGGTGGGTGGCGTTCTCCTGTGATGACGTGCCAGAGCGTAGCTTTCCTGAACCTCGTGCTGACGTGGTGGGCATTGATGTGGGATTAAGCCACTTTGCCACTGACACCGAAGGGCTGCACATTGCAAACCCGAAATACTATCGTAAAGCTCAGGAAGAACTCAGGCGCAAACAGCGGAAAGTGTCGCGCAGAAAGAAGGGTTCTAACCGCCGTAAAAAGGCAGTTAAAGAGCTGGCAAGAGTCCATCGCAAGGTAGCGAACATGCGTCTGGACTTCTTGCATAAGACAGCAAACTACTACATCAGTAATTTTCAGATGATCTGCGTGGAAGCGCTCAAAGTGAAGAATATGGTGAAAAACCGTCACTTGAGTAAATCTATTGCAGATGCTGGCTGGTCAACTTTTTTTGAACTGCTCACGTACAAAGCGGAAGAAGCTGGGCGTGAGTTAGTCAAAGTAGACCCAAAGAACACCAGTCAGAATTGTTCAGGCTGTGGCAAGAAGGTTCCGAAATCTCTTGCTATGCGGGTGCATAACTGTCCGTACTGTGGTCTGAGCTTAGATCGAGATGTAAACGCTGCGAGAAACATTGCAGCAACTGGGCACGGGCTGTGCCTTCAAATGCTAACGTAACTCATTAGAGTAAGCGTAGTTTGAGAATCCCCTTCCTTTTTATGCCCCTCTGAGGGTACAGGGAGGGGAGTATGTCAAACGGAAGTCATGGGCTTGCCTACTCTACCCAAACCGTCCGCTTTAGCGGGTCGGGGTGGCTTTTGGTGTGTGCTGGGGACGATGCAAATTCATGTGGGGATCGAAAAGGACCTAACGCAAGCGCGGGGCAAAGCCCATCTGGCCTATGCCGTCAATGATCTCGAAGCCTGGCGCTCACACCTGTTGGCCCATGGGATTAAAATTCTTGAGTCCATTGCTATTCCTGGCATGGAGCGTTTTGAATGCCGAGACCCCTTTGGCAACCGCATGGAGTTTTTGCGGTTGCATTAGCGCAAATCGTCTACCGCAAGCGGGCCAGACCAATGCCGTCGCCAATATTTAAAATCTGGGCGTCCAGGGCGGGATGGTTCACGAAGTATTCATTAAACTGTTGCAGGGCTAAGGTGGTGTGATCCTGAGCCGGTTCAGCCACACTGCCGCCCCAGAGCACGTTGTCTACCAAAATGACGGCACCGGGGTTTAACTTCGGCAGAATCATTTCCACGTAGGCGATGTATTCTTCTTTGACGGCGTCAATAAACACCATATCGTAGCCGTCCCACAGGGTGGGAATGACATCTAAAGCGGCGCCCACATGAATGTGGATGCGATCGCTGAGTCCAACGCTGCGAAAATTGTCTTCGGCCTGTTGGGCAATGGCGGGATCAATTTCGAGGGTGTCGATATGGGCATCAGGGCCCATGGCAGAACCCACCCAGAGGGCGGAATAGCCAATATTGCAGCCCACCTCAAGAATGCGGTGGGGATTGTGCATTTTGGTTAAAATATGCATAAACCAACCGGCATCGCTCGATACAATGGGCTGGCGTTGATGACGGGCCTGGGCCTTGACCGCCTCAAAGGCAGGGGGTAGTTCAGGCAACAGGGTTTGTAAGTAATCGTTGACGCTATTTTGGAGAGGCATTGACATGAAAAAGGTTTCCTTTTTTCTTTTCAGTATAGCGTCAGATCAAAGGAACCATTACGCTTCGGCTTTAAAACGGGCCTCAAGAATGGTCAGGGCCTCAAGAATCATTTGCTCTTGCGATGTATCGAGTTGGTCTAAAATAGGGGCCAGATACTGGGTACGGCGTTCGGTGATTTGGCGAAAAATCTCGCGGCCTTTTTCGCTAAGGCATACGTAGACCACGCGCCGATCTTCTTCAGAACGGGTACGCTCTAAAAGGTCCATGTTGATCATGCGGTCCACCAGTCCCGTGGTTGCTCCATGAGACAGCATTTGCATATCGCTGAGTTCCCGCATGGTCACCCCTTCAGTTTTGCCTTCGATGATCTCGCGGGTGCTGAGGGCAATCAACACCTTCAGTTGGGGTTCTGTAATGCCCATATCCCGGCTGATTTCATTAAAAGCCTTGCGGCTGGCGTTTAAGGTCAGTAAAAACACTTCGTCAAACTTTTTCAAGAGTTTTTGACCGCGTGTATCCATAATGCTTTCTCTAGCTCCTTCATCTCTTCCCCCTATCTTACCGTTAAATCTATGGGGTCGGCCAAGGTTTAGCGCCCATTTAAAGCCAGCCCCAGCGTCTTGTATAAGCGGGCATAGGCCAAATGTTTGTCAAAACGGGTGAAAATGGCCTGTTGTTGGCTTTTTTGCTGTTCGACCTGAGCATCGAGCACATCAATGTTTGAACCAGAGCCCGTTTGGTAGGTTTTTTCGCTAATGCGCACCTGCTCCTGGGCCAGTGCGGTGCTTTCGGCACTGAGCAAGAGGCGCTCTTCGATAGCTTGCAGGTCTTTGATAATGTTTTGGACTTCAATCTGAATGGCCTGGGTTTGTTGGGTCAACTGGGCCTGTACCTGTTCCACTTCACTCAGGGCTTTTTCGGCCAGGGCCTGAGACTTAAAACCGTCAAACAGAGGCCAGTCTAAATTAAGACTGTAATTCATGTTTTGCACATTGTTGCGGTTGCTGTCGGTGACGGCGGTGTCTTGCAGACTATACGCGGCGCCTGCGCTCAGGGTGGGCCAGGCTCCCCGAGACTGTACGGTAGCGTTGATTTGTTGCATGGCCAGGGTGTACTGCAATTGACGAATTTCGCTGCGCTGCTTGAGGGCCAGCTCCAGAGCTTCGCCGGGCTGTTTTTGTAGGCGGCTCAGGGCGTCGAATTGCGCCACCTGTGCGCCCCGGTTCAACTGATGATCCTGAGCGGGATCTTGTCCCATCTGTTGGTTTAAGACACTCAGTGAAGTCTCGTATTGACGCAGGTCCTGGCTTAAACTTTGCAAAAAAGACAGGCGTTGGTTTTGAGCCCGCAGGCGATCAATGGTGGGAGCAACGCCCGCCCGCATTTTGGCGTCCACCACTTTCAGGTGAGCCTCAGATTGTGCGATCAGGGCCTGATCCAGTTGTACCACCTCCCAATTTTTGAGGGCGGTGAAGTAGGCTTCGGTGACCTGATAGGCAATATCTTGCTGGGTTTTACGCAGACCTTCGCGCTGCAGGTCCAGGCTTTTTTCGGCAATTTTAATGCCGTCTACCACTTTGAACCCGGCAAACAACACCTGGTTGACCCCAATGCGGGTGTTAAAAGTGTTGACACTGCTGGTGCCCAGCAGGGCGGCAAATTGTGGGTTTGAGGCAAAAGCGCTATTGTCGCCTGAGATAATGCGTTGCCCCACGGGATCTTGTCGGCCATAAGATGAGGTGATTTTGAGCTGAGGCAAGCCCTGGGCTAAACTTTCTTTCACCTGGGCTTCGGCCTGGTGAATTTCTTCCTGGGCCACCTGAATCTGGGGGTTGTGCTGCAAAGCGATCTGAATGGCCTCAGAGAGGGTTAGCACCTGCTGGGCCTGAGCTTGAGCCGGGACTATGGCAGGTGGCTTTTCTTCAGCTGAGACGCTCAGGACTGGGGCCCACACCATGAATCCGCTTAACAGTGTGAGGGTAAAAGCACGAGGGCTAAACATCGGGATTACTCCTTTTCACCTTGTAGCATTTGCCAGGGATCCAGGCTCAGGCCCAGGCGCACATAGTCGCCCTGTTCAAAGGCCGGGCCGGTCAGCAGCAATTGCTTGGTGTAATTGGCCATTAACGATAAGCCCGGAGACAGCTGGTATTTAAGGCTAGCGCCCACATGGCCACCGGCCATATACAGCGAGCTGTTACTGGCTTGTTCCAGGCTGGCCAATCCCAGGGGGTAGACACTGACTTCGGGCAAGAGGCTTAAACGGTCAGTGATTTGCCAACCCAGGATGGTGCGTACCCCCAGGGCAAAGGTGCTTTGCGGGTAGTCCAACAGGCTGTTGCTAAAGGGAATAAAGTCTTTGTTTTGGTTGTTGCGGTTATCAGGCGAGGTGTTGCGATAAAACACTTCGGGGCCAATGGCCCACTCCAGGTTATTGTCGTGGGCAAAGATATGGGCGGCACCCAGACGGATTTGAAATTCGTTGTTAAAAAAGGCGGGCGAGTAAGGGAAATTGGCAATGTTGACGGGCAGGCGGAAATTGAAGTAATGGCCGTTAAACAGCCAGTCTTGCCAGCGGTATTGGGCGTCGACCCCCAGCTCATTAATGCCCAGCCCGTTGATCTGGGTGTCGGCTTGAGACAGGGACATGCCGTGAATCTGATAAAAACCGCTCAGTGAGGTGTCCAGAGGGTGCGGGGTACGAACAGGCTCCTGAGAGGGGACGGAGGTGTCCACACGGTAGGTGTTCAGCGGAGATAGGCCAATATTGAGGGCTGTATCGTCTTCTTGAAGGGCCAGATCGAGCGATTCAAAACCCTGCTTTTCGATGTGAATTTCGGGAGGGCTGCTTTCACTGAGCGGCAATTGGTAATGACCATTTTGGTCGGTAATGACCACTTCTAAAGCTTCACGTTGTTGCACACGCACGCCGGGAATTCCTTTTCCGGTGTCGCGATTGACGATGGTGCCGGTGATCTGGGCCGGGGTTTTGGCCTGGACATCGGGTGAGTAAACCCCCATTGAAGCCAGACTAAGACTGGCGGTAAGGGCAAAAAGCATGGAGCGCCTGAGCATGATGTTGGTTTCCTTTATTTAATCTAAATAGTTTATATCACATAACTATTATTTTAGACAAACTATTTGCATAAAAATAATGAGTGTGATATAAATTGTTTGTTAATACGAAATATTTGATAAGGGTAATATTTATGAGAATCAACAAAAATGTACCCGCGTTGCATCTGGCCCTGACCTGTTGGGTGGCCGTAAGCCTCAGTGCTTGCAATACTTCTTTTGGTGCAACCGCGAGTCAAAGCTCGGCCCCTTTGGTGCTCCAGGCCACCATTGAGAGCAGTGCATCCGGGCGCAGCGTGAGTATTCCACAAGCGCAATTGCCCGAAGCTTTACAACAGGCACAAGAAGTGACCGTGGCCTTAGATAATAGCAATAGTGTGGTAACGGCCAGTCGCAATGCGGATCAGAGTATTACCTTTGCCCTGGGTCAGGGCGTCAAGGCCGACAGCAATGGCAATATTCAGGTGATTCTAATTGCCGATGGCCAGCGCAGCTTTTTTATGACCCTTAAAACCGGTTCCTTACTGGCGCTGGATGCGGGCGGCATACAGGTATCACCGGCCACCCAGGTCCTCAAAGGCACCCAGTTGACCCTGACGGCCCCTTTGCAAAACCCCGAAAAGGCCGAGGATTACCACTTCACCTGGTTCTGGGCACCTGCCGCTACGGGACCCTGGACCCCCATTGCCGCCAGTGGTTTACAGGCCCAGTGGGAAGTGCCTCAGGCCGGAAACTATTACGTGCGTTTAGACATGCAGGCCAAAGGCTCAACCCTGTCTTCCACGTACATTACCCCCAAGGCGCTGGTGACCGTCAACGAAAGCGATGCGGCCCTGAGCGTACAGCCCGCCAGCGGTGACGTGCTGCTGGGAGATGTGGTACAGGTGATGGCCCATCCCGAAGCCTTTGGCGTCCAGCAAAGTACGGGTTTAAATTACCGCTGGGCCTATGCCCAAAGTCCCCAGGGGCCTTTTGTTCCCATTGAAGAGGAGGGCCAACAGATTGCCTGGGAACCGCCTAACGTGGGCAGCTTTTATTTGCGCACCGAATTGCGTCAGGGCAGTGAGCTGGTGGCCAGCTATGTGGACAGCAAAGCGCGGGTTAAAGTGGCCAATAGTAACCAATTTGTGCAATTGAGCGCCTCAGAAATTACCCGGGGTGAAGCGGTGCATTTACGTTCTGCTTTACAAACGGCAGCAGAGAATCAGGCCAGCGCTTTAGACTACACCTGGTTTTATGCCCTGAGCCCACAGGGCCCTTTTGCGTTGATTGAAAGCAGCGGCGCAGAAGCAGATTGGTACCCCGAGCAAACAGGGCAGTTTTATGTGCGTTTAAAAACCCGCCAGACCGCCACCGGTGAAGAACGCACCTATACCAGCTCCAAAGCCTTGCTCACGGTCACCGACAACAATGCTTTCTTTACCCGTACCCCGGCCAATGGTCAGGTGGCCCGGGGAGCTGGCGTCAACTTACAATTGCAGGTGCCTTTAGACAATGTGAAATGGTCCTATGCTGCTGCGGCTCAGGGCCCCTTTGTGGTGATTCCTGGAACGGGTTCGTCATTGCAATGGACGCCTGCTCAGGCAGGCTCTTTTTATGTGCGGGCCGAAGGTACCAATGCAGAAGGGCGCACGGTGGCCTTTACGTCAGCCACCGCCCAGGTTTTTGTGTCAGAGCGAGACAATATTATTCTCACCGAGCCCGCTTCGGCCAGTTTGAATTTGGGCAGCAGCGTGCAATTGCGTGCGGACTTACCAGAGGAAGCGGGCAATCAGTATTTTTGGTCTTATGGCACCACGGCCAACGGCCCCTGGACTCCGGTGAACGCCCTCGATAACCGCTACTCTCAAAAAAGTTTGCGCTGGATTCCCACCAGTACCGGGAATTTCTTTGTCAAAGTCGATGTGCACAATCCGCAGTCTCAATCGACCGTGAGCTTTGTGTCGCCCACGCCCAAGGTCTTTGTGGAAGAGCGTACCCCCTTCTTTAAAACCAGCCCTGACCCCGCCTTTATTGGCACCAAAGGCGCAGTGACCTTAAGCAGCTCTTTTGCCCCTCTCAACCAAAGCATTAATTACGCCTGGTCTTATGGTCCCAGTACTGCCGGGCCGTTTACTGCCATTGGCGGGAGCATTCAACCCGAAATTGTCTGGCGTGAGCCCGGGCTGGTGGGCAGTTATTACATTAAATTAGACGCCACCTTGACCGGTACGTCTCAGGTGCTGAGCTTTATTTCACCCAAACCGTTGGTGTTTGTCAGTTCAAGTACTGGCGCTCAACCCAGCTTTGGGGTGACCGCAACCCCACATTAATGGGGGCGCAATAGACGTACCCAAAAGTAGAAAGGATCAAAAGTCATGACGCAGAAACGGATTTTAATTTTGTCGGCGGTGGTGGTCACCCTGCTGTTTGCTGCCCTGGTGGTTACCCGCCTGCAGGCCAAGAACGAAAAAGCAGAGGCGCTAAAAAATGCGGTGACACCGCCCACGGCGGTGGTGGCTTTGCCGGCCACCCAGGGTTCGATTTCAGATACCCTGAGTTTGTCGGGCAATGTGGTGGCCCAGGAAAAGGTCACGGTGGTGGCCAAGGGAGCCGGTCGCTTGATGACCTTGAATGTGCAAGAAGGTAGCGCAGTGGTCAAAGGACAATTGCTGGGCATGTTAGAACACCATGAGTTGAACGCTCAATTGGAACAGGCCCAGGCGGCAGCGAATGTGGCTAAAGCGAATCTGGATCAAACCCTGAGTGGTCCGCTACAAACCCAGGTGGCCCAGTCTCAGGCTTCGATCGATCAGCTCAAGGCCTCGCGGGCCCAATTGCAAGCCAATCTAGAACAGAACCGTCGGGATTTGTCGCGCCAGCAACAATTGTTTAACGAGGCGGTGGGCACCCCTCAGCAACTTGAAACCCTGGCCACTCAGGTACGGGCGATGGAGCAACAGGTGGCGGCTATCGATGCCCAAATCGCGGGGGCCCAGGCCAGCCACCAGCAATTGCTAAATGGCTCTCGTCCTGAGCAAATTGCCAGTGCCCGCGCGCAGTATCAGCAGGCGCTGGCCAGCGTGAAGATTTATCAGACGCAATTGCAAAATTACGCCCTGATTGCCCCCATCAACGGGGTGGTCACCCAAAAACAGTTAGACGTGGGTAATTTTGTGACCACTTCTTCACCGGTGCTGACCCTTGAAAAGCAAGGCCCTGTAGAAATTGAAGTGTATTTGCCAGAGCGGGACTTGCCACGGGTGAAGGTCAAACAGGCTGTGGAAATTCGCGCTTCGGCTTACGGCAATAAGATCTTTGCCGCAGAAGTCGCCAGGATTTCACCGGTGGTGGATCCCCAGACCCGCCTGGTGAAATTGACGGTGCGTCCGCTGGCTAAAACCCCCTTACAGTCCGGTATGTTGGTGGATTGCGACCTAATTCTTGCCCGCCATCAGAACACCTTTACGGTGCCGCTAGAAGCGGTGATCCAGGGGGAGGAACCACCCAAAGTGTATGTGGAAGAAGCCGGTGTGGTGCAGGCCCGCCCTGTAACCCTGGGCCTGCGCACTGCCGAAAGCATTGAAATTGTCTCTGGCATTCAGGCTCAGGATCAGGTGATCGTGAAAGGCATGCAATATGTACGCCCTGGCGATAAGGTTCTGAACCAAACGGAACAGCCCCACAATGAACAAGCGAAACAGGAGGCACAGCATGAGTAATCATGGGTCCACCCCTGAGTCCTCAGGGGGCTTTAATATTTCAGAGGTGGCCATTCGTCACCCCGTCACCACGGTGATGGTGGTGCTGGCACTTTTGGTCACAGGTTTGTTGTCTTACAGCAAATTGCCGGTAGAACTCTACCCTGACGTGAGTTTTCCAGTGGTTTCCATTTCCACCACCTATCCCGGAGCTTCGGCTTCTGAAATCGAAACCCTGGTGACTAAGCCTTTAGAAGATGCCATCAGCGGCATCAATGGCATTGATGAGGTGAGCTCCACCTCAAGTACCGGTCGCTCGTCGGTGGTGCTGCAATTCGATATGGACAAAGACATTCAGGACGCTGCCAATGAAGTGCGTGAAAAGGTGGACCTGATTCGTCAAAGTTTGCCTGTGGATGCCGATGATCCGATTATTGCCCGCTTAGATCCCGCGGCTGCACCGGTACAATATTACGCCCTCAGCGGCAAAACCTCGTTGCTCGAACTCACGGATCTCGCGCGGGATGAAATCAAGCCCCAGTTTCAAAAAATTGACGGGGTGGCTGAGGTCAATATTTTAGGGGGCCAGGAGCGAGAAGTGCAAATTTTGCTCGATGCGGCCCGCCTGAAGCAATACCGTTTAAGTGCAGCAGCCATTAGCAATCGTCTGCAACAAGAAAACCTCGATTTTCCCAGTGGTCAGCTCGAAACCGGCCGCTCGGTGATGACCTTGCGTACGGTAAACGCCTATAAAACTGCTGAACAAATTGCCCACACCCCCATTGCCATTCAAGGGGGGCAGGTGCTGCTCTTAAAAGATGTGGCAGAAGTGGTGGACGGTCTCAAGGAATTGTCCAGCCAAAGTTTTTGGAACGGCCAGCCTGCGGTGGTGCTGTCCATTGGTAAACAATCCGGGGCCAATACTGTGGAAATGGCCCACCTGGTAAGCCATCAGGCCGAAGTCATTCGTGAGACCCTTCTGCCTCCGGGCGTGAATTTGGATCTCTCGTACGATACAGCCCAGTTTGTGGAAGAGTCCAAAGAGGCCTCGATGGAGGAATTGATCATTGGGTCTTTACTGGCCATTGTGGTGATTTATTTCTTCTTGCGCACCTTCCGCGGTACCTTGATTGCGGCGGTGGCGATTCCCACCTCGATTATTGCCACCTACACCTTTATGGCCATGATGGGCTTTTCTCTTAACATGATGAGTTTGATGGCCCTGGCTCTGGTGGTGGGGATTCTGGTGGATGATGCGGTGGTGGATTTGGAAAATATTTTTCGCCACATTGAAATGGGCGAAAAACCCTTTCGGGCCGCCATTAATGCCACCAACGAGATTGGGCTGGCGGTGATGGCCACCACCCTGTCGATTGTGGCGGTATTTGCGCCTGTGGGCTTTATGGACGGCATGATTGGGAGCTTCTTTAAACAATTTGGTTTGACCGTATCGGTGGCCGTTTTGGTGTCCCTCTTGATTGCCCGGACCTTGACCCCCATGTTGGCCGCCTATTTCTTAAAGCCCATGGAAGCCACCCATGTGGATGAACACGAGGCTGCAGTCCAGGGCATTGGCGGCATTTACCAGGGCATGCTGCGCTGGGCCCTCAAGCGTCGCATTTGGACCGTATTGATTGCCATTGTGGTGTTCCTGGTGGCCATCCCCATTGCGGGCCTCTTACCCAGTGGCTTTACCCCTGAAAATGACCGCGATGAGTTTACCATCGCCGTGGAAATGCCTTCGGGCAGCCGCCTCTCTGAAACCCTGGCCATGTTGAACCAGATTTCAGACACCGTCAAAGGCGATGACATGATCAAAGACCTCTTGTTGACCGCAGGCAGTAGCAATGGCGGGCCTGACTCCGGGCGCATTAGCGTGACCCTGAAGTCCAAAGCAGAAGGCCGTGATGTGTCGGCAAATGACGTCCAACGCCGTTTGCAATTGCAAACCCAAAAAATTCCCGGTGCGCTAATTTCTTATCAGCCGACCCAGGCCATTGGGGGGGGCGGAGAAACCGGTGATATGAGTTTATCGCTGCGCGGCGATGATCTGGTGGAATTGCAAAAAGTGGCGGATCAGGTGCTTAATAAGGTACATGCCATGCCCATTGTCACCGACAGCAAACTGTCCACCGGTACGCCCCAGCAAGAGATTCAGGTGCAGGTGGATCAGCGACGGGCGCTATCCTTTGGCGTGACGCCTGCCGCGCTGGCCAGTGCCTTGCGGGCGGCCTCGTTGGGTGACTTAGCTACCCAGATGCGTCTCGATAAAAACAATGTGGACGTGCGGGTGCGTTTAGACGACCAAAACCGTTATGACCTGACCCAACTGCAATCGCTGCCGGTGATGACCCAAAGCGGTCAAGAGGTGCCCCTGGGCTCTCTGGCAAAGATCAGTTATGCCACCAGCCCCACAAATATCGCGCGGATTGATCGCGAACGGGAGATCAAGGTCATTGCGAACATTCTGCCCGGTGCGTCATTGAGTGATGTGATTACGCCCGTGGAAGCCGAATTAAAGTCCATGAATCTGCCTGAAGGCATGACCTACAATTTTGGCGGAGACGCGGAACGCATGAAAGAGGCCTTTGGCAGTATGCTGCAAGCGATGGCGCTGGCGGTGCTCTTTATCTACATGATTCTGGCGTCGCAGTTTGAAAGCTTCTTTCACCCCTTTACCATTATGATGTCTTTGCCCCTGGCTTTTGCGGGAGCCTTTTTGGGTCTCTTTATTGCCAACAAAGAAATGAGCATTATGTCGCTGATCGGGATTATTATGCTGATGGGGCTGGTGGTGAAGAACTCGATTCTTTTGATTGACTATACCCTCAACCTTCAGAAAAAGGGCATGAGCCGGAATGAGTCACTGTTGATTGCTGGCCCCGTGCGTTTGCGCCCCATTTTGATGACCACTGTGGCCATGATTGCGGGGATGGTGCCCGTGGCGCTGGAGTTAACGGTGGGTTCTGAGAGCCGATCGCCGATGGCGGTGGCGGTCATTGGTGGATTGATCACCTCTACCTTATTGACGCTGTTGGTGGTACCTGTTATTTATACTTTAGTTGATGATGGAGTGCGCTGGTGTGCCGCGAAAATCGGTTGGCAGCCCCCCGAAGATGCAAATATTGTCTTGTTGGATCAGGAGGTATAAAACGATGGCAAGTTATCGTTTTTGGATACCACCCACTTTAGCCGTACTGGCCTCACTCTCGCTGAGTTTGGGGGCCCACGCGGAACCCCTCTCAGGCGTGCCTGAGGCGGTACTGCCCCACTTAAAGCCTCTGGCGATTTCTCAGCTGGAGCAACGCACCGATCTCATTACCCGCCAGGATGGATCACTGGTTTTAGAAGCTGAAGCCCCCACCTTAGAGGCAAAGGAGTGCCCGTTCCCCTTTGTGTTTACCCTGGGGCAGCGCGGCCCCGTGGTGGAGTATTTACAATACCGTTTAGATAAACTGGGGTATCAAATCGAAAAAACCGGCACCTATGATGCCCAGACCCAGGCGCTGGTGAAAGCTTTTCAGGCCGAACACGGTTTGTCAGAAACGGGCTGGCTGGGACTCTATACCGCTGAAACTTTAAAGCGCGAAGAAAAGGCCATGCCGCCTTCGGATACCGCGATTTCAGAAGGTTTGGGTGTCTTACAAAAAGGGCAGCGGGGTGAAGCCATTGTCAGCCTGCAAAAACATTTGCAAGCCGAAGGCTATGATGTGGGCGTCACCGGTGTGTTTGGTGAATACACCGAGCAGGCCGTCAAAACCTTACAAACGGATTTGTCTTTGACCCCCACAGGGCAATGGGGCCGAACCACGCAGGTGCGGGAAGCAGAAGTCGAAGCGCTTTTGGCGGCTGAAGCCCGAGAACGAGCCCTGTATGATAACGATCTGCAGTGGAATCTGGATGGACTGGGTTTGCCCGCGGCGGATCTGAGTGAGGTGGGTAATCTGAATCTGCAACAGGCCGCCCGCCATGCGGCCGAAAAGTACCAAAGTGTGGGCCTGTGTTATCAGGCGGTGTATGAAGCCGTAACCCATGTCTACGGCGACTTTTTACGGGGGCACTCCGCCTATATGGCCGCGGAGTATTTACAAAGCGATCCCCGCTTTGAGCAGGTGAACGTATCACCCGAGCGCTTGCCACAACTGCCTCCGGGTTGGATTGTGGTGTGGGGACAGAGTCCGCTCAGCCCCCACGGCCATATTTCGGTGTCTTTGGGCAACGGTTTAGAAGCTTCAGACCACATTAACCAGCAGCTGACCCACCTGCGTGGGTATACCAATGTGCAGGTGTTTAGACCGCGAAGTTAAAGACGCTTAGTCTTCTGTGGCTTTGCTTTTGCAGCCCTTGCAGTTTGTATCGCTCAGCAACAACAGTGCACACACAAAGCCGAGAGCCAAAATAACGGCTCCGGCTTGTTGCTGTTGTTTGGGCTTTAAAAAGCGAGCCGTCAGGTAACCAATACCCAGACCTCCAAAACCCTTGGCAGAACCAAAGGCCACAATGTCTAACCAGCTCATTTCGGCGCCTTTTTTGGTGATTTTTTTCATGGGGATGCTCCTTTTATGATGCTTACTTTGGGTGCTGTAGTTTCGGAATTTCAGACCCCCTGCAAAGTAGTGAAATCATAGTTTGTGAGATTTATTGAGGGGACGAAATCTAGACCTACTCCTTTAAGAACAATAACAGATTGTTGCTGGCATTTTTATTTTAATAACTTCGAAATTATTTTTTGTGCGGGCTCTGGTGGACTAAAAGGATCTGTGAGCAAGTGTTGCCAAATTACTTTTCCCTGTTGATCTAAGAGATAAAGTTGCGCGTATTTGGCGTGAGCCCCCAGTTTCTGGCTAACCTGATTATCCCAATCTATTAAAATATAAGGTAGGTGCAGTGATTTTTGGGCATTCTGAAGAGAACTCGTTATAAAAGCACGGGGAATATAGGCGGGTAAGCAGGTTTTACTAAAAATAAAAGCAAAACGAAAATCAGGATGCTGACGAAACTGGTAATAAAAAGGAATTCCCCAAACCCCCGCCAGTTCAACGGAGCAGTAATTGCTCAGCACCACAAAAGTGACTTTGTTTTTGAAGTGCTTTTGATAAGAAACCGTATAGCCCTTCGATGTTTCTATCTTAAATTCTGGCACTCGCGAGCCTATAGACAAGGCGGCCTGGGCCGAAAAATTCAGCCATAGAAATAGAGTTAACACACTGCTAAATAGGCCCCATTTTAAGTAAAACTTTTCCATATGTTCTCCTTTTGCTTACTCAACCATGGGCAATCCAACCACCATAAAATCCAGTGGCGCTGATCAGTGAGATCAGCACTAAAGCATAGATCCACATCCACTGTCAGCGACAATGCTAAGTTAGACGAAAGCGTCAGAAAAAAGTAGACACTTTTGGCAGACAAGAAGCCATAGAAAAAGAGAGCCCCCACAAACACGAATCTGACAGGGCTCTCTGGAGAACTATGGTACCGCAAAACATA
>CAXRDE010000022.1:0-219642 GCA_964229355.1 Candidatus Sericytochromatia bacterium | reverse complement strand
TACCCCGCTCCAGGTTAAACCGTCAACACATACCAATAATTTTTTCTTATTTTTTTCTTAACCTTCAAAACCCACACCTCGGATCCGAGAGCTTCTGTATTTTTGTACCCCTCAGCACGCTTTTATGTTTGATCCACCATCACGAAACCATAAAAATACCGTAAAAACTTAAAATATATACCTCTGAACGCAAATATGCCGTTTGGGTTATTTTTATTTTTTTGCTCCAGCCCTTCATGCCCTTGCACGGATTTGCTGCAAACGCACTTCAAAGCCAGAGCCATGATTATTTTAGGGCTGTCATTTCTGACAGTTAAACATCCAACGAATTCCATAACGATCGGTCAATTCACCAAAACGCGCGTTCCAAAAAGTATCCGCCAGGGGCATTGTGATGGTACCGCCTTCACCCAGGGCTTCAAAAAGTGCAGCCTGCTCTTCTTCTGAGTCATGATGAACACTCAGCGTTATCGCGTTTCCGGTTTCCACTGCTTCTCCTGGGCTACCGTCTGACACCATAAAGAAAATGCCTTCTGCTTTAAACGCCGCATGAATAATAAACGGTTGAAAATCTTCAGGCACATCCAGCTTGGCATCGGCATAGGTCATCAACTCTGTGACTTCGCCCTGAAAACACCGCCCATAAAAGTCCAGTGCTTCGCGGGCCTTACCGCCTAACATCAAATAGGGATTTAAATTTCTCATTTCATTGACCTCACATACTAAATAATACAAAATACGCATTTAATTATACATTTGTATAATCCAAGAGGCAAGACCCGCAAAGCAAAAGATGAATACGTTATGCTAAAAGCGAAGAAATGAGGTTAATGATGCATTTAAACCACGACATCATTCATTACGCACAGCGCGCTTATCAACGCCAATTGCTGGCGGCTGCCGATGGCAATATTTCTTATCGCGTTTCAGATCAGGAGATTTTGATCACCCCCCGAGGCTTAAGCAAAGCCGATTTACACCCCCAGGACATCGCAACCCTCACACTGGGTGGAGTCATTATTCAGGGAGAGCCCTCCAGTGAAAGCCTCATGCATCTTGCGATCTATAACGCAGTTCCCGAGGCCAAAGCCGTGGTGCACGCCCATCCCATGACTGCAATCGCCTTAAGTCTTGCCCGTCCCCAGTGGAGCGCCCTACCCACGGAAAGTTTGCCTGAGGTGATTTTGGCTGCAGGTCATATTCCCATTGCCCCCTATGCCCGTCCCGGATCAAAGGCCATGGGCGAGGTACTCTTGCCTTTTTTACCGGACTGCCGTCTGATGCTGCTGGCGCGCCACGGTGCTGTGTGCTGGGGCGAAAGTCTGGCAGAGGCTTACCAGGGCATTGAGCGCCTCGAACAGATCTGTACCATTTTGTATCGGGCCGAATTGCTGGGGGGTGCTGCTCCCCTTCCCGATAAAGAGGTGGAAGCTTTACAGCAGCTGCGAAAAGACATCGGCCCCCGTATTATTTAAAAGTTGAGAAGTGAAAATAACATGAATATCATCACCACCGGACTCAAAATCGAAAATGACCGTATTGTACTGTTGGATCAACAGGCCCTTCCTCACAAAGAGATTTGGATTGACGCCACAGCACCAGAAGCCATGATTGCAGCCATCCAAGCGTTAAAAACCCGAGGTGCTCCACTGATTGGTGTATCCGCAGCCCTGTGTTTGGGCTGGTACGCCCAGGCACAGGAGCGCAAAGAAGTGGAAGCCCTGGCGCAACAGTTGCGAGCCGCCCGTCCCACCGCCGTGAATTTAATGTGGGCCATCGATAAACTGCTCACCCATGAGCCGATAGCGATGAAACAGGCCGCCCTGGACATTTTGCATGAAGATATCCAGCTCTGTGAGCGCATGGGCACTTTTGGCGCAGCACTTATTCAGGATGGCGACCATATTCTCACCCACTGCAATACCGGGGGGCTGGCCACAGCTGGACGAGGTACTGCTCTGGGGGTTATTCGCACCGCCTGGGAGTCAGGTAAAAAGCTGCATGTCTATGTGGACGAAACCCGGCCTTTACTGCAAGGAGGACGTCTCACCACCTGGGAACTGGAACAGCTTGAGATTCCCTATACATTGATTACCGATAACATGGCTGCCATGCTCATGCAACAGGGCAAGATTCAAAAGGTCTTTTTGGGTGCCGATCGCATTGCCCGCAACGGTGATTTTGCGAACAAAATTGGCACCTACAGCGTGGCCGTCAACGCCCATTATCATCAGATTCCCTTTTATCCGGTGGCGCCTTACTCTACGGTGGATTTTGCTTGCCCCAACGGTACACACATTCCCATTGAAGAGCGACAAGCCCAGGAAGTTACGGGCTATCAACACTGTCAGTGGGCACCCACCCAAAGCCCCACTTATAACCCGGCCTTTGATGTAACCCCGGCCCAATTGGTCAGCGCTTTTGTTACCGATCAGGGCATTCTTGCACCCGAACAACTTATTCAGCTCTCCCGTTAGGCCTTATACTGGGTATATCACGTTAAAGCACGATCAAAGGAAAGCAAGATCTCATGGCAACGCCCTTACATATCGAAACCTTTGCAGTGGGACCTCTACAGTGCAACTGCAGCATTATCGCCTGTCCCGACACCAAAGAGGCCATTATTGTGGATCCCGGGGGTGACGCCCCTGAAATCAAGCGCCGGATTGCGGCAGCGGGCCTTACCGTAAAGTATTTGATTCACACCCACGCGCACTTTGACCATATCGGAGCAACCGCTGAACTCAAACGGGATTTAAACGCGCAAATTCTTCTACATCCTGAAGACCGCTTTCTCTACGACAATATTCAGATGCAGGGACAAATGTTTGGTATGGCCTTAGAGCCCACAGTGCCTGTAGATCAGGTACTCAATGATGAGATGACGCTGAACTTTGGACATCAAAGCTCTGTGGTCCTACATACCCCGGGCCATACTCCGGGCTCCGTCTGTTTTCACCTGGCCGGCCACGAAAGCCACCTTTTTTCTGGTGACACCCTCTTCAGAGGAAGTGTTGGACGCACCGACCTCTGGGGTGGTTCTTCAGAACAGCTGATGCGTTCTATCAAACAGCGCCTGTTGCCGCTGGATGACAGCACCACCATTTATCCGGGACACGGTCCCACCAGCACCGTATGGAACGAGA
The DNA here is from genome assembly GCA_964229355.1 of Candidatus Sericytochromatia bacterium. Classification (GTDB taxonomy): domain Bacteria; phylum Cyanobacteriota; class Sericytochromatia; order UBA7694; family UBA7694; genus CAXRDE01. The sequence goes on along the minus strand of CAXRDE010000022.1, from coordinate 216,496 downwards.
AAAAAACGAACCCCTTTCTGCGGACCTAATGCAAGACCGACTGACCTTAACACCGGCTCGCTTCGAAGATCATGGGGCCATTTACACTATTTTTGAAGCCATGTTGCCACAATACCAGGACATTATGCCCGGAAGCTTTGAAGCCAACTTAGAAAATTTGCGGCGTATTCAGGCCAAAGGCATGGATTTTTCTGCCACAGGTTTAACGGGCTACATGATTCAAACTGCCCAACACACTGTAGGCTTTGCCGCCGTGGGTCCTCTCAATGCACGACAGGCCTATCTATCGGCCTTCTATTTATTGCCCCAATACCAAAGGCAAGGTCTGGGCGCCCGGGCTCTGCAAGAGGTCGAACGTCACTATGCCCGCCTGCATTTTCAAGAAATGCTGCTTTTGGTACACCGTGAGGCCACCTGGGCCCGCACGTTTTATCAGAAAATGGGCTATAAAACCCTGGCGGAACATACGCTGTCCATTGTCCAATATGCAGGTCAGGGTATTGCGCATCTTATCGAACCTGGCCTGATCTTAATGGGCCGCTCCTTGAAAGGCAAAAATGCACGATGAATCTGGATACGGCTTATACCGAAGCATTAGAAAAACTCAAGATAAAGTACGGAAAAAATTACCAAATCGGTGAACTCCTGACCCAGGAAGGGGAAAGAGATCCCCATATTCTCTTTATTGTATCGGGGTTGGTAGAGGTCTTTTTGGGCCCTTTAGACAAACGGGATGTTTTATGGACCCTCAACGGCGGCGAAATTTTAGGGGAAATGAGCATTTTCGATCAGTTGCCGCGCACCGCGAGCGCACAGGCGCTCACCCCCTGCGAGGTGGTGTGCCTCGATAAAGAGACCTTTTTTCAGCTGGTCAGCCGCTACCCCTCTCTCTCGCTCAAAATCATTCAGCTGATGGGCGAGCGCATGCGCAAAATGGATGCCCAGTATAAAATCCGCACAGGATACCGACGCTAAAATCTAGTATTTGCGCTTGCGGCCCTGCTCAACGCCGGGCTCTTCTCGCTCAAAACGGCAGTGGTAGGCCTGATTGGGGGCCAACACAAAGTCCATTTTATAGGTGCGGTTTGAAATCTCAATGGCTCCATTGGGAAAAATGCGCTTGATGCGAAAGCGCTTGCCATCTTGCAAACGCAGATAATCGGCCTGTTTTGCCACGTTAATCAACGCCGACAACTTGCGAGAGTCAAGCGGTTCATGCTCAGCCCCACTAAACATACGCTCATACTCCTCACGAAACTCTTGCGCCCAGTTGTGTTGCAAACACAACTTCAAATAGCTCACATAGTTCCTGGCACCGTTGCGATTGGCGTAAAAAATATTCCATTTGACATAGTCATAGCCTTCCGCACGGTAATATTTGCTCACCAGCTCACGAAGCGGCCGTGAGTTGCGCTTCAAAAAAGAAAGCAGCTCTTCTAAATAAGGTTCAGCAAAATCTTTGACCTGTCGGGGCACTTCTTTTTCTTCGGTCAACGCGTCAAACAAATGGCTCAGCGAGGCTTTGTGAAACGTAATGCTTTTGTATTTGCGTTTGCCCTGCACTTCATAGGTCACCGCATAGATTTCCCGTGGATCGGTGCCCAGCTCACGCAGGGTGTCAATATCTGTGGAAAGCTTGTTGATTTCTTCCAGCGCAGCTTTGACCGCCGTGAGTACATCGCTGGGGTACAGCACCTCTTCAACTTCACCGTCTTTGCGTCGGCGCTTACGGTAATACAGGGTTAAATCATGGCCCAAATCAATCAGAGGCACGCGCCACTGGTTGCTTTCTTTGAACATCGCCGTCAACAGCTCAAAAAGCCGGCGGGATACCGGGCGTCTTAACAAACGGTAAAAATTAAAATCCACGTACTTAAAATGCCGTGAATTTTGCAAGGTTTCTAAAAAGTCTGCATCCAGGCGAATGTCTAAGCGACGCTCTTTTTCTTTCAGCGAGGCACTGTGCAAAATCTTAAAGCTGCGTGAGAGGTACTCTCCGTCCTTGAAAAAGCAGTCTTTAAAATGCAGTTGCACCGAAGCCCAACGCTTAAGGCTATCCTCAAGACGATCTAAGTACTGGGGATTCACCGGACAACCACAGCCTTTCAAGATCTCATAACGGCTCAATCGCTGACGGGGTTGATAGTTCTCTTGTTGGGCACGCATCAAAATATACATTAAAAACAAGGCATCTACCTGATCAGGCGCGCGGTAGCCCGCTTCAAAAACATAGCCTTGCGGATGTGTCCATACCGCCTGTTGGGTGGCACGGGAGACCTGAAACCACAGGGGGTAGGCCAAAAAATTAAGATCTTGCTTCATGACGCTTTTCATAAAGCACAGTATAGCAAAGTCAGGACAGCAGGTTAAACAGAGAGTATAATGCCATCACAAGATCAGATGCCCCATTGCACATGACGAAGAAACGGAGCCAGACATTCATGAAATCCTTTACCCCTCTCTACTACCTGCTGGGCCTTAGCCTGAGTCTGAGCTTAATCACGGCCTGTAACCCCAAAGAAGCCCCCGATGAAACCGGGCGAGTCGACAATAAAAGTGCGCAAAAAATAGCTGACGATCTGGGCGATGATTTTGAAGAGATAGCCAACCGTGTGCTGCCTACGGTAGTCAGTATTAGTACCACCCAAAAGATGCCTGCCGATGAGACTCATGCGCCGTTTATGGATCCTGAGCAAGGGGGAGGTGGCCTGGGTTCAGGGGTAATTATTGACGCCGAAAAAGGGTATATTTTAACCAATAACCACGTGATCGCAGACGCCAACGAGATCGCCATCACCCTTCAAAACGACACCCGTCGCTACGAAGCCGCGGTCATTGGCACAGATCCACCCACCGACCTGGCGGTGCTTCAAATGAAAAAACCGCCTCGCCTACAAGCAGCCGTATTGGGGGACTCCAATCAACTCAAGGTGGGCGAATGGGTCCTGGCGATTGGGAGCCCCTTTGGCTTAGACTCCACCGTTACCGCAGGGATTATTTCAGCCAAAAGCCGTGCAGAAGTAGGTGTAGCAGACTTTGAAGACTTTTTACAAACTGATGCCGCCATTAACCCGGGAAACAGTGGTGGCGCTCTGGTGAACACCCAGGGCGAACTTGTGGGCATCAATACCGCCATTGCCACGCGCACCATGGGCTATATGGGTATTGGTTTTGCAATTCCAAGCGCCATGGTCAAACGGGTCATGCAGGAGTTAATTACCCAGGGTAAAGTGACCCGCTCTCAGTTGGGGGTTTATATTGAACCCATTGATGCCACCCTGCGAAAAGGCCTTAAACTGCCTGAGGACCAAGAGGGCATCCTCGTTTCAGAAGTCATTCCCAACACCCCGGCTTCAGAAAGCGGTTTTCAGAAGTACGACGTCATCATCGGTCTTAACGACCAAAACGTAACGCGGGTGCAGAGTTTCCGTAATCAAATCGCCCTCACCAGTCCGGGCGAAAAAGTTAAAATTCAAGTGCTGCGTCAAGGCAAGGCCGTCACCCTGACGCCTCAGCTCCGTGAAGCCAATACCGCGGACCTGGGCACCCCCGGAGACAATGCAATGGCGGAGCGCCTGGGTTTTCAACTGGAACCCTTGACCGAAGCCTTAAAGCAGCAATTGGGTTTACCCGATAGCTTTCAGGGACTTGCTGTCACCGAGATAGAGCCACAGAGCAATGCAGCCCAACAGGGTCTTCAGCGGGGCGACATCATCACTGAAGTCAATCAACAGAGCGTGAGTTCGTGGCCTGACGTGGTCAAAGCCCTCGAACAGGTACAGCCCGGAGACGCCGTGCTTGTGAACCTGGTGCGCAACGGTCAAAACCAAATTATGGCCTTTAAAATGCCTGCCCCCCGGTGAGAATAGGCTTAATAAAGTCTTTAAAATATTGTTTTTTTGTTAAATCTGTATTTTGTATTAAATTTTAATTTGGTGATTTAACGGAATCACACCCCTGTCTTTATGATCTCAGGTTCGTTAAGATAGCATGAACACTTTTATCAAGCGGTTTATTTCGTGAAAACCCCTGTGATATACTTGTACTAATTCTGAATAACACCCGTTTTCTGGATATATCTTCGCACGGCGAACAATTACTAAGGAGTACGTGGCTTGTGTTGGCTAAACCACTCGTTCTGATTCTCCTGGCCTGTAGCCTGGGCCTGGCATCATGTAGCAATAATGACAATCCGATTATTACCCCCATCATGGATCCGATCAATAGTTCAAATAACGAAGGGCCTCAGCTCGTCATTGAACCCGGAACCATCAGCCTTCAAGTGGGCAGAACCTTACAGGCAACCAGCCTTTTAAGTCAAGAGGGGGACATTAAGCGGGGCTTACCGACCACCTGGAGCAGCTTAAATCCAGACATCGTTTCGGTAGATGAAAATGGCAACATTACAGCGCTAAAGCCCGGTAACACGAGAATTAAAGCGGTCACGTTGGGCAATGAAGCCCTGGCATTGGTCACCGTTAGTGCAGCCCAGGCCGGCGGCACAGATGCCTCTCCAGGTAATCCTGGCGGAGGACTTAGCACCGTAGATGAAGACTCGGAGACCTCCGCAGAACTGGCAAAGCTGCGAACCATCGTGATTCGCCCTGAGAATGAAGTCATTCAACCCACCCTTTTTAAGTTCAGTCGTCTGGGAGAAACCCGTCAATTTGTAGCCATCGGCAAGGATTCAGAAGGTCAAGACATTGCGAACCTTACGTTTAGCTGGTCTTCTAGCGATGAAAGCATTGCCACCGTCAACAGCACGGGTGTGGTCACCGCCGTGGCTACAGGCACCAGCAACCTGATTGCCAGTGCAGGCAATATTACGAGTAATATTGTCCAGGTGGTGGTTCAAGAAGGTACCATTCGAGCCAATATCAGATTTACGGAGTAACCCATGAAAGCCCAATCTTTGAGAATGACCGGGATTTTGCTGGCTTTATCTTTCAGCTGTGCCAGCGTCATCAGTTGTAATGTATCAACCCCCCCTCAAACCGCAGCGACCCCTCAGGTGGTCAATTTAAATACTGAAAAAGGCCAAATACGCCTGAATATTAGCTTACCTACCCCTAAAGCTTATGAAGCACTCAAACAATATCACGGTTTTCATACTGCCTCTATCGAAGAGTCACGCATCAACCGTATTAAGGTAACCATTGAGGGCACCACCACTGAGTTCTTGGCAGAGAAAGTGATCCCCATTTCCCAGGGGGGCATGGTAGCGACCATTAAGGTTCCACTGGGTAAAAACTTCTTACTGACCGTTCAGGGCATGGACGACTTAGATGCCGTTCCCGGTGCCCTGGTCAAAAGTGTGTTTAGCGTTGAGTCCGCTGAAGAAACCCCTGATGTCGACGTTACCCCCCTGACCACTGCCATGGCAGAAGTGGTGGAACGCGTTAAAGACAGAGATGCCGAAGCTGCAGGCAACATTGACACCGAGAAGCTTCTGGCTTTAATTCAAGAAGGAAAAAGCGCCGCAAGTCCCTTTTTGGTCAACTTCAACGCCTTTGCCGATGTGATCGTAGCCAATGACGGTAACGTTCCTTCGATTGTCCCGAACAATCCTGTACTCAAGCCCGGCAACATTGGGGGAACCCTTGTGGGCCTCAAGCCCGGTGATACAGCCATTGTGTTTTCTAATGACCCGGTGTCAGAGCCCTTTATTATTGTGGCTCCCCCTTTAAGCGGTGAGGAAGAAATTGAGGACCGCGAACTCAGCTTCCGCATTGACAATGTGCCTGCCGGTGACTGGGTTGTACGTGTGGTTGCACCGGGTTATCAGGTGGAAGGCGACAATATTGAAAGTCTCAATGAGTTGAGCGCCACCAAGCAGGTGGAGGTGGAAAGCGAACAGCAAACCACCACCAGCTTTGACGTAAAAGCTGTTACCTGGGGAGCAACCCCCATCAATGCCTCAGGAAATATTGGCTCCTCTGACCAGTTAAGCGCGGTCCTGGATGGCTCTGATGACATCCATGCGGTGTGGCGTCAAGATGGCTTCCAGGAAAATGCTGAAGCCGGTTCTATTTTCTATAGCCGCTGGAACGGAAAAACCTGGTCCACCGACAATCGCTTTATTTCGCCCCCTGGAGACAATAAATTCCGTGGAGCCCGTGAGCCCAACGTGGCTGTGGGTACGGACCGCACGCCGCATGTAGTCTGGTCTGCCAACAGTAACAATACTGACTTCAGAGGACGCCGCATTGCCTTCAGCCGTTTTGACGGTGTGAACTGGTCTAAACCCCTGGTTATTTCCAGCACCGAGCCCCAAAATGAAGTCGATGCTGATCACCCCAGCATTGCCATTAACCCGATTAACGGTCAGGCTTTTGCCGTGTGGGATCAGCTCAATAACGGCGTGCGCAGTGTTTACCTGTCGCAGCGCCTGGGTGATAAATGGACAGACCCCATTCTGCTTTCAGAAGGTGGCACCCAATCCATTAAACCCATCGTCACCGTCGGCACCGATGGTTGGATTCGTGTGGTCTGGGAAGTCCTTGATACCTCACGGGTTCAGTACATTGAGTGGGATGGCAAAACCTTTGGCAGCATTGAAGAAGTTCCTTTCAACCAGAGTGGCGACGGCCAGCGCCGACGCAATCTGGCAGCCTCTGTGGATCGCCTTAACCGTCTGCACCTGATTCGTCGGGTGGACAACACCATTCAGTATCTTTTCCGCTCCAACAACAGTTGGTCAAAAACTGAGTTTGTGCATGAAGTCGCTGGCGAAGCCTTGCCCGTATTGAGCGATGTCACCCTGACCCTGGATCCCGTAGGCAATGTGAATGCGGCCTGGGGTTCTGCCCTGGTGGATGGCACCCCCATTTTACGGTACCGCCGTCGTACCAACACCGGTTGGGAAAAGCCCGATAGTGCAGCGCTATCCGGAGGCAATAACAGCGGTGTGTTCCCCACACCCACCCCGTTCCCCACGGCCACAGCGCCCCCGGCGGCAAATGCGTCACCCACCCCAACACCTTTTCCGGGCTTCGATAATCTACCAGCCTCTCAAAATAAGCTGCCTGTAGAAGAGCCTCAGATTGTGGTGGATACACGGGGACGCATCAGCGTGATGTGGAGCGATAGCTCTTCAGATCCTATCAACTCCGAAATTTATCACTCCATGAAAGCTGAGCCACTGGAAGAGGATTAATCCCTCAAGATAAAAGCATCAAAGCCCTGCCTGTTTTAAAAACAGACAGGGCTTTTTTAAAGACAAAGTGCTCTAGGGCTCACGCTGAATGGGGTGGGCCTGAATCTGCAAAATATCCTGATCCTCTAAGCGCAATATATCGTCCATATAGCGATGCTGCAAACGCTGCAAACGGGTTTCTTCTTTTAAAATGCGCCCTTTAATCTCTTCAAACACTTTTTTGGCCGCAGGGCTATCGCTCATGGCTTCGGCCACCACTGCACGTTGCTGGGTCAGGTGTTTGAGGTTGAGCTGCAACTGGTACATTTGCTGTTGATCACTATGGTACTGCCAGCTTTTACGCGCTGCCGCCAGATCTAATAAATGCAGGGCCGATTCAGGTAAATAACCATTGACCTTATCTTTGGCGTGTCTCACCGCCAAATCCAGCACGGTATCGGCGATTTCTAAGCCGTGGTGCGCTTCAAGTTGTGTCTTTTTTTGTTGCAAAATGTGCGAACAAAAAGCCAGGGGGGGTTCAGGCACTTCAAACACCTGAAAGAGGTGGCGCACCTGGGTGTCGTCTTGCAAGCGCAGAAAAAAGTGGGGTGTGGTGGTGGCCACACAATAGGTGTTTGGCGCTTCTAACAGGGTCAAGAGCTGTTGGGTGATCACAAACTCTAACTCTTTTTTACGGGCCAAAAACAACTGATGAATGTTTTCAATCACCAGCAAAATATCTTCTGACTGTCGCACTTCTTGCATAATGGCCTGGGTCAAAGCATACAGTTCTTCATCAGTGGTGCCTGCTTCAGCAAGCATTTTATCTATCGATAAAACCACCACGCGAAAATGAGAAAAACGCTGGTAAATACGAGAGTCCAAAATATACTGGTTGAGTCCATCAATCAAGGCGGACTTACCCACCCCGTGTTCTCCCACGAGCAGCACATTGTGTTTGTGCTGCATGCCTAAGTATTGAATCAGGCGTTCGATCATGGGTTCCCACTCCATGACGGGCAACCGCTCCTGTTGCTCTAAAGCAGCGGTAAGATCCTGACTGTAACGATCCAGCCCCGCCGTGCGAATGTCCTGGTTGCGGCGGGTATAGCGCAAGCGCAATAAATTCCAACGCAAGTGTCGCAAAGACAGACCCGCGTTAGCCAGAACCTGCAGGCCCTGGCCCTCTCCAATATTCACCAACCCCAACAAAAGATGATCTCCATCGACTTTGTCGAGCTTCATGAGCCGAGCTTCAGCATCTGCCCGCTTAAAAATCAGCTGGGTGATCTCAGAATAGGCAATATCCATGGGGGCTTTGCGGCCCAGGGGCTCTAAATCCACTTCACTGCGTAAACGGTAAGGATCCAAACCCTTTAACTGTAAAACCTCAGAAACCAGGGTGCCTGGATCTCGCAACAGCCCTAAGAAAATATGGTCCGGCTCCACCAAAATGTTACGCTGGGCGCGGGCTTCTTCCTGCGCATACATCACGACTTTTAAGGCTTCCTGGGTAAAGTTCTCTAACATAACTTAGGCTCCAAATAAGGTATTTAAAAGCGCCTGTTGCTGACTGACCTGTAAGGCCCGCTTAAGTCGACTACAGGACTCACACATCCCACAATGGTGTTCGCCAGCCTGATAACAGGACCATAAGAGGTGCAAGGGAACTTCCAGGCGTAAGGCTTCTTGCACAATTTCCACTTTGTTGAGATGCTGAACATAAGAATGCACCCGTGGCTGTACCTGGGTTGAAAAAGCCAGCGCATGGGTCATGGCCGCCGCAAACTGGGGGGTATTATCGGGGAAGGTCACGGCTTCTTCGGCATTAAAGCCGGTAATGATCTCATGTAAACCAAAACGGTCGGCCCATACCGCCGCAATATTCATAAATAAACCGTTGCGGTTGGGCACCCAGACTTTGGCTGCACTGGCGAGGGTGACGCCCATTACATTGTCCAGAGAGGCTATGTCTACCTGCGGAATCGCTTCGGCGTTCTGGTCACTGAGGGTCGAGTTGTTTAAAGCCCCGAGCCAGGGCAAATCCACTTTTTGCACCTCAAGCTGATAATGTGCGGCAATGGCCTGCGCTTGTCGCCACTCTGCTCGTGCCGCTTTTTGACCGTAGTCAAAAGCAATGGCATGGGTTATCTCAACCCCGGCCTCACGGGCCAGTGCCAGAGAGGTGGTGGAATCTAGCCCTGCAGATAACAGAACAATGGCTGTGGTACGCATGGTTATCCTACTTTCTAAAGATCCCGCCAGCGCACAAGCCCGTAACTTGCCCCACAGAACAGAACAATATAAAGCACTGTGGCCGTGACTGCCTCGGCATGGTAAACCGCAGGCTCTCCAATGCCAAAATAAGCCGGTAAAGGGTTGGAGATTAATTTACCGAAGGATTGAATCGGCAGGTGAGCAGCCACCTGCGGCAGGGGAATCCAGTCTTTTAAGACTTTATACTGTAACACGGGTTCCGCCACAAAGGCATACATTAAAAAAGCCACAATACTCATGCCCTGTTTACGCAAGGCATGGGTCACAACAAAAGCCAAACTCATGTAACCCAAAATCTGTAAGAAGTACAGGCCCAGATAATGGGCTTTCTCAAAACTGACGGGGTAGGCAGAGACATCCCCAAGAAAGTAGCCACACAAAAACCCCAACCCCGCAACCATGAGCGTTGAACCCACGGCAAACAAGAGCATTAACAACACTTTCGCCCACAAAGCCTGGGTACGACTCAGGCCATCAATAATGTTCTGGCGAAAGGTTTTGTACTGGTACTCATTGCCCACCAATAAAATCACAAAGAAGTACAGCAAAATATTAAACCAGCTGGCAATATAGGCCACGTTGTGCCAGACATCCGGGAAGTTATAAAAACTAATGTTCAATTCATTGCCCGCCACCTTCACATTGAAGTTATGCAGCGAAATAAACAAAGCTGGCATGAGTAAAACATAGGCACTTAAGGCCAGCCAGAAAGCGCGGTAAGGAGCTAGCTTTCGCCATTCAATTTTTAAGAGATTCATGAGGTTACCTCGGCGGTCAAAGCCAAAAAACGCTCTTCTAAACTGGTAGAGCGAGCCTGGAGATGCGAAAGGGTAATGCCCGCTGCAAAAGCCTGGTGATTCAGGTCCATCGCCGACAGGGGGGTACTAAGCTCCACGCGCCACAAAGCGCCCTGGGCTTGCACCTGGCTCACGGCGGGCTGAGTCTGCAACCAGTTTCTCAACTTCTCCATATCTTCAGCCGCCAGCAGCACATGCTGCTCACTTTGCAATATGTCTGAGAAAGCTCCTGCAGCGAGCAACTGTCCTTGCTTCATAATCGCCACATGGGAGCAAATTTTTTCCACTTCATCTAAAATATGGCTGGCAAAAATAATTGTTTTTCCCTGTTGAGCGATCCCTTGAATAATGTGCCGCATCTCCGCAATGCCCTGGGGATCCAGACCGTTGGTGGGCTCATCTAAAACCAGTACCTCAGGATCCGCCAACAAAGCCGCAGCCACCGCCAGACGCTGGCGCATGCCCAATGAAAAGGTTTTAAAGGCCTGGGTGTGTCGTCCCCAGAGGTCCACCTGACGCAAGACCGGCTCAATGCGCTCGGTGGAACATTGCTTAATGGCAGCGACCACCTTCAGGTTATTCACGGCCGAAAGATAGGGGTAAAAGTTCGGGGTTTCTAAAAGGACGCCAATGCGCTGGCGGTGCCGATGGTTTTCGGGTTCACCAAACCACTGGTAACTGCCCCCACTGGGTCGAATAATGTTTAAAATCATACCCAATGTCGTGGTTTTGCCACTGCCATTGGGGCCTAAAATACCATAAACTTCACCGGCATTCACTGAAAGGTCCAGCGAACGCACCGCTTGAAATTTACCGTAACGCTTGGATAACTGTTGAAGGGTTAGTATATTCATCAACAGCAGTATAGAACGATTTAGAGATCTTTGAGTAAATCTTCGAGTTCTTCGCTGTCTTGCAATTGACTCACATCCAACATAAAGGTCCCTGTTTCATCCATGGCATCTTCTTTGGCCTGGGCGTCTGTGGTCCCTTCAGGCACACCTTCTGCTTTTTTTGCGCCGGGACTCTGGGCTTTGGCTGCTTTGCGAAATAATTTATCTAACATAATAATCATCCTCCATAACTTTGATTGTAGCGAAAAAACCCACTTAATCCAAATAAATATTTAAGCGGGAATTGTACCCCCCATGGCCGTCGGGTTCTTTGTTTTCACATTCGGGGTCATGAATCCAGCGCTCACCGTTCACCACAAATTTATAGGTATAGAGTCCTTTAAAGGGAAATTCTTTTTCAAGGGTCCAGGTGGAGGTATTGGGAATACGCTCCATCGGCAACTCAGTACCCGACCAATTGGTAAAGTCTCCGGCCAGGGCCACGCTGTGGGCCTCTTTGTCTTTATAATAGAAGGTGACTTTGCGCCGCTGAACATAGGGCGAAGACATACGGTTCATCCGCCGGCGATAGCGATCGTTCTCGGCCTCTTTAACGCACTTGCGGGGGTGAATCAAACCATGCCCCTGCTTTTCAATGGGAATATTGAAAATTTTATCGGTGGTCATACACAACAGGTCTTTAATGCGGCGAGGACTTAAGCCCGGATTGGCCTCCAGCATCTGGGCAATAATCGAGCAGACAATGGGCGCTGAAAAAGAGGTTCCGTCCACGTGCTGATAATGGCCGCCCACCACCTTATTGGTCTTGATCCATTGGCGAATACGCTCCCGTAAAGCTGCGGGCTCAAGGTTTAAAACCTCAGGCTCCAGGGGCATGTCTTCGTGATTTGTGTGCACATGCTCCCGGAGCGACTCATCATTCATATCAAGGGCCTGAGACATCAACTCTGCCTGCCGGTAGAAGTCTGTTTGAGGTAAAATCGGAGCGGCCACCCAAATGCCCGGCGCAATCAGTTCTGGCTTCATCAGACCATCAATGGTGGGTCCATAGCTGGAGTGGTACATATCATAGTAATGCCGGCTCAGCTTGTTTTTATCGTCAAAGCCGCCCACGGTAATCACCGAAGGGGAAGAGGCCGGTGGCGTAATGCAATTTTCATCATCAGAATGACCATCATTGCCTGCAGCAGCCACCACGGTAATACCTGCCTGGACTAACGCCTCTGCCATCTGGTTGAGGGCGTTGTCTAAATACGACTCTTCACGGCCTTCACCCAGGGAAATATTAAGAATGCGAATATTGTATTCTTCATGGTGTTCCAGCACCCATTTCAGGCCCTTGATCATATACTCGGTTTTAATGCGCCCTTCGCGATCAGAGGCTTTCAGCAAAACAATTTTGCTATTGTAGGCAATGCCTTTATATAGGCCATTGGATAAATAGCCATTGCCCGTTGCAGATAACGAGGTTTGCATGCCGTGCCAGCTGTTGTCTGTAGGCTCTGCAAAATCATCGTCTTCAGGGTTGGGAATATTGACATAGGCCAGCACCCGGTTCTCGGGTTGCGTCAGATCCGGGTGGGGATAAAAGCCCGAGTCCAGAAACGCAATGGTAACCCCTTTGCCGCTATAGTGAGAGGCGGCGTTTAAGCGCAAGGGCGTGGGAATAATTTCATAGTCTTGCTGCTTGTAAATCGGAAAGAAACCACTCAGAGAAGCCACCATGGCCTCATTGGGATACTGCAAAGAAATATCAAAAATATCCTGAGGGGATAAATCACGGCCATCAGGGTGGCGAAACAAACGGCCTTGCGCAAAATCTACCTGGGCCAAGTACACCCGAAAGACCTCACGGGTCTCTTCGTCAATCAACACATAGCGTTGATGGCCAGGCCGAGAAACCTTGAGCTGAATTTTTTGCTCCTCTGTTTCTACCACGTCGTCTACAGACATCGAGCACAGCTCTTGTGCCTGAATTTGGGTGCCATAATACAGCATCAACAGCACCATGTCTCGCAATGTAAGCTGGTGTTCCGGCATCTGAAGTGCTTGCAACAATTGCTGTTTGTGGGCTTTCCATTGCTGATTTAACGGCTTGTATTGGCGGGACTTAAGGGTGCCAATATAAGCTGAGATATAAGAGCGGAGCAGGTGTTGCAGGGAAGGGACTTCGTTAGACATAAAAGAACTCTTTAATTGGGTTTGTTGCGTTATTTAATAATACGGTGTTCAATCAAGGATTGATAATACTCTACCGCCTTGGGGCAACTGCCGTCAGCTTCAATCCAGCGGGGGTTATTTTCTTTGATCACGTTTAGAATTTGCTTCTCAACGCTTTTATGAAAAGGAATAATGGCGTCATCCACTTCCCGCTCACACACGGGGCAGACATAGGTATTGTCCATATTTATCTCCTAAAAGGATTTGCTAAGAGTATACCAAATGGTCCAACCCATGCATGACAAAAGCTCCCCGATGATGTCAGGTAGACATATCAGAGGAGCTTTTTGATGGCGAATGCTTAGCGTTAAATTTAACCTTTAGCTGAAGTCGAACGCGCTCATTGCATCTAACATGGCGTTAAAATCCAGATTGGAGCGGAACTGTTCTTCACGGTTGCTGGTCATGAAGGAAATGTTCGCGTTTCCGCTGGCATCTTCTCTTAACATCAGGTCAGAAGCATTGTCGTCGCGGTTGTCGAGCGACGACACGAGACTCCCGTCGGCCATGACCATGGTGCGAAGGTCAAAGGTCTGGGTGCGACCGCCCCGGTCGGTTAGCGTGAGCGTGCCGTTACCGGTGCCGTTACCGTTCGCATCAAGGACGCGTTCTTCCAGAATTTCGATGCGATCGCCATTATTAAAATTGGTGGTGGCACGGGTCATAAAGCGGGTATTGCCGTTCGCTCGCACGGCGCTTACACGACTGGCATTGGTGTTAAAACCGTCACCCGCTTCGCGCAACATCAGGTCTGTGCCCAGACTGGTATTGCCCTGAACGCGCGAAGCACCCAGAATGTTGCGGCTGGTATTGCCACGGGTGGAGCGGGTACCAAAGAACGTGGTTACACTACCGTCTGCATTGGTGGCCGTACGGATTTGGCCCGCAGTGGTATCAAAGCCACGATTGCGCAGACGGTTCATCTGATCAGCTTGCACCTGCGTCATGTTGCTGGCCTGAGCATCCAGGTTGATGGTGCCGTCACTGCTTAAAATGCCACTGTCATTAAAGTTCAGCAGATCGTTATCGGCCTGGCTATCGATGCTTCCATTCACGTTAGAGCTCAGACGGGTGGCATCAATAATGCTGTCGTTATCCGAGGTAAAACGAATGCTGCCACTGGATTCCAGGTCGCTACGAAAACGACTGTTGGCGTCGCGGAACGCGTTTAAGGAACTGTCGAGATTCGCGTTCAAACTGGTGTCTAGACCCGTATTGAGCGAAGTATCACTTGAGCCAGCACCTGAACCAGTACCCACGCCCGTATTCACCCCTGCGTTAATGTCCGTATTGATGGCGGTGCTGGTGGACCCTGCGTCAGTATCTGTAGCCGCGTCTACGTTTGCACCCACACCGAGGTTTATACCGGTCGTGGTAGATGAGGAGTCAGAATCGTCATCGCTATTGTTTCCGGTAATACCGTTCACAACACCACCGAGCTGTTGGGTAGAAAAGCTGCCGTTGGCGTTGAGACGCGTAGAGTCTGAGAAAGCTCCGTCAATAGAGTGGTAGCTAACAAGAGCGGTTTGCGCCTGTGCATTCAAACCAGAGACTTCAAAGTCGGCATCCACGCTGCCGCTGACTTCGTTATCGTCTCTATCGTTATTACCTGTGGCGGGGGCAGAGGCGTCGTTGGGGGTAATCGAACCGGAACCGCTGGCGGTACAGCCCGCCATCATCGTCAAACTCATACAAGCGGCCAGCGCGATACCCGTTGCTTTCGTGATTTTCATGATTCATTCTCCTTGTGTTTTTAGATAGCCCTATTTTGCCTATAGCACTATGTTTAATCTATCCATGCTCAAAGTATGAGGTAGATTGATAGGTTTGACAAATAAAGAAACCATAAAGAAAGCCAGCAATCGCCTCAAAAACAGCGCAAACAAAAGCTTTTACATCGTTATCAAAATCTCGCAAAACCGTGTTTTGCGTGACTTGTGGGGTCTAAAAACAGAAACATCCTGCGAAACAAAAGTGTTTCGCAGGATGTTTGAAAGGCTTTTAAAAAAGGTTTAGTGGTCTAGTTTTTCAATTAGATGATCCACAATGCCATACTCTAAGGACTCTTCTGCGTCCATCCAGTAGTCACGGTCAAAATCTTTCATGACCTTTTCAAAGGTTTGTCCACAATTTTCGGCCAGAATGCGGGCACCCATTTCTTTGGTTTTGACAATTTCACGGGCATGAATCGCAATATCTGCAGCCACACCGCGAATCAAGCCACCCACGCTGGGTTGGTGAATCATCACGCGACCGCTGGGGAAAATATAGCGCTTGCCTTTTTCGCCGGCAGACAACAAAATCGAGCCCATGGAAGCGGCCAGCCCCATACAGACTGTGGACACGGGTGAAGAGATCATTTTCATGGTGTCATAAATCACCATGCCAGAAGTAACGACACCACCGGGGCTGTTGATATAAAAGGTGATTTCTTTACCAGGATTTTCGGCTTCTAGATAGAGCAAGCGATTCACCACCGCACGGGCCGACTCATCCATGACAGGGCCCCAAAGGAACACTTTGCGCTGTTCTAAGAACTTGCGATCAAATAATTTATTGTCAGAAAGCCCTTTTAAAAGGGTTTCTAAAGTATCTTCATCATCTTCTTCAAAACGCACGTCGGGACTCGAATAATTCATAGCTGACAAACTCCGTGTTTTTTAATCACAGTCTAGCATAGAATCACCTGAAAAAAGATATACTCCCGTATGACACGCGTCCTAACGTATAATGAAGACTGAGCAAAAAAGAAAGTTAACCTGTTATGTCAGAAAACGCCCTTGCAATGATCACCCTTTTGGGACTGGCCTTCCTCATTCCCTTGATCTTAATGTTTGTCTCTCGCTTTCTGGGAGGATACACTCCTGCCGATAGCGCAGGCAAATATACCCCTTATGAATCTGGGATCATGCAAACGGTGGGTACCGCCGAAGACCGCATTTCCGTCAAGTTTTACTTAACCGCAATCCTATTCATTATTTTTGATGTGGAGGCCGTTTTTATGTACCCCTGGGCGGTGAACTTTAAACTGCTGGGGGTGCAGGGTTTAATTGAAATGTTCGTCTTTTTGTTTATTTTATTGGCAGGTTATGTCTATGTCTGGAAGAAAGGGGCTTTAAAATGGGATTAAACGACAAAGGAATGCCGGGTGAAAGCTTTTTAACCACCCGTTTAGAAGAAGTTTTAGATTGGGGTCGCAAAAACTCATTGTGGCCACTACCCTTTGGTACCGCCTGTTGTGCCATTGAATATATGAGTACTGTTTCTTCCGTATTTGATGTTTCCCGTTTTGGCGCTGAAGTCGTACGCTTCTCCCCCCGTCAGGCAGATCTCTTAATTGTCGCGGGCACCATTAACTACAAACAAGCCCCCATCCTAAAGCGTATTTATGACCAAATGCCCGATCCCAAATGGGTGATTTCCATGGGTGCGTGTGCGTGTTCCGGCGGTTTTTACAATAACTACTGCACCGTCCAGGGCATCGACCAAATCGTGCCTGTAGATGTGTACGTGGCCGGGTGCCCTCCCCGCCCCGAAGCGGTGCTCGAAGCCCTGATGATGATTCAAAACCGCCTCAGAGAACCGCAAAACGTTACGGAGCATCCCATTGGCGATGCTATTGTGGCCAAACAGAAGCGTCAACCCATGTATATTGACGCCTAAAAAGGACGTCCTCACGAGACTTGATATAGATCAAGTCTTGCTCTGCGCTCAAACATAACACATGGGTTTAAAAGTCCCTATAATCTTTTTAATATCAAAGGATATAGTATTAAGAAAACAGGGACTTTTAATTTTATGCATGACCTCACCCGAACCATTGAAGTGGCCGAGAACACCTTTTGGGTCTCTCAGCGCGATCCCCACTCACTGTTACAAACCAATACCTACCTGCGTCGTTTTCAGGGCAATGGTAAACAAATCAACTATTTGATCGATCCAGGCCCTTCGGAGTTTTTTCCGGACATTTCAGCCAAAGTGGCCCATGTCATCGACGATGTTAGCCACATCAATATGTACTCCATTAACCACCAGGATCCCGATGTGGGAATGAACTCCACCTTTATCTCGCGCATGAATCCCCGTTCGATTTGTTTGTGTAGCGAAGACACCTGGCGCTTAACCCGCTTTTTTGAGATCCCCGAAAACACCTATAAAAACGTGTATAGCTTTCCCGAAAAACGCATGCATTTGACCACAGATCAGCAACATGTACTCGAGATCTTACCCACGCCCTACTGCCACTTTGTAGGGGCGTTTGCAGTGTACGATCGCCAGACCCGCTTGTTGTTTACCGGCGATCTCTTTGGCGGCTTAAACCCTGCGGGCAATATGAGTCTGTACGCTACCGAGGATCACTGGGATGGGATTCGCACCTTCCACGAAATTTATATGCCCACACGCCAGGCTGTGCGGCGCGTCATTGACGCCATTTACCGCATGGATGTTCCACCGCTTGCGATTGTGCCCCAGCACGGCAGTATTCTTCAGGGTGATATTATGCATGCCTTTTTGAAGCGTTTGTATGATTTACCCATGGGCTTAGACATTCAAAAAGAAGAATTAACCACCACCAAAGAAGTGCGCACCTATAATATTATTCTCAGCAAACTCTATGAAATGGTCCAAAAGCGTCTGGATGCAGCGGAATGTGAACTCCTCTTTGATGCCAGCAATCCTCACCAGGAGCTGTTCAACCATGTGGAAATCACAGGGCAGGGTATTCAAGTCAAGAACAACGGTGCACGGGCGCTGGAGCTGTTTTTACAGCGTTTCTCGGGTTACCACGACAAAGGGCTCTTTAACGAATTGCGCAGCATGGCTTTAAAAGAGACCGTTTTTTACCGTCTGCCTTTGCCCATGGATATGCTGTACAGCAGTGCCCCTGCCCAGGAGGCGACGGTGAAAGACCCGCTACAAGACGACAACTTTTGGAACTCCCTGTCTGAGGTGTCCCCCTAAAAGAAGTTGACAGTTTTTCTGCCACACGGCTAAGCTGTGAAGAAGTCATTACCCTTTTTTACAGAAAGCTTTACCTATGTCTATTCACGCACGACTTAATGCCATCAAAAACTGGCACAGCAAACAGCAAAGTGGCAGCGAAAATGCCTTCTTGAAACCTTTATCGGCCGCTGAAGTTCAGCAACACAAGGAGGCATTCCCCTTTGGGTTTCCGCAAGCCCTGAGTGAACTGTACCAATGGCACAACGGCATGAAAGACAATGCCCCCTTTTTTAATGAGTATACCTTTTACCCTTTAGAAGACGCCCTGGACGAATATGAGCTGGCGCTGGAAGAAGAGACAGGGCTAAAAAAGTCCTGGTTTCCGGTGTTTGGCTACCAGGGCAGCTTTTTTGCAGTGGAGTGCGACGTACTGAATCCCCAGCATGGCTGTGTTTACTTCTGTGAAGTCGAAGACGAGCCTCACCTTTGGTATGACAGCCTCGAAAAAATGCTAATGACCGTCCGCATTTGCTTTGAACAAAAAGCCTACTTTTTAGATGATGACGGCATTTTAATGCAAGACTTTGAGGCTGCCAACAAAATCCGTGAAGAGCTGAACCCCAAAGCGGTCAAACTACAGTTTCAACAGCAAGAACCTCTTGAAGAAACCTTAGACGAACAGCCCGATGGCACCAAGCGCCTGACCACCCGCTACAGTGAGGATCACTACAGCGAGCAGTTCTTTGACAAAAAAGGGCGCAAAATTGGGCAATGCGAGTACCACGGCGGCGAACTGCTTCGCAAGGACGACTGGGAATACCTGAGCGCCACCGAGGTGGAGATTACCTCAGAGAACATGATGGGCATGATGATGACCACCAAAACCCGTGCCATCATCAAACCCGACGGCACCTTAGAGCAAACCGGCATGCAAACCTTTATGAATGGCGAATTGCTCTTTGACGATGCCATGCTGGCCGAGCTTGAGGCAGCTGAGGACGAAGACGGCGAAGACGAAGCTTAGCCCTCAGGGGCGATCCTTGTAATGGATCGCCTCTAAAAACAACCCTGAAGCCGGCATACGGTACTGCTTTAAATCGGGGTTGTATTGCTGTAGTGCACGGGCAAAGGTGTCTTCGGGCAACTGGCCCTTGCCAATTTCCACCGTAACCCCCACAATATTGCGCACCATATTCCATAAAAAATGCGAGGCCCGCAAGCGGATCAACAGCAGATCTTCGCTGTGTGTCAAGGTCACTTGCTCCATCAACACCTCGGTGGATTTTTCTTGACGGGGCTTGCGAGAAAAGGAGGCAAAGTCATGAAAGCCCTTGAGATCTTGCAGGGCCTGCGCCATTTTTGCCGTGTCGAGGTCTTCTTTGATCCAGCACACAAACTTACGTTCAAAAGGATTGCGCCGCAGGCTGATGCGGTAGACGTATTGCCGACTGTCCGCCCAGTGACGGGCGTGAAAACGGTCAGGCGCGCGCTCTAAAGCCAGTACATGCAAAGAGGGCGGCAATTGCTGGTTCAGCGCCTCTTGCAATTGCGCCGGGCTCAACGTCGTTTCACAGTCTAAATGGGCCACCTGGCCATAGGCGTGGACCCCGGCGTCGGTACGTCCGGCCCCCTGTAGATCTTTAAATTTACCGTGATGGGGCAATAACACCTTGTTTACCGTCTCAATCAACGTGCCCTGCAGGGTTTTGGATTCGTTTTTTTGGATCTGCCAGCCCGCGTAATTGCTGCCGTCATATTGGAGGGTTAGTTTGTATCGGGACATCAAGAGGCAACCTCAAAAGGTAAAGATAATTGTTGAGGGGTGTGGTTATCATCACGCCATTTCAATTGTCCCGTAAACGCTTGCTGCATAAGGGAATTAAAGAGAGTGTCGAGTTGGGAGAGCGCAATTTGGTGGTGATGTTTTTGGGTGTTGATTTGCTTAATCGCATCTTCATAAGTTAACTGCAAAGATAGCGAAGGCTTTTGCACAGGAAAGGCTTTTAATTGTGTGGAGTTAATTGAAGCAATTCCAGTTGTTTGCTTTGCCTGCTTTAAAAAATATCTTTTCCCATAAGCACTGCCTACCAATGCCGATAAATACTCAGGTCTTAACTCTTTTGTTTTAAGACGAACACAGAAAATATGATTTTGATGGATACAGGATTCAATTTGATTTCCCCAAATCGCCCCACGCCCCAATTTATCTATGTCTCCACCCTCTGTTAAAAGAAGATCTCCTAACTGTAAGCTATATTTTTCCACATCAGAAGGTAAAACCAAAATATTTTTAATTTCATCTAAACTCAAATAGCCGTCTTGTACATTGGCAACACGCATATAAGGAACCGAAATAACTTCTTCTGGCGCAAGCTTACGTCCTTTTGTTACCCCGGATCTCACCCATGCAACTTGAGAAAGTAAATCTGTTTTCCATCCTTTCGGGTTCATCACTGGGTCCCCAAATATCTCCAAAAACGTGGCTTGCACCAGGTCGTCTAAACGGCATAGAGACTTTTGGCGTAATTGGCGCAAATGATCAACTTTTTCGAGGAGGGTAGCAATACGCTGCTGCTCAGGGAGGGGGGGAAGAGAGATTTTAAGCTCATATACATCATTTCTGTTTAAACCGGGAATGGCTGCCGCTTTGTTCATTTGACTAAAGTCTAAGGATAAAAAGAGATAGTACAACCAATCTAAACTCGTATCCACCATAGTTTCATCCACATAGTAAGTTGTATCAATCGGCCATAGAGCCCCCTGCTTCTGATAATGAATTTTACCGATAGACCCTTTTCTTCCTATTACCAAAGCAGGTGCATGAATCAAAGACTGGCAGTGGGTATCTACAATACCATTTGAGCCATAAACATTGATATCTCCTGGTACCCGAGATTGTTTCGGTAAGTTTTTACCATATTTAAGCTCACACACATCCCCCAACCTCACCGTCTGCCAAGCCATTTGCCGTTGCCTCCGTTAAAACACTTAACACACAATACCGAAAATACCGTTCGGCTACAATGCTTAAGCATGATAGTTAGATCACTTTGAAAAGACAGGGAGTCTCTTTACGAGCAGAAAAATACCGAGTAAAACGGGATAGAAGTAAAACTTAAACGACTGCATATGTTGGATCTTTAATAACATCGCTTGAGCCTGCACAGCTTCTACAGGCTCAAAGTACACAATCTCAGCGTGAATCTTGCCTTCAATTACCTGCACCAATTCATGATAATAACTAATATTGACAAAAAAAAGCACACACAAACAAAGACAAACCACCAGAGTCTGCCGCCACATAAAAAAAACACCCCCCAATACCAACACATAAGAAAATGTCGAAAGTAAAAAGTCGATGAACACGTCTGCACTCTCATTGGAAAGTGCAACAGACATCGACATCAACACATCGATCAAAAGACAAATAAGAAAACAGAGCCCACCAGCAAATAGACAAGCAATCCTTGTCTTCATAAGGTATGAGGAAGTATATCTTTATAAGTTTTTTTTGGAGGGTATAAAGCGCTTCTTAAGTCAGCATCTTTTGTGTAGGCAAGCACTCTAGAAGGGTAATCTGCAAATCCATTATGTATATAAGAAACAAAGGCTACTCCTCTTTGACCTTGGTAAGTATCAAGCTTAAATGGCTTTGCCTCATAAGATAGTTCGGTTTTTAACCTAGCAATTTGGCGAGCTAAAGTCATTATTCCTTTGTCTGGATTTCTTAAGTAAGCTTTTCCCTGCTCTTTTTGTTCTTCACTTAGCGACTCTACTTGGGCTTGTTTCGAAATCCCTTCCGAAGCATAATAGCCTTGCTTAATTAACTCACCTAAACCCAATTGTCCCGGTCCTACAGATGTATTTTCTTTTAGATTCAAATCATCTAAAATTTCAACCACAAAATCTTCCACAATAGGAGGTTTTAAGTGCATTTGTTCTTCAAAAATGATAGCTGTCAATAAAAGTGGGTTAACTCCATTATTTTGAGCGTGCTTTTTTATTGCCGCATTATTTGATCTAATGTAGCTCAGAACACTATCCTTAAGAGGCTTTATATTATCTACTTTATCAATATTTTCAGTAACACTTTGATCCTTAGATGGGTGCAGGCTATATTTCTGTATAATTTCTTGTGCCTCTTCATCTGAGAAATCTAAAGGTTGCTGGCTTTGTCTATTGGTAGCAAAAACAACTTGACTGGGCTCCGCACCCTCAAAAAACTTAAGAGCTTGATTTAGCTGAGTAATATCTCTCGGGCTTTTGATTCCTGCACTCAAAGCTTCTTGCTGAGAAATATTTTTATCTTTGTTTGCATCTATTTGTTTTATTTCTGACAGTTCGACCTTACCTGTCTTATTTGTATCAAGATCAGAAAAAGCCTTACGTGATATTGAAAAACTCACTCCATCCCCCTTTATAAATACGTTTGATTGTATCATATCGTATTTATAATACATTAGCAATACTGACTTAAGTTTACAAATTCATGACATTCTCCAACGCGCCACGCCACACTGTCCAGGCCCGGAGTATACCTTTACCGTGACCCCTTCAATTTGAAAGCGCGACAACTCCTCAGGATTGGCAGTCAATTTTTCTAGCATTAAAAACGCAAAGGCTTCCACGGTAGCGTTTTCAATGGGCAAAATCAACACATCGGATTTTAAAAAGGGAATGCGTTCTTCATGAAAACAGGCATAAAGGTAATCGTCGGCTTCTTCCAGTCGCAAATAGGGCGAGTTGCCCGGCAAAATAAAGTATTCGTCCCAGGCGTCGCACAGCTCGCGAATGCGTTTTTTGTAAATCGCGTAGTCAAAGCCCATGCCATTGGCCTGTAAACGTGCATCAATGTGCACTTCCACTTTAAAATTATGACCGTGCAAACGCTCACGCTCTGTGGCAGAAAAAATGGTAAAATGGCCCGCCGAAAACTTCATGTCTTCTTTGGCCAGTTCCAGGGTAAAGCACTGGCCACTCAGGTTTGAAGCAACGGGTGAAACCATCAGTCTAAGTCTCCCAGGGCCGGGCGCAAAAGAATTTCTTCTACCACGGTGCGCGGGCTCAATTGATGGGTTTCAAAAATGGCGGTCGCAATGTCTTCAGGCGGCATAAAACGATCTTCAGGCAAATCCACGCCGTCCCATGAGGCCGTCAAGGTCGCACCGGGAATCACGGACACCACGCGAATGTTATAGGCTTTCATTTCTTCACGCAGCACCTTCGAAAAACCCAGCAGCGCAAACTTGGAAATGCAATAAGAGCCCCCGTTCGGGTAGGCCATAATGCTGGCGGTACTGCAAATATTAAAAATATCGCCCTGGCGACGCTCCATCATGGCGGGCAACACCGCTTTGGTTAAATAGTAATTACTAAAGAGATTGGTATGCATAGTGGCTTCAAAAGCTTCATCCGACTCCTTGTGAATCTCACCAGGCAGGAATTTTCCCACATTATTGACAAGCACGTCTAAAGGGCCAAATTCCGCGTTGAGCCACTGGCCTAACGCCTGTACTTCTGATTTCACAGACATATCTGCACAAAAGGTTTGTATTGCGGGATCACTGGCCTGAACAGCCTGAAGGCTAGCTTCGGTACTGGCCGAAATCGCCACCTCATAACCTGCAGCCAAAAAGCGACGTGCGGTGGCCAAACCAATTCCTTTGCTGGCGCCTGAAATAAAAACCCTGGGCATCTGTGCATTCTCCTTTGAGCAATCTGATGCTCAGTATACCGTGGGTCAAAGCTCAGCGGTTTACGCAGAAGGCCTCACCGTTCCCGTACGCAGGAATGCATACACCAGCGTACCGATAACCAGAGCGCCTAGCACCAACCAAAACAAAAAGGCCATCAGTGGCGTGGTATACTCAGCGTCATTGGCATCGATTAAAGCTTCCGTATCCGGTGCAGCATGTTGGGGTTGCTGATCCAACGTGTAATCGCGATCGCGGGGAATATCATAAACGGGAGTATCGGTGTCCAAGAGCTCTTGAATGGGCTGCTTTTTGAAGTCAGCCCGCGCTTCAGAAGCGCCTAACATTGCGGGGGCCACCACACAGAACATCGCAAGACCTAACCCCGCCATCTGCCGTCGAATCCCCTGACGACTCCGAGAGGAGCGATTGATCCGCTGCGTGTGAGCAGAGGGTATCGCCGATGGTACGATCATATGTTGAGCCTGGTGCGTGATATGAGACTTGGTGCGCATAATAAATTCACCCCTGATTTTCTTCTGAGGGTCGATTGTGCTTAAATAGAACAACAGCCCGTGAATGGTCTTAGCATAGGACTTTGGCCATAAAAAAAGGACTGTTCACGTTTAAAAATTCTGTAAAATCCAGGGAGCCCCCATGAAAAACGTGTGTTTACGCCTTGCTCTTGCCGCATCCACTTGCCTGTGGGCACTACCCACGCAGGCCAGCAGTTGGTGGCAAGCTCCACCTGAATCTTTTGAAAACCTACAGGCCGTAGAGTATTTTTTGCGCTGGGATTACACAGATTTCGATCAGCGCTACAGTTGGCAGCAGAAAACACTGGCATGGTTTTTTGGAGCCCCCGCCCACGCCGAGCTGCCCCCGGAATACCAAAAAGCTTTCTCTTTGCGTATTCTGCCCGATCACCGGCAGCAGCAACTGCAGGTAAACTACCATGAACAAATGGTGGTGGATGACAAAAGCCATCGTTGGGGAAGCTTTACCGCTGACAAACAAAGTTATCAGGAGCTCAAAGGTCTGTTGATGCAGCAAATTAGCTGTACCCAGCGAGCCGAGCAAGGTTGGGCAGGTCCAGCTCCGCAGATGCTGCGATTAAGCTATCGCAATGGTTCACAGCCTCAGCATTTGATGTATGCAGACACGTCAACCCGTGGTCCCGCGGGCCCCTCAGAAGAGGAATACAAAAAATCAGTGCGTCGCTATTTGTGTCAGGAGACCCTCAAAAACTGGCTGCAACAGCAAATTTTAAAGGCCCAAAAGAAATAGGGTGAGTGCTGCTCCCAACGCACTGGCCACCGGGATGGTCAGGTTATCGTCGGGATAATTACCGGCAAACTCAGCCACGGCTCCACACACAGAGGCCACGGCGGCTACCGCAAAGGTTTGCCACAGGCTACCCACCGGGTGCAGCACACTTAACACCAGCATGCCCGAAAGGGTACCGGATACCACAAAACCCATGGTTCCCTCTAAAGTACGGTTACCGGGCATTGGAATCTTACCCCAGGTGCGACCCACAGATGCGGCCACAGGGTCGGCCACGCCCAAAATAGTGACGGCCAACACCCCCAGGGTGGGGTTGGTTAAAGCCAAAAGCAGTAAAGCGGTCCCGTACCAGGTGGCAGAGTTTACTTTATCGTATTCGTGAGGGTGGGCAATTTTCGAAAAATACACCATGACCCGGGCTTTGTGCTCAGGGCTCAGGCGCTTAATGCCCTCGACCGTCCAGCAAAAAGCGAAATAGGCCAGCGCAATCCAGAACATATAGCCAAAATGAGGTACCAACTCAATCATGGCCAAAATACCCATGGCACTTAAAAAGTGAAAAGACGAACGGGCCAGATTGCTCGGACGAATATGGGGAATGGGCGCTTTATAAGCTTCCATCATGACGCAAAGACTGTTGTAGGCCTTTTGCAATCGCTTGCGCAGGGCACGCAAGGCAAAATAAGACAGGTGATGTTCAATGTCGATTTGGCTCAGTTCATTGAGCATATTTTGTACGTGTTTGAGGCGCTCTTGCAGCAAAGACAAGGGGTAAGCGGCTTCGGGGTCTAAGTGGGCAAAGTCCTCAAAAGCGTGGCTGGCTTCAATTTCCTGATACAGGGTTTGCACCTGTTCTTCAAGCAGAAGCACGCGCTGGCGCAGGTTTTCTTTACGGGTTGATTGCCAACGTAAGGGATCAAGATCTCGCAGCAAATCATAGAGCTTTAAAGCGAAGGCACGGGTATTGTGAACCACACCAGGAGCCGGAGATGAGATTGCGCTTTGCACGGAGATGGACATAAAATCAAACCCTGAACTTTTCTAAACGAAAACTTAAACTTATTTTAATATAGCTTGATTTTGTCTGAAAATCAAGGGATCCAGGCCTTTACTTGCCTGAAACTTCGATATTGACTTCATCGCCGTCTTTGAGACGGTGTACTTTACGCAAATTGAGATCCGAAGCCACTTCCACAATGGTTTTGGGGTGCACACCCACGCCCGCTTCCGCTTTGGCGGTACGCACAATAAAAGCTTCGCGGCCAATAAAAAGACAGGGTACCAACGTGAGCGGAACCTCTCCACCATACAATCCGGGATCCAATTGCAATGCACTTTCAGGTGCCGACCATTCGGCATCCAGTTCCACGTTGAGCGTACCCGGAAACAACAAGGTCCCCGTGCGATCATGATAGAAATCCTTGAGTTTTTCCATCCACTCGGCAGAGCGTCCTTCACCCGAGCGTACTTTACCCTTAATTATCATAATGACCTTCTTGTGTTCACTGCCACAGCGCAGTTTCAATGCTTAGCAGAATACCATTGTTCACAGGGTGGTGGTGACCATTAGCTCTTTTCGCAAAAACTGTATTTTTGAGTTTTTTTTTACCCGATCCTTTTTCGCCTTGAGTTTTTATTGAGTTCTTCCTTTATAAACTGCACAGCATCTTTTCAATAAGGAAAACCCTCATGACTCTATTGCGACGCTATCTTGTGGGATGTATTGGTCTTTGTCTAAGTGCCCCCTCCGTCGGGGCCCTTGAACTGCCTCCCCCCATCACGACTGAAATTTATTTAGATACGGCCTATGCCTGGGAGGACGCAAAGCTGGTACCCCGCGCTGAAAAAGATTTTACGACCGTACCGAATTCCCGCCTGATTCATCCCGTGGGCTATTTAAGTCACGCCTTTCAAATCAACACGGCACAATTGACCTTCAAAACCGTAGAGAATCTTAACTACCGTGCCCACCTTACACTGCAAGCAGGAACCATAGCACTGGCGTCCTGGCCTTCAGAATTTATGCAGGTGCAAGAAGCATTTCTGGGTTTCAACCTGCTGCCCTTCTATCACAATCCGCTCTGGATGGATGCGGGTATTTTCTTAACCCACATCGGCAGCGAGTCCATCTTGCCTTACCACAATCGCCTGAGCACACTCAGCCTGGTCAGCGTTTTTGAGCCTTATTTTCAGTCAGGGATTAAATTAAGTCATGCCCCTCACGAACAGCTTATGCTAGAGCTTTATCTGCTCAATGGCTATGGTCTTATCCAGGATAACAATAGCGATAAAAGCCTGGGCTGGAAGTTTCATTACCAACCCATTGCCCCTTTAGAGATCAGTCTTACAGGCCTGGCTGGCAATGAACAGGATCAAAATACCCCAGCTCGCTTACGGCAGTACCATAATCTCAATCTCAAGTATGTTTTCTCTGATGCCCTTGAGTTACAGGCACAGGCGGATGCAGCCTTTGAAGACCTGGCAAATTACTACGGGGGCCATACAACCCTGAGTTACGCCCCTTTTCATGCCTTTCGTTTTTCCACACGCCTCAGTTACTTCCGAGATCCTGAGCGCATCATTTCTCCAGGCCTGGAGTCCTTCGGGCTCACCTTAGGTGCTGAGTACAAGCCGAGTCCGCAAAGTTACGTGAGGCTAGAAGGAAGGCAGTTATTAATGTTGCCCAATAGCTCACTCACCTTTGAATATGCCAACGGCACTTCAAACACGCGCACGGAGTTCATGGTGAGTAGTGGCATTTGGTTTTGAGCTTTTCTTGAGCTCTTTTGTACAGGACTTAAGACTTTCTTGAGTGCTTATTTTTTAGAATCAAACCAAAGGAGATTATTTGAATGGCTATACACGAAGGGTTACAGCTTCTATTCTATTTCGGCTTACTTATAGCGCTGATTCCCATTTTAGGTAACTACATGGCAAAAGTGCTTTCTGACCAAACCACCTGGCTCAGCCCGGTGATTGGCCCCCTTGAAAAGGGTATTTACCGTCTAACGGGTATCGATCCGCAAGCGAGCATGTCCTGGAAAACCTATAGTGGCTCGCTTTTGTTATTCAATGGACTTGGCATACTGACGGTATTTGGCCTACAAATCGGTCAGAGTTGGCTGCCTTTAAATCCTGAGCATGTGCAGGTCAACATCTGGGTGGCTCTTAACACCGCCGTTAGCTTTGTGACAAATACAAACTGGCAGGCTTACGCCGGAGAAGCTGAGATGAGTTATCTGACACAAATGCTGGGCTTAAATACTCAGAACTTTCTCTCTGCCGCCACAGGCTTATGTGTCTTTGCAGCCCTGACCCGTGGGCTGGCAGCACAACAAAAAAAAGAGCTGGGTAATTTCTGGCGCGATCTGGTGCGAAGCGTGCTGTATATCTTATTGCCCCTCGCTATCGTATTGGCCGTCGCCCTGGTCTCCCAGGGCGTCGTGCAAAGCATGGCCCCTTATGAAACCCTTACCACTTTAGAAGGAGCGCAGCAAATCATTCCCAAAGGTCCTGCAGCATCCCAAATCGCGATCAAGCAATTGGGGACCAACGGTGGCGGCTTTTTCGGGGTTAATTCTGCCCACCCCCTCGAAAACCCCACGCCCCTGAGCAACTTTTTACAAATGCTCAGTCTCTTGCTGATACCCGCAGCGCTATGTTGGACCTACGGAAAAATGGTGGGTTCCATTAAACAAGGCACCGTATTGCTTTACGTGATGTTTATTGTCCTTTTTGCCAGTTTGGCCGTGGCACTCTGGTTTGAATACCAACCCAACCCAGCTCTGGGTATAACGCAAAACTGGGAGGGCAAGGAAACCCGCTTCGGCATCATGAACTCTGTCCTCTGGGCGAATAATACCACCGCAGCGTCAAATGGCTCGGTTAACGCCATGCATGACAGCTTTAATCCCTTAAGCGGCATGGTGCTGCTCTTAAACATCTTATTTGGAGAGGTGATCTTTGGCGGCGTGGGTGCGGGCTTATACGGCATGCTTATGTTTGTGATCATTACGGTATTTATTACCGGTCTCATGGTGGGCCGCACCCCAGAATATTTAGGTAAAAAACTCGAGGCCTTTGAGATTCGACTGGCGGCTCTGGCGGTGGTGCTACCCAGCGCTTTCATTTTGATTTTTTCAGCAGTGGCTGTATTAACCCCGTCAGGTCTGGCCGGCATCAGTAACGCGGGCCCTCACGGCTTGAGTGAGATTTTATATGCCTTTAGCTCCCAGGCCAACAATAATGGCAGCGCCTTTGGGGGACTGACGGCGTCAAGCCCTTTTTACACCCTACTCGGCAGTATAGCCATGCTGGCAGGACGATTCGGTGTCATTTTACCGGCCCTGGCCATTGCGGGTCACATGGCCACCAAAAAAAGCACGCCCGCTTCCGCCGGAACGTTTCCCACAGATGGCTTCTTGTTTGCCAGTGTCTTGATAGGAGTCATTGTGATCGTCGGCGCGCTGACGTTCTTTCCTGTACTGACCCTTGGCCCCATTGCCGAACACCTCCTCATGCTTAACGGAAAGGTTTTTTAATGCGATGACTACATCACAGATTTTTAACGTTACTATTTTACGCCGTGCAGCCCTTGATGCATGTTTTAAGTTTGATCCCCGTCAGCAGGTACGAAATCCCGTTATGCTGGTGGTAACACTGGGCGCACTCCTCACCACAGGCACTGTCTTCACACATCTTTTCACGGGAGAAAGCATACAATTTGAGGTACATATTGCCTTGTGGCTATGGTTTACCAGCTATTTTGGCAATCTGGCCGAAGCTTTTGCTGAAGGACGTGGGAAAGCCCAGGCTGACAGCTTGAAAAAGACGCGGAGTGACGCCCAGGCCAAAGTGATAAAGGACGGCCAGACCGTCATTATTTCAGCCGCTGAACTGCACAAGGGCGACACCGTGATCTGTGAAGCCAACGATATGATTCCTGGCGATGGAGAAGTGATAGAGGGCATTGCCTCAGTGGATGAATCTGCAATTACCGGCGAGTCTGCGCCTGTGATTCGTGAGAGTGGCGGTGATCGCTCTGCAGTCACTGGGGGGACCCGGGTCATTTCAGACCGTATTCTGATTCGCATTACCGCTGAACCTGGAGAAAGTTTTTTGGATCAAATGATTCACCTGGTCGAAGGAGCTCAACGCCAAAAAACCCCCAATGAAATCGCCTTGAACATTTTGCTCATCACCCTCACCCTGGTGTTTTTACTGGCGGTGGTCACCCTCAAAGCCTTCACGGGTTACAGTGAGTCCGTGACCAACCTGGCGCAGAGCGACGTGACCCTACCCGTCCTCATTGCCTTGTTGGTGTGTCTGATTCCCACCACCATTGGGGGTCTCTTAAGCGCCATTGGTATTAGCGGTATGGATCGGCTGCTCCAAAAAAACGTGCTCGCCACAAGCGGCCGGGCTGTCGAAGCAGCGGGAGATATTGACGTCTTACTGTTAGATAAAACAGGGACCATTACCCATGGTAACCGTATGGCTTCAGGATTTATTTGTGCCCCTGGAATCCCAGAGAAACAATTGGCCTACGCGGCGGCGCTTTCATCACTGGCCGATGAAACCCCAGAAGGCCGCTCGATTGTCAGCCTGGCCACTGAGCAATACGGTATCGACATCAAAAAAAGCGATACCTATACGTTCATTCCGTTTCAAGCAGAAACCCGAATGAGCGGTGTCGATGAAAAGGGAACCTCTACCCGTAAGGGAGCAGCAGACAGCATTTTTGCACATATTGAAAAACAAGGGGGTCGTATTTCAGAAACCCTAAAAAAACAAGTCAAAGAAGTCGCTCACCGGGGCAGTACCCCTTTGGTGGTTTCACAAAACCAACAAATCCTGGGCGTTATCGAACTCAAAGACACCGTTAAAGCCGGGATTAAGG
Source organism: Candidatus Sericytochromatia bacterium (assembly GCA_964229355.1). Lineage (GTDB taxonomy): Bacteria > Cyanobacteriota > Sericytochromatia > UBA7694 > UBA7694 > CAXRDE01. Next base: position 185,390 of record CAXRDE010000022.1, on the reverse strand, counting down.
AACGCTTTATGCAATTGCGCAGCATGGGCATTCGTACCATTATGATCACCGGAGATAATCCCTTAACCGCAGCGGCCATTGCCACCGAGGCAGGCGTCGACGACTTTATGGCCGAGGCCACGCCCGAAGACAAGCTCAAGCGCATCCGATCAGAGCAAGAAAAAGGGCATATGGTAGCCATGGTGGGTGATGGCACCAACGACGCCCCGGCCCTGGCTCAGGCCGATGTGGGAGTCGCCATGAACTCAGGCACCCAGGCCGCCCGGGAGGCCGGCAATATGGTGGATCTGGATAGTAATCCCACAAAGCTCATTGAGGTGGTTGAGATCGGCAAGCAGCTTTTAATGACACGGGGCGCGCTGACCACCTTTAGTATAGCCAACGATGTCGCCAAGTACTTTGCTATTTTACCCGCCCTTTTTGGGGGCATCTATGCCACAGGTACGCCGACAGGCCCCCTCAGTCAATTAAATATAATGGGGCTTGCCAGCCCGCAAAGCGCTATTTTGAGCGCTGTTATTTTTAATGCACTGATTATTGTATGCCTCATTCCCCTGGCTTTGCAGGGCATACCTTATCGCCCCATGAAGGCTGAAAGTATTTTAAAAAGAAATCTGCTAATCTACGGTGTCGGAGGTCTTATCGCCCCTTTTATTGGCATAAAAGCCATTGATCTCGCCCTCAACACGCTCGGCATATTCTAGGAGGAACCCCCATGCTATTGACAGCCTTAAAACTTTTTATGACCCTCTCTTTGTTAACCGGTGTGGTTTACCCCTACACCATCACCCTCATCGCTCAGGGCTTTTTTCAGACAGCCGCAGAAGGCAGCCTGATCTACAAAGACCACCAAAAAGTGGGTTCGCGATGGATCGCACAGCCCTTTACCCAGGCCCAGTATTTTTGGCCACGCCCTTCTGCAGGAGATTACAACAGCCTGCCTTCAAGTGCAAGTCAAGCCGGGCCCACCAGCGCTTCATTAAAGCAAACCCTTCGCCAAAGAAGAGAAAAGCTCTCCCAGGCCCACAACAACCCCAACGTACCCGAGGAGCTTCTCCTGGCGTCAGGGAGCGGTCTGGATCCGCACTTAAGCCCCCAGGCTGTGGCTTATCAGGCCGCGCGTGTAGCCCGAGCGCGTGGTCTAAAACCGACCCAACTCGTCCCCCTGATTGCACACTACACCGAAGCCCCTCAGGCGGGATTTTTGGGACAAGCGCGCATCAATGTTCTTGAGCTAAATCTGGCTTTAGATCGTCACTTCCAACGGTCACAGCCATGAGCCACAAACTCAATCCCGATAAACTACTCGAAGCTTTAGATAGAGAAGCAGACCGTGAAAAGCGCGGTAAGTTAAAGGTTTTTTTAGGCATGTGTGCCGGGGTAGGAAAAACCTACGCCATGCTACAAGCTGCACAAAAAGCCAAACAAGAAGGCCTTGATGTATGGATAGGCTACATCGAAACCCATGGCCGCCAGGAAACGGAGGCTTTACTCACCGACCTCCCGGAGATTCCCCGCCAAAAAATAGCGTACCGCGGCACTTACGTCTCTGCTTTCGACTTAGACGGAGCGCTGCAAAAAAAACCGCAATTGATTTTGGTGGATGAGCTCGCTCACCAGAATGCCCCACCGCAACGCCATCAAAAAAGGTATCAGGATGTTTTAGAACTCTTAAAAGCAGGCCATGATGTGTATACCACCCTGAATGTGCAACATTTAGAAAGTCAGGCCGAATGGGTACAAAACATGACCGGCGTTCCCATTCATGAGCGTGTACCCGATGCCCTTTTAGATGAAGCCGATGAAATACAGTTGATTGATTTAAGCCCGGAAGCTTTGATCGCAAGAATCAAAGAAGGCAAAGTTTACGCGAGCAAGAATATTCAGCAGGCCACACAAAACTTTTTTCAATTGCAGTACTTGATTGCCCTGCGTGAAATTGCTTTGCGCATCACCGCCAATCACGTGGATCGCGATCTCAAACATATCCTGGCACAGCAGCGCCGGCCGGGGGCCTTACAGGTTCAAGCCAAACTCATGGTAGCCATAGGCCCCAGTCCCAGTTCAGCAACCCTTATTCGCTTTACCCGGAGAATGGCCCAGCACATTGACTGCCCGTGGATCGCTCTCCATGTAGAAAACAATGCACACCCCACCCACAACGCATCCCTGAGAAAAAACATTCAACTGGTACAAGCCTTAGGGGGAGAGATGGCCTATACCCAGGGTTCCTCTCTCCACCAGGCGCTTTTGCATGCCGCAGAAGAACACCGTGCGACACAGCTGATCCTCGGTAAGCCCAGGCAATCTTTATGGCAGGATTTGTTCAATGGACGCGCCAGACACCTTTACCAGCTGTTTTATCAGTCTGAGAGTCTGGACATTTGGATGGTGGACAGCTATCAAAAATTCTCAGGACCGACAGGACCGAAAAGTAAAACGCTTCCCTCCGATTCGCAGTTGGCTAGCCGGCCTCACCATTTTGCAACCGTTATCTTTAGCTTAATACTGACCACGGGCCTGGGTATTTTGCTTTCCCCCTTGATCGGTTACGCCTCTGTGGGTCTGATGTTCTTAACCCTTCTGGTGGCCTTATCTTTATTTGTCTCTTATCCGGGAATCCTGTTGGCTGCACTCTTCAGCGCGGCGTCATGGAATTTCTTTTTTATCCCTCCTTTGCATACCTTTTACATCCAGGATGCACACAACGCCCTGATGTGCATCTTGTATTTTGGGGTGGCCCTCTTCACAGGCTCTCTGGTACGACGCCTTAAAAAAGAACAAAGCCTAGGGCAAGAAAGAGAAAAACGCCTGTTCACGCTGTACCAGTTTCATCAAAACGTACTGTCCCAAAATACCGCTGCAGAAGTCATTGAGAACGCCCGGGTCCAACTGTCTCATTTTTTAGGTTGCACCGCCCTTTTAACGACGGATCCTCAAAAGTTTGAAACCGCTGATACCCGTGAAGACGCCGTGAGAAATTGGGTCTATCGTAACCAGGAGCCTGCGGGAAGATTTACGTCAAGCCTGTCATTGGCAGAAAACACTCACCTTCCGATTGCGTTTAAAACAAGAATTTACGGTGTGCTGAGTTTTTGTGTGTACCAGGAGCTGGCTCCATCTCAGCATCGTCTTTTAGAAACCCTGATTACCCAATTGGCACAGCGTTTAGAAACCTTTAGACTCCAGGAGCAAGCCAAAACCGCTGAACTGAACAAACTATCGGATTCTCTTTATGAAGCACTTCTCAACTCTGTCTCTCATGAGCTAAAAACCCCCATCACCACCATTCAAGGTGTCATTCATAACCTCCAGGAAGAACCTGTACAAAAAAATCCAAAGTTAGTTCAATCGTTGCTGCTCGACTTACAAAGCGCAGGGCAACGCTTAAAACATATCGTGAGCAACCTTCTGGACGCCAGCCGTTTAGAGTCCGGTAAGCTGGTGCTCAACAGAAGTTGGCATGATCTCAACGATATTGTCCGTGCGGGTATAGAACCCTTGAAAGACACCTTACAGCACGATTTTCAATTCGATATGTTACTCTCTGCAGAGCCCATGCCTATCTGGGGTGATTTTGGGCTATTGGAACAGGTGATCCATAATCTCTTACACAATGCAATCCTGCATACCCCCCCGCAAAGCAGTATTTCCTTATCTACCCATTACACAAAAACCCATTGGGAAGTCATTATTGCGGACAACGGCCCCGGACTCTCAGCAGAGGACTTACCTCATCTTTTTGAAAAATTTTACCAGGGGCATCCCCCTAAAACCGGAGGGACGGGACTCGGGCTCTCAATTTGCAAAGGGATTATTGAGGCTCACCAGGGTAGCATAGAAGCTTATAATTCCATAGGAGCAGTTTTTAGAATCAAAGTACCCATGCAAAAATCCGTTGCATTTCCAAACACAGAAGAGGACGAATGAAACATATTCTTGTCATTGATGATGAAGCCCAAATTCGCCGTTTTTTACACATTGCCCTTGAGGCAGAAAACTATAAGGTTTCGCTGGCCGAAGACGGCAAACAAGGCCTGCAAGCCATTGCCCTTCATGCGCCCGATCTTATTATTCTGGACCTGGGCTTGCCCGATATCTCCGGCATTGATTTACTCAAAGATATCCGTCAGTGGAGTCAAACACCCATTATTATTCTGTCTGTTCAAAACCAGGAACCCGTCAAAGTCAAAGCGCTGGATCTTGGGGCCAACGACTACCTCACCAAACCCTTTGGCGTCAAAGAACTCCTGGCGCGCATTCGCAATGCACTTCGTTATAGCGAAAGACAGCAAAACCCCGCTGCTCAGGAGAGCAAAACGGTATTCTCTATCGACAATTTGACCTTAGATCTTCAAGCCAGAACCCTGCATCAAGACACGCGTCCCATTAAATTAACAAAAACGGAATTTAATTTTCTTGCCCTGCTCATGGAGCATCAGGGCATGGTTTTAACCCACCCTCAAATCCTCCGTAAGCTGTGGGGGCCTGAGTTTATTCATGAAACCCACTATCTGCAGGTCTACGTGTCTCAATTGAGAAAAAAAATCGAAAAGGATCCCACCCAACCCCAATTGTTAATTACAGAGCCTGGGGTGGGTTACCGTTTTGGCTAAAAACCTGAACTCAGGTCGTTTGAATGACCGCCAGGGTCAAACGACTCACGCACACTAACTTTTGCTCAGCGTTACGAATTTTAATCTCCCACACCTGCGTGGAACGGCCCACATGTATGGGTTCCACGCGCCCATAGACCCACCCAGACCGCACAGACCGCAGGTGATTGGCATTGATTTCAAGCCCCACACAGGCCTGGCCCGGCTGCACACATAAATTACCTGCCACGGAACCCAGGGTCTCTGCCAATAGCACCGAGGCGCCACCGTGCAGCAAGCCCATGGGCTGATGCGTCCTTGCATCCACAGGCATGCGGGCTTCTAGCCAATTTTCACCCGAGGCTGTAAATTCAATCCCTACATGGGCCACTGCGGTATTTAAACCTGAAGCATTGATCTCTTCAAGGGTATGCGCTTTAAACATCGTGTTATTTCCTTATGCGCTTTTAAGCGGTTTTTTTCACTTTCTTAGTGCTTTTCATTTTACGGTAAAGCCCAATGTCAACGCTCGATCTTATCATGTTTACCCTGGGCACCGGGCTCGTTCTGAACCCGTTCATTGCCCGTTTGGCCAAAAGCACGCCGCTAACGCCCGCTCTGATCTATTTGAGCGGAGGCGCTCTCCTGGGCATGAGCACGACTTTACTTCCCAGCGTGAGCCTGGCGTATAACCCCCAAAATGCGGCCTTCATTGAACATTTCACAGAGGCCGTGGTGGTTCTTACGCTGGTGAGCGCAGGTCTCAAAATCGATCGCCCCTTTGACAAAAGCTTGTGGGCCAGCACCTGGCGTCTTTTGGGCATCACCATGGTTCTCTCCATCGGGATTATTACACTTCTCGGTATGTATTGGGGCTTTCCGCTGGCTACAGCGCTGTTGCTGGGGGCCGTCCTGGCGCCCACGGATCCGGTCCTGGCCCATGATATGCAAACCGGTCCCCCTCAACAGGACGAAGGCGAGCATCCTGCAAAAGTCGCTTTAACCACCGAAGCGGGCTTTAATGACGGTCTGGCCTTTCCGTTTACCTATCTGGCCATCGCCTGGCAAAACCAGGGAAACCAAAGCGAGACCGAACTGCTGTGGCAATGGTTTTATTGGGATCTCCTCAGCAGAGTCGGCCTGGGAATTGGTATCGGTTGGTTGGCGGGCCGCTTACTGAGTTGGCTGCTCTTTAAAGCCCTCAAGGATCCCCATAAAAAGAACACCATGTCACAACACTTTGGGGTGTTTATTTTAGGCACCACCCTGCTCACCTATGCTGGCGCAGAACTGCTCCACGGATACGGGTTTCTGGCGGTTTTTGTTGCTGCGCTGGTGACGCGTTCCCAATGCAGAGAACACCCTTACCATCGCAAAATGTTTAAGTTTTTGGAGCAGTTTGAAGAAAGTCTGACCAGTATTCTTTTGCTGATGATGGGCGTGCTGGTGGCTTATCAGGGGCAGCAGTTATTCCAGCCCGCCTACTGGGCTTTTGCCCTATTGCTGGTGCTGGGGGTAAGACCCCTAACGGGGCTTCTGGGTCTTCTGGGTTGTGGTCGTCCCTTCAAGATGCGGCTGGCGGTAGCCTTTTTAGGCGTCCGGGGCATCGGTTCTTTCTATTATTTGGCTTACGCAGCTCCCTACTTTGACCGCGATGCCCTCAGCGAAATCAGTCTGCTGGTGCTCTGCACGGTGATTGTGTCCGCCATTTTACACGGCATCAGCAGCAAAAAATTGCTGGCACCTGAAAAAAGCTAACCCACCACAAAATTAAGTGATATAATATTAGTGCTTAAGACAAAGGTTTTTAAGTTAATTTATTAGACAAAAGGTCTTAAAACATGATCACTGGACCCAAAAACTTTTTAAACATCTCTTATGACGAACTTGAAGAACTCAATTTAGAAGCCAAAAGCCGCGTGGCAGAACACCACGATGCTGACCTTTTACAAGAAGAATATATTCGCTATTTGAGCGATAAGAAAGAAATCAAAGCGGTAACAGTGTGCTTTTCTGATTTAGAAGGCCGCTTACACATGTTGGATTACGACAAAAAATTTCTGATCAGCAGCTACGATAACCTGACTTTCGACGGTTCTTCCGTACGGGGCTTTAGCGGTGTTAGCGAATCTGACCTGCGCTTAAAAATTGACTGGGGCTCTTTCCGTTGGTTGCCCGCAGACGTTTTTGGTCCCGGTAAAGTCCTGGTGTTTGGCCTGATTCACGCCAATAACAATACCACCTACATTTCAGACTGGCGGGGACGCCTGGCTGAGCTGAGCCACCAACTCTGGACCACTGACAAAACCGTGGCCAATATCGCCGTCGAAATTGAAGGCTTTTTATTTAAAGGCATTAATGCCGAACAACAGTTCCGTTCAGACAGAGGTTTTGAGTTTGTCTCTACCGGGGGATACTATCACTCGTTGCCCCAGGATCCCTTGCGGCAGTTTATTGATCGCTTCGCCGAAGCCCAACGGGCCATGGGCTTTAGCAACGAAAAAGACCACCCTGAAGTAGCCCCCAGCCAGTTTGAGCTCAACTTCTCGTACTGTGACGCCTTACAGTCCGCCGATCAAATTCAACTGTATCAGTTGATGGCGCGCCAAATCGCCAACGGCATGGGCATGACCGCCTGCTTTTTGCCCAAGCCCGTTCCTAACGTCAACGGCAACGGTATGCACACCAACATGTCTCTGGCCCGCGACGGCAAAAATCTCTTTTACAGCGCTGACGGCGAAGACAATCTGTCAGATTTAGCCATTGGTTTTGTGGATCGCATTTTAAACAACGCCAACGATCTGTGCCTGATTTTAAACCCGAGCGTTAATTCGTATCGTCGTTTGGATCCGGCTTACGAAGCGCCCAACCAAATCAAGTCTTCGGCCATTGACCGCACCTCGATGGTACGCATTCCCCTGGGCAATGAAAAGTCTGCCCGCATTGAAGTGCGCAGTGTGGCCCCCGATACCAACCCCTACCTGCTGTTTTATAGCCTGCTTAAAACCGGCTTAGAAGGCCCCATGCCAGAAGCCCTGGACAGCGAGAGCCGTCGCACCCGCACCCGCTTTTTACCCGACAAAATTCATGATGCCCTGCGCCACTTTAAGGGCAGCGAGTATATGAAAGAACTGCTGGGTGAAGAAAACCACAGCAAGTATTTAGAACTTAAGCGCAGCGCCGCAGATCGCAGTCCTAAACTGTTGGGAGCGCGCATCAAAAGCGATGAAATTCTATTTCACCATCAGGTGACCAATCAGTACCTATGGGGTCAGTTCTAAGCGTACCGCTGGATAGTTCTGTAGATACTGCCGAAGCTGTTGCTGTTGTGCCTCAGACCAATCGTTCTGAGAAAGCACCAACTGCTCCAGCTTCGGCAGACGAGACACCAGTATTTTTACATCTTCAAGGGGTTGTCGCCACGCCGGTAGCGGCCCCAATTGTAGCGTTCTTAATCCCTGCATCTCCGCCAGTGCCTGAACGCTTTCCAGGCCGTCGCCCGCCAGCCTCAGCACCGGTAAAAACCTTTGCCGGGTTAAGCCCTCCGGCAAAGCCGTCAGCGCGGGAGCCAGGCTCAGATCCAGCTCCCGAAAAAAAGCCAATGTCGAAAAATCCGCCTCGATCGGCCCGGCCAAATCCGCTGAAACGCGCTGCAAATGCACCAACTTTTCTAGCGTTTGAGGCAGGGTGGGCAAAGGAGTGCCTCTTAAAATAAGGAATTTCAAGTGATACCACGCTTCAATGCCTGAAGGCAAAGTCGACATGCGATGGTTCTGTAACTCCCAATGCTCCATCTCAGGCCATGCCGAAAAAACCGTTTCAGACACGGTGGTATAAGGCAAATCACTTACAAAATCAGTTACCCGTGGGTAAGTCTTAAAAAGCTCAGGCAAAGCCAGAGGCAAGCGCGGAGGTACAAAAGGCGATGTGGTTTGCAAGGCGATGGGCGCACGACGCAGCACCAGACGGCGCACTGGCTTTTTGTCTAAAGTCGGCAGGACTTCAGCAGCCAGCCCCCAACGCACCTGCTGCAGCCAGGTCGCATTAAAATTGGGAAAATGCTGCACCAAATAGTCCGCAATGCCTTGCTGTTTACAGGCCAATATAGCGTCTTGCGCGCTGTAAGCGGCCAGGGCCTGCGCCAGCTCTGGTGCCGCCATCATCCAGGCGAATACTTCAGCCCGATCTTCTCGCAGATCGCTTCGGGCATAATCCGACACAAAGCCTGGAGCCGGGTAGGCCTGAGCCGTGGGGGGCTCACCGTGGCCTTCATAAACAAAAGGCTGTGGATGACAGGCACGCCAGTGAGACGCGTAAGGATCGTCATCAATACTGTGAAAAATCTCATGGTGCAGTGCCACGGCCACATCCTGCACCTGATACACCGCGGGATCCAGACTCAGTACCACCAGGCGACGCTGCAAGGCATTGACCGTAAAACCTTGTGAAACCCCGCCACCCGCTAATACACTGCCAGCGGTTTTGGCGGCCAACAAAATTTCTGTCAGGGGAGCCTGGGTAAAAAAGCGGGGTGGGTATTTATCGAGTTCATGGGCAAAGAAGCCTGAGCGTAAGAGGCGGTCGAAATCACTCAGGTCACTGAGCACATAGGCTTTTCCGCCGAGAGCCATCCACCAGGCAAAACCCTGAGACGGATCACCAAAAGGTCGTAGCGCAACGCCATGACGCTGGTAGATTTCTTGCCAGGCGGCAAGAGCCTCTACAGACAAGCCCGCGGGAGCCTGAGCCTGCACCGCAGAGCTCCCTTCAGACACCAGGGGCACACTGCTGCACGCCCAGAGCCCCAGAAGCCCCAGGCCGCAAAGGCAGGAAAGCCACCATTTACGGAAGCTAAAGGGCATTCACCACTTCTAAGGCCAATTCAATTTTGCCAAAGGGTGCAGAAACCTGAATGCCTTGAATATCTTGCGCCAGTTGGCGCACCATCTCCTGGGCAATTTTAACCCCTTCCAGGGTTCCGCGGCCCGCTTTTTCAGCCTCGTACATGCGTTGCATGATCGTATCGGGTATTTCCACACCCGGAACCTCATTGTTCATAAACTCGGCATTGCGATAGCTGGTCAGGGGCCAAATGCCCGCCAAAAAAGGAATGCGGTGATCTTTCACCTGATCCAAAAAGCGCTTAAAGGCCTCGACATCAAAAATAGGCTGGGTAATGGCGTACTCCGCCCCGGCCTCGACTTTGTACACATAGCGTTTTAGCTCACGCTCCAGGTCGACGGCCACCGGGTTGACGCCCACGCCAATAAAATAGCCCGTGGGTTGTTTGAGTTCACTTTTGCCCAAATCATAGCCGTGGTTTAAAGCATGTACCATATTGGTCAGTCCAATGGCATCAATATCAAAGACGGCGGTGGCATCGGGATAATCCCCCAATTTGGGAGGGTCACCGGTTACCAGCAAAATATTGTGAATACCCATGGCGTACATGCCCAATAAGTCCGACTGCATGCCTAGTAAATTGCGATCCCGACAACAATAATGGGGAATGGGCTCAATACCGATCTGCTGCAAGATCATGACCGATAACATCTGGTTGCTCATGCGAGAGGAAGCCCGGGGGCCATCAGGAAGATTGATGGCGTCAATCCCGGCTTCATGCAAAACCTTAGCCTTGGCTAAAATACCGCTGGCGTCACAGCCTCGGGGTGGCGTCAGCTCAATGCTAACCACCTTTTCGCCCCGACTCATACGGGCAGATAAGCGCGACTTTTCGGCCTGAGGCACAGGCTCCACATGACAGTCTTCACTCACCTGGATGAGAGGACGACTCGGGATTTCGCGCACCGACTGCAAGGCCTTCACCGAACGGGCGATTTCAGCAATGTGCTCAGGGGTTGTGCCGCAACACCCGCCTAAAATCTGCACGCCGGCTTTGATGAGTTTGCGGGCATAAGACGCCATATAATCGGGAGAGCACAGATAAATGGTACGATCCTGGAAAATGCGAGGATGCCCTGCATTGGGCTGCGCCGCCAGGGGTTTATCGGTGTAATGCTGCATTTCTTGAATCACATCGAGCATGGTTTTGGGGCCCACGCTACAATTCAACCCGATGGCATCTACTTCTAACTGATGCAAAATTGAAGTAAAGCGCCGAGGCTTTGTGCCCAGGGGCGTACGGCCATCTTCATCAACGGTCACCGACGCGATAATGGGTAAGTCGCAAAGTTCGCGAATGGCCAGCACGGCCTGGGTTAACTCATCGAGAGAAGTAAAGGTTTCCACGGTAAACAGATCGACGCCACCCGCTAGCAGTGCCGCAGCCTGCGCCTTGAAGAACCCTTTGGCTTCTTCAAAAGAGGTGGGACCCAACGGCTCAATTTTCAATCCCAGAGGTCCGATAGAGCCTGACACAAGAATCTCCTGCCCCGGGGTCTCGTTGACCACCTGACGGGCCAGCTCAGCACCCTGTCGATTGATGGCCTCCATATGCTCCAAAAGGCCATGCAATTTCAGTTTCACCGGGTTGGCACCAAAGGTATTGGTTTCAATGACCTGCGCACCTGCCTGCACATATTCATGGTGAATGGTTTTCACCAGTTCGGGTTGCTGTACATTGAGCAGGTCAAAATTTTTATTAATAAAAACGCCCTTGCTATACAGCATGGTGCCCATGCCCCCGTCAAACAAGATCAATTGATTGGATGATAAACGTTCACGAAACGAGGGAAACATAGACGGGATTTCACTTTCAAGATTTGCCCTGTATTATAGCACCGCATTAACGCACCGCACCATTCAATCCGCGATATACTGCCCTTCATGACAAGCACAGCGGCTCCTCTGCTATCCATTCACAACCTCCATAAAGACTATGGCACCTTTAAAGCCGTTAATGGCGTTTCTCTGGCGATCCCTGTGGGCATATGTTATGGACTGTTGGGCCCCAACGGCGCCGGCAAAACCACCACCATCGAAATGATGGAGGATATCTTGTCGATCAGTTCAGGGGAAATCCTCTATAAAGGAGCCCCGCGCAACCAACGCTTTCGAGAAGAGATCGGCATTCAGTTCCAAAACACCGAGCTGCCGCAATATTTAACCGTCAAAGAAACCCTCCGTCTGTTTCATGGGCTTTATCGCGATCCAGCTCCGCTGCAAGACATCATTGCGCTCTGTCAACTTGAGGAGCTGCTTCAGCGCGACAATCGCCGCATTTCAGGGGGGCAAAAGCAACGCTTGCTTTTGGCGTTGGCCTTACTCAACGATCCCGATCTGATCTTTTTGGATGAACCCACCACCGGCATGGATCCCCAGGCCAGACGTCATCTGTGGGAGATTGTCAAAGCCTTAAAATCCCGGGGCAAAACCCTGATTCTGACCACCCATTATATGGATGAAGCCCAGGAACTCTGTGACACCATTGGAATTATGGATCAGGGGCAATTGCTCACCGAAGGCAGTGCGCCTGCGCTCATCCAGCGTTATTGCCCGCATGTCACCCTACACCTGCCCTTATCGCTTGAAATACATCTTTTAAAGCGGGCCACCCGGCATTTAGCCCCTCACGACCCGGGCATTCATGAATGGCAACGCAAGGCGCAACATTATCACTTTGAAACCCCTGATCTGGAGCAGGCCCTCAGGGCGCTCATGGCAGGCAATATCCCCTTATCGCAGCTCCGGATTCACACCCCCACTTTGGAAGACGTATTTTTGGAACTCACGGGAAGAAGCTTACGAGAATGACCATGCTCAAGCGGATGTGGCATTTGTTTTATGCCCGGAACCTCGAATTTTTAAGAGACCGAGACTCCATGGTCTGGGCGCTGGTGTTTCCTTTTTTGCTCCTGATGGGCCTTTACTTTGTCTTTGGGCAAAACACCACACCACCGGCTGTCAAGATAGGCATTTCCGGTCGGGAGCAAGCCACCTGGGTCGAGCGTTTTCAAAAGCTATCTCAGGTTCAGGTGGTAGCCCTGAGCACGCCCAAAGAGGCCCAACAAAAACTGGCTCACCATGGCGTTGATCTTTGGCTAGACACCGATCCGGATCCCCCCCAGTACCATATCTCCGAAACCGCACCCAAAGGCTATTTGGCCGAGCGTCTGAGCATTTATGAGTGGGAGCGCCGTCAGCAAGATGCCAGCCAGCAGCCCGCTCTGTTTCAACGCAAAAGTCTGACGGGGGAGGCTGAAGTGCCATATTTAGAGTGGTTTTTTCCGGGGTTACTTTCTATGAATCTCATGTTTTCAGCCGTTTTTGGGGTGGGTTACGTGATTGTGCGCTACCGCAAAAATGGTGTCTTAAAGCGTCTGGCAGCAACCCCCGTAACCGCCTTTGAATTTTTGGGCGCCCAGGTGGCCTCGCGGCTTTTTTTAATGGCCTTTAACACCTTAATTCTTATGGGCGGTGGTGTACTCCTTTTTCATTTTTCGGTACGGGGCTCCGGCCTGGCGTTAGCCGCTCTTTTTACGGTGGGGTCCACAAGCCTGATCGCCCTCGGCACACTGGTGTCAGCCCGCACCGAAAGCGAAGAGTTGGCCAACGGTTTGCTCAATTTAATGACTTTTCCTATGATGCTTTTGAGCGAAGTCTGGTTTTCTTTAGAAGGGGCATCGCCCTGGGTACAACGTCTGGCCTGGTGGATGCCGTTAACCCATTTGGTTAAAGGATCCCGCGCCATCATGAACGATGGTGCAGGCTTGCAAGACATACAATCCCATTTGACCGTCCTGGCCCTCATGACCTTTCTTTTTTTAAGCGTGGGAGCCAGCTTGTTTCGTTGGCAAAAGCGTTAAGTTCTTTCGCGCCCTTGTTTTTACGCTTCTTTTAAGCGCAAACCACGTTTTTTTAATTGGCCTTTTGCCATGATAAAAATCAACATAAATAAGGAGAACAGGATATGAACAAACGCGTATTATTTGTTTTAACCAACCACACAGAGCTCGGCAGCACCGGTGAATTCACCGGTTATCACCTTGCCGAGGTTTCGCGTCCGTACAATTTACTCAAAGCACAGGGCGTAGAAATTGACTTCGCCAGCCCCCAGGGCGGGAAACCTTTACCTGACGCCTTCGACTTAGAAGACCCTGACAACAAGACCTTTTGGGAAGACAAAGAAGTCCAGGGCAAACTCGGTAGCACCCGAACCCCTGAAATGGCTGAAGCAAAAGATTATGCGGGCATTTACTTTCCTGGCGGCCACGGCACCATGTGGGATTTTCGCCATAACTTAGCCCTCCAGGAGCTCATTCGAGATATTTACGAGCAAGGCGGATTTGTAGCCGCCGTGTGTCACGGCCCTGCCGCACTGGTAGACGTCAAACTGTCGCAGGGTAACTACCTGGTCGCGGGCAAACGTATCAACGCTTTTACCGACAAAGAAGAAGCACAAGCGAAAAAAACAGACGTCGTTCCTTTTCTTCTTGAAACCGCTCTGAAAGAACGCGGGGCCATTTTTGAGTCCAGCGCCCCCGGTGAATGTCATATCACGGTGGACGGCCGTCTGATTACCGGCCAAAATCCTGCTTCCGCCAAAGCAGTGGGCAAGGAAATGCTGAGTTATCTTGAACAGCTTGAGTACAGATCATCCAACGTGGGACACCACGCTTAACTCACACGTACACTAAAGTCGCCGCTTCCCCTGGGAAGCGGCTTTTTGAGTATGGCTCATGGCCAAAAGATAAGACATACGTTCCGCTTGCAAGGTAATCATGCTCCCGTTTTGAAGTAACATTTCTCGCGGGAGAGGTTCCTGGTTCGTTCGAGACTCCAGAAAACGGGTTAAGTAGAGCATCAAACGCGGCAGATCAATTTTTAGACTGTGTTGCAAAGGCTCCCAATAGGTTTCCTGGCGGAAGACGCCGTAACTAATTCCCAGCATCTCTTTGAGGGCATCCCGACCCACTTTTTCGCCAAAACGCGCGTGTTGAACAATCCCATTGGCAATAAATAACTGCCCCGTTTTACCAGAAAAAAAGTCCGTCACTTCTAGCAAACGAGACTGGCGAAAGTACGCAAAGGTTTGAATGACATTAAACAAGGACAGATCTAAAAGCTTGCCACGAAATTGCTGGCTCAAATAGTTGTAACTGACCAGTTCCCCAATTTCTTTGTACTGCTGGGGCTTCATAAAAAACCGCGTAACCTGAGGGTAGCTTAGATAACGCGAAATATCAGGTTCCAATTGCGAGCCCATGAGAATAATATCCACCGCCACGGCTTGCTGTTTCATTTGGTCCAAAAGCGAAAACAGGTCCAGCCCCGGCAAATCCAAGTCCACAATCAACAAATCTGTTTTGGTTTTGATTTGCGAGATGGCCTCTTTTGCCTCATCGGTATACACCAAGTCCAGGTCGGCATCGCCATAGGCCTGCAAAAAATAATCCGCCAGACTCATATCTTTTGATAAAACGGTACAACAGGTGGTCGCCACTTCTGAGGCGGGGTCTTCTTTGCGCTCGCTCTCTTTCTGATCGCTGCGCATGGCGGAAAGGGTGAGTAATTTATCGAGGTTTGAGGCAATGGTGTAATAATTGCCCTGCACAATGGGCGTTTCTTCAAACATACCGCGCTTCATTTGCATGATTTCAAAAAAAGCGTCTTCTCCAGCAGAGTCACCGTAAATGGCATGCTGAACCCGGTTTTGACTAAAGCACATCAAGCCTTCTTGACCGCTCTGCGGGCTGGTGACATACACGTGACGGGGACGCCCCGCGTGAGAAGCCATATGCACCATTTCAGAAAGATTAATTTGCTCAAAAGCATACGTCACCCCACGGGCATGGGTGCGCATATTCAATAAAAGCTCGCGCAAAAGCATCAGATTCAGATTTGAACGCTGAAAAACCGCAGCGCGCTGATCCCGTAAGATTTGCATCAAGTCAGAATCATCCAAATCGCATAAAAACACCGGATGAATATGGGGATGCTTATGGTTGAGCCACAGCAAGAGATCCAGACCTGAGGCCTGTTGTAAATTCATTTCTGAAATCACAGCATGCACTTTCAGGTTTTCAAGCATGGGAGCAGCCATTGCCGCCGAATCAGCGGTATACACGCTGAAGTTATCGGAAGACAAATAACGGGCCAGCATTTCTCGCATGCTGTAAGAGGCCGAAATGACCAAAACACCAAAAACCATAAACACCTCAGAATAATTATGCTGTCAGCTTAGCAAAAACTTAAGAATATTGCGCAAGCAGATACGTCGGTAACGCTGTTAAGGGCATTTGCGCCTGTTCCCCGGAACGCATATCTTTCACCGACACAAGGCCTTCAGCCATTTCATCCGGACCCGCCATCACCACAAAGGGGATGCCTTTTTTATCGGCACTTTGAAATTGCTTGCCCAATTTTTGCGGCGTAAGTACAGACTCCACATTCAAGCCAGCCGCCCTTAGCTCCTGGGCGATTTGCAAAGCATGGGTCAAGCCTGTGTTATCGAAGAGCCCCACCAGAACGTTCGTCATTCCTTTTGCTTCAGGCATTAAACCATGGGTTTCTAAAAAGTCGAAAAAGGTCACATCTCCCATCCCAAAACCGACGCCGGGTATGCTTTGCCCCCCAAACATGCCCACCAGATTGTCATAACGACCGCCGCCAAAGAGCGCCCGGCGGTTATCGGGGTGCTTATCAAAGACCTCAAAAACAATGCCCGTGTAATAATCCAGTCCACGCATAATCGACGCTTTAAAACGACAGACGGGTCCCAGCCCCATGGCGTTGACCTGATCAAAGAAACGGCATAAAGATTGAAAGCCTTCACTGTCGCCCAGGATTTCTTCCAGATCCATCAGCGGGGCATCTAAAAAGTGCGTCAGTTGCTGAATTTGCAATAGACTACAGCCCGCTTCTGATAAAAGGGTTTCAAATTGTTCTGTGGGAATTTTAGCCCGCTTATCGATGGCTCGGGCTACCGCAGGCACTTGTTCCGTTTGCAACTGCAGTACCTTATCAAATAAATCATTCATGAGCTGACGGTGATTGATCTGCACCTCAAAATCGGTAATTCCTGCGCCAAAACCACGCAATAAGGCAATCGCAATTTGCATCACTTCCACTTCAGCAATTTCCTGCTCGATGCCCAAAAGGTCAACGTTAAGCTGCCAGTGTTCTCTCAGACGTCCCCGCTGCGGACGCTCATAGCGCCACAGATTAGGTTGACTAAACCAGCGAATGGGACGCGATAACTGACCACCCCGCGCGGCCACCATACGGGCCAGCGTAGGCGTCATTTCAGGGCGCATGGCCACTTTCCGCCCCCCCCGGTCCTCGAAACTATAGAGCTGTTCATTCACAAGCTCCTCGCCCGACTTGGCAGCATATAATTCAAAGGGCTCTAACATGGGGCCGTCGTAAGCCTCGTATCCGAAGGAAATCAAGGTTTGGCGCAATTGGCCAAACACCTGATCACGCAAGCGCATGTCTTCAGGAAAAAAGTCACGGGTCCCTTTATAAGGGCGGGTTGATAAACGGCTCATGGGCGATTACTCACAATGTATTGAAATTTTGCCCCCATTATGCCACATTGCGTCATAAAACAGGGCATAATGGCCTTATGCAAGCAGCTAAACGTATCGGTTTATACGGGGGCACTTTTGACCCTATCCATAAAGGCCATCTTCAGTTGGCCCAGCACGTTTATACGCAGCTTCGTCTAGACGAACTCTATTTTATTCCGGCAGCTATCCCGCCGCATAAACCCCAGGGCACTGCTTTTCAACACCGTCTTGCCATGACGCAATTGGCCATCGAAAGCCTGAACGCGCCCTGGCATACCAGCGATATTGAAGCCCGACGCCAGGGACCCAGCTATACCATTGACACCCTGCGTCACTTCGCAAAACAGTTTCCTGCAGGGCAGTGTTGGTGGGTATTGGGCGCAGACGCGCTTCAAGATTTACACCGCTGGTTTCACGTCGAAACCTTCCATCACTATGCGCGCTTTGCCGTCTTGCCCCGTCCGGGATACGCCATCTCCCACACCACAGATTTCGAGGAACGCCTGCCTCAATTGTGGCAATCTCTGGATTTTCTCACCGGTGAAGGGCCTGCGTTCTCATCAACCCAGGTCAAAAAACAGTTAAAAGCACACCCCCACAAGTGCCCCGACGCGCTCACCGAAAAGGTTTACGAGTATATTCAAGAACACAATCTTTACGCCGAAAATATGCTAGAATGAAGGCCTTATGACTGATTATCAAACAACACCCAATTCATTTATTCCCTCCATTCATGGAGAAGCACTCGTTCCGGTTACCGATGCAGAAGTGAGTGAGCACCTAAAACATATTCAAGAAGCCCTTGAAGACAAGAAAGCGATTGATCTGGTCACTCTGGATTTAAGAGACAAATCCGCCATGGCGGATTACTTTGTGATCTGCAGCGGCAACTCCCGCCCCCATACCCGTGCACTTTCTGAGGCCGCCTACAGCTATGTCAAAGACGCAAATCTGGGCATTTATAGTTTTGAAGGCCGCCAGGAAGGCAACTGGGTCCTTTTGGATCTCGGTTTTATCGTGGTCCACGTCATGCAAGAAAGCCAACGCGCGTTTTACGACCTTGAACAGCTCTGGTCCCACGGTCCTGAACTCAACAAGCGCCATCAGATGCCCACCCCTGGAGATTCTACGGATGCTGAAGTTTCCTAAAATCATTAAACAGCATGGTTTTACAATTTTTGAAATTTTAACCGTTGCTGTCATTATCAGCGTTTTGGTGGCCATTGTATTGCCCAATTTTATTCGCAATAAAGAAAAAGCTTACGAAGCGTCCTTAGAAAGTAATTTCCGCACCCTCAGGGTCATGCTTGAAACCTATAAAGTCGACTACTCTGTGTACCCTGAAGACCTGCGGACCCTGGGGCGCGCCGCCACGTTAAAAGGCTATAATAAGGCGATTCCCAACCCCATCACCACAAAGCAGGGGCTTGTAGAAAACGGTGTTTGGGCTGTCATGTACACCGGAACAACCGGCCCCCCTGGCATGGTGGCCTACCAACCTGTCGCCGATAAGTACTATATTCTCGGCTACAATTCTGAAGGTAAGCTCCACCAAAAGCGTGGCCAGGTTTACCAAATGAGTAATGGATAAAGCATAAACATGGCACAGGCAAACGGCCCCTATAAGCGCACCCAATATTTTGTGAAACCCGATCTTCAAACCAAGTATGCTTTTATGTTTGTTCTTGCCATGGGCGTCGGCATTAATCTGGGGGTTATTTTAACCCTTATGAGTCCTTTACTCAGTCAAAGCGCCTGGATTTTTCCGGCGATCTATGGGGGAGCCGTCTTGCTAATTATCGCTTTTGTAGCCGTTATTAGCATTATCTTTACCCATAAAATTGCAGGCCCCATCTACAAAATAGAACGCACCTGCCGTCAAATCATTGACGAAAACGATCTCTCATTTCACATTCAGCTCCGCACCGGCGATGAACTGCAAGAACTGGCTGAAGAGATCAATCGTCTGGTGGATCACGTGCGCACCACCCTGATGATTGAACAACAAAAAGATAGAGCGCTTGCCACCAAGATTCAGCATCTTTTGCAAGAAAGCCAACAATCAGAGCGCCCGTTACCAGAGGCATCACAGCAGCTCTTGCGCGATCTGGAACAAAAACTCCAGAGCGCCACAAGTAAATACAAACTAAGCCGATCTTAAAGTTTCTCGCAAAAAACCCCGCAATTAAGCCCCACATGTGCTGGACACCACCTCTTGGGGTTGGTATACTTTTTTGTCTGGAACCTCATAGGATTTAGTTTCCACTTACTGTGTTTTTAACTTTCTTCTAATACACTTTGCGAAAGACACTCGCAAAACACGTTTTTCGCAAACCGTATTTGGATCGCAATAACAGCCTAGGAACTAGATGAGATGCAGGTCGTCTCATGATTCACTGTGTCCTTAAACCTAAGAGACACAGAAAAAACAGCCAAAGTGTTGAATATATTAGAGGAGGGGCTCCTTTGCCTACTATTAACCAATTAATTCGTAAGCCTCGCAAAAAGGTGATTCGAAAAACCAAATCTCCAGCACTCAAGCAGTGCCCACAGCGTCGTGGTGTATGTACCCGTGTATATACCACCACACCTAAAAAACCTAACTCAGCCCTGCGTAAGGTTGCTCGTGTTCGTTTAACCAACGGTATCGAAGTAACCTCTTACATCGGCGGTATTGGTCACAACTTGCAAGAACACTCTGTGGTTCTGATTCGTGGCGGTCGTGTTAAAGACTTGCCCGGTGTACGCTACCACATCGTACGGGGTTCTTTGGATACCGCTGGTGTTCAAAACCGTACCCAGAGCCGTTCCAAGTACGGTGCCAAGACACCGAAGAAAAAGAAGTAAGAGGGTAAGTTTATGCCAAGAAGAGCAAAAATCAAAAAACGCATTCCTGCCCCTGATGCTGTATACGGCAGCGTGAACGTTTCTAAGTTCATCAACTGCATGATGTACAAGGGCAAAAAAACTGTTGCTGAGAACATTTTTTACTCAGCTTTAGAAAAAGCATCCGCCAAAATTGATAAACCTGGTCTTGAAATCTTTGACAAAGCAATGGAAAACGTTGCCCCCATGATCGAAGTAAAGCCCCGCCGTGTAGGTGGTGCCACCTATCAAGTACCTGTGGAAGTGGACAAAGATCGCGGACAAGCTCTGGCCCTACGCTGGATCATCAAATATGCCCGCGCCCGCAACGGTAAGTCTATGGCCGATCAGCTTTCTGCTGAATTCATGGACGCTTACAACAACACCGGCGCCAGCGTGAAAAAGCGTGAAGACACACACAAAATGGCTGACGCAAACCGCGCGTTTGCTCACTACCGGTATTAGGAAGAATTTATTATGGCAAGAAGATTTCCCATTGACACCGTCCGTAATATCGGTATTGTTGCCCATATTGACGCCGGTAAAACCACCACCACCGAACGTATTCTCTATTACACCGGTATGGTACACAAAATCGGTGAAGTACACGATGGCGCGGCCACCACTGACTACATGGAGCAAGAGCGTGAGCGCGGTATCACCATCACCTCTGCGGCCATCTCTTCTGAGTGGAAAAACCACCGCATCAACATCATCGACACCCCTGGTCACGTTGACTTCACCGTAGAAGTAGAGCGTTCTTTGCGCGTACTCGACGGCATGGTTGGCGTACTCTGCGCTGTTGCTGGTGTTCAGCCTCAGTCTGAAACCGTATGGAGACAGGCCAACCGCTATAAAGTTCCCCGTATTGCTTTCGTTAACAAAATGGACCGCCCTGGCTCTAACTTCATGAAAGCCGTTAAAGGCCTGAATGATCGTCTGGGTGACCGTGCGATTCCCGCACAATTGCCTATTTTTGAAAACGAAGAGTACAAAGGCTTAGTGGATGTTATTACCCGCACCGGTTACATCTACATGGATGACCTTGGCGAAGACATTCAACAAGTCCCAGTGCCTGAGCACCTGGTAGACGAAGTGGAAATGTACCGTGAAGAGCTCGTTGAAGTCTGCTCTGAGCAAGACGATGCGCTCTTAAACAAATACATGGAAGGCGAAGATATTTCTGTTGAAGAAATCAAAGCCGCTCTGCGCAAAGCCGTACTGGCCACTGCAGTGACCCCTGTATATTGTGGTACCGCCTTTAAAAACAAAGGGGTTCAGTTGCTGTTAGACGCCGTTATCGAACTGTTGCCTGCACCTACTGACCTGCCTCCTGTACAAGATATGAGCCACATCATGAATGGTGAAGACGAGCCTGCTGAAGGCGATCGCGTTTTCTTAGAAGCCAAAGATGATGAGCCCTTCTCTGCACTGGCCTTTAAAATCATTACTGATCCTTTCATCGGTAAACTCACCTTCTTGCGCGTGTACTCTGGAAGCCTGGAAAAAGGATCTTATGTCCTGAACTCCACCAAAGACAAAAAAGAGCGGATTTCTCGCCTGGTAGAAATGCGTGCTGATCAGCGTATTGAACTGGATGCGATTTACGCTGGTGATTTGGCTGCAGCTGTTGGCTTACGCAATACCACCACAGGAGACACCCTGTGTTCTCAAGATAAACCCATTGTTCTGGAGAGCATGGTCTTCCCTGATCCTGTTATCTCTGTTGCCGTAGAACCCAAAACCACCGCAGACCGCGACAAGCTGTCTCAGGCGCTGGGTCGTCTGGCTGAAGAAGACCCTACCTTTAAAGTTTCTGTGGACCACGAAACCGCACAAACCATTATTAAAGGCATGGGTGAACTTCACTTAGAAATCATCGTTGACCGTCTGTTGCGCGAATTTAAAGTCGAAGCAAACGTTGGTAAACCTCAGATTTCTTACCGCGAAAGCATCCGTGACAATGTGGACCAGGACACCAAGTTCTCAAAACAGTCCGGTGGTCGTGGTCAATTTGCCCACGTTAAAATCAAAATGGAACCCCTACCTACCGATAGTGAAGAAACCTTCAAGTTTGAAAGCACCATCGTCGGTGGTTCTATCCCTAAAGAATACATTCCTGCGGTTGAAGGCGGCATCAAAGACGCCATGACTTCAGGGGTTGTGGCTGGCTACCCTGTTATCGGGATTTCTGTAAATCTCTATGACGGCAGCTTCCACGAAGTTGACTCTTCAGATATGGCCTTCCGCATTGCCGGATCTATGGCTTTCAAAGAAGCCATGAGAAAAGCCAAGCCTTTCCTCCTTGAGCCCCGTATGAAAATGGAAGTTGTTGTTCCAGAAAGCAATATGGGTGATGTAATGGGAGATCTTCAAGGTCGTCGTCGTGGCGAACTGAAGAGCATGGAAGCTGAAGATGGCGGCACCCAGATCATCAAAGCGTCAGTACCCCTGGCCGAGATGTTTGGTTATGCTACCGACCTGCGCTCAATGACCTCAGGTCGCGGCGTATTCAGCATGGAGTTTTCTCATTATGCTGAAGTTCCAAAGAATGTGGCTGAAGCGGTAATTTATCAAGCCACGGGCGTTAAAGCTTAATTCCGCTAAGGTATAGACATTTGGCTAATTTTCCGCTATGATTTAGTCTAGCGGAAAGTTAAGCCTAGTTAAAGCTAAAATTATATTAGTATTTAGGAGTCGCAAAATGGCGAGAGAAAAATTTGAACGTAATAAAACTCACGTCAACATTGGTACCATTGGCCACGTTGACCACGGAAAAACCACACTGACAGCAGCTATCACAATGACCTTAGCTGCAGCCGGTGGAGCCCAAGTAAGAGGCTATGATGAAATCGATAACGCGCCTGAAGAAAAAGCGCGTGGTATCACCATCAACACTTCACACGTTGAGTATGAGACTGAAAACCGTCACTACGCTCACGTAGACTGCCCAGGCCACGCTGACTATGTTAAAAACATGATCACCGGTGCTGCGCAAATGGACGGAGCCATCTTAGTTGTATCTGCAGCTGATGGTCCTATGCCTCAAACCCGCGAGCACATCCTGTTAGCACGTCAGGTTGGTGTTCCTTACATCACCTGTTTCTTGAACAAAACCGACCAGGTAGATGACGAAGAGCTCATCGAATTGGTTGAAATGGAACTGCGCGAACTGTTGTCTGAGTATGATTTCCCAGGCGACGATATCCCCATCGCTGCTGGATCTGCTTTCAAAGCTGTAGAGCACATGACTGCCAACCCTTCTACCCTTCGTGGTGAAAATGAGTGGGTCGACAAAATCTGGGCTCTGATGGATAACGTAGACAGCTACATTCCCGACCCTGAGCGTGAAACCGACAAGCCTGCCCTGATGGCAGTAGAAGACGTATTCACCATCACCGGTCGTGGTACCGTTGCTACCGGTCGTATCGAGCGCGGAACCATCAAAGTGGGTGAAGAAGTTGAAATCGTTGGTATTACCGACACCAAGAAAACCACCGTTACCGGTGTTGAAATGTTCCGTAAAACCTTGGATCAAGGTCAAGCGGGCGACAACGTAGGTATCCTCCTGCGTGGTATCAACAAAGAAGGTATTGAGCGCGGTCAGGTTATCGCTAAACCTGGTTCTATTAAGCCTCACAACCACTTTGTAGGCCAAGTATACGTACTGAAAAAAGAAGAAGGCGGACGTCACACTCCTTTCTTCAGCGGCTATCGCCCACAGTTCTACGTACGTACCACCGATGTAACCGGACAAGCCGTTCTGCCCGATGGTATTGAAATGGTAATGCCTGGTGACAACATCGAAATGACTGTACAACTCCAGAAGCCCGTAGCTATTGAAGAAGGTATGCGCTTCGCGATTCGCGAAGGCGGTCGTACCGTTGGATCTGGTGTCGTCAGTAAAATTCTGGAAGACATTAAAGAAGATTAGGATAAGTTAGTATGGCAGGTCAAAAAATTAGAATCAGACTGAAGTCCTACGATCACGGTTTACTTGATGAATCAGCTCGTCGGATTGTAGAAACCGCGAAGCGCACGGGGGCCAATGTATCCGGACCCGTTCCACTTCCAGTGAGAAAGCATGTATTTTGTGTACTGCGTTCTCCCCACGTGGACAAAAAGTCTCGGGAACATTTTGAAATCCGCACCCACAAACGGTTGCTGGACATTCTCGAACCCTCAACCAAAACGGTTGATGCACTGATGCATATTGATCTGCCTGCTGGCGTCGATATTGAAGTTAAGCTATAAAGGAGACATTCCCATGAGTACCGCAGTTGGACTGCTTGGAACGAAAATTGGGATGACTCAAGTCTTCGACGAAGACGGAAACAGTGTGCCGGTAACTGTCGTACAGGCCGGCCCCTGTCCCGTTGTCCAGATCAAAACATCTGAGACAGACGGTTATACCGCCCTTCAGGTCGGTTATGAGTCAATCGCAAAACATAAAGTAAACAAGCCCTTACAAGGGCATTTCAGCAAGTCTGGTGTAGAGGCCACTCGCCGTTTGGCAGAGTTCCGCGTAACCAGCACAGACGATCATAAAATCGGTAATGAACTTACCGTAAGCCAGTTTAATGCTGGTGATAAAATTGATGTTCAAGGACGCCCAATTGGCAAAGGCTTTATGGGTTCTGTTAAGCGTCATGGATTTGCCCGTGGTTTAATGACTCACGGTTCTAAATCTCACCGTGGTCCTGGTTCGATCGGTGCGGGTACAACCCCCAGCCGTGTTTACCGGGGTACCAAAATGGCCGGTCGCAAACCCAACCGTGTCAGCACCGTTCAAAAATTACAGATCGTTTCTGTGGATACTGAACGCAATTTGATTCTTATCAAAGGCTGCACCCCAGGTTCTAACGGAACTGTCCTGAAAATCACTCCTTCAGGAAAGGTAAGTTAAGATGGCTATTACATTAAATGCATACGAAATGGCAAATGTTGAAGCTTCCGAAGCAGTTTGGGGAGCTCCTGTTAACGTCGATCTGATGCAGATGGCAGCAGTTCGTCAGTTAAACAACGCCCGCCAGGGTAACGCGTCTACCAAAACCCGTACCGAGGTACGTGGTGGTGGTCGTAAACCCTGGAAACAAAAGGGTACAGGTCGTGCTCGCGCAGGTAGTAATACATCTTCTATCTGGCGTGGGGGCGGTATCTCTTTTGGTCCCAAACCGCGTAGCTTCAAAACTTCAATCAATCGCAAAATGTCAGCAGGCGCTGTAGCATCTGCATTGAGCGCTCAACGTGAACTCGTCACCGTAGTCGCCGATGAGCAACTCAACGTGAATAAGACCAAAGCATTTGTTGCACTTCTCGACAAAGTCGGTGTTCAAAAAGGTGAGAAAGTTCTCATCCTGGCCGATTACAATGAAGCCCTGTTTTTCGCAAGCCGCAATTTGCGTAACGTGAGCGTTATCAACCCCATGAACGTGGGTGTTGTGGACATTCTCAAAAACACCAAAATCATTGTGACCCAAAGTGCACTCTCTGCTTTAGAAGGGAGACTTGCATAATGGACGCTTATGATATCGTAAAATACCCTCTGGTAACAGAGAAATCTACCGAACTCGGTGCCCACAACCAATACGTATTTGAAGTGAGTACCCAGGCCAACAAGGTACAAATTGCAAAGGCCGTTAGCGAAATCTTCAAAGTAGAAGTTGACAAAGTTCGCACCCTGAACTTAAAAGCTGAAGGCCGTCCTTTCGGTAGCCGCGCGCGCAAACGCAAAGCACGCAAAAAAGCAATTGTGACCCTCAAAGCAGGTCACCAAATTGATCTCGCAATCTAGGATTGCATAATTTGAAAGTAGTGAAACATTATGGGTATTAAAAAATTAAAACCTACGTCAAACGGTGTTCGCAACATGAGCCGTCTGACCTTCGACGAAATCACAACCGATAAACCCGAAAAATCATTGCTTGTTCCTTTGAGTAAAAAAGCGGGCCGCAACAATGCTGGCCGCATTACCACCCGTCATCGCGGTGGTGGCCACAAGCGCCACTATCGTCTGATTGACTTCAAACGTAACAAGGACAATATTCCGGCTAAGGTTGCTTCGATCGAATACGATCCTAACCGTAGTGCCAACATCGCATTATTACACTATGCTGATGGCGAAAAACGCTATATTTTAGCGCCTCTTAAACTTCAAGTGGGTGATACCATTCTTTCCGGCAAAGAAGCCGAAATTCAAGTGGGACATGCATTAGAACTCAAAGATATTCCTTTAGGTACTGTGGTTCACAACGTTGAGCTTCAGCCTGGACGTGGGGGCCAACTGGCTCGTGCTGCCGGCACTTCTGCTCAACTCGTGGCCAAAGAAGGCGATTATGCGCAAATTAAACTTCCCTCTGGCGAAGTCCGTCGCGTACTGATTACCTGCCGTGCCACCATCGGCCAAATCGGCAACGTTGACGTGAAAAACGTCAAAGTTGGTAAAGCTGGCCGCGTACGTCACATGGGACGCCGCCCACAGGTTCGTGGTGTGGTGATGAACCCTTGCGATCACCCACACGGCGGTGGTGAAGGACGTGCACCTATTGGCGGTAAGCCACAAACCCCATGGGGTAAACCAGCGATGGGCTTCAGAACACGCAAGCGTAAGCCAAGTGATAAATACATCACCATTAAGCGTGTGAGCCGCAACGCCAGATAAAGGAGAAATCAAATGGGTCGTTCCCTCAAAAAAGGACCTTTTGTCCAAGAGAAATTGCAGCTAAAAATTAGCCGCCTCAACGAGCGCAGCGAAAAAAAGGTTATTAAGACCTGGTCTCGCGCTTCTGTTATCACCCCTGATATGGTAGGCCACACCATTGCCGTTTATAACGGTCGTAAACATGTGCCTGTTTATGTTACTGAAAACATGGTGGACTATCGCCTCGGGGAGTTTGTACCAACTCGGATGTTCCGTGGACATGCAGGCAGCAAAACCACGGGGCGCAGATAAGAGGTTATTATGAGTCAAGTGAAAGTTAAAGCTAAAGCGAAAAGTGTTCGCATGTCGCCTTTTAAACTCCGTCGCGTTATCAATTTAGTCCGGGGCATGAATGGTTTAGAAGCACTCGATCATTTGCGTTTTATGCCCACCAAAGCAGCCCGCATCATTGAAAAGGTGATTCACTCAGCATTATCTAATGCTGAAAACAATCACGATTTAGATGTTGAAGATTTAGTAATTGTGGAAGCCTTCGTTGATGGTGGTTCCATGTTAAAGCGTATCCAGCCTCGTGCTCAAGGTCGCGCAAATCGCATCCTCAAGCGTACCAGTCATGTGACTGTCGCTGTAGGACCAAAGAAGTAAAGAAGGAGCCATCATGGGACAGAAAGTACATCCTTACGGATTCCGTCTTGGAATCACGAAGCCCTGGAAAAGTCGCTGGTACTCCAGCAAAAAATATCCTGATCTGATTCAGGAAGATCGCAAAATTCGCAAGCTCATCTACAAACAACTTGCAGCTGCAGGTATTGCTGACGTTCAAATCGAACGCAAAGCCAACCAGGTGAGCGTAAGCATTTTCACAGCCAAACCTGGAATGGTTGTTGGCCGTGGCGGGAAAAACATTGAAGAACTGCGTCAAGTCATGCTGAACGCACTCGGTTATAAACTGCAAATCAATGTTGAAGAAGTAAAATCCATTGAAACCAACGCCCAGTTGATCGCTGAATCTGCAGCGGTTCAACTCGAAAAGCGTGTGGCCTTCCGCCGCGTGATGAAGCAAGCCATGTCTCGTGCAATGAGCAATGGCGCTGAAGGAATTAAAATCATGGTATCCGGCCGTTTGGGCGGAGCTGAGATTGCCCGTACAGAGTGGTTGCGCGAAGGGCGTATCCCCCTGCACACCCTGCGTGCTGATATTGAATATGGTTTCTACGAAGCCAAAACCGTTTTCGGGATTATCGGCGTTAAAGTCTGGGTTTATCATGGTGAGATTCTGAAAGAAAAAGAGACGAAAAAAGAGGAATCACATGCTACTGCCTAAACGTACCAAGTACAGAAAGCACCAGCGAGGACGCATGAAGGGTACAGAAACCCGTGGAACCACCGTTGATTTCGGTGATTTCGGCCTCCAGGCGCAAGAGCCTCACTGGTTAACTTCTCGTCAAATCGAAGCCGCACGTCGTGCGATGACCCGGAGTATCCGCCGGGGTGGTAAAGTATTCATTCGTATCTTCCCTGACAAACCTGTTACTGCAACCCCAGCAGAAACCCGTATGGGTAAGGGTAAAGGGAGCCCTGAGTATTGGGTAGCCGTCGTTAAACCCAACCGGATGCTCTTCGAAATCAAAGGCGTACCTGAAGAGTTGGCCCGTAAAGCCATGCGCCTTGCCGCTGCTAAACTCCCGATCAAAACCAAGTTTGTCGTGAGAGATGAGCAGGAGAAAGGAAACGACTAATGTCTAGAAAACAAGATCTGCAACGCCTGCGCGATTTGTCAGAGCAGGAATTGCTGGACGAAATCAAAGAAGCCAAGTCTGAACTTTTCAACCTTCGCTTCCAGTGGTCCGCCACCCGTCAGCTTTCAAATCCTGCCCGCCTGGGCGAACTTCGCAAGAAAATTGCCCGCATTCACACCATCATGCAAGAGCGGAAAACGGAAGGAGAAGCCAGCCATGTCTAAACGTGTGTTGCAAGGTAAAGTCGTTAGTGATAAAATGCAAAAGACCCGCATTGCGGAAGTCGAGCGTTTTCCTACGCACCCCATCTACAAAAAAGTTCAGTCTCGCAGAAAGCGTTATAAGTTTCATGATGAGCATGAACAAACCAAAGACGGTGATATCGTAAAAATCATCGAATGCCGTCCGCTCAGCCGCGACAAGCATTTTCGTTTGCTTGAAGTTGTTGAAGCAAAACGCTAAATCCGAAATAAAATACTTAAGGTTAACTTCATTTATTTGGGTTAACCTTTTGCCTTTAACCTTTCATTAATCATTGATTAATGATAGAATAAAATATTGAAAAAATAAGAAAGTCAGTTTATAGCCATGATTCAGCAAGAAACTCGTCTCGCTGTCGCAGACAACACTGGCGCCAAAGAATTGTTATGTATTAACGTCCTCGGAAGCTCTGGCCGTCGCTATGCCGGAGTGGGTGACGTTATCAAGGCCGTTGTTAAAGAAGCTACACCGAATATGCCGGTGAAAAAAAGTCAACTCGTGAAGGCTGTTATTGTGAGAACAAAACATCCAGTGCACCGTGCAGACGGTTCACGTATTCGCTTTGATGAAAATGCAGCTGTCATTATCAACGAAGATCATAACCCCATTGGCACCCGTGTATTTGGTCCTGTGGCCCGCGAGCTCCGCGAAAAAAATTACATGAAAATTATTTCCCTTGCTCCGGAGGTACTGTAAATGGGTATTCGTAAAACCAAAGAAAAACAGCACCGTCGTCTGACCGTAAAAAAAGGAGACACCGTTGTGGTGATTTCTGGACGCGAAGCCGATCGCGGTACTGTAGGTAAAATCACCCGTGTGATTCCTAAAAAAGACCAGGTTGTGGTTGAAGGCGTAAACATCCGCACCTTCCACAAGAAGCCCACCATGCAAGGCCAAAGAGGTTCTCTCGTTAAGAAAGAAGCTCCCATCCACCGTTCTCGCGTTATGATCTATGACGAAGCTGAGAAAAAAGGATCCCGCGTGGGCCATGAAGTCCGTGAAGACGGCAGTAAACATCGCGTGTCTCGTCGTTCCGGCGATTCACTAGACGCATAAAATCAGGAGAAAATTAAGTATGGTAGCACAAGCGCTGTCACCAAGACTTAAGCATAAGTATAAGACCGAAGTTATTCCTGCCCTGCAAAAAAAGCACGAATACGCCAACATTATGCAAGTCCCCAAGCTCGACAAAATCGTTGTGAGCATTGGTCTTGGTGAATATATCCAAAACCACAAAGCCCTTGACGCCGCAATCGGCGACCTGGCAAAAATTACGGGTCAAAAACCCATCACCGTAAAAGCTAAAAAATCAATTGCAAACTTCAAACTTCGTGAAGGCATGCCTATCGGTATTAAAGTTACCCTGCGTGGCCAAATGATGTATGAATTCTTAGATCGTCTGATCGCCCTGGCTATTCCTCGTATTCGCGACTTCCGTGGTATCTCTAACCGTGCTTTTGATAGCCGTGGCAACTATACCATCGGACTTAAAGATCAGCTGATTTTCCCTGAGATTGATTATGACAAAATCGATAAGCCTCGCGGCATGAATATCACCTTTGTCACCACTGCAAACACTGACGCAGAAGCACTGTCCTTACTCACTGAGTTCGGCATGCCCTTTCGTAAATAGGAGATCCCCATGGCTAGAAAAGCAATGATCGAAAAAGCCGGACGCGAACCCAAGTTTGCTGTCCGCAAGCACAACCGTTGTCGCCGTTGCGGGCGTCCCAAAGCGTATTATCGCTATTTTGGGCTTTGCCGCATCTGTCTTCGGGAATATGCACACCGCGGCCTGCTCCCAGGCGTGAAAAAGTCAAGTTGGTAGGAGAGAACACATGGTAACTGATCCCATTAGTGATATGCTGGCTCAAATCCGCAACGCATTAGTCACAAACAAAGAATCCCTGCAAATTCCTCATTCTAAAATGAAGAAAGAAATTGCGCGCGTATTAAAAGAAAATGGTTACATCGCCGATTATTTAGAGGTGAGTGACGACAAATTCAAAAAGATTAAAATCATTTTGAAGTATCATCGTGGAAAAGGTGTTATTAAGGGCATGAAGCGCATGAGCCGCCCTGGTCGCCGCATGTACACCCAGAAAGCAAATATCCCCTATGTATTAGGCGGACTCGGTATTGCGATCCTTTCATCTTCCCACGGAATTATCACCGGACAGCAAGCCCGTCGCCTGAACACAGGTGGCGAAGTGCTCTGCTACATCTGGTAGGGAGATAGATATGTCAAGAATCGGAAAAAAACCCATTGCCTTGCAAAAGGCAACCGTAGAAATCAACGGTGACCACATCGTTGTTAAAGGTCCTAACGGACAACTCGAAAGAAATATTCCTGGCTTGATCACGGTGTCTGTAGAAGACAGCCAGATCCAAGTCATCCGTGCAAACGATAGCAAACAAGCCCGTTCTTTACACGGTCTTGTGCGCTCCTTAGTGGCCAACATGGTTGAAGGCGTAAGCAACGGTTATACCAAAACCCTCGAACTCGTGGGCGTCGGTTACCGTGCAAGCGTTGCTGGCAACACCCTGACCTTAAACGTCGGTTTGTCTCACCCTGTGGATTTCGTTGCTCCCGAAGGCATTTCCTTCGAAGTCGAAAAGAACACCACGGTACGTGTGAAAGGCATCGACAAAGAATTGGTCGGTAACCTGGCAGCAAACATCCGTGCCGTGCGCAAACCCGAGCCTTACAAAGGCAAAGGGATTAAATATGCTGGCGAAGTGATTCGCCGCAAAGCTGGTAAGGCGAAATAAGGAGGCTAAACCATGAAAACTACCGTTAACAAAAGCGCTGAGCGTAAACGCCGTCATACGCGGATCCGTAAACGGGTCGTGGGAACCACCGAGCGTCCTCGCTTGGCCATTTACCGCTCCAATCAGCACATTTATGCACAAATCATTGATGACCAGAAGGGTGTAACTCTCACTTCTGCATCAACCCTCGAGCAAGACGTTCGTAAAGCCGGCAACACTGCCAACAATATTGAAGCAGCAAAAGTCATTGGCGAACGCATTGCGAAAAAAGCCGTAGAGCAAGGCATCTCAACTGTTGTCTTTGATCGCGGTGGGAATAGATACCATGGTCGTGTTGCTGCCCTCGCCGAAGCAGCCAGAGAAAACGGCTTGCAATTCTAAGGAGAAACCCCATGGCAAAAAGAAATACACAAGAACAAGATAATCAATGGACTGAAAAAGTCGTTCAAGTTCGTCGCGTAACCAAAGTTGTTAAGGGCGGTAAACGCTTAAACTTCCGTGTTATCACCATTATTGGTGACGGCGAAGGACAAGTGGGTATTGGCGTTGGCAAGTCGAAAGACGTTGTTGGTGCCATTCAAAAAGGCATGACTGATGCCCGTAAAAACTTGATCAAAGTACCCATCGTAGATACTACTATTCCTCACCCTGTCACGGTACGCTTGGGATCTGCCAAAGTATTGGTAAAACCCGCTAAGCAAGGTACCGGTGTAATCGCCGGTGGTGCCGTACGTATTGTACTGGAAGCCGCTGGTATTAAAAACGCCACCGCCAAGTGCCTGGGTTCAAAATCCCCTCTCAACAACGCTCGCGCCACTGTGGAAGCGCTCCGCCAGTTAGAAACTGTGGAAGCCATTGCTGAAGCTCGCGGTGTTGAAGTGAAGGAAGTTATGCAAGGACCCGCTGTATAAGCGGTCTTAAAAGGATAAAATGACTATGCAATTGAACGAATTACAACGTAATTTTAAGCGCCCCAAACGGAAGCGCAAAGCACGGGGTATGCGTTCCGGAAACGGAAAAACCGCAGGACGCGGCCACCGCGGACAGGGTCAACGCTCTGGTCCTCACGCTAAACCAGGTTTTGAAGGCGGTCAAATGCCTTTGTACAAACGCATCCCTAAGAAAAAGCATTTCATTATGCCAAACAAATCAGACTGGGCTATTGTCAACGTGGGCCGTCTGAACCTGTTGTTTGCTGCCAATGAAAGCGTTGATTTCCAAGCCCTGGCTGACAAAGGTGTTATCGATGGTCGTTGCGACGGTCTGCGCATCTTAGGTCACGGTGAAATCAAAGTGGCTTTAAATGTTAAAGCCCAACACGTTACTGCCTCTGCTCGTGAAAAAATTGAAGCTGCCGGTGGTAGTGTAGATATCGTATGAGACGTAACCAGGCCTTGCGCCCGGAAGCCTTAGTAGAACTATGGCAAGCTTCCGGGCTCAAGTTTAAAATTCTGTTTACGCTTGGTATGCTCTTTATCGTCCGCTTTGGGGTTGCAATCCCCATAGGCGGACTTGATAATGCCAGGCTTGCCGACCTTTTTAGTAAAGGTGTTCTACAATTCGTTGACTTGTTTGCGGGGGGTGCCCTGGCGAAATTTTCAATTGTCGCCATGGGCATTTTGCCGTATATTAACGCATCAATTATTATGCAGTTGATGACTTCAGCCATTCCCAAGCTTGAAGAAATGCAAAAAGAGGGTGGCGAAGCGGGCCGTCGACAAATTGCACAAATCACCCGCTACTTAACGGTCATTCTGGCGACCGTGCAAGCCTTTGGTATGGCCATGTTCCTATGGCGCAGCAATATTATTTTAGCGCACCCTGCTTCGGGTAGCATGCCCGTGCTTTTTCTAGCCATGGTCATCGCCACGCTGGTGGCTGGCGCTGTTTTTGTCATGTGGATCGGTGAGCAAATGACCGAGCATGGCATTGGGAACGGAGCTTCTTTACTGATTTTTATTGGTATCGTCGCCGCCATTCCGCAATACATCACCAACACCGTGGACTATATGACCAATTCAGGGGAGCCCCTGGTGGGATTAAAAGTCGGATTTACCGTGCTCTCTTACCTGGCGACCATTGTGGCCGTTGTGTATGTTACCGAAGGCGCTCGCAAAATCCCTGTGCAATCGGCGAAACGCCAGGTGGGCAACCGCGTTTACGGTGGACGCTCCACCTATATGCCGTTTCGTTTAAACCAGGGCGGCGTTATGCCCATCATTTTTGCCTCTTCGGTCATTATGTTTCCTGAAACCATTAAACAGTTTGCCGGAGACAATGTACCGATTGTGAGCCAGGTGAGTCAATTTTTAAGCCAACAACCCGGTTACGGAATGTTCCTTATTTCATTGATTTTCTTTTTCACCTTCTTTTATGCCTCAATGACCACCAATCCTCAGGAAATTGCTTCGAACCTTAAGCGTTACGGCAGCTATATCCCCGGTTACCGCCCCGGTCGACCCACTGCGGAGTATTTAGAAAAGATCCTCAACCGCCTCACGTTCTGTGGCGCCATCTTTTTATCTCTGTTGGTGTTTTTCCCTATGCTTGTCATTGGAATCACCGGCGTGACCAGTCTGCAACGCCTGGGCAGTACAGCCATTCTCATTATGGTTGGGGTAGCCATTGATCTTTATAACCAGTTACAGACCCATTTACTGGCAAGACAATACGAAGGATTTTCACCATGAGTCAAGCAGAAGAAGTACGGAATGTTCACCTGATTTTCCTGGGCGCCCCAGGTGCCGGAAAGGGCACCCAGTCCAAACGCATTGCTGAACACTATGAAGCCGCACATATTTCCACCGGAGATATTTTGCGCGCTGCGGTAGCAGAAGGCACTGAGTTGGGTAAGCAAGCCAAATCTTACCTGGATAATGGCGATCTTGTGCCTGATAGTGTCATTATGGGACTCATTCGGGAACGCATTAGCAGTCCTGGGTTTCCAGCCAATTGGATCATGGACGGGTTCCCCCGCACCCTGGCCCAGGCTGAATCTTTAGATGCATTACTTCAAGAAGAGAGCTTAAGCCTTTCGGTGGTATTGAATATCGACGTCCCCATGGACTTACTCATGGATCGTCTCACGGAACGAAGAACCTGCCGAAAAACCGGTAAAATCTTCAACATGAAGTTCAATCCCCCTGAAAACCCCGAAGACTATGATCTTTACCAACGGTCTGATGATACACCTGAAGCGGTCAGCAATCGCTTAAAGGTTTATACCGAGCAAACAGAGCCTTTGATTCACTACTATCGCCAGCAAAACAAGCTGGTGGATATTAACGGCAATCAGGAGGTTACGCAGGTAACAGCCGACATCGTGGATGCCATCGAGGCCAGCCAGCGCTAAGCTCTGCCAACCATGTGTTTATAAAAAAGCAGCGTGCTGAATGTACAGCACGCTGCTTTTTCTTTAGGCCAATAAAAAATCAAAATCCTGTATACTATGTCCATGTGCATGAAAGAAATTGAAGCCCAGGTTAACATTCAGGTTTTTTTAATTGACGACGAAGACGATTTTCTTGAAGAAACCGAGGAAGGCCTTCGTTACTATAAAGACAGTGAACACCGCTTCAAGGTGGTGGGCACCGCACAGTCCGCTGAAGAGGGTATCCCCCTGGTGGAGAAAATGAGACCTGATATTGTCATCATGGATATTAAAATGCCACCGGGTATGGACGGCATTTGCGCGGCCAAAATTCTCAGTCAGAGCGTACCCGAAACCCATGTGCTGATCTTTAGCTCTTATAAAGATTTTAGTGACATGGAAACCATCGTCAATGCAGGTATTCGAGGGTATATCTCTAAAGGATCGATCAAGGACCTCATTAAGGGTATTATTAGCATCTGTCAGGGAGAGCCCTATTTTCCCCAGGACATTGTGACCTCTCTTTTTAAAAAGCAATTCTCCAAAAAAGAAACACCCAGCATCCCTGTACAAGATAATATGTCACCCCGCGAACAAGAGATTCTCTTGCTTCATCGCAAAGGCTTAAACAAACAGGAAATATCTGAGCATTTAAAAATCAGCTTATCTAGCGTCAAAACCTATTTTCAACGCATTCAAAAGAAAAACGTCTTTTAAGACTCTTTTTCTTCAGTCTCTGAGGGTGCTTCAGGTTTTTCTTCAGCCCCTAAGTTGTTCATCCACAGATTAACCATGGCGTCTTTTTCGGCTTTTTTTTCAGTATCGGTTTTCTTACGGGGTTCTTTTTTATCGGTCATTTTCGTCTCTCTTTAACTCTCTTCTTCTAAGACAATCTGTCCCTGGCGATACGCCTGAATAAACTGTTGCAGCTGCCCCACCAATAGCTCTACCACTTTATCTGAAATGCTCCATTGCTTTAAAACAGTGGGACGCCGTTGAAAAGCCAATTGGTACAAATAACGCACCCGGTGTAAGGCCAGCCGTTGCCGGAGGGGCTCGGGTAGCGACAGAGCCTCCAACTCTACCCAATAACAAGCTTCGGGCAAATGAGGACATAACATTTCTTTGCGAAAGCGGCGAGCCACAAAAGCATCCAAATAGTGATGGATACGCCCTGCCTGCTGTGCATTGAGATCAAGGGCCATTAAATCCTGTTCCGTTAAGTTTGAACAATGCTTCCAGTGGGTGCAACCCGCCTCAGACAGACGGCGGACCAACTCCACAGGTAAACCCAGATGCTGTACAGCAAGCACTATTTATTACCCAACTTCACCCGAGGATCTACCAACGCATAGGATAAGTCCGTCAGCAGGTTGGCGATAACAATAACAGTCGAAGTAAAGAGTACGGTACCCAGTACCATGGGGATATCTTGCTGACGTAGTGCCTGCACGGCCAGACGGCCTAAACCGGGCCAGGCAAAGACCGTTTCGGTAACCACTGCCCCGCCCATTAAAAAAGCCAGGTCCATCCCAATGTAGGTGATGACCGGGATCAGCGCGTTCCGTAAAGCGTGCTTCATAATGACCGTCCACTCTGAAACCCCTTTGGCTCTGGCAGTGCGCACATACTCCTGCCGGACCACCTCAAGTAAGGTGGAGCGGGTAAGACGGGCCACGATGGCGATTCCCCGCACGCCCAGCACTGCTGCGGGCAAAATAAGGTAACCAATATACGGGCCCACACCCATCGAAATGGTTTCTAAAGGGTTCATGGGAAACAACCGAAAACTATAGATAAAAATGTAGAGCACGATCATCCCCACCCAAAAATTGGGTGCCGAGACCCCACCAATGGCGCCAATCATCACCGTGCGATCCAAAAGGGTTTTTTGCTTCACCGCCGAAATAATCCCCACCGGTATGCCGATCAACGTCGTAATCAAGACAGATCCCAAAGCAAGAGCCAGGGTATGGGGAAAAGCCTCCATAATGGCTTCATTCACACTGCGCTTGGTCTTAAAACTCTTGCCCAAATCACCCTGCACAATATTGCCCAGGTACATGCCGTATTGCACCACAATGGGCTTGTCCAAATTCAGTTCCTTACGGATGGCCTCACGGGTTTCTTGATCCGATTTTTCTCCCATAATCGTCGCCACAGGATCTCCGGGTACCACGTACAAAAGCGCAAAGGTAATGGTAAAGATACCGATCAACGTCACCGGAATAATCAATAAACGTTTTATGAGATACTCAAACATCTAGACTGCCTGTTCTTCTTTGGATTGTTCTGGAGCAACGGGATTCGCGATGTAACGCAAGGCCTGGCTTAAGCGTTCCAGCACGCGTTCTTGCCCCAATAGATAAATACTCTGATGCAGATCAGCCCCTGAGGTTCGGCCGCTCAAGGCTGCCCGAATGGGCCACATGATTTCTTTCATTTTGAAAGGTTGGGTTTGTTTCAAGACATCAAACACCTCATGGATACCTTCGGGGGTCCAGGAAATACCAGCCAAAGCCTCTCGCAGTGCGTTCAAAACCGGCAGCGCAGAGGCCATCTCAAAGGCTTTTTGCACCTGTTCAGGCTGATAGCTCAGATCGTGCAACAAGAAATCGCATTGACTCAAATAGTCCGGTAAGCGCACCAACTTATCTTGTACCAGAGCAACCGTTTGTAACCACCAGGCCTCAGCATGAGCATTCAAATCAAGACCGGCAGCACTTACAAAGGGCTGCAAGCGTTCCCAGAGGGCAGGTACTTCCAGACGACGAATCCATTGTCCGTTCATCCAGTTGAGTTTCTCCACATCAAAAACCGCACCACTTTTAGAAACATCTTCCAGCGTGAAGTACTGAATGAGTTCATCTAGCGTAAAAATTTCTTCCTGGGTATGGGAGGGAGACCAGCCCAATAAAGCCAAATAGTTCAATAAAGCCTCAGGAAGGTAGCCCTGGGCCAAGTACGCATCAACAGAGGTGGCACCATGGCGCTTCGATAGCTTAGAGCGATCGGGGGCCAGCATCATCGGGGTGTGCCCAAAAATGGGGGGTATCCGGTCCAGAGCACGGTACAGTAAAATTTGCTTGGGGGTATTGCTAATATGATCTTCACCGCGCAGCACATGGGTAATCTCCATGGCCGCATCATCAATGACCACCGCCAGATTATACAGAGGCAATTCGTCCTGACGGGCCACGATAAAATCGCCCAGCGTTGCGGTGTTAAAACGCACTTCACCCCGAATCAGGTCTTCAAAACTGAGCATTTCCTCAGGAACCCGGAGACGATAAGCAAAGCGTTCACCCTGGGATTGACGGCGGGTGACGTCCTCCGCTGACAGGTGACGACAGGTGCCGCTATAAACATAGGTTTCACCGGCTTTTTCGGCCGCTTCTCGCTCAGCCTGAATGACATCGGGGGTACAAAAGCAGGGGTAAACCTGATCCCTGGCTTTTAAATCGGCAAAGGCCTGGGCATAAATTGCGGTACGTTCACTTTGGTAATAAGGGCCGTAAGGCCCTTCTACCTGAGGACCTTCATCCCAGGTCAGGCCCAGTTGCCGTAAACCGCTTAAAATGTTTTCTGTATATTCAGGCAAAGAGCGCTGCTGATCGGTATCTTCGACACGCAGCACAAAGGTTCCTTGAAGGTGTCTGGCATAAAGATAATTCACCAGCGCGGTACGGGCCGTACCAATATGTAAATTCCCTGTGGGCGAGGGAGCAATGCGAACACGAACAGACATTCTGTTCTCCTTATTAAATATATTTCCAGGTTATTGACTTAGCGGTTTAATTCGGCAATCTGCGCACTGAGATCAGAAATTATTTTGGCAGCAGTGGCCGACGCTTTGCTATCGCTGGTTTGAGAGCGGAAGGTAGATAAGTTAGCCACCGCTTTTTGTAGCATGTCCACTTTGAAGTGGCGTACACCTTTTTGCGTATAAAGCTTTTGATTGGCCTCGTCACTCTGCTTTAACACCTCATCAATAAAGTCAGGGGTTAATTTGAGCTCGGAGAGATGGTACTGGCTGGAGGCCAAATCATAGTAAATGGCCGCATCAGAGGCGTCTTTTTCAAGGGCAATCTCATAAGCCCGCACCGACGCCAGCAGATACTTCATTTTTTCATTGTTTTTGCGCAGACGGGTGGGGTCCGTCAGGTTATCATAACCGTCCCACACATAATCTACGGTCAGGGCACGTTTGAAGAAAGCATTCCCTAAATTGTAGTAAACATCTTTATCATCCAGGTTGGCGCGGGCCTCTTGCAAATGGGAAATCGCCAGATCGTACTGTTCCGTTAAAATATAGGCCGTCCCCAGGTTGTAGTGTAAACGTGAGGACTGCAGGCCGTTTTGTAAGGCCCGCTCGTAGGCATCTCTGGATTTCTTCACCATGGGCAAGTCCACTTTGCGCTTGCTGGTGCCCTGCTTGTAGTAAGAGGTTCCCAGCGCAAACTGATACACGGGGTTATTGGGATCCAGACTCACTGCCTGCTCATAGGCTGGAATTGCCTTTTTGAGCTTATCGCCTCGGAAATAGACGTTCCCCAACTGATAGTGGGGATCTGGATAGTCCTCATCCATTTCAATCGCGGCTTCAAACGCTTTGATGGCATCTTTTTCGTTGTCAAAACGCAAGTGGCGCATAGCCAGGGTATATTGGTTGCCCGCCTGAGGATCAATGCGTAACACTTCCCAATAATTTGCCAGGGCTTCACGGTAGCGGCGCTGGTCGGTAAAGAATTTTCCGCGCAATACATGCTCAGAGGCGTAAGTCGGATTGAGCAGATTAATCGCAATGGCATAATTATCCACAGCTTTATCCATTTGCCCCATTTTTTTAAAGGCATTTCCTAAACCGATGTAAGTGGGGTAATAATCCGAATTAATAGTACGGGCTGTCACAAACTCTTGAATCGCTTCCTGGATGAGTCCTTGCGCCAGGTATTTGTTACCTTCTTCCACATGGCGCGCATAAAAGCGGGGTAAGGGAATCGGAGACACACTCGGTTCAGGTGTGGCAGTCCGGCGTAACTGCGCCTGGACGGGCTGTATTGAAGCAGCCATTGCTAAAAAAATCAAGAAACCATTTGCCAATGAACGTGCAGACATGGTGATCATTCCTTTTACCCACGAGAATTTACTTCTCAGTATAGCATGTCTGAGCGGGTGAGGATTACAGGATTAGCGCCAGTTGCAGAGCCTGCTGTAGCTCCGTTTGCAATTGCGCATAGTTTGGTGGAACGCCTTGATCTGCCATCTGTTGAATTTCACGGGTCAGATGCTGTAGCTTGTGTGCCACCAGGCGATCTGAACGGGTTTGCGCACTGTCAATTTTTGAAGTTTCTTGCTGCGCTGCTTGTGCCGCCATGCCTTTTTCTTTGGCCTGCTCTTGCTGCACCAAATCTTGCAACGCCTCTAACTTGGGAAGCGTCTCAGCATAATAGTACGCTTCATTCTTTTCCATCATTTCCCGGGCACGATCTAAAGACTGCTGCATCATATCCAACATGTGTTGAATATTTTTGTCCTGCATTTCTCTCACATAGTCCAACAGTTTCATCACGGCAGGGTCCATCACAGGACGCTTTTCTTTAAATAAAGCTTCAAGCTGCTGCAAGGGATCCACCTTGTTTCCCGTAGAAACACGACCTGAACTTGCCGGAGAACCTTCCACTGTGGCGTCTGAAGCACCTTTGCTCTTGTCAAATTGAACCTGATTGGCTGGCGCTTCATGGCTCGGAGAGGCCTCTGCACGGTGCAGACTTTCATCCTGGCCGTATGCCCCGGAAGGACTTGCTGTTTCTGCATTTTCTTGTCCACCCGGAGCCGTCACAGCGGCATTCGCTTGCGCTGGCTCAGCAGCTTTGGTTTTCTTTACCTCTGTTTCAGAAAGCTCAGCATGTTGGGGTTGTTGACGAATCTGCATAGACTACTCCTTGTGTGCTTTTTATCACGTTATCAGCCGACCCACGACTTATATACCCTATTATCTGCATTCTTTACCACAGCCTTGCTTTTTCAGGCCAAAACCCGCTCAAACCCTTTATCCATCACAAAAATCAATTTATTAAGTCTATTAAGTAAACATTAAAAATCTGGTGGTTTTCAAAATAAACGTTAAATAGTGATTTTTTTCAGCAAGTTTTTTTTCTGGATCGCCTATAGATATTATGTAAAGATTAATGAGGTTAAACTAAAATTAACCTTAAAAATCAACCCTGATTTAATGACCTAAAAACAAGATCAATGACAATCGACTCAATTTGGAGTGTAGACCATGCCTAAGTTAAACCGAACCACTAAATTCGACAGCCTTCCCGCCAACGTCAAGGGTGCCTCAAAAGCCGCCGGGACTGCCGCAGCTAAAGCTGCCGGCGCAGCCGCAAAAGCGGGTGGATCAGCCGGTGCTGGCGCTGCTGCCAAAGTTGATGCTGATAGCCTTCAGCTCAGCGCCGTTGCAGGACAGGTGAGCAGCAACGAAGCCCCTCAGGTCAGCCTGGGCGCCGAACTTCCCTTACCTAAAACAGAGCACCTCAATGCCTTACGTGCAGCTTCTGCTGTACTCCCTCCTGCTGCACGCGCCGCAGCGACCATGACCCTGTTAGCCACCGAAATCGCCAACAGAATGTTTGAACAAGCCCAGTAAGCCTCGCAAGGAGAAACACGTTGAGTACAGAAGCACCCATTGTCATTGATCTTGATTCAGGTAAAGCTGCGGTTGTTCAACAAATCACTGAAATTCTCAAGCGATATTCCGATTATTTAAAGGAAGGTGACATCTCACTTTCCTTTATTTTGCGTAAATCAGGTGAAAAAGATCGAGAATTCAGCTATAATTTTTCACAGGACGCGTATGACAACGCAGAACGTGATGTTGTGTTTCCTGTCGTGGTCGAGGAAATTCTAAGCAAGGAGTTCCCACCACAACTGGCGAAAAACCAGGGGCTGATTAAGCACGTGATGGGCGAGCTAAAGCAAGACCCTTACTGGTCCAACAACGTCATTCGTCTGCTGGATGCCATTCAAACGCACAGCAAATAAACGGGAGGATTTTCAATGTCACTGATACCAATTTCTGATTCGGCCCCCATGCGGGCGGAAATAGCCAAGAACATGGGGCAAAACCAGGTTAAGGAAAATACAAACCTGAAGGTGACACCCACTTCCGAACAAACCATCCACGGCAACCCTTATGGTAAAGACGGGATGCTGCTCACGGGTGAAAAGTACAACGCTTTGTCCACCATTCTGCCCAACTCAGAACTTGAAAAATCACGCCAACAGCTCAAAAAAGAGCAAAAAAAGAAAAAAGAAGACAAAGAAAAGAAGAAGAAAAAAAGCTTCTGGGAATGGCTCTTCGAGAAATAGCCGTTACTTTTCGTTATCAAAAACCAAAGCAAGCCTTTTCGGCTTGCTTTTTTATGTTTTATTTAAATTTATTTTTTATCCTTTAAAAACCCATCAATAACAGCTTATTTATCTTCAGTGTGACAGTGTAATTAAAGATAAAACCACAAGAGAAGATATGTCCGGAGGCAATCGTTATGTCAGGTATTAACGGCGTCAGAGAATCCCTAAGAGCCCAACAACAGCTATTAAACATCGAAGCTGGCAACCTTGTGCGCAGTCAAATTCCCGGCGCTCAGGCCGTCAGAGGAACCCTACAGGCAAACGACGTTACAAATCTGGGCAATGGCAGAAGCATCCCCGGCACAGGCACATCGTTAAGCGCAACCACGATGGATTTCAGCCAGGGCTCTATCCAACGCACCGGCTTCACCACAGATCTCGCCATCAATGGCAAAGGCTTCTTTACCTTATTTGACGCCAAGGGTGAATTTTACTATACCCGTCGGGGCGACTTTCACTTTGACACCAGCGGTACGCTCGTGAATAGCCAGGGATTGTTTGTGGGCAGTTTTGACCCTGCCACCGGAAATATTGAAAAAACCACCATCAAGGTTAATCCCGTTACCGATAGCCTGGGTGAGCAGGTGCTTGACCAATTGGAGCAAAATGGACCTCTCCGCGCCAGCGATCTGGCCGGACTCTTAGGCCAGCCCACCGCCACCATTGACAACTCCCTTTCAGGCCTAAAAACCGCAGGGTATGTGAGAGAATTCTTACAAGGCGGAAATATCTACTATCAGTCCAATCTTGGAGAACTTGGCGATCAAGTCTCCTTTAACCGCAACGGTTTTCTGATCAACGAAACCCGTGGCCTTAAAGAAGGCAATCAAATCGCCCTGGCGTCTTTTCCTAACGAACAGGGCCTCGTACCTGGGCGCTTCGGGGGTGAAATTTACAAGGCAACCAACGCCGCGGCTCCGAATGGAATCCCCGCCTTTGGAGCCCCTGGTGACGTCAAACTTGGCCTGGGAAGCATCGAAGGGCAAGCCTTAGAGCAATCCACCAGCTCAGCGACCCCCAGCACCGTTAACCTGGGCTTTTTGCAGCGCAACTTTACTTCCACCACAAAGGCCATGCAAGCCTTTTTATCAGCCTGGGACGACCTGATCAACACCATTCGCGGTTAAAAAATCCGTTATAAAAAGCCCTCTGCAAAATAAAATGCAGAGGGCTTTTGTGTGGAACCTTATTCGCTGCCAAAGGATCTGGTCGATAAGCCAACCTGACCTATAAACTAACCAGGTATGCCACTAAATTCTCAAACTCTTCATCCGTCATCGTTGACTTCAGAGGCGGCATTGCAGGCGCATAACCCTCAACGACATATCCATTGGGGTTTTCAATGGATGCTTTGATATAGGTGACGGCATCTTGCCCGGCGACACGCGAACCGGCGCGCTCGCCCAAACCATTTAATTTAGGCCCAATGGCGCCTACGGCACCGTCTAAGCCATCAACCGCGTGGCAAGTCACACACATGCTGGTGGACTTTAAAAATACCGCTTTGCCTGCCTCAGCATCGCCTTTAACAGCAGCAACCTTTACTTCTTCAGTATGAGAGGCCTCTTCTGGAGTTGCTTCGGTATGGGCTTCTTCGGCAGGCGCTTTTTCTTCATGGGTGGTTTCAGTATGCGCGGCTTCCGTTTTTTCAGCAGGCGCTTCCCCATGGGTATTTTCTTCGTGGTGCGTGGTACTTGCTACAGTACCGTGC
Organism: Candidatus Sericytochromatia bacterium; assembly: GCA_964229355.1. Classification (GTDB taxonomy): domain Bacteria; phylum Cyanobacteriota; class Sericytochromatia; order UBA7694; family UBA7694; genus CAXRDE01. The sequence goes on along the minus strand of CAXRDE010000022.1, from coordinate 141,527 downwards.
TCATCCCCGTGGCCGGCTCCATGAGAAGCAACCATCTTGGTGGTTTGCAAAGAAACAAACACAATAACCCCCACCATCACAACGATGGATAAAAAGGACAATACAATAACTTTTAATTGATCTGCGGTTTTCACAATTTAAACCTTTCTTTTTACAATAAACTAGGATAGCGCCCTGGCTGCAGCCAGAGCCTTTTCATCTCGCAGGCGATCGGCCTGCATCTGGGATTCATACCAGGCCATACAAATACCAATAAAGGAAACAAAAAGAACGAGCATGGCCGTGATTTTCATGATAACCCCACCCAATTGCTGGTCAGCATGGGCCGAAAGCACGGTTAAACGAGGGGCATAAGCGTAGGTGGGATAAAGCACGCTTTTTGAAAACGTGACGTAGGCAAAGACGGGCAACTGCGCAATGGCCAGTGCAATTAAATATAGCATCTGCAAAGGATAAATGGGGCGATCCTTGCGGATCGGGTTCCAGGTGGGTAGCCATAAAATAATCGAAGAGGTGATCATCGTAAAATGTTCCAGATTGTGCACCATGCGATCTTTTAAGGCCCAGTCGTACAGAAAGGGAATGTGCCACAGGGTAAAAATCAAGTTAAAAAGCAAACAGGCGGTCACCGGATGTTTTAATATTCGGTATCCATGGTAACCCGGCATGCCTGATTTTTTTAACCAGTAAACCGCCATCCCTTCAGGGATACCCGCCAAAATGAGCCAGGGCACAGGATACATAAAGATATTATGCTGCACCATGTGCATACTGAAAAGATAAACCTCCCCAATATGATCAATGGGTGAGGCCGCTGCAATGTAGATACAGAGTAAAGCCCCCCAGAAGCGGATAGGGTATTTCCACGACCAGGATGTTTCTGTATTTTGATAAGCCTCTTTCAGCCAGCGAAAATACAGGGTGCCCACAAAGAGCAAGATAAACAAAAGCACCCATTCCAACCGCCAATCCCACCAGGCGGCAGCAGATACCGACGGGGAGACTGCTGCTTCACCGGGGTGAGCGTAAACAGGCGGACAGAACAGGTGCAATATGTTCATATTAAAGGGTCTCTAAATAAGCGACCAGATCCTTATATTCTTCAGCAGACATGGTGCCTTTCAGGTTACCTGGCATCAATCCCGCAGAGAAGCCATCAACGACATAGGCGTTAGGATTCTCAATGGACGTGCGGATGTAATCTGCAGCAGATTGACCGGCCACCGTATTACCCGCACGTGCGCCCAGACCGGTTAACTTAGGACCTACAGCTCCTACAGCACCGTCTAAACCATCAATAGCATGGCAGGCCGCACAGCCTTTACCCATGAAAACAGTGGGACCATTTTCTGGATTACCCGCATTCAGGGCAGCCAATTCTTTGCTGTCTTTGACATTAATGGCAACTTTGCTGGGCTGATAATTAATCAACGCCATCATGGCCACCATGGTTGCCAGGGCAACGGTAAAGCCACTGAAGAAAATGCCAGTCAGCATTTTATTGTCGTATTTGAGGTGCATAAACACCGCAACAACAAAGCCAAACTTAACGGCAGCCATGCCAAAGAGGGCAAAGTACATCAGCCAGTCTGGAATCGCAAACCATAGCACAATAACTTCTGCTCCGGTTAAAACGCCCAAAAATGCGGCCAGCTTAACGTAAACGGGCACATGGTCATGGTGTTCTTGTTCGTTACTCATGTTATGCCCCCACGCCTACAAATTCGATCAGATAGATCACGGTAAAAATAACAATCCAGACAATATCGACGAAGTGCCAATAAAGACCAGCCACTTCGATATCAATGGCTTTGTCCCGCATATCTCCAAAGAAGGAATAAATAAACCAGGACATGAGCCATAGAACGCCCAGGGCAACGTGTACACCGTGGGTGCCTGTCATGGTGTAAAAGGTTGAGCCAAAGAGATTGGTACTCATGGTTAAACCTTTATGATAGAACTCTGTAAATTCAAAGGACTGAAAGCCCAGGAAAATAATTCCAAACAGACAGGTCATAAAAATCCAGAGACGGAATTTTGCAAGATCCTGACGGTTGACCGCTGCCACGCTCAATGCCATTAACAAAGAACTTGCCAACAGCACGAACGAACTCACGGTGGTAACCGGAATACTCAGAATCTCAAGGGGGTAAGGGCCCACAAGGCTCTTACCGTGGTAGATGATATAGGTTGAAATCAGCGTTCCAAAGAACATACAATCTGAAGACAAAAATGCCCACATTAAGATTTTTTTACTGGGAATCCCGGTAAAAGAATGCTCTTCGTGACCATGGTGGTCATCATGACCGCCATGGTGCTGATCGACCACTGCGCTTGCAGTACTCATTAGTTGTATGCTCCTCTTTCTTTTGTGGGATCCAGCATTTCACCGCCAGGACCTTCTAAGGCCCAACCGTAAATACCGAATAAAAGAATTAAAAAGCCAACCACTGCGCCCGTACCTGCAGCCAACATATTGTCGGTCAGGTAAATCGAGGCCAGACTCATCACAAACATACCAAAGCCAATGACCAAAGGATAGTAAGAGGCGCCGGGCATGTGAATCAGTTGTCCGTTTGCGGTGGGCATGGGCTGCCCGGTTTGCTTTTTATGCCAGAAGTCATCCAAATGGGTCACTTCTGGAATGGCTTCAAAGTTATAGACCGGAGGAGGAGAAGAAATCGCCCACTCCAGGGTACGACCATCCCAGGGATCGTTGCCAGCGACTTTGCCCTTGAAGAAGGAGTAAGCCATATTAATGAAGAACAACAAAAAGCTAAACGCCAAAATAAAGGCACTAATGGTTACAAACATGTTCCAGAAGTTGAAACCCATATTGGCTTCGTAGTTATAAATACGACGAGGCATGCCGTTCAGGCCCAAAATGTGCATCGGGAAGAAGGTGGCATTGAAACCCACAAAGAAGGTCCAAAACGCCGCAAGGCCTAATTTTTCATTCAGGATGCGACCGGTAATTTTGGGGAACCAGTAAGACAAACCTGCCAACAGTCCCGAAATCGCGCCACCAATCAGTACGTAGTGAAAGTGCGCCACGATGAAGTAAGTATCGTGTTGCTGATAGTCAGCAGCAGCGGCAGAGTGCATGATTCCACTAAAGCCACCAATGCTGAACATTGCAATAAACGACAGAGCGTACAGCATTGGCGTTTCTGTACGTAAGTTTCCACCCCAGATGGTGCCCAACCAGTTGAAGATCTTCACACCGGTAGGTACCGCAATAATTGAAGTGGTAATGGAGAAGGCCAGAACAGCCACAACGCCCATACCCGCAGTAAACATATGGTGACTCCATACCGCAAAGCCCATGAAGCCGATGAAGGCTCCAGAGAAAACGATCAGAGGATAACCATAAAGCGGTTTACGCGAGAAGGTGGGTAAAATTTCTGACACAATGCCCATGGGAGGCAAAATCAGAATATACACTTCAGGGTGACCAAAGACCCAGAACCAGTGTTGCCACATAATGGGCATGCCGCCCTTGGCATAGTTAAAGAAGTTGGCACCAAAGGTGCGGTCCATTAACAACTGTACGAGGGCAATGGTAATGGGAGGGAACGCCAACAGAATCAGAACGTTGGTGATCAAAGTCATCCAAACAAAAACAGGCATCCGCATCAGGCTCATACCTGGCGCACGCATATTGATAATGGTGGTAAAAAAGTTCAGCGAAGCAGCGACCGAAGCCACGCCCAGAACCAATAGGCCCATAATCCAGAAGTCAGAGTTATGCCCCACGTTAAACTGGGGAGAAGTAATGGGTGCATAACCCACCCAGGCACCATTTGGCGCGCCGCCAAGGAACCAGCTTAGGTTAATCAGCACAGCTCCCGCTACAAATACCCAAAGGCTAAAGGCATTCAGCCGGGGAAAAGCCACGTCACGGGCCCCAATCTGGAGGGGCACAACATAGTTAAAGAAGGCTGCCGTTAAGGGCATGACCCCCAGGAAGATCATGGTTGTTCCATGCATGGTGAACATTTGGTTATAAATGTCACCCACTAAGAAATTGTTATTCGGAATCGCCAGCTGGACACGAATCAAAAGTGCTTCGATACCGCCCAACACAATAAAGGCCAGCGCAAACAGGCCGTACATAATTCCAATTTTTTTATGGTCAATGGTGGTTAACCAATCCCAAACCCCAGTAGGACTCGTCGGACGGGGTCCAAGAATCCCAGGTTCGCCCACAGGCAAAGCTGCTGGAGCGTGTGCTGGAGTGGTTACCACATCAGTGTGTGTTGCCATTGAGGGTCTCCTTTACTTTAAGCTTTGCAGGTAAGCAGTTAGATTTTTAACATCTGAATTGCTCAGAACCATATTGACCTGCTCCAGGTTCATTAAGTTGCCAGGCTTCATACCTTGAGGATCTTCTAACCATTTGGTCAGGTGCTCAGTGTCGTTGGTAAACAAGCCTGCGCCCAGTGAGGTGCGACTACCAAAGTGCGTCAGGTTAGGACCCACCACACCCATGGCACCAGCGCCTTGAACAGCATGGCAAGAGTTACATCCTTGCATAAATAAGCGTTGGCCGTTAACTTCTTCTACAGAAGCAGGCTTAACCGCATCTTTTTTCTCGTTGCGCACCCACTTATCAAAGGTATCCTGGTCTTCTGCCATCACGAAAAAGCGCATATTGGCATGGGAGTCACCGCAGTACTCGGTACAGTGGCCGTAGTATTTATCGGGGGTGTCCGCTTGAAACCACATTTTGTTAATTTGGCCAGGGACAGCGTCCATCTTACCGGCCAGGCGAGGCACCCAAAAACTGTGAAGAACATCCGCAGAGCGAACTTCTACATCAATGGGTACGCCCACGGGCACATGCAGTTCATTGGCTGTGGTAATCCCAAGATCGGGATATTGAAATTCCCACCACCATTGGTGTCCGATAGCAACGACTTTAATGGCTTTTTCTTGATGTTCAGCGGGGACTTTATCCACGTAGAAAAGCGCCTTGGCGTTGGGAATAGCAATCACCAGCAGCAGGGCACAAGAAAACAGAATCAGCGCGAGTTCGACTTTGGCATCACCGTGTGTCTGTTCAGGAACCTTAAAGTCTTCTCCGGGTTTTGCACGAAACTTAAAAATAGCGTAAAGAAATACGCCACCCACAGCAACCATTAAGAAGAGTGATACACCCACGGTATACCAGAAAACGGTTTTTTGTTGTGCAGCAACGGGGCCATTTGTCACCATAAAGGACTGTGGACCATCCAGGCCGCCCGGGTAGAAGAGGGACACAAAATATAAACCAATGAGAAAAGCGCCAACCAGAACAGTCTGTATTAAGCGACTTGCGTTCACGTTTTTATTTCCTCAAATTCAAATAATATTTAGGTTAAGCTATAAATATAGATATTTAGCAGTTTAGATCAATAGCTTTTGTTCATTCACTTTAACACAGCCCTGCGTATTACGTCAGATGACAGGCAGCACAAAGCAAGCGAAGAAACAGAGATTTATTTCTGACCCCATCATAAAGATGAATTTACCTTAGAGACATTGATATGCATCAATTGTCAAAGGGGAAGCCACTGACTCAGACGCTTTTCGAAAGCATATAGAAGCCGCTTCCGACGGGTCAAGCGTTTGGTCACCGGTTTAACCAGACAGGTTTTCAACCCCAAACGACGTCCCCCCAAAATATCAGTCAACACCCGATCACCAATAGCCACAATCGTTTCAGGCGCTAGACCAGACTGTTGAACGGCCCACACAAACCCTGCGCGACGGGGTTTACGCGCCCGGGCAATCGCGGGAATCCCCAAACGCTCAGCAATCCGTTCAATGTGCTCAGGAGAAGCATTGTTTGATACCAGATAACACAGAAACCCCCTGGCCTTCGCCTGCAAAAGCCAGTTTTGGATTTCGATGCTCAAATAAGGAGAGTTTTTACGGGTAAGTGTATCGTCCACATCCAGAATGAGCCCGCGTACGCCCTCATTCCACCAGCTCTCCAAATCAATATGCTCCACTGATTCAATAAAATAATCTGCTTTTAAAAGCCTGGCCATTAGTCTTTCTTCACCTTTTTTTGTTGTGTCACACTGCGACTATCGTAGGGATCGTGCCACTGGACTTGCCGTTGGGAAAATAGGAGATAATACACACGGGTAAGCACCGGCAACACCGTATAACGTCCACGGTAAGCATTCATACCACAGTATAAAGTTAATCCCGCCGAAAAAATCAACGTAAATCCGATCAATCCCCCAATCAACAAGACAAACAATAAATGATAAGACAACACCAAATTACTCACATAAGCCACTGCCGTTAAGAGACATACTGAAGCCACCAGGGCAAAAAAAACCAGCCCGCCGTGGGCCAAATGATAGCGAGTAAAAGCATTGTGACGCCAGCGTTTAAAAACGCTCAAAAACAGCCACATGGGGGTAATATAAGCCACCGCAGCCACACTGAGTTCTTCTTGTGAGCGCAATTCATCTTTCATAATTGTTTACCTTCTTTGTTTATATTAACACTCTCTACCTCTTGACTTTTGTTTTAATAAATGTATAAAATACACTTATATAAAAGGAGGTTCTTATATGCCTTTTCCTACAGCATCCGCCTTGCACACATTGAATACTGATTTTTACCAGCTCACCATGGCTGCCGGGTACCATCAGCATTGTCCCGACAAAACCACAAGCTTTGAACTGTACTTGAGAAAGATGCCCGACCATCGTCATTTTTTAATTGTGGCTGGCCTGGAACACGCTTTGGACTATCTCAAAGCCCTGCACTTTTCTTCAGAAGCTGTAAGCTACTTAGAGCACCACCCCGCTTTATGCCATTTACCGGCATCTTTTTTTGAAGCCTTAAGCAAACTGCGTTTTACCGGTGACGTTGATGCCCTTCCTGAGGGCACCCTGTGTTTTGAGCATACGCCAATTCTAAGAGTGAGCGCCCCTGTTATACAAGCCCAACTGGTAGAAACCTTTTTACTGGCCTTAATAAACTACCAAACCAACGTGGCCAGCAAGGCGGCTCGCATCTACAACGTCCTTCAAAAGCACACGTCAGCCATTACCCAGAGCGCACCCACCTTTATTGACTTTGGCTCTCGACGGGCCCAGGGGCCCGAAGCAGCCCTTCACGCGGCCCGAGCCGCTTATATTGGTGGAGCCGTTGCCACATCCAACGTGGCTGCAGGCTTCCTTTACCAATTGCCCGTGACCGGCACCGCGGCCCATGCCTGGACCATGGCATTCACCACCGAGCAAGAAGCGTTTCGTCACTATGCCGACACCTACCCTGAACACACGGTGCTGCTGGTAGATACCTACGATACCCTTCAGGGGATTCGCAATGCCATTGCCACCGCGGGCAAGGCTTTGAAAGCCATTCGTTTAGATAGCGGCGATTTCCTCTCTCTCAGCAAAACCGCACGACACCTGCTTGATGAGGCCGGGTTAACCCACACCCACATCATGGTCAGTGGAGACATGAATGAATACCGCATTCACGACCTGCTGTGCGCAGGTGCCCCCATCGATAGCTTTGGCGTGGGCACCGAACTCACCACCTGTAAAGACACCCCGTCACTGGGCGGCGTATATAAACTTGTGGAAAGTATCTCGCCGAGTGAACAGCATCCCCATTACGCCATCAAGTCCAGTGCTGCCAAAGTCAGTTATCCCGGTAAAAAACAAGTGTGGCGCTATAGCAAAGGGAGTAAAATCAGCCATGATATGGTAACCCTTGACGGTTCAGAGGCTCCCACCAACGCAAAAGCATTTGATAGCGTTACCCCTTTATTGCAACCTTACCTCAGAGGCGGTAAGGCCTGTCAGCCCGCTCGCGCTCTGGCCGACATTCGTCTTCACGCCTTAAGCCAGTTGCAACAGCTTCCCGAAACCTTAAAAGTCCTTGACGCCACTCACACTTACCCTGTCTATATTCATCAAGAGCTTCAGGATCTTTACAATACCTGCAAAAAAGGAGTTTCTCATGAAAAAATCTAATTTTATTTTGGTCGATATCGATACCCAATTTGATTTTATGGATCCCCAGGGCAAACTTTATGTTCCCGGCGCTGAGCAGTGTGTTCCCCATCTCAAGCGCCTGATCCATACTGCAGAAAGCCTACAGATTCCGATTTTTTCCTCGGCGGACGCCCATCCCCTCGACGATCCTGAATTCAAGGACTTTCCGCCCCATTGTATTATGGATACCCCTGGACAGTTAAAGCTTTCAGAAACCCTTACCCAGCAGGCCTTTATTGTGCCTCAAAGGGGGTTAACGCCCCCCGAAAAACAGGCAGCACACCGGGCCTCGCAACTGATTTTATATAAAAATGTCTTTGATATGTTCAGTAATCCCAATACATTGAGTCTGGTCAAAGAGACCCAGGCTCACACCGCGGTGGTCTGTGGTGTGGCCACAGAATACTGTGTAAACGCAGCCGTAAAGGGTCTGCTAAAGGCCGGCTTAAAGGTTTGGTTGGTTCATGATGCCATCCGTGGCGTTGATGCCGAACAAGCACGTTTACAGTGTCTGGCCCTACAAAGTGCAGGGGCCGTGTTTTTAAGCACACAAGAAGTCATTTCCCATTGGAATCTGGCCTCCCATCATCTCACCCAAGGAGTTACCCCATGAAAATCGCCATGGCGCAAATCAACACCACCGTCGGTGCCCTACACCACAATACAAAAGTAATGATTCAAAGCATCGAAAAGGCCAAACAAGCCGAGGCTGATCTCATTGTCTTTCCTGAACTCAGCATTACGGGTTATCCGCCCCTTGATCTTCTGGATCGACCACGGTTTATTGAAAAAAATCTGATGTGTCTTCAGGAAATTGCTCAGCATTGCACAGGTATCACTGCCATAGTGGGTTATGTGGAGCGTAATCCCAACCCGCAGGGAAAAGGACTGTATAACGCCGCAGCAGTACTGGCCGAGGGACGGGTGGTCTCCTCTCATTTTAAAAGTCTGTTACCCACCTATGACGTCTTTGACGAAGAGCGTTATTTTGAACCCGCTCATCAGGTGCATAGTGTGTATTTAAAAGGCCTACGGGTCGGCATTAGCATCTGTGAGGACATCTGGAATGACTCCGATTTTTGGAGCCGGCAGCGCTATGCTCATGATCCCATCTCCACACTGGCCCAACAGGGTATGGATCTTCTCATCAATATCTCAGCTTCGCCTTTTCATGTGGGCAAGCCTGCACAGCGACACGCCCTGGTAACCGCCCTGTGTCAAAAGCATCAGGTCCCTGCAGTTTACTTAAACCAGGTGGGTGGAAACGACGGATTGATTTTTGATGGTCACAGTTTTATACGGAATGCCAAAGGAGAGCTTCTCTGGGAAGGCGAAGGGTTCAAGGAAGATTTTGCCATCGTGGATCTGGCTTGTCTCCCGGCGATCAGTCCTGATGTCTTCGAGACCTCGGCCCCGATTTTACGGCGGGCCGAAGATTTACAGCCCCGCGATCTCCAGCATATAGAAGACGCCCTCACCCTGGGAATTCGAGACTACCTGGCCAAAACAGGGTTTCAATCGGTGGTGCTGGGATTAAGCGGCGGCATTGATTCGGCCCTTACGGCCGCGCTGGCCGTAAAAGCCCTGGGAGCAGACAGGGTGCTGGGGGTGGCCATGCCCTCCATGTATTCTTCCGAAGGTTCCGTACAAGACGCTCTGGCGCTGGCCAAAAATCTGGACATGCGTTGTGAGATTGTCCCTATTGCTCCCATTTATAGCCAGTATACCGAGAGCTTGTCTCCTATTTTTGCAGACCGTGCCGAAGACGTTACCGAAGAAAACCTGCAAGCGCGTATTCGGGGAAATCTGCTGATGGCTTTGTCAAATAAATATGGACATTTATTGCTCACCACCGGCAATAAATCAGAAATGGCCGTAGGCTACTGCACCCTGTACGGAGACATGTGTGGGGGGCTGGCTGTCATCGCTGACTTGCCCAAAACCTGGGTGTATGCTTTATCTGCTCACATGAACCGTCACCAAGAAGTCATTCCCACAAATACCCTGACAAAACCTCCCTCTGCAGAGTTGCGCCCTGATCAAAAGGATCAGGATACCCTACCCGATTATGAGATCCTGGATGGCATTCTCGAAGCCTATATTGTAGACCTCTGTGCCCCGCAAGAGATTATTCAACAGGGCTTTGACGCCTCTCTGGTCAATTGGGTGATTGGTGCCGTCAACCGCAATGAGTACAAACGGCGTCAGGCCCCTCCTGGACTCAAGGTTACCCGCAAAGCCTTTGGTCAGGGACGGCGGTATCCCATCGCCAGGGGTTACGATTAAACGAAGCCTGTCGTTTAAGGCATGACCTCAACCCGGTCGGGGGCAATGGAGGTATCCATTAAGCGATCCATCGCGTACAGGGCTGCACCATAAGCTCCCGACGCTTCGTGCAAACGATGGGGGAGTTTATCTGCCAGGTGAACCACCCGCTGCTGCAGGTTTTTATATTTGCGCAAGCCATGATGCAGCATGGGTTTTCCGAGGACACCACTGGTGACCAGCGTCATGTGATCTGCCATGCGCTTTTGACGATCGAGCACCGTCATAAAGCGCTGTGCGACATCGTCGGTCAAGGTCTCGTAAATACGTTGTGCCAATTGCATTAATTCGCGTTCGCTAAGGCTGTGTACATCCAGTCCCACACCGCGCGCCAACAGAATGCGGGCATCCTTCTCTTCGAGTAAAGGAAAATCGTGCTCCCGCGCAATTTCAGGATGAATGTATTTTAATAAACTGGCGATCACCACCATGCGACACACCCGCGGCGAGGTTTGCACTTCTCCCTCGGGTAAAGCAATGGCATTCGCAATTTGGTTAATGGGAGTAAACAATCCCCCTACCGATAAGAGCTGCTGGTTTTGCACACGGTAACGCAAATATTTAGGCAGCTTACCCCGGCCCTGATGATCAATGCGCGCCTTAACAATCGGTGTAATGTGCGTGGTGGCAGCTCCCGCTTCAAACAACACCGCATTTTTATAGAGACGAGAAGCAATATACGCTGAACCATAGAATTGGGTATTAACGAACGCGCTGGCAGCCTCGCCTTTCACCTGCAACAGCTCTCGCGGAGCCATCGGTTTTCCATCACAACGCAAAATACCCACCCGTTCAGGGTCAAAGAGAGATTGAATAAACATATTCGCCGTGTAATGCAAACCCTCTTCAAAATGATGAAAGGGTGAATAAGGATTACCCGACACAAAGTAAATGCGGTTTACCTGCTGTGGTCCCAGTTTTTTCACAAACAAAAAATGTGCAATGGTTTCCATCAACGCACTGCCAAATTCACAATAATAATCGGGCCCAAAGTGAAAAGGGACTTTAAAAATAAGCCAGTCTACATAGGGAACCCGCTGGGGAGCTTCCACATGCAGCAAACAGAGTTTTACCTGATCCACATCGAGATCAATACCAAGGGTATAGGCCACTTAAAATTCTCGCTTATTGACCAGTTTTTGCTGGTGATCGTAGGTAGTGTGAGAGTAGTCCAGGTACCACAGCGTTTTGCGCTTGTGACCGTCTGGCCCCACAGAAGAGGTGTGTCCTTCAGCACCATGGTGCCTGCGCAGCCACTGGCTTCGCTCCACACCGGTCAAGGTCGCTGGCGGCTCAATGCCAGACAGAGAAATTTGATTCTCTTTAAAGGTTTCACGCCAGGCCTGTAATTTATCCTGGGCCTGGGCGTAAAATGCGCTCCCCGAAGGCACATACAGCATTTGACGGTAAGCCCCTTTAAGATTACCCGCCACCGCTTTTTCCATGGCACGTTTAAAAATAGTTTGGACTCTGATTTTTTCCAGTAGCGCTGCGGCTTCGGCTTCGTGTTTAGACCCCGGCTCCACATTGCTTAAACGCAAAATCGCCTCATGTCCATCCTGGGCTTCCGCCAGACGTTTACCATAGGTGTACTGCACCAGATTCCATTTTTCTCGGGCCTCCTGATACTCGGGTCGTTGACGGTCCACGCGCTCCAGATAGTCCAGGGCTAAGTCAATGCGCTCCCGCTCCTGGACTTTAGCGGCCTCAGACACAGGAATACGCCAGATCTCCAAATTGCGCCAGTTCTCCGTAAGAATCCAGTCCGCCACCTGCAGGTAAGACGTCGAGACATACTCCACTTCTGACACGGCTTTTAAATACAGTGCATCATAATCTCGCAAGACATAATCCGCTTGAAAAACGTGCTCTTCCTGGGGCGACAAATGCTCTACAGGCTTGAGCAAAAAGCTGCGAACGGTTGTGTTTGCAGGGTCTAAAAGCTTGACGCGCACCTGTATATCACGTACTGGCAAAGGATTTTGATTTTCTACAAGTCCATGCACATTCACCGCAGCCAACTGCTGCTCCGTGAGTTTTACATTGACTTTTAAAACCTGTGAAATCACCTCAGCTTGCGCTGGCAAGGCAAAACCCGCCAACACGCTGCATGTGAACGCTCTCAACAAAAAGCTTTTCATTATTCAATATACTCCCGTAAGCGACGATTTCGATTGGGGTGACGCAGTTTGCGCAAGGCTTTCGCCTCAATTTGACGAATACGCTCGCGGGTCACGTTAAAATGCTGGCCCACTTCTTCTAAGGTGCGTGGGTTCCCATCTCCGAGACCAAAACGCAAGCTGAGCACTTCTCGCTCTCGTTCACTCAGGGTTTTTAACACCTGCTCCAGGTCATCTTTTAATAACTCTTTGGTCACCGAATGTACAGGAGTATCCATTTCAGAGTCTTCAATAAAATCACTGAGTTTACTGTCTTCTTCTTTACCAATGGGTGTTTCTAAAGAAATCGGATCCTGTGCGACCTTAATGATGGAGCGAAGCTTTTCAACGGTCACCTCCATGGCTTCCGCAATTTCTTCTTCACTGGGCTTACGGCCGTGCTGCTGCGATAGCTTACGGGTCACTTTTTTCAAACGGTTAATGGTTTCCACCATATGTACAGGAATACGAATGGTGCGCGCCTGATCTGCAATGGCTCGGGTAATGGCCTGACGGATCCACCAGGTGGCATACGTGCTGAATTTGTAGCCTTTATGGTAATCAAACTTTTCCACCGCCCGAATCAGCCCCAGATTGCCCTCCTGGATCAAGTCCAGAAAGAGCATGCCGCGTCCCACATACTTTTTAGCAATACTGACCACGAGGCGTAAATTGGCCTTGGTCAATCCGCGTTTGGCCATCATGGCATCATGGGCCAGATCCCTCAGCTCTCCCACATCAGCGGGTGCAGCCTTTTTTTGCTTTAACTCAGGTGCAGGCAGCTCACCGCTGGCTTCTTTTTGACGTTTTTTCAAGACCTCAGATTCAGCAAACTCGAGAATTTCACAGATCTGATAGAAAGGAATACCCTGAATTTCGAGAATTTGTTGCTCTTCTTCATAAGAGTCAGAAAAAAGACGTCCTTCACGAATCATGGACTCTTTTAATTCTTCTGCTTGCTCAGTATCAGCGGGGTCGCTCAGACGATAGTGCATGCCTGTACTGACATAACTTTTGGCAATAATCTTGGCTTGCACGGGCGAAATTTCTTGCTTGCTGTAGTGCTTCGCAATAATGTCAGCCATTTCATCTTGAATAAACTTCCCTTGCTCGACCTTCTTCGCCAGATTCACTTCTTCATCCCCTTTGAGTAAGGGAATGGCACCAATCTCTTTCAAATAGGTTCTAACGGGATCATCACTAATCCCCGAAGTCGGCGCATCCATATTGATGATCATGTCTTCATCATCTTCATCGCTGGATACTTTCTTAACGGGCTTGATTTTCTTTTTTTTGCTGACGGGAGTGTCTGAACCCTCTACATCTTCTTCATCTTCATCGTCGTCCTCAAAGTCAACAAAGTCATCGTCGTCCTCTGAGTAGCCCTTTTTGGCGTTTTTTAAGGCCATGCTGGTTAAGTCGTCAAAGCGATCCGAAATATCTTCCTCGTCAAGAGCGGAGCGACGAGGTTTATCTAAGTCATCTATGTTTTTTCCGCGTTTGTCCTGTGTCACCCTCTAAATTACTCCTGCAGTTAGTCTACTGTTTGATTAAGTCGGGTGTAGCTTGTGGTGAGTTCCATATATTTTTGCATCAACACATGACAAGCTTCCCGGTCGGCATCCTTCTCGGCTTGCTGGATGTCTGCGCTCACGCGCTCCATTTGCAAACCCAGGCACTTAAGTTTAACATTTCTACTAAAATCAGCCAAAGATTTTTCACCATCCAGCGATGCAAAGGCTGGATTTTCCATCATTTCCGTTAAACGCTGCTGCATGGAAGGCTCTGGAAACGTTAACATGAGCTCTTGCCACTGCACACTCACCTCTGCAGTATACATGGATAACAGGTACTCCCTGAGCACCTCGTTATGGGGGTCCTCAAAGGAGAGATCAGCAAGGGCTGATAGCACCCGTTCTCGCTCTCCCGGAAAATCCATCAAAAGCTTTAGCAAACCCAGTTCAGAAACAAAGTACTTATCGCGCAAAGCCGTCGTTAGAGAGGTGGGTATGGGCGTAGAGGGCTCCACTTCAGCGTGCTCTTGACGCGCTTTGCGCCGTTTATACGTGCGGGTGGACTGTTGACGCACTTGACGAATTTGGTCTCTTAAAACCGACTCACCCACCCGTAAGCGTTCGGCCAACATTTGCACGTAAGCATCTCGCAGCACGGGATCTTTAATTTTCATTAAAATTTCGACACAGGCCTTTGAGGCCATCGCCTGGTCAATGGGGTTTTCGGGTTGATAATGGGCAAGAACCTTATCAATGGCGTACAAAAAGTAGTCTTTGGCTGAACCCAGCACTGCCTCAAAAGCCGCTGCACCAAAACGATGCAAAAAGGTATCGGGATCCTCTTGATCGGGAATTTGCACCACATTCAAACGCAGCAAGGTATCGCGGGTTAAGTCCATTAACACCTCAGCCCCCCGATCGGTGGCCTTTTGCCCTGCGGCATCTGCATCATAGGCCATTAACACCTGTTTGCTTTCTGTAAAGCGTAGCAATTGACGGGCCTGGTCAGGGGTTAAGGCGGTACCCAAAGCCGCCACGGTTTCTTCAAAGCCAAACTGATGGGCTGTAATCACATCCAAATAACCTTCTGCCAGCACCACGCGATCTTTTTGACGAATGGCGCGCTTGGCCACATGTAAGCCATACACATGCCGACCTTTAACATAAATGGGCGTTTCAGGAGAGTTAATATATTTGGCACCCACATCGGGGTTTAAAGCGCGCCCACCAAAGGCCAGCACATCACCATTTAAGCTCAAAATAGGAAACATAATGCGATGGCGAAAAAAATCATAGAGCTGGCCACTCTGCTCAGACACCTTAAACAGCCCACACTGTTTAAGGTGCTCCTCAGAAAAACTGCGTTTTAACAAATAATCCCGCAGCGCATTCCAACTTTCAGGGGCGTAGCCCACTTGAAAACGCTGTTGTATCGTTAAAGAAACGCCGCGTCCCTCCAGATAATGGCGGGCCATTTCGCCCTGACTCCCCTCTTGCAAGCAGGCCTGAAAAAAAAGATTGGCCTCTTGATTGATTTTGCGCAAGGTGACACGCAACTGCTCCTCGACTGAGTCAACACGGGTTTCTCGCACCTGAATACCATATTGACGAGCCAGGTCACGGGCCACCTCAGCAAAATTTTGCTGTTGGTAGTTCATTAAAAACGAGAAAACATTGCCCCCGGCACCACAGCCAAAGCATTTGTAAATTTGCTTGTCTGGACTCACAATAAAGGACGGGGTTTTTTCGCCATGAAAAGGGCAAAGCCCCTTGTAATGGGCTCCCGTACGCTTAAGGGTTACATACTGCCCCACCACATCTACAATATCGGCGCGGGCCAAAATTTCGTCAAGGGTTGTTTGCTCTATTTGTGCCATATAGAATATTATACGCATTGCCAAACAGATGCCGGTGTTATACTGCATGAAAAAACTGAGGGGTTTTAAAGAATGTACAAACTCGTATTGGTACGCCACGGTCAAAGCACATGGAATCAAGAGAATCGTTTCACCGGCTGGACAGATGTGCCACTCACCACCCAGGGACAAGCCGAGGCGCGCAGTGCTGGCCAACGCCTAAAGGCAGAAGGTTATCACTTTGATATCGCCTACACGTCTCTTCTCAAGCGCGCCATTGGCACGCTTTGGCTCATGCTCGAAGAAATGGACTTAATGTGGCTGCCCGTAGAAAAAACCTGGAAACTGAATGAGCGGCATTACGGCGCTTTACAGGGCCTGAATAAAGCCGAGACCACCGCCCAACACGGCGAAGCACAGGTACATATTTGGCGGCGCAGTTACGACACACCGCCACCGGCACTGGAGGGCGATGATGAACGTTCGCCCGCTCTTGATGCCCGTTATCACGGCTTAAGCACAACTGAACTCCCCCTCACCGAAAGTCTCAAACTCACCGTTGATCGGGTCATTCCCTTTTACGAAACCGAGATTGTTCCACAGATTAAAGCCGGTAAAAAACTGCTCATTGCAGCCCACGGCAATAGTTTACGGGCATTGGTTAAGCATTTAGACAATATTTCCGATGAAGCCATCAGTGATTTAAACATTCCCACGGGCGTACCTTTGATTTATGAGCTTGACGAAGATCTAAAACCTATCCAAAGCTATTATTTAGGGGATCAAGAAGCGATTGCCGACGCGATTGCTGGCGTTGCCAACCAGGCCAAATCAGCCGCTAGCAATACCCAAAGCCATAGTGCAGCCCATACCGCTCAGCTCGGTTCCACCTAAAACAGGAGTTCCTCATGTACCCCATTTTATCGAAGCTAAACCTTCAAAGCCCTGACGCTGAAAGCAATGCCCAGGCATACCAGAAAGCCCTTTCCGAATTGCGTGAAAAGCTTTATCGGGTTCGGCAAGGAGGCTCTGAAAAAGCCCGTCAGAAACACAAAGCCCGTGGAAAATTGCTGGCTCGTGAACGGATTGAGCGCCTGTGCGATCCCGGTACACCCTTCTTAGAGTTTTCAGCCCTGGCGGCAGAAGACGTCTACGACACGCCGGTGCCCTCTGCCGGTATCATTACGGGTATCGCCTGCGTCGAAGGACAGCAGGTGGTGGTGGTGGCCAATGACGCCACCGTCAAAGGCGGCACCTATTTTCCCCTTACCGTTAAAAAGCACTTGCGGGCTCAGGAAATCGCCCTCGAAAACCATTTGCCCTGCATTTACCTGGTCGATTCTGGCGGCGCGTTTTTACCCATGCAAGATGAGGTATTCCCCGATCGCGATCACTTTGGGCGCATCTTTTATCTGCAAGCCCAAATGTCGGCCCAAAACATTCCGCAAGTCGCAGTGGTGATGGGCTCTTGTACCGCCGGGGGGGCTTATGTGCCCGCCATGTCTGATGAAACCATTATGGTGAAAGAACAAGGCACCATTTTTCTGGGCGGCCCACCCCTCGTTAAAGCAGCCACCGGAGAGGTGGTCAGTGCAGAGGAGCTCGGAGGCGCCGACGTACACTGCCGTATTTCAGGGGTTGCAGATCATCTGGCTCATGATGATGAAGAAGCCCTCGAAATTGCCCGGCATGTGGTGGCAAACCTCAACCGTAAAAAAGAAGTTCCCCTACAGATTCAACCTCCCTTGGAGCCGCTCTACCCGGCCAAAGACTTATATAAAATAATTCCTGCAGATGAAAAGCAAACCTACGACGTGCGAGAGGTGATTGCCCGCCTTGTGGACGGTAGCGCATTTCACGAATTTAAGGCCCTTTACGGACAAACGCTCGTCTGTGGATTTGCGCATCTCCATGGTTATCCGGTCGGCATTGTGGCCAACAACGGCATTCTTTTTTCAGAGTCCGCCCGCAAAGGCGCTCACTTTATAGAACTGTGCGGTCAGCGCAAAATCCCCTTGATCTTTTTACAGAATATTGTGGGTTTTATGGTGGGTAAAGACTACGAACATGGCGGTATTGCCCGAGATGGTGCAAAACTGGTGCAAGCTGTGGCCACCGTCTCGGTTCCCAAGTTCACCGTCGTGATTGGGGGTTCTTATGGTGCAGGCAATTATGGCATGTGCGGACGCGCCTACGGTCCCCGCATGATGTGGATGTGGCCCAAAGCCAAAATTTCAGTCATGGGTGGTGAGCAAGCGGCGAACGTCTTACTCACCGTCAAGCAAGATCAACTTGAAGCCAGCGGTCAATCCCTCTCCGAAGCGCAGCAAGCAGCCTTTAAGCAGCCCATACTGGATAAATACGCCAGGGAAAGCTCAGCCTATTACAGTACTGCCCGCCTCTGGGACGACGGAATTATTGATCCGGTAGACACCCGTAATATTTTGGGACTCGCCCTTTCGGCCGCCTTAAACGCGCCAATTGGTTCCACGCAATTCCCTGTGTTTAGAATGTAAGATGCAGAAGCTTATACTCACTGTCAGCCTGCTTGTTACAGGGTGTTACGCACAATCCATGCACATTGACCAAAACTCTCCCTGGGGCATTCAGCAGCCAGGGCTAATCATTCAAGTTGCCGAATCAGACGAGCTCCTCAGCCAGCAAAGTCAACGGGTACTTGCGCGTTATTTTGGCCCTAACCCACAACAAAGCCCATGGCAGCTTACCCTTTTGCTAAAACAGCAGCAAAAAACCCACCGGTCCCCCCAAATCATGGGATGGGAGACTCCATCACCACGGGTTCGTATGGAAATTACCGCAGAGGGAACTTTGCAACACCTTCAGCAACACACGGCTTATCGCTGGGTGGTTCAAGGAGATACAGTACCGGGTCAGGAAGCAACCCTCAAGGCACTGCTATTGGAACGTTTGGGTGCAAAAATATATAAAGACCTGGGCCCACAGTACGTGTATCAGTGACACAAGCAGAATTCACACCTCGTGATATACTGATTTCTACAGCGTTAAAATGAGGCATAACGGAGGCTTACATCATGCCAACCATCATGATTGTTGACGATTCAAGTGTGACCCGCAAGGTCATCAAAAAACACATTAAAAGTGGTCCTTACGCGACCTGCGAGCTCGTAGAGGCCGTCAATGGCGAAGCGGCTTTAGAAACCTTTAAGTCAGGTCAAAAAGTTGACGTGGTTTTATCAGACTGGAATATGCCTAAAATGAACGGTTTAGAGTTCATTAAAGGCTTGCGCAGTTTCGAGGCAGAAACCCATGTTGGCGTCCCTGTCAAAGTGATCATGATTACCACAGAGGGAACCATCGACAAAGTAACTGCCGCCATGGAGTCCGGGGTCAATGAGTACATTGTAAAACCCTTTACTGCAGATACCCTCACCAAGACCTTAAAAAAGGTTTTGCCTTTACAGGTATAAGTACATCATGAATAGCTTAAGCGATGCCATTCAGAAAGCACTGACCCACACAGCTGCTCAATTGCTGAATACCATGATCCCCATGCATTATGATCTGGAGAGCACAGCGGAAACCGCCATGCGCTCAGATACGGCTGTGCTGTATCTCATGGGGAACATCAAGGTTACAGGACAACTGATAGGCTCCCTTTCCATTGGAATCCCTCATGCCCTGGCTCTAGATATGACGGCGCGCATGCTAGAAGAGCCCATTGAGGAAGTCGGTGATGATGTGTATGAAACCGTCGCTGAAATCATAAACATCATTGCCGGCGGTGTAAAATCCGCCCTAAGCGCAGAAACAGAGCTCTTTGAACTGGGGCTACCACAGGTTATCGAAGTGAAACAACCCCCGCTGGCTTTCCTGGATAACCCCTATCGCCTGCAAGTCCCCATTCGTACAGAATCTGGTGAATTCGTACTCTTTTCAACGCTTCACGAAAGCCAATGACATCACCACAAGGGGACGTGATTGAGCATATAGAGCCCCACTTACAAGCCGTTTCTTTTCGTTTGAATAACGAACTCTATGCTTTGAATATTTTAGATGTGCAAGAGATCATTAAACCCGTATCCATCACCATTGTCCCCCTCGCCCCGCCATGGATTGCAGGTGTCATTAACTTACGGGGGCAAATTTTACCTGTCATCCATTTGGGAACACGCCTGGGTCTACATAAGCACCCCCAATCTCGTGGTACCCGTTTTATTATTACCCGCTACAACGATCGACGTATTGGACTGATTGTAGACGAGGTTCTCGAAGTCCTACGACTGTTTGAAGCAGACATGGAAGCCCCGCCCACCCATTTAGAACACCGCGAATACATTCACCACGTCAGCAAACAAAAACGCGGCATCGCAATGATTCTCAACTTAAAAAAAATCTTAACCCACGCAACACACCTGGAAACGCCTGAGGAGGCCTTATGAAGATCTACGCCAAACTCTTACTCAGCTTTGGTATTAGCAGTTTTTCTTTAATACTTGTCGTCGTCATTAGCTTATTTCGTCTGAATGACCGGACACAAGATCTCAACAATTACTACAATGCCACCGTCAACAAAACCGCTGAACTGCAAACCATTTATGCGGAGTCTTTAGCCTTGCAAAAAAGTGAGTTTTGGCTCATTCTGGGCATTTCAGCTTTTGGCTTGATTGTTTCTTTCTTATACACCGCCTGGCAAGTCAGAAAAATCACCGACTCGCTCAAAGAGGTGAACCAGGTGGCTACCTCTATCGCAGGAGGGTATTTGAACCGAACGGCCAGCGTTAATAGCCGTGACGAGTTTGCAGAGTTGGCTTACTCCTTTAACGAAATGACCCATAACCTCAATGAAAAATTTGGGCGCATTTTAGAGGCCTCTAATCAAACAGCGCAAGCGTCGAGTGAAATTCAGGCCCTATCTGAAGAAACCGCCAATGGCGCGATGAAACAGACCAAATCCATTACCGAAATCTCTGGTTTTATGGAACAGGTGAGTCACTCCGTAAAAAATATTGACGCGCAAGCCGAAGCCCTGGCCTCTCGCTCCAGCGAGACCACCGTACAAATTGAGCAAGTCGCCCAAACCCTATCTTCGTCCCTTGAAAGCATCCATCGCCTGTCACAGGCCAGCGATGAGGTATCAAATGTCGTCAGCCAAAATTTTCGTGCCTTTGACGAAATTCGCATCAGTGCAGAACAAATTAGTGAAGGCACCAACGCTACCTCAGCCGCCATTAATGAGCTATCCAGTAGCTTTACAGAGGTTTCTAATAGCCTTCAAGAAGGCGCACGCCTCTCCATCAACATGCAAGCTGCTGCCTTTGAAGGCAGAGAGTCCGTTCAGGAAACCATTAGCGGCATTAACCATCTTAAAGAGGTGGTCCAAGAAGCCTCACAGGTCATTGAACACCTGGGCTCAAGCACGCAAAAAATCGGTGAAATTATCAACGTTATCGATGATATCTCTGACCAGACCAATCTTCTGGCCTTAAACGCCGCGATTGAAGCAGCACGAGCTGGCGAACATGGCAAAGGCTTTGCCGTGGTGGCCGACGAAGTCAGAAAGCTTGCTGAGCGTTCTAGCCGCGCCACCAAAGAAATTTCTGCGTTGATTCGCAATATTCAAGAGGAAGCGGATGGAGCCGTTAAAACCGTTCAGGGCGGCGTACACCAGGCAGAAGAAGGTGCCCGTCTGGCTACAGAAACCGGTGGAAAAATCAATGAAGTCATTAAAGGGGTAGAAGCTACCGTAAATCTCATTGAACAAATTAAAATCGGGGCAGAAGAGCAAGCCCGCGCCTCACAAGATATCGCTCACCGCGCCGAGGAGATGAGCCATCAGGTAAACAAAGTGACCCATGCAGTAAAGGCACAGGCCAATAATACCCGCAACGTGGTGCAAACCATTGAACAGGTACGCCAAATGACAAAGCATATGGTTTCCTCTACCCAAAGCCAGGAAGAGAGCAACCAACAAATTGTTGAAGCAGCCACCAAGATCAACGAGGCTTCTCAGGCCATTCGCCACGGTACTGCGCAGCAGGTGACCTCCATTGATCGCATTACTGCAGCGGTCAATGAAGTGGAAAAAATTGCCCGGGATAACGAGCGTATTGCTCACCACACCTTTGAATCCGCGCATAATGTAGCGGAATACGGTGAAGAGCTGAGAGAAATGGTCCAGGAGTTCCATTTGGCCCCCGTCACCCAGACCCAACGCAAAAAATACATCAACCAACTTGCGGGAAGCACTTCTCCCGTGAAGCCTGCCCGTATGGGTGGAATGCTCAATAGCGGACAGAATAATTGAGGCAACTTCGGCAACGGTGGTTTAAGAATGCTATTATGCATAGCAAGATAAAACTCCCTTCTGGAGCAAAAAAGAGGTTTTCATGTCAATTCTTTTAGATGCACAGACCCGAGTCCTTGTTCAAGGTATTACAGGTCGTGACGGTTCTTTTCACACCCAACAAATGGTCGAATACGGCACGAATGTTGTGGCAGGTGTAACCCCCGGTAAAAAAGGCCAGGAAGTTGCGGGTGTCCCTGTCTATAACACCGTAAAAGAAGCGGTTGAAGCCACCCATGCCAACTGCTCTATCATTTTCGTTCCCCCCCGCTTTGCTGCAGACGCTATTTTAGAAGCGACCGATGCAGGCATTGAACTTATCATCTGCATTACCGAAGGTGTCCCTGTACAAGATATGATCGGCGTTTATGACTATGTCGCTCAATCTGGCGCTCGCTTAATTGGTCCGAACTGCCCAGGTTTAATCACACCCGGCGCTGCCAAAGTGGGCATTATGCCCGGCCACATTCACCAGGCAGGCAACATTGGCGTCATTTCTCGCAGTGGCACCTTGACTTATGAAGTGGTTTATCAGTTGACCCAGGCCGGCATGGGACAATCCACCTGCGTGGGCATCGGTGGAGACCCGATTATTGGTACCAAATACATCGATTTGCTTGAACTTTATGAAGCAGATCCCGACACCGAAGCCATTATTTTGATTGGTGAAATTGGCGGTAACGACGAAGAGTTAGCGGCAGAATACATCGCCAAGCACGTCAGCAAGCCTGTAATCAGCTTTATTTCAGGTCGTACAGCACCTCCTGGCAAACGCATGGGACACGCAGGCGCCATTATCTCTGGCAGCAGTGGCACCGCTGAAGCCAAGGTTTCTGCACTGAATGCCGCAGGCGTCCCTGTAGCAGACACCCCAGCAGATGTTGTGGGACTTCTCAAAGAGAAGCTTGCAGCCGCTGTATAAAGGAGTAAAGGGGGGCTATTAAGCCCCTCTTTCCATGGAACACAACCAACTTGGAAATCCACTACTGCAAAGAGCACTGGTAATCGTTAAAGCCAGTGCAGACACCTCTTATCGCATCATCGAAACCCTTTTGCAAAAAGAGCCTGCTGTCGAAGCCCGGTGGCACAGTGACACCATAGAAGCCCTGGCTGATATTTTTTTTAGCAAGCCCCAACTCCTCATTATCTTTGAAGATAGCAATGATGATGGGTTTGCTTTTTTAGAGCTGGTGCGTAATAACCCCCAGTTTCGTGAGTTACCCGTCTTTCTGATCTTGCCTGAGCCCTTAAAATGGAAGCATAAAATCAGAAAATCGCTCGGCAATACCGAGCGATTAAGCACCCCCATTCAGCACAAACTGTTCTTCGAACAGCTTACGAAGATATTAATGGCGCTCCCGCAATAACCTTCTCAATGCGCTCAAGTCCTTCCTGGGCATTTTCATTGTCAGGATCCGTCAGTAAGATTTGCTGATACATTTCCTGAGCTTTTTCAAACTCGCCCTTCTCTTCATAGAGAATACCGCACAACTCGTAAACCTGTAGGGTATCAATCCCTTCTTCGATGGCGTGCTCCAGCAGGGGCAACGCCTCGCCGTGACGACCTGTTTCAATATAGAGTATACCCAGGCGCACATAAGGCGTAACCAGGTCCTCTTGCTGCTCAAGCAGCAACTTTAACTCTACCTCAGCCGCGTCGTATCGACCCATGCGACGGTAAATTTCGGCGATCAAAATACGAGACTCAATGTGTTCAGGGTTATGGCGGAGCGCAGCCAGTACATTGGCCATGGCAGGGTATAAAGCATTGAGTTCCATGTAGACAGACCCCAGCATGAAGAGGGCCTGAAACAGGGTTCCTTTAAGCTTTAGAGCCCGTTCAAAAGCTTGCCTGGCCTGTTCTAATTGCCCCATCTGACCATATAAAATACCCAGGTTCAAATGCACGTCTGTTTCGTGGGGACTCACCTGAGCAGCCTTGGTGTAAGCTGACTCTGACTTTTCCAGATCACCCGTCACAAAGTAGGCGCTTCCCAGATTCAAATAAGCATGAAAGAGGCGATCATCCAACTCAATGGCTTTCTCTAAATGCTTAATCGCAAAGTGGGGACGTTGCTTGAGGAGCTCAATCATACCGAGGTTTGAGTAAGCTACTGGAGACCTGGGGTCAAGCTCCAGCAGCTGTTCAAACTCAGCCTGAGCAGCTTCGAGTTGATTGTCTCGCAAGAGCTGAACGCCCTTGCGGATCAATTGTTCTATCGCTTCTAAAGACATAGACGTTACTGTAGTGACAGCGCCTGATTAAAGGAGGCGTCTCCCACCTGTTCACCCACCTGAAAAGCCGTCGGCTTTTGTTTCAGGTTCATTTCATTCTGCGCTTGTTGTTCTTGAATTTTCTTTTGGAGGGCATTCATATCTTCAGTTAACTGCTCGATAATCCCTCTGAACTCAGCCAAAAGCTCGCCCACATCTACGGTTTCTGGATCGGGAGCAAGATTCAGCTGATCTTCTAAGGCGTTGGCTTCAGCAATCAAGGCGTTTACACGGGCAGAAATTTGAGCGGCCATTTGTTGAAGTTCGGCTTGTTGAGCATCCACTTCAGCAGGCTCATTACTTGCCGCACCTAAGATTTGACTCAGACTATTTATGGCACTGTTGGCAGCAGGATCTTCAACTTTCTCAGCAGGTTTTACCGGCTCTTTTTGCTTTTGATTGACTTTCTGCTGCTCTTGCATCAGACTGGCTGTCTGACTCACGATTGTGCTTACTTTCTCTAAATCCATGGATTCTTACCTCCGTAAAATTAAATCTTTCTAATTGATGATACTAAGCCGCACGGGACTGAGCCACGAGTTTATCCTGGGTAACTACCATGCGCTGTTCGTTCATATCGTAATACATCGATATTGCCCCTTGCATGCTGCTACCGCTAGGTAACTGTGCCTGACCGTTAATCGCCAACTTATTCAGGTTACTCAGCAATCCCAATTTAAAAACATCTTTGTATTTGCGGTCATTCATCATACTAATAACCTGTTCAATAAAAGAGTTCACCGACTTATTCGCAGAGCCCGTAGACTCCTGGGTACTGGCCATCTGGGCCAACTTTGAGGAAGCATCGTTTTGCACGGTATGGGGCACCAGGCGGGTCTGCCAACGACTCAAGGCTTTCACCGTGTCTGGACGTGTTAATTCTGAAGAATATTTAACGTCTGGTGGGTTGCCATCTACGGTCGCATATCCCGTAATCACTTTGGAGTTTAAGGTTTTTAAAACCTCAGCATACTCCGCAGCACTGGTCGTGGTGCCCCCTGGATAGTCTGCATAGTCGGTAGCGGTCACTCGGATACCTTCACTGCTATTGGTAGCCCCTAAAGCATTGACGAAAGTACCGTCTGCAGTTTGAATCGTCATGGTATTCAAACCTTCTTGCAAAAAGCTAACCTCAGCAGGGTCAGAGCTATTCAGATTAATACGATAGGTGACATCCGCAACATTACTCGAATAGGTCGCGTCAATGGTCGGAGCATTCACCAGCAACGATGTATCATACTCACGTCCATTGATAAAGATTTTAGGAATCTGCGGTGGCACCGTTGTCGCATCGTAGTGAATTCCCGTCAACTGTACGTCCACATACATGTCTTTCTTTTCATAGGTCGGGCGTACAGTACCTGTGGCATCGGTGACCCATTGGTTAGCGGGTCGAAGATTCATTAATTCGTCTCGCGTGATAGAGAAGGTATTTCGCGCCTGCACCACCTGGCGCTGCGATTGAGGACGCCCATAACCATCGGAGTCAGGGGCACTATACAATGTATCTTCTACGTGTGGAAACCAAATTTTACCATTGTCAGGATCCTGAACGTTCTGGGTGGGGGCCGTCAGCATTTCTGCCTGGTACCAATCGGTGGGCACTGTATTCGCCGCGTTAATCTCCATATCAGAGGGAGGCGTATAATCCACGATATTGCGATTCATTTGAAGGGAACGTTCAACCCCTTCATAACGCCCTAACTCAAAGTTTCCAATAGTGGGCGAGGCCTGTTTGTTTTCATTGCCTACCACATCTTGACCATTGATACTTTGAATTTTATGAAGGCTGTGTAAGAACTCACCATTAAAAGTTTTTGACACATTACCCGTAGAGCGAGAAATTTCGGTATCAGACTCTGGATCACTGGGATCCACCTTAACATTATCATAGCTCTTGGTCGCATCAATACTTGTGGAGCGAGCAATACCACCTCTGACATAAATATTTCCGGCAGCATCATCAGCCAGGGATGTTGTCGCCGTATTTGTCAGTTCGGGAACATCTACATTGTTTTTATTGTTGAATTCTACCGTACGGGTTTCAATTTCATAGTGATTAAAGAACAGAGAGCTACGGATGCGTCCCCGTTCGTTCACCTGAAAGTCGGTGTCCTCAGTGGATTCGGTAACATCATCTTCATTACTATTGACGGTCATATCCACCGTGTGGCGAAAGACCGTACCTAACTGAATATTAGAGTCGATTAAATTGACAAGAGACCCATCAGACATGGCCTGGGTTTGCACCAGATTCCCATGGCCTCCTGTGGTGTTCACAAAAGAACCGTCGTAAGTGTAAGTACCGCTTTGAAACACCAGGTTCTCCACCACACGTGCGGTTCCTTCAGCATGGGTAGGATTATAATCCCAATTCGTACCCGCCAGAGGATCTTCACTTAACCAGGCTTTTTGTCGGTTGGTAACCGTGGGATAGTTAGAGCTGGTACCAGAACGTTCGTGCTGATAACCTTCAAGGGGGTTGTTGCTGGACCACTTCACACGATTAGGATTAAAAAGATAACCCTGATCATCATCAAGGGTCAGATCCGCATCGGTATCATTGGGAATGTCCCGGCGATTGACCATTTCTCCGTTAACAAGGTACTCATCGTCGCCTGCTTCATCGGAGTTCACGGTATAGCCCACAGCATAACTGTATTTAATCTCACGGGGAGCAAAGTTGTACAAATAGTTGACTGAAGACCAGAAGCCACCTGTACTATAAGAGGCACTGTACTGTGCCACTTGTTGGTTAAAATAAGTGGGTTCGGGAGCACCGCCCGTAATGGCACTGGTGATTTGCGTTAACCAGCCCAGAGAGCCGTTAAGCTCAGCAGGTGTTGGCGGGTCATCTTCAATACGCAGGGTAATATCCATTTCGCCACCGATATTTCCGGCAGCGGTGGTACGCTCAGTCAAGGACCGAAACTGCACCGCGTCAGAGCCGATCATACGAGAGTAACCATAAACGCCGTCATCACCATAAGGTCCTGAGGCGGATAAAAAGTCATCGCCTTTATTGGGAGAACGCCAAATGTTACCACCCACATTGGTGGATCCAGGAGCGGTATAGTCCAAACCATTTTGTCCACTGGGATCAATCCCCAGGTCTTCAAAACCGTTTTCTCCCAAAATACCTGAAATCAATTGGGCATTATTGGTTCCATCGGTCCCATCCAGGCGTACATCCGCTCTTAAATTGCGGTCCGCTTGCTCCCCGATTTGCTGAGACATTGAAACGTTCAATAGGTCTTTATAAGCCTCTTCTAGCTTCTTAGAGACTTCATTCAGACGGTTTTGCATGGTCGCCCGATGCTTATCGATAAAAGCCTTTTCAAATTGATAGTCCAAATTAGAACGAAGAACAAAGGCCGCCTCCAGGGTATTGGGCGTGAATGATCCTCCAGCAACAGGACGGCTACCAAAGTTTTGCTTCGGCGAAACGTTGCCTGTTTGTATCATCATTTGACGACCTACATTAAATGCTGAGAAACTCATGAGATTGTTGCTCTCCTTAATCACTAAAAAAGACTATTCTACACGTTTGGTATCGCCCCTAAGACCTTGCAACTGGCTTCAAACCCGAAAAACTTAATAAAAAACAAACATTTTTTTAACATTAGGTTTCTCATCGAAAAAGCCCCCTCTCTTTTTCAGAAGAGAAGGGGCTTTTTTTGGAGTTTTTAGCCTATTTTGCGTCTGTGTTCGGCGGACGTTTAAAGGCAAAATAAGAGGTCAGATAGATATCCGTAACTGAGCGATTCACGTTCTTGAAGAAACTGCGATCGCCCAGGTAACCGGGTACTGTAGACAGAGTCCCTGTACCCACCACCTCTGCAGCACGATCTGCTTCATAATCACCCAGTGCCGCAGGAATTACTGTCCCCCCCGCGTCAGACCAGGACTGATTATTGAATTTTAGGCGAATAGAAGAGGTCACTCCTCCACCCGTAGCCGCATCCGCAGAAGCTGTGATAAAAATATCGTCCAGATACCCCATGTTAAAGGCATCTCGATACTCCGCGACAAGTTGAGCATTAGAGCCATCGGCGCGAATCCGCATGTGCTCATACAACACCTTGGTTAACTCATTGGACTCATTTTGCGTACTGGCACCCAGTACCTGACCCGGGTTATTGCTTTCAATACTCATCAGCTTCATTTTTCCGCCCAGCACAGGAGCCAGAGCCTGGTCAGCGCGCAAGCCGATCTGCGTGCCGTCTATGGCCTCCATTTTAAACTCATAGTCATTACGGCGGTCGTAATATTTAGAACCTCCGTGCATGGTAATGGTGCCGGAGCGATTGGGATCGCCATCAATCCCGCCTTGTAGCAAGTAGGTGATCGCCTCATCTCCGGCAATATCACCCGCAGGATGATCGCCAGAGCCCGTAAAATTGACCTCACTAATATAGTGACCAAAGTATTTTTCAGAAAAATACCCGGTGCGGAATGACTGTAAGTCAAGGGGCGCGGCACCATCATAGCCACGACCCACAATTCGGTTGTGAGAGCCTACATAACGATCAATTTCAGTGGTCACCACAGGGCCCGAGGCGTTCCCCGCACCGATACCTGAGTTTACCCCGCCGTAACTGACCGTATTTTTACGTACATAGACTTCGTTGACGTCGCCTAAACCCGTGTCTTGCCAAAAGCCCACGCGAATATCCCAGTTGTCATCGTAGTAGGTATCATCAGTATCCCCCGCATGACGGGTAATGACATGAACACGATCATTTTTATTGGGATCATTGTTGACGAATTCCCCGGGATTTACGGTCTTCGCTGAGTTGGCACCATAACCCTGACGACCCGCTCGGCCGTCGGGACCCGTTAAATAAGGCTTATAACGACGGGTATTCCCCGTACCTGCCATTAACTGATTGGGTATCTCAAAGGATCCCTGACCAAAGCTCTTTAACTTATCCAGGATTCCTGGCTTACGCACCTCTTCATAATCGTAGGCAAACAGCTTGCGCTCGTCTTCCAAGAAGTCGTAGCCTTCCGAGGTCAAACTACTGGTACTGCGAGACACACTGGCCACCGTAGGTAAAATAGACTTCTTGATAACGCCCCCTTTGTCAGATTGATCCCGCATCAGAAGATCCCACATGACGGCTTCGTTCAATTGTTCTTCAAAGCCATCCAGCATGAAGTTCATGACTTCCACCATTGCATTGGCAGCCTGGCTGTCCGGATTATCCGTTAAACCCGCCATACCAAAAATAAATTGACTCAGCGCCTGGAGAAGATCTTTACCCGTCAAGGACAAAATACGCAGCGTGTCAAAACTCACCATTTCTTCGTTTTGGTGCGTAGACGTCCAGTACGAATACTCGAGGTCATTCAATTGGAACTGTGACAAAAAGGAGGCTGTTGTAAAGAAGGCTCCGGTATCTAACTCTCGCTTCTCTGGGGCAGTGAAGCTGTGGCGGTATGCTTCTTGATTATCCACATTCCCCAGGGCACCACCGAGTTTAAGATCGTAGCCATTGAGACTATAAGGGGTAAGATCAAGGAAGTCAATGGCTTCAGCAATGGCACCGTCAAGACTGATTCCAAAAAGCTCTGGGATTTTTTCAAGGGATTCAAGGGCGGGCTTTTCAGTAAAGTGATACTCGCCCCGCATCCCATAACTATCCATCGCATAACCGCCACCTGTGGCATAAGAGTAGGCGGAAATGCTATCCAGCACCTCGTGCTTCATGGCATCTAAATACTGGAACATATAATCCGTAACCAGGTCATAAGACGTCGAAAAATAACTGGTCAAGGGCAAATTCAACCAGAACAAACCGCCGCCCGGAATCGGAATGGGAATCGGCAAGTTACCGTCCACGTGGCCGCCTACAATCCCAATATTGGGGAAAACACTCATCCCGTCATTGGGGTTTGTGGAGTCCGAATCCAGACCGCCAAGCGCGCCCATGGCAGCCAAAGATGTTTTCATAATCGCAAAGGCATCTATAGGGGGAGGACCTCCGCCCAGACCGCCCAGGCCATCACCCGTGTATTGGTCGCCTGTTCCACCGGAGTGCTCCATCAGGCGTTCGATTCGGTAAATTTTACCTACTGCCGACGTATGCCCCCAGAAGATCCCCCCAACACCACCACCAATTTGAATACCCCCACCAGAGGTCCAGCTGTATTCCTCAGGACCTCCCACATCCACCAGTAGGCCCACAGAATCCTCACCACCAGCCACCTGGAAGAAAGGACCCCCCATCGCTCCAAAACCGCCGGTGAAGGATCCGTTTTGAATCTGTTCATCTACCAGGCCAATACCAATATTATCAAAGATCGTCTGAATGGCTAAACCTTCGATAGCGGGAGACATTGTCAATAAAATTTTACCTTTATTGTCTTTGTCCGCGTCATACCAACCCATACCCGCATGGACGTGGGTGGATTGGGTTTCTGCCTCATAACGCACCGCGCCCACGCCATCGGTGGTGTTTTGACCACTGTTGGGAACGTGACCGGGCACAAAGTCCCACTGACGACCCACAAAAAGTTTGCTGACCTGATCAATACCCGTAATAAAACCGGGAACCTGATAAAGCGTGGATTCCAGATTACCTGCACCAGCAGCGTTGTCCACATCGGTTTGGCCGGTACCGTCGTTGTTTTGTGCAGCGCCAATAGGAATGGGAGAAAAAAGCCCGCTGCTCCCGCCCAAATCTTTATATGATTGTCCTGGAGGCGCTGGCCCGGTGACAGGAGGTGTACCGTCGGAAGTAGGCACCCCTCCAGAAAGCGCTCCAGAGGCACTTGTCCCAGAGGGATTACCCGCACCATCTACAGTAGAAGGATCGGCCAGGACAGAAACCGCATTATAAATGGTTTGGTAGAGGGAGTTACCCGCATTGTTGCCAGGGCCCAGATAGGCCCCACCCACATTGAAAATAGGGTTGGCCGAAGTATGGGGAGTTCCGCCAGCCACCGTCGGCGAATAATAGCCGTAAGGCAAAACACCATTTAATTTATTCTTGCTAACCTGAGCACCAGCGGGTAGAGACGGCATACCACCGGGAGTTGCTCCCAGATCAATATCATAAGTGTCAAGTGCCGAAAACACGGTGTCCATAAGTTCTTCGTAACTTAGTGGATTGGGACTGGCGTCAGAAATTGATTTACCGTCTAAATAGGCGCGATGGGCCGCTTCAACAGCTGCCTCACGCTTTTCTACCTGACGGGCCTCTAACCAGGTGTCTATGAAGCCCTGGTGGTATACAGGGTTTGCGGGAGAAGACTCAAGATCCTGAAAAGGCTTAGGTGGTGTTTCTCCGGGCGTAGTCAAAGGCGCAATTAATTTTGGATTCAAAATATTGGTGGCAGGAGATACAACAGCGTTTCCGGGAGCAGGAATATTGGAGGCCGTCACAAACATGGAGTGGTCCACAGCACCCTGGGGATCGTAAAAGGTGGTGCCCGCCGCAAGTACAAAAGTTTCAGGGGTAGTGGCCGGAGCAACAGGAACAAAGTTACCCGTAGGCACACCATTGAGTTCAGCCGCGTCCCTTTGCGCCTTCGTAAATACACCATTGGTACCCCGAGCAAAGGAAGGCAAAAATTGCCAAACATCTCGGCTGTCTTGTGAAGGGGGGATTGAAATGAAGTATGTGTTGTTTTTGGCCGCACCCGTAGGTTTATTGCCTTCTGCCACAAAGTTAGTGGTATCTGTAGAAGGAGGGACATTCATTTCACGGGCAATATCACGGTAACGGGCATTAGAGTAACCACCGGAAGGGTTCCAGGAGAGCGATGAAAGAGAGTATGCGGTGTCTACACCAGCACCTGTTCCGCCAGAGTTCCAAAGATTAAAGTATTGAACGTCCGAGGGATCCACTCCCTGCTCTGATCCCACAGCATAGAAAGCATCGTTTGTATCATCCGGGTCAGGGTCTACAAAATATAACTTTTGCCCATCTCCATCAATATCAGAGAAATAGGCATTGCCACCATCCTGATCCAATAGCTTTTCAGCCATATAGCGCCTGATGTCGTCGTAAGGCTGTCCAGTACTCAGAGGGTCTGTGCCTGAAAACCAGTCAGGGTGAGCATACTCAGGCGGGATTTCTTCAAGGGTACCACTGGGAATAACAGGTGCTCCATCAATAGTTGTGGTACCACTACCAGAGCCATCGGAATACATTTTGGTGGGAGAATCGGCATCAATATCGTTAAAGTCTCGATTCGCCCCAGGGGCCCAATCTTCATTGGGACGCAAAGGCGCGTAGATACTGTTTTCAAGCACCTTTGTATAGGCACGGTTGAGTTTTTTCTTAAGGGCCTCCGCTCTCAGCTGCAGTACCACGCGGTACTCTGAGTACCAGGTTTCCGCAAAACTGTTTTGGGCATCTTGATCAAAAACAGACTGGTACTCACTGTTTGTCAATTGGAACATACCCTGAGAACGGTCATCCAGGCGAATGGAATTTCCTGCAGGGTTCGCATAGGAAGACAGCACGGCCTGTAAGCCGCGGCCAATGTCTTGCTGGCCGCCGCCTAAAAAGTCTCGAAACTGTTCTCCTGAAGAGCCGAGTTGTCCAATTGACATGGTTTGGGTTTCTCCTTATGAGCTATAAAAGGCACTGAAGCGATCAATGACCACTTCGATTTTTCCGCCCAGGTCAGGGCGCGTGGTTTCTATGGAACTGAGATTGTCTGGAACACCGGATAAGGGTGGATCAAAACTAATCAACACCCGAGGTGGCGTTCCAGAAGAGGTGGAAATTGCACTGATATTTGTAAATTCACGATCGCCGCCTACCGTAACGTAAATTCCGTCTCCCACCTGAAAGTTGCCCGCCGTAATGACGGCCACTTGCGAAGCAGTGGCTGCCGGAATCGGCGGTGTTGCTCCGGCGTTTGCTGGTAAAATCTGTGCACTGGCGGGCACGTAATTCAAGACAATACTGGCTTGCATTTGCGAGCCCGTGTTAATGCTTGTGGTAGAGGCCACTTGCAAGTTATTAAAAAAGCCATTTTTTTCGGATAGGCGGAAGATATCTCTCAGCATATTCCGTTGATCTAACTCAAAAATAGTGTCATACAACACCCGTTGAAACTCATTCTTCGCGCTTCCACTGCGGTTAAAGCGTTGATAATTGCTTGTGGCTGGAAAATCCGCCAGATCGTCCCAGGCATCGTCATTTAGGTTGATGTCATTGGGGCTGGCAGAATTGCTCATTGAATCGTTAGAGTATTTGATGTTGTTGGCATCAAAACGATCACCTGTTGCATCAGGGTCTGTAAAGCGGTATTGATTTCGGTGAGAGACAAAACCGCCACCAATCTCACCATAGAGAACAGTACCGTTACCGTTTGCAGCATTACGCTGATAACCCACGTTTAAGTCATCAATCACCGCTCGGGTCAACCCGTCTTCGGGAAACGACTGCTGGATCACGGCTGTACCGGTGACACGAAGAGCTCCACCATTATTCTGATGGGTAAATAAAGCGTCCGCTGTGGTATCAATAGGCACTTTAAGAGAGGTACCGCCAAAACCAGGCCGTGAGTCATAGCTTTCTAAACCAATGTAGGGGACACCTGTGGCAACGCCATCCGCATTTTTAATGTCGCCCCCCGCCGCGTAAACATTTGAGGCATAACCTGTAAAAAAGTTATAGGCCATGCGGGCGGCACCCGCATCTTCTAAGTTATTGGAATAACCCTGGGCCGACTGACGGGCTTCGCTCTCGGTGTTCCAGGCTGCACGGGTCGCGTTCATGGCAGCGTCCAGGTCACGGGTTAGCGCGGCCGTTAGCTCTGTGATCATTTGTTGCATCCGAGAGCGCAACAAAGCCTGATATTCAAACAAAAAGGTAGCCGCGTTATCATTTTCCTGATCCGTTTGCATAATCCGACTGAATTCGGAAGCTGTACGATCCAGATAGGAAGCCTGGGTAGACTGGCCTGCCGCAGCACCTGCTTTGGTGTAATTGTTAATATTATTGGAGATATCTACCAGTTTAAACTCAGTCGCATCGCGCTGGTACTGGTTGAGCATGGTGTTTGAACCTAAACCAAATGTAAATGCCATTGCTGTATCTCCTTATGAACTGTAGAACGCGGTGATTTTATCGGTAGTAATGGTAAGCTCACCACCATTTTGTGTTCCCTGATAGGACAAATTAAAACTGGCCTGAATCTGAGATCCCGTGGGTAAACTTGAGCTGGCGGACACCACCAGATTCTTAAACAAGCCGGAACTGAGCACAGGACGATACTCCACACTCGATAAGGCATCGAATAAAACCTTTTCAAAAAGGTTTTTTGCATTTGCATTAATAGCAGCCTGACCCAAAGGACCGCTAAAGCTATCATCCAGGCGATTGTTTATGCCCGAAGAAAGATTTGAGTACTCAAAAGTCGGTTTGGCACCTGTAAGTCCGTCCATGACGAGCGTATCCACTTTGACGCCACCGCGGGCGGTAGTGATCGTAGCGGTACCCGTAACATCTAAGGAGCCCGCGGCACCAGAAAAAGTTGCCTCAAAGCCTGTATTGGGCCTTACACGCGAGCGGCCATCAGGATAAGCTCCGGGAGAGGGGGTCCCAGGCCTGGCCGTTGTTCCTACAAAAGCGTCGGCGACCTCTGCAGCCGTTACATCATCCGTGGTAAACCAGCCCATCAAGTAGTTATAAGTTGCCCGGGCAGCACCCGCATCTTCATAAATATTGGTGCTGTTTCCGCTCATGGCAGGCTTCGGCTCTGTACCCCAACGGGCATTTTCAGCATTCATCGCCACGTCAAGATCTGAAGCCAACGCATTGCTTAGCTGCGTAATCAAAGTTTGCACCCGTGAGTTTAACAGAGCCCGATATTCGAAGAGGAAGGTCAGGTTATCATCATTTTGTTTGTCGGTTTCTTCTCTTTTTAAGATGTAGCGGGTGGTGGGATCCCAGAGGAATCCACCTTTCGCGGTACCCTGCCCCGTCGCCGTTCTTGAAATTCTTTGATTATGGATATCGTCGCGTGTAAGTCTTACACCCAGTTGAACATTACCAATTCCAGCCATTGCTTTCGGTTTCCTTTTCTAATATCTTCCCGTTCTGGAGATAGAACCTACGGATCCCCACTCATAATACGTTTCGTAATTGTTAAACTTATTGGAGACATTTGACGTACTGAAGTAGGTCTGGTACGTATTGCTCGTGGGTGCACCTGTGCCGCCAAGAGACGAACCCGAATAATAGTCCCGGTCAGTCCAACGGGGAGTTAGTGCATCGCGATACATCGTAGCACCGCGTCCCCCCATTGCCCGGACTGCATCTGAGTTCCCCCCCTCAGGGCTAAAGGTTCCTGCCGGAATATTTGTGAATCCCGCTTGCACCGTCCACTGCGCAAAAGTTGCAGCAGCAGCATCCCATTGCAGTTGAAGTTTTTCTTTTTCTGTGGAAAAAGCAAGAATATCTGTAATCAGTTTAGATACGTTATCAGCGGTTATCTCCTTACTGGTCACAACCGACACCGCCAAAGAAATGGAGCTATTTAAAATATCAATCCCCGCACCGGCGACCAACTCAGCAAGACTACCTTCACCGTCAATTTTCTGACGGATACTGGCGGCCAGAGCGTTGGCAGCTTCAAAACGCGCCTCGGCGGTAGCCTGCCCATTGTCCTGGCCACTGATAATATTTGAGCCCAGTGCCTTATTCACCTGGTTAAAAAAACTAGGGATTTTCTCCTGAACGTCTTCTTTCGCGCGCAGAGCCAGGGCATCTGAACGCATTGCTTGAATCGCAGGCATAAATTAATAAGCTCCTTTTCTGTGTTTAGCCGTAAGGATTAGCATCCAGAGCAGCCACAGCGTCGTCCGTTTTCATGCGTTCAGCATTCACACGGTTTAAGTCTTCATTGATAGAGTCCACTTCTGCATCTACTTTTTGAAGCTCTAAAATTTTATTAGCATACGTAAAGACACCGGTTGCGATGTCGCCCAGCGCTTTGCTCCAGTCCACTTTGCTGGTTTTATCGTTGCGGCTGCGCATAAACTGGAGGCCGACGCTAAATACGGTACCCAGGAGGTTAAAGAGCGCGCCATCCGCCGCTTTTTGAGCAGCTTCGCGCGCAAATTGTGCGGACACCTTTTTAAAGGTCAAGTCTGCAGATTTCAGGTTTTGGTCATCAAACTCCTGGGAGCGCGCGTCTTTTTCCGACATGACTTTGCTGGTGATCAGGTTGTTGTTGCGCAGCATCCGTTGCTGTTCAACATTCAACAGTCCAAATTCAGATTGTGCGCGGGAAAAGTTCCCCGCATTGGCCCATACTGTCATTGTGTATTCCTCTCCTCACTCAGGTTTAGCTAGTTATTTCTTCACATGTGTCTTATGAGAAGATCCCGCTTGTGACTGAAGGGACTTAACATTTTTTTAAAAAATTTATGACAATAAAAAAATACTTTTTAATAACACAAACATATATACACCAACACACACTCACCTATACACTTAATAAAGAATTCCCTCGGCACAGGAGCTATCAGACATAATGCACAGCCACATTACCGTAAAAAATGCCAATGAGCACAATCTCCAGCACGTCAACCTGACCATTCCCCGCAATCAATTGGTGGTTTTTACGGGTGTCAGCGGCTCAGGAAAATCCAGTCTGGCTTTCGATACCATTTTCGCAGAGGGCCAACGGCGCTATGTGGAATCTCTCTCTGCCTATGCCCGTCAGTTCTTGGGACAAATGCAAAAGCCCGACGTGGAGTCCATTGAGGGACTTTCCCCGGCTATTTCTATCGACCAGAAGTCCACCAGTCATAACCCACGCTCTACGGTGGGAACCGTTACCGAAATTTACGATTATCTGCGCTTGCTCTATGCCCGTATTGGCATTCCCCACTGTCCTGATTGTGGGGAGGTGATTCGCTCTCAGAGTATTGATCAGATTGTGGATCAGGTTTTACAGATTGCAGAGGACACCAAACTCTATATTCTGGCCCCCCTTATTCGAGGACGAAAGGGTGAGTACAAAAGTCTGTTTCAAGAATTGGTGCACGAGGGATTCACCCGCATTAAACTGGATGGAGAATACGTGGAGCTGAGCGATGATTTCTCCCTTGAGAAAAACAAAAAACACGATATTGACCTCGTGGTGGATCGTCTCCGCATGAAGCCGGGTCTACAGTCCCGCTTAACCGAATCCTTGCAGTTGGCCCTTGAAAAGGGCGAAGGCATGGCTCGGGTCGAAGCCATGGACGGTAGCTTTTCTCATTTGTACAATCAAAATCTCGCCTGCAGCCAATGCGGCTTTAGCATTCCTGAACTCAGTCCGCGTATCTTCTCTTTCAATAGCCCCTTTGGCGCTTGTAGCAGTTGCCATGGTCTGGGTACCAAACAAGAGTTGGTGGAAAGTAAAGTTGTTCCCATTCCTTCTTTAAGTATTAATAAAGGAGCCGTACGTCCCTGGAGTCGGAGTCTTGAAAAAAAAGGCGGTTCGTATTTACGCACCCTACTTAAGGCCTTACAACAGGTTTTAGACTTTAGCTTAGACACACCCTTTGAGGAACTTCCCAGGGCCACCCAAAAAGTCCTATTGTACGGCTACCCTGAGCGGATTGCGGTGGCTTATCAAAGCAAGGGCAAGGGGCAAATGCAGTACAGCTTTATGACCCAGTTTGAGGGCGCAATCCCCAGACTGCAGCGCCTGTACGAAGACAGCCCTTCAGACAGCACCCGCGAAGAAGTCGAAAGCTATATGGAAAAGACCCCCTGCCCTGCCTGTGACGGCAAACGGTTACACCCCACAAGCTTAGCCGTCACCATCGCAGATCGTTCGATTGCAGACATTACAACCGAGTCTATTGAGCGGTTTCACCACTGGTTGACCCATCTGGAACTAAGCCCCCGGGAACACATGATCGCAGAGCTGATTCTCAGGGAGCTCCAGGAACGCAGCGGCTTCTTGCTCAATGTGGGACTCGATTACCTGAGTTTGGGACGCAGTGCAAATACCCTGTCCGGTGGCGAAGCTCAGCGCATTCGTCTGGCTACACAAATCGGCTCCGGGCTCGTGGGGGTCTTATATATTCTTGATGAGCCCAGTATCGGCTTGCACCAGCGAGATAACCAACGCCTGCTAAACACCCTCAAGCGCTTGCGGGACCTGGGCAATAGTTTAATTGTCGTGGAGCATGACGAAGACACCATTCGGGATGCGGATTATTTGGTAGATATTGGTCCCAGAGCTGGACGCCATGGGGGCCAAATTGTAGCCCAGGGCACCTTAAAAGATATTACCCGCACCCCAGAATCGCTAACAGGGCAGTATATGAGCGGTGAAAAGGGCATTCACCCTCCCACAAAACGTAGAAAAGGCAACGGGAAAAATCTAAAAATTGTCGACGCCCACTTGCACAACCTGCAGCAGGTCAACGCCGACATTCCGCTGGGGAAATTCATTTGCGTCACTGGCGTCAGCGGCTCTGGCAAGTCCAGTTTAATCAACGGCATCCTCGCACCCTTTGTGGAGCACGTGCTGCATAAGCGCAATCCACGTCCCACGCAGGTCAAAGATGTCTCTGGCCTGGAGCATATCGATAAAATGATTCGTATTGATCAATCCCCCATTGGCCGTACACCCCGTTCAAATCCGGCCACTTATACGGGGCTGTTTACGCCCATTCGTGAGTTATTTGCCCAAAGTGTCGAGGCCAAGGTGCGCGGATACAAACCCGGTCGCTTTAGTTTCAACGTTAAAGGTGGACGCTGCGAGTCTTGTAAAGGTGACGGCGTGCTCAAAATTGAAATGCACTTTTTACCTGATGTCTATGTGCCCTGTGAAGTGTGCAAGGGAAAACGCTATAACCGAGAAACCCTTGAAGTCAAATGGAAAGGGGCGACCATTGCCGATGTACTGGCAATGACGGTAGAAGAAGCCCTGGAACACTTCTCAAATATTCCCACTTTGCAACGCAAACTGCAGACCCTTGCAGACGTGGGGCTGGACTATATTCAATTGGGACAATCTGCGACCACACTATCTGGAGGCGAAGCCCAACGGATTAAATTGGCCACAGAACTGAGCAAACGCAGCACGGGCAAAACCCTTTACCTGCTGGATGAGCCCACCACCGGCTTGCACTTTGCAGACGTCGAAAGACTGCTGCATGTCTTAAATCGCCTGGTGGACAAAGGCAATACGGTTCTGGTCATTGAGCACAGCCTGGATGTCATCAAAGTTGCCGATCATATTATTGACATGGGCCCCGAGGGAGGGCATCGGGGAGGTCAAATTGTGGCAGAGGGGACCCCGGAAGCCATTTGCAAAGTCAATGCTTCGTTTACGGGCCAGTTTCTAAAACCGCTCTTGAAAACCAGAGCCAAAGCCGCTAAGTAAGGCCATGTTTGGCGTGCAAGGACATCAAAATGCTTTCAAACTGCCTGACTGCTGCCTTGCACTCAAAAATAGGTAAACCCGAGGCCAAAATCTGCTGTTGTAGGTGCTGTCGAAGTAAGGGCTGTGAAGCCACTTGCATGGATCTTGCAATGTATTCATCTAAGCTATCCACGACTCCCTCAGGGTAGTTCACCGCACGACAAAGGGCTGCGGTGATTTGCCCCACCATACGATCGGTAGGCCAGGTTATGATAGGTATACCGCACGCCAGAGCCTGGTAAGTGGTGGTGCCCCCACCGTAATAAATGGGATCTAGTATGACATCCATACATTGCAAAAGGCGTAAAAAGTCCTGATTTGACAAAGCTGGAAAGAACCAAATCCGCTCCATGAGATCCGGCATTTTTCGCGTAAGGCGCCGGGTGATTTCCTGGGCCAGGTGAGCATTTTTCGGATTAATAAGAATCAAATGTCCGTCAGGATCCTGGCGAAGAATCTGAGCCACTACCGCATCAAAATCAGGATGAAATTTTAAAAGGTTTTGCAAACATCCGTACAAATGCCAGCCTGGCTCGAGACCAAAATAAGAGCGGTCCACAGGTGTGGGGAGATGCACAGACGGCACATAAGAGGGAAATTCTTTCTGGGCAATTAAAGTTTCTGTATAATTTTCCTGGCCCGCTCCTTGCTCGATAGCTTCACAAGAGTAGAAATAGTCCATGGCAGAAAGACCACTGGTTCCGGGGTTCATCCAGGAAGTCATTTGCACAGGTGCCACGCGAAACAAGGTGAGCATATGTTGATAAAAGTCCCAGGTGGGCTCCGTAAAAAACATTACATCCACCTGGGCATCTCGCACCTGCTGAGTTCCTTGATAGACGTCTGCAGAGATAACCTCATACTTCACATGGGTTGCCCCCGGATCAAAGGCATAGTATTCCGCTTCATTGAACAATTTTTTGATCTCTTGTGAGGTGCAGAAAAGGGTTACCTGAAAACGGTTTGGGTCCAACTGCTCCGCCATGGCTCCCACATAGATATATCCCATACCCAGGCTGCCTCCAGACACCAATAAACCCAGGTGAATTTTTTCAGCAGTGCGCCCTGCTGGTACATATTTGGGAGGCATTTTTACCAATCGCACCGTCATGTGAGCCACCAGTTCCCGCAGACGACGGGTGGGCACATGATGATAGGCCAAATAGGCCAGATTACTCTGAAAGTTGGCAATCAAAAAGAGATTTTCGGGCGCCAGTTGAATGGGTTGCACCTGAAGATGCTGAAGAAAATGCTGCAATGCGACCTCAAACTGCTGACGAAAAGTTAAGACCTGGGACGCACTGTCCATGACGAGAGGGTAAGTCAATTGACGCTTTAATTGCCAAAAAACGTACTTGGGGCGCCGCTGTATGGCTTCGTCAAAACATTGGCAAGCCTGGACATAATAGCCCTTTTTCTCAAGAAAACTTCCCATGAAGAAAGCAATAAAATCCAGGTAAGCCGGCATGCTTTTGCCCAACAGCATCAGGCAATCCATGGCCACTTCCACTTCGTCTAAGTTATCAAGGGCCTGAGCCAAATGAAAGAGAAGTTCAGGTTCCAGACGGTCTGCAGACTCCAGGGCCGAGACGTAAAACGCAAGGGCTGAGCGGGGTTTATGAGAGCGCTCCAGCAAGCGCGCCATCCGCAAATAAAAATGCGCCGAAAATGAGCCCGGTTTGCCTTCCTGCAAATACCTTGAAAAAGCCTGAAGACTATGGCCCAGCTCATTTTTTACTTCATACAATAAACCCAAGCGGTACCAGGCGTCGGGCCTATGAGGGTTGAAATACAAGGTGCACTTGAGCTGTTGAATCGCTGCGTCCCACGCAAAACAATATTCTTGCCACCGTGCGTACTCATAATGCCACCGACCTTGTATACGACGCTGTCCTCTACAGCTGCGATAACTGTACCTCAAAAAGCGCTCATGGTTTTGCAAGCGTCCTGTACGCCGTTTGGCTTGTAGCCGCTTTAACTGCCGCTGACTTCGCATAAGCTTATGCGCTCCTGACTTCCTGGTATAAGCACCCCTTTTCAAGATGCCATGTTTCTTGCATGTGTCGCAAAGTACGCGGTTGGTGGGACACTACCAGGCAGGTTAAGTCTTTGCGGGTACAAAGGGCCTGTAAAATTAAGGATTCAGTGGTTTCATCCAATTCGGTTGTAGATTCATCCATGAGCAAACAAATGGGAGACATCAACAAAGCACGTGCCAGAGCCAGTCTTTGTTTTTCTCCGCCCGAAAAGTAAACCCCGCCTTCACCCATTAAAGTATCCAAACCCTCAGGTAAAGCACGAATGCGAGCAGCCAGTTGGCAGGTATCCAGGGCATCCCAGAGCTCGGATTCAGATAGACTTTGGGGACCCTGTAAATTTTCACGCACACTGCGATGAAAAAAATACGTCTCCTGCGGGACCAGCACCACTGCAGGGCGTTTGTCCTTCCATGCTTCGGGCCAAAAAACCCCACCGTCTTGCAAGGGTTCAAATCCTGCCAAAACACCTAAAAGCGTACTCTTACCGGCTCCTGAATCTCCTGTCAGCCCCCATTTTACCCCCTGAGGTATACGCCAGGAAAGGGCGGCAAAACAATCCAACTCCCCCTTTTTGACGTGTACATTCAAAAGTTCCATTTCCGTCTGTGCATGATATTGCACCCAGTCCAGATGGGGGCGAAACGCCTCAGTAAAAGCCTGAAGACGAGACCAGGATCCCTGGGCTCGCTCCACCATCGCACGGGTTTCAGCCCACCACAACCCGGGATCAATCGCCAGGGCCAGAGCCGTGGCAAAGGCCACGAGACGCTCCAGTTCCCAAACCCCCTGGCGCACCCCCAGCACACACACAAATAAAATACAAGCCAAAACCATAATTTGTAAGATCCCCATCAGGGGACGCTCCAGGGCCTGCAAGGCAAGCACGCGCCTGGCCTGGGGAAACCAAATCCCTTGTAAATCTTCAAAGCGCTGTTGTTGATAAAGCTGCCAACGGGATTGTCGAATCAACTGACGCCCGTAAAAACCATCTCCTAGCTCTTGATACATTGCCGACATGGTGTGCTGTAAAGCCTGTGAAGACACAGGCAGTTTTTGCTGGATTCCGCGCAGTAAAAAACGCGCGCCGAGCACAAATCCTAGCATAAGTAGTGTAAACAGCCAGGACAAATAGATCAGCGCCACCAATAAAACCACACACAATACCACTGCCGGAAGCCCGCGGTATAACAGTGAGAACAAGGCGCTTTGCAAGTGACGCAAGTCTTCATGCATAAGGCTTTGTAGATCTTCGGGTTGAAAATGCCACAGTTCTTGCACCTCTGCGTGCAGAATCTGATGGTACAAGTGGGCCTGCTGTGTTTTCATCCACCACAAGCTAAAAGCGCCAGCACTATACTGCTGGGCATATTCGCCCACATGCTTCAGGGTATACCCGAACACCACCCAGAGCAGACAACGGGCAATTGCAGTCAAAGAACCCGTTTGCAAAACATGCAGAATCTCCTCAGCAAGGGGAATTAAAAGCAGCGTTCCCCCAATCTGTAAAAGCAATGCACATAGGCTAAAGGCCGCAGCACGCGGCTGCTTGCGAATTTCAAGAAGCAGTCGTGCATTTAACGCCGAGACCTTAAACATACCATCCTGCAAAGCCCGCTTGCGCTTTGTCTTCTTGCTGAACAGCCAGGGCTTTATCGGCGTCAAATTGCTGCTTCAACATCTTTCCATACACCACCAAATCACGTCCCAAGCGCACCAGACGATCTTTTGCTTTTTCATTGACCACTTCACCGTCCACAAACTCATAAGCTTTAACGCCCACCTGATAAGGCAGGGCCCACCCGTGACAATGCTGAATGGCAATACGCATTTGCGAATTGCAACTTACCCCCAGACTGCCTCCGGTGGCGGTGGCAATGGCAAATACCTTACCTGCAAATTGCTGATAATGAAAGTCAAAAAAGTTTTTAATCGCATTGCTCATACAACCGTGGTACTCCGGAGACACCACAATAAAGGCATCCGCTGCACTCACCAAACTGCGCATTTCTTGAACCCCCTCATGGTCTCCAAAATCTTTGTCGGTCCGAAACAGGGGAAGGTCTTTGTGCAGCACATCAAATGTCATGACCTCAGCGCCATGCTGTTGGGCTGACTGGGCAATGGTTTGGGCCAGTACACGGCTATTGCCGTCTTGATGCGTACTGCCATAAATGGCTAATATTTTCATCGTTTAAACAATCTCTCCTCTTGACGTCCATTGGATTATCAGTTTAGCTTAGTAACAAGCAAAGTCAATCAGGTGATTGCACGTGAAAACGTGAGGAAAGTCCGGGCTCCGTAGAGCAATGTGCTGGGTAACACCCAGCGGAGGTGACTTCGGGAAAGTGCCACAGAAAAGAACCGCCCCCCTGGGGTAAGGGTGAAAAGGTGGTGTAAGAGACCACCGGCAATGGTGTGAATCATTGGCCAGGTAAACCCCACATGGAGCAAGGCAAACAGAAGAGACAGGGCTGCTCGCTCTTCTTCGGGTTAGCTGCAAGAAACCCCTGGTAACAGGTGTTCCAGATAGATAATCACCCTCGACAAAACCCGGCTTATCGATTGGCTTTGCTTACCTCAGCACTCTCCCCGAGAGCTCAGCCCCGTGATACACTAAAAGGTAATCATGCATTCACCCTAACTTTTGAAATGACGAGGTCATCCAATTATGAATATTTTAATGCTCACCTGGGAA
The DNA here is from genome assembly GCA_964229355.1 of Candidatus Sericytochromatia bacterium. GTDB lineage: Bacteria > Cyanobacteriota > Sericytochromatia > UBA7694 > UBA7694 > CAXRDE01. Next base: position 96,929 of record CAXRDE010000022.1, on the reverse strand, counting down.
TATCCCCCCCGTATCGTGGGAGGACTGGCCCGTCATGCAGAGGAGATCTCTGAAGCCCTGGTTCAAAATTGGGAGCAAGTAGATGTCATTACCGCAGCACACAAAGATGCTCCCGAATACGAAGTGCGTAACGGGGTTCACATTCACCGCGTTCCTGAACCCATTCAAGCACCCCAGTTTTTCCCCTGGATTTTACACCTCAACTTTGGCATGCTTACCAAGGCGCACCAAATCATGCGCAGCCGCAATATCGACATTGTGCACGCCCACGACTGGCTCGTCACCCACACGGGTGTACAGCTCAAACAAATTTACAACAAACCCTTAGTGGCAACCATCCATGCTACCGAAGCCGGTCGCTGGAACGGAATCCACAACGAAACCCAAAACTTTGTTCACAGCATGGAGTGGTTTTTAAACTACGAAAGCCAGCGCACCATCGTGTGCAGTGACTATATGCGTGACGAAGTCATGAGTAACTACAATTTACCTGCCGAAAAAATAGACATTATTCCCAATGGCATTCAACGGGAAAAATTCGATTTTGCCTTCCCCGATGCCCTCGACTTCCGCCGCCGCCTGGCTGCCGATCACGAGCCTCTCATTGTGAGTGTGGGTCGTATGGTTCCCGAAAAAGGTTTCCAGGTCCTTATCGAAGCTGCTGCAGATATTTTAAGAGATATTCCTCATGCCCGTTTTGTCATTGCTGGTAAGGGTGGCATGCTCGATGAGCTTCGCGCGCGGGCTCAAGCCTATGGCATTGCAGATCGGGTTCATCTGCCCGGCTATGTGTCAGACGAAGATCTTTTGAAACTGCTGCGTGTGGCAGATGTGGGTGTCTACCCCAGTTTATACGAGCCCTTCGGCATTGTGGCTCTCGAAGCCATGGCGGCTCACACCCCTGTGGTGGTTTCAGACACAGGTGGTTTAGGAGGCATTGTTGAACATGGCGTAACCGGGATTAAAACCTACAAAGGTTCAGCGGACTCCCTCGCCTGGGGCATCCGTCAGGTTCTGTATAACCCGGAGTGGTCGCAATGGATGGTCCAACAAGCCTATCAGCGTCTCATTGACACCTTCAATTGGGATATTATCGCTGCTCAGACAAAAACCGTCTATGAGCGTGTTGTGAGTTAAACCATGCAGAGTATACTATTCATCGAAGATGACCCTGTATCCCTTAAAGTGACAGAAACTGCGCTTAAAAGTTGGGGTTACAGCGTTTACGCTGCCGATAGCGCTGAGGCGGCCTGGGAGTACTTAAAAAACAACCCCAGACCGGCCATGATGATCGTCGATTGGCAACTGCCAGGCATTTCAGGCCCTGAGTTTTGTAAACAGGTGCGTGAAACCGCCTGTCTGAAAGACGTCTACATCATGATGCTCACCTCTAGTGCAGGCCGAGAAAACATGTTAGAAGGCCTGCAATCAGGAGCCGATGATTACCTTGAAAAGCCTGTAGACGCCCGTTTTTTAGAGGCGCGCGTGAAAGTGGGTGAGCGCATCGTAACCTTGCAATCAGATCTTGAAAGCAAAGTGACCGAACTGCAAGAGGCCTTGAACAACGTCAAAGAACTCAGGGGATTACTCCCCATCTGCTCATACTGTAAAAAAATCCGCAACGACGGCAATTACTGGGAGCGTTTAGAAAGCTATTTGAGCGCCCATACCCATGCTCAGTTTAGCCACAGCATTTGCCCTGACTGTTACGACTCTGTGGTCAAACAAGAGATCGAAAACTTCAAAAACAATCAGGAATAGCAGCACCATGCCACTGATTGCCATTGCAGGCCCGACCGCCTCAGGGAAAACCCAATTTTCACTACAATTGGCCCGGGCACTGAAGGGGGAAATCGTGTGTGCCGATTCGCGCCAGATCTACAAGGACATGGATATCGGCACCGCCAAACCCACGGTAGAAGAGCAAGCACAGGCACCACACCACCTGTTTGACTGCATTGACCCTCAAGAAAATTATTCCGTGGCAAACTATCGCAGTGCGGCTTTGGCCCATATCCAGGAGATTACCCAACGGGGTAAACAACCGCTGCTGGTAGGGGGTACAGGCCTGTACTTTCGCACCTTACTCTACGATTATGGCTTACCCGAAGTACCCGCCCAGCCCGCGCTGCGGGAGCAGCTTGAACAATTGCCCCTGGAAACCTTAAAGGCTGAATTATTGGCAGTAGACCCGATTGCGGGCGCTCGCATCCATGTCAATGATCGCTTTCGACTGGTCAGGGCTTTAGAGGTGTTCAAAACGACGGGGAAACCCATTTCATCTTTTCAAACCCGCTCTCAAGGACTGAATATTCCCTGTATTTATGTGGGGTTGCGTTTACCCAAAGCCTATCTCTATGCGCGCATTCAACAGCGCATTGCCCAAATGTTTGAACAGGGTCTGGTGGAAGAAGTCAAAGGGTTAATCCAACATTACGGCAAAGATCTTCCCCTTTTAAAAACCCTGAACTATGCGGAAGTTGTGGCTTATCTGGAGGGCATTTACACCCTCCAGGAAACCCAGGAAAAAATGTTTATCCATACGCGACAATATGCCAGACGCCAACGCACCTGGTTTCAAAGAGACGAGGAGATTCACTGGTTTGACATTACGGGACCTGCGGATATTGAAGAGGCCGTATCCTGGGTCATCGCAGCAAAGCAAAATCATGACTGAAGCGTTCCATCTGGATATTATCCAGCATCCTGAGACCCATTTGTACCACGGTTGGAGCCCGGCCCCTCAACAACAGCTGCAGGTCTTGCTGTTATTTGCACAAAGCTATTTGGTCCAACGCAACCAGGGTGAGTTCACCGCCCTCTATCCCATCAAAGATCCTGCGCTTAGCCATAAGATTCAGGCCCAACATAAATTATCTGAAGAAGATCTCGCTTTCCTTGAGCAGCTTATAGAGACGCCTCAAGCCCCCGCTTCAACCCAGCCCCCATCAACACCGCTATTCAGCCATACGGCGCAAGCGCTCTCCGCTTACCAACCCCAACAGACGGCGGGCGGCGAGGCCTCTCCCCAGACACAGACGCCCTCTGCACACAGGGTGTTAAAAACCCTCGAAGAGACGCCCCTGCATCAAGAAACGCAGCCGCTCCTGAACGCAGCCTTAGAAATAGCCCAGGAGCAGCAGCAAACCTTACTGAGCACAGCCGAGACCCTACAAAATACAATTCATAAGCAACAATTACAACTGCAACAGCAATTGCGGCAAATGCCTCGCCTTGAGCAAGAGCTAGCGCTTTTAAATCAAAAGCTTGAAGAGTGGCAGCTGGTGATGGAAGCCGAGCACCATCACCAGGAAAATCTTGTCCATCACACCCAGCAAGAACTGTGTGCGATTCAAGAGCGCTTACAAGACACCCTCTCGTCGGGCATGGCCTTACAAAACCACTTACGTAGTCGGCGCCTTCCTGAAGATCATCAGCTTCAACGCAAATTAAACTACCTTGAGGAAATGATCGATCATGTTCTGGCACAACGTCACAGCGTGCATTATATTCTGCAGCAGAAAGCATATCAACACCTTGAGAATCAACGTTTAGAGCTTATGTATGCGCGCTATACAGCCGTTTGTGAAGCCCGATCACAATTGGCCCAACAGGTGGAACAGTTGGAAGCCGTTAACCGTGATATTTTGCAGAACGATCCCCTGGCGGTGCCAGAACCCGTGCCGGTGATGGCGCTGCATGAACTGCAACGCCTCCAGTTTGAACAAGACATTCTTGAAGCGGATCCGGGATTACAGGCACATCTTAAACTAAAGGATATTTCATGAAATCTATTGGTATTGCACTGGGGGGATTTGTTTTTCTCAGTCTTTTCACCCCCTATTTTTTCAAGCAGCTGCCCTTTTTGACCCTGCCCTGTTTAGGCATATTGATTATTCTGCTGCTACGGCGTGATTTTCAAGAGGCAATACACCACCGTGAAACCTAAGCTCTTGCTCAGTGCCTTGCTCTATGGAACCCTTCATTTTGCAGCCTTTGCCCAGGCCCCTTGCCAACAACCCCTCGAGGTTCTGGGGCTTTACGAGCCACTCCAGTTTTTGTCAGCAGGCATCAGTGTGACCAGTCTCGTAGATACAGGTGCCGAGCTTTCCAGTATTGATCGACAATTGGCACAGCAATACAAGCTCCATACCCCTGTCACACGCCAGATCTATGTTCGCACCGCCCACGGGGTAGAACGGCGAGATATTGTGGCCTTACGTATCAAACTGAGAGGTCAGGTGTTACAACGCGAATTTACCCTGAGCAATCGCCGGGACATGAAACAAAAGGTATTGCTCGGACGCAATATCTTAAAAGGTTTTTTAATTGATCTGAATCGTTAACAGCCGGGCATGGCTCATGCTATGCTGCGCCCATGAGTAATGCTTCTGTCCTTTCCTTAATCCACCAGACGGGCGCGTACCTGTTCATCCTGGTTTTTGTTGCGGCGGTATTGAGTGGCATTTGGGGGCTGATCCGCAAACAAGAACATTGGTTACGGCGAGGTGCCTGGGGCTTTGTGGCCGCATTTTTTGTCTTGTGCATTCCCTACGGCAGCGGCTTTTTTTTAAAAAGCGGTCTGTGGAATGGAGCCGATGAAAGCTTACGCCAATTGATTCAAAAGCACCATGATCTTTCTAAGTTTGTGCTGACAGGTTCCATTTTAATGTTTGCAGCCTGTGCTGCGATGTTAAAAAAGTACAAGCCCAATGAATCTTTTCCCCATTGGTTATGGCCCAATCTTTTGTTTTTATCCTGGATGGTCGTGACGTTTATCGTTCGGTCTTTTCTTCACGGTTACCGCATTCCCTGAAGGGGGCAAAAGGTTGTGCTATCATACATTGAACTTGTTTGAACAGGAGCCTTATTATGACTTATCCACGGAGCAGTGGCATCCTTTTGCACCCCACCTCTCTACCCAGCGTTTATGGCATCGGTGACCTCGGAGAGTACGCCTATGACTTTATCGACTTTCTTTCGGCTACCGGGCAAAAACTCTGGCAAGTCATGCCCTTAGGCCCCACGGGTTATGGCGATTCTCCCTATGCTTGCCTATCGGCTTTTGCGGGTAATCCGCTGTTAATTAGCCCTCAAAAACTTGTAGAAACTGGCTACTTAGACCCCGAAGACCCCAGCCTGGTGAATTACCCCCAGCTCAGCGATGCCAATGTGGAATTTGAAAAAGTGGCTGCCGCCAAAGAAAAGGTCTTTCGCGCCGCCTTTTTGCACTTTCGTGCCCATGCTTCCCGCTCTGATCGCAAGCGCTTTTCTAATTTTTGTGAGTGCCAACAAAACCGTCAATGGCTCCATAACTACGCTTTATTCCGGGCCCTCAAAAGTGAATTTGAAAACGAAAGCTGGACCCAATGGACGCCAGATTTGATTCAACGTCAACCCGAAGCCATGGCCCACGCCACCGAGGCCCTCTCAGAAGATATTGCTTACCATAAGTTTTTACAATTCGTTTTCGCCAAACAATGGGGCGAAGTCCGCAGCTACGCTCGCTTAAACGGCATTCAGATTGTGGGCGACATGCCAATTTTCCTGGCTCACGACAGCGCTGACGTCTGGGCACATCAGGACTTATTTCATCTTCATGCTGACGGCAGTCCAAAAGTGGTGGCGGGTGTTCCACCCGACTACTTTTCAGAAACGGGTCAGCTGTGGGGCAACCCCCTGTATGACTGGGAAGCCATGGCCAAAGACGACTATGCCTGGTGGGCCGAACGCTTTCGGGTCATGCTCAGTTCGGTAGACATCGTACGCCTGGATCACTTCCGGGGTTTTGAAGCCTATTGGGAAGTGCCCGCCGGTGAAGAAACCGCCATTAACGGAAAGTGGGTAAAAGGGCCTGCAGAAGCTTTCTTCAGCGCCATGGAAAAAGCCCTGGGACATCTGCCCTTTATTGCAGAAGATCTGGGTGTCATTACGCCGCCTGTAGAAGCCCTGCGAGACGGTTTTGCTTTTCCGGGCATGAAGGTTTTACAGTTTGCCTTTGACGACACCTCTGCCAATAATTTTTTACCCCATAAACATGTGCAAAACGCCGTGGTCTATACAGGTACCCATGACAACCAAACCACCGTCAGCTGGTTTGAAAGCCGCACCCCCGAAGTCCAACATTTTGTACTGGATTACCTGGGCAGCACAGATGCCGCCTATATTCACTGGCAAATGATTCGTCTGGCCCTCAGCTCTGTGGCGAATATTGTTCTGCTGCCCATGCAAGATATTTTGGGTTTGCGGGACGAAGTTGGCCGTATGAATACCCCGGGTAAAGCGGAAGGCAACTGGAGTTGGCGCTTCAAAGACAGTGAGATCAAAACAGAAGTCGCTCACTCTCTCAAACACTGGACCCGCCTCTACGAACGCTAGTTAAAGTAGCCTGAAACATCGTCAGGGGGCTGCACAGCCCCCTGAAAAAAGGACCCAGAACGTGGTATAATAAAACGCTGGTACTCCGAGTAGACTGTATAAAGGAAGCCCTTATGCTAGGTGATAAAATCAAAGAATTGTTCCAACGTTTTTGGCCTGTGTCTCCCAATGAACCTGTAGAGCCTTACCGTCTGGGACAAATCTTACTGCGTATGTCAGCCATTACCGAACCGGTCCTTGAACAGGCACTGGCCATTAAAGAAAAACAGCCCCATAAATTGCTGGGACAAATCTTAATTGCTGAAGGGCTTTGCTCTCGCGAACAGGTGTCACGCGCCATTGAACAACAGCAAGAAGAAACCCGCCTGGGTCAGGTTTTACTGCGGAGCAAAGTGGTAAGTACCGAACAACTCGAAGAGGCATTGAATATACAGCAAAACACCGGCCGTTTGCTGGGCTTTATTTTGGTCGAAAAAGGTTTTTGTACCACCGATGAGCTCAAGGAAGCCTTAAGAGAACAACGCCACGACAATCGTCTGGGAGCCTTGCTGTTGCGTGAAAACCTCATCACCGAAAAACAACTCGAGAAAGCCCTGGCCATTCAGGCCGAGTCTCAGGTCCTACTGGGCGAAATCCTGGTGCAACTGGAGTATATTAGTGCAAAAGCGCTGGACGAAGTACTGGCACGCCAGTTGGCCATCATGGTAAAAATCCCTCAGGAAGCCGCCGCCAAAGAATGAACATGACGTCACGCCTGTTGGGCATTACACTGGCACTTCTGACGTTGGGTTGTGCCAACAAGGTGGATCGTCTCTCCGCCGGTGGCCGAGAGCTGCTTTTTCAGTTTACCGTTCGCGGCAGATTGGCCCTCAACAATCCCAATGTGACCTATTATGTGGTGTTTTATGCCCCCAACACCCAGGCAGGAACCACCCTCAATGAAACCCTTACCGGACCACGGGTTAATGGCCCAAACTTTAACTTAAGCACCAATGATCTTGCCGGTCGTTTACCCTTTACAGGCATTCTACCCGGCGATATTGTCTCCCAGTGGACCCACTTCTTTTACATTCAGGGCAGTAGCACAGGAACCCCCCAGGTGGGCTACGGCCAAACCACCGATGAGCAGGCCACCAACCAGGTGACCACCTTAGCACAGATTGTGCAGCCCAATTACCCGGCAACATTTTGGAGTAAGCTGAGCGATTCCACTTTTCAGCTACGGATCCCCCTGCAAGAAATTGGACTCACCGACGAAAACATGCCCAATAATATTCCCACCAATCTGGCGGTGAGCCAAAACCTCACCTCAGCCAATGTCGGCGAAGGTTATGTGTATGATTATTGGCTCAACAACACGCCGTTTTCCATTTCCACTGAAGCCAATAACTCCCCTTTTGTACAACCTGACAACACGCCCAATATCGCTTTTGACCCGACAGAACAGCTGATCAACCGCAATCCACCGGCTTTGCCTTTAAACGTCAACGCTGCAGATTTAGACTTTATCGAGTACCAGTACCGCGTTTTGGTCCCCTGATGGCGATTATTCCTTCTGACAATCAGGATTTTGTTAAAAAGAAAACACCGACTTCCCCTTTAGAGCGCCCGGTAGCTCCCCAACAAAAGCATGAAGAAGCCCCTCTAGAAAACAGCCTTCGCCCTCAGAAGCTAGCCAGTTACTTAGGCCAGGAAGAGCTTAAAGAAAGCTTACGTATTGCTATTGGTGCAGCCCACAAACGCCAGGCCGCCCTCGATCACATGTTGTTTTATGGTCCCCCCGGTCTGGGTAAAACCACGATTTCAATGCTTATTGCTGCCGAAATGCAAACCCAAATTCGCATCACCTCCGCCCCAGCGCTGGAGCGTCCCCGGGATATTGCTGGCCTGCTGGTCAGTTTGCAACCCGGGGATATCTTGTTTATTGACGAAATCCACCGTCTCAACCGCGTTGCTGAAGAGATTTTATACCCTGCCATGGAGGATTTTGTGTTGGACATTACCATTGGCAAAGGCCAGGCCGCTCGCATTAAACGTCTGCCCTTAAAACCCTTTACCTTAATTGGTGCCACCACCAAAGCAGGATCGCTTTCGTCGCCGCTGCGCACCCGCTTTGGGCTGGTACATCGCCTGCGCTTTTACACCCCCCACGAAATGCAGCAAATCTTACAGCAAAGCGCCCGCACTTTGCATATGGATCTAACACCTTCAGGCGCGCTGGCCATCGCCAAACGAGCCCGTGGTACACCTCGGGTGGGCAACCGCCTACTCAAATGGGTGCGCGACTTTGCCCTGGTTCAAAACCATGTACAAATTGATGAGAGTCTGGCCGAACAAGCCTTAGATATGCGCGCCATCGATCATGCCGGATTAGATCCCGCAGACCGACAAATTTTAGAGACCATCATTCATCACTATCAGGGAGGGCCCGTGGGATTGGACACCCTGGCAGCAGCCATTAGCGAAGACACTGCCACCATTGAAGACATGTATGAACCATTCTTGCTACAACAGGGCTTTTTACAGCGCACCCCCCGGGGCCGTATGGCTACAGCCCTGGCTTACCAACACCTTGGTCAAAGCCTTCCCGGTCACATGATGGGCGAGCTTAAGACCGAGGCGCTTCCTTTGTTTGAGACAACATCTGAGACAACGCCTGAAGCCCCAGGGCATACCCCAGAGGGCCCAACCCGCTAATACATCCCTCCACATGGGGAGACAGCAGTGACACATGACGTATCGGCTCACGGGCGTGTACATGACTGAGATGCACTTCAATCACAGGATAACTCACCAACTCCAGGGCATCCGCCAATGCCAGGCTGGTATGGGTATACGCCCCCGCATTGATCAGCAGACCTGCCGTACCGTCTTCCAGACTTTGGTGGAGCCGCTCAATCAAAGCGCCCTCATGATTCGACTGAAAACAATGCACTTGTAATCCCAGGACGGCAGCATGCTCCTGACAGTAACGCTCTAACTCAGGCAGGTTCAGATTGCCGTAATGCTGTGCCGGACGGCGCCCCAACTGATCCAAATTGGGGCCGTGCAACACGAGAATGGGTATGTTCATCGTCGAATCACTCCTTCGTAATAGCGATGGGTTTCTGGCAAAATATCACCATGGTCAGCGCAAGCTTTTTGCACCAACTCGAACGCTCGCCCTCGGTCATACCCTGCACGATACACCAGGACGTTGCGCGCCTCTTCAGGCTCCTGATCTGCCACATAACGCAGCACCAGAGCAGCCGTATAAACCGGATCAAAAATTTGGATATACCGAAGCAGGACCGCCATTTTACGCTTGCTTAAATGTAAGGGAGCCGGAAAACCATTGGCCGCATGAAAAATAAACTCAAGATAGTCTTCTACAGCTTCGGAACGACTGGCTGAATCAATTTCTTGCATGACCGTCACCAGCTTGTATTTCTTTTCTTCGCCCACCCATTTCACCGTGGTTTTTGAAGACAGACGCGCCGAGTAATCTGCCATCAGATTGCCCTCAAGGCGATTGCCCCGATAGTCAAAAATCTTATCTTTAAAGGCGTACATGCCACATAGCTTCAGGACCGCCATATCCAAAGAAGAAAAATGATAGGCCTGTCCTGAACGCGGCGTCTCGGCAGTCACAAGTCCCACAATAAAACGCTCCCCCGTCCACTCCAAATAGCGCCGAATCGGCTCAATCAAAACCGGTGGAAGAATGGGTTCGTCGGCGGCATCTCGCGGAAAAAGATTGGTATGAATAGACATGACTTTTTCAAAAGAAGCCTGCAACCCTGCCAGAGTGGCCAACGTGTCAGACACCGAAGATTCCGACTGGCGAAAATGGGCGTTTAAAAGAATCTGGGTCGTATCCTCATCCATTTTTTGCGGTAGGCTTTGCACTGCGCTTACCGCAAAGGTACCGGTGGTTTGCACGTGACGCTTGATTAAGCGACGGGTTTCTTCGTCAAAGATAATATCTTGCCGATGCCTTACAGAGCCTACATCTTGCGCCCCTGAATGAATCAGCTTGGCTGAAATTTCTTTGAGCTTTTGATTTTTAATGTCAATATTTTGGCTGTGCTCTTGAATTTGCTGTAAGATATTGAGCCCCTGCTGGGCATAGATCTCAATGTCCTGCCCCATACGTTGGTGTGTGGGGTCATTCAAAATGCGACTCATTTCGTCACGTTCTTCGGGTTGGGGATCACGCACCGCAATCATGTGGTTATAGCGCTGTACCCGCAAAAGGGTTTTTTGCACCTCAGGCAATTGATGCAGGTGACGGGCATAAGAGTCAAACAAATTGTCCAGGTGTGAAAAAAGGTCCTGGCTTTGTTGCAGCAAGGCATAATAGGTGTTGTTTAAGGTGGTCGCCTGTTCGCGGGACATATTTTGCTGCTCTAAGCTACGGGTGGCTCGAAATTTAGCCAGGTTTTTTTTATCCAGACCCTCAGGCTCTAAAACCCCTAAAGCAATCGCGTTGAACTGATCTTCAGGACGATAAATGTTACGGGTCCAGCGCGGGAAAAGGCTCTCGTCAATGGACAAGACTTCAGCAATCAGCGTTTCATAAATGTGGGGCGCGAGCAGTTCCACCTCGTAGCGTTTGCCCTGCTCGTCTTCAAAGACCACGCGGTCCGCAATGGCACCGGTGTTAACAAAAAGACGCTGGGCCGGGTTCATCGCACCAATATAGTGGTCAATCAGGTAAAACAGCAAGGCGCGGTAGGCTTCACGTACGCGAAACATACGCTCTTGATAAGAGATACTCCCCAATTCAGAAACTAAGGCCTGTTCACCACTCAACAAGGCCAGGGCCTCGATCACCATAAGCGCAATGTCTTCAGGAACCCCTTCCAAACAGGCATTTAAACGCTGATTTACTTCAATAGTCATAAGCTTTAGTGTAACATCATCAAGAGACATTGGTGACTGCCCCAGGGAGGTAAAATCATGGGTTTGGCTCGGCCAACACAAACACAAGGATACGCGCTCATACTGGGCCTTCTCTGGGGTATCTTTCAGCTATCGAGACCAGGTCTGGCGCAACATAAAACGCCGCTGGATGAACTCGTTTTACCGCAACACCATGTCCGCCGACTCCCCCACGGTCCTCGTAAAACCTGGGTGATACTCAGCAAAAATGACATGACACACAACCTCCGCTATTATCTGCAGTTGTGCCAGCCACAAGGTTCCCTAAAATCCCGCTGGCGCTTAGATGCGCCCACCGCTGAGACCGCTGAGGCCTGGCTTGAGGCACTTGCCCAAACCCCCACCCCACAAAACGCAAATTTTATGCTAAATTTACACCATAAACAATCTGGTGTTAACGTCATCTTAACCATAGGGGAGATTAAGTTCACAACTGCACACCCATTTCGTTCTATAATTACCTTAGATACTGTACCAAAGCGTGAGGGAGGAAAGTAGAATGGGCTCAATGGATCACCTGCGAAAAAAGATCAGAAACCAAAGTGATACCGGGGATTTAGATTTTTCTCAATTGGACCCCCAGCTTTCCCAGGTTACGCAAGATGTTCCTCCCGTTCAGGAGCGTCTGAGCAGCAAAGGAAACACCGATTCTCTCATCTCAGAAATTTTTGAGTCCGGCACGGCAGAGTTGCCGGCCCCTGAAACCTTCAAATTGGAAACCCCTCGTAAAAACGCCCTGTTCCAAAAATTTCAGGGCATGGAAGTCAACCGCAAAATGCTGGTGGTCTCCCTGAGCATTGCGGCATTGGCCAGTTTTCTGTCCATGAGCTACCTCAAAGGCATCGCAGAGCCGCTGCGGGGTAAGTCAAAGCTGATACAAGTCGTCACCCTTACACAAGACGTTCCCGCCCGCACCACCCTTAAAAGCGAAATGATCAAGGTGAGTGAAATTCCTCAGGGTTACCTTCCTGAAGGAGCCATTGAATACAAGGAAAATATGAAGCTGCTCGGCCAGGTCACCTTAACAGGCTTGTACAAAGGTGAAGTCCTACATAAAAACCGTATTTCTTTGCCCAACGCAGAAACCGGTATTACCACCATTATTCCTGAAGGTCACCGAGCTATCAATATCCGCACCGACAGCATTAACACCTCCTTGATCAAACCCTCCACCCAGGATCGTAAGGAATATGTGGACGTTATGGCCACCATTCCTGATCCCAACCCCGCACGGCGCGGACGCTTAATCAGCATTCCCATGCTACAGCGGGCCGTGGTGCTAGCGGTGGGCGATCGCCTGTCCGGTGGTGCTTCTGCAGAAAAGTCAGGCGGCAACAGCGTCACCCTTGCGGTGCCTGAAGATCGCGTCAACCTGATGGTGCTCATTGAAGAGAAAGGGAATCTAAAAATTATTCCCCGTTCTCCCACCGACGACAACACCATTGCTGAAAAATACACCATTCAAGAAATCGAGGACGCTTTGCTCGGTAAAATTGAAGCCCCTGTAGAAGAAACGCCCGAGCCCAAAGCCGAGCCCGCAAAAGCTGAAGAGCCCGAAGCACCCGAAGCACCTCTGGTGGATTTATCCGGGGGCGGTGCGCCGGCTTACCGTGCGCCCGTACGCAGAGCGCCTGTATACCGTGCGCCCGCCCGCCAACCCGTGCGCAGGGCACCCGCAGCTCGTCCGGCAGCCCCTAAGCCTGCTGCCCCTAAAAAAGCAGCTCCTAAGCCAGCAGCACCACCGGCTCCAGTCCGCGCTCCCGTGGTGATTAACGGCGGCAAGATTAGCAACTAAAGCCGCATTTGCCCCTTACACAAAAAGCCCCTGTCAACAGGGGCTTTTTTCTCATGGCTTTGGACCCTAGGGAAACCACAAGGTGTATGTTAGAATTAATTGAATATTGCGAAAAAGGAATCTCTCCATGCGTAAGTTACCCACCCGTTGCCACACCACTCTTGCGGTTTTAGCCCTGAGTCTTTTAACCGGTTGTCCCGGCACAGAAACCCCCACAACACCTGGTCAACCTGGCGGAACCACCGTCAAACCGATTCCCTCGATCATGCCCCCAACCATCACTCCCACCCCTGTCCCCTCTTCAATCATTACCACTCCCACACCTTTTCCCAGTGGTGTCACCCCAATGCCAGGTAGTTCAAATAACCCCGGCACCCCCAGTGCAAGTATTAGCCCTGATACCCTAACCATTACCACCAGCACCTTGCCCACATCCGTGATTAATTTCGCGTATAACGCGCCCATTCAGGTGGTCAATGGCAGCGGCTCTTACCGTTGGAGCATTACCAGTGGAAACCTGCCTGCAGGACTCTCTTTAGATCCCAATACCGGTCAGGTGTTCGGAACCCCCACCGTTACAGGTACTTTTGCTTTTCAGGCACAGGTTATTGATAACCAAACCCAGCAAGTGGCTCGCCAAAACCTCTCTTTACTCGTAGCCAGCAGCAGTTCAGGCCTCAATGATCTGTCGATTTTAACCAATAACCTGCCTACAGGCACCCTGGATCGTCCTTACTCCCGCATACTCGAGCTTTCGGGTGGCACGGCTCCTTTTTCATGGAGCATCACGGCTGGGGCTTTACCCGACGGTCTGGATCTAAACACCGCCACCGGTGAAATCAGCGGTACACCCAGCTTACGCGGCGAAGAAACCTTTACGGTACGAGTGACGGACGGGCGCGGTCAGACCGAAAGCCGCACCCTGAGTATTACCATTAACCGCACCGATACAGATATCAGCATTTTAACCCCCTCACTGCCCATTGGTATTCTTTCGAGCCCTTATAACCGTACCGCTTGCGGTATCAATTTTAGTGGCACCTTGCAAGCCACCGGCGGAGACACCGACTACCGCTGGAGTATTTCAAAAGGCTCCCTGCCTGCAGGGCTTACCCTCAGCAGCAGCGGAAACATCACAGGCACCCCCACCACCGCGGGTTCATCCACCTTTACCGTCAAGGTGGATGACGGCGAAGACAACTCGAGCAGTAAAGTGTTCACCATTGATACACGAACCCTGGCCATTCATCGCTTTACCCCAGGAGCCGGTGGAGAAGATTTACGGGTCGTTTTATTTGGCGAACGGCTGACCTCAGCCGCCGGTAACGTTTTCTTTGGCGGTGTCAGTAGCAATATCGGCGCGATTTCAACGGTAGGCGACTGTGATCAACTGGTTACCGAAGTACCCGCGAACGCCCAAACCGGAACCCTGGAAATCAAAAATGGAGGCACTTTACTGGGTAGCAGCATTTCTCCCTTTTTGGTACAGGACGTGATCATTAGCGAAGTTTTCTTTAGCCCTGACAACACCGAAAACCAATTTGTGGAACTCAAAAATCGCGGCACCAGCTCTGTCAACGTCGCTGGATGGCAATTGCAGTACACCCCCGCTGATAGCTCGACCGCAGTGGCCTTTACCCTCCCCTCTGAAACCCCAGCCTTACAACCGGGTAAGACCCTGGTCATTAACCTGGCCACCGATGGTGCCACCAGTGCCAGCAACGTATTTACCGGGAGTTCTGGTAAAGAGTTACGGGTGGATCCTTTAAATATCACCCCTGCAAACACCCTCACCCAAATTGCGCTGTGTACAGGCGCCTGCACCACCGATACCACCGACACCAACTACCGCGATTATTTACAATTTGGTAGCAGTGATCTCGATGGTGGGGCTCTGGAGAATGAAGCGGTAGAAGCCGGTATTTGGAGCGACAACTCGACCCTTAACATTACCAATTTGGTGGCCCCCCTGAGCACCGTCAGTAGCGATATCGCAGATGCAAATTCTGCACACTATGGGGTTTTTGAAACCGGTAATCCCAAGTCCGGCTTACTTGTAACGAACGGGAACGCAAAATTCGACGGCTATACCGGACAGGTTGTTGTGCATTATACTCCCAGCACGGGAGCCACAAGCACCGCAACCCAGCGTCTCAAACGCACGGTAACGGGTACTGAGGCAGCACAAAATCGTGTGCGTATTAACAGTCCTCTGGCTCAAGCCGTGATTCAGAGTGGTAATACGGGTGCCGGCCAGGTGGGCAACGGTATTTTGGTAGACAGCAACAGTCTCATCGGCGTGGGCGATTTTGTGAACGTCATTGCAGGCGGTGTCATTCGCAGCGTGGTCGGCATCCAAAGCGGCCCACGCATGGAGCTCGATAACGTGCTATTCGCCAGTGTCCAAAATACAAATACCAGCGATGGTGTTGTGCTTCCTGGCTTTACCGTCGGTGCAAATGAAGCCTCTTTTGTTTCCGGTGCAAGTACAGTAAGCATTACGGTTCGTGATGGCATGGCCGGTGAATTTACTGTGGTAAGGAATCTGGTAAGCACTCCCTCAAGCAATCAGGTGGTGATCAATCAAGCCATTGCCACAGCACCGGTATCGGCAAACAACACCGGAGATGGAACCACAGGGAATGAAATCACGTTGAGTTCAAACACCAACTTTATTAGCGGCGATCAGGCCCTTTACAATGGCCGTCAATGTGATGATGGTGCCAGTAATATCATGTGTAGCTTTACCCTGGGTGGCAATCAGGTGCGCCTCAACAGCCCTGTGGCCGTTGCGCGTCTCTCCAGCACCAATACAGGAGATGGCGATGAATTGGGACGCCTGGAAGTAGATGATGTGGACAATATTGCCGTGGGTAATACACTTATGGTTAACGGGATCAGCTACCAGGTGACAGGCATTACCCCCGCCTTTGGGTCCTCAAAACCCAAAATCGAACTGGATAATCCCTTCAAATTTATCGTAGCCGCCGATAACACAGGTACCGGAGCACCCGGCAATGGTATAGCGGTAGATGAAGGCGATAACATTGGCCTGGCGGTGGGCAATAACATTATCATTAGCGGAGCCCCTGCCAATCCTTACACCATTTCCAATATTGTGACCGATACCAATGACGTCCTACGTTTGGAAATTACGTCTCCCTTAGCCGTGGCACCCACGGAAGTGAATATTGTCCCAGTGGGCGGCGGCACTGCAGAATTAAACTTCAATTTGGTCCCCAAATCAGGAAGTTTTACCATGGTGCCTCTGAGCGCTCAGATCAGTCGTATTCCCAACAGTGGCTCGATATTTTTGGCACCGCAGAGCGGTTTCTTAAGAAAGTATCTCTCTGTTCAAGCGCTCAACACCAATGATCAAGACAGCGGAGATTTCACCATTAACGCAACCCCCAACAAAGGGCAATAGAACCGGCAATAAACTGAAAAGGGTGGCTCTCTAAAGAGAGCCACCCTTTTTGTTAGGCGTTGAATCCGTTAACTGCCAGGACTTGCCGAAGGCTCCGAGCGATGGGGCACACGGCGTTGAGGCGCTTTCTTTTCTGTGTCCTCTTCAAAATCAATAAAGGGAAAGGTGTTCACTTTGCGCCCAATCATAATAAAGCTTAGAATCCCCAGGTAAGGGTTTTTCATGACCTGCACCAGTTGTTTGGTTAAAGCTGGATTTTGTACCATTTGGTAGACCACTTCATCAACGAAGTCAAACCCCACTTGCTCCATTAAATACCGCAAAGACTCATTTGAAAAATAACGCACATGATTTTCTCTCAGGGCCCCATCCGCCTGATAGGACCATCCTTCGGTAAGCAAATTGACCACTGTGGAAATATGCCCAATGTTGAAGGCGACCAGAAAGCACATGCCTTCAGGCTGCACATATTTGCGCAAATATAAAAGCAGGCGTTCAGGATCAATGGCTTGTTCTAAAGCGTGATTGACCAGAAGCAAATCAAAGTGTTTTTCGGGTAGATCAAGATTTAACGAAGGTCTCTCACGGCTGATCTCTGGCCAGGGAATATCTGAAGGCACACTGACGAACTCTCGTCCTTCGGCTATGCAATGGGCTTCAAGTTGGGGAATGGCGTCACCCACCCACAGAATTTTCTGATGTTCTGGCTTTAACATGGACTGTAATTTTGCAGACATCTGCTCCCGGTACTTTTCGTACATCCTAAGGTTTCCTTGCTAATACATTTATTTCTTGCACATACAAAGCATACTGTGAAATGCGTTGCATTCCAAATTGTTCGAACTGCTTTGCCAGCTTTTCGACGGTAGGTCGCCACTGCTCAATATTGCTTGCAGGCACGTGCTTAAAGTGGATTAACTCAAGCCCTAGTCCCAGCAACAGGTTAATTAAGGTAGTATCTGTAAACCACTTGAGCACCTGATAACCCGTGAGACTTTGACGGGCGGGCCACTTTAAAACCTGGGCAATAAAGCCAATAAACATCGGATTTAACACAGATAAGTAAATGACGCCACCCGGTTTTAAGCCCATTAAGGCATGCTTAAGGGCCTTTTCGGGATCCCTTAAGCTCTGAACACTTGCCACCAGGACCAACACATCGACGGGCTGAGGCAGCGAGCCATGCAACTGGCCATGCTTGACGTGCATTTGATGGATTTCATGGTAATCCTTTAAAAAAGGCTTAAGGGCCAGGGTATCATCCACCACAAGCTCTAAAATACGGGCCTCTGGAAACAAATAGGTTTCAGCAAAAGCCTTAACCAGCTCCGCCTGATTTTGCAAGATGACTTCCTGGTGAGAAGGGGGAACAAAAGGTTTGGTAGGCAGCATATTGAGTGCTTTCTCTACCGACTGAAAAAAGGATTTATCCAGATGCTTATGGGCCAAAGGCAAAGCTGGACTGAGTTTCTCCCAGGATAAACTCGCCCAGGGATATTGCTGCCAATGACTGTAACGCTGTTTTCGCTGAGCAGCAGTCGCCTCCCACAGCGAAAGACCCGGTGTTGCACCCAATACCGTATGCGAAAGGGACTCAAAAAGAAAGCTATTGGCCTTTAAATACACATAGGTAGAAAAGATTTGCTGACGAGAGGTTTTCGCTTCTGGATTCACAAAAAAATGCCCAATGACCCCCACACGAAAACGCTTAAGCAAGGCCAAAGCGCGATCTAAGTCAGCCGCTGTGCAAGGGGGCAGCAGCGGCTCCTGGTGTTCAAAGGGACCAAAGCTTAAAATCACTTTTTGCAAATTCACGGACTTCAACAGCAAAAGGGTTTCTTCGGTCACAGCCCTTACAGGCATATGCACCGTCAAAAAACACACGTGATGTAAGTAAAGGGCTCTCATTTTCTCTACGATGAGGGCCAGGCGCTTTTGCTGTAAGACAAACTGGTAATCCGTAATAAAAACAGAACATACCTGACGAAACACCTGGGGAGATAAGCGGCATTGGGATAAATAACGCTGGTAATGGTGCACAATGTTTACCATACTATCGCATATATAATCCACACTGTACAAACGGGGTTTACGGGTCAGTGGAAAAGCCATTTGCGCAAAGATAGAATCGTTCACGCGCGCCGTGCGCAACGCCGCTGAAAAATAAGCGGGCAGCACCTGAAAGGCGCTCAGGTCGGGTGTCGGAAAAGCCCGCAACTCAGGAAGTTCTTGTGCCGGTGCGCCTGAATACATACGGCCCTGCTGTTGGTAAATCACCCCAGGCACCTTGCGATACATTTGTGGCGTTAAGGCGTGGGCACCACCGGCCTGGAACGCCAGGGTTAACAATTGCAAAACGGGCAACTCTAGCTCGCCTAAAATCCCGAGGTCGACCGTATCAGGCAAACTCTGAGGTAAGTGAGAAATATGAGAGCCTGCCAGCCACACTGGACACATCAAAGCCGCTTTTAAGTTATCCGCCCAGTCTGCCACACCGGCAAAATCACAGCTATTGCTTAAGATCAAAACCACATCGGGCTGGTACTTCAAAACCTCAGGCAAAGTGAGCAGGGTTTGACAGTGCACATCGGGCAATTTGTGCCCCAAAAAAGCTTTCAGCTCAGAGAGTAAAATCGCTGAAAAAAATGACAGCCGACTAAACACAAGCGCCTCAGGATTTTGAAGCGCTTGCTCAGGAATGAACAGGGGGAGTAAGCCAAGTTTCAAGCCAAACCTCCGAGCGTAAATGGCAGCAGAATCACTATACCATATGCTCTGAAAGGGCTCTTGAGGTGTTTTCCATCTCGGCTATGGGCATAAGCTGGGCATGTAAGAGTAAGCTTACATCCGTTGACCAATGGGCCTCTACGTGTTGTGCAAGCACATCCAGGGCCTGTTGTGTATCGTCATGAACGCCGGTTCCTGACACCACGGACTCAGTCTGTAAATGCTGCCAACCCGCAGCTTCCAGAGCAAGCTTCAAACCCTTCTCGCTAAAATACTTTAACGCATAATGGTGGTGTACGCCCAAAGGAGAAGACATTAAACGCCCTTTCAGCAATTGCTGAATAAAATAAGGGTGTTGGGCATTGTAGCAAACCACCAACAACTGGCCTGAGGGCTTGAGTAATGTGGTCAAATGCTCAAGAAGGCCCTGGGGATCTTTCAGTTTTTCAAGGGCATGGCAGACAATAATCCAGTCATAGGACCCCGCCTCAAGGCCATCCAGGTTTGCAACACCGTAATCCACGTAAGCTTTCATGACCCCTTGCTCTGAAATATCAGAAAGAGAATGGGCTTCAAAGCTGAGTTCTAAAATATTACCTGTGGGTGCGTAAGTGTCTAAAATCTGTTGATACAGGTTTTCAAAGTATTTGCGTTTATTGACCCAGGTATAAATATTTTGGTAACTGGCTTTAAGCGGCGCCTGAAAGCCTAAAAAGCTCCGGTAAAGCGGCTCAAAATCTTGCTCTGGAATAAACTTATTCATGTACAAAGACTGACCTGGGCGGTAGTCTAAGTCCAGCATGTTCCAGCGTTCAAAATTTTCATCCACCAGCTTTTGTGCTTTGGCTTCTTCCCAAAATCCTGTACCGGGAAAGGGGGTTGAGTAAGCAATGGCTGGACGGGCAAAGCGATGCTGATTCTTTTGTACAAACCACCAGGATTTGGCTAAATCCTCGACGGTTTCTTCGGGTGTTCCCACCATCATATTGCTCACCACCGGCAAGCTGTACTGTTCACAGAGTTCCAGAGCCCGCAAATTGTCATGGGCACTGGTTTTTCCTTTCAGAGCGGTGAGAATTTTGTCACTGGCCGACTCCAAACCAAAACAAACCACCTGTCCATTCATCTCCACAATCATACGGGCCACTTCTTCATCAAAGATACTGGCCCTGGCGTTCAACGAAAAACCCACTTTTTTGTGTAACCCACGCTTACGGATCTCATCGACAATGGCTCGCATACGCTGTTTGTTCAAAGGGAATAAATCGTCGTTAATGGGGATCATGGTTTGCTTCGGAAACTCACGGGCAATATATTCAATTTCATCAACCACGCGCTTTACCGAGTGATAGCGGGTCTTCTGCCAGAAATGCGTCGATGCGCAAAACGTACACTTGTACGGACAGCCCCGCGCCGTAAAAATAGGCTGTTGCCAGCGGGTATCTTTAAGTAACAGCTCTCGGTTGGGCATGGGAATGGTATCCATGTCCTCAATCCAGGGCCGTGGCAAGGTCACCACCCGTTCGCCTTTGTCCCAAAACACAATGCCTTTAACATTGCGTAAATTGTCAGGGGTGGCCTCATTGCGCTCGTAGAGCTGCACCAATTCCAAAAGGGTTTGCTCACCCTCGCCCACAACCCCGATATCGATTTCATGGGGCAGGGTCAGGGGGGCTGAGGAAATGTGTTCGCCCCCCAAAATAATCGGTACACGGCGATCCATTTTTTTGATGTGGCGGGCGTGACGGGTGGCGTCTTCAAAGGTTTCGGTAAAAGAAGACAAACCAATGATATCAGGGGATTGTCTTAACAAACCCTCACGGTTGTCCACTTCAAGAATCACATCGTCAAAGTGAAGATATTCGCTCAGATAAGAGGCCAAATAGCCAAAAGACAGTGGGGCAATCACCCCATAGTCATCGTAATCTTTGCCTTTGAGATACATCATACCTAAGCGCATGGCATTGCCTCCGGGTTTCTCTTATCTCAACGCATCATACAGGATATTGTCAAGGGATTAAAGATCCCGCGCGTAAGCGGAAAGACTATGAACGTGTTCAGCTATTTGGGGGTGATTAGTCTGTCCCACCAGGGTCAAATGCATATGTACGGTACGACCGCTGTTTGGACCGACAATCGCCACTTCAAAACCCAAAGGGTAATCTGTATCAGGGCGGCTGTTCACAGGGGGCTCAGGAGCAGGGTTAATTGTTCCACAATCCTCGGGAGGCTCATTGTCAAAAAACATGGGTACCTGAGACTTAATTTTGAAAAAAGTGGGTGATCCCTCTACAACATCACGATTATAGGCGACGCTATAAATCGTGGAAGAAGAGTTTGTCCAGGGCATAAGCTTGGTAATCTGTGCATTTTGTATTCTATAACTCCCTGCTTTAGAAGACAAGGCTGCATTTAAATTAAAAAAAGCCTGATTAGGATTAGCTTCACCCTTTTTCCATACAGCCACAACATTGGCTTCTGATAACTTAGAGATAACGGCAGATTTATCCGATGAAGTGACGCCGGGAAGATCAAAAAAGCTTTTCAGTTGATCGTAATCTACATAGAGTGCACTCGTCCAGTCCATAATTTGTAGTGCAGGCCGAGGAGACAAAATGTTCCGTGAGATATTGATGGGTTGTCCACCCGGAGGGCTATAATTATCAGACAAGTAATAATACTTGAAGCGGTACAGATCTAAAACCTGAGGCAATGCGGTAGCAGAGAGGCTTACATTGCTTACCTCCATATCAAAAATTCCCTCTAAAGTTGTAAAAAAAAGAGAATTTCCTACACTAGGAGCCCAAAAAAACTGCTGAGCATCGGCTTCACAGTTACGCTCTTGATAAACACTTCCGCTCCCACGGATGGTAGGCAGATATGTATTTGCAACAGGAGTGGGCTGACCTGCAGCAAAAGCAATTTTGTTACGATAAGCCGTACCTTCCGTATCTTCTTCAAATAAAATTTTAGCTTCTGCTAATTTATTTGAAATTTTAAATAAACCGGATTCCGCATGTTGCTTAAGCTGACTTTGGGTAGCCACAAAGCTTTGGTTACGCCAAGACTGAAAGGCAAAAGACATAACTAAGGATAAAATGGTAAGGGTAATGGTGATAGCAATCAGGGCTTCGACAAGGCTGAAACCCTGATTGGATCGTCGACACGCATCCCGCTCAGCGTTTAATGGTGATGTAGACATCATGATACGTGTAGCCCGTTCTCTCAAATTCATCTCGATAACACTCCACCCTCAACTTATAGTTTCCATCTTCCAAACTAGTAACATCCCAATTAAAGGATTTTTCTATCGTACCTTCACTCATTGATTCTGGCGATGTCGCAGGGAACAATTCGCGGTTAGGGTTATAATAACTCAAGTCATCAGAGTCCATGTATTCGTTCGCTTTTTGAGTAGTGTTTACATAAACCCAAACGCCCGGCTTATTGGTAATAGGATTTATTTGCTTGGCATCAAAATATTTAGCGTTAAATACCAGGGGCGTTTCATCGTACCAATCTTCAGGATAAGCAGGTGAATAGCTTGTGCCATCCCAACGCAACCACGACACGTCAAATTTGACGGTGGCATTATTAGAGGTAATAATTGATGATTTAGGAGCTGTGATTTCTACACGAGGAATTTGCACTGTACGTCCAGGAGCATCCCCTGGAATTGAAGTGTCTCCGGCATCCATATAGGCCTGCATAGAGCCCGCCTGAGACAAGCGAGCAATGGTTTGATCACCCCCCACCTGAGCGCGAGCAAAACCATTCATAAGTACAAAGCCTTTCATTTCAGGATCTCCGTCTCTGGACAGTTGAACTACGGCACTGGCAACACGAGTACTGTTGGTTTCATGCCGGTAAAAGGTGTTGTTATCTGCAGGGGTGCCGCTGGTATTGCCTGTCACTGAATCGATGAAAGATAAGCGGTTACGTAAGGCTTGCATTTCAGGAGAATTATAACCTCCTGACGAGTTGTTTGAGGACAAAACAAACGGACGATCGGATTGAGACCGGCTGGGCAATGCCAAGTTAAAAGCGTCTGCCAGACGACGACCTGCATCTCCTGCATCACTGGTAAGATTTCCCCATGTCCCTGCAGACTCATGGTTAAAGCCTCTATTTATATTTCCGCCGGTGGGATTGTTACTGCCATTCATAAAGCTACCGGATCCAGTGTTAGCAAATCTCAGCTTGCGATTAGAAAGGCGTAGGGGATTGTCACTATAGCGTGCCCGGTAGAAGCGGTGGTTAATACTACTTCCACCTGAACCCATTGTACTTGTCTCAGCCTCTAACCCCAGGCTTGCAAAATTATGGGAAGCCCCGTTATACGAGAGGTTAGGCAGGTTACCATTATCATACCAAAACGCATAATCTTCGTCAGGAAAAAGTTCACCCATAAAAGGGTTAGCATACCACTTGTTATCGCTATTACCTGCGGTGGTGTTGTCGGTAGACATTGGAATTCTTACATCACCAATGATTTCATTGCCCCAACTTGTACTGGTGTTTGAGGCATTACCACTACCCTCGTTACTTTCACTCCAGGGCTGGCGACGCATATCAAAATTTGCACTGTTGCCGTCAGAACCCATCTCTCCCCCAATGGCATAGTAGTAGTTACTATAACCGGTCACACTGTTATAAACAGAGTTCGAACGCATAATACCGTTGGTATACAATTGAAAATACCAGTTTGCATCGATGGCAACGCTGCTGTCGCCCCAACTGGGCCCCCCTGTGTGACGATCATAGCCATTATAGCCACCCATCGATGTTTCAGAAAGACCCGCAAAACCACTGGCACCACCGCTATCACGATAAAACTGACGGTTGTAGGTATGAATGGCCTTTAAGTCTGCATAAGGA
Source organism: Candidatus Sericytochromatia bacterium (assembly GCA_964229355.1). Taxonomy (GTDB): domain Bacteria; phylum Cyanobacteriota; class Sericytochromatia; order UBA7694; family UBA7694; genus CAXRDE01. Next base: position 72,801 of record CAXRDE010000022.1, on the reverse strand, counting down.
AAGTAGCGAGGATCTCCTAAATACTGACGACGCTCTACATAGGGAACTTCAGCCTGCTCAAGAGCTTCATCGTAATTGGTTGCTGGCGAGCCGGTCCAGAAAAAAGTACGAGAGACATTATAAATGCTGTCACGCATTACGGTTCTGTTTTCATTAGAACCGCTACTACGGTTTGGCTCATAGACATCTCCATCCTCGCTTTCCCCTTGTTCTAACACCCATGATAGACGCTGCTCATCTGTACCCCCCATGAGAGCACTGTCTGAACGATCCAAAGTAGCAATACGGGTCTCTACCGTAGTCATTTCATTTGCAAAGGCATTGCCTGTCCCTGCATTTAAGGCGTTTAAGTTAACATTGATCACCCAGCGGGCCGTGTTCTTTGCAAGCGCATTTGCAGCACTGTTATTAGAGTCTGTGGTGGTGAGGTCATAAGCGAAATCATCGCTTAAAGTATTTGTTCCCATCGTATTGACCGGTGCAGGAACATATTCTTCACGGTTCATACGACGGGTATCACCGTTTTGATGAGCATTGGTATTATCATTGCCTCGGTTGTGGAATAAGCCGCTGTAACGTCCACGGTACTCGCTATTGCCTGCGTCGTTCCATACAGGAAAGACGTTGTCTCCTTCTTTACGCATATGACGAGTTGGGGTATCAAAAAGCGTCATATGAACACCATCTACTGTTTGCTCAAATACGGTAGGAGAGGCAGTCATTTCAAAGTCCCTTTTCATGACCACGCGAGTACCCACAGCAAGAGTATTCGTACCAGTGTCATAAACAGGTATATTTGCAGGAGTTGAAGGTGTAGGTAACACCGTCGGTATTTCAGCCAGCAATTGATTTTGAAGTTGATTCACATTATTTGTGGGCAGGGCCGGCACGACGGTGCTACTGCGGCCGTAGTTATAATGAAGACCTGAACTATAATTGGTTTCATATTCAGTGATTTGGGTTTGCCAGCGGTCCTGCTGAACATCATAGGCATCAGAGTTGCCATTATAGAACGTAAGCTCTACGCGTCGTTGTGCGGCAGGGCCTACTATCCGGAAACTCTTAACACGCAGCTCCAATTTCAAACCTACATGAACAGGATCTTGACCGTTACGGGGGTCCACAATATCGGGATCCAGAACAATGACCTGATCTACCAAATCGTTAAGCGTGCGAATCACTTCCGTAGAAACACCGCCATTGGTCAGGGCGCCTGGTAAGTTTTGCGTAGAAAGAAACATAAAGTCTTCGAGAGCAAAGGTTAGAGTATCTGCGTTACCCGCTACTACCTGATCAAGATTGACGGATTCAGCAACGCCACCACGGGTCAAACTAATATCGGAAGGTAGACGAGGATCTCGGGCAATCTCCACAGTGCGAGGCATTCCCACAGCATCGTGATCGGTGACCTTTCGATAATTGAGACGACGCTGCTGCAAGTTAATGGTACTCAGAGAAGCTGAACTACCACTAAATACGCCGAGGTAATTTCCTCCAATAAAATCCTTACGTACATAAGGACGGCGATGGCTTCCAATGATTTTACTGGGTCGAAAGTTTGCTAGATCTGCATCATCAATCGTGCTTTCTGGGTGATCTAAAAACCCATCCACATCCGGGTTAACCGGGTGGCGCCCCTGACCATCAGTGGGAATAAACACACTAATGGCTTCAACATGCTGGGCTGGGTTCACCATAAACTCACTATTGGCCGTGTTATTTGCGTCAGCTTCTGTATTGGCATTTAAGTCATCACCAGGCAAACGCTCTTCACCATAAGGGACTTTTTGAAACGCATGCACCCGCAAATTAACATTTGTTTCATCGTTATCATAGCGAATACGTTCGGGATGGGTCACCACACGCAAATTTAACAATTCTGGATCATCATCTGCAGGGGTTGGATTAGGACGGTCAGGTGCTTTCGCCGGATCAGAATAGTTCCGAATTGGAGGAAAGGGAATCAATTCACCATGTAAATTGATAATTAGCGAATTACGGTAAGTGTCTGGACTACTGTTCATTTCCTCAAGATAACTCACAAGATCAATATCAGTTTCGGGATCAAAATAACGCAATCTTCTTAACATGGCAGCATTTTCTGGATAGCGCTTCACATGATTAAACTGATCTGCCATCGCATAATGACGATACTTAGCATCTTCACCATTGAGGGCTCTGTTCGCATGGGTAAACTCAGACGCATCATCATTCCGACGACGGCCGTGCATATAACTTTCTACGTAGCTCTCTTCAATGGGAAGACCTGCATTTGTACGTTGAATTCTACCAGGATAAAAATAAGTCCAGGGAATATCTTGCGCATTTGCATTAGCAGAGCTATTCATATAGGGCAGGTAAAGAGGATCCCGGCCAAAGCCCAAACGAGATACATAATGACGACGATAACGTAGTCCGGGATTACGAAACTCTAAATCATCAAGCAAACGCTCGAAGGTGGGACGTAATGCCGCAATATCAACCCACCACGCAGGTGCGTTTTCCGCCGTAAACATAAAAACGTCATAAACTTGCGTAGGAGGATATTGATCCACGTTGGTTTTCAAAACGCCTGAAATAGCAGCTAAGGGTTGTCCCGTAGGTTTAGTATGGTCATTGAGATCAGCTCGCCACACTTTGACACGCACTTGCCGCGCATAATCATCATTCAACACGGGATCTACTTGGATTTGTCTTATAAAACGCCATTTACCCTGTAACTGTTCATTCCCACTTAAAGGATCAGCTGGGTTTTGGATATCACCAGAAGTGGTCGTTAGAACCCAATCGTAACCATTACCATCACTAAAATTGTCTAAGCTGGTGATAAAAGACTCCTGGTTAGATTGAACAAAAGAACGCATTTCATCGTACATTTGTAAGGCTTTTTCACTAGCAAAGGTTTTATCATTGTTGCGCGTTGTTTTCTGAAGCATCGCACTTTGAAAACTGCCGGCACCCGCAACGGCTGTGGCCAAAATCACGGAGGCAGCGATCACCTCTACCAACGAAAAACCACGCTGGCTTTGCGTTTTTAACACTTTTTTCTTCATGACCTTTAACCTTTATCCATTTGAAGTTTTATAAGACATAGAGTTTTCACGATATGTACCGAGAATTTGGCGAATATCGTTAATGTAATTGTGTGTATAAGAAATACTCGATGTTCCCCCTGAGCCTGGCTCACAACGAATTTCGTTGGCAATAATGGCTCCACTCAGGGTATTGTTAACCCCAACGGTTAGGCGTCCTGTAACGTAAAGAACACCTGAAAACAAAGAATTGGAGCCATCTTGCAGGTTCAAGTTACCATCCACAAACAGAATGCCTGAGCCCACCAGCGGCTTATCAAAGGTGAAGTTAAAATTAGTGCCCTCCATATAAGTGATGGACATAGGGATTTTGTCAGGCACTGCGGCTACAGAATTGTAGATGCTATCAGAGAGAGATTTGAGTTCTGCCTTTGAAACGGAAAACACACGCTCTGGGGTAAGTTTTGGATCTGGATTACTATAAACTAGGGGACCGCCTGAGAGAACACTGATAGAACCGGTACCATTGGGTAAGCTTGGACTTCCTCCGTAGTAATTAATTCCCGATAATGCGCCACTATCTCCTAAAACCTGACAGTTGGCATTAAATCGACTGGCATTATTTGAACTACTAAGTGTTGTCGCTGCTGCCCGATCCACAAGAATTGCCATGCGGTTAATTTCCACTGCGGCTCGAGAACGCTCAAGCGTAGGGTTTTCTCCATCAGGACCTGTAGGACCCGTCGTAAAAATACCGTCTGCGTCCCGGGTGAAATTTGTTCTGCGGTAGACAATGCCTTCGCTCTCAATATACCAGACGACGCCTTCACCCGACAGGCCTGCAATGTCCTCATTTTTTCCGCGTTTAACAGTAAAATCATGCACTGCATGAGGATCTTGAGCGGCCGGGTTACAATCTATCTGGCGTTTAATACGATAACGCCCCCAAATATTACGGTCTATCTGGATGTCTTTAACGAGCCCATAACTCTCATCAATGGTTTCTCGCTCCAGCGGATCTGAATTATATTTGGGATGAAAAGCCTGATCAGGACAGTCATAAGCTGGTGTCACACCACCCTGTCGGACAGGCTGAATGTCTTGAGTTTTGAACCAATTGACAGCTTCTTGTAATCCGGCACGAGCAATGTTATCTGCCTGGCCTTGCTTTGTAAAACGCTTAACATTGCTGCGTTCAGAGGCTGAAAGGTAAGAGCTGCTCACTGTAATTATGATGAGCAAAAATACAGACATCATAATCGTTAGCATCAGGGAGATACCCTGCTGCATTTCTCTACGAATATAAGCATAGGATAAGATCATAAGGTGGAATTTAACTCAATCTACTTTGATTTCTCATGCTTATTATACGTTTTTCGTAAAATTTTGTAAACAGCGATCACGCAATAAGTCTTTATATTGACGATTTGTCAATTTTTTATTCTATTTCCCCCGCCGTCACGAAAACTTAACGACGAGGCTGCAAAAAAGGAGGCAACTCTAGCTGATCCGGCGGGGCCACGGAGGGCGTAACGGGCCGGGCAGGAGCCACGGGCTGGGGGGCAGGCGGCGGTGTTACCGGGGCTTGTTGCGGAACGGGTTGTGGAGAAGGCGCTACAGGTTGCTGAACCACTGGCGGAGCCACTGGCGCTTGCTGCTGAACGGGTTGTGGAGAAGGCGCTACAGGCTGCTGAACAGGGACTGCCGCCTGAGACACGGGAGCTGCCGCTGGCATTTCTTGTGCTTGCGGAGCCGGTGTAGGAGCTACAGCAGGCTTTGGCGCAGGGGCCGGCGTTGGGGCAACAGGGCGCGGCGCAGGAGCCGGAGGACGTGAAGGCGCAGTATTCATGCGCTGACTCACGGAGCGGTTAACCTGCCCTTGCTGATTGGCAAAGCCGGTGGCGATCACCGTAATTTTTATTTGGCCCTGTAAATGCTCGTCAATCACTGAACCAAAGATAATATTGGCGTCGGGGCTGGCAACACTGTAAATGACTTCCGCCGCTTCATTCACTTCCATTAAGGTTAAATCAGAGCCACCGCTTACATTAAAAATAATACCGCTGGCTCCATCGATGGAGCCTTCCAAGAGCGGGCTTGAAATAGCGGCTTTAGAAGCAGCAACCGCACGCCCCTCTCCGCTGGCCTGACCAATACCCATTAAAGCGGAACCGGCATTGGCCATAACAGACTTAATGTCTGCAAAGTCCACGTTGATTAAGCCGGCAATGGTAATAATATCTGAGATGCCTTGCACACCCTGGCGTAAAACATCATCAGCCACTTGAAAAGCCTCCTGAATCGAGGTACGTTTTTCCACGACATTTAGCAGGCGATCATTGGGAATTACAATCAGGGTATCCACCGTATCACGAAAGGCCTGAATCCCTTCTTCGGCTTGCTTCCAGCGGCGACGGCCTTCAAAGGTAAAGGGACGCGTGACCACGCCCACACTCAGGGCTCCTTGCTGTCTCGCCAACTCAGCGACCACGGGTGCGGCACCCGTTCCTGAGCCACCGCCCATACCACAGGTAATAAAGACCATATCTGCCCCATCCAGCATGGCTGCGATATCGTCGCGACTCTCTTCAGCTGCTTTCTGGCCCATTGAGGGGTTTCCACCCGCTCCCAGGCCTTTGGTGGCTTTTTGGCCGATTTGAATCTTCTTCTCAGCTTGAGAAAGCTCCAGGGCCTGTGCATCGGTGTTAATCGCAATAAATTCAACACCACCTACACCGGCTGAAACCATACGATTAACGGCGTTTCCACCGCCACCGCCGACACCAATTACTTTAATGTTGGCCACCGAGGCCAGTTGATTCATATCAAAATCCATCATGAGCTTTCCGCCTTTAGTTTCTCTGGAAAAAAAGAAGATTCGTAAGGGGAATTATACTACAAAGTGCAGGTGTGTAAAGGGTTTTGCCCCAGAAGGACCGCAGGAGCTACCCGCGCTTTTTAACCACTGGATGCTGCCAAAAGCGTAAATCAATGTATTCAATCTCTGAAGGCGGCACCTCAGAAGCTTTAAAAGTCGACTCAATCAACTGCATTTTCAACAGAATTTCCTCGGGCATACCCAACCACACTTTAAGGGCGGGATCACCACCGTGAAACACCAGATTTTGGGGGTCAGAAACATCAAAGACCCCTGTGTACTGCAGCACTTCTTTTTCGGCCAGGGCGTCTAATTCTCGAATCAAGTTTAAATGGGTCAACGAAACCTTACCTTTAAACTGGGAGGGATTTAAATACAAAAGCGGTCCCGAATAATCAAAGGATTTCCCCGACAGGGGCAGCACAATTCCTTCGGCATCAATGATCGTCCTTTGCGAAGGTTGGGTGAGATACTGCTGTGTCTTTTTATCGTAGGTAGGCAGCCCATGATAAAGCAAGTAATGCGGCAAACGCTCTTGCACTTTCAGCGTGAGGGCTGCAGGCAAGATTTCTCGTTCAAAGGTCACATGCTTGACCAGCGGACTTTTCTCAAGTTCTTTTTTCAACACCAGCGGATTAATCCGCAATAAATGGCTGCCCTGCAGCTTTTCTTTCTGCACAAAGGCAGACACATAATCATGGGTATTAGGGGTAGTTCCTTTGACCTCGACCGTCGCAATCTCCCAAAAATGGGCGGTCCACAACAAAAAAAGCCCAGTGCTTAAGATCATACACAGCATAATGCCCACATAGTCCGTGCGTTGTAACGCGCGATGCTTTTTTGTCACTAAAATGCGCCAAGAAAAATCACTTCAGGCTCTAAATGCACATCATAAATCCGCTTGACATCCGCCTGCAGTGAGCGAATGAGCAAGCAGGTGTCCCGTGCCGAGGCTTTGCCGAGATTAACAATAAAGTTCGCGTGATCGGGTGAGACCTGGGCGTTGCCCAATTGACGTCCTTTAGCACCTAACGCTTGTACTAAACGCCCCGCGTAGTCACCCTCTGGATTGCGAAAGACAGAACCACAATTGGGCTGACGAATATTATGCTGCGGCTGACGCCTGAGATCTGCAGCCGCAAAACTTTCTTGAATAATCGCCGCAGGGGCTGGCCGGAGTTGAATCAGGGCTTCAACTACAATTTCGCCGTTGAACTTGTAGTCTGTCCAACGGTAGCCGTGGGCAATGTCGTGACGCTGACGCACCACGCGCTGCCCATCAGGGGTAATGCTGGTAATACTTTCGACCACATCAAAGAACTCAGTATTGCAAGCGCCTGCATTCATAGCCACCGCACCGCCAATCGTTCCTGGAATCCCCCATAGCTGTTCAATACCGGCTAATTCCTGGGCCATGGCTTTTTTGATTAAAGTGCCTAGCCGCACGCCCGCCTGAGCACGCACCCGTCCATCCGGTAAAAAAGCATAATTCGAAAAGTGGTGATTCATGTGCATCACAATGCCCCGAATCCCCTCGTCGGATAACAAAACGTTTGAGCCCCCCCCGAGTAAGGTAAGCGGTAGCTTTTCTGTCTGGGCCAGCGCCATAACGTCACAAATCTCTTGCTCGGTACGCGGAGCAACATAATAGTCTGCACTGCCGCCGATACGCCATGAGGTAAAAGGAGCCAGCGGTTTATGGGTGTCGAAACTATAAAGCAAACTGGATGTTTTTGACATGGGAAACACCCTTATCTGTGGTTCTGGCCGTAGACGATGGAGAGGTCACTGCTGGCTGCGGGTCAGGTGTCCGAGCCGCTTCGCGCTTTCCCACAAGTAACTGAGCGAGTTGAGAGATATTGCCTGCGCCCATTGTTAGCACCAACGAGTCAGGTACCGGATGCTCTGAGATGTAGTGGGAAATATCCTCAAAGGCGCTAAAAAACTGCACATCTTTTTGCGGGTTTGCCACCTGTGCTGCATGTACCAGATGCTGAATGGTGATATCAAAGTCGAGCGGGTTTTCTGAGGCGGCGTAGATATCGGTGAAGATAATGCGGTCAGCCTGATCAAAGGCCTGAGCAAAATCATTTAAGAGCCCCTGGGTACGGCTATAGCGGTGGGGCTGAAAAACCGCCGTAATAAATTTCTGCTGTAGGCATGCGGTTTGCAGGGTCGCGCGAATTTCAGAAGGGTGATGAGCATAGTCATCAATAACACGCACGTTATCGGGCATTTCGCCCATCAATTGAAAACGCCGTTGTACTCCCTGGTAAGCAGCAAGAGAACGGGCTGCTTGTGCAAGATCCAGGCCCATATCGTGAACGGCAGCCAAAACGCTCATCGCGTTATATACATTGTGTATACCGGGAATACCGATATCAAAAACACCCAGACTTTGCCCCTGATGACGGAGGGTAAAGCGAGACGCCTGAGGAAAGCTTTCAATCTGCTCAGCCCGATAGTCTACCTCCTCTGTCTGTAGCGCATAGCCAATACACCGGGATTGATAGTGGACAGGCATAAGCTGTAGAAGGCGCCGCACACCCGGGTCATCCATATTGCAGACAATACGCCCGTGATTGGGCTGATGGCTTAAAAACTCCAGTACAGCTTCGAGGATTTCATCCAGGCCACTGTAGTGGTCTAAATGATCCACTTCAAGGTTGGTAATTAAGACGATTTCTGAGGTAAGTTTACGCAGGGATTGATCGCTTTCATCAACTTCTGCCACGGTGTACTCACCTGAACCCGCGTGTGCATTGGTGCCCAACTGAGGAATTTGTCCGCCAATCACAATGGTGGGATCCAGCGCTTGCTCCATCAACACCAGCGACATCAGCGCAGAGGTGGTGGTTTTCCCGTGGGTGCCAGTAATGGCTATTCCACGGCTAACCTCAAGAAGGTAGCGCAACACATCAGAACGATGTAGAACAGGAAGATTCATCGCTCGCGCGCGCTTGAGCTCGGGGTTATGTTCAGAGATGGCCGTAGAAATAACCACACACTCCACCGTATCTTGAAGGTTTGCGGCAGCCTGTTCAAAGTAAATGTGGGCACCTTGCGCTTGCAAGGCCTGGGTTTGCGCATTTGCTTTGAGGTCAGACCCGCTCACGGTCTTACCATGGGTTAATAAAATACGGGCAAGCCCGCTCATCCCAATGCCCCCAATGCCAATAAAATGGATGTGCTGTGCTGCGTCTAACATACGGCCTCTTTCTCTTTGATACTCTCCACAATTCTGTGAACAATATACTCTGCTGCGTCTCTGGTATTTAATTTCTTACTATTCTCCCGCATGCGCTGATGTTTTTCTGTATTCAAGATTACATCCTTAACGCACTGTGTTAAACGTGAAGGTGAAAGGTCTTGTTCATCCAGCATGATTCCAGCACCTGCTGCAGCTACAGCTTCTGCGTTATCTCGCTGATGACCGCCACCAAAACGACCGGGAACCAGGATAGAGGGGACTTCACACACCATCAGCTCAGCAATGGTGGAAGCGCCAGCACGGGAAAGCGCAAGGTCTGTGCTCGCTAGCAAAGCGGGCATATTCTCCACATATTCTAGCAAATGGTAACGCTCCTGACCAGCAGATGAGGACGTGTTGGCTTTGGCTTCATCAAAGTTTGACGCGCCGCATACATGCACAATTTGCAAGTTTTCAATCGCCAATAGCTCGGGTAAGGCATCACGGAGCACCTGATTAAAAACCTGAGCCCCCTGACTGCCCCCAATGACACTAAACACCGGCCAATCAGGGTTTAAGCCAAAAACCTCAGCGCCTGCTTGCCGGGAAATTTGACCAAATTCAGGTCGCACAGGACTCCCACTGACAAAGGTTTCTGTTTTGGGAAAGGCCCGGGCCGTATCCCCATAGGTTAAAGCGACCCAATCCGCCAGACGGCCTAGCCACTGATTGGCTTTTCCGGGTACCCGATTGGTTTCCACCAAAAAAACAGGAATCTTTAACTGACGGGCAGCAAGAATGGCAGGAACCGTAATATACGAACCCATGCCCACCAGGGCTTTCACCTGGTGCTGTTTCAAAAAAGACTTTGCCTGTTGTGTACAGCGCCACCAGTTTAAAACAGAGCCTAAAGGATGCTTTTTTTGGAAAGGCCGCACAGGAACGCCCATAAACGTGAAGCCCGCCTGAGGAAGAATGTCTTTCTCCATACGCAGGTTTGAGCCCGTGAACACCACGGAATACCCCTGGGTTTGCAAATGTTCTGCCAGGGTAATGCCTGGATAGATATGCCCTCCGGTTCCCCCGCAGGCAATCGCAAGGGTTACACTCATGACACACGCTCCCGTCGACGCTGATTTTTCAGTTCGCCCTGACGCACGGGTATATATCGAGAAACATTTAACAGCAATCCCATCGCGGCCAAATTTACCACCAATGAAGAACTACCGAAACTGACAAAAGGCAAAGTCAACCCTGTGGTGGGAATGGTTCCTGTAACCACCCCAAGATTTACGAGGGCCTGCATCGACACCATCGTGGCCAAACCAATAGCCAGAAGTTTAAGATAAGGGGTGGGGCTCCGAAAAGAAATAGACACACCCCGTTGGGTTAAAGCGCAAAAAAGAAAGAAAAGCACCAATCCACCCGCCAGACCAAATTCTTCAGCAATCACCGCAAAAATAAAGTCCGTGTGCTGTTCAGGCAGGTAAAAGAGTTTCTGAACACTTTGCCCAAAGCCCTTACCCGTTACGCCACCCGATCCAATGGCAATCATCGATTGAATCAGGTGAAAACCTGTATTTTGTGGATCTGACCAGGGATCCAACCAGGAGGTAATTCGGGCATATTGATAAGGGTTACTCAGGGCCACCAGGCCTGCAGCCACAAAACCTGTCGAAAACAGCCCAATGAGATAACGATAAGGCAACCCCGCGACAAAACACATCATCAACACAGTCGTCCCCAACACAATGGTGGTACCCAGGTCGGGCTGGCGCACCACAATCACCAAAATCGCCAGCACGGGCGAGAAGGCTATCAGTTTGTCTTTTAAGCTCATGAGCGCAAAACGCAGATTACCCAAAATGGCGGCCAAATACAATACAATCATGGGCTTGGCAATCTCAGAAGGCTGAAAAATCACCCCGGGAATATTCAACCAGCGCGAGGATCCCTTACTGGTGACACCAATACCCGGCAAGTGGGTCCCCACGAGCAGTAAAATGGTTATCAACATCAAGGGTCGAATCCAGCGCGCCAATTTATAAAGGTTCATACGCGATGAAATAAGCATCGCGACAGCTCCCACAACCACCCCCACCAGTTGCTTTTTAAAATAGTAACTGGCATCGCCCAACTGGTTTTGCGCCACGTGGGCACTGGCACTTAAAATACCAATCACACCCGCCAGAGTCAATAAAGCCACCAGGTAAAGCAAAAGGTAATCAATGGGGTGAACCGGCTGATGCTCCGGCAGGGATTGATTGGGGTTGAGTGCCGGTTGGAGGCGCGTTTTTTGCAAGCGTTCAGAACGCTCCTGACGCTGAGAAGATTTAGGCTTCTGAAATAAGTTGGGCAACATGGGCTCTAAAATCGTCTCCTCGCGCTTCAAAGTTAGCATAGGCATCATAACTCGCCGTGGCCGGTGAAAGTAAAATAACATCACCAGACTCTGCATGGCGGAGCGCCTCAGCAAGGGCTGCCTTCATGCCGTTTACCCGTGTCATTTGATTATACCCTGACTGGCTCAGAGACCGGGAGAAGTTCACTTGACTCTCTCCCATCAGCACCGCATGTTTGACTTTATCGTGGACACAGCGGGCCAAAGGCGAAAAATCACCACCTTTATCTTGTCCTCCTGCTATCCAGATCACAGGACGCGTCATACTTTTAAGCGCCGTTTCAGCTGCCAAATAGTTCGTTGACTTGGAATCATTGATAAACAAACACCCCTGCCACTCTCCCACGGGCTCTAAACGGTGAGGCATGCCTTGAAAATAGCGTAAGGTTTCTGCAATCACCTCACCCGACAGCTTGAGTTGCTCCGCAAGAGTGAGGACCGCCGCAATATTCTCCAGGTTATGGCGGCCCTGAAGACGGATTTCGCTTAAAGGAAGCAATGCTTCCCCTTGATACATTAAGTGTTGACCCTCAGTGACTTGCGCCACCGAAAAGTCAAGCACCTGGGGCCCCTCACGCAAGGCGTTTAGTTGTTGTGCCAGGCGCTGGCACCAGGGATTTTCCTGCGAGAGAATGGCGATATCCCTGGCACTCTGACATTGAAACAGACGGGACTTCAGGGCAAAATAGGTTTCCAAATCACCGTGGCGATCCAGATGATTTTCATAGAGATTTAAAAGCAGAGCAAAGGCAGGCTGCAAGGTGTAAGTGGTTTCAAGCTGAAAAGAAGAAATTTCGAGCACCAAATAATCAAAGGGCTGGCTTTCGTGTTCTGCAACGCACTGAATCAAAGGCAAACCAATATTGCCACACGCACTCACCCGATAACCTGCAGTGCGCAGCAGGGCTGCAATTAAAGAAACCACTGTGCTTTTGCCATTACTGCCCGTCACCGCAACCACGGGAGGAGGACTATCCATGGTTTGCAGAAACTGCCAGGCTAACTCCACTTCACTGACCACAGGAATCTGATTCTGCTGCGCCCATTGATAGGGTTTTGCGGTTAGAGGAATCCCTGGACTGGCCACCACAAAGGCAGGCTGCTTTCCAAATGCGTCTGCATGTCCCCCTTGTTCAAAAGCAATACCCTGGGCGCGCAATTGGGCGCAGGTCCCGTCATCCATGCGTCCGGCATCACTTAAAAAAACCTGATAACCTTTTTTGTGTAAAAAGAGAGCTGCAGCCAGACCACTGCGCGCAGCACCCAGCACCACCACTGAAGTGGGCTGGGTAAGCGAGAAATCGGGAGCAAAGTGTGTTGAATCCATATCAGACTCCTATACCATGCACCGCATAATAGCTCAAAACCGCAATCATGGCGACAGAAAAGCCCACAATGGCAAAGCGATTGACCACCTGAACTTCTTTCCAGCCCCCCAACTCGTAATGATGATGTAAAGGACTCATGCGAAACACCCGTTTTTTGGTGCGCTTAAACCAGAACACCTGAATCACCACGGACAGTGCCTCTGCCACAAAGATCAGACCGACAATCGGAAACCACAGTTCAAGACGACCCACGCAGCATAAAATGACCAACACTGCCCCCAGTGCCAATGAACCCGTATCTCCCATAAACACCTGCGCAGGGTGGCTGTTGTACCAAAGAAACCCCAGACATCCCCCCAGGGTGGCCAGTCCCATAATCATGGCGGATTGGGTCAGAGGAGAAGACAATCCCCCGGCCATGGCCAGCATGAAAAGGAATGCCGACAAACAGGGCAACATGACGGTGGCCGCCAGGCCATCAAGACCATCGGTTAAATTGACGGCATTGGTAGTGGCGGTAAAAAAGAACATCACAAAAGGAATATATGCCAATCCCAGAGGCAGTTTAAAAGCGGTAAAGGGAATTGTCAAAACCGGCTCAAATCCCGGCACACCCCAATACAGAAAAGCAGCCAGTCCTGCTCCAATGAGTCCTTGCCCCAACAGCTTTTGCCGGGGCGTAATACCCTTGTTATTGCGCAGTAAGACCTTTTGCAAATCATCCACAAAGCCCAGCGCACAGGTTAAAAGCACCACCAACACCATCACCAGTGTGGATACAAGTTCGGTGGACAACACAAGGGTCACAGCCAACAAGGGCAATAAAAACATAACGCCACCCATGGTGGGCGTTCCCCCTTTACTCTGGTGAGAAGCAGGACCTTCTTCACGGATATATTGACGCAACTTCAATTTCTTAAGAAAAGGGACCAAATAAGCGCCCAAAATCAGGGACAAAAATAAGCTCAGGGGAAGCGCAAGAAAGACTCGCATTAAGGGGTCATACACAATGGTTATTCTCGGTTGGGATTTCTCTGTTCAGTTTAAATTCAGTGTAGCTCAGGTCATTTCTGAGTATCTGTGATATATGTGGAACATGAACACGAATTTAACACAACGCTCCACCTTTGCCTTTGGCCTGGTTCTTTTGTTTTTACTCTTTTGGTCAGCCTACGATTATGGTGGACGTTACCTCCATGTTCAAACCCTATCGCAGGTCCTCTCAGGAGGCCTGATTTTATGGTGCGCCCGTCGTTTTGACTACCCGCACAGCTACCAGCATCTCAAAGCCTACCCTCTTCTCTGGACCTCTTTGCTCTGGTTAGGAAGCTTTGCCCTGAGCTTTGTTTTCTCAGTGAACCCATTGGCAAGCCTTGAAGAAATTGCGCGGCTGCTCATGTATGTCAGCGTCAGTGTGTGTGCCTATCTCTGGCTGCAACAGTTTGATACAGCTGACATGCGGCAAAAGGCGCTGGAATATGCCATGCGATGTGTTGTGGCGATGGGGCTTGTGATTGTGGGCTTTGGCTGGTTTCTTCAAACCCAGGCCCACAGCCTTGCGGGCACCTTTTATCGCACCAACGATTTAGCAGGCTTTCTCTTGCTCTTATGCCCCCTGGCGCTGGGCGGCTTTTTTATTAACACCCAGTCCCGCTGGAAAGCATACTATGGCCTCAGCGGTTTTATTCTTTGGGTTTCTCTGATTAGCACCAATTCGCGTACCAGTTGGATGGCCATGCTCTGCTCTTTACTGCTGGTGGCCATTGCCTATCGCCGTCAAATCCTCACCAAAAGAGGCGGCATCGTCTTAGGCCTACTGGCAACACTTTTAGTGGGAGCCCTTGCCTTGAATTGGGGTGCTTTAGCCCCAAGGGTCAGTAGTTTGACGCAACTTACCATTCTCAAAGAGAACGCAACGTCCTGGCGGGTTCACCTCTTAGCGGGCGCCTGGCAGATGTTTAAAGCACGGCCTGTGCTGGGCTATGGCCCCAATACCTTTGGTCTGGTACTGCCCCAATACATGACCGCTGCTGGATATTTTTCAATCAACCCCCATAACTATTATCTCCAAACCCTGGCTGAGACAGGTCTTATTGGGGCGTTGTGTTTTCTGGGCTGGTTGGGCACTTTAGGACGGGGCATTCTCAAACGCAGCAACCCTTATAGTATCCCATTGGGGGCCGCACTCCTCGCGTCCCTCATTCATATTGGTTTTGACATTGACTGGAGTGTTACGGCCATTCCCCTTTTGTTTTTTAGCCTGGCAGGTCTTGCGCTCAGTCCCACCAGCAAACAAGTCTTTTCTCCTTTAAATTACTTACCCTATAGCCACGTCAGCCGTGTCCTCCTGGCCTGTACAGGTGCCACACTGGTTTTGGTGCCATCACTCAATTACTTCTCAGCCCAGGCTTACGTTAAAAGTGTGCAGGCACAAAGTGCTGGCGATTTATCTGCAGCACAAACACACATTCAACGGGCCATTCAGTTGGCCCCCTGGCCTTCTGCACGCCATTACCATGCCCAGGCCAAACTGTACGTCGCCCAACAAGAAAAAGAGCGGGCTTTGGTGAGTGGTTTGCGCGCCCTTCAGCTTGATGCTCACAATGCGAATTACTACCGTTTACCCAGTGAAATACTACTCGCTTCTCCAAAACCCGAACATCGAGAGCAGGCGATAGCATTGCTCGAACGCCGTTTAGTGCTAAACCCCTATCGCCACCCGAGCCTTTATACGGAATTGGCTGAAATTTACTGGCGTGTCCTCGATCAACCCGAACGCGCACAGGCTCTGTACAAAAAAGGAGCCGATGTCTTTTCAGAAAAAAATCTGGCACGTTATGAATCCTATACCCCCAGTGACCGCTATGAATTGTTTATGCTGCTGCAAAGTTTTGCTGCCTTTCAAGAAAAACAGGGACAAACCACGCAGGCAAGATCACTTCAGGATCAAGCCCAGGAAGTTTTGCAAAACACCCCTCAGGATCGTTACATCTTAAGCGGCATCAAAACACCTACCCAGGCCATTGAACAGTATTGGCAAAGCATTGCCGAAGAGAACGGGATAAAACGCAAAGCAACCCTACACCCTGAAGCAGACTTTGGACATCCACCCGGCGGAATTTTTGAAGCAACCCCGGATTACCAGCGGGCAGAACGCGGCATCAGTGACGCCCGCTTACAGTACAAAATCAAAACCACAGCCGAGGTCCAGGCCTCTCGTGGCGCCCCTCCCTTTTTGTGGTTTGAAACCGAACTTGCCGCAGATGCTGCCGGTTGGAAAATCGTTACACATCAAAATATTAAAAGCAGCAGGGTATTTGCGCTTGACTTCTTGCCCTAAAAAACACCATCATCTTTTAAAGCCAGATTTGTCAATTCCCTGGTCCCCGCTCGTGATTCAGGATATCTTACAGTGGGATACTGGCACCTGGAGCCACGCTCTGGCCTTATGGGAGCAGTGTTTGCCCAAACGACTGGTAGAAAAGAAAGGCCTTGAATTAGGGGCTTCTCAAGGAGGACTGAGCCTTTGGTTGGCTCTCAAACAGGCTGATGTTATTTGCTCTGATGTAACTTCACCCCAGGAAAAAAGCCGCACCTTGCACCACAAATATGGTATGACCCATATTAAGTATGCCGCCGTTGATGCAACCCATCTGCCTTTTCCTGATGAAAGCTTAGACATTATCTGTTGTAAGTCCGTATTGGGGGGCATCCGTAAGCACAAGCACACCGACCCTAAACCTAAAATCATGGCTGAAATTTACCGGGTTCTTAAGCCTGGAGGGTGGTTTCTCAGTGCGGATAATCTTTATGCAAGCCCGTTACACCACACTTTAAGATCACAAGGGGTCTCCTGGGCAAGAGGTTGGGAGTACTTTCACACGGATGAGATCTTTGCTTTGCTATCAGCTTTTAAAACAGTACACTATACAACAGCTGGCCTAATTGCTCTGATGGGTCGAACACCGAAGCAGCGCATGTTTCTGAGTCAATGGGAGTCGACCCTTCAAACTAAACTTGATCAGTCGTTTTGGCAGCAATGGCATTACATGATAGCGACTGCAGCACAAAAATGAGGTAAACCATGCAAACTCCGTTAATTCCCCGCCGTGTCCTTTTTGGAAATCCCGATAAGGTCTCCCCACAAATTTCACCCAACAGCAAGTATCTGGCGTACATCGCGCCCACAGACGGTGTGCTAAACCTTTGCTTAAGGGTATTAGCGGGTGAGGAAGATGCGCCTGAAGATCGGGTTTTAACCCATGATACCGATCGGGGCATTCGCAGCTATTTCTGGGCTGGAGATAGCCGTCACCTGCTTTACGTTCAGGACAAGGGGGGCAATGAAAATTGGCGCTTGTATGGCCTGGATATTCACAGCGGTGACCTGAAGGACTATACTCCTTTTGACAATGTGCAAACCCAAATCATTCAAAAGGACAAGCATCACCCCGAAGAATTGCTTATTGCCTTAAACAAAGACAATGCTCAATTGCATGATGTTTACCACCTCAATTTAAGCTCAGGAGAGCTTACCAAAATTGCCGAAAATCCTGGCAATATTATTGGCTGGGTAGCAGATAGCCAATTTCAAGTGCGCGCAGCCGTGGCCGCCCAGGAAGACGGCAGCATGCATCTGGTCTATCGAGAAACCCCTGAACAGGCCTGGGAAACCCTGATTGAATGGGAAATGGAGGACAGCCTCAACAGCAGTCCCTCCCATTTTTCAAAAGACGGCAAATCTCTCTACCTGCTCAACTCAAAAGGCAGCAATGCAGCCCAGCTCACCCAGTTGAATCTTGAAAACCACCAGGAAACCGTCCTGGCCAGCGATCCGCTCTATGACGTCAGCGGTCTGTTTATTGATGCCGACACCTATCAAGTGCAGGCGGCTAACTTTAACCGGGCCCGATCAGAATGGGAGATTTTGGATTCAACCATCGCCAGAGATTTTACCTTTTTAAGCCAGTTTAATCGGGGAGACTTCAGTTTAATCAATCGAGATGACGCCAACCAAACCTGGCTGGTGGCCTTTGAGTTTGACAATGCCCCCGCTGAATTTTACGTCTACCGTCGTGAAACCCAGGCCATGGAATTTCTCTTTGTGCACAATTCTGCCCTTGCGGACTATACCCTTGCGGAAATGGAGCCGATTTCCTATACCACCCGTGATGGCTTGACCGTACACGGCTATGCCACCTACCCCCCAGGCTTAGCCCGCGAAAGCTTACCCATGGTGCTGTATGTACACGGCGGCCCCTGGTGGCGCGATGAATGGGGGTATGACCCAAATGCCCAGTGGTTAGCCAACCGGGGGTATGTGTGTTTGCAGGTCAATTACCGGGGCTCTACCGGCTACGGTAAAGCCTTTTTAAACGCAGGCGATCGCGAATGGGGCGGCAAAATGCACGACGATCTCATTGATGCAGTGCAGTGGGCCGTGGCCGAAGGTGGCGTTGACGCCGAGCGGGTGGCCATTTATGGGGGTTCTTATGGCGGCTATGCCGCCCTGGTAGGTGCCACATTCACCCCTGACACCTTCCGTTGTGCCATTGATGTGGTGGGCCCCAGTAGCTTGATTACCCTGATTGAGTCCTTTCCGCCTTACTGGTCCAGCATGCTCAATAATTTCAAAAAGCGCGTGGGCGATCCCGACACCGAAGCCGACTTTTTAAAGTCACGCTCTCCCTTGTTTAAAGTGGATCAGATCAAAATTCCGCTTTTTATTGCCCAGGGAGCCAACGATCCCCGGGTCACCCAACAGGAAGCCGACCAGATTGTGGCCGTGCTCAAAGAAAAAGGGCTCGATTATCAGTATCAGCTCTTTGAAGATGAAGGTCACGGCCTCGCCAAGCCCGAGAATCGTATGACCTTCTTTGAAGCCGTGGAACCCTTTTTGGCTGAGTACCTGGGCGGGCGCATCGAAGCGTAACCGCTTACGCCTTAGATTACAGCAAAAGGCCCCGGTGATTGCTCACCGGGGCCTTTTTGTACTGGGGGAATGGAGATGGCGAGAATCGAACTCGCGTCCAAAGAGCCAACTACACAAGCGTCTACGAAGTGTAGTTTATGTATTTAAATCTCGCCGAAGGTTAGCCACATAAACAAAGCGTCTTCAGCCAGCCTATAGTTTCTTTCCTTCGCGCTTATAGGCGTCCGCTTGAAGGGCAGCGACAATGTTGTAGCCCTCGTTCATGCTTGTCGCACACAATCCAGAGGGGCATTCCTGCACTTAAGGCTTAAATTAAGCCGCTACCGCCATAGGAGCAGCAGTTTTCAGTGAAGGAATAGCAAACAGATTTTTCTTGTTTGCATTTATAATTAGTGCCAAAAGTTTTACGGGCACATTGACGTTCCCGACTCGCAGCTTATGCCATCATACTCCCTGTCGAAGCCTTTACATCCCCGAGTGCCTATTATGGTAACACAAGCCCATTACAAAATAAAGCCGATGTAGACAAAATCAGAAACGGCGGAAGCTCTCGTAATCACTGTCCACCTGCGACTTGTAACTTTGCATAAGATCCAGTAAGGTTTTTTGGTATTGCGGTAATTCTTGCAAAATGCGTGCGCCCTGGCCACTGCGGCTATGGGCTCGCGCGACAATCAGGGCCACCGAGTCTAAAAACGCCTGGTATTCGCCCACTTTGTTGACCTTATCAAGGTTCACCGCTTCATCGGGCAAGAGCTCGCGGACATACGCTGACAAAGCTCCCAAACGGGTCACTCCCAAATAGGGGTCTACCTGCGGTAGAAACTGTCGGTAGGCTGACACAATACGTTGGCCGTCATTGCCATTGCTCAGCTGGCGACCTGCATAATTGGCGGAGGGTGAGGTGGCCTCTTTGAACTCTAGAATGAGGTCATCCTGCGCTGCTGGGGTCGCTCCTTCGACAAGAACCACATAGCGGTAGCGTCCCAGACTGCCTTTTCCGGCAATACGTACAGCCGTATCTTTTACCCTGAAAAAGGCTGCGCCCTCTGGGCGGGTTTGCACATAACCTTCTATGGCCTGCTGCAACACCACACGCTCAGCGGCAGGCACCGCTTGTATTTTGCTGCCCGGTGCAAAACGGCTATTGGGGGCCATACTGGCCAACCAGGCTCCCCGGTCAAAGCGCTCTCGGGCCTGAATCACCTGGCTTGCGGGTTTTTCAGACAAATAGCGTTCATTTAAGGGTGTAGTGAGCAAGGTGGGGTTGTGCTGAAGCGCCTCAAGCGCCCGTTGATAAGCCGATAAGAAGTACTCACTAAGGGCCTGCTGATCTGATTTTTTTAAACCCACTTCTTCTGCTGCCAGATAAATACTGGTGCCCATGCGGGCGAGATCCCAGGTAAAGGGACCCGTCACCGCTTCATCAAAATCGTTGAGGTCATAAGCAAAGTCCCCATTGCTCAGACGATAGGTGCCCATGTTTTCTAAGTGCAAATCGCCCTGAAGGGGTACTTTAATTGCCTGATTCAGGGCATTTTGGGCTGCTATATCCTGGTAAAAAAGAAACGCCGTCGCCCGATAAAAAGCAAAAGGAGACTCTTTCATGGCCTGGTATTTGAGCGCTACCAGCGCAGGATTTCGAGTCACCAGGGGGGCATGGTACTGCTCAATCCACTGGGCAAGATTGCGTCCACGTCCCGTAGCTTGAAAGCGCTGTGCCATCAAAGGCAGAGCAGTTTGCTGTCCCTGAAAATCGGAAGCCTGGGTTTGAGAGCGACTTCGACAGCCCACCAAAGCAGTGGTGGTGACAAAAAGAATAGAGACGAGCAGTTTTGTTTTGTTCATGGGGTAAAAATGCCTAACTTAAGCAAAAGCTACCCTTATTTTAAACGAATTTCTAAAAAGAAGAAAGCCCCGCGTCACGTCCCCGAAGAGACCCGGTATAATGAAGCTCATGGATACAATGCCCCCCCCACCAGCTTTAGAAACCCACGCGTTGTCTCGTCATTTTGGCCGCTTTACAGCCGTTAAAAACCTGAATATAACGGTGCCCACCGGCGCTTTTTTTGGTTTTCTGGGCCCCAACGGAGCAGGCAAGTCTACCACCATTAAAATGCTTACGGGTTTGCTCACGCCCTCCGCTGGAAGCGTACGCATTTTTGGCGAAAACTTTCATCCCCAGGCCGTAGCCCTTAAGCGCAAAATCGGTGTGGTCCCCGAAAAACTCCATTTGTTTGAACAACTCAGTGCACGGGAATATCTTCATTTTTCGGCAACCATGTATGGAGTAGCCAAAGCGGACATTACCACCCGCAGCGAGGAAATCCTTCATTTTATGCGTTTAGAGGACAAGCAGCACCAGGCCCTGGCCGATTACTCCCATGGTATGCGTAAAAAAATAGCCCTGGCGGCAGCCTTAATGCATCAACCCCGCCTGCTCTTTTTAGATGAACCCTTTGAAGGGCTTGATGTGGTCTCGGCAAAGGCTTTGCAACAGCTTCTCAAAACCCTGACTCAAAAAGGCATGACCATTTTTTTAACTTCGCATATTTTAGACATTGTCGAAAAACTTTGCGACCATGTGGCCATGATTCAACAGGGTGAACTCATTGCCAGCGCGCCTATTGAGACCTGGCTTAGCAAAGGCTCCTTAGAAAGTCACTTTCTAAAGCATATGGGACAAGAGCCCTTACACAGTCCTTTATCGTGGTTAACAGAAGCTCCATGAAGCCCCTCAAAGATCATCAATTACGCTCTCAACAATTGGGTGCCCTTTTGCGTTTACAACAGTACTTAATGGTACGGGCCTGGCAAAAGCAACATCAGCTATCCCGTTGGAGCAGCTTACTGTCTCACGGGTTTAGCACTCTTTTTTCACTGCTTCTGGCCGTGGGGGTGGGTTTTGTGATCGCCTTACCGGGTATGGAGACCCTCCAAACAGCTCCCGATCTTTTGTTGCGCTGGCTCTGGATTTTCGCCTTTGGCATTCTGGGATTTATGTGGACCCTGTCTCCCCTCCTCTTTCTGATGAAAAATGAAAACCTCAGCCTGGATTTACGCAAGCTTTTACCCTTTCCCATGGGTGTAAAAACCTTGCACCGTTACCATTGCTTACTCGCCTTTTTTGAGCCCTGGAGTTTATTTTTTTATCCGCTGGGTTTGGCTGTACTTTGGAGCAGTGCCTATTGGCCTGAGGCCACTTTGGTAAACCGCCTGGCTCTGGTGCCTCTTCTGGGGCTCTGGGCGATGGTTCACACCTTAGGGAACCGACTCTTGCAGGATATGATGCTGAGGCTGTTTCAAAGCCGTTACTGGAAAGAGCTTCTCAGCCTGATTTTATTGTTCGTGGTTATTTTTGCGTCTTTTGCACCGGCCTTTGTGGCAGAACAGTTGACCCAGGAAAAATTGCGCTCTGCGCCAATAAACCTTTCTCCCGACATGCTGCTGTATAGCCAGCCTTTTTGGCGCGTCATCGAGACCGGTCTGAATGCCCTGCTGTATTTTTCTCCGCCGGGGATCTTTGTGCAAGGGCTGTGGGCTCTCTATGAACACCAATACCTGGTGTGGATCCAGCAACTTGCAAGCCTGGGTTTGTGGAGCTTCTTAATTTATCAGGGAAGCTGGAAGCTTTTAAAGGGTCTTTTACAAGAGCCTGAGACGCCAATTACAGGGCCCTACAAGCGAAAAAACAACCTAAACCTCCACCTGCCTCTCCCCCCTGTCATTCAGGCCGTGGCCCTCAAAGATTTGCACACATATTTCCGGAGTTTGCTGGGCAAACTTGCTTTTTTTCTCACGCCCCTTATGGTTATTTTATTACGGGGTGCAGGGCTGGGAGCACAAGCCGGAGGACCTTCTTTTTCTTATTTGCTTAGCATCATCGGTTATTTGTTCTTAACCTCTGTGTATTTGTACATTAATGTCTTTGGCCCAGAAGGAGAAGGCTTTAAACATTATATTCTTTCAGGTGCCGACCCCCGAGCTATATTTTTGGGCAAAAATCTGGCCTTAGGACTTTTCGCTTGTGCCCAATTCAGTCTGATTAGCGGTATTTTTCTCTGCCTCTACCCTCAATCCCACGCCCTCTTTCAAACCGGTTGGCTAAGCTTTTTAAGCCTGCTTTTTGGCGTACTTAGCCTGGGCAACCTCTTGTCCATCCGTACGCCTGGCCCCATGAATCTCAATAAAAGCCATTACAAACAAAACAATGGAACCCCTATTTTGCTTAGCTTTCAGGTCTTAATGGTCTTGTCTGGAATCATCAGTCTGCCTTTACTCCTGCATGCGTGGTTCAGCACGCCTCTGCTGCTCTTGAATAGCACCCTCTGTATGCTCATGGGATTCAGTTGGTACGCTATTTTGACCTATGCCGCGCAGCTGTTCCCACAGGAGGCCCCCTTTATTTTAGAATCCATCACGGCAAAGGACGCAGCC
This sequence comes from Candidatus Sericytochromatia bacterium, assembly GCA_964229355.1. Taxonomy (GTDB): domain Bacteria; phylum Cyanobacteriota; class Sericytochromatia; order UBA7694; family UBA7694; genus CAXRDE01. The sequence goes on along the minus strand of CAXRDE010000022.1, from coordinate 49,603 downwards.
TAGGCGGCACAGCGACTTGTTTTCTGATAGAATAAGCCTATGTGCGCACAACCTCTGAATTCAGAATCTCACCCCAACGAAAGCCAACAACTGGCCTTTATGGATCCTGCGGCTCTGGCCATGCCAGACCAGCCCTCGGTTTTGTATACCTACCGCGAAGTCAAAAAACGAATTCCTGAAATCCTGCGCCGTCACCGCGCCATGATCGATCAGGCATTGCCCACGCTCCACAGGGTTCAAATTCCCGAGCAGGCCAAAACCATGTTTGGTCAGTTTTTAGAACGTAAACAGCGAGATGCTCTGGGACTTTCTTTTGAAATTCGCGAAATGACCAGTGATTTGGTCAAAAAAAATACCCTCGTGGCCTTTTATTTACGCTACTTAGAAGAAAAAAAACTTTACTATGCGCTAGGCTACCGCAGCTTTAAGGACTACGCCATCAACTATTTCAATGAGATGGAGTACTCTTATTTAACCCGTCTCAAACGCATTGCCTATATGTCTCAACAAGAAATCAAAGAGTTTGAGCCGTTGGGCACTACCAAGATGATGATGTTGGCTCAGCTGAACCATGACGAACGCAAAGACATTATGACCCGGCGTTTTCCGGTCCATGAAAACGAATACAAAAATGTCATCGATATGAGTACCCGTGAACTGGGCCGCGTGATTCAAAAGCAAAAAAACCCCAATTACAAAGACAATTTACTCAAGGGCGTACCGGGTGCTCTTTTACACCAAATCCGCACCTTAGAAGAAAACTTTGATCATTTCGAGTTGGATACCCTGCGCCGCACCCAAAAGCATACGGAAGCCTTTCTCAAACAATTGGAACAATACCTTGATCAAGCTTAAACACTTATGGTGTGCCAGTTTGATCTTACTGAGCGCCTGCAGCGCACCCCCTCGCTTTGCTCTTTGGGAACTGCCCACCAACACTTCCTTCGTAGAGCAATCTGACCACTTCAGTGTCAAAGCCACGGCACCGAAGTGTGAAGGGGATGCACAGGAAGGGCTTATTTTTTACCCTGGGGGTCTGGTCCATCCCGCAGCGTATATTCCCCTGGCGGCCCGTCTGGCAACCCCCTGTCGGACTATACTGGTGGCGAAGATGCCTCTGGACCTTGCGGTTTTCAGGGCAGATGCAGATCAGTCCTTAAAACAACAATACCCGCACTTCACCACCTGGTGGATTGGCGGCCATTCACTGGGAGGTGCCATGGCCGCAAAAGCGGCAAAAAACGGAGGTTACCAGGGCCTCTTTTTGCTGGCGGCATATCCCGCCGCCGCAGACGATCTGTCAGCCCAATCTCTCCCCGTAATCTCTCTTTCAGCCAGTAACGACGGTCTGGCTACCCCGGCCGAAATCGAGCAAAACAAAATGCTCCTACCCCCTGACACCCGCTATCATGTCATTGAGGGGGGCAATCACGCACAGTTTGGGGATTATGGCCCGCAGGACAAAGACGGGCAGGCGACGCTTTCTGCAATAGCACAGCAAACGGAAACAGCACAGATTCTGCTCGAATTTTTAGAACAAGCGCTCAAGTCCCCTTAAAGATCTCGCAAGCGAATATCGCCGAGCAGCTGATTACTGAGCAAGCGCTCCAGCGTACGCTGCTGAAACTGCTGCTGCTCCGCAAGGGCAAAGCTGGCCGCCTGTACATTAATTTGAGCACGGGTTAAGCCAGCGATTTCCGCAGGCAAATCGGCGTCCTGGGCATTAGACAATGCTTGCTGAAGCCCTTCTTGTTGCAGAGCTGCCCCTGCTAAGCCTTGTTCAATGACCCGTTGTTGAGCACCAAGCTCCGCCAGCGTCTGCAGGGCGGTATCAATAGCCTCATCGACCACCTTGAGGGTTTCTAAGCCCAGCAAACGGGTTTGCTCGGCATTTGAACCCACAAAACGCAGGGTTTCTAAACGCAAAGCTGAAGCCGTTAGGTTCTGAATCCCCAGGCGGTAGCTCTGGCCTTCGTCAATGCCCTGTTGAATGCCCAGTGCATTGTCCTGCGCCACAAAAGGCCGATTGGCCCGTACAAAAATTTCACCCACCACCCCAAACTCAGGTTGCTGCCCCACAGGCGTCTCATAGCCAATGCTCCGGGTGCTGGTGGTACTTGAGGTGGCTGAAAGATCTCGCTGGTATGCTGCCGATAAAGTATAGCTATTGCTTCCTGTGGCGGTAATCTCTCCACGAAAACGATCAGCACCAGCCACTGCATTGGGGGTTCCGGTAACGGCATCTTGCAAATGCATTACCCGAGCAATATTTGAACCTGAAAACAAAATACTGCTAATGTCTGCAGTACTGGGATCTGGGGCATTAACATTATATTGGGGTGAAAGCAGGGTGCTCTGAAAACTTAACTGCTCTGCGGGCCCGCTGCCCGAACCTAAAGGCGTTCCTCCGTTATAACTCAAAGGGGCTTCTTCAGCAATAAAAGCAGAAGAATCCAGGGTAATTTGATTTCCATTGACCAGTGGGATCAGGCCGTTGGGGTCTGCAGGAGCTGGAGAAGACGGGGCTGCCACACTTTCAACATCTCGTAAAAAAATAGAGAGGCCTCCGGCAACTTCCATATCAAAAGAAGCGGTATAATCTCGGTTATTGCTGGCAGAAAAACCGTTAATCGCCGCTACAATTTGATTTAAAGTCGTCGTATTACCCACATTGATAACGGTCTGTCCGTTGATGCGTAAAGCCCCTGACACCTCTCCCAGTCGTGCTGTCATCAGTGCTTCCAGGGTTTTATCTGTCACATCTGCTGCCGAGATATCCAGCGAAGCATCTAAAGCCTGTGAAGAAATATCCCCTGCAGACGTAAGCACTTGCGAATTACCTGTGCCGTCATCGGTTTGATCGGACACGCGAAAAAATTGCTGAATGTTGAGCCCGTTGGCCCCGGTAAACACGATTTGATTATTGCCGGTGGGGGTACTGGGCGTATTGGTTAGCGTCAATTGATTACTACCGGCGTCAAAACTGGCGCTTACCGCCACGCTTTGTGTGGTGGCATAGGCATTGATATCATCAACAATATCCTGAATCGAATGCACTGCAGGATCAAATCCTGCAAAAGTGTATTGACCATTTTCACCAAAGTCAATGCTAAAATCACCGCTACCAAAGGGGGTTAAGTCCACCTGGGCGGTGCTTAAGACTTCCAGACGGGTATTTCCATCCGTTGCGCTTAAGCCAGTATCCAGACCATTGACGCGGTTTTCACTGCTGACCGACGTCACCCTCACCTGGGTGCGATTCACAAATTCACTGGGGTTCCCGGTGGCCACCGTCACACCGGTATAGGTGGCCGTATAATCCGTAATGAGCCCTGAGTCCCCAAGGTTACTTAAGCCAAAAACACTCAAAATTGATGCGTGACTTCCCGTAAAACTCAAAGCCGTATTTAAGTTGGCCGGAGCACTCGGGAAGACCGTGCCCGGGGGTGGACTATTTTTGCTAAACGGACTTGTGGGTAAGAAGGCGTCGGGATTGCGGTAGGCAGGCCCCTCCGCAGGCACCCCCAGGGCAGCAAAGCTAGCTACAGGTCCCCCAGCAGCCAAAGGAACCGTGGGAGTATAGGCCGTGTCCGTTTGTTCCACCAGGGTGCGTTGATTGGTGTAGCCCACAGTAACGCGCTGTGTAGCGGGATCATAAGCAGCGGTGAGTGTTCCACTCCCTACCGTCGCACCATTAATGCCGTTGACCACATCTTCTAGAGTACTCGTGGGCTGCACGTTAAAAATGCCATTGTAGGAAACCCCTCCCAGGGTAACATTCAGGGCGCCATAACTTACGGGCAAAATGCGCCGGTCATCCACCAGAGCCTGCAAACTCACGTTCTGGTATTCGTTCAGGGTAAGCGGATCGGGTTGATTATAACCGAGATCAGCCAGGGACACACGGACCACAGGACCCCCGGATAAACTTTCCGTGGGCAAGTTATACGTGTTAGGAAAGGCCAGATAATTGTCGGTCACCGTAATGAGCCCCAGCTCCGAAGAATAAATTTCAAGGCCCGCAGCAAAGTCTGAACCACTGTCAAAGAGACGAAAAGAGATCACGCTATCACGAGAAACCTCAGGGTCCGTACGCACAATATTTTCAATAAAAGAAACTTCAGCGGCTGTTCCTGTGGACGTATCTGTCACGGTGCGGTTAAATAAAATTTCACTTTCGGCGGGGCGAAACAAGACCGATGCCGCAGCGCTGCCATCAAGCAACTTACGGCTATTAAAGGATGTGGAGCGTGCCACCTGGTCCACGGCCTGCACCAGGTTTTTCAAGTTCTTTTGCAAGGTTTCGCGATCTGCGGACGAGGTGGTATCACTTAAACTTGCTAAAGTGAGGGAGCGAATCGACTTGAGGCTTTCCAGCACCTGCTGGGCCCCCTCAGCAGCAGTGGCCGTCAACAAAGCCCCTTCTCGCAGATTTTGGACAGCTTGTCCCTGACTCAACAGGCGGGTTTCTAATTTTTTTGCCACCGTAATTCCCGCAGGATCATCAGCCGTTCGGTTAACCCGTAAACCCGAGGACAGGCGTTCAAGGGTTTGGTTGATATCGACCTGATGAGATTGAAATTGCCGTTGTAAACGAGCGGAAACCGGATTAAAACCCAGGGAAAAGTTGGAGGATGGCATAGGCTTACTCTTTCTGCACCAACAGAAAAAATGCTTGCCCCTATTTTATTTAATCATTATTTCAAAAGGGGTGCAAAAAAGTCAATAATTGAGCAAACGGATATCTCCCAACAAAGAGCCCAGGACACCGGCCTGTACCCTCCGATTTTCAGACAAAGCAAAGCTGGCTGCTTGAAGATTAATTTGTGAGCGTGTCAAATTGCCAATTTCCACAGAAATATCTGCGTCTTGTAGATCCGATAAATAGGCGCTCATCGTTTCTTTCTGATAAGCCAGACTATTTGCCTGAAAACCCAGAATTTGTTGGTCACTGCCCAACCCCGCCAGAACACCCAGGGCTTTTTCCAGGGCCTGATCCACCAATTGCAACACTGCATTTCCTTGCTGACGCGAACTTTGATCGTCTGCACCCACCAAATTTAAAGATTCAATGCCCAGAGCGCTGGCCGTCAAATCAGCAATCCCCACCCGATATGTTTGTCCCTCTTCAATGCCTGTCTGAAACACCAGAGCGTTGTCTGTGGTGTTGGCATTTTGGCTGGCTCGAATAAAAAAATCAGCGACCACACCCAGCGGCGGTCTTTGACCTGTATTGTTATAGGTGCCGATAGCACTGCTGCTTGAAGTGCTTGAGCTGGCCTCATAGATCTGTTGATATTCAGCCAGCAATTGATAGGTGTTTGCCCCATTATACGTAATGGTGCCCCGGTATTGATCGCTACCCGCCACCAACGTGGCCGGCCCAGAGTTCTGATTTTGTAAACCCAGTACCGCGGCCAGATTCGAGCCCGAAAATTGAATACCACTAATATTTGCACCCGCCGCATTGGGGGCATTCACTTGATATTGAGAAGACAGCGGTGTGGATTGGAAAGTCAACTGTTCTGCGGGCCCTGAACCTGAGCCCAGCGGGGTACCACTGTTATAACTCAAAGGGGCTTGCTCCGCAATAAAGGCCGCAGAGTCTAAGGTCAATTGATTACCATTCATCTGGGGGTTTGCACCACTGGGGTCCGCAGCGACGGTACTTGTGGGAGCAGAAAGGTTTTCTGTATCTCGCACGCCAATAAACAGGCCACCTGCGACTGTGCTGTCAAAATCAGCAGTATAAGTCTGGTGATTGGGGCCGCTAGCTCCTTGAATGGCGTTGACAATATCGTTGAGCGTGGTATACACATCAATATTAATCAGGGTTTGCCCATTGAGAACCAGGGCACCGGAAGGCACGGTTCCCCCTGGGAAGGTGACCTTTGGGGTAAACAGCTCCTCTAAAGTACTGCTCGACACATCAGCAAGGGTAACATCAAGAGCAGGGTCAATCGCTTGTGAAGAGATATCCTGACTGGACGCTGCACTTTGACTCACCGCCGTGCCAGAGTCTGGAACATCGGTAATCTTAAAGAAACTTTGAATATTGGCACCATTGGGGCCCCCAAACAAAATTTGGTTATTGCCCGTGGAACGGGAGAGATCCGCAAGGGGTGTTCCAGTAACATCAGCAGCGGTAATATCGTAGGCGCCCGTGACATCGCTATTGTCAATATCTGAAGTACTGGTTACCGTCACCGATCCCAACAAGCCCCCAAAATCAGAGTTCACATTGAAAAAGTCACGAAAGGCCGCCCCGTTGGTTCCCCCAATAACGATTTGGTTTAATCCCAATCCCAGAGGAACCTGATTTCTCAGGGTGAGACGGTCCGTGGTTTCATCGTAACTGGCGGAAACAGCCACCGAATTAAAAATACCAAAGTCATTAATGGCTTGCACCACATCATCAATGGTCTGCGTAGTGGGATCAAAGCCCCCCAGAAACACGGCAGAATTAAACACGCCATTAAATCCAAAGTTAATAAAAAATTCGCCACCGGGAACAAAGCCAGGATTGTCAACCTTGGGCAAGGGCGTGTTCTGAATCAAGAGTTCATTGCTATTGGCATCAAAACTCGCACTGACATCAGCCCCCGTGGTACTGGCATAGGCATTAATGTCATCGACAATGTCTTGAATGGTGTGTACCACAGGATCAAAGCCCGCAAACGTGTATATCCCATTGGATCCAAAATCCAGGCTAAAGTCCCCGGCGCCAAAGGGAGTCACATCAACTTTTGCAATGCCCAGGACGCCCAGCGCCGTATTGGCATCGGCAGAGGTCAAGCCAGTATCGGTACCACTCACTTCGTTTTCACTGGATACCGTGCTAATACTCACCTGGGTTCGGTTGACGTACTCACTGGGGTTACCCGTGGCGACGGTGACGCCCGAATAGGTGGCTGTATAGTCCGTCACAATGCCGGAATCCACCACGCTGCTCAATCCCAATGCACTGAGTATTGAGGCATCTGTTCCCGAAAAATCCAGAGTGGTATCTAAACTGGCGGGGACTGTGGGAAAAAACTGTCCCGGAGGCAAGGCGTTTTTCGCAAAGGGTGTCCCCGGCAAAAAGGGGTTGATATCACGGTAGGCGGGTCCTTCACCCGGAGTGCCCATGGCCGCAAAGCTGACAAAAGGCCCACCCGCCGCCGTGGGTACAGCGGGTGTATAAAGGGTACTGGTACTGGCAGAAACCGTTGACTGATTCTGATAAGAAACGCTAATACGGCTGGTTCCGGGATCAAAGCTTGCACTGAGGGTTCCCGTGGAAACCGCTAGCCCATTGAGGCCACTCACCACATCTTCAAGGGTTTGGTTGGGTTGCACGTTTACCACCCCATTATAAGTGACTCCCCCGAGGGTCAGATTAAGTCCGCCAAAGCTTACAGGTGCAATCCGTCGGTCATCAATAAGTTCTTGTAAGGTCGTATTTTGGTATTCATTCAGGGTTAATGGCCCTGTGTTACTCACGCCCAAATCTGCCAGGGTGACCTGTAATAAAGCACCACTGCTATCCACCGGAATATCATAGGTTTTGGGAAAAGCCGCATAATCGTTGGTTACCGTAATCACCCCCAGTGTCGAAGATGAGATTTCAAGACCAATATTATTGGGCTCTCCCGTATCAAACAAACGAAACGTCAGGTTCGTATTCTGTGAAATATCGGTTTGACTCAGGCTAAAGTCACGTACAAAAGGCCCAGAGCCCTGGGTGCTATCCACCACCTGCCGATTCACCACAGCCTGGGCAGTGGCAGGTTGAGCAAAGCGCACGCCAGCAGCACTTCCATCAAGCAGGGTTCTGCCATTAAAACGGGTATTGCGAGCCTTTTCATCAATGAAAGCCACGATTTTCTTGAGTTCTTCTTGTAAACTATTTCTTTCTGATGAAGAATTCGTATCGTTTAAACTTTCTAATGCCAGCGTACGTATGCGATTTAAGCCCTCAAGAATACTTTGGACCCCACCCTCTGCGCTAGCCAAAAGCAAACTGCCCGCACGCGTATTGGCCGCGGCCTGATTCTGACTCAGTAAACGGCTTTCCGTTTTTTTTGCCAGAAAGAAATCCGAGGGATCATCAGCGGCTCGATTTAAACGTAGCCCAGTAGACAAACGCTCTAACGTTTTATCGATGTTGAGCTGGCTTTGTTGCGCTGCCCGTTGAATACTGCGATCGGAAAAACCAAAATTTGAGCCTATACCTTCTACAAACATAACACCCAATTCACAATATCGTAATATATAAATAATTATCATAAAAAATGTATAAAAACAACAATGAAAACAAAAATATAACAATAAAAACACGTTTGACTTGCTGTGCAGTGGCTATCTAAACGCGTTATCATAAGCACAGACTTAAAAAACCGCATGCTCAGGAGGTTTTCATGGAATCATCACTCTCTGCTTACGAAAAAGCGGGTCTTGAAGGCAAAGACCCCCGTTGCGTTCCTATCAAAATGGAAAACCCTCTCCCTGTCGGCGCTGAAATTCAGCCGCCGGTTTACACCCCCAAGGAACAGGGCATCTGGCAATTTTTAATTCAACGCCAACTGGAAGTCTTACCGGAGAGGGCCTGTCAGGAATACATAACGGGTCTACAACAGCTCCAACTACCCACAACACGAATTCCTAACCTTTCAGAGCTCAGCGATACGTTATATGGTGCTACCCAATGGCGGGTGGCACGGACTCCTGGCCTTCTGCACGAAGCGGATTTTTTCAAGCTCTTGTCAGAGCGGGTTTTTCCTTCGACCGACTATATTCGTGAGGAGCATGAATTGGATTACACCCCTGCGCCAGACATCTTTCACGATGTGTTTGGCCACATGCCCATGATCACGGATCCGGATTTTGCAGATTACTATCAGATGTACGGCATGGCTTCACTTCAGGCCCAGGGTGAAAACCGTCGCAAACTGGAACGCTTTCATTGGTTTACCGTCGAGTTTGGTCTGCTTTACGAAAAAGGGCTTCCCCGTATTTATGGGAATGGTATTGTGTCCTCTTATCAGGAGACGTTTAACGCCCTTGGCGACCAGGTGGAACGGCGGGCTTTTGACCCGGAGGGCATGGCTGCCCAGGACTACGAAGTGTGGCACTTACAACCGATTCTTTATGTGGTAGACTCTTTGGCTGTACTCAAAAAGGAATTTAAACGCTGGGCCCAGGACACGCTGCATTTGTTATGAGCACAGTGGATATTGGCTTAGCAACCACCCATGCCCTGATTGTGGATGATGACTCAGACACGCGTTTTCTCAATCAATATGCTTTAAAAGACATTGGTGTTGGGCACATTGGTCAGGTCAGCTCCATCCAGGAAATGTTTCGTTATCTGGGTGAGTGTCAGCCGCCGGTTTCACTCATCTTGATGGACGTTATGATGCCCGGCATGAACGGTATTGAAGGCCTAAAAGCGCTTAATCAACACCCTGAATTTTCTGATATTCCCGTGATTATGCTCACCACTTTAAACGCCACCGAAAAACTGGAAGAAGCTTTTGAAGCTGGCGCCACGGATTATGTCACCAAGCCTTTCAAATACCCCGAACTCAAGGCCCGTGTGTTAGCGGCTTTAAAAAAACAGAATGCCCTGAATCAATTGAAAGAGCGTCAACAACTGCTTTTACAACAACAAGAGGCTCTAAAACTCAAGCAACGCAATCTGGAGCGCAATGTATATGCCGATGGGCTGACCCATATCCCCAATCGGCGCGCTTTTAATGACGGCTTAGAACGCCTGTGGCAACGCTGCGTGGGCAGACAAGAACCCCTGGGCATTTTGATGTCTGACGTGGACTATTTTAAACGCTATAACGACATTTATGGCCACCAAAAAGGCGACGAGTGCTTACAGCAGGTGGCCAAAAACTTACCAGCCTTAACCCCCGACACGCTCCCTGCGCGATATGGCGGAGAGGAATTCGCGGTGGTCATTGGCGGAGAAAAAGCAAGGCAGGTGTACGAGATTGCTGAGCAAGTGCGTTTGCGGGTAATGGCCCTGAAAATTCCCCATATGGGCTCAGAAATCGTCCCCTATATCACCTTAAGTCTCGGCTGCGTCTTTCATCACGATGTCAGCCACTTGCAGCCCGACGAAATTTTAAAGCAGGCTGACGAGGCGTTGTACATCGCCAAGCGTGAAGGACGCAACAGGGTCCACCTCTTTGGTGCAAAAGAACTTACGTAGAAGCGGTGAGCGTCTCCCGCAGGCGAACCAACTCTGCCAGGGCCTGTTCCTGCTCAAAGTCATCCAAAGCGTCCGCTATCGCCTGTAGGCTTTCGCCATGCGGTCCTTTTGCATGCGCTGCCAGTAAACCAGCCAATTGTTCGCCTGCAGTGGCATCATAATGCTCAATAGCCTGTTGCAATTGCGTTAAAACCTCTACCGCTAAATGCGCAGTGGATTCGGACGGTATCGCTACAGGCGGCGGTGTTTCCACAGAAGCTAACACTGCGTCTATTTCACGTATCGCAGCCATCAGAGTATGCTCCAGTTGATCCAACTCAGCCATGATTTCAGTCCGTTGCGCGGGCTTTACCAGGGTTTTTTCTAAGGCGTAAGCACTTTTAAAAATGTGTTCCAAACCTAAATTGCCGGCAGATCCCTTCAAGGTGTGCGCTAAACGTCGGCCATCCTCCCAACTCTGGGTATCTACCGCTTGCCGCAATTGCATAATCGTGGAGGCATTTTCTTTGACAAATTGCCTGAGCAGACGCTCTAAAAGAGATACCTTGCCCGCCATACGGGTTAAGGCGTCCTGATAGTTTAAACACGCCAGGCCAGCCAAATCCGTCTCCGCTGTCAGCGTCATAGGCACAGCAACTTTACCTTTGTCCTGAGAAGCACCGGTTTTTTGCGGCGGGATCCAGCGCAGCAAAGCGTCTGCCAATACAGACAATTGAATTGGCTTGGTCACGTAATCATTCATACCTGCCGCCAGAACCCGCTCTCGTACCCCTGTGACAGCATCGGCAGTCATGGCAATAATGGGCAAATCGTTAAAGATAGGGTTTTGGCGCAAATGCTCAGTGGCCTCATAGCCATCCATAATAGGCATTTGCAAGTCCATCAAGACCGCATCAAAGTGCACCAAGGGCAAATGCAGCTCCAGGAGGTCAACGGCCTCTTTACCGTTTTGTACCACTGTGACCTGCAGCCCCTCCTCCTCTAACAGCTCTTGTGCGATCTGTTGGTTAATCAGGTTATCTTCTACCACCAACACCTGTGCGTCTTTGATAGCGGCTAGATTCATGGTGTTAATAACGGTATGATTTACCCGAGATTTCATGGCGCCCTGACTCAGATGTTCTACCAGATGGTCATACAAAACAGACTGGGTCACCGGCTTTAACAGGAGATTGTCTACGTGCAGTTTGCGTAAGGTCTCTACAATATCTTCACGCCCATAGGCTGTCATCATAAAGATTTTTGTTTCATGCTCGTGATCGATCAGCTGTCGCAATTGCGCCAGGGTCTCAACCCCGTCCATCTCTGGCATATTCCAGTCTAAAATCACCAGATCAAAAGGTTTACCCTCTAGTTTCGACTGGCGGTATTTCTCAATGGCCTCAGCCCCTGAATTGGCCAGCACACAGGTGACTTTAAAATGGCTGAGGTACTCTTGCATCACCTCAAGGACCACCGGTTGGTCATCAACCACCAGCACGTGCTTTAACTGAAGGTCTACAGGCACCTGCAGGGGCTGCATTTCTTCTGAACGCTCTGTTTTAAGGGTAAAAAAGAAGGTACTGCCGACACCCTCTTGACTGCTGAGCCCTATCTCACCGCCCATCATATGCACCAAACGCTCTGCGATGGTCAGGCCGAGGCCTGTGCCGCCAAATTTACGGGAAGTGGAGGCGTCAGCCTGGCTAAAGGCCTTAAACAATTTATCCTGCTGTGCCTGCGACATGCCAATGCCAGTGTCTCGCACTTCAAAGCGTAGAAATAACTCACGTTCGGTCTCCCAGAGTAAATCCCCCACCACCGTAATTGAGCCCGCTTCTGTAAATTTCAAAGCGTTATTCATCAGATTGAGAAAAACTTGTTCCAGACGTAACGGGTCTCCCATTAAAAAGCGAGGGACTTCAGGATGAATTTTAAAAATGAGTTCCAGATCTTTGTTTTGGGCCTTCACCGCAAGAATTGTGCTGATATTGGTAAGGATTCTGTGTAAATCAAAAGAGATGTACTCCATATCCATTTTATTGGCTTCAATTTTTGAAAAATCCAGAATATCATTAATAATACCCAAAAGATTTTGGGCAGCTCCCTGTATTTTCGCGGTGTAATCACTTTGTTTAGGCGTTAATTCTGTTTTTTGCAAAAGATGCCCCAGACCGATAATGGCGTTCATGGGCGTGCGAATTTCATGAGACATATTGGCCAGGAATACAGACTTGGCCTGATTCGCCTCATCTGCGCTCTTTTGAGCCAACTCTAACGTCCGTTGCACCCCTTTTTGCTGCATGATATTGGTGATCATCACCGCAATAAAAGCCGGTTCTTTATGCTCGTTTTCAATGGTAAAAAAGTTTTGCAGCGTGGGAACACACCCCCCTTTAATAGAGCAAAGCTCTATTTCACCTGTCCAGGTGCCTTTTTCTAACAACACCGGCAGCGCGTCGGTCTGGAAGCGGGCATGTTCGTGCTCAGAATAAAACGAAAGCAGGGGCTGCCCCATCAAGCCTTCATCACTGTCTTCTCCCAGAAAGGTTCTTAAGGTCGGGTTGATGTAAAAAATATTCAAGTCGAGATCCATCATACCAATGCCCTGGGCTGAGGCTTCAGCCAGCTGATGGAAAATTTTGAGCTGGGTTTCTCGGGCTTTGCGGGCGCCAATATCGCGCACAATGCCTACCGCGTGATAACTGCCCTGGCGCTGCACCCCTGAAATACTCAATTCAATATCTAAAAAATGACCCGCTTTATGCCTGGCTTTAACTTCTCGCAGTTGATCGAGAATAGGACCTTCACCTGTCTGAACAAAATGGTCAAACCCCTGACGAATATCACCATGATAATAATCGGGAGCCAACAACTGGTGCAGATTTTTACCGTTCACTTCCTCTGCGGAATACCCGAAGATCTTTTCTGCACTGGCGTTCCAGAACAAAATCTCTTCACGCGCATTGATTAAAATAATCCCGTCCTGGGCATTATTCACAATGGTATTAAAAATGGCCTGACGCTCTTGCAGCTCCTGGGCACGGGACTCCACGCGGGCCTCAAGGGTCTGGTTCAACTGAGCCAGTGCCTGCTCGTTATGCTTTTGCGAGGTGATATCCGTAATAAACCCTTCATAATAGCGCAGCTCCCCTAAATTCGAAAAGACACCGCGGCCCCGCTCCCAAAACCAGCGCTGCTCAGTCTCATTAATTTGGCACAAATAGGTGGTCTCATAAGGCTGCCGCAGACGTACTGCCTGCTGAATTTGCGCGGTGACAGTGGCCTGATAATCGGGGTGAATAAAATCACGCAAGCCCAGGTCACCCTGGTAAAAAGCTTCTCGCCGGAACCCGGTGAGTTCAAAAACCCCTGGGCTTAAAAAATCCACCTGTTCACCATCTTGTTTTAAACGGTAAACAAAGCCCGGTAAATTGCTAATCACCGTCTGTAAGCGCCGCTCAAGCTCCCCGTGCTCTTCTTTAAGAGAGCGCCAGGCTGATTCAATGCGCCGCGCGTGCAGCATCCACCCCAGACTGCTGGCAAAAGCACTCAGAAAGCGCTCTTCAAGAGGTACTGCCACAATGGGCTTTTCAGCAAAGCCCAGCACCAGAAAGCCTTCCCAAATTGCACTCACACAGGGCCAAATTTGTAAATGGGTGCCGGTAAAAGCCAGGGCCTGCAAAGCAGGAGGCAAATCTTCGGCTGACACCTCGGTGGCTGACAAAACCAGTTTTTCGTAGTCACCTGACTGGAGTTTAAAGTCAGAGATCGGCTGAGCTGGCTCTGGAAAGGAAACCAGTCGCCGAGCACATTGGACACCGAGTTCCACATCTAAGGCGTAAACCTCCACCCGCTCCGCCTGAATCTGAAGCTGGAAAAATTGGGCCATGGCCTTGAGAAACGGACGGGGGTGATGGTGCTGTATCAGGGTTTGATGCAGTACATCTAAAAGTAAGTCTTCATGTTGCGTCATACACTTAAGCTGCCTGTTGGGTATAAGGTAAGGAGACGGTAAACGTGCTGCCCTGGCCAGCCTGGCTTTCAAGGGTTATTTCACCCTGTAACGCTTCCACCAAACGCTTCACAATCGAAAGTCCCAAACCTGTTGAAACCTCTCCGGCCGTGGGTTGCGCCGTTAAACGGGCAAACTTTTGATAGAGCTTTGCCTGATCGGCTTCAGAAAAACCTGGGCCTTCATCCTGCACCTGAATCAAAACGTTTCCTTCCTTTTTTTGTTCCAGGAAAAGGTGTACTGTTTTTTCTTTGGGAGAATACTTAATGGCATTGGAAACCAGATTATCGAGCACTTGCGAAAGCAGCATGGGATCTGTGGATAAAAGGACATCTTGCTCAGGCCCGTGCATTTCAATGGCAATAGACTTGGCGCGAGCTGCAGCAGAGAAACTATCTACCACCTGAGCCAGTAACTCTTTCAGCGAGGTGTGTTCTTGTTCTACCCGCAGTGCCCCGGACTCAATGCGGTTGACATCCAACAGATTATTAATAATGCTGAGCATTTTTTTAGCCGACCGGTCAATAATCCCCATAAAGTCAGACATGGGCAAAGCATTGCCCCCTGAGCTCTGCATCAACTGAAAAAGCATTAAAATATTACCCAGGGGATTTTTTAGATCATGAGAGGCGATTCCGAGAAACTGGTTTTTCTCCTGGTTTAAGCGCTCCAGTTCCACCGTGCGCTCTTTTAACTCCAGGGTATACTCCAGAATCAAGTCGCGATTGCGCTTTAGTTCCGTATGGGTACGCACGCGCGCCAAAAGCTCTGGCGTTTGAAAGGGCTTGGTGATGTAATCCACCCCTCCGCATTCAAAGCCCAGGATCATGTCTTCTGACTCAGACTTGGCCGTTAAGAAAATCACCGGAATATTTCGTGTCACATCGTTGGCTTTTAAACGTCGACAGACCTCGTAGCCATCCATACCTGGCATCATAATATCAAGCAAAATAAGATCGGGCTGAATCCGCTCCAGTGCCTTGAAAGCCTGTTCACCACTTTTTGCTGCTGCCACGCGAAACCCTTGTTCACTCAGCGTGGCGTTTAACACCTGTAAGTTCTGCGCTACATCATCAACAATCAAAATTAACGGAGCATGTTCTGTCACGACGATTCTCTCTTTAAACCTGTTTAAAATATGCCGTTATCATAACACTTTGCACATTTTATGAGAAAGCCAAAGCAAAAGATGTTTCAGCAAAGCAAAAGGGCTGTGTTATAATTCCCACACGTCGTAAGGAGATATTTACCATGGGAATTTTCAATCGTTTATCTACCGTTTTTAAGTCCAATATCAATGATTTGATCGACAAGGCCGAAGATCCAGAAAAAATGCTCAAACAGCTAATGGTTGACATGGAGCGGGATCTCATTGAAGTCCGTAAAGAAGTCGCGTTGGCCATTCAAACCGAGAAAAAACTTCATCAGCAATTTTTGCAAAATGAAAAGCAGGCCAAAGGCTGGGAAGAGAAAGCAACCCTGGCTCTGAAGAGCGGACGTGAAGACCTGGCAAAAGAAGCGCTCAATCGCCGCAACACCCACAACACCACTGCCGAAGGTTTCAAATCACAATGGGAAGCTCAGCACACCAACGTAGAGCACCTTAAAAAACAGTTGGGGCAGCTCGACGCAAAAATCAACGAAGCCCGCATTAAAAAAGACTTACTGATTGCTCGCACCCGTCAGGCAAAAGCCCAGGAACAAATTCATAAAACCATGGGCAAAATGGGCACCAGCAAAGCGCTTTCAGCCTTCTCCCGCATGGAAGACAAGGTCATGGAAAAAGAGGCACTGGCAGCAGCGTACGGTGAGCTGGACATGCTTGGAACCGGTGCTGGGCCCAGCATTGAAGACGAGTTCGCTCTCCTTGAAGCAGGATCAAGTGTTGACGACGATTTGGCCGCACTGAAAGCAAAGCTTGACAGTGGCGAAGCATAAATCCATGCCTCTGTTTCTTTCCAGGGCAACGGCTGTTGCCCTGGCTTTTCTGTGTTTAGGTTCCGTTTCTGCGACGGCGAACCCCCTCCCGCTCAAAACCATGACGTATCACGAACCGGATGCTGCTGAACTGCGTGCCACCCAAAAACGCTTTCATAAAGCCATTGCTCACTCCTACTCTCCACGACGCAGCGGGCAGTTGTTCTTTTTACCCCGTAAATATGCCTCCGTTATGTTTCAGTCTGGTGACTATGCCCACGATGGTTATAGTTACATCCAGGGTGTCAAAACACCTCACGATGGTGCGACCCATGGCCATGTATGGGATTACGATGTCGAAATCCCCCTGCTCTTTTATGGCCCCGGCTACGTTAAGCCCGGCTTGACCTTATCAGAATCCGTCACCCAACAAGACCTGGTTCCCACTTATGCCCATCTCATGGGCGGCGTACCGCCTGAAGATGCCCGCCACGGTCGCGTGTTAAGCGCCCCCTTCAAAACGACAAAAACACCACCCAAAGCGATCTTAACCGTGCTTTTTGATCAGGCAGGCTGGCAATATTATTCCGCTCATCCCCAGGCCTGGCCCTTTATTCGCAGTCTCATGCACAAAGGCACCCTCTACACCCAGGCAGAAGTAACCCATGTGGATGTCGAAACCGCCGTGGGACATTTGGGCGTGGGGACCGGCGCTTACCCCTATCAACACGGGATTATCTCGAATCGCTTTTCGTTACCCGCCCTGGGTGAACGCCAGTCTTTATTGGGACGCGATCAGTCTCCAATTTTTATTGATAGCCCCTCGCTTGCAGACACCTGGGATCAACAAAAACAAAACCAGGCTCTTGTCATTTCTTATGCTTACGCCGATCGTGCCGCCATTGGTATGGCGGGGCATGGCAGTATGTTTGCAGGCGGAGACAAAGACATTGTGGTGTTTTATGATCGCAAGAGCGGTGGTGTCACCACAAACACCCAGTTTTATCATTTGCCCGATTACCTGAAAGACTTGCGCATACAACCCTTTTTAAAAAACACCCTGGATGCGCAAGGACTCTGGTTTGGCCATGACGTAAACAACCTGACCGACGTCAACACCACCCCGGCACAGGCCCGGTTTGACGCAGAAGTCTTTTTAAAACTCCTTGAACAAGAGCCTGTGGGTCAAGACAATGTTACCGATTTGGTCTTTCTGACCTTAAAGGCCACCGATGCCTGCGGTCACGCCTTTGGTTGGCAAAGTGACGAGTGCGGCAGTGTCTTGCGTGAACAAGACAAACAGCTGGCCCGCATCGTCAAAGCTTTTGAAGACAAAGTGGGTAAGGAAAATTTTGTCATGGCCTTCAGCGCAGACCACGGAGGCTCTCCCCTGAGCACCCTGGCAAACACCACGTTTATTAAGGCTGAGCAGGTCAAAGCAGATCTTAACAAAACCTTCGACAAGCTCGACAACGGTGTAGATCTGGTTTACGATATGTTGGCTTCACAGATTTATGTGGATCTTAATGAACTTGAGCGCAACGGCCTGGACATTACAGCGCTGCAAAGCTACCTGGAAAACTACCAGGTGGGAGGCAAGCAAGCCTTTTTAGAGGTGCTCACTCGCCAACAGGTACGCACCCTACAAAATGAGTATGGAATTTACTAATCATGCTCAAACTCACTGGCGGTGAACATAAAGGTCGCCGCCTCAAATGGCTCGACAAATCGGATATACGCCCCACCCCCGCGCGGGTTCGAGAAGCTTTGTTTCATCGCTGGACCCATCAGATCGAGAACAGTCGCTGGTGGGATTTATGCGCGGGCTCAGGCGTTATCGGCTTAGAGGCACTCAGCAGAGGGGCTGCAGAGGTCACCTTTATTGAACAAAATGCACGGGCCCTACAATTGCTCAAAGAAAATCTGCAGGCGATGGATCTGAAAGGCAGCTTATACCGCAGCCGTGTGCAACAGTTTTTGCAACGCCAACAAGCCATTGATGTGGATTTTATTTACTTTGATCCGCCCTACGACGATGCCCGTCTCTATGGATATGTTATTGAGCGTCTGGATGCCATGCCCCTGACACAAACACACACCACCTTGTGTATTGAATACCGTAAGCGTCATAAAAATTGGGAGCAACCCCAACACTGGCAATTTCTGGAAACCCGGGAATACGGGGATATTTTTGTGGATTTGTTGGAGCGCAAGCAAGCGTGAAATCACCACAAAGCATTTGGACGGCTCTGAATAAACGCTATTACCTGCGCTACGCCTTTCGCCCCTGGATGATCCCCCTGGTGGTGGTTCTGATTATCGGTATTTCAGGCTATGGCTTATGGAAGATGAGCGCGCGAAACCCTGCGGCCATCGAACCACCCCAGGAAGCCCAGGATCAAGTGGAGTTACGTTTCTATGATGTAGAACTGCGAGGCCGCGAGCAGGGCACCCCCTTCTTCGTCATTTTTGCCGATGAAGTAGAAGTCACCCGTGATAACCGCTACGTCAACTTTAAAGAAGGCGCTCAAAAGCCCCACGGTGAATTTTTTAACCTCAAAGACTGGGAACAGGATCTGGGCAATACAGAAACCAGTGAGGACAATAAGCGTCGCATTGTTTGGGAAGCCCGCAAAGCCACCTATGATCGCAATCAACAGGATTTGCGCATGGAAGAAGACGTCAAGGTTATTACAGACACCAAAGATATCGTGCTCACCGATGAGCTGCTGTGGCAAAAAAAAGATGAGAGCCTAAGTTCACAAACCCGCTCTAAAGTGCGTACCCATAAAGGGGCTTATATGACAGCCGACACCATGGATGTCAAAACCAAAGACAAAGAAATGTACCTTGAAGGCCGCGTGTATATTGAAATGCCCATCAAGGAAGAACAAGAGCTTGACGTCGAAGCCTTCGAAAAAAAGTAAGGGAGAAAATATCAGCGATGGAAATTGGAATTGGATTGCTCGGTTGTGGCACCGTGGGACAAGCCGTGGTTAAACTGCTTCAAGAAAAAGGAGAGGACTATGGTCGCCGCACCGAATCTCAACTGATGCTTCACCATGTGCTGGTCAAAGATCTACAAAAACCCCGTCCAGGCCTCACTTCTGAGCAACTCACCACAGACCCCAGTCTCATTCTCGATAACCCCGATATTCAGGTGGTTATTGAAGTCATGGGAGGTATCGAAGAAAGCCGCCACTATTTACTCAAAGCGCTCCATGCGGGCAAACATGTGGTCACCGCCAATAAAGCCTTAATGGCAAAGCACGGTGCCGAGCTCTTTGATGCTGCCACTGAGAATGGTTGCGCCCTGTATTACGAAGCCGCTGTAGCCGGAGGCATTCCCATTATCCAGACCCTCAAGCGCAGCCTGGCTTCGAATGCCCTACATTCGGTATATGGCATTATTAATGGCACCACAAACTATATTCTTTCGGCCATGACCGAAGCGGGACGAGATTTTGAGGCCGTACTGGCGGAGGCCCAGGCCCAGGGGTTTGCCGAAGCGGATCCCACCGATGATATCGAAGGCTACGATGCAGCCTATAAGCTGGCGATTTTGGCCTCTCTGATTTTTGAACACCGCATTTCTGTAGATAATATTCATCGGGTCGGGATTCAACGTATATCCGCCCAGGATATTGCCCATGCCAGAGAGCTCGGCTATGTCATTAAGCTATTGGCTATCGCCAAGCGGGGAGAAAATGGCTTTGAAGCCCGCGTTCACCCCACCATGATTCCCGCCCAGCACCCGCTGGCCTCTGTCAATGGCGTTTATAACGCGCTGCTGGTACAGGGTGACGCCGTGGGCGATCTGATGTTTTACGGACAAGGTGCCGGGGGCATGCCGACAGCCAGTGCTGTGGTCAGTGATCTATTAAACATTATTGTGGAAATGGAAGCGCCCCCCAATTTACTGATGGGCTGTCAACATCCGTCGACAGAAGCCAGTCTCGCCGCAGCAGATCAAGTCATGAACCGCTACTATCTGCGTCTTCAAGCCGAAGATCGCACCGGCGTGCTGGGACAACTGGGTGTCTTAATGGGGCAAGCTGACATGAGTATTCATACCTTAACCCAGAAGAAACACGCACCTGGTAAAGCGGAATTGGTGCTCATCACCCATCCTGTGTCTGAACTCAGACTGCGGCAGGTGGTGGCCAAAATCCAACAGCTCGATATTATTCATAGTGTCGATAGCATTATTCGGGTCGAAGACTTTACGGGTTAAGCAGCCGCTGAAACTGCATCCACTTCTCTAAAAAATAGGCTTCCAGCATCTGCTGTTGCTCAAGGGGTGTGATACGGTTCAACTGGCGATATAAGCGCATCGACAAATAAGGCTTCAACTGATGTAAAGTAGGCATTTTCCAGGCCTGAGCCTGCAGTAAAAAAGGCAAGAGATACAAGAGCAAACCCGTTTGCTTTTTAGAACGGGTTAAAAAAGACAGGACCTCTGCTTGCCTTAGCAGCTGGGGCAGTTTTAAAGCGGCAAAAGACTCCCGATCGCCCTGTTGTTCTACACCCGTATAAATGGCAATATAAGCCCGCGAAACCAAATGGCATAAACGGTGGGTGGGTAAGGCGTGAGGCAGCGATTCAGCGGGAGCGGTACAATAACGTGCCGCTTCTTGCTGCAAATAAAAGAGCTCTCTTAACCAGGAGACGCCCAACTCGTGCTGCAAGCGGTACATGCGTTGTAAGCGCCCCTGTAAGGTGGGGTAGTAACACGACGAGGTAATCAACACACTGTCTGCAGTATTGAGTACACAGCGGTAAAAAACCGCTGGCGACAGCTCTGTTTGGGTCAATAAAAGCCCAGCCATGCCAAAGATCAACTTCACACTGTTGGAGGCAGCCAACTGAGGCAAAACCGTCAAATCTTGTTGGGCCATGTCAAGTTCAGGAGACACCCAAAGCCTTTGGTGCTGTTGGCATAAATCGTACCAGCGAAGCTCATGGGCTTGTTGGTACAATTGGCGCAAGGAGCCCGGCGTACGGAGTTGCACAGGCAACTTCGCCAAACGGGTTAACGTTTGTTCCCAGACCGTATAGTGCGGCAGATATTTTTCTTCTTTGCCTTCTGCATAGATAAGATAGAGATCATAATCGCCGAAGGGTTCTTCTGTTCCGCCGGCCTTTAAGACACCACCTTCTCCCCGGCCAAAAGATCCGCCAAGCCAAATGCCCCACAGATCGCCTGGCCTGTGTTGCTCACATAAAAAACGCACCAAAAAGCGCAATTGTCGCTTAATCTGGTCGTCCAGTAAAGCATGACCAGCCAAGGTAAAACGAGAATGAAACTGCGTCAAAACACTGCCCTGTTTTTCACTATTTAATTAAAAAATGGTTATTATACGAGTAATTTTAGTTTAATTTACAAAAATTAACTTCAGTTTACCGCTTTTGTATTGCATAATTAGTTTATCTTCTAATCCAGTCTTAAGGAAACACGATCCCTTGAAAAAAGCACTTTTCTTCTTATCCTCGACAGCCCTCATTTTCAGTGCTTGCGGTACTCCCCAGGCTAACATGCGTGCAGGCATGATGTTAAATCCTGCCGTCAACGGCGCCATTCGCGCCAATAACGCCGCAGCACCCCAGGAAAAAACACCTGGCCCTCTCATCGAAAATCGCAACGTCAACGTCCAGCCCTCGGGCTTTGATGCCATCGCAGAACAGAATAAAAACACCCAACTTCCCGCTGACAGTATCTTTCAATCCAGTGGCGATCTCAACGCCCAAAGCCCGTTTGACAGTCCTTTTGGTGAACTCCCCTTCGCCACCTGGCGAGATTTCGCAGACCACATTCGCTATAGCAATGAAACGGTTTATGAAGATCGTCAGTTTATGAACAGCCGTTATGCTGAGGGGCACTTTAATAAATACATTCACAGTGCCTATCGTGAAGTGCGCAACCTGTATAAGGCAAACACCAACGAAATGAAGCGCTTTATCTTACTGGATGTACTGGTCAACAGTCTGGAAGCTGGCGGCCGCACCCTGCCCTACCAGGACATTCACAACCCACCTGCTGAGCGCCATTACAAACTCTTTCCCACCCAGGCAGCCATGTTAATGCCCACCTTCGGTGAAATTATCGACTATAACCGCAACTCTTACGACGTCAATTATGTGCGTTGGGATGAGTACCGTGCAGCACGCTATTACCAGGCAAACTATGCTCGCATTTTTGGTCTCATCATGGAACACGGTCCCTCAAAGCGTGATGCCTGGAGACTGGTTCACCGAGAAATCAGCAGCTACGCCAACCGTTAATTTTCGCTTACGCCATCAAAAGCCGTGCCCTGATAAAGAGCACGGCTTTTGTGTGTTCTCCCCCAAAAACGCTATAATGTCATTATCCTCATGAAAGCTTAATCCTGTCATGCATCTGAAACTTGTCGTAATGCTCAGTCTACTGTTTATGCTGAGCGCTTGCCCCAGCCAAAATATTGGTCAATCGGTGAACATCACCATCGATAAAGAGTTACTCGAAAAAGTCACGGGTAAATTGCCGGAAGGACAGGCCAGTGCTTCACCTGTGCCTGAAGCCAGTCCGCCCGATGAAGAGGAAACCTTTATTCAGACGCCTGACGTGGACTTAGAAGCCGAAGAAGAAGCCATGTTCCAGGTAGTATACGATATTGCCAATGGTCTCAATAATTGGGATATTGTTTCTTTTAACCAGGCCCTGCACCCCAACTCAGCTTTTGCAGCCAATATGCCCGCTTTTTTTAACCAATTGGTAGAAGCAGGCACCACCCATCAAATCAACCAAATTGAAGTGGAAGAGCACGAAGGCAATTCGGCTGTACTGTGGGTCAATCGCTACAGTACAGCCTACGGTTTTGGTAAAACAGAAGATCTGTTTTACGATATCTTCAAAGTCAACGACGAATGGAAACTCTTACAAATTCGCAGTGCTGACGGCGCTTACTAAAAGAGCGCTAGCGCATTAGGCGTTAACGGCAAAGATTTTAACAATGTCCTGGAAGCCATAGCCTTTGCGGCTGGGTTTTGACCAGTTGTTTAGCTCATGGGCTCGCCATACGGGGAAAGCAGGCAGCTGACGGGAGAACAAAAACTGCTGCCAGTACTTTTCAATCCACTGCGCAGCCCCTTCTCCGTCGAAGGATTCAGCCGCTTGCACAAAAGCGTCCACATTGGCGCGACTGCTCACCCCGCCCGATAGCTTCAGCAGCAAAGAAAACACGGCTTGTTGATCTTGTAAAACCAAAATAGCAGAGCGATCAGCACTCAAGTTGGCATGTAAACGCCAGGCAAGCAAGGCTTGTTGAACGGGCAAAGAAATACTGTCCGCAAAAACTTCTAAGGGGCTTTTGCGGAAGGTTTTACTCATGAGAAGGCCCAGAACGTCCGCAGCCATTTTATAACGCAAGGTGCCCATTTGGATATGGCCCAGCTCATGCGCCAACAGGGCCAAAACCTCTTCTTCTTCCAGATGCTCTAAAGCGTCAGGCGATATCACAATAAAAGGCGATGTGTCTCCTGCGGAAAAGCTTTGAAAACCCATAGCCCCGTCCAGGCCCATAAAAGACACGTACAAAGGAGGCACCCTGGTATAGCCCAAAATACGACTGGCACTTTCAAGCTTGGCATACAGATCTGGATATTGTTGAGGCCCTACCCGCAAGCCATTGGCTGCAAAAAACGTTTCGCTATAGCTTTGTTCTAACAGAGGAGAAATTTTCTGCAATACGGTGTTAATGCCGGGCATTAAAGATAAACGCTTAAAGGCATCTGTCTCTAAGGGATGTCGGTAAACCGCGGGATCAAGATGCTTAAAGCGCGCATGAGGCGAAACTTTTAATTGGATTTTACAGCGCGCACAACGTATTTTTACGCGCTCTAAAGCCTGTAGAGAAACTTTATTTTCAAATCCACACAGGGAACATACAACGTGATTACTCATAATACCAACTCTATATTTTCATTAGTGCCTTCCAGGGCCTTGTGCGCCTGCTGGCGCATCTCTTCATCTGCTTCCACCTCAACACTTGAGGTTAATACCGGTTTGACCTGATGTAAAATACGCCCCATCGCCTGAATGGCATACAGCTTAACCTGCCGGTCAGCGTGGCTGACACCGGCAATGAGCGGCTGAATGGCTTCATGAACGAGCTTTTCCATGGCCTCAGCAGCAGCGGTTCTAACCCGAGAGACGGGGTCTTGCAACGCCTGGGCAATGGGGGTTAAAGCTCGACCATCGCCCACATCCCCGAGGACATAAATAACACTTGCTCGCAAACGCGCGTTTTCATGGGTCAAAAGGGGCAATAAGTCAGCCACAATCTCAGGACCCAGTTGTCCTAAAATTAAAGCCGCGGTGTTTCGCAAACGGGGGCGGTCACTCTGTAAGAAGGCAAGTAAAGTCTCGACCAGATGGCGGGGAAGCGTGGGACTCAAGGCCACCCCATTCAATAAGCCCTGTACAGCAGCATGACGTACCTGGCTGTCTGCATCCTCAAGAAGTTCTAATAAACCGTTTAAAGCCCGATCTCCCCCCAACTGTCCCAGGGCACCCGCAGCTTCTGCACGTAGCACGGTGCTATCATCTGCAATCAACTGCAATAAGGCATCCACGGCCAGGTCCGACTGTGCAGCAACAATTTCTGTTACAGCCTCTGAACGCACTCGAGCACTGACATCTTGCAAAACATCGGTCAGTGCTAAAGTCGCCTGCTCTTCGAGCTGTAAAAGGGCTTCAGCGGTTTCTTTTAAGTTTTGACGCAGCTGCCCCAAAGCACGGGTACAAAGCAAGCGCACGCTTTCTTCAGGATCTTGCCAGAGGGTATCTCGCAAAGGAGCCAGGGCTCGGTAGTCACCAATATCTCCCAGGGCCTTGGCTGCGGCACAACGAATCCGGCGGCGCTCGTCGTTTAAAGCGTCTGCAATGGCCGGTACGGCTTCAGTCACCTTCCATTCCGCCAGGCCTCGAATGGCCTCTAAGCGCACCGAGCTATAGGCATCTGCTAACGCGCCCAGAAACGTGGGAACCGCCGATTGTGCATCCAAGGTCCGCAGCGCTTCAGCCGCACGCCAACGGGCACGGCGAGAACCGTCCTGGGACAGGCAAAGCACCAGATCTGGAATCGCCTCCGCTGCCCCCAGTTTTCCCAGAGCCTGAGCGGCTCGGGTACGCACCCGGTGATCCTCATCAGACAGACAAAGTACAAGTTCAGGCCATGCCTCAGCTGCCAGAGAACCCAATTCACCCAGAGCTTTAGCAACGCCTGAGCGCACCGCGCGGACTGTATCAGAAAGCCCCCCATGTAAAGACGGTAGATCCAGATACCCTACCTTACCCAGGACATAGACCGCTGCGGCCCGTGTGGCCTGCTCCTCTTCTTTTAAGCACTCCATTAAAATCGGCACGGAATCAGCATGGGGATAGGACACCAAAATTTCTACCGCACGATGACGAATCTCGTCGTCTTCATAGGCCAGAGCCGCACTTAGCACGGGTATAACGCGTTCATCTCCCAAAGACAACAAAGCTTCAGCCAAACGCAAGGCAACTTTTAGGTTTTCTTCTTGCTCTAATGCCTCATACAAGGGGACGATGGCTGTGGGTGAAGCAATCTTTCGCAAGGCTTCCGCGGTACGGCTTCTCAACACCGGGTTTTCTGATTGCAGGAGAGAAGCCAGGGCAGAAACGGCATCGGTACACTGCCATTCGCCGAGGGTGAAAATGGCCGCAACCTTAACCGCTGTAGCGGGCACATCTAAAGCCGCTACCAACCGGGGTGCTATCTCAGGAAAAACCTTATGTCGCAGGGCAAAAGCAGCTGCCGCTTGTACGCTTTCATCAGCGTGAGATAGGTTTTCTGCAACAAGATCCTGAAACACCGTCAGATGATGTTCTGTCATTTGTTTCAGGGCTTTCACCCGGCAGTCAGACTGCTCATGTAGGAGCGCCTGACGCATTTCAGAATGGGGCATAAAAAAGTCCTTTCTCGCACGGCTTATAAATTTTAACATGGGCGTAAATCACATGGGGCAAAAAAAATTTTAGCGAACTTCTCGCGGTCATCTTGTAGCCAACCCAAAGGGTTATGGTATACTAGCTATCACTTAAATGCGGGAGTAGCTCAGTTGGTAGAGCATCTGCCTTCCAAGCAGAATGTCGCGAGTTCGAGTCTCGTCTCCCGCTTTAGACAAGCTCCAATGGAGTTTATGAACAAGCGCCTGTAGCTCAGTGGATAGAGCATCGGTCTTCTAAACCGTTGGTCGCAGGTTCGACTCCTGCCAGGCGCGTCTGATCATGGTGAGTGTAGTCAAGTGGTTAAGACATCGGATTGTGGTTCCGACATTCGCGGGTTCGACTCCCGTCATTCACCCCTCTAAAAAAAGCCCGCTTTTTTAAAAAGCGGGCTTTTCTCTTTGAAACCCTGTTCGCTCCCAAACACAATACCTATCTGAGATCGTCCATATACACCAAAATGATCGTGGTGTTGTCGTCCCCGCCTCGAATATTGGCCGTGTTCACCAGCTTATTACAAGCTCGCCATTTGTCTCCCGATTGCAGCACTGCCTCATGAATTTCATGATCTTTAACGTGCTCCACCAGACCATCAGAGCACAACAGTAAACTGGTGCCTGGCACAAAAGGACGCTCATAAAGGTCTACTTCCACGTTCGGGTAAGCCCCCAAAGAACGGTAAATTAAGTTCCGCTGCGGGTGCACTGCAGCCTCTTCTTCGGTAATTTGACCAATCTCAAGCAAACGCCCCACCAGGGAGTGATCCCGGGTAATCTTTTGGATTTCGTCGGTAGATAACAAATAAGCCCGGCTATCGCCCACATGGCCAATATACACCACACCGCGATATACCACCGCAGCGGTCACCGTGGTTCCCATGCCCTGTAACTCCGGGTTGCGACGCGCCGCCTCATAAATGCTGCGGTTGGCCTGTTTAATGCCTTCTTCTAAAATATCAAGCAGGTTTAACTCTTGTTCAGGGTTGCGTTTGAGTTGCTCAAAACTTTCGTTGACAATATTTGACACCTCACGGGTGGCCATGGCACTAGCATACTCACCCGCCTGGGCTCCGCCCATACCATCCGCCACAATAAAAATCCCGTGGCTCAGCTGACGGGTTTGGCTCACATAATGCCAGTCCTGCACAAAATAGCTGTCTTCGTTGGCCTCGCGCACCACGCCCACATCGGTAATAAAGCTGGCATAAAAAGGCGTACTGTGAAACAAGCTTAAAATGGCCCGTTTGGCCTCATCAATACTTTGGTAGCGATAACGGGGTTCAGGCTCCAGCATTTTCATAATAATGCTGTTAATTTGCGGGTTAATATCGGGCACATAGTAGGTGACCTCAGGAAAAATCAACAACCCATCAGCGTCTCGTCGATGCTTTAAGGGGTTGCAGCCCGTCACCAACTGATGCCAAATCGCCCCCAGTGAAAATATATCGGCCCGTTCATCAATGGTGTGGGCCTCCTGCAGCTCCAATTCAGGCGCTGCATAGCCAGGCGTATCATTTTGCACCGGAAACATAATCGGTAACTGCAGGGCACGGGTAAATCCAGTCAAGCGAACGCGCTGTAAATCGTGGGTCACCACAATACAGCGGGGATTGAGATCCAGGTGAGCAATTTTACGGCGATGCAGCTGGCTCAAAGACTGACACAACTGAATCATCCAGTCACAGGATTGGTGAACGGACACCTTCTCACGGGTCAAAAAGAAACCGAGATCTCGACCTTCTAGCTGCTCAATAATCAGGTAATAACGCTCATTCTCCTCAAACATATCTACCGCTTTAACCACGGTAGGATACGAAATGGAACGCAAAATTGTAAACTCGTCATACCAGGGGTTACGCAAGGCTTTTTGCGACAGGTGAGCCCGGCTTTGGGGACGGTTTTTCTCTTTGACAATGACCGTGAGATGGGTGACTTCATCAATGGCGCGATAGAGATTAGCACCGGACTTCACTTCTAAAAAAGCATCGATACGATAGCGGCTTCTCAGAAAATAACCTTCTTCCAGAGGGGCCTCAGGCACGGTAGACGGCGTATTTAAATTTCCGGAACTATTCACAGGCTTGTCCTTTTCTAATTTCTAACCACAAGAATGATAAGCAAAACAATAATCAGCATTAGCAAAACAATATTTACCCGCACCAACCACTCCACCGAGAATAGCTTTTGCGACAGGCCAAGTTTAATCAGGGCTGTAGAAATCCCTTTGTCATTCAAAGGGACTGTGTTCATGTGGATCGGTCCCGATCCTGTCGGCGGATTCTGACAGGCTCGCTGTAAAACGCTACTCAATTCCACGGCGTCTCGATAACGTCCATCCGCTTCCATGCTCAGGCAACGGGTAATGATTTTATCCACTTGCGAAGAAACCTGGGGGTTTAACTCCCGCACACTGGGGAAAGTAAACGGGGCTTCGGCCTGGGGATCACGTCCCGTTAAAAGATGATGCATGGTGGCGGCTAAAGCATAAATATCTGAGCGGGGCTCTACTTGGCCGCGGTACTGCTCCGCGGGTGCATACCCCTGCGTACCAATCATGGTCCCTTTTTTGGTGGGATTAAAATGCCTGGCAATGCCAAAATCCACCACATAGATTTTACCCGCACTATTCAAAATCAAGTTAGCGGGCTTCATATCGCGGTAAACTATCGGGGGATTATGGCTGTGAAGGTAGTGCAAAATATCACAGATCTGAATGGCCCAGTTCAGTACATCTTGCTCTTCGAAGGGGGCGTTATCTTGCTGCATCATACGCTGCTCAAGATCGCCACCGTCTACATATTCCATCACCAAATAATGGCGATTGCCCTCCGTAAACCGGTCATACACTTCAGGAATACCCGGATGGCTTAAGTTCGCCAGCATTTCAGCTTCTCGGTCAAAGCTGGCCGTGGCGGTTCGCCGCTGATCGGGATCGGTAAAGTGGTCCAGCATTTCTTTCACCACAGCCACCCGCTGAGAAAAACGTAGGTCATCGGCCAGATAGATGGCCCCCATTCCGCCTTGACCAATGCGTTTGGTGATTTGGTAACGGCCTTGCAGCACAGTATTTGGCGGTAAAGGAGCCGGTCCTTCGGTTTCTTCTTCCTGGGGACGGTAACTCTGTTGAGAGCGCACGGCGGATTTTGTCTTTTGCACACTGCGGTTGGGATGGGTATGAGAAACCATGGGCGCACCACATTCAAAACAGTAGCGTGTCCCCTGGGCGTTCTTACTGCCACAATAACGGCAGTTAAACCATTTTTTTTCACCCGCTTTGGCCGATTCGCCTTCGGCAACAGGCGCTTCTTCGGGCTCAGAAGGCGGAGGAGGGGGAATGGGAACAGAAGTAACCACTCGCCGGGGCACAGGATCAGGAGTCAGTTCAGGCAATTCAACGGTATCACCGGAATCCTGCTGAGGTGCATTTTCAAGATTGAGCGGCGCGCCACACTCACTACAGTACTTTTCGCCAATCATATTGACGAAGCCACAGCTGCCACACACCAATTCTCTTGCTTCTCGATTTGAAACTTCTAACATGCTCTGTATCAGGTTATCACTCCATTATACGGAGTATAACACAGGCCAGAAGCCCTGCACGGGCGAAAAGTTTTTCGAAGTTTTTCAAGGAGAAGCATTATACATATAAATACATATGGTATAATTCTGTATATTCACTTTAAATAAAGGGTGTACACAGAGCGTTCATAGACCCTTTTCGCGCATTGTGTCTACAATGCCACTGTAAAACAAACAAAGGAAGAATACAAGATGTCTGATATGTCTTTTGTACCTGAAGAAAAACGCAAAGCTTTAGAACTTGCCGTGAGTGCCATTGAAAAGAATTTTGGCAAAGGCGCTATTATGCGCCTGGGTGATAAACCCAATACCCGTGTTGACGCTATTCCCACAGGCGCTTTAAGCCTGGACGTGGCCCTTGGCGTGGGTGGCCTCCCTCGGGGTCGGGTTGTGGAAATCTTCGGGGTAGAATCAGGGGGTAAAACCACCATTACCCTACACGCAGTGGCAGAAGCCCAAAAACAAGGGGGGGTCGCCGCTTTTATTGACGTGGAACACGCCCTCGATCCTGAGTACGCCAAAGCCATTGGCGTAGATATTGAGTCACTCCTGGTCGCTCAGCCCAATACCGGAGAAGAAGCTCTCGAAATTATGGAGCAATTGATCCGCAGTGGTGCCGTAGACATTGTGGTTTTAGACTCGGTCGCCGCACTGGTGACCAAAAACGAAATTGAAGGTGAAATGGGAGATACCCACGTGGGTCTTCAAGCCCGTCTCATGTCTCAGGCCCTCAGAAAATTAACACCGGTGGTAGCCCGCTCCAACACGGTCGCTATTTTCGTCAACCAGCTGCGTGAGAAAGTTGGGGTCATGTTTGGAAACCCAGAAACCACCCCAGGGGGTCGTGCACTGCGCTTTTATTCATCGGTTCGCTTAGAGGTTCGCCGCGCTGAAACCATGAAAAAAGAAGGCGAAATGGTGGGTAACGCCGTCAAAATCAAAGTGGTGAAAAACAAAGTGGCTCCGCCCTTTAAAACCACCGCGGTAGATATGATCTTTGGCGAAGGCATTTCGAAAGAGGGTTGTATTCTGGACCTGGCAGAGTCAGTAGATATCGTGCAAAAAAGCGGTTCCTGGTACGCCTACAACGATGAAAAAATCGGACAGGGTCGCGATAAAGCCCGCACCTTCCTAAAGGAAAATGTAGCCATTTGTCGTGAGATTGAAAACAAAGTCCGTGCACACTATAATCTCCCGCAACGCAAATTTGGAGACTTGCCGATTGCTGAAGTCTTTGAAGAAGATGATGCACCCAAAGAGTTGGCCAAAATCTAAATCTCTCATTGATGACACCTACAAGCGACCGCTTTCTGAAGAGAACGGTCGCTTTTTGTTCAGAAAAGTCATCTGCGGATCCAAAGCAAGCGGTGTATAATAGACACTGAATGCTTAGCAATCCACAATCTCAAAGGATCTACAATGGCCGAAACAAAAGGAATGAGTGATGAGCAAGTTGAGGAGCTTTTACACGCGCTGTTAGATTTTCGCAATATGCTCGTCAGTCTCACAGATCGTTTTCAAAACCGCCTTGCGCTCCTGGAGCAGGAATTTGCAGATTATCGTAACACCCCGGCAGAGGCACAGCGAGAGTCGGCCTCACCGCTCAATAGCCTGAAACAACGCCCAGGCACAGCTCCTTTAGAGATGCCCCATATGCCCCAGGTGCTTTCTCCAGACCCTGAGGATGCACTGTTAGATGATGAAGCGTTTTCACCCGAAGAAACTGACGCCTTTTCAATTGTTGATATTGACGATGACGATGACTTCTAAATTTTAGTTAAAGGCATAGCTGTACTCCGCTCATGTTAAACGACAACGATACGCGTCTGTCTGAACTGCAAGCTCAACTGGACACCCTAAAAACGGCACTCCAAAAAACAGAAGCAGACAAAACCCAGGCCGTTCAAAACAGCACCCATTTTTTAGCCCATCTGTCCCACGAGATCCGCACCCCTTTAAACATTATTTTGGGATTTACAGACTTGCTGACCGCAGAAATTACAAGCCCTCAACAGCGTGAACGCTTAGAGGCCATTTCGAGCAACAGCCGTCACCTGCTCAATCTGATCAATAAAGTGCTCCATTTTGCGAAACTTGACGCCAGCTTAAACCAAATTGAACTGGCCCCCCTTGAACTGCAGCATCTGCTTGCGGAACTTCGCAGTATGTTTCAAGAGAGTTTAGCTGAGCGAGGCATTGCCCTCAAAATCGAACTCAAGGCCGCAGACAGCATTCCGCAGTACATCCAAACCGATGCAGACCGCT
Organism: Candidatus Sericytochromatia bacterium; assembly: GCA_964229355.1. GTDB lineage: Bacteria > Cyanobacteriota > Sericytochromatia > UBA7694 > UBA7694 > CAXRDE01. Next base: position 17,636 of record CAXRDE010000022.1, on the reverse strand, counting down.
TAAAAGAAGTCCTGATTAATCTTGTCGCAAACGCCGCTAAATTTACAGAAGCCGGATATATCGAACTGAGTCTCGCTCATCATCCCCCGCATTCCTTAAGGATCCAAGTCTCTGATACAGGCTGTGGAATTCCAGCAGAGGATTTGCCCACGATTTTTCGCCCCTTCGCTCAGGCAAATAATCAGAAAGATGCCCATCAACAAGGTACAGGACTGGGCTTGGCCATTGTCAATAAAAATGTGCAGCTTTTGGGTGGAGAGCTCAGTGTCATCAGCGAAGAAGGCAAGGGCACTTGTTTTTCCTTTTCTATTCCCTGTGAAGAGACCGAGGCTCCTCAAACCATTGAGGTACACACCTCACCAGAAGACATTCAAGGCCTGGCGCAGAAGGCTTTCAATATCCTGGTGGTAGATGATCACCAGGCCAATAGAGAATTGCTGTACCAGATTCTGGCCCCTTACCCCTTTAAACTCAGAGAGGCCAGCAACGGTGTTGAGGCCTTAGAAAGCATTCGCCGCATCCCACCCGATCTTGTTTTGCTGGATCTGGCCATGCCCATTTTAGACGGGGAAGCAACCATACGAAAACTCAGAGCTCAAGAAAGCACCCGTAATCTTCCGATCCTTGTGCTAAGCGCCATGGCTTTCGAAGAAAACAAACAATCAGCCCTGCGAGCAGGCGCTAACGGTTTTATTGCAAAACCCTTTAAAAAAGAGCATTTGCTTGCTTCCCTGTTTGATCTGCTCAATATTGCAATACAGCCTCAAGAACTGGCACCATCCTACCAGGCAGACGCGCCGACCACACCGTCTGAAAGTGAAGCTGTGGAAGTCTTCCCTCCCGATGCGTGGATTCAGCGTTTTAAAGGCATTCTGCAAGAGCTAGATCCCATGCAAATTGAAGCCACGTTGGAAGAGGTCAAATACACCCATCCGGGATTTTTCAAAAAGGCGTCCCATTGGATTAACACCTTTGCCTTTTCAGAGCTTGAAACCTGGTTAAAAAGCCAGACCCCTTAATCCCCGACCAGAGGCGCCACAGGAATGCACAGCGTAAATTGGCTGCCCTCGTTTAAAACGCTTTCTAAATGAATGTGACCCTGCAAGATATGGGTCAATTGAGAGGTTAAAACCAGGCCCAGACCCGTTCCTCCGTAGCGCTTGGTGGTACTAATGTCTGCCTGGGTAAAAGGCTGAAACAATTGGTTTTGTTGCTCAGGAGAAATGCCAATACCTGTATCACTCACCTGAAACACAACATTTTCTTCCCGCAAGAAGACCTCCAAACGCACTTCGCCCTCTCGCGTAAACTTGGCGGCATTGGATAATAAATTCAACAGGCATTGGTAAAGCTTGGTACGATCCGTGGATAAAGTCCCCAGCTCCGGTGCACAATTGATCTTAAAGGTATTTTGATTTTTTTTCACCAAAGGTAGTGCAATTTGATAAAGCTCTCGCACCAGTGAAACCACCGTGAAGGTTTCAACATACACCGTCATTTTACCGGCTTCAATCTTGGACAAATCGAGAATATCGTTGATCATGGCATACAAATGTCGGCCTGAACTGGCGATCTGCTGCAGACTTTTGTCCCACTGTTCTCGGGGTATATCTCCGGCCTCCAGCAGATCTGTGTAGCCCAAAATAACATTGAGCGGTGTCCTCAACTCATGGGACATATTGGCTAAAAACATACTTTTGGCCAGACTGGCGGCTTCTGCTTTTTCACGGGCCTGCTCCAGGGATTGCTGAGCCAGACGCTTTTCGGTAATGTCTTCAATGTACAAGGTAAACCAACGGGTGCTGCCCACTTGAATGGTTTGTAATGAGGCCCGCGCAGGAAAGGTGTCCCCTTGATAGCGGCAAAAAACGTCTTCATACTCTGCTGCTTCCTTTGAAAAGGTCTCTTGCAAACTGCCTTTGAATAAAAAAATATGCTGATGCGCCTGCTGAACCTGTTCAAGGGGGCACCCAAAAATACGTTCGCAGGCGGGATTCCAATCAATAATTGCCCCTTCTTTATCCAGGGTCATAATCCCATCGGGAGAAGCACTCAAAATATTGTTTTTACGGGCTTCATTCAAAGATAAGGCTTCTCGGCTTTTCTCTTTAAAACGAAAATCCCGCCAAATCAGATAAAAAAGCGTGGTGAGCAGCAAAAAATTTACCACAGAGGCCAGCTCCAGGGTAAATTGCGATTGACGCACACTGCGGTACACGCTGTTTTTTTGACGCATTAAAAAATCAGTGCGGGGCGTTTCAAGGGTGTCAATCAAACCGCGAATTTCATCCATAATGGCCGTGGTTTCCAGGACCACATCTCGCAGTTCTTCCTCAGTCATGACATTGTGCTGACGCCAAATGACCCGTAAACGCATGGTTTCCTGGAGTTTTTCAATGCTTCGAAACAAACCTTCTTCTAGCTCTGTTTGCACCAATTGCAAACGCAACTCTTCTAAAAGCACAGGTAAGTTTCGTCGGGCATTGTGGTAGGGCTGTAAAAGCTCTGTGTTTCCACTCAATAAAAACCCACGAAAACCCGTTTCAAGATCCTGTACTGAAGACAAGACCCGAGAAAGCAAAAGCGACTCCCGGTGAGAACTTTCCAGCTCCTGGTGGCTTTTATAAATACGGTTCACACTCTGGGTCGCAAAGTATAGGTTTCCCCCGATTAAAAGCAGCCCCAGGAAGTAAGCCAGAAACTGAGACAGCGTGAGCCACCGAAAGAAAGAGGGATATTTGCTTTTCATGAACAGACTTGCATTAAGAGTGAACCCCTTTAACCTTTGCAGTCCCAAGTTTATCACCGGCAGAATCCAGAAGGCAAGTCAAGCAACAGGCTATTTTCAAGCTTGTGAGCGAAGTAAGTACAACGTTATGATGCCTATGCACGCCAAACACAGATGGAAAGGTATCTCACACATGACTTCTTTAAAATATGGGATTGCAGTTCGTATAGCCTTCATCTGGCTCTGGGTGTCAGCATGTCAACCACAGCAAACCCAACAAGCCACAGAGGAGGCACTCTGGACCCAGGCCAATCAGCTCTTCAAGCCACTCAACACTACCCCAGCTTCTCCCGCTGAAAATCCCACCACGCCTGAAAAAGTAGCACTTGGTAAAATGCTCTTTCATGAACCCCGTCTGTCTCAAAGCGGTCGCATCAGCTGCAGCAGTTGCCATAATCTGTCGCTGTATGGCGTGGACGCCCGTGCCACCTCGCTGGGACATAACGCCCAGACGGGTAAACGAAACGCCCCCACGGTTTTCAACGCCAGCTTGCACTTTGCCCAATTTTGGGACGGTAGAGCCACAGATCTTGAGACCCAGGCAGCCGGACCTATTTTAAACCCCGTCGAAATGGCGATGGAAAGCGAACCAGTGGCAGCAGAACGCCTACAAGGGATTCCGGCATACCGTTCAGCATTTGAAAGGGTTTTTCCCAATCGAGATCCAGCCGTGTCATACCTCCATATCACTCAGGCTATCGCTGCTTTTGAAAGAACTCTGCTCACACCCGCTCCTTTCGATGCCTATTTAACAGGCGATAAAGATCGCCTGTCACCCGCAGAAAAAGAAGGGTTACGTACGTATATCCGCTACGGCTGTACCGCATGCCACAATGGCATGGGTGTGGGCGGCAATTTATACCAAAAGTTTGGTGTGGTAAATCCTTACCCTCATGCCCAGGACACGGGACGATTTGAGGTGACACAAAACCCTGAAGACAAATATGTCTTTAAAGTGCCCAGCCTCAGAAATGTCGCCCGCACAGCCCCTTATTTTCATGATGGCAAAGTATGGGATTTAGAAGAAGCCATTACCATCATGGCCAAAACCCAATTGGGCAAAGACATGCCCCCTGAAGATGCGCAAAAGATTGCCGCCTTTTTGAATACCCTCACCGGAAACATTCCGCAAACCGCTCTGGAGCGCCCGATCCTGCCACCCCCACACCCCGCTACGGCTTCAGAAGCCCCTTAAAGCAAGGGTTCCAAAAATTCGGCCAGCACGCGATTGCTCAAACCCACCGCCTGAGGACTTAAGCGCAAGCCATGCACGGTTTCCTGCAATAGCTCCTGCTGTAATACATTCAAAACGCGGTCTCCATAACAAGCCTTTATGGTGCGTTGAAAACGCTGTTCAAAGTCCGAAAAAAAGACACCGCGCTCCAGCTGACGTAACCCTAAAAACATAAACTCTTCAATCGCTTCTGCCAACGGCTGGACTGGCGTGTGCAAAACCGGCCACGCCCCGGTACGGCATTGACGATAATAGGCCCCCAGGTCCGCTGGGTTTTCATAACGTTTTCCCTGCACATAGCCGTGGGCGCCCACGCCCACCGCCACAAAAGGCTGGGTTTGCCAATACACCTGATTATGCTGGCTGGCACAGTCCGGCTGACAAAAATTGGCAATTTCATAGTGTACAAACCCTGCAGTCTGAAGGCTATGGCAAGCCAATTCGTACATGTCTCCTGCAAGATCTTCTGAAAATGCCGCAATATCCTGTACTCCAAAGAGCGTACGGGGATGTACCTCCAGGGCGTACAGCGAAATGTGAGCGGGGGCCAGTGCAATCGCCTGAGTTAAGGTGTCTTTCCATTGCTCCAGCGTTTGTTCTGGCAGGGCGTACATTAAGTCCAGACTCCAATTGTCAAAACCTGCGGCCCGAATACGCGACACCGCCTGAAAGATATGTTCCCGGTCATGTAAACGACCGCAACGCTGCAAAAGGGTGTCATCAAAGCTTTGTACCCCCAGGCTAATCCGATTCACACCGGCGTTTTTCCAGGCCGCCAGGGCAGCGGGCACAGCGTGCTCTGGATTGACCTCAAGGGTCCACTCTTGCAAATGCGAGAGGTCAAAAAACTGCTCCAACAGCCCCTGAAGCGCTTCGATTTGAGGGACTGTCAACACCGAGGGGGTGCCGCCGCCGATATAAAGGGTTTTCAGCGACGACGCAAAGGGAGCCATGGCGGCCAACTCCAGGGCAAGGTGCTCAATGTATCGAGACACCTGTTGCTCATGCTGCAATACCCGCACAGCAAAGTCACAGTAGGCGCATTTTCGGCTACAAAAAGGAATATGAAGGTAAAGCGAGCTGGCTTGCATAGCAGCACGATAACACAGAAAGCGCCCCCGGAACATAGGTTCCTGGGGACGCTTTAGCGATGACAAGTAAGGGGTTAGCGATCCTGAGAGATATCCAAATCAATGGTCACAGGAATGTGATCAGAGGCATCGTAGAAATTCAGGTCTTGCCAGCCCGCCTCATTTTTATAAGGCTTGTACAGTTTCACTGATTTTGGAATGTACTCGTTGATCATGTTGCGGTTCAGCAAGATATAGTCAATACGAGAGCGGTATTTCGAGGGGTGGTAAGTAAACACAGTGCTGCCCGCCCCTAAATCTTGTCCAATCACATCGACAGTATTGGTGCCCTGTACCAGAGGTGCAATTTCACGGGTTTCTACAGTGTCGTTAAAGTCACCTACAATCACCACGTTTTCGCGGGGGTTGGCCTGCTGATAAGTGTTGACAATTTCCTGGGCCTTAGTGGCTTCTGCCAGGCGGCGCACGTCGGCTTCAGCACCACCGTGCTGAGACTTTAAGTGGCCCACAAACATGGTGAATTGATAATTTGCAGAGGGTTGAATTTGGACTTGCAGCAGGTCTCGGCTAAAACCCGCCACGCCCTGGCCAGGTACATTAAAGCGGGCTTCTTTGTGAGAGGTCACATTGCTGATGGGAAAGCGACTAAACAAAGCCACATCAATACCACGAGAGTCATTGCCCTCAATAAGAACCACTTCTTTGTATCCCATATCTTGTAAATATTTATCGCGGAACTGGGTCAGAACGGCTTTGGATTCAATTTCCTGGAAACCAATGACATCGGCGTTGATTTTGTGAATAGAGTCACTTAAGGCCTGATATTCTTTGTCGGGCTTGGCACGCTCATCGGGATAGTTCGGGTTATCCCGCACACCGTCAAACATGTTACGTACGTTGTAAGTGGCAATCCGCAGTTTGCCGCTTTGGGCGGTGTTTGAAAAGGCACCAAAGCGAGGAGTTGAAGCATAGGACTGGAATTGAGCGGCGGGGTTAAAAGCCGCGGCGGGCATATTACGGGGTGCACCACAAGCAGACAGAGCTGAGGTTAAAAAACTGGCGGCAAACAGGGTAAGAATTGCTTTTTTCATGATTTCATATCGACTTTCTACGCATCTTTTATGCTCTTATCATAAGGCCTTTTTAACAAAATGAGGTTATCCCTTAATTATTTAAAAATTAAAAATAACTTAAGATCAGAACTCCGGTATAATGCTTCACATCATACCTTTGGGAGAAATTGCACCATGTTCAAAAAAATTCTCATTGCCAACCGCGGCGAAATTGCAGTGCGTATTATTCGTGCGTGTCAAGAAATGGGGATTGCAAGCGTGGCCGTCTATTCCGAGGCAGATGCCCATGCGCTACACGTCCGTCTGGCAGATGAAGCCTATTTGATCGGTCCAGCTCCTTCCCATGAAAGTTATTTGCGCACTGACAAACTCTTTGAGGTCATCGCGCAAAGTGGCGCAGAAGCCGTCCACCCGGGCTATGGCTTTCTGAGCGAAAATGCCGTTTTCGCCCGTGAATTACAGGCCAAAGGGATTACGCTCATTGGGCCTTCTCCCGAGGCCATGACCTTAATGGGAAGTAAAATTGCCGCAAAAGAAACCATGGAAAAAGCAGGAGTCCCTACAGTTCCCGGCTATTTTGGCGAGGATCAAAGCCTTGAGCGCTTACAAACCGAGGCGCAAAAGATCGGTTTCCCCCTGCTGGTCAAAGCCTCTGCCGGCGGCGGCGGAAAAGGTATGCGCGTGGTGCACACACTTCCCGAGCTGCCCGACGCCCTCGCCGCGGCCAAGCGAGAAGCCTTGAATGCGTTTGGCGATGACACTGTCTTTTTAGAGCGTTATTTTGAAAAGGTGCGCCACATTGAGTTTCAGATTATGGCCGACCAGCAAGGAAATACCGTGCATATTTTTGAACGGGAATGCTCCATTCAACGTCGCCACCAAAAAATTGTGGAAGAAAGCCCTTCAGTGGCCCTGAGCCCCGCGTTAAGAGAACGCATGGGCGCTGCAGCAGTACAGGCGGCCCAGGCGGTGCAATATACCAATGCCGGGACCGTTGAAATGCTCCTTGACGAACAACAGCAGTTTTACTTTCTCGAAATGAATACCCGCTTACAGGTGGAACACCCGGTCACTGAAATGATCAGTGGGGTCGACCTGGTAAAAACCCAAATTCAGGTGGCTGCAGGTCAGCCACTTCCTTTTCAACAGGCAGACTTGCAAAGCACAGGTCACGCGATTGAAGTGCGGATTTATGCGGAAGATCCCGAACAAAACTTCATGCCTACCACCGGGACCGTGAGCACCCTGAAAGAACCTCAGGGCAAAGGTATTCGGGTAGACTCCGCTCTAACTAAAGGGTATACCATCACACCCTATTACGATCCCATGCTCGCCAAACTGATTGTGCATGCCCCCAACCGTGAAGCCGCCATTGCAAAAATGCAAGAGGCCCTCAAGAACTATGTTTTGTTAGGCCTCACCACAAATATCAACTATTTACAACGGGTGTTGGCTCATCCCGCCTTTGCCCAGGGTGACACCTACACCGCCTTTATTAATCACCATGAAGACAGCCTGCACAACTCCGGTATGCTGCCCGCCGAGATTATGGGAGCTCTTACCCAGCTCAAAGCAGCTCGGCAAAACGCTTTTCTGCGCCCGGCCGCCCAGGACCTGTATAACCCCTGGCTGCGATCCCTCAGTTTTTCAGATTTTTTATAAGCTTTTTGCTATGCTAAGGCATGCAAAAAAGGAGTTTCTTATGATGAAAGTTGTCGTGCGGTGCCTGGTGGGAACTTTGCTATTGTCAGGAGGCGGTTTTGCCTGTGCAGCTCAACGAGAACAAGCCGCTGAATCGGGAGTTGAAACCGTTGCCTATCGCGTGGTCATTCACAATGAACTTTCAGATAACATACGCTACCGTTATGCACGCCTGGTGCCCCACGAAAAACCCATGCTACCTCAAGATCCCCAACCCCAGGCCACAATAGACATCGGCCTCGTGTTTGAAACCATTTCGCCGGGTGAAAGCACGAACCTGTCATTGAAGCCCGGCAAAAAGCTCACACTGATCACGCCAGAAATTCAAGGCAAAAGTGAGCACACATTAACCGTCGAAAACGCGCTGGATCTCTATGTTACCCCTACCGGTATTTACTCCCTGAAAAATGATGAACGCATCTTGATTCAGATTGAATAAAAAAAGCATCATCGGGGGTACATTCAATCCCGTATTTAGCTTTTCATCTTTTATTTACACAAGCTATATTTAGTGATAGATTATAGAAAATAGCTAATAAAAGGTACCTTTATGGATTGGTTAAATTACCACCACTTGCTTTATTTCTGGATGGTTGCCAAAGAGGGATCCATCGTCAAAGCCTGCGACAAACTTCATCTTTCTCAGCCCACCATCAGTAACCAGCTCAAAACCCTTGAACAATCGCTGGGCCAAAAATTGTTTCAGCGCACCGGACGACAGCTGATCCTCACAGATATGGGGCATCGGGTCTTTCGTTACGCCGATGAAATTTTCACCATTGGGCAAGACCTTCAACATTATTTAGCGGGGCATCAGGAAGGCCACTTGCGGCAACGCCTGCTGATAGGCACCACCGACTCTTTACCCAAATGGGTCTCTTACCGCATCTTAGAACCGCTTTTAAGACAACAGCAAGAGCTTCAATTTGTATGTTATGAAGACGATAACCTTGAAGGACTGCTGCAACGCTTAGCCACCTACGAACTCGACCTGGTGATTGCGGACGCTCCCATGCCTCCGGGCTCCCACTTCAAAGCCTATAACCACCTGCTGGGACACTGCGGCATTAGCTTCTTCTTTTCAGGGGAAGCGGAGGCCAAAAAATACAAAGCGGGTTTCCCCAAAAGCTTAGACGGCGCCCCGATGCTGCTACCCTCTACCAATGCGGCATTACGCGGCGTTTTAGAGGGCTGGTTTCAACAAGAAAAAGTCTACCCCCACGCCGTGGCCGAATTTGATGATATGGCTTTATTAAAGGTCTTTGGCCAGCAAGGGGCCGGCGTTTTTTGCTTACCCACTGTCAGCCAGGAAGACGTCATTCGAAATCTCGGGGTTCATCTCATTGGCGAATCTGACGATGTCAAATGCAATTTTTATGCCATTTCCGTGGAGCGGCGCATTCGCCAACCCATCATTCAAGAGTTGGTGGAACACGCGCGCAGCAATATGTTTGCTCAGGAGTAACCCCCCCGTTTATTCTGGGGTGCGGATATTATCATAGCGGTCATAAAGATCATCAATGGCAGCCTGCAAAGAACAATCTCGCACCGCCAGAATTTCCATTAAAAGCAACGCTGTAAAAATAGCGTCTCGCTCCATAATATGGCCTTCAAAGGCATAGCCCCCCAGACCATCAGCAGCGAGGTTTGCCATGTCTTGCACCATATGGGTGGTCATAACACGGAAATCACTGGTTTGTGAAAAGTAAATAGGCACCTGATGATGCAAGGCGATTTTTTCGGCCAGGTCATGACGCTGCGTCGGCTTTACAATGCCGTCTGCTTTTTCTTTTTCTTGAATGTAGTAATCCACAATGAGCGCAAAAATATCGCCATGGGAAACCAACTGTCCCTGATGGTCAAAGACCTGTAGGTTCGTGCCATCACCATCGATCATCAAGCCCATAAGCAGGTCTTCCTGGTGGGCTGCATCCCGATGAAAGTCGGTGAAGTTATCGGTAAACAGGGTCGGATTAATCCCACCGAAATCAAATAAGGCACTGTTCTGACGTTCTTCGATATGCCCCCCCACCTGACGTAAAATCTCGCGTAAGTAGCCCGAAGCAATCCCATGCAGATAGTCCACCAACACGTGCGGGCTAACGTCTTTGACTTTTTCTAAGTCAATCATCGTTTGAATGTGTCGAAAATAGCCGACTTTGGGGTTGCACAATTTCTTTTCGCCTTTACTGGCGGTCACTTGCAAGGGGTGCTTCATCTGCGACAATTGCTCAAGTTCGGCCTCAATCTGGCGGGTGGTATCTTCAGAGGCAATGGCCATGCGCGAGGTAATCAGCTTAACGCCGTTGTACTGCCCACCCTCATCGCCTCCGGTAATCATCAGAGCCGCAGTGGTGGCATATTCACTGATCATAAAACTAATCACCGGTGTGGGAGCTGCCCGATCGGCCACAAACACATCGAGACCGTTATCGAGAATGACTTCGGTGGCCACCTCACCAAAATGTTGGCCCATAAAACGATTATCAAAGCCGGTCACCAAACGCGGTGGAAAATTATCAATCACACTTTGCAGGTCCCGAATATGGTTACAAATGGCCTGGGTCACCAGACGCAAATTGGCAAAGGTAAAGCGATCTGCCACCACCGCCTGCCAGCCGTTGGATTCGAAGTTAATCACGAAACGGCCTCCATGCGTTGCTTCAGGGTGTCAATGGGCGCAATGGGCGTGGGATCCACACATTGCAGATAAGCCAGATACACGCTCACAAAATCCGCCAAATACAAAAGATAGAGCAAACGCGCGGTAAAGGTTTCACCTTCAGCACAAATGCGGTGGGTTTCACCAATATATTCTCCGGCCAAATCCAGACTGATGGCATCAAAAGGTGAAATCTCGGGATCCAAACTTAAATACACCACGGCCCGTTCTGTGTGAGGCGTATGGCATAAGGGGACAATTTCATTGTGGTTCAACTCGGGCAGTACCGCAGCAAAACTCAACACCTTCGCATTTTCAGCCAGTTGGTTTTTCCAGCGTATGGCCAGGGTATCTGCGCCGCCGCTGCGGCCCCAAATATGCAAGGTCTCACCCTGCATGTGCTGTGCCAATTGCAAGGGCAAAGGCTGTTCTTGCTGTGGGTGAATATTCCAGGCCTGGGACAGCTGCTGGGCTTGTTCGAGCCCTTGCTCTAACTGCGCGCGATCTAAGTGCAGGTAAGGCAAGTGCACCATAGACCCCAGGAGCGCAAACAGCATGTCAAACAGGGCCGCACGGGGGGGTAAGCCCCCATCCAGAGGCACATAAGACAGCCCTTCTGACTGGGCCAGTTCCAGCAAACGGCCACCAGAGCTTAAAAGGTGTAGCATGGCACCGCGCGCCTGGGCCTGCTCAAGACACCCCAGGGTTTCGGCGGTATTGCCCGAATAAGAGACGCAGATGACCAGCGTATGCGCGTTTACCCAGGCGGGTAAATCAGGGGTTTTATGCACCCAAATCGGCACCGTGGCGTTAGTACACAACGCCTGAAAAAAATCTCCGGTGCTTCCTGAGCCACCCATGCCACAGATCAAAATATGCTGAGGCACAGCCGTCGAAGGAAACCCATGGTCAAGTCCCTTTTGAAAATGGGCTTTTCCCCGGATGGGGGCTTGCAAAACATTTCTGAGCATATGGGAAGCATCCAGGCTCTGCCATTTCCCCATAATCTCTGCTGAAATCATAACGCTATCCTTCTCATCTTGTAGTTCTCTCTTATGTAGCACATTTGTGCCGTGCATTTCCGTATCAAAGGCCCCAAAAATGATCTTTTTTAACAAAAAAAGAGAGGCTTGAAGCCTCTCTTTTCAATCTGAGAACGGGGTTAAAACCTAACGGCCCGCGCGGTCAAAAATTTCTTTGGCAATAATGACCCGTTGAATTTGGCTGGTGCCTTCATAAATCTGGAAGATTTTGGCATCGCGCATGAGTTTTTCGACAGGGTACTCTTTGCTATAGCCGTTACCGCCGTGAATTTGTACGGCATCAGTGGCCACACGCATGGCGACATCAGCAGCAAAACACTTGGCCATAGATGCCATTTTGGTATTGCGAATGCCGTTGTCGATTTGCCAGGCTGCGTTCCACACCAACAGGCGAGCGGCTTCGATATCTTTCGCCATATCCGCAATCATAAAGCTGACGGCCTGGTGAGCCGCAATGGGCTTACCAAAGGCACGGCGCTGACCGGCATAAGCAATAGACTGTTCCATCGCATTGCGAGACAGTCCCACCGCAGCAGAAGCAACCACAGGACGAGACAGATCGAAAGCCTTCATGGCAATAAAGAAACCCTGGCCTTCTTCACCCAGACGGTTTTTGGCAGGTACTTTTACGTTGTCAAAGGTAATTCCACGGGTATCAGAACAACGCTGTCCCATGTTCATTTCTTTTTTGCCCACTTCAATGCCTTCGGAGTCCGCTTCCACGAGGAAAGCGGTCATACCTTTGACACCCGCATCTTTATCGGTGTAAGCCAGTACAAAGTACCAGTTGGCCACAGAGGCGTTGGTGATCCACATTTTCGCGCCGTTGAGAATATACTCATCGCCCACTTTTTGAGCAGTGGTGCGCAGCCCTTGAACGTCAGAACCGGCGTCGGGCTCGGTCACACAATAAGCCGCCAATAAAGGCGCTTCGGTCATACGACCCAGGAAGTCTTTTTTCTGGGCGTCGGTACCGGCCACGAGTACAGGACACTCCGCCAGCATGTTGGCTTCCATAGCCGTTCCAATACCGGTACACGCGGCAGCGATTTCTTCAGAAATAATACAACCGTCCAGAACGCCCAGGCCGTTGCCGCCATAGATTTCAGGAACATGGTTATTCATCAGGCCAGCTTCCCAGGCTTTTTTAATAATATCCATGGGGTATTCTGCTGTTTCATCATAATAGGCTGCACGGGGTGCTACTTCTTTGGCCGCAAACTCGCGAGCCAGTTTTTGAAACTCAATTTGATCTTCTGATAATGAAAAATCGATCATAAAATGAAGGGCTCCTTCGAAGGTTATATTCTTACTTTGAGCAGTATAACACGGTGCGCCATTTTTAATCGCCGCTGCATCTTCTGTTTTTCAATCCGATTCACGGTAATATACAGGTATGTTTTTGAATATTTCTGATCGCTATGTTTTAGGTGAGCTACTCAAGCCCTTTTTTGCGGGTGTCGTGGCTTTTATGATCATCATGATCTCCAATACGCTGTATATTTTTGCCGAATTGATCGTCAAAAGTAACGCGGGCATTGACGTGGTCTTAAAGATGATTCTCTACAGCTTGCCAGCGATCATTGTGGTCACCCTGCCCGTGGCGTATATGTTCGCCACCCTGCTGGCCCTGGGGCGTCTGGGCAGAGACAGTGAAATCATTGCCCTGCGAGCCTGTGGGGTCAGCTTAAGCCGGATTATTATGCCCGTCATTGTGTTGTCTTTAGTCATCAGCGGCATTGGCTTCTACATCCAGGAAAAAACCGTGCCCTGGGCCAACCAACAAACCTTAGAAGTGCTCAAAGACATGATGCGGCGTGACCCCCTGAAAGCCGTCAAACCCAAAGTGTTTCTGTCCAGCGACGACCGCGACTTTTTTGTGAACGATGTGGATCGTGAAAAAGGAGAACTGAAAGAAGTTTACGTTTTGGATCAAAGCGGCAACGAGTTTCCGCAAATCATTGCCGCAGAGACCGCCACCCGCGAAGAGAATATCTGGAAACTCAACAACGGTGTCTTACGTAAATTGAGCGAAACAGGGTTTATTGACCATGAAATTCGCTTTCGCGGCATGGAAATTCAAATGGAGATCAAGCCCGATCTGGTGTTTAACAACCAGCTCGATGTGCGCAGTCTCGCCAGTGGCGACGCGCAAAAGCTAATTCAAGAGAAAAAAGCGCGGGGTGAAAACACCAACAAAGACGAGTTAGATTACCACACCAAGTTTTCGTTGCCTTTGGCCACCTTTTTTACGATTTTATTGGCCGCTCCTATCGGCATTATGTTTTCAAAAATGGGCAATTACTTTGGGGTCGCCATCAGTATTGCCCTCGTTTTTGTCTGGTATGTTACCTACTCGATTTTCACCAGTTTGGGTTCAGCGGGTACGGTTTCACCGCTTGTGGCAGCCTGGGTGCAAAACATTGTGTTCGGGGGCATTGGCCTCATACTGCTCATGGAGCTTTCGGGCATTAAGGTCCATCGTTTAGTCACCGCCCCTTTCACCTTCGTGCAGTGGCGCGCACCCGTGCTGGCCGCTGTTCCACCGGTTCCGGCCATGGCCATCAGCGCCCCTGTGGCAGCCCCAGAGGCGACAGAAACAGAAGAACTGCCTCAGACAGAAGCCACCGTCCAGGAGCCTGTGGTCCCCGCTCAGCCTCTGATCAAACAACACAGCGCAGGCAGTCTCTTCTTCAATGCCTTGCGTCGCCCTTATGAACACACCACCCGCAGCGCGTTTGTCTTAAGTCATCTGATGGTCTTTAGCTTTTTGGGCTTGTTCGGGGCCAGCGGAATCTGGGCCGCTTATCGTTATGCACCCATCAACGTCATGATGTGGGCCTTTTTAGCCATTGGCATCCTCAGTGGCATTCTGGTGTTCCATAGCCATCTGATTCTGGGCATTAAGCGCCTGCGTCACCTGCAACGGTCTCCGCTATGGGTCATGCTCTTATTTAGCCCGCTCTACCCGTTGATGATGCTTTACCTGTGCTTTGCCCCCGGCAAGCCTGAGGTGCCCTACCCCAGTGCACGGATATTAACCCAGCGCAGTTGGGTACTTTGCGGATTCACCCTGCTTTTGTCTCTGCTGCCCTGGGGAGCGGTCATGTCAGAAGATCTGCCCTTGCGCGATACCGTGGACTATTTCCGCAGCCTCGTGCCCACACCGCCCCCGGCAATGGAACCCGGCATGGATCCTGGTATGGATCCTGGTATGCCACCCCCTGAGGGAATACCCCCCGAAGGAATGCCGCCCGGTGAGATGCCACCGAACGGAGATCCCAATGCGCCGCCACCTGAGTTTGCACCAGGTCCAGGCCCTGACGGCCAGCCTCCAGCACCACCTCAGGAATTCCAGGGTCAACCGCCAGGCATGGCACCCGAAGGGGGCAATAATCCCTATGCAAACCCAGAGGCTTATGAACCCACGCCTCCGCCCGCGGGTGAGCTTGAGGCCCCCATTAATCCTGAGGGTTAAGAGCTGGGTTTTGAATAATCTTTAGTATTCAAATCCTTTGCTTATAATGATTAAAACTGATTCACCTCATGATTTACATCTGGCATTGTAATTTTTTATTACATTTAATGTAAAGAACTGTGTACGCACAAAGGAAATTTTATATTTTTGTGATAATATATTTTGTATAAAAGAACGCTAGGTTGATATTTCATGAGTTTTACCCCATTTCGTATATCTGCATGTCTATTTTCTTTACTCTTCTTTCTGTGGTCTTGTCATACACCACCAGTACAAAACACACAAAAGACAGACTATACGAATATTCCAACGCTAGACAAACTCAATAAACCGGCTGCCCATCCCGAAAAAGAAAATCCTGTGCTGCTTAAAAAAGAAGCAATGCCTAAAGGTAAAAGGGTTTCTTCTCGAATAGAAGTTGGCCCTGACAAAACCTTTCAAATTCAGGGCAGCGACACAATAACCACCCCGGTTACGCTTCCCTCATCGATCTATTCTACAAATGCTTCTGTACAGGGACAGGTAAGATTTGCAGATGGAAGCTTTCACAACTGGTCCTCAACCGCAGTAACAAAAAAGCTAAGTATTACGACTGATGAAAACGGATCTCGTATTTTGATGGAAGGTGGCTTATGGGGAGGTGGCCCCTACAGCATCTACTTCAGATTTGAAGCTGACGCGAGTGGCTCAAGTTCTGGAGATTCAATTACCTTGAACGGAGTAGTTTCAGGAACACAGTACTCCATCCAAAATGGCAACACCAGTTATTCACAGATCTATAGACTCAACCTCGTCGGTTTGACAGCGACCGTCTCAAATGGATTAGCCACCGTTACCGCAAGTATTCCGCAATCATCACCCATGTACAATACGGCCACTGGTACAACCGACCCAACAAAAATGATTACGGGTGGTCAAATTACATTTTCAGTGCCATACACATTGAAGAAAGACACTTTAGAAGTAAGCTCTAGCTCTGACTTTCTACTTGGAGACCAGGTATCTGATTTAAGTATTGATGTATTCGGCTCTGTTAAACCGTGGACATTGAAGGTCAGTGGTCCAGAAGTAGAAGGCTGTAATTCCAATTTCTCTGTCAATAACTCAGGAACGAAAAAAGCACTCTCTCTGGTGGCCAATGACCTGGTAGACGGTGACTATAATATAAGCGCCTATTACGATGAGTTCACGGAGCAGAAAGCCGCTCTGTCTGTATCTGTGTCTCACTTTTTAGAACTGAACTTGAACAAAACAACTTTTGATCCCTTTGCAGGAGAAAGTATTGAATTTCGCACGCAAAAAGGTCCATCGTGTTTGCCTAAAACGCTAACCGTCTCTGCTGTCGATGTTGAAGGTGGCGAGTGCACGTATAGCGGTGTGATTCCTGTCGGAAATGGCGGTGCGACCTGGGATGGAGACTGCCCGAGTGGTTTAAAAGTGGCCCCCGGCACTTATACCGCTACAGTGGAAAATGGTTATTCTACGGGAGATTCTGAATCATTTACAGTGGCTGGTGTAACGGCTTGTTTGCAAGGGCAACACTATTTCGTAGGCAACACGTGTAAAGCCTGCCCATCAGGTTCAACGACTCACCCGAGTAATCCCAATATTTGCAATTGCCCCGCAGGGCGAACGTGGAATATCTCTGCAGAAAAATGTGAAATTATAGAAGTTCCAGGTCCTACACCTCCACCAAACTCCAATCCAGACTCTACAATTCCTTCAATTCCAAAACCGGGTGGCACACAGCCTGGTAAAGGGCCTACAATAAGTGGTGGTGGTTGTCGTCTCAACGGAGCTGAAGGAGCTACTGCAGGCGGTGCTACATTGGTTTCAGCAAGAGATTTAGATATTACTGGAGCTGATGTTACCCTGTTTCTTAATAGTGGCAAAATTTCAAGTTATTATGGTGCCATCACAGCAGATAAAGGGGTTGCCGCACATCCTCCACCATCCTCCACTTATGATAACGATCCAGTTAGTTGGCAAGGAGCCTACTCAAAGTACATTCAAGACCAAACCTCCTTTTTCATTAATACAGGCAATATGGGCATAGCACAGTCAAGAGCGGAATCAAAGGGACAACATACATTAGCCAGAGAAATACAGTCTCTAAAAAACATCCGAGGAAGGAGAGGTCCGAATTCAGTTTTGGGATTAGATATAAATCCTATGATTGCCAGGGATGAAAGTAAATACGGTGGTCAAAGAGTAGTCACTGAAGATATTACTCTCCCGTTTCAAGGAGGTCTTTACAAAATAAAATTAAAATTAACTTTTTCAGTAGAGGGAAAATACAAAGGAACTAACGGCACTGAATACGTTATTAAGTGGAGATCTCTTACATGTGGATAAAAAACAAAATTTTGCCATTCATCTTAATATCCTTTAACCTCTCACAGGTTTCAATTGCAAAAAATGTAGAGGCTGACTATTTAAAGCAAACGATTTTTACGGAAAGCGGCTATTCAGATTGGCCGACAGGATTAACCCCTTCTTACCCAGGTTTGCTTTCACCCAATCAGAATCAAGTCTACTTTCATCGTTGGCTTGGAGAAAAGACATC
>CAXRDE010000021.1:0-98371 GCA_964229355.1 Candidatus Sericytochromatia bacterium | reverse complement strand
AAGTTTTGGAAATTTTCCCGATTTCACACGAACACAATCAGGGACGGTTTTTATCACCGATCACTACAGGCTATATCGCGCAAACGGCATAGCGTTAGATACTGTCTTTAAAATCTTTGGCAGCGGTGCTGTCATGCCGGTCTATCAAGGCTCTTTTCCTGCAAAAGTTGATCCTATTACCAAATGGCCTATTGATGTCGATCTCACTGATATCGGAGTAATTGCAGCTGATGACAGAGACAATATCTACATGACATCTATGCGGCATGGGCTTATTAAACTAACACCTGACAACACATTGTACATGATTGATCCTAAAGGTCTGAATCGACTTGAAGATTACCCGCGAAACACCCATCACCTCGCAGCTACAGGCAATCTTCGATATCACTCTGGCTATGGAATATTTTTTGGAACAGACGCATTAAAGCTAACATCACCCATTCTTATCACCAGAGATGGTTGCCGGGGTCAGGCATCACCTTCTTTTTCTCATTCCAGAGATGTCGCAATTACAAACGATGGTAGTATTTACGGCGTAAGCTTTAAACAACTGGAGATCCTGAAGTTCACCGTTCCCCCCGGCCTGCCCGAAACTGCTCAATGGGAGCCCCCACAAGCCTGGAAAGACACTACAGGCCTTGACTAGCTTAACGCAAAAGCTACAGCTGCTATGATAAAAACATCATCGCATCATCAGGGGCCATTATGAAATCATCTGTCTTGCTCAGCCTGGGCTGCACACTGCTTTTGTCGGCGTGTGCCACAGCATCTATAGCACCCTCCGAAAGCCAGCCTTCTGCACAACCCACTCCCGAAACGACCCCCACACCTACGCCACTGCCCTCGTTTGGTCCTGCCAATCCAAACAATCCCTGTCCTGATTTTCACCTTACCCCGCAAAACCTGGATTTACCTGTGGAAAAAATCAGCGGTGCCCCAACACAACTCAACGCCATGTGCAACAGTCCAAGCACTGGCGATTTATACCTACTCACCAATACAGAAGTATTTCGCTTTGACATCAATACCCAGCAAGCACAGAAAGCAATTGAGAACCCACCTGCCTTTAAAGAGTTGGTAGCTTGCACCGTCGATAATCAAGAAAATATTTACCTCGCTGATCAGGGCACTGAACAGTTACTTCAATACCACAACACCAACAAAACCTGGACAGAGCTGGAAAGCCGTGTCAATGGTTCTTCACTCTTAAGATCTTCTCAATACTTATCTCTTCATATGAGCCCTCAACAAGAACTTTTTCTTTTGCACCCCAATGGCGAAGTCATTTACTACTATACGCATGATCTAAAACTCAAAATTTTTGAATTAAATTACCGAGGAATTTCGCTAGAAAAATTCAATCGTGAACCTTACAGTAAAATATTTTTATCAGAAACCCTAAACACCATAAAAAATACGGTAATCACAGATCCTTCAGATTTTACTTTTGGTCCTCAACAAATGTTTGTCACAACACCCAGTGGATGGAACGAACTATTTAGTATCAACCTTACTTCAGGGGAGATTGCTCCCTTACCTTCTGTGAAGCAACGAGGGGAAACTGCTTTTATAGAGAAAAGTAACTTTTTTCTGTCTAGATCATTATTTTTAACTTATAGTCCGCGTTACAACGTGCTGTACCAATTGATTACTGTTAACAATGGTCCTGCATGGACATCCCCCGAAACGGGCTGTTGGCAAGGCCTGTCATCCCAAATTATACCGAGAGGGCTCGCCGAAGGAGGAGATGGCCATTTATATCTCATTGATGCAAAAACACGAGGATTACACCGCATTCAACTCTCCCCTGAAATCTTTCAGCCCAAAACCACTGACTGAGCTCTTTTCAACGCTAACAAAGCCGTGCTATGCAGCCTGGTACTTTTGCTTAAGGGCCAACAATTCAGCTTTTAAACGATCCAGGGCAGCAATATACGCAGGGGCATAAACCGACGTGGGGGCCTCGTACAACTCAAAATCAGGACGATCATAACGTTGAAAAGCACCATCTTCTTCGCCAAAATCAAAGGCTTCAAAGATAGCACAAGAACCCACGGCATACGTGGGCGGATTCAACACTGGCGATTGCACTGAAAAAGCGGGTGGGGCATGTTGGGCCAAAAGCCCCTGGACCTCAGTCAGGGTTTGCTTTAAGCTCGTGAATTCGGCTTCGGTTAAGGACACTTCGCTTAAGGCTCCCCCAGAAGCCTCTACACTCACCGAGGTCCC
Organism: Candidatus Sericytochromatia bacterium; assembly: GCA_964229355.1. GTDB lineage: Bacteria > Cyanobacteriota > Sericytochromatia > UBA7694 > UBA7694 > CAXRDE01. The sequence goes on along the minus strand of CAXRDE010000021.1, from coordinate 96,139 downwards.
AGTACCAAACTTGAGTTTACCTGTCCGGGTCAGCACATAAGTCACATTGGGCAAATAGCTCCCCTCCGACACAGAGGGCGCACAAAAGGTATTGTTCACCCGCTGAATCTGCAAAAGGGCATCGGCTTCCGGGGCAAGGCTCTTCACTTCATGACGGGTAGCGGTCACCGCAGCAGATGAAATCGGTGTCGGCAAGGTCTGGGGAGCGGTATTGGGAAGGGCGTCAAATTGCTGACACGCGGTGAAGCTCAACACACTGAGACAAAAAACAGAAATAGACAAACGCATGGGACAACCTCAAAATTTACTTTTTTGTTAATTTTAAACCGTAAATCCTGTCCTGTCAAGGTTCAGCATGCCACAGTCCCCAGGTGCTTCCCGAGATCATCACCGCTGCGTCCTGCTGTCGCGCGACCGCACTCAAATGTTGGCCCCAGATCCACAAGCCCGTGGGCAGATCTACTCCTTGTGTGTCAGGTGGCGTCGCCAGGGCCTGTTGCCACAGATCGCCCCGCACCAGCACCGCTGCTGCCAATACCACATCGAACCGTCGGGGTTTCAGCCCATAAGCATAAGGCTGATGCGCGCCCTGCTCAAGCCATCCCTGCGGTGTTTTGTGAAAGCCCCCCTGAAACAGCAGATGGGTATCGGCGTAATGCAAACGGGGTGCCAATAGCCCCCAGGGCACCAACGCCTGCGCCCGTTGCCATTCGTCATGCAAGGCCCACAGCCCCTGATCCTGCAGCTGCGGTGCAGGCCACTGAAACGGCGCGGCCACCAGCCAGTAGCACTGTTCGGGCACCACCGCTGCACACCAGGCCGCACATTGCGCTGCCGAGGCCTTCCACAAATCCTCAAAAGCGTGTTGCGGAAGGGGTGTCGGCGGCAATACCCGCTGAGTCCTGACCGGCGGTAAGGGGTGCGGGGGCAAAAAGCCGGGCAATGCAGCAGCGTATTTGCGAATAAAGTGCTGTCGCGCAGCCTCATAATCCGCGTTGGGCTGCCCCACAGAATGGTGCACAATCTGCAAACGGGTCAACACCCCACAGCTGCCTGGACGGGCCTGGCTTTGTCGCAAGGCAAAGGCCAGATCGTAAAAGTGAAAGGCATAGTCTTCATCAAAGGGGGGGCTAAAAGCCAACCGAGCACGATGCACCGCCAGGAATAAACCATCCAGTACCCACACGGGCAAAGGCTGTTCAAAAGCGCCACTGTAAAAGCTATCGTAAAGTTGACGGTGACGGGCAGGTCGTGGAAGCCGATGCTTCACGCGGCCCACCATATGTTCGCGGGGTTGCCAAAAAACACCGTGAGCTTCGAGCGATACGCTGCCCGCTGCAGATAACGCCGCAAAATCTGTGTCTTGAAACGCCTTGAGCACCTGCTCTCCCCAGCGGGCACCCCGTAAAAAATGCAGATCGTCGTGCAAGAAACACACCACATCAAAAGCGGCCTGCGACAAGGCCTGATTGTAAAGAGCACTCAGGCCCTGACGACCGGGGTTTTCAAAGGGTAGTATTTGAATCTGAGCGGGCGACAGCCCACTGCGCTGCACGTAATGGCGCAAGGTTTTGGCCAGAGCCGCGTTGCGCCTCCGGCTGGAGACCACTAAGGTTAGGCCCTGGTGTCGGGGCATCCTTCGGTGTCCGTTTCGGCAGCGGCGGCACAGCGCGCCAAATAGTCTTTGCCGCTTTTAAGACCGGCCTCGTAGCCCAGTTGAATATAGCTGCGCAGAAGTTTTTGACGGTCGTGACGGTACATGGCTGCAAAAGGGTCACCGTCTAAATTGATGGTGGGCTCAATAAAGATCACCTCAACGGTGCGCATGTGCTTAAATTTTTCAAGGGAAGGGAAACCCGCCACCCGCAATAAATTGTGGTTGTGGGTGTTTTCTATATACTCACCGTCTGCGTCGCGCTCCAGCACCTCTTGCAAGATCTCAATGCGCTCGTTGATTTGCTGGATCTTGCGGTAGTCGTTGGCCAAATCTTTGTTCAGGGTAATTTTGTACACCTGGTCGGCAATGGTGAGCATATTGTCGAGACGGCCTGAGGTGGGCTGGGTAACAGGCATACAGGACACCATAAAAATGGTGCGCACCCGTGGATCCAATTTAATGGCCCGTCCAAAGGGGGCGTTCTTGGTGAGACCGCCATCGCTAAAATAGTCGAGTTTGCCACGGCTCATGAGTTGTACTGGCGGAAACACCCCCGGAAAACTACAGGAGGCCTGCACCACCGTGCGCAGACTGCTGAAAAGATCATCAATGCTCTCTTGATCCTGGTCCGTCTGCAAATGAAAATTCACATAGCCTCCGTAACCAATCAAGGGCTGAGAGGCATAGGTTTCCACAAAGCCCGACAGGCTGGTAATCGAAGCCGCAAAGTGCACTTCGCGGTGAATTTTTTTGGGGGCTTTGAGGCCCTGCTCCAGGTGCTGGTGAAAATGGCGACCGCTAAATACTGAGGTAAAGCGCAGTTTGAGCAGTTCGCGCAAATTGGTGGGGCTCAGCAGCGTGGGCAAACGGCGCAACGAAAACACGTTCAACGGACGACTGTTCAACATGCTCTGCAAACTGTCGTCGCGATTGGCCCCGGTGCTCCACATGCTTTGCACGCTGGTATGGTGCAGCCAGGTATTGCTAATGGCCTGATCCACCCAATAGGGCGTAAAGCGATCTTCGGCAATCAGCTTGGCCGCAAAGGAGCCGTTTAAAGCACCTGCCGAAGTGCCGACAATGGCAGAGGGGATAATCTCCAGCTCTGCAAAGGCCTTAAGCACTCCGGCATGAAAGGCACCTTTAGCAACGCCCCCACTGAGGGCAATGGCGCAAGGTGCCTCAGCACTCATGGGTTTTCAATCCAGTTCAGCATTTTAGACGCTGCGGTAAATTCAGGTTCGCGATCAATGGCTTCTTTGAGGTTGGCCACCACTTCGGCTTTGTCATCGAGGGTGTGCAGCTTGCGCATGGCTTGCTGGAACTCCTGACGCACACCTTTGGTGCCATTGTGCAACATGGCCAGCGCCAGGTTGAAGTGAGCCTGGTAGTTACCGGGATCTAAACGCAGACCCTGCAGGCAGATTTTTTCTGCGCGCTGGGTATCGTCCCCTTCATTGCGCAGCAACAAGAGCCACGCCAGGCAGGTGTAACCGACGCTGTCGCGGGGGCTCAGGGTAATGCCTTCTTCAAAAAGGGCGATAACTTCGTTGTAATCGGCGCGGGCTTCGTAAAGGGCTAAACCCTTTTCAAAAGGATGGTCTACTTCATCGTGAGAGTGGTTGCAATGTTCATCATGAACGTGTTCGGTTGCTGTCATGAGCTAAGCCTTTCAAAATCTTCTTTCATATGCATCAAGGTTTGATTCAACAGGGTACGGCGCGCCAGCGTAATGGCATTGGCAATGGCCACTGCCTGGGCACGTCCGTGGGTCACGATCACCAGTTTTTCTAATCCGAGCACCAGTGATCCGCCATGTTCAGTATAGCGAAAACGGGCGGTTTCTGGGGTGTGATGCAAGTCTGGGCAAATATCCATAAAAAACTCACTCAAACCTTCGGTGAGCTTTAAAACAATATTGCCCGTAAAGCCATCACAAACGGCGACATCCACCTTGTTTAAGGGCAGATCCCAGCCTTCAATATTGCCTGCAAAGTTGAGGCCACTGTCTTGCAGCAATTGATGGGTATTGCGCCAGTGGCTGGGGCCTTTGGTGGGTTCTTCACCCATATTGATCAAGCCCACGGTGGGTTCAGGGGTTTGCAAAATATGGCGGGCAAAGCTGCTGCCCAGCCGGGCAATTTGCACCATTTCAGCGGGGGTACACTGACTCTGAGCCCCCACATCCAATAGCACGGTTTCGCCCTGACGCCCCGGGAATAATACCGCCATGGCGGGACGGCGCAAGGTGGCCAATCGGGGAATATGTTGGGTGGCAGCCACCACGGCGGCACCGCTATTGCCCGCCGTAATAAAGGCAGCGGCCTGATCATCGCGCACAGCGCAAATGCCCTGCACAATACTCGACGCCGGAAAAGCCTTTAAGCCCTGTACCGGCGAGATCGCCATGGGCAAAGGTTCACCGGCCACCAGGGTTTGGATCCGATCACCAAAAAACGACAAAATTTCAGCCGTTTCTGGCAATTGGAGGCTCTCAGGAGAGCCCACCAGCAACAGCTGAATATCGTCATGTTTTTCTAAGGCATATCGGGCACCCAATAAAAGGGCCTGGGGGGCATAATCACCCCCTTGAATATCAAGTGCGATACGCAAGCGGCAGTTTAGCCTTCAGCAACCTGAAGCACTTCACGACCTTTGTAGTAGCCGCAAGAAGTACAAACCATGTGGCTGGGTTTGGGTTCTGAGCACTGCTCACACTTTACCAGGGTAGGCAGTTGTACTTTACGCATCCAGTGCTGTCTGCGGCTGTTGCGTTTTGAGTTAGATGTTTTTTTCTTAGGTTGTGGCATGGGTGTGCTTGGCGTTTAAAACGCGCCAACCTCCTTGATTATTGCTTAATTTTCACTGGGTTGCTCCCAGGATTTAACGGTTTCTCGAATGGCCTGCCAGGCAGGATCTAAGTCTGTCTCTGTTTCTAATGCAGAAGCGTCTTGTGCATACCGAGACAGTTCTTCATTATAGCAGTTTTCTGATTCAAGTTTTTGCATTGGCAGACTTAAAATCAGATACTGCCGCAATAACTCTAATAAATCAATTACGTCTTCAGGGCCAACCCGTTCCATCACATCGTCGCTGGCATACTCTGCTTCGGTGACCGCACTGTGGTGTTTCACCACCTCAATGCCTTCCTCAAACTGCAGATCCAGATCTGTCTCGTAGCTTTTGAGCGTCCGATCGCTGGTTAAGCGAACCGTGGCCTGCAAATCTCCAAGACAACGAATAATGTTAACATCCCGCTTGAGCGTTAAGGTTCCCTCTACCCGCAATACCTGCATGTCTTCATCAGACAGTTGCTCAGGGGGAGCGTCAATCTGCCAAACGAAGGTTTTGTCACGCATATAGTCCAGTTCGTGCGCGGTAATTTGGGGAGCCTGATAAGATGTCATGATAGAACCTGAAACGATTAAACTTAAGTTAATGTAGCATTAAAGCAACGCAACATCAAGAGTATTGCCCAAGAGAATCTGGGGATCATTGCACATCAGGAGCGCGATAGATCGTGGTCACGACTCCCTCGGGCGTCACCTTCCGAATCGCATGGTTTCCTGTATCGGCTACATACAAATTTCCGGCACCATCAATGTCTATTTCGGCAGGATTGCGAAAACGCGCTTGTCGAGCCGAGCCATCCGCATAACCCGCCTCTCCACCCCCCACAAAAAAAGAAAGCTTGCCGTCTGGGCTCAGTTTCCAAATACTGTGGCTCACTGACTCCGTCAAATAGACAATACCCTCCGTATTGGCTCGCATACGAGACACTGTAAACGGTTCACAGTTAGACTGAGTACAAGTACTCGGCCTTTGTGTCTCCAGAGCAATAAATGCCCCTGTTCTATCTTCAAAGCGTTCTTGAAGATGAATAGGCCAAGGTTTTTCAAGTAAAAACCGCCCATATATTAACCGCTCCTGCGGCAAAAGTGCAAAAATGGGTGCAACTCTAAAATTCCAGGCCCCTTTATGGGACATAACTTCGTGCCAAGATGTACTTTCTCGGTCATAAGCGCGTAGAAAGGTATTATCCATCTCGTCCTTTTTCGCTGACAAATAAAACACAAGTGGGTTTAGATCAGGCTGGTAACGCAAGCTTTTTAGGCGCTGAGGTGCATAGTGTGCCCAAAATACTTCTGGGTCTGTATCACGAAAAAGCACTTGTGACACCATGGGTTCAGCATTAACCTTAACGCCATGGAAAACAAATGCCTTATACGGTGTAATAAAGCCCGGCACATAATTTATATTTATCAAATCCTGGTCAATTTCAACGGTGCCCAAAAGCAACTGGTCATCACCATACCGCTCAATTTCCCCGCCTTCAGAAAAACAACTATGGGCATAATTTCCGTCAATATTTAAAACACTGACCCGCCCATTATGGAGCTTGTACACAAACTGGCGATCCCGAAGCTGTTTAGAAAGCCTCATCCCTGCTCGGGAAACTGTCTGATCTCGAAGCCCCTCATCCGGCTTCCGTTGATTTGTCGCATAGATCGTCTGCCCATCTTGAGACACCACCACATCAAGGGGAGAATGTAACACAGGGTTTTGGATCTCTGACTCAGTAATCGCCCTGCAATAGGTCAGATCGTGGAACAACGTTTCACCGGCTTTACCGAGTGGCGTAGGCTCAGGGGTAGGCGTTGGAGCATAGCTGGGCTCCACCGACGGTAAAGCCGAAGGTAGCCCACTGGGTTCTGGCAGTGGTGCGGGTAACACCGGAGAGGCACTGGGAGGCACAGGTGAGGAGACTTCTAGATCCAACGGCCCTGGAGAGGGCGGTAAGTTTTGGCAGGCTACCAATAAGCCTATAAAAGCCCATACAGACCATTTGCTTTGTTTAAGATTCATCATCGTGCATCAGGAGCGCGATAGATCGTACTCACAACCCCCTCGGGCGTCACCTTCCGAATCGCATGGTTTCCGGTATCGGCTACATACAAATTTCCAGCACCATCAATGTCTATTTCGGCAGGATTGCGAAAACGCGCTTGCTGAGCCGAGCCATCCGCATAACCGGCCTGCCCGCCACCAGCAAAACAAGACAGCTTACCTTCTGGACTCAGTTTCCAAAGACTATGGCTTGCTGACTCCGTCAGATACACAACACCCTCTGCGTTCGCCCGCATACGGGACACCGTAAAAGGCGTGTCCGTAAAAGCCTCTGCGTTCCAACACCCTTGGGTATCTTTCGCGGCTTGATCCCGAAAAAGTTCAGACACCGCATTCAAACTCTCCTCAGCATCCACAGGCCAGGGCTTCGTAAACAAAAGCATGCCATACCTTAACTGGTCTTCAGGCAATACCGCAAAGGTGGGCACACTGTAATTCCACCGGCCTTCTTTCATCACCATTGCCCAATCGACCTTCTCGCGGTCATAAGCACGTAAAAGGTCATAATCAAAAGGCTCCTGTTTCGCTGATAAATAAAACACCAGCGGGCTTAAATCAGGCTGGTAACGCAAGCTCTTTAAACGCTGAGGTGCGTAATATGCAGCAAATACTTCTGGGTCTGTATCACGAAAAAGCACTTGTGACACCACGGGCTCAGCATTCACCTTCACCCCATGAAAAGCAAACGCCTTATACAGCGTAATAAAGCCCGGCTTGTAGCTTGTGTTGATAGTGTCCTGTTCGATCTCAACGGTGCCCAGAAGCAACTGGTCTTCACCATCCCGCTCAATTTCTCCCCCTTCAGAGAAACAACTGTGGGCATAATTCCCGTCAATATTCATGATACTGGCCTGACCGTTTTGGAGCTTGTACACAAACTGGCGATCCCGCAACCGCTTAAAGAGCGTTGTCCCGGCCCGGGTCACGCTCTGATCTCTCACCACCTCATCCGGTTCCCGCTGATTTGTGGCATAGACCGTTTGTCCATCCTGCGACACCACCACATCAAGGGGCGAACGCAGCACAGGATTTTGGGTCTCTGACGCAGTAATCGCCCGGCAATAAGTCAGATCGTAATACTGGATTTCACCCGCTTTACCCAGTGGCGTGGGCTCAGGGGTAGGCGTTGGAGCATAGCTGGGCTCCACCGACGGTAAAGCCGAAGGCTGCTCACTGGGTTCTGGCAGCGGTGTGGGCAACACCGGAGAGGCACTGGGCGGCACGGGTGAGGAGACTTCTGCATCCAACGGCCCTGGAGAGGGCGGTAAGTTTTGGCAGGCCGCCAACGTTGTCGCTATTAAAAAACAGAATAATTTATAAGACATACTTCCCCCATCTGCATTTCACTTTGCTGAATACAGCATATTACATATTTGTAAATAAATCAAGTTTTTGCAAGTGGAGTCGCCAGAACAGCCGGTGTAATGAGGAACTACATCTTCTTGGCAGTACGAGGATCTAACATATCGCGCAGGCCGTCACCCATCAGGTTAAAGGCCACCACCACCAGGGTGATCGCCATACCGGGGAACATCAGGGTCCAGGGGGCGGTGCGAATAAAGTCTTTGGCCTGGGCCAGCATGGTGCCCCATTCAGGGGTAGGTGGCTGAGCGCCCAACCCTAAAAAGCTCAGGCCTGCGGTTTCAAGAATGGCCGCGCCAATGCCCAACGTCACTTGCACAATCAGCGGTGACAGACAATTGGGCAAAATGTGCCGAAAGATAATATACCAGTCGCTAGCACCCATGCTGTGGGCCGCTTCAATGAACTCCTGGTTGCGCAATTGCAAGGTGGTGGAGCGCAGCAAACGGGCGTAAATAGGTACGTTGACAATGCCAATGGCAATCATGGCGTTGATTAGTCCAGGGCCTAAGATGGCCACAATCAAAATGGCCAATAAAATACTGGGGAACGCCAGAAGAATATCGATGCCGCGCATGAGCACTTCGCCCAGTTTGCCGCCAAAATAACCGGCGGTCACGCCCACCAGCGAGCCAATCACCATGGCAATGCTCACACTCAGCAATCCCACCAGCAGCGAAATCCTGGCCCCATATACCACGCGGGCAAAGACATCACGGCCTAAGTCATCGGTACCAAACCAGTGGGTGGCCGAAGGGGGCATCAAACGCAAGGCCAAATCTTTGCCAATGGGATCGTGGCTGGTAAACAGAAACGGCAGGGCAGTAAGCAGTAAAAACACCACCACCACCGAGCCGCCCAGCATAAAAGATCGGTTGCGTAAAATACGCTTCACGATCACCTTCCAGGAGTCTTGCTCACGCTGCTGTAAAGGGCCTGTCACAAGATCCTGGGTAATCATTAGATTTGCTCCATGATTCCGCGCACCAGCGCTTTGAAGGTTTTGCTGCTGTCTTGCACCACTTGCAGAACTTCCTCGCCGGTGGCGTGGTGTCCGGTATCGGGAATAGCCATATCTGAAATCAGGGCTAAACCGAGTACTTTCAGTCCGCGATGCACGGCCCGAATGACTTCAGGCACAATCGACATGCCAATGCTGTCTGTGCCCCACTTCATGAGCATGCGCAGCTCTGCCGGGGTAAAGAAGACGGGGCCGTTGATGCTGCAATAAACCCCTTCATGCAAACGGTAGTTTTGCTCCAGGGCCACTTTATGAGCCACTTCGCGCAGTGCGGGCGTATAGGCGTCAAACATGACAGGAAAACGAGCACCCACGCTATCATCGTTGGGGCCGATCAGGGGGTTGCTGCTGGTGAAGTTGATGTGATCGCGGATCACCATAATATCTCCAGCTTTGAAGTTGTAGTTTAAACCGCCGCTGGCACAGGTGGTAATCAGGGTATGAATCCCCAGCTCGTGCATCACCGCCACGGGCAATGATACCTCTTGCTGAGAGTAGCCTTCATAGGTATGAAAGCGCCCCTGCATCATGACGACTTTTTTGCCGGCCAGTTCACCTAAAACCAGGTTGCCCGCGTGACCGGGAGCTGTAGATTGAGGAAAATTGGGAATTTCACTGTAGGGAATGACCGTGGTGTTTTCGGCTTCTTCGGCCATCACGCCGAGGCCAGAACCCAGAATCATACCGTAGTCGGGTTTTAAGTCGGTACGCTGGCGAATAAATTCGGCAATGGCTTTAATATCTGCTGGAGTCATGAGAGAACCTTTCATCAACTGCTGTCTGTCAGGCATCAATACGAGACAAACGCATAGGGGATTATACCATGAGGGCAAAGGCTATCCAATGAAAGGCCCTGATCTGCGGAGTACCCGGTCTAACCAGGCATGTAATTTGGCGTTACTGCCCAACACCACACCCAGCACAATCAGCACCATGCCCACCACCGCTTGCCAGGACACGGTTTCACCAAAGACAAAATAACCCAGTACCAGCGCGTACACCAGCCCCAGGTAATTGAGGTTTGCCACAATGGCCATGCGCTCAGACTGGTAAGCCAGGGTGAGTAAGAACTGCGCCACATAGGTCAAGATGCCCACCAAAATTAACCACACCCATTCGCTGCCCACCGGTTGAACCCAGTGGCTGACGGTATAAGGCCCCATAAACACCAGGGTCACCGCCGAAAAGAAGAAGATGATCACCAGCGGATGCTCCCGACCCCGCAGCTTGCGCACATAGTTATATGCCAGCCCCGAGAACAGCGCAGAGCCAATACCCATCAATAAATACAGCGGGGCAATGTCTCCACTAAAGCCTTTGACCCACCACACGCCCACAAAAGACAGGGCAAAAAAGACCCATTGAAACCAGCGCACCGACTCATTGAGCAGCACAATCGCTAAAACCGTTGAAAAAATGGGGTTTAAGTATTGCAGGGTAACCGCTGTGGCAAAATCCAGATGCTTCAGGGTATAAAAATACGCCACCAGGCCACAGGTGCCAAAAAAACCGCGCAAAAAAAGGTCCTGACGGTGGGTGCCCTGCAAGGGAATCCGCTGTTTATAAGCCAGAATTAAACAGACACAGCACATGCCCAGGGCCCGAAAAAACACAATCTCATGGGAAGGAATACGGGGCAATAATTTAACGCAGGCATTCATCGCCGAAAAAAAGAGGGTGGCCAGCACCATGGTCTGCAGACCATTCAAACGAAACATGCCCTTAGTGTGCCAGAAGTTCCGTCTCGAATTACACCCTATTGCGCCCCATTTGCAAGGCGCGCTGTTAAAATAAGCGTATGCCATTACCTTACCGTTCGACAAAATCCTATTACAATTACCCCTGCTCTCACCGCCAGTGGCGTCATGAAGGCCATTGCGCCTATGTACACGGCTACTCGCGCAGTTTTCACTTTACCTTTGCCAGCGAAAGCTTAGACGCTTACGGCTTTGTCATGGACTTTGGCGGGCTCAAAGCTGTCAAAGCCCTGCTCGATGAGTGGTTTGACCACACCCTGCTGCTCAACGCCGATGACCCCCTGTTGCCCGATTTTCAGGCCCTGGAAGCCAAAGGAGCCTGCAAACTCAAGGTCCTGCCCAATTGTGGCATGGAGGGCACCGCTGCCTTTTTATATGAAGCGGTCAATCAACTGCTTAAAGAGAGCACCCACGGGCGTGTGCAATGCCTCACCGTGGAAGTCAGAGAAAACGACAAAAATTCCGCCATTTACAGCCCATTATTCTTACATACGCCTGAGATTAAGAACAAAAACACCTGATATTAAACGTTTTTTTCTCTTCGCTTAATCTAACCATAATCGTAATTCCTATTTTCCGGGGCATAATAAAATCATGAAAAGCCCCCGATGGGGAGCATAAAAAAGCGTAGTAGAGGAATCAGATGATGGGATCAATTACCGGATTAAAGAATGCAGACTACATGGCCCTGGCCCGTGCCATGGATGCCAATGGCAACAACCGCATCGACAATAATGAAGCCGCCATCGGCCAGAGAACCCACAATAAAATTGGCAACCAAAATGGTGTGGTGGGCACCCGTGAATTTGCAGACGCCCTGAGCAAAGGCGATATCTTTTTAAACGGCATTAGCGAAACCACCGCCAATCAGTTCGCTGACTATCTATCAAAGCGCAACGAAAACTTTGATCGCCCTGTGGCCCAGTGGATCAGCGACGCCTGGATTTCGAAAGAAGACTTTGAATTCTCAGACAGCAATAAACGCACCATTGACCAAAACGGTGATAACCGCATCAGCCGCAAAGAGTTGGTGACGGCTCTGGTTTCAGGCCACCTCACCATCGGTGAAACCCGTCAGGTCAGCCAGGATCCCTTCCAAAACAACGATCCTTTTCAGAAACCTCAGCGCCCCATTTCCAACGATAACCCCTTCAATAACGATCCTTTTCAGAAGCCCCAGCGCCCCATTTCCAATGACAATCCCTTCAACAATGATCCCTTTGATCGTCCGCAGCACAGCGAAATGGGCTTAAAGCTGAGAATGCTGGATTCCATGAACAACAGCTATAGCAAAGGTCAGTTATTACAAGAACTCATGAACGAGCCCCGCCTCAGTGGCTATGACCAGGAACTACTGGTCGAAGCCGTCACCCGTCATGTGTCTGATGACTACACCCGCAGCACCCTGCTCACCAAACTGGCAGGACGCAGTGACCTGAGCGAATCAGGCGCCATTAAAGTACTCAAAGCAGCCCGTGAACTGAATGATTACACTGCCGGTCAATTGCTCGATAAAGTGGTCAGCCAGCACAAGCTGTCTCCCGAAGCGCAGCGCTCGGCCATCATTACCGCCGGTACCCTGGGCAACGACTACAGCATTTCTCAAGCGTTGTCTAAAATCATCCGCACCCAGGATCTGCACCCCGTGAGCAAAGAGCAAATGATGGACACCATCAGCCAGCACATTAGCTCGGACTACACCAAGAACCAACTCATGAGAGAACTGTTTTAAGCCCACAACCGCGCTTAATAAGAACCTTTAAAAAAGAAGGGGTCTTTTGACCCCTTCTTTTTTGTTCGCCATGTTCATGCCGTTAATCGTTTACCGTTAATCGTTGAGGGCAAAGTTTGTCGACAAATAACGAAAGGTCCCATCACGGCGGTGATCGGTGGCCTGCCGGTAGCTGTCGTAACCGTTCACATGGGCATTGTGCAATCCTTCTTGTACCTGGTGCTTCATACTGTGCGGGGCAGCTGAGGCTTCTCCCATATGGCGGGTGTGCTGAAAGATCTCGGCTTCTGAAGGCGCCTTGATGCGCGAAGAGGCCAGGGAGCGGAGCACGGTGATCTGTCCGTGGCGGCGACGGCGCTTGACATTGGACAGCAGGGTTTCTTTTTCGCGGGGGGGTTCTAAAGGAACCCGATGGAAGTTAAATGACATAAGAAAAGACCTTCCTTCTTTTCTTTATCACACCACATCGTGGCTTTAAAAAACGTCAATGCGCCATTAAGAGAGTGTGTATTTTTCTTTGGCACCCACCACCAGGGTGGACTTGAGTTCAGGGCAATAGGCCATCAGTTCTCGGCCATAGACACATCCCGTGTCGATCTGCATGGCATGGGCTTCTCGATGATAACGCATGGCCTTAACGGGTGTATGACCTGAAATATGCATGCGGTGATCATCAATACGCTCATGCAATGATTTGCGGTTCCACAGGGCTTGCTCCTGAGCCGACAGGTAAGCCACCCGATGCGGTTGAGTGATGGGCTGATGTCGTCCTTCTGCTTGCCGCAATACCCGAAGGCTGTGCCGATCGATCAGGGCATGGGTGGCCACCACATCACCATCTTGCCAAAACAGCGGCAAATTCACCACATAATGGAGCCAATGGGCAGGCAAACGCCAGGTTTCCGGGCGAAAGACATCTTGCTCTAAGCTCAGCAGGGTTTCTCGACCACCTTGCGACAACCACAGATGACAGGTGCGGTGGGTAAACGCCTGGAAATCGTCCTCACCGATCCAATCGCCCCCTTGTAAATACAAATCTTTCAGCGTGGGCAAACCCAGGGGCCACGCACAATGGTGTTCCCCAAAATTTTCAGGGGCAAAATGCTGTAGCACCTGCAAAAGCATCAATTCATGATTGCCCAATATGGCCGTATGGGTGCCCGCCTGCTCTCCCCGTAAAAAGTGCGTCACCACTTTGGCCGAGTCCGGTCCCCGATCGATCAGATCACCCACCGACACAATAAAAGACCGCCGACCCAATTCCTGGGCCTGGCGGTGAATGTGTTGTTCTAAGGCTAAAAACTCAGCATAACAACCGTGGATGTCTCCCACAAAATAAGTGAGAGGCAAGTTTACCGGCGCTGCGTATTGGCGTTGTAGGCGCTGTAGGGATCTTGTTGTGCAGGATAAGCACCCGGCTGAGGATAACCCGCGTATTGGGGTTGGGGCGCATATTGTCCGGCGTATTGTCCGGCGTATTGGGGTTGACCGTAAACGGGCTGGGTCTGCGGGTAAGCCTGGGCTTGGGGAGCCCGTTGAGCAGACAATTGTCCCACCCGTGCCATATTGAGGCGACCACTACCATAGAGATTATCACGGCCTTGTTGCCCCAGATCGTCGGTGGCAGCACTCAGCTGTTGATACAAACCTGACAGCGAAATGCCGGGGTTCGTGGTTTTAATGGAAGCAGCGGCAGCAGCCACTTGCATGGCGGCAGCGGCAGGGGTTTCTAACTGACCCGCACCAGCGGTGACACCTTGACGCTGTAAGGCAAAGCCATGGGTGGGTAAGGTGGAGCGAATGCCCTGTGCCACGGCACTAATGTGCACCTGACTGCTGGGGCGTGCAGCGTAAGCAGCCACGTTCTGCCCCTGCATATCTACCGCATTCACCGCAATCACTCCTCTGGCGTTTGCAGGAAACACAGAGGCGGAGTTCAGCTGATTGCCCGCAGGCACAATGATGGGTACGTTATTTTGGTTGGCAAAATCAATAGCCTGGGTGAGTGCCTGGCCCTGTTTGGCACCGGAAGCACTCAAGACAATCACTTTGGCGCCGTATTCAATGGCCAGGTAAATGCCTTCGGCAATACTAAAATCGGTGCCAATGCCGTTGGCATCTAAGGCTTTAATGGGCAACACCTTGCCGTTTTCGAGCAGACCGTCGATTTGCTGGCTGGCGTCCTGCGCGACGGCAATGCCGGCCAGATAGGTACCATGACCGTTATCGTCATACAAAGAGTCTTCACCTAAGGTGTTGTGTCCAGGCACCAGGCGCCCCTGTAAAGCGGGGTTGCTTTCGTCGACGCCGGTGTCAATAATACCAATGTAATTATTGGCGGCGGGCAAATCCGCGTTGGCGGTACTCTGGCGTTGAAAAGCCGATTGAGCGCTCAGCGAGGCAGCGGATTGTTGGGGAAGATTCAGATGACGGAGATAATTGGGTTCAGCGTATTCAATAAACTCAGCAATGGCGTCTAAAGCAGCAGGACTGGAAATTTGAAACAGCTCAAGGCCACTGCCCGCGATTTCGCGCACAAATTTAATGCCGTGGGTTTGGGCAAACTGATCGGCTGGGGTTAAATAACCTGCGCCGTTGCGCTTAACGATATACTCGCCCGGTACTGCTTCCTGGTTTTGAATCGCGCCGAAATTGCTGGTTTGGGCAGCCAGACCAGGCCCCAGGGGAGAACCGCCGCCACACGCACTCAATGACACGGCCAACAGGCTGGTCATGGTAAAGAGGGTCAGTAGACGGTGTAGATTTTTCATCGGGGGCTTTCTCCTACGCTGTTTCTATTCTCTATTGTAGACGAGAAATACAAAAAACGTACGTGTCTTTAACAAAAAATAACTTAAGTCTAAATTCAGCTTAAAAATCTAGAAAGATATTTTGTTCGAGCCGTTACCACTGGTTTGACTGCTCACGGGATTAGGGTTCAAACGTGACTGGGCTTTGGTGGTGGAGCTACCCGCGACGGGCGCTGCGGTTTGAGGAGCATTGTAGCTGGAGTAAGCAGGTGCTGCAGTCTGAGGATAAGTGGTTTGGGGGTAGGTGGTTTGCGGATAAGCACTTTGGGTATAGCCAGTGTTGGCTGGATAGGCACTGCCCTGTTGAGGGTAGCTAGAAGCATACGCGCCGTTTTGCTGTGGGTAACCGCTTTGCGCAGGATAAGCACCGCCGGTGGCATAACCCGTGGTGGGTGCTGCGTACTGTGGATAAGCGCCGGTGGCTTGCTGAGGCTGGTTGCTGGCATAGTAGCCATTGCTACCGCTCTGACAGGCCACTTGCTGACCGGCCTGTGGGAATAAACAGGGGTTTTGCTGATTGTAGTAGTTATAAGCGGTGTTGTTTGCGCTGGGGTCTTGTTCATACACATACCCTCCGGAAGTGGCCACGGCACGCCCGCCAGCCATCGCTTGCGCGGTACCTGTAGTTTGGGGTTGTGCCACGGGAGCCATATAGGTGGCGCTTCCGGTAGGAGCAGCAAGGCCGTTGGCATTGTTAGCCAGGGGGAGTTGGGTTTGATTGAGACTTCCACTGCGGCCACAGCCGACCATGACAAGAGCGGTTGCGCTCAGGACACTTAGACGAACAAGGTGTTGCTTTAACATGGAAGAATTCCTCTCTCAAACACAATTTACTTATGCCCTTATTATGCAACACTTTTTGCAATTTCATACCCCGTTTAAATATTAATTTCCCGAAGCTTAACCTGAATTAAATCTTATTAAGGAAACCATGGTGTTCTCATAGGAAAGGGTAGGCCATAATAGAATCACCGGCATGTTTTAAAATTCAAAAGCGTAGAGGTTTTGCTTATGTTATTTTCAGGTTCTGTTCGCAAAAGTATGGGGTTATTATTGAGCGCGCTTGCACTCAGCGCCTGTGGAGCGCCCCGTCAGGCTCCAATTCTGTCTCCAGGCTTACAAGCCCCTTACCAAAGCATGGGCCGTTTACAGCGTCAAAATGTCTCAGCCCTGAGTCCCGATCAACTGCAAAACTGGCTGCCGCTTTTTAAAGAAATTTACGGCGCTGAGTTCGCCGACGCCTTGCAAAAGGGTGAGGTCCCCCCTGATCTCAAAGAAAAGCTTAAGGTTTACGGCCCCCAGGCTTTTCAACTGCTAAGTCAGGATCCGCAAGCCCGCGCTCAACTGTACCCCGCCAGCGATGCCATGGTGATTCGCGAGTTCACCAAGCCTTCACCCAGCGATAGCGTTCCGCCCCTTTCCGCTTCCGAAAACCAGGCGCTTCTCAGTCAACTGCAGCCCGGCGACGTTATTCTCTGTGGCAACGACGGTTCTTTTATTCACGGTGCCTTGTATGTGGGCAACGGTAAAGTGGTCCACGCGCTGGCCACCCAACCCGATATGACCGACCGCTTTCGGGGTGTAGTCGAAGAATCCTGGGAAACCTATACCCGCCGCAGTGAGCGCGATACCGTCGTGGTGTTACGTGCCCAGTTGAACAGCAGCGATGTACAACGGGTCATTCGCTATGCCCGGGCCCAATTGAACAAGGGCTACGACAGCCTGTTTCTCAACAGCAGCGATGAGCGCTTTTACTGCATTGAGCTGGTCTTTAAAGCCCTGAAGCAAGCGCAACGGGCACCCCGCATGTTTGCCCACCAGGTGCCCTATGGCTGGGAAATCGTTTCGGTGGAAGATCTGATGGACTCTCCTGATTTCCAGACCGTATACCAACGGAACTATCAGCGGCCTCGCCCCGGGCAAATGCACCGCTACTAAAGGTCTCAAAGGCTTATAAAATCAGTCTTTGAATCCCATAAAGAGCCTTGCCAAAGTCACCGTTCCTTTTCTACGCTAGAAGAAAAGGAGCGGTTTTCGCAATGTATACCCTTACTACGATTTACACCAGTCCCAGCTTTCGCATTGCCCAGGTCGACGGCACCATGATCATGGAAACCGATAACGAAACCCAGCAGGTTTCGGTGGACAGCGAAGGCAACCCGGTTTATGCGGGAACCAGCTATATGCTTTATGGCATGGCCTTTGTGGGTCTCTTTATTGCGGCCATTGTCATCTACAAAACCAGTCGCCGCATGCCAAAACAGCCCTGATCCCTTTCGCCAATCCCCGTTGCGAACATGCTAGTATACCCATCACAACTTAATTTGCCATATGTCAAAGATGAGGTATTCTTTCATGAAATACGACGACTTCACCCAGTACCCTGATCTGGCCTCTGAAAAAGTAGGGGGCATTGCCCTCATCGCCAACGATGAGTTTTTTGCCGAAAAAGAAAATCTACTCAAAGCCGCGGAGCCCGTCTTTATTGCGGATAAGTACACCGATCGCGGCAAATGGATGGACGGCTGGGAAAGCCGCCGCAGCCGCGAGCCCGGCTACGATTGGTGCATTGTTCAGTTGGGTATTCCGGGCATTATTCACGGGGTCGACATTTGGACCGCCCACTTTACCGGCAACTACCCCGAACATGCTTCTTTAGAAGCCTGCTATGTAGAGGGCAACCCCGACATTGACACCTTGCTGGCCATGGACACCCACTGGGAGCCCATTCTGGGCAAAGAAACCCTGCAGGGGGGATCCCATAACCTGTTTGCCATTGCGAGTTCAGCCCGTTGGACCCACGTACGCTTGAATATTTTCCCCGATGGTGGCGTCGCCCGCCTCAAGGTTTACGGGGAAGCTGCCCCCGACTTTTCACACTGCCCCCGCGAAGAGCCCATTGAATTGTCGAGCATTCGCTACGGTGGCCAGGTCCTACTCTGCAACGACATGTTCTTTAGCCCCAAAGAAAACCTTATTTTGCCCACCAAAGCGGCCCATATGGGCGAGGGCTGGGAAACCCGCCGCCGTCGTGCCCCTGGCCATGACTGGGTCATTTTACAATTGGCCACCCCCGGCACCCTGACCTCAATTGAGGTGGACACCGCCCATTTTAAAGGAAATTTCCCCGATGCTTGCTCCATTGATGCATGCCTGATTGAAGACGAGATCCCATTGCACTTTGTCACCAGTCGCAGCCTCAACTGGACCGAAGTCCTGGCCCCCCAAAAACTGCAGGCCGACCATGTGCATACCTTTGAAGACCTGCAAGCCCCTCACCAAACCTTCAGTCACATTCGTCTGAATATTTATCCCGATGGGGGCATCAGCCGCCTGCGCATCTGGGGCTACCCGGATCATGTGGAGCGCCTCAATCAAATGTCTCCGACCACCCTTCACGAGACCTTAGTGCGCTGTTGCGGCAGCTCTAAATGGGTCAATGCCATGGCCGCAGCGGTGCCGTTTATTGACAAGGCCGATGTCCTCAGCAGCGCCGAGCGCATTGCCGACACCCTCAACGAAGAGGACTGGTTAGAGGCCTTTGATCATCACCCCCAAATTGGGGATTTAGACTCACTGCGAACCCGCTTTGCCGATACCGCGGCTCTGGCCTCTCAGGAGCAAGCGGGCAGTCTTAACGCCCACGAAGATACCCTCATGGCCCTGGCCCAACAAAACAAGGTGTATCTGCAAAAATTTGGCTTTATTTTTATTGTGTGTGCCACCGGTAAAACCGCAGACGAAATGCTCGCGCTGCTTCAAGAGCGTCTGTCAAACGACCGAGATACCGAATTGCGCATTGCCTCAGGGGAACAGCGCAAAATCACCCAACTGCGATTGGAGCATTTATTATGAGTACCCTTTCCACCCACGCGTTAGATACTGCTTCTGGCAAACCGGCCCAGGGTCTGCCGCTCGTACTCGAAAAGCAAGGCGCGTCAGGCACAGACTGGCAGGTTTTGGCCCAGGGTGTCACCAATGCAGATGGGCGCTGCCCAGACCTCTTTGCCGAAGGCGAAAACGCCCTGGAGCCCGGCATTTACCGCATGGGCTTTGATACTGGCCATTACTTTGCCCAACATAAGATCGTGGGGTTTTATCCGCGGGTCGAGGTGATGTTCGAAATCCACGCCGCCAATGAACATTATCATGTGCCTTTATTGATCAGCCCTTTTGGGTTTTCTACCTACCGGGGCAGCTAAAGTCGCCAGACATGACAAAAGCCGTGGTTTGCACCACGGCTTTTTTGATGGCGTTTAGGTACGTGAGCGGGACTTACTTCGCGATTTCGTGAAAGTTTAAGCCGCCGGGCACGGGCACAGGTCCAATAGAAAACTTGGCAACGCCTTTACTGGCATTCGCAGAGGCCTTGGAAAAGTTCACCTTCATCCGAACCAACGGTGCGCGGAATTCCACCTCTTGTGAGCTGGCGCTGGAGGGACCCGCTAAGACTTTTACAGGACCATTCAGCAACATTTGTTTATTGCCCCGATCGTAGAGTTCATAAATAAATCCTGAACCCGACTTTTTAACGGCAAAACGGAAGGCCACCTGATTGCCTGCACCGCTGAGTTTTTTGCCCAAAGCTTTTTCAATCGCAGCTCGACCAATGGAGCTGAGTTCCATATCTTGTTGCATTTCAAGCACACTGCCTGACAATTGAGAAAAAACCATTTTGCCAGAAGCCAGGCCTTTGACCGCAATGCGATCGCCTTGAGACAAATTCAGCAAACTGGGAATCGTCGAAACTTCAGAAAAGCTCGCTTTGGCATGGGCAGCCGGAGCTTGTGCTGTAATTGTTAAACCCTGGGCCGTGCCAAAAAGCAGAGCGGCCACTAATAATTGTTGTATTTTCATACAGGCATTATAAAGGATTTGGCCGAGACAGGCATAGGGTTTGGTCGATTTAAGCCGCTTTAGCCCAAATGCTTAAGATAACGCAAGGCGGTGGTAGCAATACTCAAATAAATGATTAAAGCCGTGGAATCATTGATGGTGGTGACAAAGGGGCCTGAAGCCACTGCCGGATCAATGGACAAACGCTGAAAGAGGTAAGGAATACTGGTACCTAAAAAAGTGGACGACAAAATACTTAAGAACAAAGAGCAGCCGATCACGAGCCCGATCAAAGGATTGGCATGAAAACCGAGCCAGGCCATGGTACCCGCCAGCACACCGCAGGTCAGGCCAATGAAAAAGGCCGTGCGAAATTCCCGCAGCACCAGTTTCCACAAATAACTGCGCAGTGAAGGGCCATCGGTCATGTTGCGAATCACCAGGGTTGCGGTTTGGACGCCGGTATTGCCTGCCATGCCCATAATGGCTGGCATAAAGGCTGCCAGGACAATGACCTCTGATAGGGTTTGCTCAAAGAGATGAATGATGGTGCCCGCTGACAGCGATCCACCCAGACAAATCAAGAGCCAGGGAATGCGCACCAGGGCCGAGCGGAAGGCCGAGTCCTGGGCGTCAGGCTCAGGCATGGCCGCCATTTTATAGGCTTCTTCGTCGGCCTGCTCTTCGATCACGTCAATAATATCGTCGATGGTAATCAAGCCCATCAACATTCCCTGAGCGTCCACCACGGGGGCCGTGGTCAACTCATACTTGCGCACTACATCCACCACGTCGTCTTCGTCCATCAGTACATCGACCGCAATAAAGTCTTTGTCCATAATGTCCCGCAGGCGGGTTTTTGGCGGAGCTGAAATCAGTGCGGTCAACTCAAGGGTGCCCGTCAATTGACCTTTGAGGTTGGTAATAAACAGGGTGCTAATATCCTGAAATAGATCAATATTTTGACGAATGGTATTTAAAGCATGATCCACATCTAAGTACTGGGGCATGAGCACAAAGTCGGGGTTCATAATGGCTCCGGCGGTTTCCTCGGGGTACATTAAAAGCGCCCGCACCGAGGCCAAATCCGGTTGCTTGGCCGACATGACCAGGAGCTCGTTACGCACCTCTTCATCGAGCTCTTCTAAAAGGTCCGCCGCATCATCTGAGGCGAGATGGGTCAGAATATCGAGCAAGCGCTGGGCAGACAGCGGACTTAACAGCTCACGCCAGTACACATCATCAATACACTCAATCAGCTCACTGGCCAGCTCCACGTCAATGTGTTCGATAATCTCACGAATGTCCGCACGGCTCAAATTTAAAAGCACTTCCGCCATATCTTCGGGACGAAACGAGCGCAGCAGTTTTTCCACAGCCTCATGATCCTGGCTTTGCAAGAGCAATTCCAGGTGGCCGGGCATATAGTCAAAATTGAGTTTATCGGTGGGCATACCCCGAATTATAACGAGAATTTGCCACCGCGTCAGTCCTATTGCAAATGGGTAGCCAGAATCTGAGCGATTTTTTCAGCACCCTGACACTGGACTTCAGCACGCGGGGGGGGAGCCCCAAGCACATCTTGCAAACGTGCTAAAAACACGTACTTTTCAATCCCCCAGTGAAAATGAGGTAAGCCTGCAATGCGCTCCCATTGTTGATCGACGGGTCGCTCAAAGCCGTAAAAAAGGCTGCGCACCCCATAACATTGGGCTTCAGCCACCAGGTTATAGCCGCCCCCCCCAATTAAAAGGTCTACCCCTGCATACCATTGGGCCAACGGATAAGGGCTACACCATTGCTCGCGCCAGGCAGGCTTTAAACAGGGCAAAAGCGATGCAAAACGCACCTGATAAGGGGTGCCTGACAACAAGCGGCTCACCCCTTCAAAAAAAGAGCGGGTCTCCTGCGGATCGCCGTTGTGGGCCACTACCACCAGGGGTCCCCCCGCAGGTTGCACCCGCCAATAATCGCGGGCCAAAGCGCGAGAGGCCAGCGCATGGGGAGCTGTGTTTAACACGTAGCCTACTCCCTGAGGCTTAACGAGAAAATGGCGGGGCGAAAGCGCATGGTCTCCATCTCGCTGAATAATCCAACGGGGTATATTTAGACTTGCCAACTCACCTTCGGGCCCCTGCTCAAAAGTGTCTACCAACAGAGCCTGGGGCGCGAGGTTTTGAATAAACGAAGCCATGTGTTCTGAAATGAGCGTTTCATCTTGCCAGGGCCAACGCATGATCTGACACTGGGCAAGCACCTCGTAAGGAATCAGCGGGCTGGTGGCCAGAATCAGGGGCGAGATACCGTGTCCCTTGTGTAAGGCCTGCGCAATGGCAAAGGCCCGATTGACATGCCCGATGCCTCCCCCTCGGGCATAAATCAACAGGGTCACGTAAAGTCGATCCAGGTCCCCTGAGCTCTGGCCTGGTGCTGATGCTGTTCCGCAAAGTCCAATAGGTCTTGTTCGCTAAAATACACATCTTCTGCCAATTTAAAGCTTTGTAGAGCCGGAGCACGATGACAGGCCGGGCACAAGGCTCCTGCGGTTTCAATCTGCGCGTGCACGTGACAGATCGGTGTTTTGCACTTGGCGCACACCGTTTCAGCGCCCCGCTCACAAGCGCGACGGGGCACTAAAAAGCCAACAATGGCATCACATTTTTTCATGGGGCCTCCGAACTTACGGGTCTATTTTCAGCGGCGGGAGTTCTGCAGCCTCTTCAAACCACAGATTAACCTGAGATTTGGTGGGCAGAAAGAGGATGCCCTGTTGATTGAGTTTGATTTTTGCCTGTTGAATTTTTTTGTAGATTTCAGGGGCCGAAAAGGACAGCATTTTGTCTAAATCGGTCACGCCGATCAAATCGAGCATTGCGGCGTTTTCAGGGCCCATGCTGGGCACCCGGCAAAAATTTGCCTGGTGCACCAGACGCACCAAAGAGCGCTCTGACATGCCCGTATGTTTGACAAGGGTACCGCGGTTGCTGGCCCGTGAAGCCACCCGTAAAATATCTTCAGTGGTTTTGATCTTGAGTTTCTCGAGTTTCTGTACAAAGGTAATCACCAGCCCCTTGATCTCGGTCAGGGGATAAGACGTAATAATCTCTACCACCTCTTCACTGCGTAACAACATGTACTCACAGCTGCCGCAGAAAGCCACATGCCCCAGGTTAAAGGTCCCGCAGTTCGGGCACACGCCCCCGTCTTCTGGGGTCCACTGCTGCGTCGCTGCTGTTTCTTTTTTCTGCGCAGCAGGAATATCCTGGGTTTCAAAACGCGGGAGCTGTTCGGGCTCTACCACAGGTGTGGGAGACGCGGCCGCCAGAGACTCGGCAACACGTTGCACATCGGCAGGCTGGCTCTGTTTTTGGAACTTGGCCTGAATCCGCGCGCGAATGTCTTCTGCAGAACTTGAGCCCGGCCGTTGAGGGGGGCCATTTTTATTCAGGCGCTCTTTCAGGGAAGGGGGTTGTTCTGCGGATTTACCCTCTCGCATGGCCTGCAATCGTTTCATAAAATCTGATTCGCTCATCGTGCACCTCAGCAAGCTTGTATTGAATTGCTTATCATCATATAACGAAGCTTACAAGAAACCAAACCGTACCCCGAGCACAGACACGGTATTTTAAAAAAGCTATGGTAAACTTATAGACAACTAAGCTTGCATATACTGAGGCGATTTCATGACCAAGCGTCACCTGAACTGGGCGATTTTTCTACTATTTTTGTCCTGCACCCTGATGAGTGCCCGCACAGTGGCTATCTCACAATATGCGCGAGTAAGCTAT
Source organism: Candidatus Sericytochromatia bacterium (assembly GCA_964229355.1). Taxonomy (GTDB): domain Bacteria; phylum Cyanobacteriota; class Sericytochromatia; order UBA7694; family UBA7694; genus CAXRDE01. Next base: position 72,268 of record CAXRDE010000021.1, on the reverse strand, counting down.
GTCTCAGGCAAAGCCAATGTTAAGCCAGCACAGCTGGTGTCACCCGGTAACTGGATTCGCACCGGTTCAAACGGAAGAGTCGTTCTGGCCTTTTCAAATGGACACCGCTTAAGGGTGGGTCCCGCCAGCCACATCAAACTGGTAGCCTATAAACCCCAAAATAAACAAACCCTTGTGCAGGTAGACAAAGGTAAAATTTGGAACCGCGTCAAGCCCGGTCATCGCGTCGTTGTACGCACCCGTCACAGCACAGCCACCGTTCTGGGCACCGCATATCAGGTGTCTACCGAGAATACACTCACACGCACCCAGGTCTTCGACGGCAGCGTGGGCGTCACCCAGTCAGAGAACAAACCTGAAAATGAATTGTTTCTCGGCTTACCTAACCTCAAAGAGCCCCCTCAGACAGAGCCACAAACCGGTGCTTTTTCAGCTCCCACTGAAGTTAAGCTCGATGTACGCGAAGTCCCGTTAACCGTCAAAGCCGTGCCGGGTCCTTATGCCGTGAGTCAGGACCAGTGGCTGGAAATTGTAAAGAATCAAGAAATTACCATGCAAGCCAATGGCGAAGCAAGCATTCGTCAAATTGATCCCAAAGCTCTGGTACAATCAGATGAATGGTTACGCTGGAACCAGAGTATGGATCAAACATTTATGAGCCAGTCGCAGGAATAAAAGGAGATAATGTAACAGAACATGCGCTTTGTTGAAACCATGGGCGGTCAAGATCTGATCGCTATTTTACAAACCATGAGAGATAACCAATTCACAGGATCCCTCGAAGCAAACACCAGCAATGTTTTTGCCACGATCTGGATCGAGAGTGGCCGGGTTTTGTATGCCCGTTCTTCTAACAGCACGAATCTGGGTGAATCGCTTGTGGTCTTAGGTCTCCTTTCTCATGAACAGCTCGATGAACTGCTCAAAGAGGTCGATGGCCCTTCTTACCTGCAGGACTCCATGCTGGATAAAGTACTGGTAGAAAAAAATCTGGTGCCCAAAGAAGTTATTTCGTATGTGCGTGCCTATCAAATTGCTGAAACGCTCTTTGAAATTATGGACTGGGAAAAGGTGGGTTACGAACTCAAAGAAGGCAACCAACCCAAAATCGGTGCACCCGAATTGCTGCCTACCGGTTCAGACTGGATGTCTTTCATTACGGAGTACGGCCCCGACTGGCCACGGGTACGCTCTCGCATTGGCTTACCCAATCAGCTCTTTCGTAAACAGCCCATCAAACGCCGCGATATGGAACTCTCCCCCCAGGAAGAGAAACTGTATGGTCTGGCTGACGGCAAACGCCGTTCTAAAGATCTGGCGCTCTGGAGTGGCCTCAATTACTACGATGCCCACCGTGCCATTTATCGCCTTTTAGACGAAGGTGCGATTGATATTGTCGAAGCCAAAAGCTTCCGCCCCAGCCAGTTTATGTCGCGCGCCGTCAGTGAGAAACTGCAGCCGCTGTTAAAGCTTCCCGGCGTGATTTCGGCCTTTTTGGTGGACCGTAGCGCCAAAATGATCGTTCAGGATCGTTCCACCCAGGAGCACGAAGAGCTCAATGAGCACATTAAGACCATGGCCAGTATTTTTGTGCAAACCGTGGATGACTTTGAGCGTAACCTGCCCAAAGAAACCGACTCTGGACTGGTAGAACAAATCTTAACCGAAAAAGAAAACGGTACCAAAACCATTTTGATTACGAGCCCTTCGGTTATTCTGGTGATCGACGCTGCCGAAAACGTCAACTGGGGATTGCTACGTCTGACCGGACAACGTACCCTGATGTCTGTACGTATGCATTTGTTTGCATCTCAGTACTAAACCTGAATTCTTTTGATTACAGCCGAAGAAACGTCGTGTTTCTTCGGCTGTGGCATATGTTAAGTTGAAACAGGAGGCCTCTATGCCCATAACAAACAAACCCTTAGCCCTGGGCAGCGATCACGCTGGCCTGGCCCTTAAAAACCATTTGGCCCAATGGCTCGACACCCAGGGTATTGCTTACCAGGATTATGGTGTCTTCAACGATACCTCCATGGACTACCCCGATATTGCCCAACCCGTTGCTGAAGCCGTGGCCCACGGCACCCACGAACGGGGCGTCTTGATTTGCGGCAGCGGCATCGGCATTAATATTTCGGCCAATAAGGTCAGGGGCATTCGGGCGGCCCAGTGCCATGATCCCATTTCGGCACGTCTTTCGCGCCAGCACAACGACGCCAATATTTTAACCATGGGTGAGCGCATTGTCACTCCCCTCATGGCCGAGACCATTCTCGAAGCCTGGCTCAACACCGACTTCGAAGGCGGACGTCACCAGCGCCGCGTCAATAAAATACACACATTGGAAACACCATGAACCCTTTAACCACTCCTCTCGCCACCTTAGACCCTGAAATCAACGCCATTCTGCAAGAAGAACTGACCCGTCAAGAAACCCATATCGAACTGATTGCCTCTGAGAACTTTACTTCAGAAGCCGTGATGGCTGCCCAGGGCAGCTGCCTGACCAATAAATATGCTGAAGGTCTGCCCGGCAAACGTTATTACGGCGGCTGCGTGGCCGTCGACAAAGCTGAAGCCCTGGCCAGAGAGCGGGTTAAAGAATTGTTTGGCGCCGAGCACGCCAACGTCCAACCCCACTCAGGGGCCAATGCCAACTTAAGCGTCATGTTGGCGGTGCTGGATCCCGGCGATCGCATTTTAGGACTGGATTTGTCTCACGGTGGCCACCTGAGCCATGGCAGTCCCGTCAATATTTCGGGCAAATACTTTGAGAATCACTTCTACGGTATTGATCCTGAAACCGGTCTACTCAACTACGACCACGTGCTTGAAAAAGCCCGCGAAGTGCAGCCCAAACTGATCATTTGCGGTGCCAGCGCTTACGCCCGCACCTTAGATTTTGCCCGTTTTCGCGCCATTGCTGATGAAGTGGGCGCCTACCTGTTGGCAGATATCGCCCACATTGCCGGGCTGGTGGCCACAGGCCTTCACCCCAGTCCCATTCCCCATGCGCATTTTGTCACCAGCACCACCCACAAAACCCTGCGTGGTCCCCGGGGCGGGATTATTCTCACCAGCGCGGAATTTGCCCAGCGTATCGACAAAGCCGTATTCCCTGGCTCTCAGGGTGGCCCCCTGATGCATGTCATTGCGGCCAAAGCGGTAGCATTTTACGAAGCACTACAACCCGAATTCAAGGTTTATCAACAACAAATTCTCGACAATAATCAGGCCATGGCGCAAACCCTGCTGGCTCGGGGCATCGATCTGGTGTCCGGGGGCAGCGATAACCACCTCTTGTTGGTGGATCTGCGTAAACAGGGCCTGACGGGCAAAGCCTTAGAAAAAGCCCTGGAGCGGGCCCATATCACCGTGAATAAAAACACCGTTCCCAACGATCCCCAGAGCCCCTTTGTCACCTCGGGCTTACGCCTGGGCACGCCGGCGGTCACCAGTCGGGGCATGGGCATTTCCGAAATGCAGACCATCGCCACCGGTATTGCCGATATTATTGCCGCCCCTGAAGACGAAGACGTCATTGCCCGCGTCAAAGGCATTATGACCGATTTATGCGCACAATTTCCCGTTTATGCCAAAAAATAACCCCGGCACGCGCATGTTTTGACGCACCGTGGGGTATAAGTAAAAACAAGAACGCCCCATGGGCACAGGAGTAGAAATAAATGGCTGGTAATATTAACTTATCGAACCAACAATGGTTGGTTAAATCCTTTGATAGCAATAAAAATGGTGTCATGGATGAACTCAAAGTCGACGCTCAGGTGCGCGATAAAGTCGACACCGATAACGACGGTAGCATCACCCAGGGCGAGCTTTTATCGGCCCTCAAAGCTGACGCTGTTGAAATCAACAAAGGCACCATTGTGGCCAACAAAGGCAGTCACATTTACACCGAGGGCCTCGAAACCCTTAAAAACGTGCGCTCTACTGCCGAAAGCAACTGGGGCCATGTGTTTACCCCCACCCTTTATCAGGATGATACGCTGCAAGAGCGTTTCAACAAGCTTGAAGACAGCAACTCGGCTTACCGCTCTGCGGTAGGCCGTCAGCGTTCAGCCCTAAAGTCCATTGCCAGCATGACCGCCGGCAAAAACGACGCCACTTCCCGGGCCATCAATATTCAAGCGGAAACCGCTTTAAACAGCACCCGTTGGAACAGCCTGTTTGATACCATCAGCTTTATTGGGGGCGAGCGCAGCATTTCAGAAGCCGAGATGGCCAATAGCAACCTGCAAAGCTCGTTTTCTACCTTAAACAATACCCTGCGCGCGATTGCCAAGCAAACCGAAGATCTGCCCGATGTTAAAGGAGCGATTCAAGCCACCGATAACACCATCAGCGGCGCCTTTAACAATATTAACGCCATCGAAAATCATAGCAAAACCCCACAACAGGCCAGCGATCGCTTACAAAGCCTCGCGGATCAGGTGCAAGCCGAGTCCGGTGGCCGCACCGGACTCTGGGGCGGTATTGGCGCAGGTGTTGGAGCTGTCGGTGGTGCCGCAATTGGTTATTTTGCCGGCGGCAAAAACATCAAGAGTGCGGCCATTGGCTTTGGCACCGGCTTAGCGGTAGGCGGCGGTATTGGCGCACTGTCTGGCAATATGAAAGACAAAGCCTTACTCGGCGAAGCCCAATCGCTGCGCGACTTAGCTGGTGATGTCACCCGCTATAACCCCGATGCAGCCAAGAACACCCTGATGGGCGCCACCCAGAGTCTGTATAACCAGACCCTGAACGCCCGTGACACCCATGACTTAGACAATGCACGGGTCAACACCAACAGCATCAATAAGATCCAGGGCCAGGTTAATCCTGTGGCCAGCGAAGCCAAGCGGATTTTAGACGGTTACAATAAGTAAGCCCCGACGTAACACACTTAAAAACGCCTGATAACAGTATTTGTTATCAGGCGTTTTTGTGTCTTTGTATCTATACATAGAAATAGAGCCCTGAGCGTTGTTTAAAAACGCTCAGGGCTCTACAATTAAGGGCAAGTATTAAACCAGTAAAGTACCAGACTTCAATGCCGCTTTAACGTACTCACGACGCATAATGGCAATGTTTTTGATGGAGATACCTTTGGGACATGCCGCTTCACATTCACCATGATTCGAACAGTTTCCAAAGCCTTCTTCGTCCATTTGCTGTACCATTTTCAGTACCCGACGCTCACGCTCAGGGTTGCCCTGCGGTAAGTAGGTGTACTGAGAGATTTTGGCACTGGTAAACAGCGAAGCCGAAGCGTTGGGGCAAGATGCCACGCAGGCACCGCACCCAATACAGGTGGCCGCATCAAAGGACTGGTCGGCGTCTTCCTTACCAATGGGCAGTTCGTTGGCATCGCGGGCGTTACCCGTATTAATGGAAATGTAGCCGCCTTTGCTGACAATGCGATCAAAGGCAGAACGATCCACCACCAGATCCTTAATGACAGGAAAAGCGTCTGCACGCCAGGGTTCAATGGTAATGGTATCGCCATCTTTAAATTCACGCATGTGCAATTGACAGGTGGCCGTCAATTTTTTCGGGCCGTGCGCCACACCGTTAATCACCAGACCACAGGTACCACAAATGCCTTCGCGGCAGTCATAGTCAAATTCCACAGGAACCTGCCCCGACTTAATGAGTTGTTCGTTCAAAACATCGAGCATCTCAAGGAAGGACATATGCTCCGTGACGCCCGCAATGGGGTACGTTTCCATGCTGCCTTTGGACTGGGGAGAGGGTTGACGCCAGATTTTCAGGGTCAAATTCATAATGTTCTCCTTACTTGTAGCTACGCTGGGTCAGTTTTACGTTATCAAACTGCAGCGCTTCTTTATGCAGCACAGGTTCACTGGGGTTTCCTGAGTACTCCCAGGCCGCTACATAGCTATATTCATCATCGTTCCGTTGGGCTTCGCCTTCAGGGGTTTGATACTCTTCACGGAAGTGTCCACCACAGGATTCATTCCGGTTAAAGGCATCCAGTGCCATCAGTTCGCCCAGCTCCAGGAAGTCAGCCACGCGCATGGCCATTTCCAGGTTTTTATTCCAGCCGTCACCTTCGCCAGGAATCCGCACGTTGTTCCAGAACTCTTCGCGCAGCTTCGGAATTTCGGCCAGGGCTTTTTGCAAGCCTTCAGCGGTCCGCGACATACCCACGTAATCCCACATTTTGAGACCTAACTCGCGGTGGAATTCAAGAACAGTCTTGTCTCCGTTGACCGCCATGAGTTTTTCCATCTGGGCTTTGATCTCATCCACAGAGGTTTTAAAGGCCGGGTGGCTGGTATCGCTAGCATTAACAGGCTTTTGCTTGGCCAAATAATCCCCCAGGGTGTAGGGAACGACAAAGTAGCCGTCCGCCAGACCTTGCATAAGCGCACTGGCTCCCAAACGGTTGGCACCGTGATCAGAGAAGTTAGCTTCGCCCAGAGCAAATAACCCGGGGATCGTGGTTTGCAGGTCATAATCGACCCACAGACCACCCATGGTGTAGTGCACCGCAGGGAAGATCTGCATGGGGGTTTCGTAGGGGTTTTCGCCGGTAATGCGCTCGTACATCTCAAAGAGGTTACCATAGCGATCTTCCACTGCATCACGGCCCAAACGGTTAATGGCATCAGCAAAATCCAGGAACACCGCCAGACCGCTTTCATTGACACCACGGCCTTCGTCACACACGTATTTGGCGTTTCGAGAGGCCACGTCACGGGGCACCAGGTTGCCAAAGGTTGGGTAACGGCGTTCTAAGTAATAGTCACGATCCGCTTCCGCAATATCACGGGGACGAATTTCGCCTTTGCGCAATTTTTCAGCAGTTTCTTTGGTTTTGGGCACCCAAACCCGACCGTCGTTGCGTAAAGACTCACTCATGAGGGTCAGCTTGGACTGGTATTCACCAGAAACGGGAATACAGGTGGGGTGAATTTGTGTAAAACAGGGGTTTGCGAAATAGGCGCCTTTTTTGTGACAACGCCAGGCTGCAGTGGCGTTTGAGTTCATCGCGTTGGTGGACAAGAAGTACACATTGCCATAGCCACCGGAGCACAACAGCACCGCATCACCGGCATAAGATTCGATTTCACCGGTCTTCAGGTTGCGAATGGTTACGCCTTTGGCGTGGCCATCGACCACAATCACATCCAGCATTTCGCGATGGGTAAAAATAGACACTTTACCCAGTTCAGCCTGGCGCATCATGGCGCCATAAGCACCCAGGAGCAATTGTTGTCCGGTTTGTCCGCGGGCATAGAAGGTACGAGACACCAGAGCGCCCCCAAAGGAGCGGTTGGCCAACAGACCACCGTAGTCACGGGCAAAAGGTACACCCTGGGCCACACACTGGTCAATAATATTCACAGATACCTGAGCCAAACGGTGCACGTTGGCTTCGCGAGAGCGGTAATCTCCGCCTTTTACGGTATCGTAGAAGAGGCGCCAGGTGCTATCACCGTCATTCTGGTAGTTCTTGGCAGCGTTAATTCCACCCTGGGCCGCAATACTGTGCGCGCGGCGAGGAGAGTCCTGAATACAAAACGCTTTGACGTTATAGCCCAGTTCTGCCAGAGAAGAAGCAGCGGAAGCTCCCGCAAGTCCAGTCCCAATGACAAGAACGGTGTACTTGCGCTTGTTTGCCGGGTTTACCACACCAATATTGGCTTTGTAGTTATCCCATTTTTTGGCGATCTCGCCATCAGGAATATGTCCCTGAATAGCGTCGCCGATTTTAATTTCTGACATCTTTGTTTTCCCTTCCTTACGCAGGCATCACAGGCACTGCAAAGTAGAAGTAAAGCGGCAGAGCCAAAAAGCCCACGGCCAGCAATACCGCTAAAGCAATACCCGCTGAATAGATAAGTGGTGTGTAACGGGGATGGTAAGCACCCAGAGACTGAAACGCACTCCAGAAACCGTGTCTGATGTGTGTGCCCAACAAAATCATGACAAACACATAAGCAGCGGTAATCCAGGTGTTTTGAAAGCTTTCGGCCACCAGACGGTAGAGATCCCGATAGGCTTCTCCATGGTGAACTTCTGCATATCCATCGGCCAGACCCGGACCAAATTTAAACATCCACACATGCCAAACCACAAAGGCACCCAGTACAAGACCGGTATAAATCATGGTTTGAGAGGACAGCGATTTACGACTTGGCTTACCTGCGTCACCTTTGACCGCATAGGCAGAAGCTCGCGCGCCCTTATTCTGCGCTGTGACCGCAATCGTGAAAATAATATGAAACACAAACACAGCAATGAGACCAATTTCAGCTACATAGAGTAGCGGTCCCAGGCTTTCGAGTTTGTGTGCATAGGCATTAAACGACTCACTGCCTACAAAAAGAGTAAGGTTACCCGCCAAATGGATGACCACAAATGCCACGAGACCCAGTCCCGTCAATCCTGTTGTGATTTTACGCCCCACAGAGGTGTTAAAAAGAGAAAGGACAGATGCAAGGGCGCCAGGCGGTTTCGATTGTTTTTCGGCTTGTTGCATATTCTTTACCATATTCTAAGGTTTTTTTAGTATTTCAATGCTTATCAAGATAGCATAATCAAAGCTTTCATCTTGTGCATTGACATACATCAAAAGCACTTAAACCTCGCTTTTATGACTAAAATTTAGGGGCGGGCCTTAAAATCCAGAATAGCTTCTGCCATATGTTGAAAGCGATGGTCTCCACCGGGAAACATTTTGGCGTAAATGCCTTTGGCCTGTAGAAACGCATGAATCTGCGGTGAAGGAAGCACCTCATCATCGGCATCGAGATAGGCAAATACATGGGGCTGTACGGCCGCCCAATCCGCGTCTGTAAGCTCCATGGCACGTATGGCGGCAAAATCCGCATCAGTCCAATGGTAAAGTTCATCGGTTTTGTAATTGGTGAGCGGGTTTTTTGCATAATCCAGGCCATAGGCCACATCTTTAATCGCGCCATTAATGAGCAGGGTTTTCACCGAAAACTCTTTTGCCAGATTGAGTGCATAAAATCCCCCTAAAGAAGAACCCATGACACAAAAATCTGGACCCTGCAATTTTTTGACCAGATAACGCAACAGGGTCATGGCCGCCGCCGGCTGTACCGGCAACGTCGGGTTAATCACGGTGTGAGCACCAAAGGCTTCACGCCAGGCATCTACTTTGTTGCCAAAACCAGCAGAGTTAAAACCATGAATATAAAGGACATGCATAAAAATTCTCCTCAAAAAATAGGGTGTTTAAATAAAGGCTGCAACACCTTAAGCAGCTGTGCGGGCGTAAAGGGCTTGGCCAAAAAAGCTTCCACCTGCAAGTCGTGAATGTCTCGGGGAAGTCGTTCAGGGGGTTCCCCGCTCATGAGTACAATGGGTAAATGATGGGTGCTACGCATTTTTTTAAGCTGCTGCGATAATTGTACCCCATTAAAAGCTGACATATTTACATCAGAGAGTAACACCTGGGGCGGACGCAACATAATATCACGCAAGGCCTGATGGGGATCCGTATAAGAAAGAACCTGAAGATTTGAGCCCGCAAAAATATCTTGAATCAATTGGTGCATCATGGATTCATCGTCGATCACCATCAATTGTTGTGCGGGGGATGATGACACAGGCGCCTGGTATGGTTTGCCGACGGGTTCAGGCTGCAATTGCGTTTGCTGTAAGGGAGACAGCAGTGAGCGACCCAAAACATTTTCTAAGGTTTTAATCAATACTGTGGGCTTAAAGGGTTTTAAAACATAGGCTGAAACCCCCATTTGTTTCGCTGACTGCACCGTTTCCAGTTGGCTGTCCCCGGTAACCATGACCACCGGCGTGTGCTGAGTGGCTTTCATTTTGCGAAACTGGCTTAAGAGTTCCAACCCGTTCACCTCTGGCATATGCACGTCCAGTAAGATTAACTGAGGCGGTGACGTCATGGCATAGCGTAACCCCTCCCGATAATCCATAAAACTATGCAGTTGACACGGGGTAAGTGCCAAAATATCTTCCACCATCTGAATCATGGCCGCATCATCATCGATGAGCAAAATATGTGTTTCATCATGCATCTGTTCAGGCCTGCCCTGCGGTAATATGTGTATGCATAATAAACCATTGAGAGGCGAAGTGAGTCATCATGAACACACGTATTGAAAAAGATAGCATGGGCGAAATTGAAGTGCCCAATGACCGTTATTATGGCGCGCAAACCCAGCGCTCTATTGAAAATTTCCCCATTTCTGGTGAGCGATTTTCACGGGCGATGATTCGGGCCTTTGGCATTGTGAAACGCTGCTCTGCACAGGTCAACGCAGATCTGGGCGTGCTGGATAGCGAGAAATCGGCGCTTATTCAACAGGTGGCCGACGAGGTGATTTCAGGACAGCTTGATGAGCACTTTCCTTTGGTGGTGTGGCAAACCGGTAGTGGTACCCAAACCAACATGAACACCAATGAAGTCATTTCTAACCGCGCCATTGAAATCAGTGGAGGTGAAATGGGCAGCAAAACCCCCATCCATCCCAACGACCATGTGAACTGCTCTCAATCTTCAAACGACACCTTTCCCACCGCCATGCATATTGCGGCCGCAGAACAAACCGTGCACGAACTGCTTCCCAGCCTGACTTTATTGGCCGACACCCTGCACGGCAAAGCCGAAGCCTTTAAAGATATTGTTAAAATTGGCCGTACCCACCTTCAAGATGCAACCCCGTTAACCTTAGGTCACGAGTTTTCAGGCTATACCGCCCAGCTGCGTGCGGCCATTAAAAATATCGAAGCCACACTGCCTCAAGTCTATGAGCTGGCACTCGGCGGCACCGCCGTGGGTACCGGCTTAAACGCCCCCATCGGTTATGCTGAAGCCGTCGCTCAGGAAATCGCTCGTTTTACCGAGCTGCCTTTTGTGACCGCCCCCAACAAGTTCGCGGCGCTGGCCGCCCATGACCCCATTGTTATGCTCAGCGGAGCCTTAAAAACGGCCGCTTGCGCCCTCATGAAAATTGCCAATGACATCCGTTGGCTGGCCAGCGGCCCCCGCTGTGGTATCGGTGAAATCTCAATTCCCGAGAACGAGCCTGGCTCATCCATCATGCCCGGAAAAGTAAACCCCACCCAGTGTGAAGCCATGACCATGCTCTGTGCCCAGGTGATTGGCAACGACACAGCTGTCACCATTGGTGGTGCTTCGGGCAATTTTGAACTCAATGTGTTCAAGCCCGTCATGATTCACAATGTGTTACAGTCCATTCGTTTGCTGGCAGACGGTTGTCGCGCCTTTAACGACAATTGTGCCGTAGGGATCACCCCCAACCAGGCCCGCATTGACGAATTGCTCGATAAGTCGCTCATGCTCGTGACCGCGCTGGCCCCCCACATCGGTTACGACAAAGCCTCTAAAATTGCGCTGACTGCACACCGCGAAGGCAAAACCCTCAAAGAAACCGCCCTGGAACTGGGCCATGTTACCGAAGAAGAGTTCAAAGCCTTCGTACAACCTCATAAAATGATTGCCCCCAAAGCATAAGGGCACAAAGGAACCAGGTATTTATGTCATTTCATCTCAATCGTTCTCAACAACGCTTTCAAGAAGCCCAGGAAGTCATGCCTGGTGGGGTAAACAGCCCCGCCAGAGCCTTTAAAGCGGTGGGTGGCACTCCGCCCTTTATTGCCCGCGCTGAAGGCTGCCACATGTGGGATATCGACGGCAATCAATATATTGATTACGTGGGCTCCTGGGGCCCCATGATCCTGGGCCACAATTACCCCCCGGTGATTGCGGCCATTCGCGAGCAGTTGGAGTTGGGCACCAGTTATGGTGCTCCCACCACCGTTGAGATTGAAATGGCAAAACTGGTGATAGAAACCGTTCCCAGTATTGAAATGGTGCGTATGGTGAACTCCGGCACAGAAGCCACCATGAGTGCCATTCGGCTGGCACGGGGCTACACGGGCCGCGAAAAAATCATTAAGTTCCAGGGCTGTTACCATGGACACAGTGACATGCTTCTGGCTGAAGCGGGCTCAGGGGTTGCCACCCTCGGTATTCCTGGTACTCCTGGCGTGCCAGCCCGTCAGGTGGAAAGCACGTTAACGGTTCCTTATAACGATCTCGCTGCGGTGCAAGCCCTCTTTGAGAAATTCCCCGAAGACGTGGCAGTGGTCGCCTTAGAGCCTGTGGCCGGAAATATGGGCATGGTCTTGCCTCAAGACGGCTTTTTAGAAGGCCTACGTGAGCTCTGCGACCGTTACGGTGCCCTGCTCCTGTTTGATGAGGTCATGACCGGATTCCGGGTTGCCCTGGGCGGTGTACAGGAAAAAGCCGGGGTCATGCCTGACCTGACCTGTTTAGGCAAAATTATTGGTGGCGGACTGCCCGTAGGCGCTTACGGCGGAAAAAAAGAAATTATGCAACATGTGGCCCCCGTCGGCGGGGTGTACCAGGCGGGAACCCTGAGCGGAAACCCTGTGGCCATGCAGGCAGGCCGCGTGACCCTGCAAACCCTGAAGGATCACCCGGAGTATTACACCCAGCTCGAAGAAAAAGCGACCTTTCTTACCCGGGGTATGATGGAGCAAGCCAAAGCCCACGGGGTTCCCTTGCAAACCTGTGTGATGGGCGGCATGTTTGGGGTGTTTTTCAATGAAAACCCCGTCCACAGTTACGCCGATGCCAAAGGGTGCGATCTGGAGGCTTTTAAACGCTTTCACTACAGCCTGCTTCAACAGGGGGTTTACTTCCCGCCTTCGCAGTTTGAAGCGGTTTTTATGTCAGTACAGCACGATGAGCAAGCGCTCGAAAAAACCCTGGTGGCCACCAACACCGCTTTTGCCCATTTAAACACAAGGTCTTAGAGGCACTTCTCATGACGCTTCCTTATGAGCCAGCAGCTATCCCTAGCAACGAAGCCGAGCGTATACTGGCTCTGAGGAACTATGAGATTTTAGATACACCCAGCCAGGCTGTTTTTGATGATTACACCTGGTTGGCTTCGCATATTTGTCAAACCCCTGTCGCTTTGATTTCTCTGGTGGATCATCAGCGGCAATGGTTCAAGAGCCGTGTGGGCTTAACGGCACAAGAGTCTTCTCGAGACTCATCTTTTTGTGCTCACGCTATTCTGCAAAACCAGGTTTTTGAAATTCCAGATACTTTAGAAGACCCTCGCTTTCGCGAGAATCCCCTGGTCAAGGGAGAGCCTTTTATTCGCTTTTACGCAGGGGCTCCCCTTACTTCCGCTGAGGGCTATCATATCGGCACCCTGTGTGTTATCGATCAAAAGCCCCATAAACTGAGCGATGAGCAAAAGAAAGCCCTACAACGCCTCAGCCGTCAAGTGATCCAGCAAATGGAGGTGCAGCAGCTCCTCAAAGAGCGGCGGCGTGAAGAAGCCTTAATGGGACATATTTCTGAGGTTTTGACCCAGTTAGCAGCGGGTAATATTCCAGCTGACCTGTTGCAAAACCTGACACAAAAAATGGGCGAAATTCTACCCGACATTTTTGTGGCCGTGCACTTTCGCGATCATTTGGGTCAAGATCAGATGCAAGGTCATGGAACCCCGCAGCACTCTGTGGATTTTTACAAACGACAAATTGCCCACTTTATTGAGACCTATACTCCCCATAAAGTGCCCAGCCGCATTCGCTATGAGCCCGCTTATAGTCCTATTCTCCTGCATATCGGTGAAAATATCGTGGGGGGCATTAGCCTTGCCTCGACGAACCAACGCCGCCTTGAAAAAAGCGAGCGTTTTCTACAGCCGCTCTTAAGCAGCATCAGTTCATTACTCATGAGCTATCGTAAGGCCCTGTCCCAACAGCAGACCTATCAAAACCAGCGCCTTCAGTTACAAGCCCTCCAATCCCTTAACGATATCGCCTCACTGCCCGAGCTGGATCTTAAAGCGCAAATCCAAAAGTCCTTAATCTTAGGCTGCCAATACTTTGATGTCAAACTGGGCGTGATTATTGAAAATACCCCGCAGAAAAAAGTCTTTGCGGCCTATACACAATCGCAAAAAGAAGAGCCTCTCGCTCTGAATGCCTTACCGCCAGAAACATTCACCATTCCCGAAACGTTTTCACCCTATTTTTCCACTACAGCAGAAGGCCTCCATTTGGCACTGCCCCTTGAAATTGATGAGCAAATCCTCGGGGCGCTGCACTTTCTCTGTCCCCCCACCAACGCGACCTCCCTTGGCGATACGGACACAGAGTTCTTAAGGTTGTTTGCCCGGTGGATTGCCTCAACGTGGTCTCGCTATATTCACCAACAGCAGGGCAAGAAAAATGAGGAGTTATTAGAAAAGGCGGGGGAAATTGCCCAGGTGGGGGGATGGGAAGTGGATCTGAAGGCCGGTGTGCCGATTTGGAGCGCCCAAACCCGCGCCCTTCACGAAGTGCCTGAAGATTTTGTACCGGATATGGAGACAGCCATCAATTTCTACACGCCTGAAAACCGCCCTGTGATCAAAGCGCTAATTGAGGATGCCATCGAAAAGGGCAGCACCTGGGATGTAGAAATGCCCCTGATCACCGCAAAGAACAACCTGATCTGGGTGCGCAGCGCGGGTGAAACCATTGTAGAAAACGGAAAAACCGTACGTTTATTTGGCGTTTTTCAAGACATTACCCGCCGTAAAGAGAACGAACGCATCAAAGAAGCATTTATCTCTACCATGAACCATGAGCTGCGTACACCCCTCACATCCATTGCGGGGGCCCTCAGCATGCTGCGTAACCCCAAAATACCCGCCACGCCTGACACCACCCAAAAACTCTTTGACATCGCCACCAAAAACACAGCACGCCTCACCGAACTCATCAATGATTTACTCGATATTGAAAAAATAGCGGCTGGCGCCATGCGCTTTCAAACGCGGGTCCTTGCCATCACGCCCCTGATCGAAGAAGCTATCCAGCAGCTCAGCCCTTTTGCTGCAGAATATAACTCTCGCTATCAGTTTAAAAAGCCCCAAAGGACACCGCATTACCTCCTGGTGGATCCCTTGCGCTTTAATCAAGTCCTCAATAATCTTTTATCCAATGCGGCAAAATTTTCACCGCCACACAGCACCATCACCCTTACCCTTACGCAAGAAAAAAACAAAGATCAAAACTGGCTCTGCATCACAGTATGCAACCCTGGTCCGGGTATTCCAGAGCCGTTTCACGATCAAGTGTTCAACCGCTTTATGCAAGTGGACAATACGGACTCGCGCTCTCAAGGGGGTACAGGCCTCGGATTGGCCATTAGCAAAGAGCTTACCGAAGCCATGGGCGGCACCATCGCCTTTACATCCAATGCAGAACGCACCTGCTTTTCTCTTCGGTTTCCAGAAGTCCGGGCACCCGAAACCTATACGACCACAACGCTCGCCCAGGCAAGAGAACCCCGGTATAAAACCCGGATCTTGTTTATTGAAGATGATTCCGATTTGGCACAGGTGGTTTCAGAGCAATGCCAGGAACTGGCGCATTTTGCTTTTGCGGGAACACTTCAAGAGGCCCGGCAAAGTCTAAAAGAAAATGTTTATGATCTGCTCTTGTTAGACTTAGTCCTTCCCGATGGCTCAGGCTTTAAACTTTTACCTGAAATTAAACGCTTAAACCCACCACCTGAGGTTGTGGTTTTGTCTGCCATTGAGCTAAATGCTGCCCAACGCAGCCTGGTGAATGAGGCCCTGGTAAAGTCGCGGTTTACTCCTGAAGCCTTTGTGGCGTGGTTACATGATAAACTGGCAACATACCAGAAAACAGGAGACTGAATTGAAAGCTTTACAACGCATTCTGCATGCAGAAGATGACTTTGATATTCAATTTCTCCTGCGCCTAACCTTTGATGCTTTTCCGCAATTTGACTACCGGTGTTGCAATAACGGTCAAGAACTGTTGGACGAACTCCCTGGTTTTCAGCCAGATCTTGTTGTTCTGGATATGATGATGCCCAAATTAAACGGTCTTGAAACCCTGAAAATACTTAAAGACAATCCTGAAACCAAAGGGATTCCAGTTATTTTTCTGACGGCCAAAATTCAGCCTGAAGAAGTCAGTCATTATGAAGCTATGGGGGCTTTTGCCATTCTTTTTAAGCCGTTAGAAATTACCACATTACCCACACAACTCGAAGCTCTTTGGCAAAAGCATCAAACCCTTACGGGCGCGTAGGCCCCGGATAACGACTTAACAGTTCAGGGGTTACCCCGTTGGCAGCGATCACCGCCTGATAAGCGGCAACACCGTCCGTGGGAACTCGCTTCAGCTCAGGATCGCTCAGCGCTTCTACCTGAAACAGACCAAAGCGCGGGGTAAAACTTCCCCACTCATAGTTGTCCGTGATGGACCAATGGTAATAGCCGATGACCTTTGCGCCATCAGCCATTGCCTGTTTCATATATTTCACGTGCTGCACGATATGATCGCCCCGCTTCCAACCGTCCTGGCGGGGCGTGTTGTTCTCCGTGGACATCCCGTTTTCAGCAATAATAATGGGTTTGTCAAAACGGCGATGGTAACGCATCAGCACGTCATAAAGGCCCTCAGGGTACAAAGGCATACGCCAGCTTTCTTCAGCGTGCAAAATTTCTGACAGTTTGGTAAAACGGTAGTAATAGTCAAACGCTACATAGTCAAAGCGTTTAAGAAGAGACACTGTACCATTGTTCATGGCGCGCAACCCGCCTGCAAAATGCTGGGGTTCAAACATGGCTGGCAGGTGTTGCTGATAAGCAAACTCTCCCTCCTCTAGCGCTTCCATAAACCAATCGCTCTCAGCAAAAGCTTCAATATTTTGCTCGCTCAGCGCATTGACCCCTGAAGCGTAAGCCTCAGCCCGAGAGAAAGGGCTGTACATAAACTGAAAAATATTGGCGGAGACCATGGCCTGAGGCTGTATGCCATGAATGCGGTCATAAACACGGGCATGGGCCTGCAACACATTGTAACCCGCCCGTAAAAAGCTAATGGGGTTCTTTTTACCTGGAGGCGTTTTGCCCGCCAGATGAGCAATGGGAAGCCAAATATTGGGCTCATTGAAGGTGATCCAAAAACGCACCTGCGGTGCAAATTCCCGCACCACCAAAGCAGCGTAGTTTAAAAAAGCGTCGGTGGTGTCTGGATCTTCCCAGCCCGTCAAACCATCTTGATCGGTGTCAAAGTCTAGCCAATGGGGGTAGGTAAAGTGCAAAAGCGTCACCAGGGGCTCCATGCCATTCTGGCGTACCCTTTGAATAATCTTTTGATAATGCGCCAACGCTTCGTAATCAATCACGCCGGGATGGGGCTCTACACGGGACCACTCAATGGATAAACGAAAGGTATTCACCCCCATGGACTTGGCCAACTGAATATCTTCTTCATAGCGATTCCAAAAGTCCACGGCTTTACCGCTGCGGTCAGGGGTTTTGCCCGCTAACTCCCAATAGTACCACTGGCTATTTCGCTCGTTCCCTTCTGACTGATAACCCGCCGAAGAGACCCCCCATAAAAACTCAGGTGTTGCCCCCCACAAAGGCGGTGATTGATTCAAAGCCCCCAGACGACCCTTTTGCAGGGAAAGCCCTGAGCCGGGCGCGGCAGTGCGAGATTGACAAGATACAGCACCCAGACCAAGACCCAGACACAATAAGGTACCGATAGCGCGAGAAAACCAACGATGCATAGAAAACCCCAAAAATTCAGAATATTTCTGCATTATACCAATTTTTTTATTTTATAAAACGTACAATATACATTTATGTATAGCCACATGAGAAAGGGCATGCTAAGCTGCTCGCATCTTAAACAAATGG
Source organism: Candidatus Sericytochromatia bacterium (assembly GCA_964229355.1). Classification (GTDB taxonomy): domain Bacteria; phylum Cyanobacteriota; class Sericytochromatia; order UBA7694; family UBA7694; genus CAXRDE01. The sequence continues at coordinate 54,494 of CAXRDE010000021.1, read as the reverse complement.
AGTCGCCCCATGTCATACAGCATCCGATTTTTAACATTGCTTCTGGGCAGTTCACTCTTGGCTGTCAGCAGTTGCGGAGAAGCTGCAAAAATTTTAACCGATAGCTCTCCGCTGGCCAAAGAAGTCGCGAAAGCCGTCAGCGAGAGCCAAAGCGGTTCTAGCAGTATGGGCTTTCCTGCCAAAGTGAAAACCCTTCGCGTCGAAGCCAACAAAACCTTTGAGGTCAAAGGCAATCTCGCTGAGGGAGAAGCCATCAGTGATTTGAGCTGGGCCTCTCAAAGCAGCACCGCTTGTTTTCCGGCCACGCAAAACGCAAAATTCAAGGCCAACCATGTGTTGTACCATATGGATTTGCCTCCAAAGTCCATTCTCAATATCAAGCTCATTCCCGATAATCCCGAAGGCCCAGCCATGAGCGTATACGGTTATCAAATCGGCACCACCAATTACAGTGTAGTGCCTGAGCTGAGCAGTGCCGTCAGCTGCGAGGCTGATCATATTAACGATCGACCGGTGAGAGGCAAAGTGGAAGATGGCACCCGCAGTCTGTACTTTAATGCCACCACCAACGCTTATAACGTGGTGATTGGTGTGACCGGCGTCGAAGGCGCCACGGGCGGTTATACCCTGCAAATCGAACTTGAGCAGTAAGCTCCACCATTATTTGCCTCACTTCCTGGCCTTTGTTACCCTAAAATTGATCTGGCTCATGTACAAAATTGATCTGATTTAAGGGCGCAGGGGCCAGTGTGCGTTAAAATAGCAGAAGAAAGCCTTGTCATGTCCGTTCCCCTTCCATATGATGAGAACAGACTTTCAATCAAATTTTTAAATAACTATTCTTCAGGAGCTCCATTGTGAACGTTTTAAAAGTTGACTACACCGCTGATAATGCCTCCGCCGAATTTGCACGCTCCTTACGTGAAACCGGCTTTGGCGTTTTGTACAACCACCCCATTGATCAAAAACTCATTGACGAAGTGTACGAAGACTGGCGCACATTTTTTGCTGACGAAGCCCTCAAAGAAAAATACATGCGGGATCCCCAAAAACAAGACGGGTACTTCCCACCCAGTATTTCTGAAACCGCAGTAGGCGCGAAACACAAAGACTTAAAAGAGTTTTATCATATTTATCCCGATGGACGTTTCCCTGAAGAACTCAGCCAAAAATCCTTAGAAATGTACCGACAACTGTCTGAGCTGGCGAAAACCTTGTTGGTGTGGATCGAAGAGCATCTGCCTCAGGAGATTGCCCAAAGCCTCTCCATGCCGCTGACCCAAATGATTGAAGACAGCCCGCAAACCCTGCTGCGCATCATTCACTATCCCCCCCTAAGTGAAGATGTACCCGCAGGCGCAGTACGTGCTGCTGCCCATGGTGACATCAATCTGCTGACCGCCCTCGTCGGAGCGACCACCAGCGGTCTGCAGGTGCAAGACACCGAAGGTAACTGGTATGATGTGCCCTGCGATCGGGAAAGCATTGCGGTCAATATCGGCGACATGCTGCAAAAGTGCACCGATGGCTATTACAAGTCCACCATCCACCGCGTGGTCAACCCCGACGCCAACGACCGCAGCGCCCGTCTGTCCATGCCTCTCTTTTTGCACCCACGCCCTGAAGTGGTTTTAAAGCCTGGACTCACCGCTGACGAATACCTCAATGAGCGCCTAACCGCCATTGGTGTAAAGTAAACGCTATCCGATACTGCTGCAAAAAAGCACCGCTTTATTTTATGCGGTGCTTTTTTCATGTGCTGCTTAAGAAGCGATAGTAATGAACCCTTAAGGGGTAAAAATACGCCCATTCATGGCATCGACCCACTGCTGCTCGCCCAGAGACCATACCAGACGGCGATCCACTTCAATCAACTGAATATCGGGCAAAGGCGTAGAAATATCCGGGAATAACTGACGAATAATCGGCACCAATTGATGAGAATCGTAATTCCAGGCGCGGATTTCAAGGGGTTCTTTTAAGGGCAGTCGTGAGGCGGGCAGGGCCTGGTATACATCGGGCTTACCCGCTTGCATGTGCACCTGAAAGCCTTTTTCGGGGGCATCGTAATCAATAAACGAAAAGGTCCATGATCCCCGACGGCGATCGGGCAAACCCTGTTGGGTAATGTATTGACCAAACACATGGGTCAGCGCCGCCCCTGAGGACCAGGCAAAGGCATAATGCTCCGCTTTTTCAAGGGCATATTTGGCGCTGAGCACCGGACTGGCTTGCGAGGTGACCGCCTGGGCCTGCAGTCCATAAACACCGGATGAGAAAGCCGGGTTTTGGGCCACAGGCATAACAGGAGCTGGTTTACACGCTGTGGCGGTGCTCAGTAACACACCGACTAAAGACAGAAGAGAAAGACAACGGCGCATGATGGCTTAACCTTTAGGAGTGGGTGCTGGCTGACCAGGACAGTGGTTAGGCGGTGGGTTGTTGCTTTTTGCAGCTTGCATAACGCGAGCGTACTCCTGTTGATAAGCCTGTGCAACACCGGCATCTTCAATAATTAACATGTTTTCGTTATTGCTCTTGTCGGCGTTTGCAGAGAAGTTAAAAGAGCCGGTAATGACCGTATTGTCTACCAGAATCACCTTGTGGTGAAGCAGCGCTTCGTTGCCATCCATGCGGGTGTAAACTTTGTTCTGGCGCATAATATGGTAGGTGGAGTATTTACCGTAACCTAAGCACTGGTCATAAACCCCCTCAAGCTTCACGCCGTTATTGCGGCGCTCTACCATGGCATTGGCAATATCATTATCGGTAAAAGAGAAGGTCATAAAAGAAATCTGTTGGCGGGCGCTACGCACCACATCCAGAATCGCTTCGGTACCACCACCTTTGGGAGAAAAGAAGGTGCGAATGGTAGAGTTGCCCATACGGATCACAGGATGAGGCACCTGGCGGGCGGGGCCGCTGGCACCAAAGATTTTGTGCACAAACATGCGTTCGAATTCATAGGTGAAGTTTTCGGCCAACTGTGCATTTTGAAGGGTCAGCGCGTTGTTGTTGTGATTGTACAAGCTGCTGCTGGTGGTGTTGGTGGAGCCAGTCCATACGGTTTGGCGATCGACCACGGCAAATTTGTGGTGCATTAAACCAGAGCGGTTGTCATCAACAATCGGAATGCCCGCGGCCTGTAAGGCTTGAATGGTATCGCGCAGGGGTTGCTGCACATTGCGGTCATACTCGACATCTTTAGGTACGGTATTTTCGTTTTCAGTCACCACGCGCACCACAACACCGCGGTTTTTCGCGTTAATCAGAGCCTGAACCACACCCATGTCTCCGATATCATACAGGGCGGTATCAATGCTGGTGCGGGCAGAGTCGAGTAAAGCCAACAGGCTGAGTGCAGGACCGTCGGCATCACGGCGGGCTAAAGGCTCGTTTTGAGCAATGGTTTCGGCGTAAGCGTTTACAAAGTGGGTCTGGATTCCACCGCTGTTCATGGCACGGAAGCCATTCGAGGCACCGTAAGCATTCATGGTGTTCATTTGAGGGGCGCGCATCTGGGCAAAATTGGCGGGAGCCTGACGAGAACCGCAGCCGACGGCGGTTAAAACCCCCAGGGCTAAAGTGGCTAAAATGGATTGTTGTAAGATACGCATGGTGGAAACCTCTTCTTCTCTACGCTGTTATTCTATTTATACTACAAAAAAAGCCTAAAAACACGGTCTTTAAACGAATATTGCTCAGAGCTTAAACTTGGCTTAAGATTCCGTCCCGCAGCTGAATCTGCCGATGGGTGAGGGCTGCTAACTCAGCATTATGGGTCACCAACACAATGGCCAGATCCTCAGTACGGTTCAGCTCTGCAAGCAACGCAAACACCCGACGGGTGTTTTCACTATCCAAATTGCCGGTGGGTTCATCCGCCAGGATCAATCGGGGGCGGTTCATCAGCGCACGGGCAATGGCTACCCGTTGTTGCTCGCCCCCGCTCAGCGCTGAGGGACGGTGGTGAAAACGGTGCTCAAGGCCGACCTGCGTCAATAACATCTGGGCACGCTGCTCACAGGCTTGCCGACCCTGGCCCGATAACATGGCCGCAATGGCCACATTTTCTACCGCGGTAAGCTCAGGCAATAAATAGTGAAACTGAAAAACAAACCCCAAATGCGCCTGGCGCAGCCCACTGCGCCCATCATCGTTAAGACCGGTCATATCCACCCCGTTCAGCCAAATACGACCTGAGCTGGGTTGATCGAGAGCCCCCAACAGATACAAAAGCGTGGTTTTACCACTGCCACTGGGTCCCATAATCGAGACAAACTCGCCCCTTGCAATGGAGATATTAATATCTTGAAGCACCGGGGTTTTACCCAGTGTACGACACAGGTTTTCGGTGTAGAGCAAGGGTTCTGGATTAGTCGGCAAGGGCATAAATCCTTTCAAATTCTTGCAAATAAGCCTGGGCAGCGGCCGGATCATCGTGCAAAATCACCACGTTCTCATCGTTGCTGGTATCGGCATTTTTACTGAAGTTGTAAGAACCGGTGATCACGGTGCGTTCATCAACAATCATTACCTTGTGATGCATAATCCCTGGATTGCTATCACGCCGCACATCGGCTCCGGCACGTTTTAGGGCATTGTACTCGCTGTATTTACTGCGTGCACCTGATCGCTCAAAAACCCCCTGAACCTGTACCCCTTGCGTGTGTTTGTCCCGTAGCACTTGCCCCATCTGGTCATCTGTAAACGAAAAAGCCATAAACACAATCCGTCGCTGGGCACCGCGCAAAATATCTAAAATACGTTCTTGTGCGGGATCCTCAGGGGAAAAAAGCACCTCTATTTTTTTGCCCTGAGGCGCCACAAAGGCGGGCAGAGCCTGACGGGGAGAGGTCGGGCCAAACTGTCCGGCAAACAGCTCTTCAAACTCTGCGCTGTAAAGGTTTGCCAACTCAGGGTTTTCAAGGCTTAGCACGTTATTGTTGTTGCGATAAACGCCGTTATGGGTCAAATTCATTGAGCCTGTCCACACCGCTTGCTGATCGCGCACCAAAAATTTATTGTGCATAAAGGCGCTGCGCTCATCCAGACGCACCGGAATGCGCTGCTGCTGTAAGGCCTTGATCACCTCTGTTTGGTGATCACTGTCCGTCACGACCCGCACTTTTACACCTTTGGTTTGCAGAGCACTCAGTTGGGCTCCCACACAGGGCAAGTCAATATCAAAAGCCGCCACGTCTAACTGACGCTTTGTCAAAGCGATCCACTGGCACAAGGCCTGCTCCATGAGCTCTGCCTGTCCTTGCTCTGGGGTGGTAAAACGCCAGGTATAGATTGCCGGGGGTGGCGGCGGAGGTGGGGTTCGGCGTATGACAAAAAACATGACACCACAGAGAGATACCGTCATCAAGATCAGAAGCAATACAGATTTTCGCATATGGGGTATTATACCCGTGTTAGTCATTCGCAGCTCATAAGAACAAAGGAACCTGCCCATGTCCGTTTTATCCATCCTGCCCAGTCATGCCTTGCAGGGCACCCTTCAGGTACCTGGAGACAAATCCATCTCTCATCGTTGCCTTATTTTTGGGGCCCTGGCCACAGGCAATTCGGTTTTTGAGGGTCTGTCAAGCGGAGAAGACGTCCAATCTACCCAACGCTGTCTTGAAAAACTGGGAGTATCCTTTGAACGCCTCTCAGGTTCTCAAATGCAGGTACACGGCGTGGGACTCAGGGGCCTTAAATCACCTGAGGCTCCCCTGGACTGTGGGAATTCAGGCACTACCCTGCGCTTATTGATGGGTATTTTGGCAGCACAACCCTTTGACACAATCCTGACGGGTGACGCCTCATTGCGCAGTCGACCCATGACCCGAGTCAGCGAACCCCTTCAGCAATTGGGCGGGCAATTTCGCTTACATCAGGAGCGCTTTGCTCCCGTATACATCACAGGTGTTTCAAACAGCGATTCCAGCCCCTTATCGGGTGGAGAGTCTATCCTTCAGGTGGCCAGCGCTCAGGTCAAAAGCGCCCTATTATTAGCAGGGTTCTACACCCGCGAAGCTATTACTTTAAAAGGCTTAATTCAGAGCCGCGATCATACCGAAAAAATGCTACCCGATTTTGGGGTGACCCTCGAAGCGAACTCAGCGCGCATTCATTTGCCTGCGCAACAACAGCTCACCGCCAGCCACTTTAAAGTCCCGGGCGATCCCTCTTCTGCTGCCTTTTGGCTGGTGGCTGCAGCCCTTATTCCAGGGAGTGAGGTTTGTATCGAAGGGGTTTCACTCAATCCCACCCGCACGGGCCTCTTTGAGGTTTTAAAGCGTATGGGCGCGGAGATTCACTGGGAGACAACGGCGCCTCAGGCTGAGCCACTGGGTAAAGTATGGCTGCGCTACGCCCCCTTACAGGGCACCACCATTGAGGCCACAGAGATTCCTGCCCTGGTAGACGAAGTGCCCCTGATTGCCTTACTGGCCACCCAGGCCAGCGGAACCACACGGGTTCAGGGGGCCGAAGAACTCCGCATCAAAGAATGCGATCGCCTGGACGCCATGCATAGCAATTTGCAAGCCATGGGCGTACACTATACCGAAAACCGCGAAGACGGTTTTACGATTGAGGGCACACAGCCATTGCAAGCTGCCCAGTGGCAGTCTTACCATGATCATCGCATTGCAATGACGGGTGTGCTCGCAGGTTTAATTGCCCAGGGCGGCGCTCACCAGCTTATCGGGGCTGACAGTATCGCCATCTCTTATCCCGGTTTTTTAAAGGATCTTGAACGTCTACAAGCTACTTCTTAGCGGCCCGTTCCGCGAGAGAATAAAGCTGGTTACTCATTTTGCTCAACAGTTCTAATTGCGGGGGCAAGCCGTGACGTTTGGCCAGGTAATAGGGATTGTTCCAGGAAATATACACCTGATGGTCAATGGCTTCCCACACCAAAAACTTAAGGGGCAAATCCATACCTATGGTCTGGTTTTCATGCATGAGCCGCGTACCCGCCAGTGGGTTGCCAAAGAGAATCACACGGGTGGGACGCAACGCCAATTTGACTTGCTGCGCATTGGCCTGGTGATCAATATCTGCAAAGACCGTCAGCTTTTCGCGGCGGATAATGTCGATCAAACGAGCGCTGGTGGTTTTGACGGAAAAACTACTGGGCACAGAAATCATTCCCGTGTCGTAGTCTGAGGATTTATTGCTGATGCGAGACTGTTGTGCCGGCGGCGTGGTAACGCTTTGCGCAAATCCCGGTGCTGTATGCCATAAAAAGAGGCCCGCCACAGCGAGCCTCAGGATGTGTGTTTGCATTACTCTTGAATCAGGCCTTGTAAGCCAGCGTCATTACCCCGAATCGCACCCAGGGTCGCTCCACCCACTGCCGAGATACCGGCAACACCCGCAGAAATCAGCGTAAAGGCCATGCCAGCCATCGCTGAGCCCCCCGCATCAGGGCCTTTTTCTAAAGCCGTGCCAATGATGCCCAGCGCAAGGGATCCCACCATGCCCCCCACACCAATTTTGGTGCCTAAATTCCAGGCGCCTTCTTTCATGGTGTTGGCTTCGTTATCAACGCCCACAATTTCAGCGCGTAAGGGCGCATCGCCAATAAAAATTTGGGTGAAATTTTCGCCTTTTTTCAGGCCTTTGATTTCCAGCGCATCGCCCTGAACCACATAATTTTTACCCTGGGACTGAACATACAGTTGGTCTGCGCCATCCCGCTTACCGGCTTCCATGGCCTGCTCCACAGAAACCCCTGGCTTCAGCTCATGTATGGTGCCTTGCATGGGCTTGCCGTCTACGGTGACCACCATGGGTTGCTGGGGCTTGCTCTGCCCCAATGAAGAGAGTGGAACCGCGGGTAAAGAAGCCTGATTTGAAATGGAAGACATGGTGGGTATCCTTTGCTTTGCGAAATGATTTACTTTTATTATAGAGTATATTTAAAAAGATTTGCTTATTTTTTGATATTCTAGTGCACGAACCGGCGTTTTTGTACGCACTGAAAAGGCCGCCGCAGTGCCTGCAGCCTCGCCCATGGCATAACAATTGGGAATAATGCGCACGGCCCCCTGGGCCGCAAAATCAGCGGAAAGCGCACGGCCTGCCACCAACAAATTGTCCACCTGCAGGGGTACCAGACAGCGATAGGGGATGTCGTGATAGTCTCCTGCCTTCATGTGGTGTAAGCCGCCGTTGGCATCACGGGAGTGAATATCAATGGGGTAATTGTTACGGGCCACCACATCGTCAAATTTACGGGCGGCAAAAAAATCCGCTGAGGTCAGCACGTACTCTCCCACAATGCGACGAGACTCACGAATGCCCAACATGGGCGCAATTTGCACCACGTAACTGCGTTCAAAGCCCGGCAGGTACTTTTGACAGAAATGCCAAAGCCGAACAATGCGGCGTTTGCCTTCCAAGAGGGCCTGGTTCCGCTCGCGAAAATCCATGGCATGCTTGAGGTGATCTAAACGGGGGCAGTTGAAGGTGACTTCTCCAGGACGACCGGGCAAGGTGAAAATTTGAAAATAAGCGGCATCGTCTTCATCCAGGTCGCCCGCAGCCACTGCCGCTCGAAAAACAGGGCTTAAAGGCCAATCCTTGTCCCAGGTCGCCGCGGTGGTCCACAGGGGAATATCGGGGTGCACAGGGTTGTCGGTCCATTCAAAGTCACCCAGACTGTGAAAATATTGCTGGGCTTTCTGTAAATCCACGTTGCCCAGATTAAAACGCAAGGCCATGGGCTGATTCTCATGGTTTTCGCCACGGCCCTGCTCCATGGGTACGCCCGCATGGTAAGCCAGATCGGCATCGCCGGAGGCATCGATACAGACCCCGGCAACAATGATGCCGCGTCCACTCTTGGTCTCTACAATGGCCCCACTGAGCTGCCCAGGCTCCTGGGCAAAATAAGCGTCAGACAGCACCACGTTATACCATAACTCCACGCCCGCCTCCACAGCCTTAAACTCCAGCACCCATTTCAAGGCTTCGGGATTAAACCAGCCCATGTTGCCATCTTTGTACATGGCAGCATCGCCAGTTTTTAAGAGCGCTTGCAGCACCTCTAAATAAATCCCCTGGTTAAGGGGTTCTTTTTTCAAATGGTTAGCCATCATGGGGGCCACCAGCGCTGCCGTTGAGGTTCCCCCCAAAAAGCTCTGGTATTCAATCAGCAGGGTTTTAGCCCCCGCACGAGCTGCGGCAATGGCCGCTGCCGCACCGGCAGACCCGCCACCGACGACCAACACATCACATTGTGCAAGTATGGGCAATACCGTCGAAGTCATCGGGTCTCAGTAGCGCTCATACGCTCACGGGTCGCTGCAGACTGCGCTTGAATTTTATCGATAATGGTGTGAGAGCGACTGGCTTGTTCAGGTAAGTGTTCTTTGAGTAGATTTTTGTAGCCTTGAGACACCTTGCCCTCCATCCCCTCAGCCCAGCGTTCATGCTTTTGAAAAAACTCAGACTGATCTGCATGTTGATTGGCCCATTTAATGTCCACTGCAGGACTGGTGATTAAGCCATCGGTCATGATCATTTCCTGATACAAATATCCGTCATCTTTCATCAGGGTTTGTAAGCTGCTGGGCAGCTTGTCAAACAAAAATCCCGATACAGGAGCCGAGGTTTGGGGCACCAATGGGTGCAATTGCGTGGTAAATTCGGTATTTGTGTCTGGAGCTTTCATCCAGGCTTTGTACACAAATTCCGTACAGTAGATATTTTTATCGTCAAAGGTATTAAAACCATTGTCATAAGGGCGTCCCACCATGGCTTTTCCCTCCGCAATAACGGCCTTGCGGTCAGCCGCTGTGGCCCCTTTCACCTCTACCGCAATCATGGTGTCCCGTGGATGGCGCTCTAAGTAACTTTCCATGGTGTCGAGCACAACCCCCGTGCCCGCGGCTTTGCGCCCGTTGGCATCTTTATCCACCGCCAGCGAATGAATAATTAAGCCTTCGTCTTTTAAAGCCCCTGCCGCCAGGCCCCATTTTTGTTCCAGTTGGGCCTGCAGCTCAGGATCTTTGCCCACATAGACAATCGCGTGAATAAAGGAACCATTATTGCCGGTCATGACAATATCCCCGGCAGACAATTTGCCTTTCATATCCTGAATTTCTGCCCGCTGGATATCGGGCAGGGCGTCCGCCGGTGAAGGCGCTGACATATACTTGTCAACCAGACCAAACCAGCGTTGGTTCTCGTCAAGCCCAAGGGTTTCGCGCATTTTGTCATAGGTGGTGCGATCGAACTGGGCATTGTAAATATCTGCCTGCGGCACCCCATCTTCGGTGACAAAAAAGGCGCGAGATGTGGCTTTGCCAGAGCTTTGCTCCAGGCTTTGAAGGGGTTTATCAAACAATTGCAAATGCTTCATTTCAGCAGCGCTTTTTAAAGACTGGCCTTTATCGTGGATGGTCACACTGTAGACGTCATAGCCCAGTTTACCGTCAGCTTCTCGGCTTTCCACCACCAGTTCAGCTCCCGCCTGTCGCCGGGCAAAGTCAGTGGCCTCTGTACCGGTCTGAAAACGCCCTTTGGCCTGTAAGGAGACTTTATCAGCCAGATCGGTCAAACCTTCATCATAGGTACCGATCACAGGATCCTTTGCGGGGGGTTGAGATGAAGAGGTCGGGGTTGAGGGACGAATTTGCATAGATTCACCTTTATTTTGTGACATGTTGAGCCTGATGGCTTTATTATAGCGAAAATCCACGGAGAACTTGTGTTCTGGTTATAATAGCCCCATGCTAAATGCAAATACCTTTCGTCATTTATCGGCGCGTATGCGTCCGCAACACTTTGCGGACCTCATGAACTTCTGGTTGCCCTATCGAGCTGCGGGTATTCACATCGACTACATTCGCAGGGACTTTCGTCAGGTCCACGTGTCCATGGATCTGCACTGGTACAACAGCAATTATGTGGGCACCCATTTTGGGGGTTCACTTTTTGCTATGGTGGACCCTTTTTATATGATCATGTATATGCAAAACCTGGGTAAGGCTTATATTGTCTGGGATAAGGCGGCAAGCATTCGCTTTTTACGCCCGGGTCAGGGCAAAGTCAGTGCCTTGTTTACCTTAACCGAAGCCGATCTGCAAGCGGTACATGCGGTTTTCACCCAGGATCCTCAGGCCCGGCTTGATGTAACACGCACGGTAACGATCAAGAACAGCGATCTGCAAACGGTGGCCGAAGTAGACAAAGTCATCTACATTCGGCGCAAACCCCGTTCTGTCTAAAAACTGGTTTTCAGCTCCCGCTCCCGCTGGGCCCGTTGCAACGCCAAATCGATCAGACGGTCTAACAATTCACGGTAGCCGATACCGCTGGCTTCCCAGAGTTTGGGATACATGGAAATGCGGGTGAAACCGGGCAAGGTATTGATTTCGTTCATAAACACCTCACCGTCAGGGGTCAAAAAACAGTCCACGCGAGCCAGACCTTCCGCTTCGAGCACCTGAAAGGTTTTCAAGGCCATGGCTTGAATCTTTTCAATCAGTTCAGGATGAAGTGAGGCTGGAATATGTAAGGTCGCCCCTTCAGCATCAATGTATTTGGCTTCATACGAGTAGAATTCCGCCTGCACTTTAATTTCTCCAGGCACAGACACCTGAGGGGCCTCGTTCCCCAATACCGCACACTCGATCTCACGGCAATCCAGTCCCTTTTCCACGAGAATTTTATGATCATAGCGAAAGGCGTCTTGTACGGCTGCCGCAAAATCTTCGGGGCCTTTAATTTTATGAATCCCCACCGAAGAACCCAGATTGGCAGGCTTGACAAACCAGGGATAATCTCCGAGTTGAGAGGCCACATAGTCTGCAGTAAATTGTGCCTGCTCCCAACTGCGACAGCTGACCCAGGGCGCAGTGGGAATATCTGCCTGCACCAGTAAGCGCTTCATAAGATCTTTATCCATGCCCGCAGCGGAGCCTAAAATACCGCTGCCCACAAAAGGAATCCCCGCCATGCGTAACAAGCCCTGGACTGCCCCATCTTCGCCATAGGTACCATGCAACACAGGAAACACCACATCTAAAGCCGGCAGTGGATGGTCTGCAGTCACCAACTGAGACGCCGTGGAGCCGGGCTGTAAAAGCAAAGGGGTTGCTGAATTCAGTTTCTTGAGCTCATCATTGTGCTGCCCCAATAACCACTGGGCTTGTTGGTCGTGGTACCAACGGCCATCGCGGTCAATGCCAATGAGGGTCACATCGTAGCGATCTTTGTCTAAGGCTTCGAGCACATTGCGTGCCGACTGCAACGAGACTTCATGCTCGGCAGAGCGTCCGCCAAAAAGAATTCCCAAACGGATTTTTTCGCCAGCGCGAGCAGCAGGGGTCAGAGGGTGAGGTGAGGACATCGATTTTCTCCAGTTTCATGTAAAAACATTGGGTATTTTACGTGCACTCTTTTCTGATGTCTGGTATTTTCGCTACAATTCAACTGGCATTTTTGAAAGAAAGTTATCTGCAATGACACAAAAGCACCCCAATTTCCACCCAGCACAAGGGCACAGCGCCCCCCTACGCCTGCTCATTCCCCCCACACCCTTAAGTCCTCATCTCCTGGTCAGTAGCGACGAGCAAGAGATTTTAAACGTCTGGGACGTGTCCGCTTTGCAGGGCCAGGGCACCCCCGCCGAAATCCAGAGCTTTACCCTTGATGCGGATCTTGATGCCCTGCACAGTGCGCACTGGTGCCAATGTACGCCTTATCGACTGTGGTGCATGGATGCCCAGGGCCAGGTGGGCTATTACCTGCTAACACAACCCCCCTCAAAAGCCCCCACCTTTCACCCCTGTCCGCTACCCTTACCGGATCACAGCCAGGCACTAGCCATGATTCCGCACGATCATCAACTGATCGTCCTCACCACAGCAGGTTTGTTTTATCGCGATGTAACCACTGACCTTGAAACGTCCTGGCAGCCCCAGGAGGCCCTGCCTTTTTCACTGACAACCACAGTACAAGCTCACGGAGTTGAGTCCGACTCAAAACTGTACCTGGCCTTGCGCTACCCCCAACAATGGCAGGTCTTTCGGGCCCCTCTCCCTCTTCAGCACGATACCTCATGGACCGCGCTCAACACCCCCCAGGCTCTACAAGCGTTACCCCAAACACAAGAGGCCGCCTTTTTTTTAAGTCCCAAGGGCCGCTATCTGGTGCACGATAGACAGGTGCATGATTTACACCAACCCGAAAACACACCCCAAACGTACTACGGGCGACCGCTGGCCTTTTCAGTACAGTCCTCGCGCCTCTTATGGGCTTCTGGCGACAGTGTGTTTGTCACCGACTTTTCTCAGCAGGGCAAGATTACCCATCACCAGGCGATGAGTTACACAGAGCGCTTTGCCTCATGGCCCATTTTTTGGTCACTGGCAGCCGCTCAGCAAGCTTTAGCAGAGGCTGAATTACCCGAGTTTTGGGTGGCAGATCAACACCGTCAAAATGCCAGTGGACTCTGGCCCAGCGCCAGCGGAGACACTTTCAAGTTGGCCCCAAGTCTCAAAGGCGAAGGCGGTTGGGTAGAAAGCCTCTGTTTTCTGGATCAACACACCCTGGCCGTAGGCGGTGGACAAAAGGGAAGCCTCTATCTTCTCCGCCTTCACCCCGACCATATTGAAGGACCACAGGGGTTCATCACTGTTTCCCAGGCTATTGAAAGCATTGTACCCACCTTAAACCCTACCGCACGGGTATTCAGTGCCTTGCAGGGCGCTCATGTAAGTCTTTATGCACAAACCGCTGTCACCCCCGACGGGGCTCTGGCTTCAGCCTTGCCCCTCAACCCGCCCGCAGCCCCCTGGCATAAGGCTCTCGACAACGGCGCTCTCAGCCAATGGGTCGCATCTGCACGCGGCTGGATTGCACAATTTGATCACAAAGGCAAACAAAGCCTTCAAGCCTATGACCTCCAGGGGCAAAACTGGCGTATATTGAGCGCCAGGCTCCCTGAACAAGCGATTTTACGCGCCGCCCTATCTTCACGTTATTTTCTCTTTGAAGCCCCCGGCCGCGACAGTTGCCTCAAAATCTTTGATGCCGAACAGCAAACCTGGCAAGCGTTTCCTTGTGAGCTGGAATGGATTGATCAGATGCAATGGGAAGCCGAATCACAACTTCTGGTGGCCTGTTGTGAAAACCAACTCGAAGTATGGCAGGGCTCACCGGCAGACCTCAAGCCCTGTGGGCGTATTTCGCAGACAGCCCTATTTAATGCCCTCCAGGTTTCAAAAGAAGCCTCAGCTTTTTGGACATTAGATAACACAGGCACGCTACAAGCCTGGCAAGTGCAAGGCGCTCAGCCCAAATCATCGCACCCCCCCATATCTCTGGAGCATTGGACTGAAGACCTGTCAGATCGTGTGGTGGCCCTCTCGGAAAATGCAACCTATGTGGCCCTGGGCGATCACGATGTGCCGTTACGGATATGGGATGGAAACACCGGCAAGGCACTGGCTGAGGCACTCATCAGCATTAACGATACGGGCTCAGCCTTAGAAAGTGTTTTTTACCCGATGGATTCCCCTTAAAGACCCACCGATGCACTAGCGAAATAGCGCGCGATGCACGCCTGCTTATAAGCAAAGACTTTCTTTAAAGACTTAAACTCCCCGGCTTTGGACCGGGCGATGGCGTGCTTTTGCTCCACAGGACTCAGGGTGACGGGTTCAGCCAAAGGCAGCGCGGACTCATGTTCAGGTAAGGCCGGTGCATTTTTGAGTTGGAGATGTACAAAGGCGGCCCGCAATTCCGAGAGCCCCAGGGTCTGCACCCGATAATCTGCGGGCAGAAAGGCGGCCGTGGGAAACTGCTCTAGTTTGGACAAAGCTTCAGCTTCTTCTAAAAAGCGAGTCACCGCCTTGAGGTCTTCAATATCGATGGCAAGACGTTGTAGTTGGTGGTAGCGGCTTTCGGCTTCAGCCTCGGCCCGTCGCAGTTTTTCAAAGAGAGACGCTGAGGTCATCTTTTTGCTTTGAAAGCGCTCATACTGCTGTTGCGCGGGTGCCACTGCTTGCTGTGCGGTTTGAAAGGCTGCGGCATCTTCCTGCCACCGTTGTGCAAGGGTACGAATAACCGTGCGAGGATCTGCTCCGTAGCGCGCAGCCATTTCGTGAATGTACAATTTGGCCAGATTTTGGGCATAGGTTTCAAGATGCTCTGCCGACAACACCATGGGTTCTTCAAGCAAATGGGCATAGAGGCGATGGACCCGTTCAGGAAACACAAAACACTGCTCCACCTGACGTTCAATGGCATCTTCTTTCATCAAATAACCCGCACGCTGCATCAGGGTATAGATCCAGGCTTTGTCGGCAGCCAATAGGTAATTGTCTTCGGTACCCGCGAATAAGGCGGCCATGACAAATTGCAGCACTTTCAACTCTGTATTTGCCACGCGAAACAGCGTTAACACCTCAGGATGAAGCCATAAGGTGTCATCACCCATACCACTTTGCTCCCGTAAAGCCGCATAGATTTTGGTCATTTGCCCACGGAACAGCGCTTTGTCCATTTCTTGTTTCTGATGGGTTTCAACTTCAGATTCGGGGACAGCGTCTTCAGAACCAAACCGGGAGAGCAAGCCCGATAAGTTACCGAATTTGAGGTCCATACTCTCTTCCTGGGCATCTTCTAAGGTGCGTTGGGTTTCGTATGTGGTACCGGGTTTGGCATAGCCAGCCCGAATATATTCCGGCCGAGACCAGTCGAGCTCTTGTTTAGGGGGCAGATCGTCATCGTAATATTCATCGTCATCATCGTCGATGTATTCGATTTCAGGGCCCTGCTCCGCTCCCTCCTCGTAAACCTCAGACGCAAAATCTTCGGTTTCATCTGTTTCGTCACCGGTTTCTCCGGTAACCCGGCCCATGAGCTTTTGTAAAGCCTTTTTACCGTCACCTAAAGCGGTGTCATCCATAAAAGAGCGCGCCCGCTGCATAAACTGCTCTTTCAGTTGCCGCAGTTCTGCCTGACTTTGTCGCGGTTCGCGATCCCGATTTTCGTCATCAGACATTTTAAAGTATTTGCCGCCGCTCATGGGTGCACCTCTTCCGTGGTGTCTTCTTGAATCAAGGGCACTTCAGGAGCCTCTAAAAAGTACTCCATGTACATAAAACGCAATACCGAACGCACAATGGCTGCCACAGGCACCCCAAACAGCAAGCCCACCGCACCAAAAAAGTGCTCGCCCACAATAATGGCAAAGATAATAATCGCCGGGTGTAACTCCACCGTATGCCCCAAAATCTTGGGGTTGAGCATATTGGCTTCAATCAGGTGAATGATAATGATCACTCCCACCACCGCCAGGGCTGTCCATACCGACTGGGTCAACGCAATTAAGACTGCAGGAATGGTACTGATCACAGCACCGAAAACCGGGATTAAACTAAACACGCCCGCAATAAAACCAATGGTTATGGCAAATTTCACATTGAGTAACAATAACCCAAGGGTCGTAAAGGTTCCATTGATCACACAAATCAGCAGCTGGCCCCGTATGGTTCCACTTAGATCTCGGTCAATGGCTTTCATCAGTGAGATGACACTGGGCCGATAGTGCAGCGGAATCATCTGTAAAATACCCGCTTTAATGCGCGGCAAGTCGATCAGCACAAAAATGGTCACAATAAAAATAACCAAAAAGGAGCTTAAGGTGGAAAAGAGAACTTCCACCAGCTTGCGCATATTTTCAGGCAAAGCCTCTACCTGCAGACGAGCGGTATTGTAAAGCTGTTCAAGGGTTTGCTCAATAAAAGCTTCTACATTAATATCCAGGTTGTAACGGTTGCTCAGGGCCTCCAAACGCTCCGTTAAATTAGGAAGGGTCACCAGGCGAAACCGTTCAATTTGCCCGGGGATGTCGTGAGCAATTTTTAAAACCTCCTGGTACACCGGCGGCAAGACAATCAGCACCAATAAACCAATGCCCAGAATAAAACCCACAAAGACCAGCACCACAGCCAGGCCCCGCGACAGGGTAAAACGCCCAATAGACTTTGAGGACAAATAGTCCACAGCAGGTGCCAACAGGTAAACAAAAACACCGCTGAGTACAAAAGGGAACAAAACCTCATGGACCAGGAATAATAAAATGAGTACCACAAGCCCAAAACCCACAAGTAACCAGCGTTTAAATTTGGGAGTCATTAGCGTTTCTCACTTAAAGAACTTTTAAACTCAGTATATCACCGGTATCACTGGAATTTTAAAAAGGCAGAGTGCGTAAATTGAAATGGGCGATCCACGCCTGAACCTGGGCTTCTTCTTCAGGGCTTAAGATGCGATTGATCCCCGGCAAACCTTCTGCCTTGTACATGGGCTGATAATTCAGCATGACATTCACGGTCACTTCGGGACAGTGCTCAGACAACCAGGCCAACACCGGATAGGTACAACAGGTTAAATGTCCCGGAATGGGTAGATGACGCACCAACAGACCCACACCTTGCTCCCGATACGCTGCCAGGTTAGTCTGAACCACCTGCTGGTAATCCGCGATCTTTGTCAACTGCCAGGCACAGCGGTTATTGCCATGCTTGTAGTCTGGCAGGTAGATATCAATCACGCCCTCCATCAGCAGTAAACCCACCGAGGACAGGGTTGCGTTATGGTTTAACACCACAGGGGCCGCCAGTTCAGGCGCTTGTGCCAGCTCCACCAGACAGTCCAGAAGGGTGTGTAAGTGAGGTTCAGAGGTCCCACCAATAAAACTCAGCGTGCGATAGCTCCTCTCGGCCTGCCGTAGCATTCGCAGCCACATCTCAGGCTGAAACGTGGCCTGGTTTTGGGTTTTAAAAGTATCTCGCCAGTTATGGCAATAGACGCAATGCATCGTACAGCCCCCCAAAAACACGGCATACGTCGGACGAATAGGAGCCTCTTCGCCCCAGTGCACATAAGCCCCTGAGTAAGGGGAGTCAGCCCCCAGTTGGCAATATCCTTGTTCCCCTTCGGTACGATTCACGCCACAGTCGTGCACACAGAAATCACACCGTTGCAAATGACGGTGGGCCAGGGCTCTCTTAAGGTCAAGCCAACTCACAGAAGTGTCGTTTTGCGGCATCGCGGACATGGGTTCAAGATCAAACAGAGATACCCCGGCCCTAAAGGCCTGTCGTCCCGCCTCGTGATAGGACCATAAGCGAGACGTCGAAAGAGATGTTAAACACCCAGGAGACAATGAGGGGCAATACAATTGCGCACTGCGCTGATGACAAAGTAAATCTGGCGCTAGCGACGGGATTGCCATACAAACCAGCAAAAGGCCAGCACTGCCAGGGGCAGAAACAAAACCCGAAGGACTGAAAGCAGCCCCCACAGCACTACCGCAGGGGGAACACGAAAAAAAACCAACACGAGCACAAAACCTAAACCGGTATAAAGCACTGCTTTTCCTGAGGGGGTAAGCAAAAAAGCAGACGAAGTTCTCTGCGATGCTTGCGTTTCTGGCTCAGGAAACACACGGGTTGACGCCGAAGTTCTTGCCTCAGAGACAGAAAGCGGTGCTTCCTGGCGCTCCTGAATGATCCATTCTGCAGGAATGTCTTCGTTTAATTCCAGATACGGTAATTCGTGATCAGAATCTGGGTTTTTCATGCTTTAATTGTAACAAGAGCTGGGAACAAAATGCGAGACCTCACGTCTTGATAAAGAACTAGCATGGTAACGGGAAGGGGCTTATATGATTTCAGAAGTATCTCATAGCACGCAGATCCAACACATGGAAAAACGTATTCAAACCCTTGAAGCCCTGGTCACAGAGCTGCAATCTGAAATACAAAGCCTGAAGCCATCCCTGGCGAACCATGCCCATGAACGCCTTAAAAAGATGCAAAATTATCAGCGCGAACTGGATCATATGTTCGGTTTGCACCCGTAGACTCCCCACTGGCATTCCCGAAAAAGGCTTACCGATTGAAAGCACACGCTGCTACAATTAGAGTATATCTTAGTATCTGAAAGAACCTTGAAACCTATGTCCCCTTCTGTTATCGCCATTGACGGGCATGCCGGTGCTGGCAAAAGCACCCTGGCAGACTTAATCGCAGCCCGCCTCAACTTTTGGCATGTTAATACCGGTCTTTACTATCGGGCCATCACCTGGCTGGCTCTGGCAGAACACATTGCCGCCGATGATGAAGAAGCCTTAACCCGTCTGGCCCATACCGCAGACCTGGAAGTTAAAGAAGGCAAAGCCCAGCAAGAACTGTGGGTTAACGGTCAGGAAGTCACCCAACAAGTGCGGGTGCCAGAAGTCAATCGCCTGATTTCTCAGGTGGCTTCTTCGCCCGGTGTCCGTGAAGCGATTACCTCACGCTTACAGCGTTTACAGCATCCCAAAGGCATTATCATGGATGGTCGTGACATCGGCACCGTGGTATTCCCTCAAGCCGATCTTAAGCTTTTTTTGACTGCCAGCGTTGAAGAGCGCGCACGGCGTCAATGGGAGGACAACCAGAAAAAGGGTATTCAACTCAGCCTGCAAGAGCTCGAAGAGATGATTGCCTCACGAGACAAACAAGACTCTGAGCGAGATGTAGCACCGCTATGTCAGGCGCCTGACGCCATTTTGTTAGACTCCACCCATCAAAGTGTTGAGGCCCTGGCAGAACAGGCGCTGAGTATGTGGGAAAGCCACACCAGACGGCGTCCTGAACTTTCTTCGAACGCTTGACACAGCCATAAGGCTGTAATACACTGAGGCAGTGCCCCTGCACATTTCTTCTCACATTGAATTGACGTTCTTGTCATCTATCGCCCCAGCGGCTCGCATACAACAACACACGTCATACTATTTCATGAATTTCAATAATAAATCACTGAACGGTTAAAATAAACATACCAATGGTTAGAGATAACAACTCCAATACGCAACAACAGCAGCAGCATCCTCGGCGCAGAAACTTTAAAAAGCGGCATCACAACAACCACAAGCGCTCTCGCCCACAAAACAAACCCCACACCAACAACCCCAATAATGTCCGCAACCCACAGTCTGCACCCACTCAGGAGCCCGATCTGGATCATTACATGAGCCAGACTTTGAAAGAGTTGCAAATTCTGGCCAAATCCCTTGAAATACCCGGCATCAACAAGCTGCGCAAGCAAGAACTCGCAGAAGCCATTTGTCGACTCAAAGAAGAAACCGAAAACACCCGATCCGGTATTCTTGAAGTGATGCCTGAAGGCTATGGTTTCTTAAGAACCGGCGGTTATTTCCCCTGCCCTGATGACGTTTATATTTCTCAGGCACAAATCAAGCGCTTACGCTTAAAAACAGGCCACACCATGGTAGGCCAGGTACGGGCTGCCAAAGAAGGCGAAAAGTACTATAGCTTAGTCAAAGTCCACAGCGTTAACGATCTTCCGCCTGAAGAAATTGCCAAGCTGCGTTCTTTCGATCATATGGTGCCGATTTACCCCCAGGATCAAATTAGTTTGGAAACCTCCCCCACGGAAATCTCCACCCGCTTAATGGACATTTTCTCGCCCATTGGTAAAGGTCAACGGGGACTGCTGGTCTCTCCTCCCAAAGCAGGTAAAACCACCCTTTTGAAAGCGATAGCTCAGAGTATTGCCGAAAACCATCCTGACATTGTTCTGATTGCGCTGCTCATCGACGAACGTCCTGAAGAAGTTACCGATTTTGAACGCTCAATTCGGGGCGAGGTGGTGGCCTCCACCTTTGATCGTCTGCCCGAACACCATACCCGGATTACGGAGATGGTTTTAGAGAAAGCCAAGCGCATGGTGGAAACCGGTAAAGACGTGGTCATTCTGGTGGACAGCATTACCCGTATGAGTCGGGCTTACAACCTGATTATCCCCCCCAGCGGCCGCACCCTGTCTGGCGGTCTCGATCCCAACGCCATGCATTCCCCTAAACGCTTCTTTGGCGCGGCTCGAAACATGGAAAACGGCGGCAGCTTAACCATTCTTGCCACCTCTTTGATTGAAACCGGTAGCCGTATGGATGACGTGATTTACGAAGAGTTTAAAGGGACCGGCAACATGGAGCTGCACCTGAATCGCCGTCTGGCAGAGCGCCGCCTCTTCCCCGCCATTGACGTAAAACTGTCAGGCACCCGTAAAGAAGAGCTTCTGCTTGAGAACGACGTTCTGCGCAAAGAACATCTCTTACGCCGCATGCTTTCCAATGCTGACGCTGTAGAGTCTACCGAGTTCTTGTTGGGCCGCTTTAAAAAGAGCAAGACCAACGAAGAATTGCTGCAAATGATTGTGGACGATAAAGACGTCCTGTAGTCCCTTGAAAAAATATCAAAGCTACCCCATTTCCATTGCGCGCCTGGACACCAAAGGGCGCGGTATAGGCCATTATGAAGATCGCAAGGTGATGGTGCCCTATACCGTACCGGGCCAGGTGGTGCAGGCCAAACTTGTGAAAAAGCGCAACCGGCAATGCAGCGCCCAGCTGCAGTCGGTTATTACACCTCGTCCGGACGAGGTCCAGCCTTTTTGCAAACACTTTGGCCAACCGCCGACGGAGTCAGGACAAGGCTGTGGAGGCTGTAAATGGCAAATGTTGCCCTATGCCGCCCAGTTGGCTCTAAAGCAAGATCTCCTGCAGCAAGAGCTAGCCCAATTGGAGCCTCATCTCTGGCAAGAGGCGCTTCAACCCAACATCATTCCCAGCCCTCAGGATCGCAACTACCGCAATAAAGTGGAGTTCAGCTTTGGGGATAAAACCTATATCTCTGAATCCCGATACCTGGCGTTACGGGCTGAAAAGCAACCCCTTCCCACGGGAGAGTATTTGGGTTTTCACGCACCGGGTTCCTTTGGCACTGTTATTGATGTAACCCGCTGTCATCTGACGTCTCCCGCTCTGCAACAGGTTTACCAATGCATTCGCACTCAGCTCCCTCATCTGGGTGGAACCGTTTATAGTCCCAAACACCACACAGGCTATTGGCGCCATCTCATTTTACGCGAGGGGACGCGCACGGGAGAACTGATGGTGCATCTGAACACCACCGATACCCATCAACCGGACTGGAGCCCTCTGATCCAGGCTTTGCAAGCTCTCAGCCTCCCGGAAGGCTACCGCATTCGCTCCGTTTTGCACAGTGAGCACACCGGAGACGCACAAATTGTGGGCTACAATCCACCTCGTCTTTTGTGGGGGGACCCCATCATTGAAGAGCACATTTGTGGCCTGCGCTTTGAAATTTCTGCTTATGCCTTTTTTCAAACCAATACCCCTGCCGCCGAACGCCTCTACGAAGCCGTGGTATCCCTGGCTGAGGTGACCCCTGACACCGTGATTTATGATTTGTACAGCGGCACCGGTACCATCGGCATGATTCTGGCCAGGCAAGGTGCAAAAGCCGTTTATGGCTTGGAAGAAATTGAAAGTGCGGTGACCGATGCCCAGCGCAACGCAACGCTGAACGGCATTGAACACTGCTATTTTAAAGCCGGTAAAGTAGAGCATCTGTTACCTGAACTCTTTGCGGTTACCCCGCCCGATCTCATGATTGTGGATCCCCCTCGTGCAGGACTACACCCCAAAGCCGTCACCATGATCCTCGATAATCCAGCACCTCAGCTGATTTATGTCTCCTGTAATCCCTCTGCGCTGGCCCGCGATCTGGCACTGTTGGCGCCCATTTATCAGCCAGAGGTCATCCAGGCCGTGGACCTCTTTCCCCAAACGGCACACCTCGAAACCCTTGTGAAGCTTAAACGAAAATAGGCCAGCGTTGTGGTGCAGCAAGATATTCGCATTGTCCGAATCACTCTCCCCTCTCGCTACTATCGGCCGGGCATTCAAAACAGTCTGGCCCGCTCTATTTTACGTCAGCTACGTCAATACCCCAGTCTCAATGCGGCCCTGGCAGATGGCTGGATTCAAGAGGGGCGGCCCGCAGCAGGCAAAAATCCGGGACGTCGCTTTATCGTATACCTGACAGACGGTAAGTATTATCACGATATCCCCATTTCCTTTAGCATTATGGTCAACGGACAGATCCTCTAGTTTACGGCCTCCCGCGCTGCTTCATAGATTCGCTCAGGCTGTGCCTCAGACAAGCGCAAGCGATAAACCGACGCCTTTTGAGCCTGCACTTCTGTATACATTAGCGTCTCCGAATCTTGCCAACGCACATCGCCGATCCAACCGCGGTCTCGACACTCGGGTGCCTTCAACAAACCCGATGACGGAACCCTGGCCCAACACAACTGCCATTGCTTGCCCTTCTGACGCGCAAAAGCCAGGCGATCACCGCCTGGAGAAAACACGGGAAAGCGCTTGGCTTCACCGGTGTCTGTCAACGGCAAAACCTGTCCTTCAGACAAAGACATCTGATAAATCTCTGGAGCTCCCGAACGTTCTGAGACAAAGACCAAACTCTTGCCTTTGGGATGCCAACGGGGATCGTAATCAGCAGCCTTATCGGTGGTTAACTGCACCAGCTCAGGAGAAGCCGAAAACACCTGCTTCAAGAGGTAAAGGTTTTCATTGCGATCTTCACGCCCTGACACAAAGACGATTTGCGTCTCATCGGGAGACCAACGGGGGTATACATCGGGGTACGCAGAAGGTGCAAGGGGCCGCAAGTTTTGCCCCTGTGAATCCATCAAGTAGAGGTTAAAACTACCCTGACGGTCCGAGGAAAACACCACCGTTTGATGACCAGCGGCGTAATCAGGAAAGCGCTCACTGGCAGGATAACGCGTCAGGTTTTGCGCAGGCGTCCCCACCGTGGCCGCGGCATCTACGCCATAGATCTCCCAATTGCCACTGGTGGCACTGCTATACAGAGCCATCCGCTGTTGCGGCGCACAAGCGCTCCAGCCCATGATTCCTACCAAAAGGCACAGATAACCCAGGGCTTTTAAGGGCCTTCGGCTTAGTTCCAATAGGTATCTAGAATGTGTTTCATCTCTTGAGTTAATGCGGCAGGTACTTGATCCCATAAACCGTTCATCTCTAAGGTCTTTTTGGCTGTCTTAATCGGTCCTTCGCGATCAATCCCGTCTTTGTACTCTTCTAAGGTCTTCATGACAAAGGTACTGGCAGCCTTACCCAGGTCAGAGTTCTGCATGGCTAACTCTGACATATTTGACAGAATTAAGCCTGCCCGCTCGTCGTTTTCCACACCGGCCATAAAGTCACGGACAGGAAAATTGGGGGCCGTAATCACTGCAGCAACCTTTTCAAAAGAATTGTCGTAATCTACCACCAGATTACTCAGTTTATCGGCCTGATCTTCTTTCACCAACAAATTGGCCAGTTGTTGACGGTTTTGTTGCGTTCCCCGCTCCCAAATTTCATCAATGAGGGTGTTCACTTCAGAATTATTCATGAGCCCCCCAAGCCAACTCGTATTTTTCAACTCTTGAGATAAGCGGTTTAATTGCATAGACATGTCCAAACGCCCGTCCTCCTGAACGGCTGTTTCCACAGGAGCAGGTTCTGGACCCACGGCAGGCGTTGCCGATAAAGGGCGATCCCCGCTGCTGGTGGGTGCAATCACAGGACCCTGTGGTGTTCCATCAGGCACCGGGGTGTCAGCAGGAGCTACTGCAGGGGCTGGAGACTGCCCTAGATCTTTAATAAATTGACCAATGGCCTCCGACATTTCTCGATCTTCAGGACCAAAATTAGGCAGAAGTTCCTGATACAGACCGGCCAATGCGGTTTTCTGTTCTGCAGATAAAGCCCCCAGCACCTGCTGACGCTCAGCAGCTTGCGCCGGCTCGCCAATCGCAAACAGCAGTTCGGCCTGAATATCTGGAGAAGCCACCTTAAACACCAGTTGTTTATCGTTTGTGGATAAACCCGCAAAAGCCTGTAGATGAGCCGGATTGTCGGGCGTCGCACTCTGGGCCAACCTGGCCAGTTCAACCAACAGGGCCTGACCCATTTCTTCGTCGGTGGGTTGGGGTTCAGCAGCAGGCTCTACGGCTGCGGGAGTCACCGAAGGCGTGGCAACGTCAGGGATAGACTGCGCCGGAGGGGTCACGGTCTGTCCAGAAACAGGGTCTTCGACCACGAGACCTGGACGCTCGGGTTCTGTAGGCTGAGGTGTCGCAGGAGCCGTTACCACAGGCTTTACAGGTTCAGGGGTGTTGGACGCGGGCTCAGAAGGAGCTGGTGCAGCTGGTGCAGGCGTTTCTTCAGTCATCCCATTCAATTGACGCAGCATGCCCAGCACCATGCTAAGCTCTGTTTTCTGAGGCGCAGGCCCTGTCGTTTGAGCCAGTACATTATTCAACTCATGAATGGCCAGAGAACGATCCGTGGTAGACATTTCAGTGGCAAAGGCTTGTACCTGGGATGCATCCACACCTTGTGAAAGCAAGGTGGCCATCACCTTCACTTTTCCAATTGCGTCAGCAGCCTGAAAGACCGTTTGTTGATCCGCTGCGTTGAGATCTTTGAAGCGTTGCAGTTTAACTTCAGGAGCAAGGGTGGCGTACGTATTTAAATCCAGGCCCGTGGATGCGGGAGCAGGCTGCGCCTGGGTGGTCACTTGTGGACTTTCTCCCACTGGAAGCGCCTGGGCTGTCCCCTTGAGTTTGTTTTTAAGGGTTTCGGCTTGTTGGGCCAGTTGCTGATCAAACAATTGTTGATTCAAGTGGGATTCAATCTCTTGACGGGTGCGATCACTGGCGGCCGCGAGATAGGTATTCTGTGCTTCTTCACCCCAACTTAACAAGGCGTTCACACGCAATTGCGCCACGGACTGCTGTAGGCCTTGCATGGCCTCAAAATCTTGAGTACTTAAACCAAAAGCATTTCCATCTTGCCCGGCCACCCAATAGTCATCGGTCATTTTTAAGAGGAGATCGCGTTGCTCTGCTGGCACCTGTTGAAGCGCGGTCAATTGCTCAGCACCCGAAAGGGTCAGAAGCTGTTGTAAGCTTTGCTCCGAGGCTTGTGCCAGCGGACTCACACCCGCAGGGGATGTTGCAGCAGGTGTGGTGGGGGTAGCCGGAGCGGCGGGTGTGTCAGCGGGCGTGGCCGCAGGTGCCGGGGCTGCTGGCGCATCAGCATCAGGGACAGGCTCTGCAGTAGAAGGCGCGTTCGCGGCAGTGCCTGAGGCAGGAGCAGAGGTCGCAGCAGGGGCTTCAGGCTCTTCTCCACCGTGTACATCGGCCCAGCTTTCACCGTTTTCCACAGCTTCGCGCTGTGACACCGCATCTTGCCAGCGGCTACGGGCCTGTTCATAAACCGTTTTGTTTTCATTCAGGGCCTGTTGCGCTTTTTCTACCCTGGCATTCGCTTCCCTCAGATCATCCATTGAACTGCCACCGCCCAGGAAGCTCCAAAAACCGTGGTTTTCTTGCAGTTGATCGTTCAGACGGTTTTGCTGAGCATAGAGTTCTTTGAGCTCCAGTTCAATGCCTTTGGCCATCAAGCGTAATTCTTGCTGTTGCCCCTGAGGCAGATTTTTCTGACGTAGCTTAATCCGCGTTTCTTCTAGCTGACTCCCCAGCTCATTGACACGATGGGTCACTTCCGTCAGCTTATTGTCTGTTTCTAAAAGGCGCTGGGTGGCTTTATCTCCAATACGATCGGCAATTTTGTCGCGGGCTTTTTGGGCAGACTGCAACTCAGACTGTAGACCTCGATGGGTTTTTTGCGCTGATTTAAAACTTTCGTGTTGTTGGGTTTCATGGGTTTTGGCCTGCTGATAATCAGACTGAACACCTGTGGCATCCACAAAAGACACTGAGGTGTTTGAACTCCCCTGGTTGGGCTCATAGTTTAAGTGAAAGCTGTGCTGAATATCTTTCAGGGTAATATCGTCGTCATCATATAAGCCCAACTCGGGATCGGTAAGATCAAAGGTGAAGTTTTCCATTTGATCGGCGTTGGCGGCCACAGCCTGCAAAAAAGCTTTCACTTCTTTTACATCCAGATCTTTACCACCCCAACCCAGGCCAATGCCGCCCAAAAATCCAGATTTGCTGTTTACATGTTTTTTAATAAACTTTTCAATGCCTTTATCGCTCATGTCAGTCAGGTATTGACCATCCACATGAAAACGAATATTTTTTTGCTCAAAAGTATTTTTAATGGGAACGTTCAGGGCATGGGCAGGGATATTTCGGTTTTGTCCTGAAAGATGTACTTTTGGCATGATTAGAAGGCTCCAGTTTTAAATTCAAAATACGAAGGATGTCTTTTATATAGATACAAAGAAGCGACGTCATGCGTGAATGGCCATGACGTCGCTAAAATTTAACCTATCCTTTAAAAGGAATAGGTCTTTAAACGTTCTTGCAGATAGGCTCTACCGTTTTGAACCACCGCAAGGGTTTTTTCAATCTCTTGCTCCAGGTGCAGAAACACCTGATCCGCAAATTGCTCGGTTTGATAACGCATCGCCAGCACCTGCTGCCGCTCGCTATCGGTATTTTCAATAATCGGAGCTGTCTCCATGTCTTGAGAAAGCGTGGGAATGTTTTGCATGGGATTCATTTCCTCTATCGGTGCTTCAGCGTGTTGTAGGGTCTCCATCTTAGCATATTTGCCAGCCTGCGCGAAGACGGGACGGAAGGGTGTTTCCGCTCGCTCTTCACCCCCCCAGGTTTCCAGCTGCTCCTGGTAATGCAGAACCAATTCAGCGTCATCCAGATGAAGAAGGCGAGCATATTGACGAATATAGCCACAGGTATACACCGCAGCCGGCAGGTCGTCTAAACGGTCTTCTTCAAGGGCCTCTAAATAGTCTTTTTTAATAAAGGTTTGCAAGGCAATTTCTTCAAGGCTAAACCCCTGTTGTACACGGGCCGTTTGCAGAATTTCTCCGGTGCTTTGGTAGGCCGCCAGACGCGGGGGGCTAACGGGAACAAGCATGCTTTCTGGGGCAGTTAAGACTGGACTCACGCAATATCTCCAATTAAAACCATTCAATTCACGGATGTGTCTCACATCACAGCTACAGGCTATTGTAGCATAATTTGCCGATTTGTCACTTTTTCGCTTCGGTATACACAGGCTGCCAACGGGTAAGAGTGGTCACATCAAGGCTCAACAGTTCATCCTGAAACCATTTCAAGCCGTTTAGTGGACGAGGCAATACTTCATGCACAGCCATTTCAGAGAGTCCCGCCGGAAACAGAAACAAGTGTGCCTGTTGCGCCTCGTTGACCGCCAGCACCAAAGCTTCCGCGCTGGCGGTCACAAACCACCGCTGCACGGCGTCTGCATGTAAAGCGGCTGGCCATTGCAACATCTGTTGATACACCCATGTCTTATCGTAGCGCCAATGCAAAATAACCTTTTTGGCCTGCTTTGTATTATAAGCTTCCAGCAAAACATGTCCCTCGGGAGATAAACTCAAAAGCTTAAAGCTCTCTGCTTTTAACTGAGATTGTAATTCAAAGGGCAATATCGCCCACAATTCGCGCAGATCCCGGTAGATCCACACAGGCCACCCTTCTGAATCCAGGGCGAGCAACACACCTTCCCCCCAAAGCCCCTGGGCTTTTCCTGCAATCAACGTGAGCGCGCCCAGTTGAGCACTGCCGACAAAGTCTTGCTTGCGCTCAAAACGGGCCAAATTTCGGAACTGAGGCACCTGAGGAAAGGGATTGACCTCCCAGAGCACAAAGTGCTGTTCAATCGCCTCTAAGCGGTGAAAAAAAAGGGAGTTACCCGCTGGTTTTTCTACAGCAATCACCGGATCAGAGGCCGCAAAAGTATAACCCATCGCAAAAGGTCTAGAGGCCTGCGTAGACAAATCATACTGCTCAGTCCGGGAAAAAACGCCCGCGTTTTCCTCCAGAGCCCAAAACCCCAGCATCGCGGAAAGGTTCTGCTGGCTTTGCTTCTGTAGACGGGTAGGCAGCAATAATTTGGCCTGTTGTGCACTGACCCATCCCATACGCTGACTGGTGATATGCTGCACCCGCAGCCAGTCCTTGCCCTGAAGATAGATAACCTGAACGTGCTCTCCTTTATTCAGAAAAAATAAGGGAGAGCAGCTCTGTCGAGGTTGGTCACAAAGCGGCACACGCTCTTGCAAAACCGCCTGCAAGGCCTGAGCAGGAAAGCTGATGCTCCCCCAGGACACCAATGCCAGAAGACAACTCCAACGCAACGCGTTAACCAATAAAGGCATCCAGTACAGCGATTTTTAAGCGCGTGATATTACTCATGACATGCTCCACATGGGGGATTTTTTGCTGTTGCACAGCGTGCAGCACCGCAGAAGGAACTTTTTCTTCTGGTGTTAATAAGAACACCACTCCTTTGGCATCAGGCCACGGATCAATACGGTCTACCCATTTCACCCCATAGCGGTACTGAGCCAAATAATCTTCCAGTTGAGATTGCAAATCGGGGTTGGCTTCTACTTTCTGGGTATAAACATACAAGGTAGGACCGGTGGAAACCTCAGCAACGACCTGAGGAGCTTCAGGGAAAGAACGATCTGAAGAGGTGCTAACGACCGGCTCCTCCTCACTCCATCCACCAAAGTCAGGCTCATCCTCTAAAGACTCACCGCCCAAATTCAACTCAGACAACAAAGAAGAAATCTGAGCAACTTCTTCAGAAATCACCTGGTCAAGATGCGGCTGAGTTGCGCTCAAATCTTCTGGCAATGCCACCTGATGGGTTAAACGTTCAATTTCTTGAGACTGCTTGAGCAACTCACCTTCTTGCACAGAGATTTGATCTTTAAGTTGAGCTTGCGCGGTCTCTGCTTCGGCTTTTTGTGCCGCCAGGGCTTTTTCTAAGGCCTTAATCTGCTCGCGTAAGGCACGCTCCTCGCCGCTGTCCACCCCAGGCATAACGGTAGATTCTCCCTGCGGGAGCGCATCTTCGCCAAAGGCTTCGATAAAGGTTTGTAATTGTTCCGCCTGTTCCTGGCGTTGTCGCATCTCTTGCTCAGCTAACTTAAGGTCTTGCTCTTTTTGTAAAATCTGTGTGTGCAAACTGTGCTGCTCTTGCTGTAAACGTTGAAGCTCTTGCTCCAGGTCCTCCACGTCTTGACGCAAAGACTGCTGACGCTCTGTGTTTTGTGCCAGTTCCTGCAATAACTCTTCGCGGGCAGACTTTAAGGTTTCTGACTCTTCCCCATAATTTTCAAGTTGTGCTAATAACTTTTGCTTGCGTTCTTCTTCGGCCAACACATCCCGTAAGCCCGACTGTGCAGTGCTCAAGGCTGTCGATTGACTTTCTTCCTGAGAAGCCAGCTCAAAAGCACGCTGCTTCAGTTCTTCCAGGGCCTCTTGAATCGGTGAGGTGACTTCAGCCGACTGCTGAGACTGGTGTAGCAAATGCTCATAGGCCGCTTGAATGTCTTTGAGTCCCCGCTCATACACCTGTAAACGTTGACCGTGGTTCTGCACGGTGCCCTCTAAGGTTTTCAACGTAGATGTCAAAGTTTCAAGCTGGGATTCATAGTCTGCCTGCTCGCTGGCCCGGGCAGACTTCAACGCCTCAAGCTGAGATTCATATTCCGCCTGCTCACTGGCCTGCGCTGCTTTTAACGCCTCAAGCTGGGATTCATACTCTGCCTGCTCGCTGGCCTGGGCCGACTTCAACGCCTCAAGCTGAGATTCATATTCCGCCTGCTCGCTGGCCTGGGCAGACTTCAACGTCTCAAGCTGGGATTCATACTCTGCCTGATCACTGGCCTGCGCTGCTTTTAACGCCTCAAGCTGGGATTCATACTCTGCCTGCTCGCTGGCCTGGGCAGACTTCAACGCCTCAAGCTGGGATTCATATTCCGCCTGCTCGCTGGCCTGGGCAGACTTCAACGCCTCAAGCTGGGATTCATACTCTGCCTGCTCGCTGGCCTGCGCTGCTTTTAACGCCTCAAGCTGAGATTCATACTCTGCCTGCTCGCTGGCCTGGGTCTTCTTCAAGGCATCCATGTGTTGTTTATGTTGCTCTACGGCATCGTGCAACTCATACAGGTCTGCTTCATAGCCCTGGTTTTCCGCTTCTAAAGCACCAATACGGGACTGCTGGGCCTCAGACTGACTTTGCAAAGCAAGGTAATCCTGCTGACGGGCTTGCCATTGAGGATACAGGGCTTTTAAAGTCGATACCAGGCTTTGGGTTTCGTCCTCTAAAGCCAGATATTCCAATTGTAAGGCACTGAGTGCCTGAGCACTTTCTTCGGTATGGGCTTTTAACTTTTGCTGATAAGCTTCATGCTGCGCCAGTGTGGCGGTGTAATCAGCCTCTTTTTCTGCATGCAAAGCCTCAAGCTCGGCCTGTTTTTTCAGCAGCGTCTGATGAGACATTTCAAGGGTGCTTTGCTCACTCAAGACCTGCTCGTATTTTTCTTGCAGTTCGGCCAGCGTTTGCTTTTGCTCGGCTTGCTGGGTTTGCCAGCGGGATTTATAGTCTTTAATTTCATCGTGAATCAACTGCAGATCGCCGCCCAATTGCTGAAAGGCCGTTTGCAGGTGAGAAAGCTCGCCCCGTACGGTATCCACCTGTTCTGTTTGTACCGTTTTTTCCTGGTACATTTTTTCCAGCTGGCTTTGTTGCGCCTGATATTTTTCGTAGGTTTGGTGAAGTTCCTGGGTTTGGCTCTGCAGGCGCGCATGCAGCTCGTCAAAGGCGGCCTGGGCTTCTTTGTCAGCCTCAGTGGCCTGGGACATATTTTGCTGAATCAGGCGCATTTCAGTGTGTAAATGCCCGAAGTCTTTCTGCAGGTGCTGATATTCACCCCCCAGTTGACGCAGTTCCCGCTGCAAAGTCAACATCTGTTGCAGGTAGGCCTTCCAGTCTGAGTGGAATCCCCCCAGAGCATGTTGAAGATGCTCTACATTTTCGAAAAGCATCTGATTGTCTTGTTGTAAAGCACGAAACTCTTGCTCTAAAGATTGCTGCTTGGTATCCAAATAGCTTTGGGTACTGTTCCATTGTTCAATCAGCGTTTGCCGCCGTTGCTTTAACTCCAAGCATAATTGGGTAAGCGCGCGAATCTTCGTACTTTCCATCACTGTGCCTCTTGCCTCTATTTAATTAAACCAACTTAAACAACTTATAAAAACCGGTGCTGCGAGTAATAATGACGGTATTGCACCTTGCCCTCGGCACTTACCATCATAATTTCTTGATTAATCCCCCGTTTGACCAGATGAGAAAAATCTACCATAAAAGCGCCCGCTTGCAAAGCGTAGGCCTGCTTAATGTCTGCATCTTGAAGTTCAGTATAATGCCACAACATCTCGCCAGACTCGGACACTTCTATCAGTTTATCAGAGGCTATCCAAATTCTGCCGCCGGGCAGAGGGCAGGCAAAATTTAAAGCGGTGAGCGGTGGGTGTTTTTTATCGGGGTAAATCCAAAGCAATTTGTTTTTATGATTGACTTTAAAAATGCGTCCGTTGCCTTGATCCGCAATCAAAAAGCAATGGGGTTCTACCTGCATGGCTGACACCGGCATAAACAATTCTGGCTTAATCAGTTGGTGCTGTAAACGCAGTTGAAAAGCGAGCTTGCCCTGAAACTGCCAGAGCACCTTACCTGAGGTATTCAGGTGCACCACCTGCCGTGTGCCGGAATCGGTATAAACCACTTCTCCGGGACGTTGCACATCTAAAAAAGAAATCTTAGACTGTTGACGTTGACCCTGAGAAAGCTGGGGGTCTGAATACTCCCACAGCAGTTCTTTTTTCAGATTGGTTTGTACCAAACGCTGCGTGCCCGCATCAGCAATCCACAGGGTTTCATCGGGTGAAAAATGAGCCAGTTGCGGGCGTTTCAACTGCAGATGGGGCGTGCGAGAAAGCGACCAGACGGTTTCTTTTTTGCGGTCCAAAATAGCCACCCGGTTCCCCCGCTGATCCGAGACGAGAATGTGCTTCCCCCACATCATGGGCGTTTCATAATCGCCCTGCAGCCTTGAAAGCTCCGGAGGCGGGCGATAACGGCGGGCTTCGGCCTGTTCTTTCGCTTTTTTTTCGGCCTGCCGCTGCTTTTCTTGCTGCATTTGCACACGCAATTGCTGTTTGCGCAACAAGCGCTGATCATAATGGGCGCGTTTTTCCGTATCAATCAAAATATCATAGGCCTGATTAATACGCTGGGCCAGCTGTAGATCTCCACCGCGATCCGGATGGTTTTTTTGCATCAAAACATGGTACGCCTTTTTAATCACCTCAGCACTGGCGCTGGGGTGAACTTGCAAAAGCGCGTAGAGATCTACAGCATCTGGCTGCATAACTTACAGGCGGGCGTTCTCGATAATCATGGCGATGCCTTGACCACCACCAATACACAAACTTGCGGCTGCGTAACGTTTTTGTTGTTCAGCCAGCTCATACATGGCCGTTAACAGAACGCGAGCCCCTGAAGCACCCAGCGGGTGTCCCAGTGCAATGGCACCGCCGTTGACGTTGACTTTATCACGATCCAGACCCAGGGCTTTTTCTACCGCCAGATACTGGGCTGCAAAGGCTTCATTGACCTCAATAATATCCAGGTCAGCCAATTGCATTTCAGCGCGCTGAAGCGCTTTTTCAATGGCTGGCGCAGGACCGATTCCCATTTTTTCAGGGGGTACACCCACGCTGGCCCAGGATTTAATATAAGCCATGGGTTGTACACCCATTTCTTTGGCGGCCTGCGCCGTGGTCACGATCAGGGCAGCCGCACCGTCGTTGATACCGCTGGCGTTACCCGCAGTCACGGTACCGTTTTTACGGAAAGACGCCTTCAGACTGGAAAGCTTTTCAAGGGTGGTCTCACGGGGGTGTTCGTCCTGAGAAATCACGGTCTGGTGCTTGTCGTTCAAAGCCACCTCAACGATTTCTTTGGCGAGACGACCCGAAGCCATGGCTTTGGCCGCGGCCTGTTGACTGCGAAACGCAAATTCATCCTGGGCTTCTCTTGAAATGCTGTATTCTTCCGCCAGATTTTCAGCGGTGTCCGACATGGCCACTTGTGCGCAACTGTCCACAAGGGCTGCGGTCATCATGTCCACAGCTTTGTGATCGCCCATGCGATAGCCCCAACGGGCGTTGGGCAACACATAAGGAATTTGACTCATGTTTTCAGAGCCCCCCGCCAGCACCAGGCGAGACTCTCCCAAAAGAATTTGCTGAGCAGCGTTCACCACCGCTTGCAGCCCCGAACCACATAAACGGTTGACGGTCAGCGCTGGTGAAGCAATGGGCAGGCCACTGCGAATGCCAATATGACGGGCCAGATAGGGCGCATCAGCACCTGCTTGCACCACATTACCAAACACCACGTGGTCGAAGTCTTCTTTGTTGACACCGGCACGACGAATCGCTTCTTCAGCGGCAATTACACCCAACTGGACGGAAGAAAGATCTTTTAAGCCGCCCCCAAATTTACCAAAAGGCGTCCGTGCGCCATCAATAATTACCAGTTCCATGTAAAGAACCTCACTTCATCTTAAATTTAGAGGTATTATAACCCGTTGACGGCAAAGATAAACTCTACCTCAACAGCAGCATTTAAAGGTAACGCATTCACGCCCACGGCAGCCCGTGCATGGCGACCTTTTTCACCCAATAACTCACCTAAAAACTCAGAAGCGCCATTGATAACTTTGGGCTGGTCAAAAAAGCCATGAGCAGAGGCCACAAAGCCCCCCACCCGAATCACGCGTTCAATTTGCTCTAAGGAACCCAGCATATCTTTGGCAATGCTCAGGGCATTTAAAGTACACACGCGAGCGGCCTCATAAGCCTGCTCCAAACTGACGTCCTGGCCCACGAGTCCAGTCTGAGTTAACTGGCCGTTTTGCATGGGCAATTGTCCTGAAATATAAAGTAATCCATTGTGATGAACGGCGGGAATATACGCCGCCACCGGTTGGGGGGGGGTGGGTAAACTGAGTCCCATCTCCGCTAATTTTTGTTCAAGCTGTGACATTGACTAGGTCTCCTGTGTTTAAATTAAAAGCATGCGTATTTTAGGCATCGATCCCGGCACCCATATCATTGGCTACGGCATGCTTCAATATCATAGCAACGGGACCTATGAGAGTGAAGCCTTTGGCACCCTTCAGGTGCCGCCCAAAACCCCGTTACCCATCACCTTACAATCGATTTACGATGACATGAACGTGTTATTAAGCACCCTTCAGCCCGATGTCATGGTCGTAGAGCAACTTTTCTTTTTTAAAAATGTCAGCACCGCCATGTCCGTGGCCCAGGCCCGCGGCGTCATTGTGCTCAGCGGCCAGATGCATGGCATCCCCCAGGCAGAATATACCCCCTTGCAGGTCAAAATGACACTGACCGGTTATGGCCGCGCCAAAAAGCCCGAAGTGCAAGAAATGGTCAAAGACCTTTTACAACTCGAGAGCATCCCGCGCCCCGATGACGCTGCCGATGCGCTTGCCCTGGCGATTACCCACGCACATTATCTGCCCGGTCTGTAAGCTCAGAGCTTCTGCTTAATGCGATAAACCCGTTCGCGATCTGCTGTTTCCTCAGCTCCATTTTCTGGCGTTACATTGATATTTTCTGGCCAGGCTTTTGACCACTTTAAAAAGGCCGCTTGATGGGTCGGCGCAAAGCGCAATACAAATTCATGCGCTGACAAACGCTCCCAACGCACGGGAAAATCCGCAGCAAAGGGAATAAAAGGCGGGGCCTGCTCATGCAAAATGAGCTTTTGCTTTTTTGGCATGGCTTCGCGTCGGGTTGATGTAGGTTGTTCAGCTTTCGTGGGGGGTTGAATCTCAGGGGCAGCGCCCAGCACCATGGGGACTGTCTCCTGATCTTGAAGGGATTCAGAAAAGCCTTGTGCGTCCTGTTCCAGAGAAGCAGAGCGCTCTGCTTCAAAAAAGTGCTGAGGTACCAACAGCATCAACACCACCAGTAAACCACTGACGGCGCCAAGCCAGGGCATGTATACACGGGGCAAGGCAAACCATCTGGCCTTGTGCTCAGCCGGCGCAACGCCGTCTAACTTCCCTTCTAAATCCTGCCAAAACGAAGCCATTTCTTCTGCGGTGGGCCCCGGAGTTGCGGTCTGGATCATTTGGCGCAGCTCCTGATCTACCGGGGGTTCTTCTCCTTGCCAATCCATTGAAAAATCTGCTTTAGTCATCGATAGACTCCGAAAACCAGTGCTTTTTATAAGGGGCCAGTATTTTTGAAAGCTGCTTGCGGGCATAAAACAAGCGAGAGCGCACAGTCCCTGCAGGACAAGCTAACACCCTGGCCACCTCAGCGCAGTTTAATTCTTGTAACTCCACCAGCGCGACCACTTCGCGGTGTTCGGGCGACAGCTGCTGCAGGGCCTGAGACAAAAGCTGTTGGGCATCTTCGTGTTCAAGTCGTTTATTGACAGAAGGCGCTGTGGATACTGTATTTTCGAACACATGGTGTTCAGGAGCAGTGGCCCACTCTTTGCGGCGAGACAATCGGGTCTTGGCCGTATTGACGGCAATACGCGTGATCCAACTGTGCCAGGCCTCGGGGTCCTCTAAGCGAGGAAGGGCACGGTAGGCCTTCACAAAAGTGTCCTGTAGAATATCGTAGACTTCATCCCGATTGGGGTAGAGGGCATACACGACCCCATAAAGTTTTGGCATTGACGCATTCACTAGCATTTGAAACGCACTCCGATCTCCGGCCTGGGCCTGCTTGACCCATTGCCCATAGGCTTCATGCATAAAAGACCCAGCCGGGGGCCAAAGTGTTCATGAATTGCCCTTACGCAAACTTGACATGGTATCGCTCAAAGAAGAGGTAAAGTGCTGGGCAAAGAAATCTTCTTCCTCCATCACTTCCACTTCAGGCACCACCGTTTCTTCGATCTGCTCCACTTCGCCCATGGCTTCCGCCACCGCTCCCCAAACGCCAATCAATTGGGGCATCTCACGCATCCAGGAGAACGGGTTGGCTTCGGCAATGGGGCTGGGCACATAAGAAAAAGCCGTGTGCTCCACGGGAAAATCCATCGTGTAATAGGCTGCAACCCCATGGGCCTGGTTCATGATCTTTTTGGTTTTATAGATATTGGCTCGCTCACGACGGCTCTTGGTCTGCTGAAGAATAAAGTCTGCCCAGGCCTGTTCAAGTTGCTGGCGTAAACTGGCGGCATCATACATGAGTGACTCCCTTACACAACGCACTGTCTAAATTGTACACAAAATCTGATGGTCTGTGGGTTCTATGGTAAAATAGGGTGCACTAGGCATCAACCCTACATCACACCAGAAGGAAGAAGCTTGAGGAATATGAGTGAGTCTGAAAACATCATGGATAATGAAGACATTTTAGAAAATGACGCCTTTGACGACGCGCTAAAATCACTGGACGAGCAGCTCAATGAGCACCACCAGGATATTGAAGCATATGATGAGACCGAGCAAGAAGCCATTATGTACGAAGAGGGCGTAGAGTACACGCCTGAGCTGGATGAAGACGATAACCCTGAAGCTGTATCCTATGCTGAGCAAGCCGAAGAAAGCGGCGCTTTTGAAAGCCATGAGCCCGATGAAGCAGAGCAACTCAGCAACGAAGACCTCAACGATACGCTCGATGAAGAATCTGCTTTCGATGCATATCCCACCTACGAAGAAGACCTTGAAGAGGTTGAAGAGAGTGAGGCGGTCTATGCTGAGGAGTCTAGCGAAGAAGCGGTAGAAGAGACCTCAGAAGCACCTGCAGAAGACGCACCCGCCGCACAGCAAAGTACAGGTGAGGCCGATGATTTCAATCTGGCGACCCTGAACCAACTGGTGGATGAAATTCGCCTTGAGAGCCAACGCGTCTCTGAGATGAAAAACTCCGTGGCTGAAGCCTTACAACTTATTCAGGAAATGTCAGAGTCGCTAAAATCGTGATTGAAGAACAACTCGAAGCCATTGTCCAAAAGTACCAGGAGCTCAATGAGCTCCTGTCCAATCCAGACGTGGTCAAGGATCAAGAAAAATTTCGTAAGTATGCCAAAGCTCACTCCGATCTTGAGGGCAAAGTCACGATGTATCGAGAGTGGCAACGCTTGACCGAAGAGCGTCGCAATGCAGAGGAAATGCTCAAAGAAGAGCAGGACCCTGATATGCGTGAACTGATTGAAGGCGAACTGGCTGAACTTATTCCCCAGGGTGATGCCCTGCAAGAAAAATTGCGCATTGCTTTACTGCCCAAAGATCCCAACGATGAGAAAAATATCTTATTAGAGATTCGTGCGGGCACAGGCGGGGACGAAGCCGCTTTGTTTGCGGCGGATCTCATGCGCATGTACACCCGTTATGCCGAAGGGCAAGGCTGGAAAACCAGCGTGATGAGCATCAACGAAACCGGGCTTAACGGCATCAAAGAAGTGGTGATGTCCGTTGAAGGAGACTCCGTTTACAGCTTTCTCAAATTTGAATCCGGTGTCCATCGGGTACAGCGGGTTCCTGAAACGGAAGCCGGTGGACGCATTCACACGTCCGCAGCGACCGTGGCGGTTATGCCTGAAGCTGAAGACGTGGAAATTGACATTAACCCCGTCGACTTGCAAATGGACACCTTCCGCTCTGGGGGTGCTGGCGGACAAAACGTCAACAAGGTAGAAACCGCAGTACGGATTACCCACGTTCCCACAGGCATTGTCGTGGCCTGCCAGGAAGAGCGTTCACAGTACCAAAACCGTGAAAAAGCCATGGCCATGCTGCGCACCAAGATGTACGATCAGCTACTGAGCGCACAGCAAAAAGAACGTTCTGATGCACGAAAGTCTCAGGTGGGCAGTGGCGATCGCAGTGAACGCATTCGCACCTACAATTTTCCTGAAGGGCGAGTCACAGATCACCGCATCAAGCTCACCCTATATAAGCTGCAAGAAATCTTGAATGGCGCTATGGATGAGGTGATTTCAGCCTTAATTACCGCCGACCAAAACGAAAAACTTCAGGAACTTACGCAAAACGAAGAAGGCGTGGCAATGGCATGATTTTTTTGCCCCAGCCATGTTAAAATAAAGCCAAAAGCAGGAGAGACCCCATGCAAACCCTCAAAAAAATCTGGCCCGCACTCTTTATTGCCCTGACCACACTAAGCCTGAGCGCTTGCCGTGCTAACCTGGGTAACTTTTTTGACCTGTATTAAGCTTTAATCCTGTTCTTGTGCTTGCATACGAACTGGCCCGGCGCCACTATCTTATTCAACGCCATCTGGAGGCGGCGCCGGGAACACAGGCCTACTCAGCAGTAACCGAGCTGCTGGCACCCCTTTCTTACCAACACATCTATGCACTCTGGAAGCACGATAGCGAGACCTACCGGTGGATTATTCCACTATTGCTTTTGGTTCAAAATCAACCCCAAACGGTAGTGCCTACAGCACCCGAAAGCCTACAAACCGCGCTCACAGAAATTCGCGAGAATTTCTTAGGCACCTTACTGCAAGAGCAAGAGCGCCTGATCGTTGATACCCAAGTGTACCGTTATCCCTACGGACGCTATCTTCTTCTGCAACAGATGCATCAGTGGGAAAGCTGGGGAGCAACAAAAAGCGCGGGCATTCCCGATCGAGACCTTTTTCGGCAGTATTTGGGTGCTTATGTACAAGTTCTTCAGGGCGTAAACCCAAATCACCTGCTTTTGGAAATCTGGAACCAGACGGCCTGGCTACAGCGCTGGCAAATTAATGATGGCGCACGGCAAGATTTACCCACCCACAGCAGTTTGCGTAAACAAATTGAGAAATACAAATTGCCCGAGCGGGGCAAACGCTTGTATAGCGAGCTCGATCCAGGCATACAGCACCAGGAAGACTTCATCAAAAATCTAGAACAACACATACCCTCTTATCTAGAGGACTGGCTAAAAGCACCACGTTTTCAGCAAGATCTCGAACAGCGCGTGCGGGAAATGGTTCAAGTGGCCCTACGCCACACCATGAAAAAGGGCTTTCGCGTCAACAGTGTCGCCACAGCTCTCAGCACCCAGCTCGTGGCCATCACGCAAGATCTCACAGGGGATATTCAGGACTGGGTTTACTATACCCTGATCCAGGAACTGATCCTGGGCACCCAAAACCTCAAATACCGACTAAATGATGTTCTGAGCGGTGTAGCAGCTTCTTCTCTGCCCTCTCGCTCAGCACTGTGTCACAGCATTTTAGACGGCGTCATGGAGATTTATGAGTCTTTTTCTTTAGCGGAAAACGCCTTAAAGTCCTTTGTCGATCAACAGGAAAAACATCAGGCACAAGAAGCTCACGGCGCCTACGCGGCACTTAGTGACCGCTTTAGCCCTTGACACCACCGGCTGTCAGCCCAGAAATTAAGAAACGCTGGGCCACAAGAAACACTACCAGTACGGGAATGGTGACAATTATCGCTCCTGCAGCCATCAAATGCCAGGCTGTGTTGAACTCAAACACATAGGTTCTCAAACCCACCGGCAACGTATAATTGCTTTCCCCCGTCATAAAGGTAAGGGCAAACATAAACTCGTTCCAGGCGGTAATAAACGAGAAAAAACCGGTGACCGCCAAACCCGGTAACGAGAGCGGCAAAATGATGCGAAAAAAAGTACCAAAGGCGGACATGCCATCAATCATTGCGGCCTCCTCCAAAGACACG
Source organism: Candidatus Sericytochromatia bacterium (assembly GCA_964229355.1). Lineage (GTDB taxonomy): Bacteria > Cyanobacteriota > Sericytochromatia > UBA7694 > UBA7694 > CAXRDE01. Next base: position 13,981 of record CAXRDE010000021.1, on the reverse strand, counting down.
GGTATCGCGTCAAAAAAGCCTTTAAGCATCCACACCGAAAAAGGCAGCGAAAGCGTGGAATAGGCAATTACCAGACCCGTAAAGGTATTCAGCAAAGCCAGATCCTTCATAATGTTGTACAAAGGCACAATCAAAATGGCACCTGGAAACATTTGGGCCACTAAAAAGGCAAACAAGACCGGCTTTTTGCCCGCAAAAGAAAAACGCGAGACGGCGTAGGCTGTTGTCGATGCCAGCATTATCCCAATTACCGTGGTGCACAAAGCCACCGAAACCGAATTCCACATCCACTGCCAAAAGCTGCCGCCCTTGAGCACTGCCTGGTAGTTTTCAACGGTAAAATTCTGGGGCAAGAGCGTCAGCTCAGGACTGAGCACCTCGGCAGCAGGCTTAAAAGAGGTGGAAAAAATCCAAAAGACGGGGAAAACCGCAATAAAAGCAGCCACCACCAGAATGGCATAAGACCACCATTCTGGTTTACCGATGGCAACGTTTTTTTCCATTTAGCTGCCGAAACTAATGGCCACAGCGCCAATGGATTGAATTTTAATCTTGGGTGCAATTTCGTTGTAAGAAAGCACGGTAAGCGCGGGGAAGTTCCGTTCCGTCAGCTTTTTCACGTGTGGACGAATTTGTGGGTTACACAACACCACAGGGTTATGACCTGCGTTGGTGGCGGACTGGACTTCATTGGCCAACTTGGCCAGAATTTGCTGACTGACCTGCGGGTTCAGAGCCAATACAGCACCCTGAGCGGTTTGCTGAATACTTTCTTGAACCGCTTGCTCCACCTTGGGATCTAAGGTAATAACTGGAATCACGTTTTGATCATTGGAGAGATTACTACAAATCTGACGGTTAAGAGACTGACGAATCAGTTCAGACAGGGTGTCAGGATCCTGGTTGATTTTAGAAAAGTCGGTAAGACGCTCCAGAATCGTAGCCAGGTCACGAATCGAAATCCGCTCGCGAATCAGGTTTTGCAGAACCTTCTGAACCCCACCGAGAGTGAGCAATTCAGGAATTAATTCTTTAACTACCACAGGATGTTTTTCTTTGACTTTGTTCACCATGACCTGAACTTCTTGACGGCTCAGAATTTCATGGGCATAGCTCTTTACAATTTCAGCCACGTGCGTAATTAACACGTTGGTGGGGTCGGTGACCATGTAACCCAATTGCGCTGCACGCTGGGCTTCGTAACCGGCCACCCAAACGGCAGGGGTACCAAAGGCAGGATCCTTGGTGGGGAAGCCCACAAGCTCCTGGGACACATCGGTGTCAGGTTGTTGAATCGCCAACATGTAACCCATCAGGATTTCACCACGGGCCACTTCAATCCCTTTGACTTTAATGGAGTACTCATTGGGGCGCAAGTTAAGGTTATCTTTAAATTGAATACCGGGCATAACGAAGCCCATTTCCATGGCGATTTGAACCCGCATGGGCACAACACGGTCAAGCAAATCTCCACCTTGTGAAGGATCCACCAGAGGAATCAGGTCCAGACCCATTTCGAGGGCGAGGGGGTGAACTTCCATCACCTGCAGCACGTTCTCGGGCTTTTTGACCTCTTGCTCGGGAATCGCTGCATCTTCCTCTTCTTCCACCACCATCTGAGATTTTTTCACAGACTTGCGGTAAACAATGAAGGCCACCACCAGAAAAATAATGGCAAAAGAGAAGAAGAAGTGCTTGGGCATACCCGGTACAAAACCAAAGACAAACAGGAAGACCGAACCCATGGCAATGGAGCGGTAAGACGCCAGTAACTGGGTCTTCAAATCATAAGCCAGGTTTGACTCAGAAATAGCACGGGTGGTTACAAAACCCGAGGCGATAGAGATTAAGAAAGCGGGAATCGCTGCCACCAAACCATCACCGATGGATAGAGTGAGATAACGGGCGGCGGCCTCTGCCAGCTCCATGTCCTTCATCAAAACACCAATGGCAAAACCGCCCAAAATATTCACCAGGGTAATAATAATACCCGCAATGGCGTCACCACGAACGAATTTGTTCGCACCGTCCATCGTACCGAAGAAGTTAGAGGCTTTTTCTAAATCACGACGACGCTTTTTAGCTTGCTCTGCATCAATCAGACCCGCGTTAAAGTCCGCGTCAATACTCATCTGTTTACCGGGCATCGCGTCCAGGGTAAAACGTGCGGCAACTTCCGCAACCCGCTTGGCACCTTCTGTAATAACGATGAACTGAATAATCATCAAAATCAAGAAGATGACCACACCCACCACGTAGTTGCCACCAATAACAAAGTTGGCAAAGGTTTCGATAACTTTTCCGGCATCGGCATTCAACAGAATGGAACGGGAAGTGGCCACGTTCATGGCCAGACGAAAGAGGGTTGTAACCAGCAAGAGCTGAGGGAAAACTGCCAGTTCCAAAGGATCTGTAATGGTTAAAGCGTTCAGGAGAATCAACACCGAACCCGAAAGATTCATGACCAGGAAAAAGTCAATCAGGGTGGAGGGCAGTGGAATCATCAAGATGATAACCACCAGAATACTCAGAGATGCTAACGCAATATCTGCAATGATCGAATTCGGATTCTCTTCACCTATGGCTGCCATAGCTTGCCTTCTCGCTTAACGGGATTTTATCTATTGTATCAGTTTTTTGACGTAACGTTAACTTACGCCCCACGTACTGAACTCACGTGGTACAGGCCTTAAACCGAAGAAAAGACCGGCCCGAGGCAAGGAAGCTGCCAGGGCCGGCCTTCTAAAAGGTATCTTAGACCACTCCAGAGGACATGGCGGCCAGACGTTTTTTGAGAGACTGGCTGACCATTTTCTGGGTCATCGGTGGCAGAACGGGGTTCTGCGCCAGGCGCGTACGAACTTCGTTCTGAATTTCAGGGTTCAGCAGATTAATAACATCTTCTGCCTGACCGGGATCCAACTGGGCCAGTACAGCAACCAGCGTTGGCAGACGCTCAGTGGAGAGCAACTGGGCCACGGTCTGAGGCGTTACGCCCTGCAAGAAACCAAAGGGGTTGTCAGGCGTAGGTGGCATAATAGGCGCACGGCTGACTTCCTGGGTCTGCTGCACAGGCATACCAGGGGCACCAGGGGCTCCCGCAGGTAAGCCAGGGGCTCCGCCAGGCATTTGCCCTTCAACACCAGGCACACCAGGACCACCTGGAATACCAGGGCCACCAGGGATGGCTTGATACTGAGGTACACCAGGAGCACCAAACTGTTCGGCTCCAGCAGCAGCTTTCTTCTTACCGAGTAAGGCACCACCAATACCGGCACCCACCACAAGACCACCGAGGGCGAAGAGCGCATAAATCCACCAGGCGGTGCCTTCACGGGCTTTCTCCATCTCAGAGACCAACTTGTCGTAGGTCGAGGTATCAAACTTCACGGGGGTGACCACCACGTTGTCGTTGCGCTCGGCGTCGAAATTCACAGCGGCTTTGACCATGTCTTCCACTTGCTGTTGGGTCAGCGGAGGCACAGCACCCTCAGCAGCTTCTTCAGCCACCACAGGAGGCTCATATTGAACCGAAATTGCCATGCTATCAATGACACCGGACTGTTTAGAAATCAGGGTTTCAATATTGTTGTAGTTATAACTGGCTTGACCCGAGGTCCGCTCTGTATTACTTGTATCGGCAGCAGCACCAGCAACTGCGGGAGTTGCTGCATCACCATTTCCAGTGTTATTAACAACACCGGGGGCATTTCCGCCACTTGCATTAGCTTCAGAAGAACTGGTCTTCTCAGTAGAGGTGCGCTCTGCAACTTTGGTCAGCACTTCTTGACCGTTTTGGTCAATGGTGACGGGCTCATGTTCACGTTTACGCTGTTGCGCACGATCAAAGTTAGCGGAAATTGTCGCTGTGGCTTTGACTTTACCAGGGCCCAACACTTTTTCCAGCATCAGAATGACTTTATTTTCGAGCTGTTGCTCCATTAAACGATTAATGCGCAGTTGCTCTTGCATTTGACGGTTGTATTTTTTGGCTGAATCTTCACCGTAAAGGCCTTCTTGACCTTCTTGAAGGATATCACCGCGGGTGTCAACAATCGTCACGTTACCGGGTTTTAGGCCTGGGGTTGCGCTGGCAATCATGTGCGCAATAGAGCTAACATACTCAGGTTTAAAACCACCGCCGCCAGCGAATTCAATCAGCACAGAAGCTGTGGTGGGGAGTTGTTGCTCAGAGAAAAGGGTAGGTTCTGGGATCACCACGTTTACACGGGCATCATCAACGCCTTCAAAGCGTTTCACGAGACGAGACAAGTGCCCATCACGCGCCCGTTGCAAGGCCACACGCTTTTCAAAATCTGTAGAAATAAAGCCCATACTATCAAAAATCTCATAGCCAACGACACCACTACCGGGCATTCCTTTTTGGGCTAACTTAACGAGCGCTTCTTCCACCTGGTCTTTGGGTACGCGAACGGAGGTTCCGTTATCGCCTAGCTTAACAGGAATTTTGTACTCTTCTTGTAAAAAATCTTTTGCATTTCCCGCATCCGCCAGGGGTAGGTCTTTATATACGGTGCGGAAACCATCATCTTCTTCGGAACTACTGCCACCCACAAACATGTATACCAGCAATCCCACAACTAAGGCTACAACGCCAGCAATCACGGCCAGTCGCATATTAGGCGACAGATTACCGAGAAAGCCACCGCCTACAGCTTGATCATCAACGGCCATTGTGTGGTTTCTCCCTTCTCAAATTCACTTCGACGTTGCCTCTTAAACCTGCATATTCATCAGGGTTTGGTAAGCAGTGGTCAACTTGGTCATTACCGTTGAAGCCATGGTTACCATCGTATCTAACTTAGCACCTGCAATCTGGATCGAGTGGATATCCACATCTTTTCCGAGCAGGAGATCTGCCATCAAATCTTCACTCTGCCGCTCAGCGTTATTGGTTTCGTCAATCGCGCTGTTCAAAACCTCCACGAAAGAAGAACGCTTTGCAGTCAACTCGTCTTTTGGAATTTCAAACGTCAGGGGCATTTGGCTTTGCGCAACGCGCAAATCACCAGGAAAAAAGGATTGTAAGGCTGAAATGGACATAATCTTATTTTACCTTTGCCTATTTGCCGATTTCAAGGGCTTTGTTAATCATTGACTTGGCCGCGTTGGTAATCTGCACGTTGGCATCATAAGCACGGCTGGCGGCAATCATATCGACCATTTCTTTGACAATGTCCACATTGGGCATGGTGACATTGCCATCGGCATCAGCATCTGGATGCCCAGGCATATACACGACCTTAAGGGGGGTAGGGTCTTCTACAACACCATTTAAACCCACACCCAGGCCTTTGGGTTTGGCGGCATCGGAATCCATCACATCATCCATGACAGCGGTGGTGATTTTATCGCCCATTTTGGTAGGCTCCCACTCTTCTTCCATGATTTCTTGCATGGCGTCTTTCATGACTTCCTGAAAAACAGGAATACGACGACGATAAGGACCACCATCCACAGACTGCGTACTGTTAGCATTGGCAATGTTTCCGGCAATGGTATCTAACCAGAAACGGTTGGCCACCATACCGGTGGAACTGGTGTTAATTACATCAAATAAACTCATTTTTATCCCCTATCGATTCGAAATAATGGTTTTTAAAGTTCTAAACTCACCGGAGATAGAGCTTACCAACACATTATAAAACGAGGTGTTTTTAATCATACTGGCCATTTCAATCTCAGGGTTGAGACCGTTGCCGTCCTGGCGCTGTACTTCATCAATCTCCAATACTTCAGGTTGCACCGAAGAGATAAACTCAGCACGACTCATGTCTTTGGGGGGATTCGCACGCGGATCCAACTCCGCAGGAACACCTGCGGCATGCCCCTCATAAGACTGCTCAAAAGCCGTGTTTGAGAGAGAGAAGCCCACGCCCAAATCGCTTTGATAACGTTGGCCTTCGTTGTAGAGACTATCGATGGATAGATTTTGCATCAACTGCTGATTAATATCCATGGTGCGTTCTTTTTCAGACAGTGCACTGGGCCCCTCATCATCACCACTGGCTTTAATACGTTCCAGAGCGTTTTTGAAAGACACCTCTGAACGTTTATATCCAGGGGTATTAATGTTGGCAATATTATTGGCAATACTGCGATGCCGCAATGTGGTTACATCCAACATCTTCTCGGTAAATGCCATCAACGGGCTAAATAAAACCATGAACTCCTCCTCTTTACATCGTCAAAAAGTCATCAATGGACTTTTTCTTACCTAGCTTGACGCGCAATTGCTCTAACGCGCGCTTGTGAATTCGGCTCACCCAGGACTCAGAGAGTCCAAGACGCTTACCAATTTCATTAAACGGCAACTTTTGAAAGTAATATAGCTTGAGCGTTGTACGCTCCTGGTTTGGCAGTTGCTCAATCACCCAGGTCAAGGTTTTTTGCAATTGCTCAAACTCAATATCACGTTGTACACCGTCGCCATCGCCCAACTGACTCAACAGGTTGAAGGTTTCATCACCTTCGCTTCCACCACTGGGAGCATCCAAAGACAGAATATAAGAATAAGCCAGGTTTGTAACCTTGTTAAATAAAGTGGCTGAGTCGGTTTCCACGTCATCAGCACTCTGATAAATAACTTCAGTTTCTGTTTTTTGCACTTTAGGCAATTTGGGCAAATTGTCTAAAATCGCACCTTTGACATAATAAGTCGCAAATGTTTCAAATTTAACACCCCGTTCAGGGTCAAAACGCTCAATTGCTAATAACAATCCTACCATACCATCGCTAATCAAGTCATTGTAATCATAATGACTCGGAAGCTTCATAGAGAGGCGACGGGCAATCGAACGCACCAGAGGGGTATAGCGCTTAATGGCCTCATTACTGCTGGTGGGCGGTGGTGGGGCCGGGGCTTTTTTCTGTGTCTTTGCTCCCATTATATTCCGTTCAATTTGCTCTTTATTTTCAGTATTGTATCATTCTCGGCGATTCAGTTTATAGAGTTCATCCATAATTTGCTGAGAATTGTCGATACTTGCAGGATTGATTTCTTCAATGGGGAGATCTTTCTGCATCATTTCCTTAATGAAGTTGCCAGAATCTGTTAAGGAAGCAAAAGCAGGTGCGTCAGGTTCTTGTGTTGTTTTCGCAACAGATTTGTCTGCATCTCCAATATCCAGGTTGGGATCCTCAGTTTTTAACTGACGCAAAAGCGCATCAGCCAGGCCTGCACCTTCTGACTGCGCCAGTTTTTGTCCCATCTCCTGGTCCAAAAATCCCATGAGCATATTAGCATGAGGCCCTGAGAACAATCCGTCTTCTTCGTCACTTCCACTTTCGCGCATTTGCTGAAACATATACGAATAAAGCATTGCAACAAACTGCTTTGAGGCTTCGTCCACATTGGGTTGGTTGGCACGGGGGGCGTAAGGATTATTTTCACCAAAACCCGTGGCCATGGTTCCGACTAAAGGTACTTCACCAATCATCTCAAAAGACTCCTTATTGCATCTCCAGGTGCGCGTTGAGAGCACCTGCGGCTTTAATCATCTGCAAAACGGTAATCAGGTCACGGGGAGGAATTCCCAGCTCATTCAAGGACTTGACTAACATGCCCACGGTCGAACCACTCACGAGAACGAGGGTATCCCCTTTTTTCTCATCAAAGGTAATCTGTGTGTTGGTGACCACCTCAGTTTGCCCCTGAGAGAAAGGGTTTGGCTGAGAGACCGTCGTTTGGGCATCAATCTTAACAATCAGACCGCCGTGAGCCACAGATACAGGCCCGATACTCACATTTTGACCAATAATAATAGTGCCGGTACGCTCGTCAAGCACCACTTTCGCCGCGTTATTTTTAGGAGAGATGGTCAAGTTCTCAATACGCGCCACCAGTTCAGCAAGGTTATTGCGGTAGGTAGAGGTCACAAATACCCGTACGGTAGAGGCATCTACGGCTTTGGCGTTTCCGAGCAAGCTCTTGTTGATTTTATCGGCAAGCTCCGTGGCAGTGGTAAAGTCAGGATTAATCAGATACGCCTCAATATAACCGTTGTCGTCCATCAAAGTCACTGGAATTTCTTTTTCCACCAGCGCGCCGTTGGGAATACGGCCAATGGTGACCGCGTTTTTTTGCGTGGAAGCCCCTTGCTCAGTGCTCACGCCAAAACCGCCCAGAGAAATGGGTCCCTGTGCGACGGCATAAATGCGGCCATCGGCGCCACGCAAAGGGGTTTGAATCAGCATTCCGTCCTGTAGACTTTTGGCATCACCTACAGAAGATACAGTCACGTCAATTTGTTGCCCAGGCTTGGAGAACGGGGGAATATTGGCCGTCACCATCACCGCAGCCACGTTTTTGGGACGCATGGTGCTCTCATCAATTTGAGGCATACCAAAGCGCTCCAACATATTCTTCAAAGCGCGACGCGTGTAAGGAACAGAGTTTGCAGAGTCGCCGGTACCGTTTAATCCCGACACCAGGCCCAGACCTTGCAATTGGTTGTATCGTGCGCCCCGAAACGTTACGACATCCTTGACCCGCACCGTGGAAGGGGGCACCATGTCAATGCTCGGCGCAGGCATTGAAGGCCGATTAGGAGGCAATGCGGGCGCGGTAACCTGAGCAAAAGCAGGCGCAGTAATAAGCAGACTAAAGGCCAAAGAAAGCAAGGGTTGCAATTTCATTATTCAAATCCTTATAAGAAGAAGTTCAGAAGGCGGGTCATAATCCCCCCGGTCGCTTTTGCGGAAACGGGACCTGTGCCCATTACATCAATGCGCATATCTGCAATCTTAGCAGATTCAATGGTATTATCGGCCATCACGTCGTTCTGACGCACAATACCGGTTAACACCATTTCATTATCTTCATCATTCACCCGCATGTTTTTATGCGCTGTAATAATCAAATTCCCGTTGGGCAAGATATCTTCGATGCGCGCGGCGATGGTAAAGGTAACGTTGCCATTGCGGGTGGTGGTCCCTAAGTTGTTGGATTGCAGCTGGTTTTCTGCACGAAATTGGCCCTGTAAAGGCTGAGCGTTCGCAACAGAGGCAAAGTTTTCTGGAAATTGCCAACGGTGGTCATTTCGCACCTGTTTTTGTGCAATTAAAGTCGCACGCTGCAAAGCGTCAATTTGTTCATTCACACGTACGGTAATGAGGCCGCCAATCACAAAGGTGGGACGGCGCTCCGTAAACAGGGTGGCAGTACTGGTATCGTTCCAAATCGAATCCGCCAAAGCAGCAGATGGAATCACGCTCCCTGTCAACGCAATAACAGATAAATGCAAAGCAACTTTACGTACTTTGTTCATCGTCAACTCCTTAGTTCACACGAATAGTGACTTCATGATCATCGGTCACCAGCGCTTGTACAATTTTATTATTTCCAATGAGTAGTTTTACCCGTACCTGCTGGTTACGGGAGGCTGAAGCCATAGCTTCACCCTTGGTGACAAGACGGATTCCCTCATTGATCAGAATCACGCGCACTTCATCTCCACTTTTCATCATCAGACGCTCTCTCAGCATTGTCGGTTGAAGAATTTGCCCCTGGGGAATATCCTGCAAAGCGGTAAAGTCTTCAATGCGAAAGGGAGAGCGCAAATACTGGAAGGGAAGCGTTGAAATTTTGGTTCGAACCGCTTCTACCCCACTCAAAGGCAAGGTCTGGCCTTTGGGAATGGGGGCAATGCTCTTGTAAACATCTATCCAGCCATCCACCGTCAAACGCACCGGTATTCTACCTTTATAGGTATCACCCGTCATCACCTTGAAGGAGAAGGATTTGCGTTTGGCCGCATTGCCTAAATCAGCATCATGAATCTCTAGCACAGCACCCGAACCAAACTTCTTTAACTTTTCGGGAAGTTCTACATCATTCCACAAAAGCAAAACGTCATGGGCGGGAATATCATACTGCGTCTGCACTTTTTGGCGAAGCACACGTAACAATTGATCCGTATCTTTCACTCGCACGGGCGCAGTAGATTGCGCAAAAGAAGAGAAAGGGGTTCCCACAATCACAAAGACCAGCAGAAACAGCAAACTCTTCTTAAGCGCGTTCATCATCTTAACGAGACAGGTTGTTTGCGGTATCCATCATCTTATCCGCAACGTTAATCACTTTTGAATTGGTATCAAAAGCTTTTTGTGTGGTGATGAGGTCAACCATTTCGGTAACGATCTGAACGTTAGAAGCCTCTAACGCACGACCATGAATCTGCCCCAAACCTTGTTGGGTGGGAATCCCTTGAATGGCGTTACCCGAAGAGGTTGTTTGGCTGTACATGCTGTTTCCACGGGCTTCCAAACCGGCAGGGTTGGGGAAGCTGGTCAAGTTCACAACACCAAGCTCTGTCAGCAGACCGGTGCCAGGCTGTTCCGCCCACACCGTTCCGTTACGCGCAATGTGATAGTTTGTGGTTCCAGGAGGAATGGTAATCGCAGGGTCTAGCAAAAAGCCATCTGCGGTTACAATTTGCCCGTTGTTGTTAAGCTTAAAAGCACCTTTACGGGTAAATAAGCGCTCGTTGTTACCGGGATCGATAACAGAAAAGAAGCCCTGTCCATCAATCGCCCAATCCAGATTACTATTGGTAACCGTTAAAGAACCCTGGGTGTGGTTGGTGGTGGTCGCAGAAACCCGCGCACCTAAACCGTTGCTAATCCCTGTGGGGTTATCAATGGCACCGGGTTTGCGCCAGTATTGATACAAAAGATCGGTGAATTCAGCGTCGGTTCGTTTAAAACCGTCCGTCTGGGTGTTTGATAAGTTGTTGGCGATGACGTCAATCTTAAATTTTAACGCCTCCATACCAGATGCAGCGGTCCACAATGCATGCATGGTATTGTCCTCCTGGTTTTTTTAATTTTTTATTATCAACGAATGTTACTGGAGTCGGCCCATCTCATTGATGGTCTTATCCAATACTTTATCTTCTGTGCTAATTAACTTCTGTGACATATCATAATCTTTTGAGGTCATCATCATCATGATCATCTCGGAAGTAATATCCACATTAGACTGTTCCACGTACCCTTGCAACACATCTACCTTGGGCTGACCATCAGGTGTTGTCGGGATCGTGTAGCTTGGCAACAAATCACTATCGTCCGGCAGCTCCATACCATACTTACGCAGGATGGCTAACATCTGATCGCGATTATCAAGGGCGTCACCATTGGGGCCGGCGGCGTATTCTACCAACTTGATTTGCGCCAGCGGCGCATTGGGTTGGCGGATATCAAAAATCTGCCCTTTGTTGTCAATTTTGATTAAGTTAGAGGTTAAAGAAGCCTCTTGACGATTGGGATCAACGGGGGCCTGGGTGTTGGGGTTGTCTAGCATCAGACGAATACGCTGTCCTTGTGCATTCAGCACATAGTCACCGGTTCCATTTACCAGGTAGTTGTTTTGGTTTAAACTAAAGCGACCGTCCCGAGACATGGTGTAGGTGGTTTCAGTATTCGCGGGCAAGGTGGCCGGATTCACCTCTAACTGAAAATAAATGCCTTCGCCTTTTAAAGCCACATCTAAAGCACCACCCGTCTGACGCAAACGACCCTGAGTCTGTTTAACCCCTGCGGCATCGATATAGGAACCCGTGGCCACAGGTAGACTTTCTTCTTTCCGTTTGACGCCCTGAGGGTCAGGGATGTTTACCAGCATATCTTCAAAACTGTGAACGGCATAAACCTTCTTTTTATAACCGGTGGTCTGTGAGTTACTGACATTCTGAGCAAAAAGGTTCATCTTTTGCATTGACACGTTCATGGCGTTTGCCGCCGAGTAAATTCCACGCAACATAGGTGATTAGAAGTCCTCCAAGACCATCTCTATTTCTTTTTTGTGTGACTGGTCCACACTGTATACAAACACCAGCACTTCAGCGACGGCTTTGTATAACTGTTCAGGCACAGCACTACCCAACTCTAACTGTCCCAGGGCATTTGCCAATGAGGGATCTTTATAAACAGGTATTTCATGTTGTTCAGCGACTCTTACTATTTCTCCGGCAACTTCTCCACTACCGGTAGCAACAATCTCGGGGGCACTGTCTTTTTTAAGGTCATATTTCAGTGCCGTTGCTTTTCTGAGTTCTTCTTGAGACGTTTCTTTTTCAGGAAGATTCTCAGATTGCACACGCTATACCTCTATTTCTTTTATAGCTTAACAAATTTCCGGATGTATACACAAGGGATCTTTACATTCCTTAAACGGTTACATCAATACTTATTTCTTCTTCATCGCTGCGACGACGACGCTGTCCCCCACGACGCTGCACTAACTTTTGGTCCGAATGGGCTTCGCGGTCTGAATGAGATTGTTGCTCAAAAGACTGACTTTGTTTAGCCATGGGAATGCCCTGTCGCACCACAATCTGTCCAGGCGTAAACTGCGTGTTACTGACAATCTGTTGAATTTCTTGCAAATACGTGTTCAACTGATTGACTGCAATTCCTGATTGAGATAACAACGTAATATTCACCGTATTTTGTGCAGTCAGCTCAAATTTAGCCGTGATCTTGCCTAAAGCATCCGGTGACAAGGTCACCTGAAGTGACTGGGGTTGATTTAATGCGGGCGGCTGCACCTGAAGCACCCGAGAAACAAAGGCGGGGAAATCAGCAATGTGAATCGGAATATTTTGGTTAATGGCTTGAATAACCTGCGATGCAGATAGGTTAACACGGGGACTAATAATGGAAGGGGGTTCATCAATCGCTGAAATCTCTGGTTTTGCTATCACATCTCCCCGTAAGGGTTTTAGTTCATAAGTGTGGGGTTTAAGCTCTGGAGGCAGAGACTGGAAAGGCGCTTTGGCTTGAGTATCCACATACTGGAGTCCTGAAGGGGCTTCCGCACGAAGAGATACCCCGGCATTTGGAGACTGAAAGGCAGAGAAAGAAAGGCCAGGTTGCGCTGGCGGCGAATCATTCAGACTTGCAAACGCAGCGGTGGACACCGATGTCTGCTGAGACGAGGCTTTGGAAGGTGACGCCACACGTTGCTCCACAAAAGAGGCCTCAAACAGCTCATGAAAAGACATAAAATCAGAAAAAGTCATACTTTTTTGAGCGAGTGGGGTGGCGACAGAGGGTGCCACAGGTGTCTCCAGAACAGTAGACAAGGTTCCTGTTTGTAAGGATTCAATTTTCAACGCAGGCGCAGCGCCTAACTTCTGAGCAGCACGCCCTTCAGCACGCCCCATTTTCAAGGCCCCTTGTACCCAAGTTTGTAGCACAGGTACAAAAGGACTTTCAGGTGCGCTCATTGGCGCCTCTTTGACTGACATTGCAGAGCCGTAAGACAGATTGTTTGCTTGAGGTGACGCTACGGACTGACGCTGAAGCAAATCCTTCCCTTTTTCTACAGGCATTTTTAACAAACGATAAAGAAAGATGTTTTGTTGCAAACCGCCGGACTCAAACACCGTACCTTCTGAAAACGCATCTTCAGAAGGGGTATCAGAGGCGTTTTCGGATAAAGAGAGCGGACGCATCCAATAGAGAGATACCAGAGGCAAGGTTAAGACAGGCAGCATTTGTGATTCGTCAGTTTCAAGCTCAGAAGCATCTACTTCTAGCGCGGGAGCTGCCACCGCCAACGCAGGCGCTGGTGCAGCCGCCTCAGGAGTCACAGGCGCTGGCGCAGCAGGTACGGATACCACGGGGGTGGGAACTTCCGCTGCCAATTCAGGGGCAGGCGTCGCCGTCTCAGGAGTCACAGGCGCTGGTGCAGCAGGTACGGATACCACGGGAGTGGGGACTTCCGCTGCCAATGCAGGGGCAGGCGTCGCCGTCTCAGGAGCCACAGGCGCTGGCGCAGCAGGTGCGGACACCACGGGAGTGGGAACTTCCGCTACCCATTCAGGGGCAAGCGCAGCCGTTTCAGGAGCCACAGGCGCTGGCGCAGCAGGTACGGACACCACGGGAGTGGGAACTTCCGCTACCCATTCAGGGGCAAGCGCAGCCGTTTCAGGAGCCACAGGCGCTGGCGCAG
>CAXRDE010000020.1:0-43103 GCA_964229355.1 Candidatus Sericytochromatia bacterium | reverse complement strand
GTTTGCAAGATCCCCACAGTGCCCCCCTGGCGGTACGGCTCTTGTCAGAAAGCGAAGATATTAATGTGCAGGTGGCCGCCCTGGCCGTGCTGGGCAGTTCGGGACTCAAAGAGCATAGCGCCCTGATACGCTCCTTTTATCAGTCGCCTCATTTTGCGGTGCGTCTGGCGGTCATGCGGGCCATGCACCAATTGCAGGCCTATGACGAAAGCTTTTTTCAGCAAGGTCTTGAAGACCGCTCCCACTGGGTGGCGCTGCAGGCAGCCCAGGCCCTCAAAGCCAGTGGACAGCAACATGTGCTGCACGAAATGGCCTTTTTAGAGCATCCCCGTGCAGCCCTGGCCAATCAGGTTTTACAGTCCATGACCCACCTTGAAGAACTCGAAGAAGCGGTCAGCCACCGAGAGTATAAAGACCGGGTCGGCATGATTTTTCAACGTTTCCAGGACTATGACCCCCAGGAAGTGCAGCAACTGATCACCCGCCTCTTTTTTAACCCCCAAACGCACCCTGAAGTGCGTTATGCCATCGCCCGGGAACTGGAACGCTTTAAAAGCTATCAATTCTATTACCAGGCCCTGAGCGCCTTTGTGCTGCGTTGGCGAGACCAACGGGCCTTGATTCGCGCGTTGCGTAGCTTTGGTAATCCAGAGGCGGTTCCCGCGTTGATTCAGTATTACCGCAATGGAGCCACCCCCGAAGAGAAAATTGAGGTGGTGGAAGCCCTCGGCGCCATTGATGTGCTGGAGAGTCTCACGTTTTTAAGCCGCGTGTACAATGAGATCTGTGAGTCAGGACTTCAGGACACTTACACGCTGCGACTGCAGCAGAGTTTGGCCAGCGCGCTGGCTCAAAAAATGCTTTCCTGAACTTCAGCCCGATAATAGCGCGCAAAATCAGGGCTATGCTCTTCAAGCAGGGCGATCACATCCAAACACACCAGACTGGCACTCCGGTCTTCAGGCATGGTTTGTCGCAGCGCCTGACGCATTTCACGGCGCTGCAAAGGGTCCTCAAGCAGCTTGACGGCCTCGGTGGCCAGGGCCTCCACATAGAGTTCACCGCGGTATTCTGGCACAATCATGCGCTGGGCTTTTTGATTGGGCAAGGCCAAATAGGGAATTTTTTTAAGGTGGGACAGCACCAGACGTCGTTTTAAACGCTTTCCCCACCAGGGAATGCGCCCCAACTGCTGCAAAATACCATCAAGGGGCAAAAGTTCAGGTTTTTGTAAGGGCAGCAGCACCATCATGGGACAGCCAAGGGCCGCCAGTTCAGCGGTATTGGTGCCGGGCAGGGTGAGACTCAGGTCCGCCACCTGCATGGCCGCATAATTGGCGCTGGGTTCAATAATTTGCACCTGATTGCCCTGGGGCGTCACCAGCGCCGTCCCTGCACTGTGATGCACGATTTTGGCGGGACTGCCCTGGAGGACTTGAATGTATTGGGGATCTTGCACCGCATTGCGCAATTGCGTTAACGGGGTAAAGGGAGACTGCAAGAGAATAAACTGCACCTGGGGCATGAGCAAGGAAATTTCGTCCACCAATCGCATAAAAAAAGCCGTGGTGTACAAGACCTTAAGGGGCTTACTGCCTGGCAAAAGCGCCACCACCGGTGCCTGATCCCGCAGCTTGAGCTTTTGGCGAATCGCCAGGGGCAAAGCCTCGACCTTCACGGCGTCTCGCATCAAGTCCCCTACATAAACCCCCTGACCGGGGCGCAAGCGCTTGTGATGGGTGTCATAATCTTTGCGATGCTTAAAATAAAAGCGGGAGACTTGCCGTTTCCACTGCACCAGGTGCTCTGTATAGACCGTTAAGGGGTATCCCGTCCGCCATTTAAAACTCACGCCAAAGAGCAAATCGCCCCCCAATTGTAAGATCACGCCTGTTTTGGCCAGCGCCAGTCCTTTGGGCAATTGGCCGGTTAAAAGGTAGTGCAATGTGTCTTCAGGGGTCAGGGTATAGGCTCCGTGTAGACGCTCACTGTAGGCTTTTTCCTGGCCGCTGCTGTGGGGGCAAGGCACGAGGGCAATCACCACACGGGCCGCCGGTAACGCCTTGCGAAGCATGGCCATCAAGGGCTTGACCCAGGTGCTCATCTCGCCCGGGCCGTTGCTGATCAAAATGATATTGAGGTCCATAAACCCTCCTCAGAAAAACGCCTGCTTTTATTATAGGGTGAGACAGGTTAAAATTGCTAAAAAGCACAAGGTGGTACGGAAGCCCGCAATGAGTTCGACAGAGAAGTCCTCGCTACACACCGCGTGGCAAGCGCTGTGGGAGCGTTGGCAAGCGAGCCCTTTTTTAGAGACAACGCTTCCTGCGGAGCGTTTGGCAGCGGAGTTAGAGCGGGGGTTCCAACGCCTTTATAAAGCTTACGCACGACGGGGACGCCACTACCATAACGGCACACACCTTCTGGCGCTGTTCGAAGCCTGGCAAAACTTCCATCGCCAACTGCGCGATCCTGACACGGTGGCGCTGGCCATCTGGTATCATGATGCGGTGTATAATCCCCTGCGCAAGGACAACGAACGGCGCAGCGCCCAATGGGCCAGGCAAGATTTACAGCGCTGGGGGTTAGCCCCCGAAAAAATTCAGACAGTGGTACACATGATCGAAGTGACGGCACACCATCATCGCTTGCCCGAGCAAGTCAATCACGACCTGCTCTGGTTTCTCGACTTTGACCTGGGCATTTTGGCCAGTTCTACCGACCGCTATACCCGTTACGTGGAACAGGTGCGCAAGGAATACCGCTGGGTTCCCGAAGCCCTGTACCGCCAGGGGCGTGTCAAGGTGCTTCAACACATGCTGGCTCAGGACTTTATTTACCATACCCCCACCTTTCGGCAAGCCCATGAGCGCAACGCCCGTGAGAATCTGCGCAAAGAAATTGCCTACTGGGATCATCTGTATGCGTGAGGCCCCATGATCCAGGTCAAACATTTAAGCCATCAATACCAGGGACACACCGCCTTGAATGCGGTGTCCTTTACGGTCGCTCAGGGCGAAATTATGGGACTCATTGGTGCCAACGGCGCTGGAAAAACCACTATTTTAGAGAGTTTAGCCGGGCTACTGGTGCCCGATGCCGGTGAAATCACCCTGCAAGGGATTGATTTACGTACCCAGACCCAGGCGGCACAGGCCCAGTTGGGTTACCTTCCGCATCAGCCCCCCTTGTATGGGCATCTCAATGTGCTAGAACATCTCCAGTTCATCTGTCGCCTGCGCCATCTGCCCAAAGCCACCTGGTCAGAGGCCATTGAAAAAGTGGTCCACACCAGTGAGCTGGCCAGCGTCTTGAAACGTTACCCTCACCATCTGTCCCGGGGTCTCTGTCAGCGGGTCGGGCTGGCCATGGCCCTCATCCACAAACCCGCCATTTTAATTCTTGACGAGCCCACCACAGGCTTAGATCCCGCCCAGATCTACGCCACCCGCGAAACCTTACGGGCCCTCAAAGGGCAACACACCCTCATTTTAAGTTCCCATGCGCTACCCGAAGTCGAGGCCCTCTGCGACCAGGTGCTGATGCTGCATCAGGGGGAGGTCCTGGCCCAGGGTGCTCCCCAGGACTTAAGTGCTTCGCAAAGCACCCGCTTTCGGGTGCGCTTAAGACAATGCCCCACCGCAGCCTCAGCGGCCTCCTCAGCACAGGTGTTACACACCCTAAAAGCCCTGGATTGTGTACAGGCCCTTCACCCTTTACAGAGCAGCAAAAGCACGTGCACCTTGCGCCTTGAGCTCAAAGCCACAGAGCAAGCCACTGCACCCGCACCGCAAAGCCAGATCATTCAGGCCATTTTTCAAGCCGAGTGGGAGCTTTTGGCATGGGTTCCTGAGGGCCTGGCCTCGTTAGAACATGTTTTCCTGGAACGGATGCAAAACCCATGACCCCCTACACAAAACAAGATCTTCAGGGAATCTGGACCCTGATACGCAATGAACTGCAGCGCTTTTACGGCACCCCTCTGGCCTACGGCTTACACGGCATTTTTTTGGCCCTGAGTGGCTTCTTTTTTGTTCTCACCCTCAAAGCCACCCAGGATGCCGGATTGATGCGCTATGTATTTTCAAACTCGGGCGTGCTGCTGCTCTTGTTATGCCCGCTCATTAGCATGGGCCTGGTGGTCGAAGAACGCACCCACCATACCCTTCCCCTGCTTTTGTCTTCGGCTTTAAAACCCGGTCAGATCATTCTGGCCAAGTATCTGGCCGCCTTGATACTGCTGGCAGGCCTTTTGGCCAGCACCCTGTATTTTCCGATCTTTCTCTCTATCTATGGTGAGCCCGACTTCTGGCCGCTGGTCACCGGCTATGGCGGCCTTTTTTTGTTGGGTGGCGTCTTTTTGGGGGTGGGGCTCTGGACCTCGACCTGGTCGAAAAACAGCCTGTTTGCCGCCAGCAGTGCCTTTGGCATTTGCCTACTCTGGTGGCTACTCGGCGCGGGACCCCAGTATGGTGAGCCTCAGGGCTGGTGGACCGTGGTGCAGTATCTTTCACTGGGTGAACATCAAGAAAGCTTTACCCAGGGCTGGCTCTCACTAAAAGATATTTGGTTTTATCTGAGTGCAATGCTGGGACTCACCGTCTTAAGCTGCCTGAGTTTTCAGAGGCCGTCTTCATGAAAAAGCCCTTGCGTCAACTGTTTTCACCCCAGGGCGTTCTGGGCCTCAGCATGGTCACACTCATAGGACTCAGCCATTTTTGGATTTACCATCACGACGTGCGCTATGACCTGACCCAGCAACAGGAATTTACCCTGTCACCCCAGAGTCAAAAACTCTTAGGGCGCCTGCCCCAGGAGGTCAAAGTCACCGCCTTTTACCGCACCCGTTCGCCCAAGCGCGCGGCGGTGGCCAATCGTTTAGAAGCTTACCGCGAGGCCAGCAGAGGCCAACTGAGTTACGAGTTAATTGATCCCGAACTGCAACCAGGACTGGTGGAACGCTTCAAAGTGAGTTTAGATGAAACCCTGGTCGTCGAAAGCGGTAAGGGACGCAAAGATCTACTCAGCGCCGACGAGGCCCAGTTGAGCACCGCCATCTTTACCGTGACCCGCAAAGACAAGCCAAAGATCTACTTCTTAAAGGACCACCAGGAATTGCCCCTGGACGACAGTTACAGCCGCAGCGGCCTCGGCCTGATCAAAGAAAGTCTTTTACAAGAAAATTATGAGGTGCTCAACCTGAGCCTGGCCAGCCAGGATTACACGGTACCCAAAGATGCCCGGGTGGTGGTTTTGGCGGGCCCCGAGCGCGGTTTTACCACCGCAGAACGCCAGGCCTTACAGAGCTACCTCAAAGCCGGGGGCCGCATGTTGGTCATGCTGCAAGCCCGCTACGAGAGCGGTTTAGAAGCGGTTTTTGAAACCTACGGCATGCAGGTGGGCAATAATATTGTGGTAGACCCCGACCAAAACCTACAGCGGGATTATACCGTGCCGCTGATTACCGATTTTGAAGATCACCCCATTACCCAATCCCTTCAGGGAACAGCGGTGTTTTTTCCGCTGGCCCGCAGTGTCCAGGTCAACGCGCCGCCCGACGGCAGCAAGGCCACGGGACTCATGCTCACCAGCAAGAGCAGTTGGGGTGAGAGCAACCTTTCTGAACAGGCGCTCATTCAAAAAGACGACGCCGACTTAGCAGGCCCCATGACGCTCGCCGTGGCCTTAGAACAAGACAAAACCCGCTTGCTGGTGGTGGGCAACGCCACCTTTATTAGCAACCGCTTTGCCACGGTCCTGGGCAATCGGGACTTCTTTTTAAATGCCGTGGCCTGGTTGGCGGGCGATCAGGATCGCCTGGATATTCATGTGCCCCCTGAAGTCAACCGCCAATTGGTGGTCAGCAGCGCCATGCTACGCTGGGCCAGTCTCTGGTCGGTATTGTTTCCGCTGCTGTTTGTCCTCATAGCCCTGGGCATGAAATGGAGAAGAAAATGACTTTTTGGCAACGTTGGCGCTTTAGTCTGCTGGCGCTGGGAGCCAGCATCGCTCTGGGGGCTTATACCCTGTGGAATAACCCCATGGACCCGCCGGTGGCCCCCCAACCCGGCACCGGCGAAACCACCCCGCAAGAACCGCTCACGGTGTATCAATGGCAAACCCTCACCCAATTGCGGCTGGTGCGACCGGGTCTGACCGCCCGCTACCGCGCCGACGCACCCGTTTCAGAGCGCTGGGAAGTTCAAAACCAGCCCCGTCCGCTTTCAGACATGGAGCAGGTCTTGCTAGACAATACCCTGGCCCAACTGCGAACCCTTAATGTGCGGCGACTCTTACTCGAAAACCCGACCCCCCAGCAGTTGAGCGCTTTTGGCCTGGACCAAATCAACGGCGCCACAGAGTTATGGCTCACCGGTGACGCACAAGAGCACCTGATTATTGGCGCCATGACACCCACCCGCTCAGGCTATTACTTTTACTTGCCCCGTTTGCAAAAAGTGTATCTGGGGTACGTCAACATCCCTGAGGCCCTGGTACGCTTAACCACACCGGCTTCCTAAAGGATGTGGCATGGGTTAGCTAGCCACAAGGTGTATAGCATGGTAACGTGGTAAAGAATAATCCCGAAATCCAAAGGATACCAAATCATGTTAAGCCAAGAATTAACGGATCGCCTCAATCACCAATTGAGCCTTGAGTTTTTTTCCGCCAATTTGTATTTACAAATGAGCTCCTGGTGCCTTTCTCACGGCTTAGACGGCTGTGGTACCTTTTTGCGTCAACAGGCCGAAGAAGAACGCCAGCACATGGAAAAGTTTTTTGACTACATTAACGATGCCGGCGGCTACGCCGTCATTGGAGCCATTGAGCAACCCCTGTCTCAGTTTGGTTCCGTCACCGATGTGTTTAAACATATTTATGCCCATGAATGCAAAATCACCAAAGAAATCAACAGCCTTTTAAAAGCCGCCTTTGAGGCCGGTGACTTTTCGACCTTTGGCTTTTTGCAGTACTTTGCCCTGGAGCAAAACGAAGAAGAGCGTTTGTTCCAGAGCATTTTAGACAAAATCAATTTGATCAAAGTGGAAGATCAGGGACTTTATCTCTTTGATAAAGAAATTGAAAGCATGTCCAAGCAGCGTCAAAGTGTCCCTGGCAACTAAAAACGCCAGACGCCGTTGACCTCAGGCCGTAAAGCCAGCGTCCCGCTCATCAAGCTGCTATTCAGCAGGTTCAGATTGGAACGTAAGGCCAGGCTGACGCCAACGTGGGGGCTAAACATCAGATCAGCCCCCACGCCCAACTGCCCAAAGAGCCCCACCTCGCTCTGGGTCATCGGTGTCACCCGATCGGGCACCCAGGCCACCCCCACATCAGCGCCCACAAAGGGTTGAAACCAGGTTTCGCGTGTCCAGTAATACTTCACCCCTGCGGTAGCTACCGTGTTTAAAGGCGTTGGCCCGTTGGTTTTGGTAAAAGCCGGGCCCAGCTGCAAAGCCACATTGCCCGACCACTGCTCAGAAAATTCCTGTTGCAACCTGACGTTGCCATAGGGCACAATCGTGTTTAGTCCGGCACCCACCTCCAGTTGCGTCTGAGCCTGAGCCGCACCCAGACAAGCGCTATAAACAAGCCACCCGCCCATCAGCCCTGTCCACATGCCTTTTTTCAATTCACTATGCATAAGCTATTTTCACCACTTTCTCTATCTAAGTTACTTCCAGTGTAAGGGCCCAGCCCGATTTGCTGTTGCACTGCAAAAAAAGAGAGTGCAACCCGTTTGACGGATGCCAGCCTCGCCGTTAAAATAAGGGTATGCCTATCCAACCTGTTTTACCTCCTACACCTCCGGCGTTTAGCATGCCAGCCCGCACCTCAGAAGGGTTGGCGGCGGCAAAATCAGCCCCGCAGAACGCTTCTCCCTCAGGAAAAATCCCGCCCCTTGAAATTGATGTGCTAAGCTTAAACACCTTTGCGCTGCCTGCTCCCCTGGGTAAGGACATTGCCGCCCGTTCCGAACGCATCGGCAAATCCCTGGCCGGTTACGAAATTATAGGCCTACAAGAAACATTTTCAAAAGACAGTCGCTACCTGGCAATAGGTACCGAAAGCGCGGGCATCCAGGTTTCCCGCTACGCACCTGCCGAGCGGCGCTTGCTCAACAGCGGCTTAACCACCCTGTCCACCTACGACATTCTGGAAAGCGACTTTCAGGCCTTTAGCTATGCCTCTCACGCCGATGCCCTGGCTCAAAAAGGTGTAAGCTTTACCCGCCTGCAGCTGCCCGAAGGCCAAATTTTGGATGTGTATAACACCCATTTTCAAGCCATGAGCGATAAGGCAGAGGCTCCCCATGAAAAACTGGGGCTCAAAGTTATGAGTCTCTTGTTCTCGGGCTACGATATGCCCCGCGATGACATTCGTGCCCATGATGCGGAAGTGCTAAAAGCCTTTGTGGAAAGTAAAGATGCCGGACATCCCGTGATCATTACCGGTGATTTTAACACCCAGGAAAGCGACGCCCTTTACGAAGTGCTCAAAACCAGCCTGGGCGTCAGCGACGCCTTCCGAGAACTCAATCCCGAGGATCCCGGCTACACCAGCGATGGCAAGACCAATCCGTATAAATCGAATCCCGACAAACGCAAGCGCGTCGACTATATTTTTTACCGCGACGGCCAGGCTCTGGATTTAAAGCCCGTGCAGTCGCAGGTGGTCTTTGACCAACCCATTGAAGGGCTGATGGTGTCGGATCACTACGGGGTCCACACCCGTTTTGTCTTACAACCCAAAGCGGACTAAACCATGCTCGATTATGCCGCGCTTTACGAACACTGTTTACAATACCCCGGTAGCAGTCATGACTTCCCCTTTGGTCCTGAGGTGGCGGTGTTTCGGGTGGCAGGCAAAATGTTTGCCCTCTGCAATATTCAGCAAAGCCCGCTGAAAATCAACCTCAAGTGCGAACCTGTGCTCGCTGAGCTGTTACGCGAAAAGTACCGCGCTGTGGCTCCCGGCTGGCACATGAACAAACGCCATTGGAACACTGTGACCGTGGGAGAGGACCTGAATGACGCTGAAGTCCTGGCACAGGTGGATCAATCCTATGCCCTGGTGACAGCAAGTTTACCAAAAAAAACCCAGAAAATTTTAGGACTTTTGCCGCCCCGAGGTTGAAGAACGTGAAGCGGTTGAGAGGCCTGGCGAGGCTGGCCAGCAGTAAAAAACGGCAAAACCCAAACACGTCACGCCGTAAACAACAGCTGCAAGGGTCCAGTACAGGCGATTATTTCCCCATTCAGAAACGCCTGAAGGCAACAGATCAAAAAGGGTGCTCAGGCTAACACTCAAAAACAAAAGGCTGCTCAGGGTGGCCACCAGCACCGCCAACCACGGAAACTGGTGAAAACCCAGAAAAAATTGGGAAGGCCGCCGGGGATTCACACGGAGGGGATAGGGCCGTTGCGAAAAGAAGCGCTTGATGGCCCGTTGACTGCTGTTTTCGGTATAGTGTAAACGGTGATTCCAACTGTCCTGATTGTCTTTTGCGTACGCTTTCTCCTGCCAGGTGTAGTGCACCCGAAGGCGGGGTTCCCAGCTCACGCTGGTGCCTTTGCGGGTTTCCCACTCGTACTCCCCCGTATCGTCATCCCGTTCGTAAGACAGGTGTTTACCCTGGGTCACCGTGCGCTTGCTTTCACCCGTTAGCGTCGCGGGCACCTCGGCCCAAAAGCATTGCAAAATCAAGACCACTGTATTGGGAGCCGCCACCACCACACTCACCCCGGCAATCGCCATAAAGATAAGCAACAAAATACCGTTAACAATCAGATCTTCCATAGCTTAAAGACTCACTCAGGGATTATTTTTTAACAAAGCAGATAACAAGGCCGTCCGTACAGGCGCTAAGTTTGCCCATTCGCTATTGCACATGATGACGACCCCGAGCTTGCGCTCAGGCAAAAAACTCATGACTGTGCGGGTTTTTTCCTGGGCCCCAAAGTGACCCACTTCCGTAAAGCCGACCTGGCGGGACACCGCAAAACTCAGGCCATAGCCCGTGGCCTTGCCCGCCTGGGTTTGTTGAGAGGTCCACATTTCAGGATAGGCCTCAGGGGTAAGCAGCTCTTGATTGATAAGGGCCTGCATATACCGGGTCAGATCGCCCACGTTTGAGGTAAAGCCACCCCCCGCCAGTTTCCAGGAGACGTCCTCATCCTGGCGCACTTTGATCTGCCCCTGCGCCTGATAATAGCCGCTCACCCGATGGGGCAATTGCAAGGCTGCATAATCGGGATGCAGGGTGGTCAGCCCCAGCGGCTGCCGTATGCGGGTGTCAAACTGCTGCACATAGGGCGCGGCCCCTGCTTTTTCGACAACGGCCCCGGCAAGCATGGAGCCAAAGGTGCTGTAACGGTACACCTCACCGGGCGGATTCATGAGCGGTGCCGACGCAAAGACATCGCTGGCGGCCAGCACCATGTTTGCACCCTGTGCCTCAGGGGCCAGCTGTCGCTGATGGTAGTTTTGCAAACCCGCCTGCCAGGCGGTGACATCGTCATAATTGCCTACTCCCCCCAGATGCCCCAACAGTTGACGCTGGGTCACGGGCCAGCCCTGAGCGTTGCGGTAATCCGGCCAATACTGGGCAATGGGCGCATCGAGCTGCAAGCGCCCCTGGGCCACCAACTGCATGCTCAACACCGCCGTCACGGTTTTCGAAATCGAGGCCCAACGAAAAGACGAGTCCAGGGTAACCGGCTGCTGTGCGGCCTGATTGGCCCAGCCATAACCTTTTAAATAGGTCACTTTGCCGTCTTCCACCACCCCCAGGGCCAGCCCCACAAGCTTTTGTTGTGCCATGGCACTTTTGATGATCTCATCGAGCTCAGCTCGATGCGGTTGAGAGGCCAGGGAGGACTGAGCGGTCAAGCGGCTCAGCGGCAAGGTGGCCGCGCGGCTCTGGCAAGATGCCAATACACAGATACTGGTCAGGGCAAAAGCCAGAGAACGGATCAACATGGTGGGGTTCCTTTGCATCGCATATCAAACAATACGTTCATTATAAACTAAGGATTAATCAACTCGGGTTTGTGGCGAAAGAAATGGTAATGGACATAGTAAGCCACAAAGGACATGACCAGCCCCAACAGGGCCAGCGGCCAGTCCGTTTCAATAAAAAACTCGGGCAACCAAAACAAAAGGCCTGCAGCCATGGCCACCAGGCAAGAGGTTTCATCGAGCTTCTTGCTGCGTAAGCCAATCCACAATGGCGCAAAAAAGCCCACCAGACCAATGGCGTAAGAACTTTCGAGCAGACCATACACATTGCTGCCCATAAAAGCAATGGCCAAACTCAGGCCCGTTACCGCCACCACCGCATAGCGACACAGCACCAGTGTGGAGGTGTTCGGAAAGTGAATTTTCAGAAAATTATGGGCCAGCACGCTGGATGGGGCCAGTAAGGCACTGGTAATGGTGGACAAAATCGCGGACAAAATGGTCAGGGTCAAAATCACCACGCTCACAGGGTCTAAATAGTTTTTAATCAGCAAAGGCATCACCGAACCCTCAAAGTTAGCCCCCAGGGTCTGGGTGGCCGTCAGGCCAAAAAACACGGGCAAACTGCCAATCACCAGGTAACCGACGCCAGCAATCAAGGCCCCGCGTTTCGCCACCTGGGCAGACTTTGCACTAAAAATACGCTGTCCCAGATCCTGGCCGGTAATATTGCCCAGGGCAGCCACGCAAAAAATACTGAACCACTGCACCGTATGGCTGAGTTTATCGCGGGGAATCATCACCCAGTATTCTTTGGGTATGCCCTCCACCAGCACATCAAAGCCCAGCGCGCCCCAAAAGGCAATGCGAAAAAACAAATAAATCAGGCCCAGAATAATAATCACCAGCTGAAAGCTATCGGTTAAACTCACCGACCAAATGCCACCGGTAACCGTCAAAAACAGCGAAATCGCCGCCACCAGCATAATAAAAACGCCAATCGGTAACGGAAAAAACACACTGAGAATTTGCGCCAGGGCAATCATTTGCACCGCAATCCAGCCCACATAAGAGGGAATGGTGAGCAGTACGGTAACGAGCTCGGCTTTACGCCCAAACTTCAGACGATAAAAATCAGAATAGGTCAACAATTGCAAATCCCAGAGTGGCTTTGCAAAAAACAGACCGGCTAAAATCAAACACACCCCTGCGCCATACGGCTCTAAGGCAGTGGCAGAGAGGCCCTGGTGAGCAATCTCGTCGGTCGCAGTAATCAACGTCCCGGCGCCAAACCAGGTGGAAAATAAACAAAAAGTGGTCAACCAGAGATTAAAACTCCGGCCCCCCACCAAAAAGTCTTCTTCAGACTCCATCTTTCCATTGGAAAGCAGCGCAATACCCATAATAATGGCTAAAAACACCAGGATTGCAATCAAAAGAGGGAAATGGGTCATTCTTTTCTACCTAACACTATATACAGGTTTAACAGATGGCCAGCAAAGCCACTTTCTTCATGGTGGCACAGTTGACCTACAGTTGGGGACTTTCCGGTGCAATTTCCGTGCGTATTGACAGGGAGATCGGACAACATGTAACTTAATAAAGTACAAAAGAAGGAGCCTGTTCTATGAACCCACAACCTGTAAGCCAAAGCATTTCCACGGAAAACCTCTTTCAGCCCCTGCAGCTGCCGCGAGGGCCTGTCATCAAAAACCGGTTTGCCCTGGCTCCGCTCACCAATACCCAGAGTCATGCCGATGGCACCCTGTCTGAGGATGAATACCGCTTTTTGTGTTTACGGGCTCAGGGGGGCTTTGGTTGGGTGACCACCTGCGCCAGCCATATTCAGGCCAATGGGCAAGGGTTTCCGGGGCAACTGGGCTGCTTTGATGACAAGCATCTGCCTGGCTTACAGCGTCTGGCCGCAGGCTTACGCGCTCAGGGGGCCGTTTCGGCGGTGCAATTGCAACATTCGGGCCTGCGGGCCCATGAAAGCGTTAGCGATGTGGTGGCGCCGTCAGCCCATGCGGAAAGCGGCGCACGGGCCCTCTCAGAGGCAGAGGTCGACGGGGTGATCGAAAGCTTTGTGGAAGCCGCGGTACGGGTCGAAAAAGCCGGCTTTGATGGCGTGCAAATTCATGGTGCCCACGGCTATTTGATCGCGCAGTTTTTATCGCCCGAAAGCAACCAGCGCAGCGATCGTTGGGGCGGATCTCTTGAGAACCGCTCTCGTCTGCTGTTCGCGATTATTGAGGGCATTCGCAGCCAATGCCATACAGACTTTCAGGTGGGGGTCAGGCTTTCGCCGGAACGTTTTGGTTTGCGGCTGCCTGAGATGCTTGAACTGAGCGCTCAATTATTACAAGACGCCCGCCTTGACTACCTCGATGTGTCGTTGTGGGATATTTTTAAGCAACCTGAAGATCCCGCTTTTCAAGGGCAAACCCTGATGTCTCTGTTTACCCAACTGCCCCGCGGCCCCATTAAATTAGGAGTGGCAGGCAAAATTTTGAGCGCCCAGGATGCCCTTCAGGCTTTAGCGGGGGGAGCCGACTATGTGGCCCTGGGACGGGCAGCAATGCTAAGCCATGACTACCCCTTACAGGTGCAAGCAGACGCCCATTATCAGCCACCGACGTTGCCGGTATCTCAAGCGCACCTTAAGAAAGAAGGGCTGGGAACGTCTTTTTTGACGTATCTCAGCCACCGCTTTCCGGGGTTTATGGCCGATTAGCTAGCCAATTGGGGTTTTTCTACAGCAGCCTGGCTGCGTTGCAGCACATAGCGGTTCAAATCCAAAATACCTGCATCAATCCAGGCCGCCAGGTCCGCGTTCTGTTCCAGCGGTGGCGGGTCTACCAGACGAAAAACCAGCGCCTGGTGGCCCTGTTTTTCGGCCAAAGCCAGGGGCGCTTCGAGGGCGGGTATGGTTTTTAAAAATTGCCAGCTCCGGGTATCAAAAGCGGCCTCTAAAATGGCCGTTAAACCCGCTGGCCCAAAATCCAGGGTCAGTGCCCCCTGATCGGTTTCTAAGGTTTCACCCGAAAAGGTGGTATAAAACCCCGATTTAAAAAAATAGGCGATATGTTCATTTTGCATCTTAGTTTAACTCAAACCTTCTTCCATACATCATGGACAAGCCGGCTTCACCCTTCACACCAAAGCCTGGATTTTTCGAAGAGCCCCCAATTTTGATATCAGCTTCAAAGCCCACGTCTAAAGCCACCTTATCTCCATTGAAGACAAAACGCAAGAAACCGCTGCTTTCTCCCGCCAGCTTGGCCTGACTCAAGCGGGAAGCCAACAAGGCATCCGTAGCCGCTACGGTCAGCAGCTTATCCAGGGTTTGCCCCAGCTCTTCATCGCTCATCACCAGATTCGGATTTTGCTCGCGAATATTATCCATCACCGCCGTGGCAACCCCGGCAGGCAGTGCAGTAAGGCCTCCCGCTTGAATGACTTTTTCAAAAGAAGGGCCTTCGAGGGCAATTTTCACCCCGGTAATATTCGAAAATGCACTACCGTCCACAGAAATCGGTTGTGTATGCTCAGGGTCGGCATAGGACTGGGTCTTGCTATTTTGCACCGAAATGGTGACCGGTCCTAAACCGTAGGCAAAGTTCGTGGTTATGCCCTTCACGTATTCTCGATCTACACCCTGGGCTCTCAATTCAGGCGTTCTCAGGTTCTCAGGAATATAATAGTCTGCGGTTTCAGTGGACACCGAAACCTCGCGTTTGGTAGACAGCTTATCGGTAATTTTAAATTCCATTTCAGCGCGTCCGGTGTGGCTGGAGGCATTGTAACTGTTCAAGGTAGACATGGCGTCAATGTTTTCCACCGCCCGGTCAAAGGCCTCTCGATCTTCATTGCCAAAGGCCGTCAACATGTCTTGAAAGTGTCCCACGTAGGTTTGTACATCCTCAGGGGTTCTAAAGGCAA
The DNA here is from genome assembly GCA_964229355.1 of Candidatus Sericytochromatia bacterium. Classification (GTDB taxonomy): domain Bacteria; phylum Cyanobacteriota; class Sericytochromatia; order UBA7694; family UBA7694; genus CAXRDE01. The sequence goes on along the minus strand of CAXRDE010000020.1, from coordinate 28,199 downwards.
CACCGGCCAGTACTTTACTGTAGTCGTAACCCGCTTTCGCAGAGAACCACTCACCCAGTTTGAGTTCTGCTTCTGCGGTAAAATCAAAGTTTGCGTGAAACAAATAACTCGGCCCTTGTCCTGAACCTTTTTCCACGGTGGCGCTTAAGCCCACCGTGGCCGAAGCTTCAGCCTTCAGCCAATCGCCGGCCTCAGCACCAAATTTGACGCCGCCGTTGACGTACACTTTTAAATGGGTACCGGGTGCGGCATTCTGTAAAAACGCACCCATGGTCGTAAAGGTGCGATCCAGGTTTTCATTGTGTTGGGCCTGAAGGGTCGAGACATCGCCAAGATTATCTTCCAGCTCATGCTGCACCTGATCGGCGCGCTGAATATTTTCCGCGTTATCGGTTTGCAATTGTCGGATCGCATTGCCCTGAAAGCCCGTCACTTGATTCAAACCAATATTGTCATTGAGTTGATCTGCCTGCTGATTGCTCTGAATCACTTGCCCCAGCGCTTCATCAGAACTCTTCACATTCACCACAGGAATCTTTTTTGAGTACAGCGCGGCTTTTTCATCGAATTCTTTGAGCACGTTTGTTTTTAATTGCTCGGTCACGCCCTTACCAAACATGTCCGCAAAGGTTGTGGACTGTTCAAGGGCCAATTTTTGAATTTCAGCCCGCTTTTGAGCCACCATCTGGGGGGTTAAATTCGCTTGCTGAAAGAAGTGATTCATCTCATCAGAAATAGGCCCCAGTTGATCCACCACCACCTGGTTATTTTCCGCCAGGTACTCAGCATGGGCTACATCAAATTGATCGCCATAGATTTTTTTGACCGTATCTACCCGATCCTGCTGTACAAAATAGGTGCCACTTTCGGTTTGAAAACTTTTATCGATTTTGGCCATCAGCTCGGTTTTGCGTTTGGCAATGGCATCTGGAGACAGGGCATTGCCCGAGGCAAAGAAGTCATCCACCTCTTGCGATAGGCCTTCAAAACGTTTGGCAAAAATATCTGAATCCTCTTTGCCTTTGCGCGAAAACACCACAAAGCCATCGGCATCGGGGGTCATTTCAGGGCGGTTCACGTATCCCCGATCGGGATGCGGCCAATCCTTCTTTGGTGTGCCTTCGCGATAAGCTGCGCCGTTTTCAGCCAGTTCTACGTAGCTGTCGTACTGAGACAGCATGCCATTGACGTATACAGGTCGATCAATCGCCCGCTGCGAAGCCATCACATCGGTGTTTTGCGCCAGGGCCACCACATCATCAATGCGTTGGCTGGTCTGTTTGCCCTGGTCAATCACGTCCTGAATCCCCTCTGGCAAAAAGGACTCATCACCACCCGCCTGCGCTAAAAGCCCGTTAAATTCAGCGTCCAGAGCCGCTGTAGCGGTTTTTAATTGCTGATTTAAATGGGTCAGTTGCTGCAATTGCGCGGGGGTGTTGGGGCGGTTAACATCTTTATGGGTGGCTAATTCCTGATGAAGGGCCTGGGTGGCATCCACCACCGCACGGGTTTTCTTGAGCAAGCTCAGATCTTCCTGGAGCTCAGCATAAGCAGGATCAGCGGTCAGTCCCTGCGCTTCCAGTTCGGCAATCAGCGTTTCCACCTTTGCCTCTCGGGCCGCGATACCGGCACTCTGCTTGCCCAGTCGATCTGCTTTGTATTGGTGTTGATCCGAGAGCACCCCGTTGGGGTTGCTGACTTTGACATTCAAAAGCTTACTGGTGTTCTGAAACACCTGCTGGTTGTGAGCGACAGCCTCATCCACCTGCTCTTCTAACGCCGGGGGCAGGGGTTTATGCTCCACCTCCTGCAAAGCCTTTTCAGGATCAAATTCAGGCGGGATGGGAACCTCAATTTCCACGGAGACCTCATCGGTCGTTGGCGGAGTTACAGGGGGTGAAATAGAGGTTTCAGAAGACGGTGGCGAGGAAGACGCTTCCGTTTTTTTTGAAGCGGGTGTTTCTTGAATTGAAGGCACAGAGGGGGTAACGGGACGGTTAATGCGAAATGACATACCTGGATATCCTTTAATTAAATGCTGATGAAAAGGATTATACCCAATGCGCTATTTTATTTAACAACTTTTTTACAAAAACAATTCCTGGCGTAATTCAAAAAAAGTTATGTCCAGCACCTGTTCAAGGGATTTTTCTGTTTGTGCACGCCAGCGGTCAAGGGTCAGGCGCAGGGCTCCAATTGAGAACATGGCAATCCCTCTTAAAGCCCATTGACGTTCTGGCTGAGGCCAGATCTCAGATAAAACCGCATACAGCGCTTTTTCTTGAATAAAATAAATACGCTGTTTGCGTTGCTTAAGGGTTTCACTGGACAGCATCAATTGGTCGATGGCCCGCATGTGTGCTGAATTTTTATAACGAGAAATATGTTGGCGCATCACCTGTTGGACGGCTTCCAGGGGCTCGGCTTCTAACGGCGTCTTGCGCAGGTCTTCAAGAGCACTTTCCCAAACGGTGGCATTCCACGCCAGGATAATATCTTCTTTGGATTTGAAGTACGAAAAAAAGGTACGCCGTGAAATGCCCGCCCGATCAGCAATGGCGTCAAGGGTCGTGCCCTCATAACCCTTTTCCAAAAAAAGTTCTAAACCCACTTCAATAAGGGTGTTGTGAGTCTCTCGCCGTTTGCGTTCTCGTATCCCTTCTGTCCGAGGTTTTGCCATCCCTAAACTCCTTCTGTTTTATTTTTGTCCAATGCCCTTGAAAAATTGCACTGGGTGCAATAATATTCTATTTGCACCCGGTGCAATTTATTTAGTTTAACACGCACAAAGAAAAGAGAACCCCCTTATGGCCCATTGGACCCGCTCTCACATTCCGCCTCAAACAGGCCGTCTGGCCGTCATTACAGGCACAGGGGGCCTGGGTCTCGAATGCGCCCTTGCCCTGACCGCCGCAGGCGCTGACGTCATTATTGCAGGCCGTAACCCGCTCAAAGGCCAGGCCGCTGTAGAAAAAGTATTGCAGCAAACGCCAGGGGCCAAAGTCCGCTTTGAGATGCTTGATCTGTCTGATCTAGAGACTATCCACCGCTTCGCAGACCGTCTCAAAACCCAGGTCGAACACCTCGATCTGCTCATCAATAACGCAGCGGTGATGAACCCACCTGAGCGCCAAACCACCGCTGAAGGGTTTGAGTTACAGTTTGGCAGCAATTATCTCGGGCACTTCGCCTTAACGGCTCACTTACTTCCCCTCTTACGCAAAGGCCGCCAACCCCGTGTGGTGAGCTTGTCCAGCATCGCGGCACGCAGCGGAAAAATTGACTTTGAGGACCTGCAAGCAGAACGCCATTACGCTCCCATGGAGGCTTATCAACAGTCAAAATTGGCGTGCTTGATGTTTGCTCTTACCCTGGCGCGCAAGAGTAAAGATTTGCACTGGGGCATCACAAGCGTCGCGGCCCACCCGGGCATCTCTCGCACCGATTTAATCCCCAATGGCATGGGACAACAAAGTGTAGAGGGTCGACTCCGCAAGTATTTGTGGTTTTTGTTCCAACCCGCGGCACAAGGCGCTTTGCCCACGCTTTATGCAGCCACAGCCCCCGAAAGCGAAGGCGGAGCGTATTACGGCCCCCATCAATTCAGTGAAACCCGCGGTTATCCTGTGCCTGCCAAAATCCCGCCACAGGCCCTGGATCAAGTGGCTGCCGAAAGACTTTGGCACATTTCAGAGCAACTGACCCAGACCCATTTTGTTTAAGCTCCCTCTACAACCCGCAATAAGGGCCAATGGGTTAACCAGCCTTTGGCGCGCAAGCGCTCCTCAAACAGCGCGCGAGAGCGCCGCGGATTGGGAGAAAGGCAGAACTCAAACAAGCGATTCAAGCCAAAGGCTGAAATCACCTCATAGCCATGCTCCGTTTGGCGTACAGCCACGGCGGTTTCTTTTTCGGGCCAATACCCCATGGCATCTTTGACACTGGTATAGGGAGCATCCCCATTTTTGCGATGCATCCGTGCCTGATTCCGCACCTGCCAGCGCACATCCGGCAGGCAAGCCTGCAGTTGCGCTTCATAGTGGGTCTCTCGCTCAGGGTCGAGTTGTTGAGGGTCAAAATAAATAACGTCCACATCGTTTAAGGGGGTGGGGTGAGATTTCTCATGTAACCTATCCCAAACCAGATTGCGCACAAATCCAGCAGCCACATAGCCCTCGGGCAATTGCAGAGCATACACACAGGCCAGCACCTGAAGGCGCAGCGGATCCTGTTTGAGCCATTCAATCATTTGTGCTTCCCTCATCAAAACAGATGCTCGCGTCCCGGTGGGGCGAGGGCTTTGGGCCGCGGTGGACGAAAACGAAAGGTAATATCATAACCGAACCACAGGTACCCCAAAGTAATACACAGGCCAAAGGCGTTCCATAACACCTGCTGCAGCAAGATGTGAGGCAGGGCATAACCCAAAAGTCCACAAGCCAGGCCCACCAAAAAGACCCGTTTTGCCCCCACACCCGTGGCATCAATATGGTAGCCCCCCGCACTGTAAACGGTACTGCCTATGAGCAAACTCCACAACAGTGCCCGAATCCACAACGGTTCAGCGGCAGGGGGCGCTGCGAACCCATAGCGGTACAGCCCGTGCAGGGCCAGGCCCATCGCCCCCAATAAAAGAAGCACAGCCCCCGTACGCATGGTTTTAGAGCGTCCTGCCCGGGGGTCGGTTTGCAAGGCCACTACTGCCACTACCAGACTCAACAGACAAATTGCCAGACATATTACAGGGGCCTCTGGACCCGACATGGGCCAAAACAAGCCCATCCCCCCACTGATCCCGACAACCATAAAAAGCGGACCTGCACTGCGTAAAAAAGAAATGACCATGGGGGCAGATTAGCACATTGTCGTCAAAGTCTCGACCCCACCTGTTATATAATACTCAGGCATTTTATTTTATTTTTGATGAGGCAGCGAATAATGGCACAGCCCGAGCAAATTCCTGGGGCATCTTCTTTTCACGGAACCCTGCAGTAAACCATGTTTTCTTTGCAACTCAGCCCCGAAGAAAAACAGATGATCAATACCTTCGATGATCTCGCCGCCACCATTTTGGTCCTGCAGCGTGACGGGGTGTCTTGCCGCGCCCATGAAAGTCTCATGGATAATTTCCGGCGACACGTGACACTTTTTTTTGGGGGGATTATTAACGCAAATGGGCGCATTGATCCGCAAGAACTTGCCTTTTATAACCATTTGGTGCGCCATCAAATGACCCACAAAGAATTTGAAGCCCATTTTGCGCAGGCCCAAAAGCTAAAGCCGCCGCAGGCCTGGAGCCAATGGGTGCCTGAGTACCTGGATGCCTTGCAAGCCCTCGATCGCATGCACAATACCCAGCGGACCGCTCAGCTTATTGATGCCTTTGACTTTTTAGGACAACGCTTTATTTTGGCAGACGGTGTGGCCCATAACAGCCAGGTGGAATTTTTTGAAGCCCACCTCACCCGGCTGCGCAATGCGTTGGCTCAGCAGGCAGCTCCTCCGCTGCGCTATACGCCGCGAACCCTACCGGTAAAGAGCACTTCTAAGCCCCGGCAACAACCGTCGGACACTCCGAATCCGTCATCGGCACCTCGCCCTTTAGGCTCCATTTTGGCAGAAGTCAACTCCCTCATTGGCCTGGAAGGTGTTAAAGCCGAAGTGACACAATTGATCCACATGATTCAGATTTCAGAAATGCGACGGGCTCAAGATCTACCGGTGCCGCCCTTGTCTTTACATCTGGTGTTTACAGGAAATCCCGGCACCGGCAAAACCACCCTGGCGCGTCAATTGGCTGAAATTTACAAAAGCCTGAAGGTGCTCTCTCAGGGCCATCTTGTCGAGGTGGATCGCGCCAGTCTGGTGGCGGGCTATATGGGGCAAACGGCCCTGAAAACTCAGGAAGTCATTGAAAAAGCCCTGGGCGGCATTTTGTTTATTGATGAAGCCTATACCCTCTACCGCGAGGGCCCCCAGGACTACGGACAAGAAGCCATCGACACCCTGTTAAAAGCCATGGAAGATCACCGTGAAGATCTGGTGGTCATTGCCGCCGGATACCCCACCGAAATGCGGCAATTTATTCATGCGAACCCCGGTTTAAAATCCCGCTTTAAGCGATTTATTGCCTTTGCGGATTATTTACCCGCCGAGCTTTTTGCCATTTTAAACACCATGCTGGCTCAGGCTCACCTGGAGCTCTCTGAAGACGCAAAGCGTTTTGCTGAAAAAGCCTTTGAACGTTTGTATCAACAGCGTGAAGCTCATTTTGGTAACGGGCGCACGGTGCGCAATATCTTTGAGCATACTCTGGGTTTTCAGGCCTCTCGGCTTATGGAGATGGAGACCCCGAGCCGGCAGGACTTAATTCGCATTGACGTGCGCGATCTCATTGCAGGCTTTAAAGCTGAATTACACGCCCAGTGGTAAAATCTCAGGGGTGAAGCCTCAGGGAGCCAGGGCTTCTTTTAATGCCGCATTCACCGGCAACACCGCCACCTCCTGGTCCGCAATGTATTGCAAGACCTCTTTGTACTGCTGCAATGAGGTGGTGTACTCAAAGTCACCGGGGGTGTCACTCAGATCATGAAACAAAAAGATAAGCCAGGTTTGACTGGCTTTGGCAAAATCGACCCACTGCTTCAATTCAGCAGTCGTGCTGGTCTGGGTCACTGGCACAATGCGTAAACGAAAACGATTGAGACTTCTGTCATTGAGGCCCACCAAACTGGTACGTGCATACCCATAAAAACGCTGGGTTTGCTGCTCTACCGCCGCTGAGAAATCCCCAAAAGGATAGGCAATACCTTCCGGTGCTTGCCCCAGGCTCTCAAGGTAGCGATAAGAATTTTCAAGCTCATGGTAAACATCATCCACATTCAGGGTGCTCATGAGCGGATGTACATCACTGTGGGAGCCCACCTCATGGCCCTGCTGCACCAATTGCTGAATATCTTTGGTTTTTGCGTATTCTGGATTGCTTGTCAGTTCTGCAAAACGACGGGTCACATAAAAAGAGCCTTTCCAACCCCGTGCATCCAGAGGCTTTAAGCCTTCCGTCACGACGGTTTTCCAGATATCGTCAAAGGTAACGCTGACCAGGGGACGTTTTAAGGGCTGCGCCGACACAGCCTGTAACCGGTGATCGTCGGTGTCTAAAAAGCCGTTGCGATCCAACACATGCATGACAGTGGCCTGACACCCGGCATAGGGGCCCCCGTAAAAACGAAAGCTTTCTTTGCCCCATTGTGGCTGGGTGTGGGTCTGCCAGAGGGTGTGAAAAAAGCGCTTGCCCGCGCTGTCTCGACAGGCGATAATCAAACGATTGCGGCCATCAGAACGATAAAGATCACTGTATTCATACCAACGGTCTCCGGCCAGGGGCAAGGCGTCAAAAATCCACTTGGCATCTCCGGCTTCATAGCTTTGCAGCTGGCGATGTAAATACGCTTTTCCCTGGGGGGCATCTGCGATGTTCCAGCTCAACAGGGCGCTGTTGGTGCCCCAGGCGTCAGAAACCCAGGCGTCGGGAACCTGAGCGGTATGCAGCTCCACATCTCCGTTGCGAATTAAATTCGGCGGCAGGGGCGTGGGTTCAGCGACAGGAGCAGGTGTATTTAAAGCCGGTGACGGCGTGGACGCCGGTGATGTCACAGGGGATGGGGAAGACGACACCACAGGTTCGGGCACAGCCGCGGCACAGGCAGAGCACAAAAAGAGGAGGGTAAGCCAGGGACGTAATGTAACCATTTCGCTATTGTAAGGGGCACGCCCCCCAAACTGAAAGAGATTTAAGACAATTTTAAGCACGTTCTTATGCAAACTTGCCAAAAAAGCACGTATAAAAAAGTGTATGTATAGTTTCAACCTCAAAAAAAACAGGTTAAGCATGGTGGCCTGCATCGCCAGCCTGGGCCTTGTGTTGGGTTTAGGAACCCTGGCAAAACAGGCCGCCTCGCTCCCTTCCACACAAAAAATTCACACCACACAAACCGCTTTTGCAAGTCTTAGCAATTACACACCCTTTCCCGATTTGAGCCCTTACTCTCCTCAGCATCAACTGCAAGCCCTGGCCCGGCGTTATGTGCATCTCAATTCAGAGGAACCCCGGGCCCTCATCCAGGCCGCCGTGCGTCAGCACGCCCTGGTACATCACATTCCCCTCACGGTAGCCCTGGGCATCAGCGGCCATGAAAGCGGCGGCTGGCAAATGTGGCACCCCAAAACACGCAAGCCTCTGGCCAATGTAAATTATGGTGCAGGGGGCCAGGTGGTCTCCACAGACTGGGGCGTTATGCAAATCAATGATCGGGCACACCCTGAAGCCTTTCCAAGGGCCCGTCAGGATATCGCCCATAATATCGCCTTTGGCATGGCTTTATTGGCAAAAACCCATCAGGTCTACCGGGGCAGCTTAAATCTGGGGTTTGGCACGTGGGACACGACCATTGCGGCTTACCATCTGGGCCATGCCCCGACCGCCAGCGAAATGCCTCAGGTGCAGCATTATATCCAACAACTGAAAGCGTTACTTAAAAACGAAGCCCTTTTACCCGACTTACTGTATACCGTACAAGCGGGTGATACCCTCGAAAAAATTGCGGCCCAACACTATGGCGCTGCGACCGATTGGAAACGGATCTGGCATCATAATCAGGCGCATATTTCACATCCTGAACACCTGCGAGCAGGACTAGAAATCCGTATTCCTTTGTCTTCGCTCAGGGTGCAGGGGTAGATAACCCCTTACAGTCCACCTCAGGAAGCGTTTGAGCCAGCCCCAGCGCAGGCTCTCCCCCTTGAATGACAATGTGATCGGGCTCCAGAACGAAAGTGAGCGCGCTGTGTCCCCGAACGCCCTCCTGTTCATAAGCATAGGTCACCTGATAACCCATTTCTGCCTTTTCGCCCTCAAAAGAACCGAGTCTTCGGTCTTTAAAAGCAGGTAACCAATAGTAGTTTCCAGAAATGGTTTCACCATTTTGGGTCAGGGTAAGCAGGGTAATATCTGTATTTTCACCGTCGCCGGTTACCTGTTTATAACAGTGAGATTCAAATCGTGGGCGTTCCGATGCACAAGCAAAGCAAACGCCCCATAATCCCAGCATAAATACTGCTGCACGATGTAATGACTTCATCAGTGAACCTCCCTGTTTGCTTCGACTCTACCCCAGAAAACGCTTAAGCCCCGATAAAACAAGATTTGAAAACCATAAAAACAAACCTGTGGACTTTGCTATACTTTTTGAGCATCTATACTGCCTGAGAAAAGGAACCCCTATGCCCACTCCCACCCTGAACATCGAAATTTGGTCAGACATTGTCTGCCCCTTTTGTTTTATCGGTAGACAACACCTGAACCTGGCAGAAGCTGCCTTTCATAAACAGTATCCTGAAGTGCGCATTCAACGCCAATGGCGCAGCTTTGAATTAGATCCCCAGGCCCCCGCGTCTGATAGCCGCACCATGGCCGAAATCTTGAGCCAAAAATATGGTCGCACCCCAGAAGAGACCCTGAAAATGATGGCTAACACCCAGGCCATGGCGGAAAACAGCGGTCTCACCCTGAATCTGAGCGGCGTCAAACGCATCAACACCTTTAACCTTCACCGACTCCTGCACCTGGCCCATGCCCACGGCCAACAAGACGCCCTCAAAGAAGCTTTTATGCATGCCTATTTTGTAGAGAACCGTGACCTGAGCCAGGAAGAAGAAATACGCGCCCTGAGCACTGGTGTAGGGCTGCCCGAAGCGGAAGTCCAGGAGGTTCTACAGGGTGATCGCTATGCCCCTGAAGTGCGTCAGGATCAACAACAGGCCCAGATTTACGGCATTCAGGGCGTTCCCTTTTTCGTCATAAACAAAGCCCTGGGCATTTCAGGTGCACAGCCGGTTTCTGTGTTAACCCAGGCCCTCATCCAAAGTTTGGAAGAAGTACAATAAAACCATGGCTACACACCGTAGAAAACTGCTGGTGCGCAACACCCAATTCAAAGATTTGGCCGCTATCAATCGTATTTTAAATAAAACCTATCCTGGCATGGAGGGTTACCCGGCAAAAGCCCTGCAGGCCCAATTGAACCACTTTTCCGAAGGGCAATTTGTGGTGGAGTACGAAGGTGTGGTGGTGGGCTTTTGCATGACCTTTATTATTTCAGGACGCAAGGCCCTCAAAGCCCACACCTGGGAAGATATTACCAACGACGGCTACGTGTCTCAGCACGATCCCACCGCTGACTATTTATACGGCATGGAAGTCTGCGTCGACTCTGATTATCGGGGCAAAAAAATTGGCGCACGTCTCTACGACGAACGTAAAAAACTCTGCCAGCGTCTCGGTTTAAGAGGCATTATCTTCGGGGCCCGCCTGCCCGGTTTTTCAAAGCGACAAAAACAATACCCCACCATGGAAGCGTATTTAGAGGCCGTCTCCACCAAGCGCATTCGCGACGCCACCGTGTCTTTTCAGATGCGCAATGGCTTTGAACCCGTCAAAATTTTGCCCAATTATCTCCCCAGCGATAAAGAATCCTTAGGCTACGCCGTGCTCATGAAATGGGAAAACCCGCTGGTGGACAAGCAGGGTAAAACCGAAGTGCTTTACCACGAAGATGCCAAAGACATCGTACGGGTGTGCACCCTCAACTTTCGTCAACGCAATATCCGCTCTTTTGAGGATTTTAAGGAAATCATTGAGTATTTTGTTGAGGCAGCCGCAGACTACCACTGCGACTTTTTACTGTTTCCTGAGTTTATTACCATGGGTTTCTTGGCCATGGAAAATGCCCGCAAGTCTCCCGTGCGCGCTTTAGAACAATTGGGCACCTATACAGAGCGCTATGAACAATTGATGTCAGAAGCCGCTGTGCGCTTTAATATTAATATTATTGGGGGCACCCATATTATTAAAGACGAAGACGGGCACATGCAAAACCTGTGCTATGTGTTTTTAAGAGACGGCATGGTGTACCGCCAGGCAAAACTTCACCCCACCCCCGATGAGGCCGAATGGTGGGATATTCACGGGGGAAATAAACTGTCGGTGATTAACACCGATCGGGTGCCCATTGGCGTGCTGGTGGGTTATGATATCGCCTTCCCAGAACCTGCCCGTCACCTGGTGGATCAAGGCGCTAAAATTCTCTTTGTGCCTTTTCAAACGGACACCCGCCAGGCTTATCTGGGTTTGCGAGTTTGTGCCCAGGCCCGCGCCATCGAGAACCAATGCTATGTGGCCCTTTCTGGAAATATCGGTAATTTACCCCGGGTGCGCAATATGGACATCAACTACGCCCAGAGCTGCATTTTAACGCCTTCAGATTTTGCCTTTGATCGCGACGGCGTTGCCGCAGACACCTCACCCGATGCCGAAATGGTGGCCATTGCCGATTTAAGCATTAGCGATCTGGTCAAGGCCCGCAATAACGGTACCGTACGCAACCTCAAAGATCGCCGCCATGATCTCTACCGGGTGCACTGGAAAAGAAACCATTAAACCCGGGTTGCTTGTAGTGCTTCCACCGCTTCTTTGGCCTCTTTTAAGCCCACGCCATAGCGCATGCGGTAATAGCGGATAGCCGTGATTTTATGTCCTTCTTTTAAAGCCAGGTGAATCATCTCATCGGTGATCTTTTCGTGTGCGACTGCTCGGAGATCATCCCGGCGAAACAGCCAGAGCCAAATAAACATCATGACGCCCAAAGATCCCAGAATAAAATAAATCATAGGGTAGAGACCGCCAAATGATAACCCGTGTATTTGCGCAAGTTAATCACTCCTGTATCAAAAATAAGGTATTGCCCTTTAATACCCATGAGTGTACCTTGTGCTTCAGGTTCTTTGTCTAAATTAAAAGATTTGACTTTTTTGGGGTATTCGGTGACGGGGTATTGTATGTGCAGGGTTTCGGCGTCAGTCACCACGTTCACCAGTCCCGCCTGGTGGGGATCCAGATCTTTAAGATCCTGCGCTAAAAGATCCAGCAAACGATCTCGTTCCGCAGGCAAGTCTAAGGGCGACACCTCATTTTTAAGCATTTTTTGCCAGCTCGTACGATCTGAGACATGGGCTTTAAACAAAACCTCTGCCAATCCCGCCAGATGACGGGTGGCCACTTTAAGGACTGGAATCGCCTGAACTGCACCCTGATCAATCCAACGGGTGGGCACCTGGGTTCCCCGGGTAATGCCCACTTTGAGGCCCGAAGCATTGGAAAGATAAACAATATGGTCGACCATGCAGTGGGTTTCAGCCCATTCGGGCTCGCGACAGGTGCCTGCAGCAAAATGGCATTTTTCAGGACTCATAATGCAGCTATCGCACTGGGCCAGCGTCATCATACACGGGTAACAATAGCCCTGGGCAAAGCTTTTTTTGGTGTGTCGACCACAGTGAGTACAGGCAATGGTTTGGGTGTACTGCAGGTGCACGTTTTTGCCAATCAGCGCATTCATATCTAAGTGCTGCGCGCCAATGGGTAAAGCATAGTTAACCGTATTGCTCAACTGGGTTTTCATTTTTTCAATAGGGCCGTGGGCTAAAGTTTGCACGTTGTCTTTTCTTTCTTCAAAGGTATCATTGTATGCATTGTACCGTTAAAGCAGATAGTTCTTGAGCATCTGTTCCAAATGTTCCGGTAAAAAAGGTTTACTCAGATAGTCGTTAAAGCCCACCGCCAGACAATGTTCGCGATCGCCTTTTAAAGCCTGGGCGGTCACCGCGACCACGGGCAACTGTCTCCAGGCCTCCGTCTGTCGTATTTTTTCTAAGGTGTCAAAGCCGTTCAAAACGGGCATATGCAAATCCATCAACACCAACTGAACCTCAGGATGCTGTTGCAGTAGGCTCAAAGCCTCTTCACCGTGATGGGCGATCAACAGCACCAAATCCCTGGAAAGGTTTTCTAAAATCGCGCGGGCCACCACCTGATTAATTGGGTTGTCTTCGACCAGTAATAGGGTGCCCTGATAGCGTTTTTGCGCGGCTTCTGGAGGCACCGAAGAACCAGAGCTTACTGCCGAGGACGTGGGCGTTAAAAAGCAGTGCAAAAACTCCACCCCCACCACCGGATAAGTACAGGGTATCAAGCCCGGTAGTGCAGCATCGCTTTCAGGCATATACGGTGTCCCCAGGGGCACCATAACCACCCAGGTAACCCCCTCAGGCAGAGCTTGTTCCTGCACCCGCGCCGCAGGAATCACACCATATTCCACCGGCGGGAGCTTTGCCAGCGCCGACACGTCTTCCACCGTCACCACTTCGGCCTCCGCACTCAGCAAAAGACGACGCAACGCTTCGGCTTCCCAGAAAGAAAAACCGCACAAGGCGACACGTCTGGGCACCTGTGGCCAGACCTGAGAGGGTAGAGACTCGGCCTCTTGCACACTGGCATAGGGGAGGGCCATGCGAAAAGCAAAGCAACTTCCTCCTTCTGGCAGGGGTTCGCACCAGAGGCTGCCGTCCATTAAATGCATCAATTGCCTGGCAATGGCCAGACCGAGTCCACTCCCACCAAAACGCCGGCCAATGCTGGCATCTTGCTGTTGAAAGGGCGCAAACAACTTTTGCATGGCCTCAGGCGCAATCCCAATACCGGTATCAAACACCCGAAATTCAAGCATTGCAGTCTGATGAGCCGCAGACTGTAGCGTAACTTCCACCCGCACATGGCCGGTTTCTGTAAATTTAATGGCATTCCCCATTAAATTAAATAACACCTGTTGAATGCGGGCCGCGTCGCCCCACAGGGCCGGGGGAGGGGGCAAGGGCAAAAAAGCATGTAAGGTCAGGCCTTTTTCGTGGGCGGGCAAAGCCAGGGTGTTCACCACCTCGCCCACCATCTCATGCAAGACAAAGGGCTGAGGGTCCAGTTCTAGCTTGCCCGCTTCAATGCGTGAAAAATCTAAAATGTCGCCCACCAGATTCAGCAAGAGCCCTGCACTGTGGTTGGCAATCCCCACATAATGCCGTGCCTGCGATGACAGATCTGTACTTTTTAACAAGGACAGTAAACTCACCAGACCATTCATGGGCGTACGAATTTCGTGACTCATTTGTGCCAAAAAATCACGTTTGGCCATGTTGGCCTGGGTCAGTGCATTGCGCGAAGCAATCAGCGCTTGCTCTGCTTTTTCTCGCTCTTGAATTTCCTGGCGCAATTGACGATTAAAAAAAGCAAATAGCAGTAAAATCAAGGCGAGGGCACTGGTTAGTAAGATCGAAGCCACCAGTAAGATATAGGCCCAGGGGGGCAAGACCAGGGTCTTTTTTTTCTCTGTATAGAAAAATCCCTTTAAAGAAACGTTCTGAGGCATTAGCTTGTATTTTTGGTACACCTCTTGAATGTATTTCCACCGTCCGGGATTGCTATACCCCACCTCCACAAAGTCAGGGCTAATCATCTCGAAGGTATGTCTGGCCTCATAACGCAAATGGTCCAGATTCTGGCGCTGAGAGTATTGACTTTGAATCAGGCGAATGGTTTCTTCCTGGTGAGCCAGCGCGTATTCCCACCCCTTCAGACTGGCCTCACGAAAAGCTTTCACCCGCTCTGGATAGTCTGCAGCGTACTGCTGAGAAGTAAACAAAGTGTCCCCATAAAAGTCCATGCCGTTGGTGCGGGGGGTAAACATACGGTAAGGAATGTTGGCTTGCTCTAATAAAAAAGGCTCATCGCTCAAATAAGCCGATAAGCCCGCGATTTTTCCGGCGATAAGATCCGCAATTTCAAAATTGTGAGGCCGGTATTGTAAGGTGTCAAGCTGAAGGCCTTCACTCAAAAGGTAAGCGAGAAGCTGTGCCGACTGCGGCTCTATCATGACCTGCTTACCGGGCAGATCATGCACCGAATCAATCCCGGCATCTGCGCGCACCAGCATCATCAGGGGAGAATGTTGAAAAATGGGGGCCACCATGAGCACCGGCAAGCCTTTGGCATAGCTGATCATTAATTCAGAGGTGCCCACCCCAAAATCTGCGCGGCCGGTGACCACTTCTTGCACTACATCGGTGCCTACCGCGGCTTCTTTGAGGCTGACCTTTAAACCCGCCTCACGATAATAGCCCTTTTCGATGGCCACATAATAGCCCGCAAACTGAAACTGGTGATGCCATTTTAACTGGAGCACCACCGGCACGGGCTCAGACTGCGCGTGGGCAGGCCCGAACCCTGCGACTGAAAAAAAAACACCTACAGCAAACCATCGCAATAAGGGCCTAAACATCAGCTCACCTCACGCTTTCGCCTTATTCTAGCACATCTCCCGATAAAGTCCGCAAACGGTCTCGCTCTTGTATGACTTGCGCCGCAATGCTCACAGCAATTTCAGCGGGCAGATTACTTCCCAGGGGCAGGCCAATGGGACACCACAAAGCCTGCAAGGCTTCTTTGCTGTGCCCTTGCTTGCGTAAATCCCGATGGATAGCACCGGCTTTTGCTTTGGAGCCAATGACCCCGACATAAGGAAAAACATGCCGGTTGTGTTGCCGGGCTAAAAACACCGCATGGAGCACGGGGACATCATGGGCATGGCCGTGGGTCATGCTGATCACAAAGCTGTCTTCAGGAAGCTGGGACACTTGCTCTGCAAGATCTGTCACCACCTGGGCACGTAATCGCGGGTGCTGAGGCAAACGCGCAATCCACTCCGCACGGGTATCGAAACACAATACCTGACAGGGCAGGGTGACCAGCAACGGAATCAGAGCCTGTGACACATGGCCAGCCCCAAACACCGCAAGCGTCCAGGGTCGATTAAAGTGTACTTCAAAAAAGAAATGTGCCACCCCACCACAGGTCATGCCAATATCCCGCTGCAAATTCCAGATCTGGTGATCATGCTCCCGCGCTGTGGACAATAAACCCTGGCTGTGGGCAATACAGTGGTTCTCCACCTTGCCGCCCCCCACGGTTCCCCACACCCGTCCCTGGGCCTCTACAATCATTTTTGCGCCCACATTCTGGGGAGCAGAACCCACCGCATGTACCAGCGTAACCGTCACACAGGGGGTTTCCTGGGCCGCCAGTCTGGCCATTGTTTCAAAATAACTTTGCATAGCCTACAGTGTAGCAAATGTTCACATTCTCACAACTTTTTTAACTTTTTTCAGGGTATAGACCGTTGCTTGCAACGCATTTTTGTTAAAATTCAAATAAGGTTGTTTAAAAATAGCTATATTTTGCACCTGAGGCATCCTTTGGACACAGTCGAATTACTCTCACGCTATCTACAACAGATCTGGCAAGGCTTGCGCTGGCAAGACGTGCTGGATGTTTTTATCGTGTCTTTTGTTTTGTACAAGGTGTTCTCTTTTATCAAAGAAACCCGTGCCGTTTACCTCATCCGCGGTCTCTTGCTGCTGGTGGTGGTGTACTTCATCGCCAACAATTTCTTAGAACTTAAAATTCTGACCTCTGTCCTGCAAAACGCCGCCACGCTGATTATTGTGGCCATCCCCGTTTTGTTTCAGCCCGAACTCCGCCGTGCCCTGTCTGAGCTGGGACGCGGCTTTTCGCTGTTTCCCACCGATCGTTTGCTCAAAGGTCAAGAGTTCTTTAGCACCATTCGCATTTTGGTGTCCACCGCCAAGGCCCTGTCCCAGGAAAAAATTGGAGCCTTAATCGTCATTGAACGGCGCATTGGTCTCAACGAATACATTGAATCGGGCAAAATCCTCAACGCCGAACTCTCTGAAGCCCTGATGCATACCGTCTTTTATGAAGGCACTCCCCTGCACGATGGTGCCATTATTGTCAGAGGGAGCACCCTGGTAGCCGCCGCTGTACAACTGCCCTTAACCGAAAACAAGCAGTCTCCCGCAGGCACTTACTGGGGCATGCGTCACCGGGCCGCCATGGGTATTTCAGAACAGTCCGATGCGGCCAGCCTGGTGGTTTCTGAAGAAACTGGCAGTATCTCACTCATTGTAGAAGGCAAAACCCACCGCAATCTCACCGAAGAGAACCTGGAGCGCGAGCTCATGGAACTGTTTCAGGTGGAAAGTAAAACCCCTGAAAACATTTTCACCCGCACCCTGTTCGCCCGTGAAAACAACGACAAAGAAAGCGGTGTTGCTGACAAAGCCGAAAAGACTCCTGCAAAACCGCGCTCCCAGTGGGTTAACCTTGTCCAGCGCAGTGTCAATAAAATCTTTTTAAACTTGCGTTTTATTGCTGTGTTTATGGCAGTTATTTGGGGGCTGGCCGTGGGCCTGGGCACTGCTCCAGCCCCGCAACTGGATTTAGAAGCCCAAAACAAAGAACTGTTGGTGCCCATTGACATTCAGGGCAATACCGACAATCTGGTGGTGAAACTGGATCCCTCTCAGGTGACCTTACGCCTCTCAGGACGTTCTGAGCGCCTCAAGTCGATTCCGCTGGAAGAGATCAAGGTGTTTGTACAGCTCCAGAATCGCGATACCAGCGAACAAATTGTGCCGGTTGGGGTCGCAGTACCCGAAAATGTTCAGCTCAAAGAAGTGAGCCCCCGGGTGGTCAATGTTAAGGTCATTAAACTCAAGTGAAAGACAAGCTTTTTCTGGTTACAGGTTTAGACAGCTATGGCCGAGATAACGCCATTAAAAAGCGCGTCGACAGGTATTTGGAGCCTGAATTTGCTGATTTTAACTTTGAAAAATACGATCAACCCGCTGACACCGCAGTCATTTTTGACGCCTGGGCTACTCCCCCTTTCTGGGGCTCTCGTCGGGTCATTCACGCTCACCTCAATACCGAGAGCCTGGTTACCCTGGCTGAAGCCCTGAATCCCCATTTAACAGAGGGTTTTGACACCGAAAACGTTTTAATTTTGAGCAGTGAAAGCCTCGATAAACGTCGCAAAGCCCTCAAAACCCTTTTGGGCTTTGCTGAGCATACCGCTTGTGAAGAAATCAAGCGTTGGAACGCCCATAAGCTGCTGGGTCCCTGGGTGCAAGAACACCTCAAAGCTGAAGGATGGCGTATTCAACCTGATGCTCTGGATTAC
Organism: Candidatus Sericytochromatia bacterium; assembly: GCA_964229355.1. Classification (GTDB taxonomy): domain Bacteria; phylum Cyanobacteriota; class Sericytochromatia; order UBA7694; family UBA7694; genus CAXRDE01. The sequence continues at coordinate 10,215 of CAXRDE010000020.1, read as the reverse complement.
TTAATCGACGCCTGTGGCACCGACAAGCATCTGTTAGAAAGTGCCCTAAGTAAGGTCTTAACCTATCTAGAAAGCCCTGATCTCAAACAAAAAGTGGTCACGTTGGCACCAGTACGAACCCTGGTGGTTCAAACCGAAAGTGACATTTTCTTGTGGTTGGAAATGATTGCCCGCAGAGATCACCAAAATGCGTTTTCTCACTTTCACACCCTGCTGTTAAGAGAAAATCCCAATAAAATTTTATCGACCCTGGGCACATCGATGGTGCGTCTACACCGTACCTTGTTTTATCAGGCTCAGGGCAAAAATCAGGCAGAAATTGCCAAAATTCTTGGCTTAAACCCCTATGTGGTTAAAATGGACCTTCAACGCTGGCAGCACCTTTCTTTACAGCGCATGGAGCACAGTTTAAACTACTTGCTCGACCTTCAAGTCCGCAGCCGCAGCAGTCGCTTGCGCCCAGAGCTGGCCCTCGAAATGTGGCTGGGCGATATATTAAGCATAAAATAAACCCGTTAGCGCGATCGCTCACAACTTTTAGAAAACCTGTGTGCTAGAGTAAACTTAAAATCGCACAATCTTACAGGGAATGTTTATTTATGTCTTCGTTTCATCGCTCCACTGACGATACCGCATCTACCCCTTCAACATCCACGCATTCCTTTATGCTGTCTACAGCAAGCCCTCCGCCGATTTTACGGGCACTACAAGAGAGAGCCCGTTGGTTTCATGAACACCCCACCCGATCGCCTGTGTTGATGCGTCTCGAGGCTGACGCACAACGCAAGCTCGACTAAAGCTCAGCACCTTTCACAGCGCATGATGCTTAGCAATTTCAACACCTTGTGGGCCAGCCTGGTCATAGACACCCTCATCGCCAACGGAATTGACCATTTTTTTATTTCCCCCGGTTCCCGCTCCACCCCCTTAACCCTGGCGGCCAGCAAACACCCCCAGGCCCACTGTTTTGTAATTCACGATGAGCGCAGCGCGGCTTTTCAAGCCCTGGGTTACGCCCGCTGGAGTCAGCGGGCAGCTGCCCTGATTTGCACTTCGGGCACCGCTGTCGCCAATTATTACCCCGCTGTCATTGAGGCCTCTCAGGACATGATCCCCCTGATCGTCCTCAGCGGCGATCGGCCTCCAGAACTCAGAGACTGTGGTGCCAATCAAACCATTCAACAACAGCATATTTTTGGCGCTTACGTGCGCGAATTTGTCGAAATGCCCACGCCCCAGGAGCGTTTAGCCCCCCGCTTTGTGGTGTCTCGCCTTGAACAGGCTCTGTTTCGCGCTCAGGCCCCCGTGAAAGGTCCCGTGCACATCAATTTTCCCTTTGCCGAACCGCTGACCCCAGCCCCGGCACAAGCCGCCACTGAAGCTTACGCGGCGGCCATGGCTCAACTCACCCTTCCCCAAACCCAGTACACCCTGGCCGCTGAAACGCCAGCCTTTGCCCTGGATTTAAAAACCCTGCAACAGCACAAAGGTTTATTGTTGATCGGACGCTTGCCTCCAGCCATGGACAAAGCCCCCCTGTTGGCCCTGACGAACGCGCTGCAATGGCCCACGTTTGCAGATCCGCTATCCAATATGCGCGCCCTTCTGGCGGAAACACCTTACGGTATCTCTTCCTATGATTTGCTCTTGCGACAGCAAGCCTTCAAAGATGCCCTGCAAGACCTCGCACCGGCGTTTATTTTACATCTGGGCCAGGGATTTGTGTCCAAGGCCTTACTCCAGTATTTAGACACGTATCTGGCCAGTTCTAGCCCGTGTCAATATATCCAGGTCACTCAAAACCCGCGACCTCAGGACCCCAATTATCGGGTGCATCAGCATCGGGTACAGGCACCGGATGCCTTCGCCCTTCAGCTGCTGCAGGGCGTTGCGCCGCGAACGGTTCAGGCGAACGTAGAGGTAGCGCCCTTACAACCCCTGCAGCACCAGGCCCGCCAGCATATCCAGGCCTGGGCTCAGCATACGGAAGTGAGTGAACTCAGTGTGGCAGCCTGGTGTCTGGACATGTTAGACATCCCCTTGTTTGTAGGCAATAGCATGGCGATTCGAGATATTGACAGCGTACTGGATGAACGCGCTCCACTGCTAATTGGGTCGCGAGGCACCAGCGGAATCGATGGCAATCTGGCCATGCTGGGCGGCGTCATTATCGGTTCTGCCCAACCTGCGGCATTGCTCTGCGGCGATTTAACCCTGTACCACGATCTCAACAGCCTGGGCACATTTCGACAACTGCCCGCCGGCGCGATTGTGGTGGTACTCAACAACCAGGGCGGCGGCATTTTTTCGTTTTTACCGGTCTCTCACCCGCAAGGGGGCGTAGACGACCCCGAGCGCGTCGAGCAATACTTTGGTACCCCGCACCCCTGGTATTTTGAACATGCGGCGGCGCTCTTTCAGTTGCACTACGCTCAGCCCACAAGTCGCCAGGATTTTCAGGACGCTTTAGCGCAGGCGCAACAGCGGGCTCGACAGGGACAAAGCACCTTAATTGAAATCAAGACAGATCGTGCCTTAAACTACCAGCAGCATCAGGTGTTTTATCAGCTCGCGCTGACTTGACAACAAAAAACAGGCGCTTTATGCTGCACACACTACGACTTGAGGAGCAATAGCATGGCCACCGATCCCAATACCTTTACCTCGATACTCAGTGAATCTCGCGAGTTTACGCCGGATCCCGAGTTTTCAGCCCAGGCCCATGTGCCCAGCTTTGAAGCGTATCAGGCGCTTTACCAGGAGGCCGCTGACGATCTAGAGGCTTTTTGGGACAAACAAGCCAAAGCCCACTTGCACTGGTTTACCCCCTGGAAAACCATCCTCAAATGGGAGCCTCCTTTTGCCCAGTGGTTTGTGGAAGGGCGCATTAACGCCAGCTACAATTGTTTAGACCGCCACCTCGAAACCCCCCGCAAAAACAAAGCCGCCTTGATCTGGGAAGGCGAAGACGGCAGCAGCCAAATTTTCACCTACCAAACCCTACACTACGAGGTGTGCCGCTTTGCCAATGTGCTCAAAGACCTCAATGTAAAAATTGGGGATCGGGTCATTTTATACATGCCCATGATCCCTGAACTGGCCATTGCAACGCTGGCCTGTGCCCGCATTGGGGCCACCCACAGCATAATTTTTGGGGGATTCTCTGCAGAGGCCATCAAAGATCGGGTGGAAGATGCCCAGGCCAAAGTGGTGATTACCGCCAATGGCGGCCGTCGCCGGGGCCAGATTGTTCCTCTCAAAGACACCGTCAACAAAGCCTTAGAACAGGTGGACTGCGTTGAGCATGTGGTGGTCGTTGACCATTTAGCTGACAGTGATTTTGACACCCCACCCGCCATCACCCCACGGGATGTCAAATGGCATGAGCGCATGGCCGAAGCGGAGTTAGACTGCCCCGCTGAAGAGCTGCCCGCAGAGCATCCACTCTTTATTTTGTACACCAGCGGCACCACCGGCCGTCCCAAAGGCGTGGTACATTCCACCGGCGGTTATTTATTGGGGGCCACCTACACCAGCAAACTGGTGTTTGACCTCAAAGAAGAGGACACCTATTGGTGTACCGCTGACATCGGCTGGATCACTGGCCACAGCTATATTATCTACGGTATTTTGAGCAATGGGGCCACCTCGGTTATGTATGAAGGTGCTCCCAATTATCCGGAGCCCGATCGCTTTTGGAAGATTATCGACAAATACCGCGTCAGCATTTTTTATACCGCCCCTACCGCCATTCGCGCCTTTATGAAGTGGGGAGACGAATGGCCCCTCAAACACGATTTGTCTTCGCTACGCCTGTTGGGCACCGTGGGCGAGCCCATTAACCCCGAAGCCTGGATGTGGTATCACAAGGTGATTGGTCAGGAAAGCTGCCCCATTGTGGACACCTGGTGGCAAACCGAAACCGGTGCCATGATGATTGCTCCTCTGCCCGGTGCCACACCGACCGTACCCGGCACCGCCACATTGCCCTTACCCGGTATTATTCCCCAGATTGTCGACGCCGAGGGCAAGCCTGTACCCCAGGGCCAGGGCGGTTATTTGACCATTCAAAAACCCTGGCCGTCCATGCTCCGCACAGTGTACGGTGACGACGAACGCTTTAAAGAACAGTACTGGTCAAAATTTAAAGACGTTTACTTCACCGGTGACGGGGCTCGCCAGGATGAGCGCGGCTATTACTGGGTTATGGGCCGTGTGGACGATGTCATTAACGTGTCTGGTCACCGTTTGGGTACCATGGAGATTGAAAGCGCCCTGGTGTCTCACGCGCAGGTGACGGAAGCCGCCGTGGTCAGCCGCCCCCACGATATTAAAGGCGAAGCCATTGTGGCTTTTGTGACCTTAGAAGGTAATCTGAAAGCCTCAGACGCCCTCAAAGACACCCTCAAAGCCCACGTGGTGGAAGAGATTGGTGCCCTGGCGCGTCCTGAAGAGATTATTTTTACCGACGTGTTGCCCAAAACCCGCAGCGGTAAAATCATGCGGCGCTTGCTGCGAGACATAGCCTGCGGTCGGGTGGCGCAGGGCGACACCTCCACTCTTGAAGATTCCTCGGTATTGGATCAATTACGCCAAAGCGACTAAGGGCTTTTGGTATAATGCCCCACAATCCCATACCTTCATATAAAGGAACTTATCTATGTCTGCTACCTTGACGGCCACTGAAGCCTTGCATGATCTCTTTGATCATCACCACCAGTTTATTCGCAAAAGCTCTCCTGAGTTTGCCACCTACGAGGGCGACCATCGCTACAACGATCGCCTGAGTGATTTATCTGCGGCCGCCATGGCCGAACGCACTGCCCAGTTTGAAACCTTTCGGGGTCAACTGCTACAAATCGACAAAGAAAAACTCAGTGCACAAGATCAGCTGAACTACGATATGTTTCTGCTGCTTTTAGAACAGTCCTTAGACGCTGCTCCTTTTCATGAGCATCAACTGGCCTTAAACCAAATGACCGGCTACCACCTGGAGCTGCCGCAATTGATCGACTTTCAGCCCTTAAACAGTGAAGCCGATTATCAGGATTATTTTGCGCGCTTAGAAGGCTTTCCAGCTCAGGTCAGCGATGTTATCGATAACCTCAACGCCGGTATTGCTGCCGGACGCACCACGCCCCGTCACCTCCTGGAACAGGTCTTACCCCAAATTCAGAGCCTGATTGCCGGCGAGGCCATAGACTCGGTGTTTTACATTCCTTTAAAAAACAACACAAACTTTGATGAAACCCTTAAAACCAAACTGGGTGAGCGTCTGAGCGAAATCATCGATACCCTGATCAAGCCCACGTATCAGCGGCTCCATGATTTTGTCAAAGACACCTACCTGCCCGCCTGCCGGGAAACCTTTGGCGTTTATGATCTGCCCCAGGGCGAAGACTATTACCGGTATTGCATCAAGCTGTACACCACCCCTGAACTCAGCGCCGACGACATTCACGAAATGGGCCTCAAAGAGGTGGCGCGTATTTCAGAAGCCAAAACCGCTCTCAAAGAGAAACTGGGTTTTGCAGGCAGCCTGCAGGAATTTAACCACCATTTGCGCACCAGTCCAGAATTTGCCTTTGACACCGTGGACGCCCTGTGGCAAAAGTATGAAGACGTCATGGCAGAAGCCTACGAAAAAACCCCTGCGCTGTTCCACAAAATGCCCAAGGCTCCATGCGTGCTCAAAGCCGTCGAAGACTACAAGGCCAAATCTGCGCCCCAGGCCTATTATATGCCCGCTCCCGAAGACGGCTCTCGCCCCGGTGTTTATTATTTAAACACCCATGATTTGCCCTCCCGTCCCTCTTATGCGGTCACCGCCTTAACCTTGCACGAGGCCATTCCTGGTCACCATTTACAAATCGCTTTGGCCCAGGAACTCGAAGGATTGCCTTACTTCAGACGCAATATGCATGTCACCGCTTACATTGAAGGCTGGGGACTCTATTCAGAGTATCTGGGCTACGACATGGATATGTACCAGGATCCCTACCAGGAATACGGTGCCCTGAGCTTTGAAATGTGGCGCGCCTGCCGTTTGGTAGTCGACACCGGCTTACACGCCAAAAAGTGGACCCGCCAACAGGCCATCGACTTTATGAAAAGTCACATGGCCAATTCCGAAGCAGACATTGCCTCTGAGGTGGATCGCTACATGATTTTACCGGGACAGGCCCTCTCCTATAAAGTGGGTGAAATCAAGATCAAACAATTGCGTCAACGGGCCGAAAAGGCCCTCGGCGACCGCTTCGACATCCGTGATTTTCATGATGTGGTGATTCGCAACGGTTCTGTGCCCCTGTCGGTGCTCGAACAAGAAGTGGACACCTGGCTAGCGAACGCCCAGAAATAATGCCCCTCACACTGGTCTATCCCGCCGACTACTTTAAACCCCTGCAGGTGGATGAAAACTACCGCCTTGAAGCAGAAGGGTTTAGCGCCGCCGGGGTAGCCGTTTGTACCTGGGAGGGTCAACAACTGCGTCCTGCTCCGTCAGTGGGTTCTCGTCTGCTCTATCGGGGCTGGATGCTCACCGGCGCGCAATACACCGACATGTATACCCGCTGGGCCAGCCAGGGCTGGATCCTGAAGACCAGCCCTGAGCATTACCAACTCTGTCACTATTTGCCCCACTGGTACCATAGTTTACAGGCCTATACCCCCGAAACCCACTTCATTGAAGCCGGCCCTGAAGCACCAGAGGTCTTAAACGTCTGCTTAAGCAACCGCCTGAACGAAGGTTGGCCTGCAGCCTTTTTAAAAGATGCGGTCAAATCCCTCAAAACCAGTCTGGGATCTCGCATGACCAGCGAAGCAGACCTTCAGCCGTGGCTGCAAGAAATGAAGCGTTTGCGCACCCTGGAGTGGCCGTTGTGTCTGCGACGTTGGGAAGACTGGCAAAGCGACACCGAACGGCGCTATTTTGTGTACCAGGGGCAAGTGCTCAGCCCGCATCGCAATGCAGAAAACACCCCCGTTCCTGAACCTGTTTTCGCGGCAGCAGCCTGTGTGGACAGTCCTTTTTTTAGCGTGGACGTGATTCAAAACACCCAGGGCCAATGGCGTTTGGTGGAACTGGGAGATGGACAGGTGTCTGATACGGTGGGATGGGAAATTGCACATTTTGTCGAAAAATTATGCGAGGCTGGCATAAACCGCTGAAAATTGGGTATACAATAAGCATATCATCATTGCTAAGTTAGGAGCTTATCATGTCCAGCATTCCCGGTTCTCCCCGTTTATCACCCCAGGTATCTCCCCTTCAACCCCGCCCAACGACACCACCGACCACACCGCCAGTCACCCATGCCCCCCAGGAAAATCAGGAAGTACAAGAAAACCACGACAGTCATACGGCGCCCGAGGGCACTCCCGATACGGACCACAGCAATGATGACGCCCATCACGGACCCCAATTGCTCTCACGCTTAAATATCGGTTCTCGCGCGCCCTTACAACGGGACCTGACCGCTGCCTTTTCGCTGGGCGGTGATATCGGTCTCCAAAACCACTTTGACCACGGTCGTGGCCACAATGAATTTTACTTAACCCCCGCCCTTCAAACCCAAACCGACGGCAATGTCAGCGCCCTCTTGACCGCCAATGTCCACAGCAAATATGTCTTTGACAGTAACTTTCTGCTCACCGGCGGCCTGCACGTGGGTGGAGAAGCCAATTTATTCTCTTTTAATTCCCATTCTGACACCGAAGACAGCCACGGCCCAGATGCAGCCCACGGTGACGATCATGGCGGCGGACACGATGACCATGGCTCAGGCCTTCATTTTCATGGCGCCAGCGAAGTTCAGGCAGGCTATCAGTTTAATGTGGGGCACAACGGAGGCAGACTCGCCTTGACCGGCGGAGGTGGCATCAGCACAGACTTTTCCCATGTGAACCCTTACGTGACCGCTGGCAGCTATTTCGAACAGGGCAACCACCGCCTCGGCCTCAATGTCCAGTATGGCCAAAATATTCCGCCCACCACCCAGCTCACCTGGACCATAGGCATCGGTGGCGGTAAAAAGGACCATTAATGTCTGCATCATCCGCCTGTCTTAGCGCCTATGAACGCGCCCACCAACAATTGGTAGCCCTCAAAACCACGCACCAGGAGGTGGGCGTGCTGCAACGTCAGGCTTTACAAGAGGCTGCCGAAGGGCTTATGGAAAGCCTGGAGCACACCCGTGACTTTGTCCCTGCCTACGTGCTTTTGGCAGCCATCTTCTTGTGCATTCAAAAACCCCTGCTGGCAGAAAAATACCTGAATCTGGCCGCCGAGATCGACCCCGACTTTGCGGCTTTACAGGATTTGAAGCAGCATATGGAGAACCCCGTTTCAGCAACGCCGTCGCGCAATGTGCAGGCGATTGCGGCCACAGCGATTGCCCGCGTTGAGAGTTTTGAAAAGCGAGCAGAAACCATTTCAGCAGCTCCTTCAGGCCTTCAAAGACTGTTTAAACCCCTGGTACCCCTCATCGGTTCTCCCCAGGATCTGCAACAGGCCATCCAGGTGAGTTTTCCACCGGGTTTATCCTTAGAAGACTGCTTTTTTCTGTTTGCAGTCATGACCCAACAAAGTGACCGTGATGCTCCCACCGCAGCGCGAGAAATTCAAAAACTTCTGGGGCAACTCAATCCGCAATATGCCAAAACGCCAGCGCGCTTTGCCCAGGATCTGGCGGGGTCCCCGGCCGGGGTGTTAAGGCATTTACATCTGTTTCTGGTGCCTTTTCGTGCCCGCTACGCAAGCTTTGAGACATTTCAAAAGGCTTTAGATGTGAATGAAGACCCCACGGCACAGCGGGGTCTGTTTGAGATTATGCATGCCCCTGATTTTGAAAATCCCTTGCAGGCTTTAGAGCAGGCGGCCCCCGTACTCCACACACTCAGCCCCGAGCTGCAACGTACCGGTAAGCTTCAACTGGACACCTTAAGTCAACGCCTCAATGGCTGAGCTGTTCAATGGATGATCCCTTTATCAAAGCGGTGCTTCAATGGGTGGCTAAAATTCCACCGGGGCACGTGGCCACCTACGGCCAAATCGCTGCCCTGGCGGGTAAGCCGCGCAACGCTCGCCAGGTGGGTCGTATTCTGTATGGTCTCAGCGATCAGGCCGATGTGCCCTGGCATCGGGTTATTAATGCCAGAGGTATGATCTCCACCTATCGCACGGGCGCAGGCGAACTTCAGCATTTTCTCTTAAGCCAGGAAGGCATTGCTTTTGACGCCCAGGGAAAATGCGATTTGCTCACTTACCAATACTTTAAAAGTTCTTGAATTTTTTCTTGGAGTTGCTCACTGAGACGGGTATACGCCTGCTGTTCGGCCAAAATTTCAAAAGGCTTTTCGCGATCTTTGAAGGTGCCATCAAAAGCCTCAAGGGTACTGGCAATTAAATCCTCTGCTCCCACCACCTGATCTTTATGTTCTGCCAAAGCGGTTAACAACTGGCCTGCCACTTCGTCTTCAGCGGCCTCAATCACCCGTAAACCGCGAATGTCGCTGTGGGTTAAGACCTCGGCAATACCCTGAGCGTCACTCTTCGCTAGCACTTCGCTAAGCACGCCATAGGCCTGAGCATCACTCAGCAATTGACTCACCAACTGGCGCTGTTCAGGCCCCTGAGCGGCAATCGCCAGGCCTTGCGTTTTTAACTTTTCCTGGTGGGCTCCTTTTCCAAAGAATCCCACGTCTTCTTGCAGAGTGTTTTGCAAGTCAGCCGGGGTGAGACCAACAGCTGGCTCGGGAGCCACAGCGGCTTCCGCAGGTGCAGCTTGTGCCACGCCAAAGTGTTCGCCTAAACGGGTGTGCAGCTGTTGAGCGGCTTCAGAGCGCCGCTCGGCGGGCAAATAACCCATCATTTCAAAACCTGAACGCAGGCCGTTGAGCAGGCGCTCCTGGTTCTCGGCGGGCAGAGCTTCAAAGGCAGGATGATCTAACAGCGCATTCACCTTTTGGGTCGCGGATTCTGTCACGCCATCAAACTGACGAGCGGCCTGGGCCAAACGACCGCTGACAATATCCTGGGCCCACTGGTTCATTTTATCGCGGGTGGCGCCTTCGGGCAGCTTCTCAAGGTCCCCATTGGCACTCATGGCCAATACCTCATCCATGGCGCGGGCCACCTTCGGTATTCCACCCACAGGATCCCCGTGGTGAGATACCGTATAGCCTTTGCCGTCAATGGTGTTTAACAGCGCCACC
>CAXRDE010000019.1:0-614712 GCA_964229355.1 Candidatus Sericytochromatia bacterium | reverse complement strand
GCGATACTACCACCACACGCGATTCTACCACCACAGGCGATACTTCCACCACAGGCGATACCTCCACCACAGGCGATTCTTCCACCACAGGCGATTCTTCCACCACAGGCGATTCTTCCACCACAGGCGGGGGTAAGGGGGGCAGAGCACGAGCTGCTGCCTCTGCTTTTTCAAGCTGCCCTACAAAATGTTGAATCTCTTCAAAATAGCAAATGGGATCATTTGCAAAGGGGTTGGCCTGTAACATTTGCAACTGTCTTAGTAAAGTGGGGGGGGAATTCAGTTGCTCCACCCGCTGTTGCAATTCATGCAAGCGGGTACGGGCCTGGGCCAGACGCTGGGGCAATTGTTTGTACCACTGCACCGCTGCCTGGGCATTTACCTGTAAGTCCTGAAAACCCTCCGTCAACTTATCGGTCTCGGCGGGGGCCCCCGCCTCCTCTTGTTCCCACATGTGCTCCACGGCTTTATGACGCACCAACAGCTCTTTGAGCGCCGCTAACGCGTCTTCTTGCAGGGGCGCAAAGGCAGCGGCTTCTTTGGCGGTTTTGCCTTTGAAGGTCTCTTTTTGGTTCAATTGCTGGCGCAAAAGGGTTTGCCAGGCTTCCATTTGCTGGCGCAGCTCGGCCAGGCGCTGATAGGCTTGTGAAAGATCTGCATAATTCGCTTTAGCGGAGGGCGAGCGCATAATCCACCACAGGCTCAGGGGCACCAGTACCACCACCACAAAGCCCATGACCAAAAAGAGGCCACCGTTTAAAATCAGGGATTCAAGACTGGCAATGAGTTGCGCGAGCATAGGGTAGATATTGCGTCCTTTAAAGCTTTGCCTCGTATTTTAGCATGTCCAGAATTTAGAAAAAGTCAAAGCGCATAATCCCTTTGCCCATGGCCAGAGTAGCTTGCTGTCGAATTTCTTCCATTTCCTGCCGGTCAAAGCTTTGCTGATATTCCATTTGCTCGTTATAAACCTGGCTGAGAAATTCCAGGCTGTCTGGGGATTGGCTTGTGGATAAAGCATCAATAATTTCAAGGCATTCCCGAAAACTGGCTTCGGGATAATAGGCCATTAAGGCAGGAGCCGCTTCGGGATCACCAAAGCTTTTTAGGGCCGCTATCAGCGCCACGGTATCGGGAAATTTGCGCAAAATAAAATAGCTCAGCAATTGCTGAAACATTTGTTTTTGCCCCACCTTACCCATGCGTTCGGCAATCACATAACGCACTTTGGGATGGGTCTCGGGCGCAAAAAAGAGGGTCTTGATTAAAAACAAAGCTTTGGCTTTGTCCTGAGCCATCAGAGAGTCGGTAAACACCTTAATCTCGGTGATGTACTGATCCCGTGAGGCCACTTCCCGGATATGATCGATATTCGAAATCATGCGTCGTTTGCATCAAAGCTGTCTAGCTTTGCCAATTCTGTGACTTTGCGAGCAATCTCCATGGCGGCATCTTTGCGCCCAATGGCCCGTGTGCTTTGAATCATATCGGCGAGGCGATCTTTATCGTTGAGCAATTTTTCGACATAGTAGGCCCCGTCGGGCAACTGGTGTAAGATGGTTGCCGCCCCTTGCTCTAAAAGATAGTCGCTGTTGCGCTGTTCCTGTCCGGGAATGGGGTTAATAATCATCATGGGGCAATTGGCGGCCAGGGCTTCAGAGCTGGACAAACCGCCAGGCTTGGTAATCACCAGATCAGCGGCCCGCATAAGTTCATGGACATTGGTAACAAAGCCGTATACCTGCGTGGTGATGGGCAAGGTTTGCGCAATCTGGGCCACCTGGGTGTGCAGTTCTTCGTTTTTGCCACAAACAATCAGCAATTGCATTTTGGTGCTGACGTCTTTAAAAGAGCTGACCAAACTGGTCACATCACCGATGCCATAGCCTCCGCTCATAATCAAGACGGTGGGCAGGTCACGGGTCAACCCCAGTTTGTCACGCATTTCAGACTGAAGCGGCAAAGTGGCAAACACAGGGTCTACGGGTATACCGGTCTGGTAAATATTCTTGGCCATGGCACCACGGGTTTGCAATTCACGGCGCACATTGTCATTGGCCACAAAGTAGCCGTCAATTTCTTCAACGATCCAAAAGGTGTGCAGGGCAAAGTCTGTTACCACCGCATACAGAGGCAGCGAGGATTTGCGCTTTTTCTTCCAGCGCGAAATCAACTGCATGGGCAAAAAGTGCGTACAGATCACCACATCGGGTGAAAAGTCGTCCAGGAAATCGCGAAAGTCACCAGCCTGCAGCGTCTCTAAGCTTTGGCGGAATTTGTCATCAATGCGCTGCCCCTCTTCGTCTTTATCGTAGCGCTCATAGATATAACCCCACAGACGCGGGGTATGCTTGACCAGGGCCAAATAGGTGTTGTTATAAACTTTTTTGTAGACCGAGTTGATATAGTCTAAGGTGTCTACCAATTTCACATTGGCATCAGGATACAAATTGCGATACGCACGGGCCAGCGCCTCAGCGGCACGGGTGTGCCCCGCTCCGGCAGTCACGTGGGCAATTAAGACCCGGGGCGCTTTTTTACCGCTATTGTAATTGATGCTTTTGACCACGTCCGCAGGTAAAATTGTGGTACGGTTTTCACGGGCGGCATAGTCCACGGCCTTCTTGACAATGGGCTCCATCTTGCGCTCCATATCCCGGGCCAATACATCATAGACCTCTGGGTCCACCTGTACCGAACGGTCCAGTTGGGATTTAATTACCCGTTTGACGAACTCATTTTTTCCTGAGAACATTGCATCACCTCACTTGCCTTAGGCACCTCAACAATTGTTCCATTCTAGCATAAGGCGCTTTGGCGCAATGGGTTACAATGGCAGAGTCATGCCATATCAACACATTCCCCAGGGAGCAGCACATGAATTGGGATCACTTACAAGATTGGGTTCAGGATGAAGGCCCACTCAAAATCAAAGTCTTTGACCAGGACGTCTTACTTTATTTCCCCTACAATCCAGAGGCCATTGCTCTGGTCAAAACCATTGAGGGAGCCGAGTACGCCGCCCACGATAAATCCTGGACCCTCACCGTCACCGAAGAAAATATGCGGGCGGTGGTGGCCGTGATTGCCGACTTAGAGCAGTTGTTTGTGGAAGCAGAAGAGAAAGAGCTGACAGCCCAACAGCGTCGCATCGACATTGCCCCGCTGGTACTCGAAGGCCTACAGCGACGCTTTGAACACCGTCATTTGCATTTGGATGCCGAAGATGAATGGATCACGGTCAGTTTTCCGTACCACCAGAAATCCCTAAACGCCATTAAAAAAGTCGACGGCCGCCAGTGGGACGGTGATGAAAAACGGTGGCGTTTGCCCTGCGATCAGGAGCGCCAAATCCGTAGCGCACTCGCTAAAATCGTGAAAGTTTTAAATGCGGGACAATTGCCGAAATAGCAAAAAATAGGGGTCAGATTTCACAAAAATCGGCGATAATGAAAACAACTGGCTCTCTGACTCAAGCCACGCAAAGGAATGACGCTATGCCCCAGATCAACGGACAACCGGCTTTACCCCAGAGCCCACTGCGCCCCCAGGCCCGTCCAACACAGCCAAACGCTGCTGCAAACCCAACCGCAGCGCCGGGCATTCCTCGTCCGCAGGCGCGTCCTGAACTGCTGTTTGCGGATCAAACCCAACTCGAAAGTCAAACGCCACGAGCCACCCAGGCCACGCCCAGCTTTAGCTTTATTGACGACACCAGCCAACCGCAACGGACTCCCCCCAACCCCAAAGCCACCCTCTTGCTGATGAATCTGCAAGACGCTCTTTCCCGTTACCGCCTGGATATCCTGGCTTTGCCAGCTCCTGCCACACCGACCCCCGAAATCGAAAACGATCTGGGCATTATTGCCAACGCCACGGCCATGATTGATGAAGCCCTGTCCAGCACCCAAAACCTGCCACCAGAACTTTTAAGGGATCTCAGTGACACCGTACAAAACCTGGTCTCCGCTCAGCCCGGAGGCGCTCTGGAAAGCTTACACAAACCGCCAGCACTGGGCGAACGTATCAACCCGATAGCCAAAACCCTGAGCGAGCAAGCCAACCAGCAGACCCCCGACTTACAATCGGGATTTAACAACGCCATGGCCAGCTACACCCAGGTGGTTAACGCCGTTGAAAGCAGCCTGCCCCGTCTACCTTTCCCCATGACTTTGCCCATTCCCATTGCTTACAACGACGGCAAGACCGCCTTTGTCATTCCCGCAGGCAGCCAATTGCGTCCCCAGAGCAATGGCGGTTACCAAATTCAAACCCCTGGATTTTTAGCCCTCAATGACGGCACCCAAATCATGGGTAAAAACATCAGTCTCAATCTGGGGGAAGACTTTGATGGCCTTAAAATGGATCAGCTCCATGTCAATACCGCCAGTGACAGCACCACCTTAAGGGGCGTCGAGGCCGGACTGAACCGTCAGGAGCAAAGCGCCATCATTGCCGCCGAAAGCGTCCGCTACCAGAGTGACAGCGGACAATTCTTTCTAGAAAACGCGCAGATCAGCCAAAACCCACAAGGACTCAAACTGCAATTTTCTGCCCTGGATCACAGCACCCAGAACCAAAACACCCATCTGGGCGCCACCCAAATTCAACAGCGCAGCGAAGGCGACGCGCAAATCTTTGAAGCCACCAGCCAGGACCTGCGCTTCAATACCGACACCCAAACCCTACAGGCCGAGACCTTGCAATTGCAAATGATTCAGGGCCCTGAAGGCCAGCAGTTACAAGGCAGCGGGACCGGTATTTCACTCATGGAGCCCAACGGTGCCGGAGGTACCCGTCAGCTGGCTGTGGGTGCTGCCCGGGTCAATATTCAGAACCAGGCCGATGGCTCCGGGTTTGCGACGCTGAGCGGTAGCGACATCCAGTACACCGATGGCCCCTTATCGGTGGTGACCCAGGGCCAGAGCCAACTCAGACTGGATCGCAACGCGGACGGCTTTGTGGAAAATCTACAGGTCAACAGCGAACACTTGCGTTATCAGCAGGGCAACGAAGCCCTACAGCTCAGCGGTGCCGAAGCCCAATTGGCCTTTGACAGCCAGGGCCAACTCACCCGTCTGAGCGGGGCCCTGCAAGCGGGCCAGTTTGAAGGCGATTTTGGCAGCGCCGCCCTGACCCAGGGCGCTTTGAACCTGCACTACGATCAGGGCAGCCTTGCAGCACTGAACGCCAATGTGGGACAGTTTCAATTTCAAGATCAAAACGCGCAACAACAGCTTAACCTGCAGGGACTGGGGCTCAACGCCACCTTTCACCCTGACGGCAGCCTGAACCACAGCAACCTGGATTTGGCCCTTGCTGAATTTCAGACCCCTGAAGTGGCCGGTTCTTTAGCGGGCGTTAATGCCCAAATCAACAGCGCTCAAAGCCGCTTACATATTGACTCGGCCCAGATCAAATCTCAGCTAGAATCTGAATGGCAAGTCAACGTCGAAAACCTGGATCTGATCTTGCAAAACAACGCACAGGGAGAGGCCCGCAGCCTGGACCTGGGTGTGGGCAATAGCGAAGCCTTTGTTTCAGGCTTTAATGCCCAGGTGCGCACCCAAAACGGCGACCAGGTCAGGGTACATATGGGGCTCTCTGAAGACGGTAGCTTTTTACAAGAGGCCTTTTTAAAGATCCCCGGCGGCGGTGAGATTCAATTGCAACAGGAAGATCTCAACGTGCGATTGGGCGGCGGAGACACAGGCCAAAAATTGAGCTTTACCCAGGACGGTCTGGGGCGCTATACCTTTGCGGGTGAAGGCTTGCACATTGATGCCGCCACAGCGGATGCCTCAGTGAGCGTGCGGGGAGGCAATGCCAAAGTCAGCGTCGACGCCCAGCGGGGCGATCTGATTATTGAAGACATTACCGGTGTGGGCATTCAGGCCCAGGTGGCGGGTATGGATATCGACGTGGATATTGCCGAGATGGATGGATTTTTAGTGAAAGCCACCGGCATTTCAGGCCTGGCCCAGGGCGCAGCCCTGCATCTGGTCCCCACCGGTGAAGACTCCGTTATTCAGGCCGAAATCCGCACCGCCTATAACGGGATTCCCCTGCGGGTCAAACTCGACAATGTCCACGAACTCAAAGCCCTGGCCAGTATTCAGCCCAACCGTGCCCACGTGTATTTTGGAGATCCCAGCGGTAGAGGCGAAGTGGAGCTCAGCGCAGGCCCTCTTAGCATGAAGGGCTCAGCCATTGAGTGGACCGCGCAGTACCACAGCTTTAGCCCCGAACGCATGATGAGTAGCGTCGGTCGCGCCCTCAGCAGCGAAGGCTTTGAAATTGTGCCCGGTGTCCAGGTGGAACTGGACGGCGTCCTGCGCTTGCAAACCCCCTTTAAAAATGGACCACACGCGGGTTTAACTCTGCTCTTTCCACGGCCTGATCTGAACATGAACCCCGAACAAGGGCTCATGGGGCGTGACATGCCCTTTAACACCCGAGGCCCTGAAGATGGTGCCCTCGGCGTGATCACCGAGCTGGGTTGGAACCATACCAATGTAACAGGCACCCAATACAGCACCGGCCTGCATGCTGGCCTGGTTTCGGGTTCTTACCTTCAAATTCAACAAAACCAGGGCAGCACCTACCTGAGCGGCGTTAAACTGCCCACCGAAAACATCAAACTCCCCACCACCGTGATGGCCGGTGTCACCTTCCGCCGCCACGATAGCAACGAGGCCGTGGCCAAAGGACAGGGATCTCGCACCGACGTGATGGCGGGGGTTTACCTCAATCCCGCCGGGCTGGTGGACTCTCCATATATCTCTGAAGACAGTGCTTACGGACTTTACACGGGCATTGAGCATCGCAATAAAAACGCCTTTGTAAGTTTTGGCAGCACCGTCGATTTAAGCAATGACAAACCCCAGGTGGGAGCCCAGGTACGCTTTGGAATTAGCTTTTAAGCAGCCTGTGGAAGTTCAGGCTTCTCAGGGCTTTCAGGCCATTGCATCATCACATCTTGACCGGTGAGCAAGGCCCACATCTTGCCCACCCGCTTCGGCAGCGGGTCATAAATATACGGCACCCCATATTTTTCACAGATGGCCTGCACTTCAGGTTGTGCCTGTTGATACTTGAGCATGGGCAGATCTGGCCAAAGATGATGCTCAATCTGATAATTCAGCCAACCCTGTAAAAAGTCTTTCAGGTCGCTGCCACCGGTATAATTCACCGATCCAACGGTTTGCCGCAGATAAAACTGGGCCTTGTTTTCAATGCCACCTTCAAAACGGTACACATCGTCCCCTGAATGGTTGGGCACAATGATCAAAAAGGTGTGCAAATTGGTGATCCATTCTGCCAGTAAACTGTTGATCAACACATTTAGCGCCGCCCAGGCCCCCAGCGGTAAAAAGAGCAGGGGTAACAGGCCAAAACGCAACAGGGCATAAGGCAATAAACAGTGCAACCAAAATTGAGCCCCCGCTTTATGAAAGGGCCACCACAATTTCGCCCCATGAAAAATAGCTGGCTTATGCCCCTTAATGCGGGCGTGCAGTTCATCTCGTCCCAGACGCGACTCGCGCTGTTGCAACATCCACAGGGTATTGGGAGCGTAATAGCTCAGCTTCCAGGTGCTGGCAAAAAAGAAAGCCACAATATGTTTTAAAAACAACGGCGCACGAATCTCACGCATCAAACGCACCCGGTGTTCCAAGACATCGGGATCTAAAACTTCACCCGTGTGGTAATGGTGAAGGGTATTGTGCTCGTAGGACCAGGCGTTGGGCAACAGCCAATCGGGCCAGTCCAAAAAGCGCCGCCAGCCCTGCGCAAAATGCTTGCTTTGATAGCGTTTGGGCACATCAGGCACCCGATCATAGCCCCGATGACACACATGATGCCCCATCATGGCCCAGCGGGTGAGATTGCCCTGGCTGATCAAAAAAGCCGACAGGGGATTGGGTAAAATCCAGGCCGTACCGTAGCCAACCAGGGAGCAGAGACGGCCCCAGCGCTCTATTTTTTTGACATGGCGTAGGTCTTCAGGGCCAATATTGGCTTTGAGTTTTTGGTGCAAGGCTTCAATTTCTGCGGCAAAGCCTTCGACATCAATGGCATCAGGGTGTTTTAACATGGAGCTATTATACGGGTTTTTGCCACGGAACATCAGGGGTTTGTGACACATGATTGGCATAGCGAGCGGCCACAAACAAAAAGTCAGAAAGACGGTTCAAATAGAGGAGTACGGTCTCATTGATGGCTTCTTCATGGTGCAAGCTCACCACCCAGCGCTCTGCACGGCGGCACACCGTACGAGCCAGGTGCAGTTGAGCTGCCGCCGCATGACCCCCGGGTAAAATAAACTGGGTTAAGAGAGGCAATTCTGCCTCTAGTTGATCAATCCAGGTTTCAAGGCGGGTGACATCGCGGGGTTGTACCCGCGGGACATTTTCTAAAGCCACATCGGAGGCCAGATCCGAGCCCACCACAAACAATTCATTTTGCACCTGAGCCAACAGGGTCAAAAGTTTTTCATCCGCCAGGGTGGTACAGGCAATGCCAATCACCGCATTGCACTCGTCCACAGTGCCATAAGCCTGAATGCGCACCGCATCTTTGGGAATACGGGTGCCTCCCCATAAGCCGGTTTGTCCAGAATCTCCGGTGCGGGTATAAATTTTCATAAGGTGTCCTTTTTCAGATCATGCTACTCTCAAGATAGCCATTGACACCCCTATTATGCCAGTCTTTTTGCGTCGTGGCTTCAGGGCTTTTTAAGGTTTTTCGCAGCTATTTTTTATGGTTTAATGGCTGCAAACCCGCTACACTGCTAAAAAGTCCAGATGGAGTTGAATCCAAACCATGAGTCCAGTGCCTTCCCCCAGTGAGCCCAGCCCCGACATCGAAAAGCAGGTCGCTCAGCAAGAAATATCCAAACGCTTGATGGCCTTAAACACCCGCCGCTTTGTACGCTATGTAAGTGATCTCTTTCATCTGCGTGATGAGGCCGACGAAGAGGGCACGATTACCGATATTAAACGCTCCATTGAATTTCGTGGAGCCAATCTCTGGGCCCTGGTCTTTGCGGTTTTTATTGCCTCTGTAGGACTCAACATGAACTCTACCGCGGTGATTATTGGTGCCATGCTCATTTCGCCGCTCATGGGACCGATCATGGGCATGGGACTGGCCCTGGGCACCAATGATCTGGACTTACTCAAGCGCTCCATGCGCAATCTGGGGGTGGCAGTGGTCATTTCGGTGCTTACCTCTGCTTTGTACTTTGTCATTACCCCGCTAGATCAGGCCCAGTCTGAGCTTTTAGCCCGTACACAGCCCACCATTTTTGATGTTTTGATCGCCATTTTTGGTGGGTCCATCGGCATTATCGCCAGCTCCCGCAAAGAAAAAACCAACGCCATCCCCGGCGTTGCCATTGCCACAGCCTTAATGCCGCCTCTGTGCACAGCCGGTTACGGTCTGGCCAACGCCCACTGGTCCTATTTTTTTGGTGCCTTCTACCTCTTTTTTATTAACTCAGTGTTTATTTGTTTGACCACCTTTGTGTTTGTGCGTCTTTTGCGCTTTAAGCCGGTCTCCTTTCTCGACCCTGCCCGCGAAAAACGGGTGCGCTTTTACCTGGGGATCTTTGCGCTCGTTACGATTCTTCCGAGCGTTTACGCAGGCATCAGCGTGGTGCAAGAAACCCTGTTCAAATCGCGTTCAGAGCAATTTATTGCCAAAACCTTTCATTTTAAAGACACCCAAATTATTAAACAAGAAGCCATTTTTGACCGCCGACAACCCACCCTGAAACTGGTACTCATGGGCGAGCCTTTAAGCACACAAGAACAAGAGCTTTTGGTCAGTCAATTGCCCAATTACCAGCTCAGCAATACCCAGTTATTGATTCAGCAGCCCAGCAAGGGCTCCGCCGAACTCGAAAAAGAGTTCAGCGAAATGAACCAGAATTTACGGGTGAGCATTGTCGAAGATTTATACAAGAAAAATGCCGAACTCCTGCAAGAAAAAGAAAAGGCCTTAAAGCAGCAGCAAGAGCAGGTCAAAACCCTGGAGCAACAGGTGATGGCCCTCCAGGCCAAAGCCTACCCTGGTGAACAAATCATGGCGGAATTGGCCATTGAGTTTCCTGAGGTGAAAAGCCTGGTGCTCGACAAAGTGCAGCGCTTTGAGCGCAAGGGTGTCAAGGTCTTACCCCTGGGGTTGGTGAGCTGGTCAAAACCGCCGCAAAACGGCGTCAAACAGCGCTTGCACGCCTATTTAAAAGTACGACTCAAGGCCCCTGATCTGGAGCTGTGGCATAATTAAAAAAAACATTGAAATCGAGTTTATTGGACATGTCACATCATATCAGCGCTCCTGAATGGGAACTGCACAGCGAATACCCTGGCTTTGACAGCCCTGAATACCAGAGCGATTTACAACACATTGAAAACAGCGTCGAAGAACTGCGTCTGTTGTCAGCGGGTCTGGCGGGACCCGAGGTCCTGTCCCAGGCCCAGCGTATGGCCGTGATGCAAAAAGAAGCCGACCTGTTACTGTACAACCTATCGAGCTATGCTTACCTGAGCCGCAGCACCGATTCAAAACACGCGCAGGCTCGCACCGCCCTGGATCACCTGCGCAAGCTGGGCGTTAAGCTCACCCAGAGCCTGCAGCCGCTACAACAATTCGTACTGCGTTCTGACGACGAAACCTTTGCGCAATTTTTGGCCGGCCCCGGTTTAGAAGACAGTCAATTTTATTATCAGCACCAACGCGAAGTGGCCAACACCCTGCTGCCCCTGGAGCACGAGAACCTGTTATCGGGTCTGCGCTTAGACGGTCACCACGCCTGGGGACATCTTTACAATAACCTCACCAGCGCCATTGAATACGAACTGGATTTAGACGGCGAAAAAGAAACCGTGGGCGTGGCCCATTTATTGTCAATGCTCAGCGACAAAGAAAACCACGTGCGTCAGGCAGCTTTTGAAGGCTTAAACACGGTCTTTACCACCCACCAGGAAACCTGCGCAGCAATCTTAAACGCCCTGTCAGGCTGGCGCTTAGAAATGTGCAAACGCCGCTCTCACACCCAAAGCATTGATTTTCTCACCGAGCCCTTGCACAGCAACCGCATGCAGCGGAGCACCCTGAACACCATGATTGAAGTATCTCGCCAACACAAGGGACTGGGCCAAAAAATGCTGCAATTGCAAGCCCGCTTGTTAAAAAAAGAGACCTTAGACCCCTGGGATGGTCAGGCACCTGCGCCAGAACTTGGCAGCAAAAAGCCCCCCCTGCCTTTTGAAGAAGCCATGGACATTATTGTCAACGCCTTTAACGAAGTGGATCCCAGCATGGGCCGTTTCGCCCGTATGATGCAAGAAAAGCAGTGGATTGACGCTGCCGATCTGCCCCATAAAACCCCGGGCGCTTTCTGCTCAGGCTTCCCCAAATCCCGCACCCCCCGTGTGCTGATGACCTATATGGGCACCGCCTCTAACCTCACCACTCTGGCCCATGAATTAGGGCACGCGTTTCACTCCTGGGTCATGCGCGATATGCCTCTAAGAGAAACCCGCTACCCCATGTGTCTGGCCGAAACCGCCAGCACCTTTGCCGAAACCGTGGTGCGCCATTACTTGTTGCGCGAAGCCAAAACCCCCGAAGAAAAACTCAGCATTCTCTGGGAAGAAGTCAGCGCCATTCCACGCTTTTTAATCAACCTGCCCGTACGTTATGAGTTTGAGCGCCAGTTTTATGAAGCCCGCGAAAACAAAAGTTTTAGCGCCGAAGAATTTAAAACCCTGATGGCGGACACCTGGCAAGACTGGCACGGGCACAGCATGTCACAGCCTGACGATATGTTCTGGGCCACCAAACTGCACTTTTATATGGCCGAGCGCAGCTTTTATAACTTCCCTTACACCTTCGGCTATTTGTTCTCTCAGGGCATTTATGCCCAAAAAGAACAACGGGGCGACAACTTCTTTGGTTTCTACACCGAGCTCTTGCGCGACACCGGAAGAATGCAGGTAGAGGATTTGGTGCACAAACACTTTGAGTTGCCCTTAGATACCCCCGTGTTCTGGCAGCAATGTGTGAATATTTTAGAACAGTACGCCCAGGACTTCGAAGGACTGCTCACAGAACTCAAGCTCTAAAATTCGATATGCTAAAATAGAAGGAATGTTTGCACCCTGAGGCAACGTAACAGAGGCTATATCATCATGACGTATTTATCATCTGCGATCTCTTTTTCTCGGAAACTGCCGGCCCTTGCGCTGGGCATCAGTACTTTCATGCTATCTGCCTGTGCAGCGTTGCAGCAGGGCGCTGACAGCCAAAACCCGATGGTGGTGTACATCTCGGGTTCTGGTGGCCAAAAAGATGTTTACATCTCAGACATCCAGGGAAAAAACCCCCGCGCGCTCACTCAGGACGTGGCCGAAGACGCCCATCCCCGGCTCACCCTTGACGGGCGGGTGGTCTTTGCTTCAAAACGTACAGGCACCTGGCAGGTGTACATTATGAACCGAGACGGCAGCGATGTGCGGGCCTTGACCACCGAGCGTGGGGTCAATAATTACCGTCCGTTCCCCTCGCCTGATGGCCGCGTGGTCTTTGTTTCCGACCGCTATTTAAAGCCGCAGATTTTTTCGATAAATGCTGATGGCAGCGATTTGCGTCGCCTCTCAGAGGGTGACTTTCACAACGACTACCCCGTGGTGGCCGACGATGGTCATATCTATTACACCACCTCACGGGGCTCAAAGTGGGACATCTGGAAAATGGCGCCCGACGGTACCCGCCAGCGTCAGGTCACCCGCGTGCCCATGAATGTGCAAGAAATCGCCGTGGTGCCACCCATGTATAAAGATTATGCGGAGCGCTTCACCAATCGCTCGCCCATGATTCCTTTTTACAGCTTCGAAACCGAAAACCGTCTGGTATTCTCTGCGCTGACAGACACAGGGACCCTGGGCATCTTCCGGGTGGACGAAGACGGCAGCAACCTGCAAAACCTCAGTCAACCGGGAATGTATATCAGCCGTAGCCCTGTACTCATGCCCAACGGGCAGGTTTTGTTTACCTCAGATCGCAACGGCAGCACCGATGTGTGGACCATGTACCCTGATGGTAAAATCCCCCGCCAGGTGGTCAAAGAAGCAGCCTACGAAAGTACCAGTTAGTCTGCTCGCTGAGAAAAGGCCGCGCAAAGATTCTCTAACTCGTGTAAGATCTCATTAATTTTACCGATATCAAATTGGCTCACGGCGTCCACCAGCTGCTCTCCCAGGGATGACAAGCCCGTCTCTGGATACTGCTGACCTTTTTGAATGAGTAAATCCGCATAGTTTTGAATGCGCTGGATGCTCTTTTGCTGGGTCAATTGCTCAAGCTGTTGTTTCAACTCCTGACAGGTCTCAGCAGGTAAATTCCATTGGGCAGGCTCTGAAACCGTCGTGCTTAAGGTACCGGTTTTGGGTGCCTCGATGCGCACGGGCGTAACGGGCAACCAAAACGAAAAGCTCGTGCCCGCCCCCGGTTGGCTTTTGACCTGAATGTCTCCCCCCATCAATTGAATAAACCGCTGATATATCGTAAGCCCAAGCCCTGTGCCTGAAAAACGACGGTGTAGAGCGTGCTCCACCTGATAAAAAGGCTGAAACACGTGTTCCAATTGTTCCGAGGTAATGCCAATCCCCGAGTCCTGAACCTGGACCTCAAGGGCCCCGCCACTCCCCCGCTCTGTGTAGTTCAAGGTCAAAATCACAGAACCCGATTCGGTAAATTTAAAGGCATTCCCCACCAGATTGGTTAAGATTTGCCGCAGTTTCCCCCCGTCCAGACGCAGAAGTTCGGGCATGTTTTCTGCAATTTGCACTTCCCACACCAGCTTCTTTTTTTGGGCTTCTAAGCTGAACAATTGATGAATTTGCTCCCCCAAACGGCTTACCCGAAAGGTGGCCATGGCCAGTTCAAGACGATTGGACTCAATTTTTCCCAAATCCAGAATATCGTTAATCATGCTTAATAAAGACTTGCCTGAGTCACTAATAATGGCACTGTACTCTTTGACCTTATCGAGCTGTGGCTCTTTTTTTAATAAGTCAGAGAAGCCAATAATAGCATTCAGCGGGGTACGAATTTCATGGCTAAAGTTTGCCAAAAAGCTCGTCTTCATCCGATCGGACTCTTCCGCCAGGCGCTTGTCGTTGTACAACTGGTCCACCTGTTGTTTGACAAAAAACACCAGTGAGATGAGTACCGCCAGGACCCCCCAGTGGGTCACAGGGCGCACCCAGGGCACCCACTTTAAGGAGGCCATAATATCGTAACTGGTAAAGGCACATAGGCAGAGAATACCCGCCATGGCAAACCAGCCCGAGCGACCATACCTACGAAAGCGCCGTAAAATAATCACCAGTCCCACCACCATATTGAGCAATGTCAGCGCCAAAAAGGGCCCGGTGGTTTGTTGAATCGAGATCCACTGTAAAGCCGCCAGCAACACGTTCAGTAAACACACTCCCATTTGAAACTGAATGAGCCACTGCCATGCTCGGGTTTTTTCGTCGCCAAAAATTTGGCTCAGAAAGAAGGTGACCGCGGGGGCTGCCACATAGAGACTGAGCACCTCAATCCACTTGGTCAGCACCGGCGCATACCAAAACAATTGCTTAATTTCGGTGCGCACCACCAGATAAATGCCAATGCTAATGGCAAACAAGCACAGCCACTCATAACCAATAATGGGCTGTCGCAAGAACAAGAGAAATACCATGATTCCGGTAAAAATCAGCAGGCCACCCACCACAATGCGATCTAAGTCCATATAGAGCATGTGGTACAAATGCGAGGCTTTAGAACCCAAGCGCGGTGTACCAAAAATACCAATATGACGGTATTTAGAGTGCACCAAAAAATAGACTTTTTCGTGGGAGTATTGGGGAGACAAAGGAATCATATGCCAGGGGAAACCCTGGTACCACCGAGACTGCATATCAAAGGCTCCAAAGCGATACAGGGGCTCGGTTCCCAAATACACCACAAATTCTTCGTCAATGCCCCGCATATAAAGATAATCCTGATTCTCCAGGGTGGGCAGGGTCAACTCAAGCCACAACCATTGTTTGGGCTTTTGCCCCACTCCCTGACGGCCCGGGGGATTCAAGGGAGGGTAAGTGGCTTGCCACTGCTGCTGACAGGCCTGCTCCCGTTGCGCCACCAACTGCTGAGGCGTCACCTGACTGGGGTCTTCTACCGCAGGCCAGCAATACCGCCATTGTTCAGCAGCTTGCAGCGGTGTGTGCAAATGGTTATGCTCGGGGCTTTGACACGACACTATAGAGCCCATAAACAGGATAAAAAGAGAAAAAACAAAGGTTTTTAAAGACATGGCCTTGTGTCGTGGTTTAGAATGACTGTTCAAAGTTTAGCACGCAAAGTGTAGGAAAGTCTTGGGTTTCATGGGTATATGTATTGACCGCTGCCTCTGTTTTCGTCGGTCTTTTCAGGAACTCAAAAACGTTGCTGACCAGCACCAGTGTCAGACCTTAAACGCCCTGGCTCAGCACGCGACCTTCGGCCAAAAATGCGGTCTCTGCCTCCCCTACATTGCCCGCATGTTACACACAGGCGAAACCATTTTTCACGAGATTATCACGGCACCGGACCCGTGTGCGCTACAATATGAGTATGAAAAACACACCGAACAAACACATCTTAGTGGGCATGAGTCCCACCGAAATTCAGACCCTTGTGACGGAGATGGGTGAAAAACCCTTTCGCGCCACCCAGATTAAAAAATGGCTTTATGAAAAAGGTGCGCGCAGCATTGAAGAAATGACTGACCTGAGCAAAAACTTTCGCACCGCCCTGGCCGAAACCGCCGTTGTATCCCCCAATAGCACTTATCAGGTGATTCAAGCCAACGATGGCACCACCAAATTCTTGATTGAACTCGCCGACGGCCAAAAAGTCGAGTGCGTGACCATTGTCCAGGACAATCACCTCACCGCCTGCCTGTCATCTCAGGTGGGTTGCACCGTCGGCTGCCCTTTTTGCGCCACCGGCCTGAGCGGCTTTCGTCGCAACCTGAGCGTGGCAGAAATCGTCGACCAGTTCTTGATCATGCAGCTGGCGGTATCCAAAGGCCAGGTCTCTGAATTCAGCCCCCACGACCGCATTTCGCGCATTGTTTTTATGGGCATGGGTGAGCCCCTGCTCAATTACGACAATTTGCTCGCCAGCATTCAAATCATCAACAAACAATTGGGCATTGGCTTGCGCCGCATTACCATTTCCACCTCAGGGATTATTCCCAAAATCCAGGCCCTGATGAAAGAAAAGCGGGACTACAACCTGGCGATTTCATTGCACAGCGTGGATCACGACACCCGTGACTATCTGGTGCCCATCAACAAAAAATACACCGTTAAAGAACTGCTGGCCGCCGCCCGCGACTACGCCAACATCACCAAGCGACGGGTCACCTTTGAGTACACCATGCTCGAAGGCCGCAACGCCAGCGTCGAAGACGCCCGCCAATTGGCCAAAGCCCTCAAAGGCATTCACTGCCACATTAACCTCATTGCCTATAACCCTGTGGGCAGCAAATTCCAGGCACCCCCCCGCAAACAAATTGTGGAGTTTCAACGGGTGCTTGAAAACGAAGGTTTCCCGGTGAATATTCGCCACAACCACGGCCAGGACGACATGGCAGCCTGCGGGCAATTGCGGGTTTACGCCGACGAAAACCCCAGCGAGAAGGTCTTACGCACCGTGCCTGCCAGCGTATGAGCATGCCCAAAAATCAGGCTGGCTTAGTCATTAAGCAAGAGGCCAACTTTTACTCCGTGGCCTTCGAAGGCACGGAGTATTTGTGCACCATGCGCGCCAACCTCAAAAAAGGCGGGCGAACCATTCGCGTGGGCGATCGGGTACGGCTCGAAGATCTGCACGAAGAGCGCCCTGTCATTAGCGAAATTTTACGGCGCACCAGTGCCCTCAAAAAACCCGCCGTGGCCAATGTGGACCTGGTGCTGCTGGTCATGTCAGGTCTTAACCCTGACTTTAACGCCATGCTGGTGGATCGCCTCTTGCTGTGTATGCTCTATGAAAAGCTTCAGCCGGTCATTTGTGTCAACAAGGCCGACCTTATTGACGAAGAACTGCGGGAATGGATCGAAGAAGAGTACGGGGTGTTTCCCCTGGTGTTTGTGTCCGCTGAAAGCGGTGAAGGTTTAGACACCCTCAAAGAAATCCTCGTGGATCAGGTCACCATTTTGGCCGGGGCCTCGGGGGTGGGCAAGTCCTCATTGGTGAACGCCCTCAACCCCGACATCGACATGGTCACCGGCGAAGTCAACGAAAAAATTGGCGTGGGCAAGCACACCACGCGCCACGTGTCTTTGCACAAGGTGCATCATGATGGTGAAGTGGGCTGGGTGGCCGATAGCCCCGGCTTCTCAAATGTGAAGCTGCCGCCCATTGATCGGGCCGAGTTAAGCACCTATTACCCGGAGTTTGAACCCTATCTGGGCCAGTGCGAATTTGACGACTGCCTGCATGACCACGAAGACGGCTGCGCCATCAAAGCCCACATTGACACGGACTCAGAGCGCTACTACAACTATTTGCGCCTGCTCGAAGAGGTCAAAACCCTGTACAAGCAACGCCGCGACAGCTCCACCAAGGACGAGGGGCTCACCAAGCGCGCCGTGGGCAAGAACCGCAAAGAAAGCGTACTCAAACTGGGCACCGAGGGCCGGGCCCGCAGCCGCCGCACCCAAAAACAGGTGATTGAACAAATCAGCAATTGGTCTGATTTCGATGAAGAGAGCTTAGAAGCCATGAACCCTGACGAATGGCGCATCTAAAGTGCTAAAATACCAGCCGAGGTAAGTTCATGTCCGCAGCCGAAACATCACTCCATCCGACCGAACCCGTCTACCGTTTACAACAGGGCGACCGCGAAGTTATTTTAATAGGTACCGCCCATATTTCTCAGGCCAGTGCCGATCTTGTCACCGAAATGATCCAAAAAGAGCAGCCCGATACGGTGTGCGTCGAGCTCTGCAATACCCGTTATCAGACACTACTCAACCCTGACGCCTGGAAGAAGACCGACATTGTTCAGGTTATTAAACAAAAGCGTACCTTTGTGCTGTTTCTCAACTTTATGTTGTCGTCCATTCAGCGGCGCATGGCCAAAGACATGAACGTCACCCCTGGTCTTGAAATGCAGGCAGCTATTGACGAAGCCAAAGCCCAAAACGCAGAAGTGGCCACCATCGATCGCGAGGTGCGCACCACCTTGCAACGGGTCTGGGGCCTGATGGGTTTTTGGACCAAAATGAAACTCTTTAATCAGATTTTGTTAGGCCTCTTTGAAGAGGAAGAAGACGTCTCTGAAGCACACATTGAGGCCCTCAAAGAAAAAGGCGCCTTAGAAATGCTCTTGCAAGAAATGGGCGACCAACTGCCCGGCGTCAAAGAGCGTTTGATCGACGAGCGCGATCTCTACATGGTGGAAAAAATCCGCCAGGCCCCCGGCCAAAAACTGCTCGCCGTGGTGGGGGCCGGCCATGTGCCCGGCATGATGAAACACTGGAACGACACCACCATCGATATGAACGAGCTGGACCGTCTGCCCAACCCTTCTCCCTGGACCACCCTGCTCAAATGGGCCATTCCCCTGGTGGTCATGGTCTTGTTGGTGGCAGGCTTCTTAAAGGGTGATCCCAGCACCGCGCTGGCGCGGGGCATGAACGGGATTATAGGCTGGATTGTGGTCAATGGCGGACTGGCCGCTCTGGGTGCCCTCATTGCCTTTGGACACCCCCTGACCATTATCGCCTCCTTTATTGCCGCCCCCATTACCTCACTGAACCCCCTGATTGGTGTGGGATATGTGTCTGGGCTTGTAGAGGCCCTGGTGCGTCGCCCCACCGTGGAGGCCTTTGAAGACTTGCCTGAGGCCATTCTGACCGCCAAAGGCTGGTGGAACAACCAGGTCACCCGTATTTTACTGGTGTTTATTCTCTCCAGTGTGGGTAGCTCTATTGGTACCTTTGTGGGCTATGGCTGGCTAATTGACAACGTATTTGGCAAGTAAAACCCATGATTATCTTACTCAACGGCACCTCTAGCTCCGGTAAATCAAGTCTGGCAGAGGCGTTACGTAAAACCTTGCCCGAGCCTTACTTTTTGTTTGGCATCGACAATTTTTTAGAAAAAAGTTTACCGTTGGGTTTAAACTTCGATAACGAAGACGACTTTCAGCACGTCAACACAGGGATATCAGCGTTTCACGAGGCTTTAGGCGCCATGGCCGCGCACATCCCCTTTATGGTGGTGGACCATGTACTGCATTCAAAGGCCTGGTTCAATGCAGTGGCCAACGCGTTAGCGGGTTGGCCCACTTACGTCGTGCAAGTGAAAGCATCGCTCAAAACAATAGAAGCCAGAGAAAGCGCGCGCAAAGACCGAAAACCCGGCACCGCTCGTGCTCAGTACGACATTGTCTACAGTCTGCCTTACGATCTGACTGTCGATACCGACTTATATACACCCGACCATTGCGCAAAACACGTGCAAAAGCACCTTTGCATAGGGACAGCTCTCATTCACGATAAATCTAAATAGGCTGACCGCCAAAGGTTGATGGACAAAGCTTTATCAATTAAAATCTTTATAAAACAAATGATTTTATTGTAAATTTCATGCTATGCTAAGGGCATGAAAACAGATTGCATCCGTTTACTTACAACCCTTTCCCTCTTTCTCTTGTCATGCTCAGCGCCCCCAATGGCGTCTTTTGGAGAACAGTCAAAAAACACGGGGCCCGACTTTCCGGAGTCCGCCTACAGCAATATGCATCTGGGCTTCTGGCAGCATATTCCTGAGGCAGGCAACGCTTTTTCGGTGAACAGAATTGAAAAAGATGGCAGTGGGGTCGTCATGTGGGCTCTGAGCTTTCCTGCAGGCATGGCGTTTTCAGGCTTTAAGCCTCACCGTCAGCTCGGCGACAACCAGGCCCGATCAAGGAAGTCTTTTTGGTTTGTAGACGAAAAAGGTCAGGGGAGTGCACTAACGACCATTCAGACTTTTGGTTGGAGAGGAGGAGGGGGGGGGATACAACTCTTTAAAGTAGAAGACTTTCAAACCCAGGAGATTATTTTTGGTAAATCGGGTGGCGGCTTACTCGAGGTTGATGTAGACACCACTGGCACAGGACGTCTTCTCGTTGGTCATGACTTTGGCGATAAAACATGGGAAGGCTGTGAGACATTACCCCTGAACAAGGTAGATGTGGTGGAAATGACGAATCACAAAACCAGCACAACCCACTCTTTTGACCTGGTATACAGAAATCAGCCCTTTATTGATCGTAAGGGCAATGGTTTCGCTATCGGTATTTTTCCCGCAAAGTGTAAAGAGGCTGTCTACGCGGAGTCCATTGAAGATTACACAACCGTTGAAAGGTCTCTTGTGCACCCCCAGGGAGCAGCAAATTTTCGGGTTTATGATACTTCGCCCCCGGCCATGTCCTGGACCGTTCGTGAGTCAGAACGCAATGACCTCTATTTAGGAACGGCTGACTCAGACTCAGCGTTAAAAGTCATTGGCCCCATTTCCCTTGCGCAAACGATGGAAATCGAAACGCTGGCGTTTTCGGAGCCTGGAAAAGGACTCCTCGTCATTGAAGACATTGAAAACAGTGAACTACAGCTCCATTCCATCAATGATTACGCCCTGACCCAGAAACACCTCATCCCCATGGTTCCAGAGAGTCGCGCTTCTTTGACAAGTCTCTCATTGGATGAAACTGGAGAAGGATTACTGGTCTGGAAAGAAGGGTATCAACCGCAGAACGTCATGAACTTCATGGCCAGCATTTTTACCCAGAGCCTAAAAGACCATAAACCCGTGGGGGAAAAATTCACTGTGGCCGAGGGCCTTATTGGTTATATGGATGTGGGACTTTCTGAAGAGGGTCTGGGCCTAATCCTTTGGAGTCAGAGCGGCACAAAAGCGTGCCAGAGTTCGGATTGCACCGCAGAGGTTTTGGGGAGAATGGTTCATGCCTATCAACCCTTATCTAAGTAAAAAAATCTGTCCTACTTTCTGCCTTTTGGGTCTCTTAAGTTGTAGCCCAGCCACGCTTTCAGGTGGACGAATACCCAGCGAGACACAACCCAGCGCGCCAACGCCCACAACCCGTTCAGCCCTGTGCGAAGACAATCTCAGTGAAAACATTCCCATGCCTGCACCTGGATCTTCTCTGTATTGGCCGGAGGATATTGAAACCGGGGTGCCCTATTTACAGGCGAACCTCGAAAATACCTGTCACAATCCCTACGTGCATGTCCGTGCCTTTCAATTTACACCAGGCACCTGCACCACCCTCACACTTCAACATCAGGAAAGTGGCCACCGCATCAATCTGGGCACCCACAAAGTGGCCGGAGATACCCAAATTTTCTCTGGCTTTGATAGCAGTCCTTACCCCAGAGGGGTCTACACCCTGAGTTTGCAAAGCGCAAACGGCACAGAACAGGCCGAACGGGAGTTACTGATCACCCCCTGCCAGGAAACAGCCACCCCCAGCCCGTTTACTCCCACCACCGAAATAACGCCTTCTGTGAGCCATACCTTTCTGAAATTGAGTCCCACAAGTGTGTGTAGCGGCGATGAAGTCACCGTCAGCGCGCAGCTGAGCAATAACGACACCTATGCCCTGTACATAAAGCGCCCTGATCCCGTCGAGGTCAAGGTACCGCCACTTTTTGGTGAGCATGTACAGCTGGCAGAATTGCAGTTTGCCACGGGCAGCCCCACCACTTACCGCTTTCAGCTCCAGGACAAGCTTCAAGATCTCAAAAAGCCCGAGAAAACCCTGGACCTTACGCCGGGGCGCTATGGGCTCCTCCTCGTAAGTGACAGTGAAACCCTGGGGGTCGGAAACTTGACGGTCAAAAATTGTATGGCAGAATAGAGAACAAAAAGTCCTGAGGTCAAGACCATGAGCATTGAGATTCTCTACGCCCAGACCGCACTCATCCCCAGCCTTCACAAGGCACTGGACCGGGTGGCCCGAGAAGAGATTTACATCGAAAAAACCGAGGCTCCCCCCCTTGAAGAGGTGCAGGCTTTTCAAGAAAAGCTCATTCGCTTACAGTGGCCCAATTATTACGCGGTACAAGACCAACAGGTGATCGGTTGGGCAGACATTACCCGCCCCCAAAACGAGCGACTGGCGCACCGGGGATTTTTGGGCATGGGCCTTGTGTCAGAAGCCCGTGGACAGGGCCTGGGGAGCCAATTGCTCGAACAGGCTCTTGCCCACGCGCAGCGCATTGGCATCGAAAAGGTGGAGTTATCGGTGTACAGCAACAATCCGGCAGCCATTTCTCTTTACCGAAAGTTTGGTTTTCAAGAAATGGGAGGCATTCGCCATTACCGCAAGCTCCATGGCGCGTACTTTGACACCGTCGAAATGGAGCTATTTTTTTAAAGGGCTTTGGTTCGGGTCTTTTCGCGGGCCAGGTACGACACGCCCAGGAGCACACCGGCCACCACAGGTCCCATGACCTTATCGAGACTATCGCCAATGGCCACATGGGCCACAAACGCCGAAATCAGGGTAATGGTAAACCCGGCATAGGCCCATTCTTTGAGGCGCTGGGGCACAGGAGCCAGCAGCGCAAACGCCCCCAGAAACTTGGCCACCGCCAATTCCACGCGAAAATACGATGGAAACCCGAGTACCTGGAAGCCCTGTTGCACCATTTCACTGCTCAGATACATCCAGGCGGAAAGCGTCATCATCGCCGCAAAAAGTCCGGTGGTGCCCCAGTATAATCCGGTCCATACTTTGTTTTTCATGGTTAAAATTCCTTTTAAAAATGTTTTATTTTCGCTTTGAATTCAGGTTACATTTTGTTACCCTGTAACTTAAAGTAGACACAAAAACCTCACCAGGTTACAGAAAGGTTACCCATGAACCTCCCCCACGGACAGACCTGTACCCAGGCCTTTACCCCCATCCACGAACTCTTAAGTATCATTGGCGATAAATGGAGCGTGTTAATCATGATTCACCTGGGTGAGTCGGGCATTATGCGTTTTAGCGAACTCCACACCCAGGTGGAAGGCATTTCCAAACGTATACTGTCTCTGAAACTGCAAAACCTTGAGCAAAATGGGTTTATTCAGCGCGAGGTCAAGGCCCATTACCCACCCCGTGTGGAATACACCTTAAGTCCTTTGGGACAAGCCCTCCGAGACCCGCTCATGGCTTTGGCCCACTGGGCGGTGGCACATCAGGCTGAAGTGTCCGAGGCCCGAGAAAATTACTTGCGCGGTCAAGCAGAGCGTACCCCCTGGCTTAAAGAAAAGTCATTTTGATAATTCTGGAACTTTACATAAAAACCTGCGTCTTCTCTACAAGCAAAAGCCGTACAGGGGAATGAAACATGTTTAATATTAAATTGAGAAAACACGTTCTGGGGGTTGGATTAGGGATCTGTCTCCTCAGCGCCTGTGAAACCCGCGGCCCTGGGCTACAAATAGAATCTCCCAGCCCCCAATTGTCTCCCACGCCAGCACCCGGCCTTGAGAGCAGTGTCAGTACCGGAATCGAAGATATTGCCAGCGCAGGTTCAAACCAGAACCCCAACACCCCCGCACCGACAGCCACCCCGCGTCCCAGTTCTCAGATTCCGCCCGACGCGCTGGGTCCCACCGCCATCCCCTCCAGCTTTTCTCCCCAGTGCCCGATCGGAGAAGGCTATACCATTCCTTACCCTTCTCCGGTGGCTACCCCTATACCTGCAGAACCCAATCTCTTTCCCCCGCCTCCCATGACCCCTTTTAGCGTCACCCACACCTTTGCTTTGCCTTTTGAGCTCTCTCAAAGCCGCTTTTGCGACCCCGCTCAGGCCGAACATTGGGTCATTGACAGCCGGGGGGTGCTGAGCTACCAAAAGCAGGGCGAAGCCATCACCCGCGTCCAATTGACCACGGCGCAAATCACTGCGATTTCAAACCTGATCAATCAAGAGCAGCCCCACCAGATGACGGAACAATCTGAACCCCTCTACCGCTGTCAGGCCGCAGAAATCTGTCCCCTTGAACACAGCGTCTCTGTGGGCACCGGCAACGGCGGGCAAAGCGGTTGGAGCGATCGGGGCAATCTGATTTACCCGGAGCGTTATAACGAGACCATGGCACAATTGGTGGAGTGGCTGCAGCAGGCTCAAAAAGAAAACCCCATGGCCAGTTCCCCATACACCTACCGTTCTGCGCTTTCCATGCGCCGTTTTAATGCTCAGGAAAAGGTCACCGGTACCAGCTATGTACTCTTGCCTGGCGGCAACTTAACGCGGCTACAAAACAACGTCAAAGACGCGGAAATATTGCTAAACCCCTCACAACAGGCCAGTTTTCAAGTCTTGCTTCAGGGCCTGGATCCCCTGAAACAGTACGAAGCCTTTTTTGACGGCGAAACACCCACAACCCCTCTCGCTGGGAACACCCTGTGGGGATTTGAGTACGAGCATTTCAGCCAGATCTCTGGCCCTTACGGGGGCAGCATTGGACTTCAGCAAATGCCCAACACGCCGGCTGCTGAAGACTTAAAGGCCGATCTACAGCGTCTCATTCAGCAGTTGGAGCGCTTTTTTGAGGACGCAGATAACACCTAAAATGGCCGCACCTGCTGCAAAAGTCCAAAGCTTTGCTAAAATACACTCCAGACAAAGGAGTGTATTTTCATTTATGCCTGGTATTCTACGTTTTGCCACGCTGGCCCTTGGGTCGCTCTTCATCAGTACAGGTGCCCTGATCATTCCCATGGCACAAGCAACGGCTGCAGAACCCCTGATCCTTGCCGCTGCACCCGCTCAGATTACAGAAGCCGAGGTCAACACCCTGCTTCAGCAAATGTTAGCGGCCGCCAAAGCCAAAGACGCAAAAAAACTGGTGAGCCATTTTACACCAGATGCCACCATTGAAATGCTACTCCCGCCTACCATGGGCGGCAAACAAAGCTTAAAGCTGGGCCAATACGAAAAAATGCTTAACGAAGGCTGGGCCATGCTCCGCAACGCCAACTACACCTACAGTGTAGAAAACATTCAAATTAAGCTCTATCCTGACAAAGACAAGGCCCTTGTCTCCGACAAAACCCACGAAAAATTCACCTTTAACGGCCAAAAAGTACATTCTGTGGCCCAGGAGAATATGCTGGTGGTTCGTCATCAGGGACAATTGAAAATCAAAGTGCTCAAAGCCAAAGTCGAACTTCAACCTTAAAGAACAGAAAGAAGCGCCCATGTTAAACGGACAAATTATCTTTGACTACAACGCCATGATGGCCGATCAAATTGGAGAATACGGCCTCACACCCGAAGCGCTCGACGCTTTACAAGAGCCCCTGAAAAAGGTGCATGCCGACCTTCAAAACCGCAGCGGCAAAGGCGCTGATTTTCTGGGGTTTTTAGACCTCCCGCAGGTGTCTGAAGCCACACTGAACGAGATTCAGGCCACCGCCGATGAGATTGCCAACACCAGCGATATGCACCTGATTCTGGGCATTGGCGGTTCTTACCTGGGCGCACGCGCCCTCTTTGAAGCCCTGTGTCACCCTTACCATAACCAGTTGCCCCGCACGCAACGCAACGGTCGACCCCGCATTTACTTTGAGGGCAACAACCTCGACACCGACGCCCTACAGGGCCTGATGGACCTGTTGCCTGAAACCCAACCCGCCAGTCTGGCGGAAACCTTTAGCATCAATGTGATTTCAAAATCCGGGGGCACCTTAGAAACCGCAGCGGTTTTCCGTTTATTGCGGGAGCGGGCTGAACAATGCTACGGAGATGAAGCGGCGCAACACATCGTGGCCACCACCGACGCCAGCAAAGGTAAGCTCAAAAAGCTCGCCGATGACAAAGGCTATAAAACCTTTGTCATTCCTGACGATGTGGGGGGACGCTACTCGGTGCTGACCCCCGTGGGCCTCTTGCCCGCCGCCGTCATGGGCATTGACATTCACCAATTGATTCAGGGTGCCAAAGACATGGCGGCCCTGTGCCAAAGCGACGATTTACACCAGAACCCCGCCTACCTCTATGCCGCTTTACAGTACCTGTCCTATACCGCGGGGCGGGGTGTCTCCGTCATGAACATCTGGGACAAGGCCTTAGAGTATGTGGGCTTCTGGTACGATCAGCTCTGTGCGGAAAGCGTGGGCAAAGAAGATCAGGGACGCATTCCGCTGACCGGTGTCTGTACCCGCGATCTGCACTCACGGGGGCAGGAACTGCAAGAAGGGCCGCGTAACACGGTGATTACCAATATTGCCCTGGGCCAAAGCCATCACACCCTCATGCTTCAAGAAGACCCTGAAAACGCCGATGAGTTAAACTATCTGGCGGGCAAAACCGTGCACCACATGCTGAACCAGGCTTTTGAAGCCACCAACTTCGCCTACGCCAGCGCCGGTCGACCCAATATGCGCTTTATTCTAAAGAAGCGCTCCGCTTACACCCTGGGTGCCCTCTTCTATCTGCTCGAAGTGGCCACCGTGGCCGAAGGCTATCTCATGGACATTAACCCGCTGGATCAGCCTGGCGTTGAGAGTTATAAGAACTTTATGTTTGGCTTACTGGGCCGCGAGGACAAAGCCGACTACAAAGCGCGCTTTGAGCAACGCACGACGCCCAAAGTGGAGTACCAGCTTTAAGACTTACTTAAAAAGCATCCAGAGCCCCATGGCCACCATCATGAGGTTCTCGGATAAAGACACAATACCCAGCGGGACCTTGCTGTGCCCCCCCACACAGGCACACTTCAGGTCCCGCTTGTCGATATACACCGCTTTAACCACTGACACTGCTCCCACTGCGCCAATAACAAGCGCCACGGGAGCAACCCAGATCCAGTGGGCCAGCATGCCAATACCCGCCAGGGCTTCGGCAAAAGGGTAAATAAAAGCATAGGGCACAAAGCGCTGCGCCAACAGATCGTAGCCCAAAAATTGATTGCTAAAGGCAGACAGGTCTCTGAGTTTTAAAATGGCCAACACGCCCATGCTCAGCGCTACAAAATCGAAGAGCCAGGTCATCGACAAAAAAGCTTGCCCTTCCCTTAGCATTAGCGCCAGCGCCATAAAAAAAGTAGTGGCAAAAATCGCAATCACAGGGGCGTAAGAGGTCTCGTCTTGTTCATGAACAGCAAAGTTAAAATAGCGCTTTAAACGATCATAACCCCCAATGCGTTCACCGGCAATAAAGGTTTGCGGGGTGGTTTCCACCCCGTATTTCGCCTTGAAGGCATCGGTTTCTTCACGGCTACTGAGTAAGTGGTCTTCCACCTCATAGCCTTCGTAATGCAGCAACGCTCTGGACTTCAGCCCAAAAGGGCATACATGTTCATCGGTGACCATCCGATATAAAATGGCTTGTTTTGTCATCATTACACCTCCCCTTTGCGACTAACCTAACCTAAATTGCATTAAAAACCAGACAAAAGAAAGTCCCTTAATCATAAAAATTAAGGGACATCATGGTAATCAGGGAATAACAAAAAAAACGAGAGAACTTATACGACCGGGCCGTCCTCAAAAGGCAGGCTCAGTTGTTTTTTATGCACCAGCGGTGCAGGCAAATCTGGCAGGCTGGGCAAACGCATCATGCGGGGTGGCGGTTGCACTTTGCCACCGCGGGCTTCACGCAACTGGTGCTCAAGATCCACCAGACGCTGCTGCATGCCCCGCAAGAGATTTTTGTGCATCTGTTCACTCTCTTGCATATCTGCATAGTGTTCAGGGGTTGGCA
The DNA here is from genome assembly GCA_964229355.1 of Candidatus Sericytochromatia bacterium. Classification (GTDB taxonomy): domain Bacteria; phylum Cyanobacteriota; class Sericytochromatia; order UBA7694; family UBA7694; genus CAXRDE01. The sequence continues at coordinate 586,891 of CAXRDE010000019.1, read as the reverse complement.
AAAGCTTCAGCTGCTTTTTCAAACGCAGATTTTCTTCTTCCAGTTGCTGCATTTGAATGGTCATTTGACCGATGGTGTAATTGGCTTGCGCATATTTTTCGGTCAGTTCGCCCACTTTTAAGAACTCTTCTCTGAGTTCATCCACATAGGCATTGTATTCAGGAGCCTGGGGTTCGAGTTCAGGGTAATCCAGCTGAATTTTGCGTTGAATGGTTTGAAAACCGCAATCCTTGTCCTTGAGATCTTTGATCATTTTAAGGACCTGCACCGCGTTTTTGCGGTATTTTTCGGGACCTGGAATTTTAAATTCATTGACCCAGGTATTGAGTTCATCGGCACTGACACCGACTTCTTGAACCAAAGTGGGATCATAGGGTAATGTCATAGGGCACATCTTCCAGTTTCTAAGTTTCTTGATCTGCATCTTAATCGATCTGCCCCCCCCTTCATCAGTGATAGGTGTCATGATCTGGGCTATTTTTTGGCTGTACAGCCGCTCAAACCTCAAGTGCGTGGTAAACTATGCCCTATGTCTACACAACACAACACCACCCTCTACACCTGGAATGTTAACGGCATCAGAGCCGTCGAAAAAAAAGGCTTTCTTGAGTGGTTGAGCGCCACCCAGCCTGATATTCTTTGCCTGCAAGAAACCAAAGCGCAACCCGAGCAATTGTCTGAAAGCTTACTCAGCGAACACGGTTATCACGTGGTCTGGCACTCTGCCGAAAAAAAAGGCTATAGCTCTGTGGCCACCTTCTCAAAAACGCCGCCTCTTTATGCCGAAAAGGGCCTGGGCGTCGAACATTTTGATCGCGAAGGTCGGGTTATTTTAACGGATCACGGGGACTTTGTGCTGTTCAATATTTACTTTCCTAACGGTCAACACGACTTAGGCCGCGTGCCCTTTAAACTGGATTTCTACCGTGAAGTCTTAGCGCGTATGAACGCTTTGCGGGATGCCGGTCGCCACGTCGTTGTGGGGGGAGACTGGAACACCTGCCATCGCCCCATTGACCTCAAAAATGCCAAAGCCAACGAAAAAAACACCGGCTTTTTACCCGAAGAGCGCGCCATGATCGACCGCTTTATTGCCGAAGGCTATGTAGACACCTTCCGCGCCCAATACCCTGATCTGACGGATGCCTACACCTGGTGGTCGTACCGCATGCAGGCCCGTGCCCGGAACATTGGCTGGCGTTTGGACTATTTTATGGTGAACGAAGCCTTCATGCCCGCGATTGTAGATACCCGCATTCATGCCGACGTCATGGGCTCGGATCACTGTCCGGTGAGCCTGGTCATTCGGAGCCACACCTGATGCAAAGCCTGCGTGCCACCCCCTTTACCTTTGGCCTCTTAATCGTCCTGGTGGCCATTTTCGCGCTGGAGGTTTTTTGGCAAACCCGCATGGGATTTCCGCTGGGCATGGGCATTGACGGGCGGGTTTTATTTGAACTGGGTGCGAACTACACGCCGGCTTTTCAGGCCGGTCAATACTGGCGCACCTTTACCGCCTGTTTTTTACACGTGGACGTCTTACATATCTTTATGAACGGTCTGGGCCTGTTTTATTTGGCTCCTTTTATTGAGCGCAATTTTGGGGGTGTAAAAATGCTGCTGGCCTTTATGCTCACCGGCGTTGCAGGCTCCCTGCTCACCAACCTGGTGCATCTCGATAGCAATTACCTGTCGGCTGGTGCCTCCGGCGGACTCTATGGTCTCTTTGGCATTATTTTTGCCACCGGTAAACGTTATAAAGCCCAGCTGCCCCCTAGCTTTCAAACCTGGATCAATCAAAATCTGGGACTGATGGTTATTTTTTCTTTTGCACCCCAAATTGATGCCGCGGGCCACTTCGGAGGCCTGGGCTTAGGCCTGGTGTTGGGCGCATTGTTAAAGCCCGCAGACATGGCGCCTGCGGGCTCACAAGAAGTCGACGAAATCGAGGGTTTTTAACGGGCCCGGTAAATCACAAAGTCCATCGGCGGAATGGTGATATTCACCTTACCGTTTTGGACCGACACCTGGTTGTTGCTGTCAAAGACGTTCACAAACTGGCCGCCGTTTTTCAGGGGACTCTCAGCGCGCATGGACACCTGACGGGTTTGCGGCTGTGAGCTATTATTAAAGAAAGCAATCACCTCTTCATTGGCCACGTCCGTCATCCGGCTAAAGCCATACACCTGATCGTCTTGCCACATTTCGAGCTGTTTACCCCGACGCAGCGCACGATGCTGCTTGCGCAAATCGGTAAAAATCTTCACGTGGGTGGTCATTCCCGAGTTTTGGCCGAAGTTCATGTCGCGACGGTTATCGGGGTCCGCGCCACCGGGTAAGGCGGTTTCGGTACCATAGTACATCATGGGCAAGCCACGAATGGTCATCAAGAAAGCCACACTCAGCTTCAAACGCTCCACCTGACGGTCTTTGGCTTCATGAATAAAGCGGGGCACGTCGTGATTGTCAATAAAGGGAGACAAAAGGTTGGCATCAGGATAGAGGTGATCCTTGGCAAAGATGTCGCCCAAACGCCGCATGCTCTGGCTTTGGCCAAAGGCGTCTTTAATGGCGTAATACAGCGGGAAGTCAAAAGCAGAATGCATGCCTTCTCTTAAATAGTTGGCCTGGAATTCAGGGTAACCGGTGTAAATCTCACCCAACAATAAGAAATCGTCCCCTTCAGCGCGGCGCATTTCGGTATTGAACTTTTTCCAAAAGGAGCGGGGCACGTGTTTTACCGTATCAATACGGAAGCCATCAGCGCCTGACTCGCGGGCCCAGAACTTCATGGAATCAATCAGGTAATTTGCAGTTTCTGGATTGTCCTGATTCAGATCGGGCAGCTCGGCCAGTTCGCCGTTTTCCACCCACCACTGATCACCCCAGTCCTTGATCACGCCGTGGTGGTTAAACCAGCTATGATACTTGCTGCCTTTATCTGCTTTTTGCTGAGCAAAGGGGTGGTCATAGTCTGTGTGGTTGACCACGATGTCTAAGAGCACTTTAATGCCCTTTTGGTGGGCTGCACGGGTAAGCTCCTGAAGTTTTTGCATGTCACCCAAATGCTCGTCGACTTTATAAAAGTCCTTGAACCAGTAGCCATGATAGCCCCAGATCTCCTGCATGTGTCCGCCACCAAAGTCTGCCACAAAACCGTTGTCACGGTTGTCCATCACCGGGGTAATCCAGATAGCGGTGGCCCCGATACTTTTGATATAGTCTAATTTTTGAATCACGCCATCTAAATCCCCGCCGTGGTAGGCCCAGGGATCGTTAGGCTTTACATTGTAGTCATTGGAGCGATTGCCGTTGGCAAAGCGGTCGGTAAAAATAAAATAGATGATTTCGTCTTGCCAAACCCGTCCAGGGTTTTTTAGATCGGTGCCCGGACTTGCCGCAGCCGTGGCATTGGCCGCGCGGAACAAGGGGTTTTGGGGAGGAATGAATTGGGCACCTGGACGCAGCGAAGAGCACGCACTGAGGACAAAGACGGAGCTCAACAGCGCATAAGCAGACTTTTTAAGGGAAGATAACATAAAGAACTCCAGAAATATTTCTCTCTTCTATTATATCGCATGTTTTCGCAATAATCTTACGCTATTTTTAACAAATCTTTAAACCTGCGTTTTCAGCGCTTTTCGATTCCCATCAAGATCCTTTGCTAAAATAAAAGGAAAGAGATAAAGGCAGGTGCGTTCATGGAAGCCGAGCGGATCTGTGGAACATGCGTATTTGGCGCAGATGCCAATGATCGTTTTGGAAATATTGATCCCAATTATGTGATTTGTCAGATCAAAGCCTCAGAGATAAAAGAGCGGAAGCCCCATCGCTTTCATACCACCTCTGCGGTGACCCGCATGCATTATTACCGCGAAGCCTGTCTTCACTGGCGTGCAGATATGGCAAAGTTTCCCGGTGAACAGCCGTTGCCCATGTCAACGCCGATGCATCCTCCGGAGCCTGTTTTAGATTACGATCAGCAGGCCCCCGCCGTCGAGAAAGTGAACCACGAGCCGCTCTCTGAGGAGCAAAAAAACTTAAAGCTTAAACTCATTCAACAGGAGCAAATGGTGTTATCGTTACAAAATCAGGTGGGTTTTCTCAGTGAACAGGTCCAGGCCTTGCAAACTGAGTTATCGCAAAAGGACCAAAAGCTCAAACAACTGAGCCCCTTTGACCCTGCCATTTTTTCTGAGGTTAACTACTTTGCCTTGCTGGGCGTCAACGAAAAAGCCAGCGATGCTGAAATCAAAGAAGCGTATCGTCAACGCATGAAGCATTTACACCCCGACCGTTTTATTAATATTGCCCAACGCTTAAACGTCGCTTATGAAACCCTGACCCACCCTGAGCGTAAGCGCCAATACCTTCAGAGTCTTCAGAGCCCTTAGCATGCGTGAACTGACCTTACACAATCTCATTCACCGCGTCGATGCTCTTCCCGAAGTGCCTCAGGTGGCCTTTCGCGTCATTCAGTTGCTCAATATTCCCGACACGGCGGTTTCTCAGTTAGCGGAACTCATTGGTGCAGATCAAGCCCTGACCGCCAAATTGCTGCGCCTGTGTAATTCAGCCTATTACGGCCTGTCGCGTAAGGTGACAACGGTTCCTGAAGCCATTATGATCGTAGGCTTTAGCGCCGTCAAAAGTATGGTACTGATGATTACCACCCAAAGCACCATGAACAAGGGCCTGCTGGGCTATAAAATTAAACCCGGTGAGTTTTGGCGCCACTCGCTAGGAACCGCCGAAAGCGCACGCCTCATCGCCCGAAAAAGCAGAGATCCTCGCGAAGAAGAGAGTTTTACGGCAGGACTCATTCACGATATCGGCAAAATGGTCCTGAATCAATGCGCTTTACCGGAGGTCTATCGGGCCACCAATTTAATGCAAAAAGAAAACATTAGCATTTACGCCGCCGAGGCGAGGGTACTCGGTTTTAACCACGCCGAAGCCGGTGCCACCCTGGCCGATCGCTGGAAGTTTCCACCTCTGCTTGTGAACGCCATTCGTTATCATCACGAGTTTGACAATCTTACCGAAGACAATTTGCCGTTTATTATTGCCGTCGCCAATATTACCGCCGAGCTCCTTCACCAGGAATCTCCGGCACACTGGAACCAGCTGGCAAAGCATGAATCTTTGATTACCAGGCGTCTGGGGCTCAGTTTAGAGAGCATTCGAGAGCTTCTGCCTCACATCCGCCAACAAATCGATAAAACCAGCGACCTGGTGATGGCCAATGCCTAGCTTTCTCTTGTTCTAGAAGTCAGTTATAATATTATTATGAAATCCTCGCAATACGTGGCTCTGTTTTTAGACGAAGCACAGCTTTTATTAGAGCAGGCCCAGACCTGTTTAGATAAACTCGCTGGCTCAGATGCAGTACATCTTCTTCAACAAGAGTTATTTCGCATTCTTCACACCTTAAAGGGAATGGCCTCAACCCTTGTGGACTTCCCATTCTTTGAGGATTTTACCCGTTTGAGTCACGGCCTTGAAAACCTGTTGGATCAGGCGGTTCTCAACGAAGATATCCAAGAACTGCTCCAGGAAGGCATTTTTGCCCTTCAGACCTTAGAACAAAACATTGCTCACCCCCAGCTGGAGTTACCCGTAGAGCTTGACCCGCTCTTAAAACGGCTGCATGTGTTTTCTCCCCCCGTAACACCTCCAGCCTCCAGCAACACCGAACATCCTCCCAGTCACCTGGAGCTTAAAATTCAAGACTTACAAACCCAGGGACAAAAGGTTTTTTGGCTTAAAATCAAGCTTATGCCCGGCTGTCTGATGAAGTCCGTCCGGGCCATGCTGGTGGTCCACAACCTCAAAGCACACGCTGAGTTTCTCAGTAGCCAGCCGGATTTGAATTCCCTACAAGGCGGCGATTTTGGCGACACCTTTCAGGTCCTGGTATCCACCTTTAAAAACGCCCAGGATCTCCAGGATATTGCAGAAGGCGTTTCGGAAATAGAGTCCGTCAGCGTAAAGCCGTATCCCGTTTCCACGCCTGAAATTCCCGCCGCTTCTTTTGAACTCAATGAGTTCGAATCCCGTATCGTTGAAGAAGCCCAAAAACAAGCGTTTCATGCTTTATGGCTACGCTTTGAGATGACCCACCCGCTGCCATTTTTAGCCGCTCGCATTGCCAAGGCCTTCCGAGCGCTCGAAGAAAACGGCGAAATTATTAAAACGGTTCCCGATGTCACTGCCCTGGAGACCGAACAGATCAACCAGGCCTTTGAAATTTTGCTGGTTACCGCCCAGGACGCCCAATCTATTCGCCAACGCCTGGCAGCAGAAGAAGAGATTGAACTGTGTTTTCAGGTCAAGACGCGTCCCTTTATCGCGCCAAGCAACGGCAGCGTGCCCCCTGAGACCGCGCCCCCAAAAGATACTGCTATCAAAGCCACCCTACACCTGAACCCGACCCCACAGGTGTCATCTCAGAGCAACCCCCACAGCTTACGGGTCGAACAGAGCCACCTGCAGACCCTGCATCAGGTGACCGCAGAGCTGTTGATCGATTATGCCCAAAACCCATCTCTGCCGCTGCCCATGCGCGAGCATATTGAACGTCTTTACATCGCCCAGTTTGCTTTACAGTTTGTATCCGCCAAACACGTGTTTGATCGCTACCCCCGTATTGTCAAAGAACTTGAACGGGCGCTGAACAAACACATTCATTGCAAAATCTCGGGCGAGAACACCTGGATTCCCCGCATTATGGCGGACCCCCTCTCGAATATTCTGCTGCATTTGTTGCGTAACGCGGCGGACCACGGCCTTGAAACTCCAGAAAACCGACGGCTTGCCCAAAAGCCCGAAAATGGTGAAATTCATTTTTCAGCCCGTGCCACGGGCCACGAATTAATGATTGAAGTGTGTGATGACGGGGCTGGCATTGACATTCCTCGTCTCAAACAGCGCTCCGTCAGCAAAGGCATACTCAGTCAGGACGCCGCAGAAGCGCTGAGCGAAAAAGAAGCGCTGGCCCTGGTATTTTCACCGGGCCTGAGCACCGCCAAAGACACCACTGAAATTTCAGGACGTGGAGTCGGCATGGACAGTGTCAAAAACCATATTGAGCAGCTGCAAGGCCGTATTCATGTGCAATCCGAATCCCAAAAAGGCAGTTGTTTTCAAGTCTTTTTACCTTCTCCGCTCTTTCCCACCAAAGCCATGGTGGTGCGCAGCGATGACCGTTATTTTAGCATTCCCATTGAGAGCTTTATGTCTGCACGCAATGCCAACGAACAACAGGACAGCTTAAGCTTTTTTGATCTCAAGCACTGGTGTTGGGACAGCACAGAAGGTCAACCCGATACAACAGAAGGGGTTTTTATTACCCTGAATGAGAGTGAGCCCTATACCTTAAAAGTCGATGCCCTGCTGGGCAGCGAAGACATTTTACAAGAGGTATTGCCTCTAAAAAACCCAACAACGCAGGTTATTGACGCTGTTGGGTTATTGCAAAATCACCGTCTGGTGATGGGGCTGAATGTCGATGCGATTTCGCACCTGAGAAGCCTGGCTTCTTTTTAGAACCGCTTAACGAAAGCGGGGCATAATGTCAGGCTTATTCTGCAAAATGTCTTCCACCCGCTCCATAACGGTGGCATCTAAGAGCTGAACGTCACTGAGGGCCTTCATATTTTCGGTTACCTGATCCTGATGAGAGGCCCCTGTAATGACCGTGCTCACCTGAGGGTTTTTTAGACACCAGGCCAACGCAAAACGCGCCATCGGCACACCCACTTCACGGGCCACATGACTCAAGGCTTTGACCTTCTCAATTTTTTGCTGTCCCGCTTCGCTTTCTAAGCTTTTGCGCAACCATTCATAGCCTTCTAAATTCATACGGCTATCTTTGGGAATACCCTGATTGTACTTGCCCGTCAAGAGGCCGCTTGCCAGAGGACTCCAAATGGTGGTGCCCAGACCTTCATCCCGGTAGAGCTGAGCATATTCTGCCTCAACGCGATCCCGATGAAACATATTGTATTGCGGCTGCTCCATGGTGGGGCCAATCAGGTGCTCCCGCTGGGCAATCTGAATGGCGGTTTGAATTTGTTGCGCACTCCATTCACTGGTGCCCCAGTAAAAGGCTTTGCCCTGCTGGATCAGGGTGTTCATGGCCCGCACGGTTTCTTCGATGGGGGTATCCGGGTCGGGACGGTGACAAAACAAGAGATCCACGTAGTCCACCTGCATGCGCTTCAAAGCGGCTTCGGTCCCCTCAATAATATGCTTGCGGGAGAGCCCGCGATCATTGGGGCCTTCACCACCCCAGAAAATTTTGGTAGACAGCACCAAATCTGAACGCTTCCAGCCGGCTTTCTGAATCACTTTACCCATGATTTCTTCGGACTGACCATTGGCATACACCTCTGCGTTATCGAAGAAGTTTACGCCTGCATCATAGGCAGCCTTCATGCAAGCATAGGCTTTATCGATGTTCATTTGATTGCCAAAGGTGACCCACGACCCAAAAGACAGGGCCGAAACCTTTAAACCTGACTTACCCAGGTGACGATACTCCATAAAAAATGCCTCCAACATTAAAGTTGAAGGCATTGTATGTCAAAACACACCTTTAAACAACCGCAAGGCCTACGGAAAACTAACCTTGCTGGGGTGCCGTGCGTAAAGAACTGTCAGGACGATCGTAAGCGGAGTACAAACGCTTAAGGCGCTTGTGCGTAAAGGCCTGGTGTGTGCCAAAAATGATCGCCATGCCGATGACCCAACCCACCAGCTTGAAGACAATCCCGTCGGGCAGGTAGTGCCAGGCGGCGGCCAGGGGAATGTTGAGCAGCGCCATGGGTAAGAGATACTTCCAACAGAAATTGAGCAGTAAATCCACACGGAAGCGGGGCAAAGTGCCTCGGAACCAGAACAACACAAACACGAACACATAGCTCTTGAGCAAGAACCAAATCCAGGTGGGCAACACGGCAATACCCGTCAATTGCTGAATCGGATCGAGCCAGCCCCCAAAGAAGAAGGTCACTGCAAAGCAGGAAATGGCAAATCCGCCTAAAAACTCAGCCATATAGAACAAACCGAACTTCATGCCGCTGTATTCGGTGTGAAAGCCCGCTACCAGCTCCGACTCAGCTTCTGCCACGTCAAAGGGTGAGCGGTTAACTTCAGCCACACCACTAATAAAGAAGATCAAGAAGGCCAAAAAGCCCCAGGGGGTAAAAATATACCACCCTTCTTGTTGGGCCATGACAATACCGTAAGTGGACATGGAACCGGAGATCATCACCACAGGCACCAGCGAAAAGCCCAGCGGAATTTCATAAGAAATCACCTGGGCTGCCGCCCGCAACGAAGACAACAGCGAATAGGTGTTGCGAGAGCTCCATCCCGCCATGAGAATGGCGATGGTCTCAATGGAAGAAATGCTCATAATAAAGAGGATCGCAATGTTAAGATCCGCGAACACCATGTTTTTGCCAAAAGGAATCACCGAAAACAGCATGACTGCAGGCACCACCACCAGCATGGGCGCCAGGGTGTGTAGCAACGGATCTACCGCCAGGGGAATGATGTCTTCTTTCATAAACATCTTAATGCCATCGGCAAAGGGCTGCAAGGAGCCGAACTTGCCCACCCGGTTGGGACCGTAACGCTTTTGCATACGGGCCACCACTTTACGTTCCATCCAGGTCAAAAAGAGCATGGTCACCGGTGCGATCACCAGCAATATGCTAACCCCCATAATAATACCCAGCGGGGTTTTTAAGGCCTCAAATAAAGCCGTGGGCAATAACATTTCGGGGCCCATCAAGGCCAACGCTTTTAAGGTGAGAAAAAGGTTTTCAATCGTTTCCATTATTTCCACTCCAGACCACCCTTTCTCCAGGCATATAACAGTCCCATCAATAAAACCCCCAGAAATATTGCCATTTCAAGAAGTGCAATGGGTCCCAGGGTCTTAAAATTCATGGCCCAGGGAAACACATACAAAATCTCAATCGAGAAAATCAAAAAAGCCAGGGCGAACAGGTAGTACTGCACGTTGAGGCGAATCAAAGGCGTGGTTTTAGGATGCAAACCACATTCATAAGAGGTGACTTTGCTGGCATTGCTTTTGCGCGGGCGAAAAAAGAACGCCCCGGCGATGGGCAATGTGGAAAAGATCACCCCAAAAATTGACATCAGACCAATGCTGGTCCAGGCAAATTCTTGCGTCATGCGTCTTGCTCCTTTTCAGCGGGTTCAGCAGCGGGTTCGGCAACAGGTTCAGCTGCTTCTGCAGCAGCTTTTTCTGCCTCACGCTTGGCTTTGGCCGCGGCCGCTTTCTCTTTGGCCGCCGCAATGCGGGCCGCGCGCTCAGGGTCATCAGCTTTCGCTGGCTTTTCAGCAGATTCAGCAGGAGCCTCTGCACCTTCAGCAGCAGGTTCTCCTGCCGCGGCAGCTTTTTCAGCTTCCCGCTTGGCTTTAGCAGCCGCCGCTTTCTCTTTGGCGGCAGCAATGCGGGCCGCGCGCTCAGGATCATCGGCTTTGGCAGCCACCGCTTTTTTAGCGGGCTTTTCTTTTTCACCGCCCTCTTCGCCGCCCTCTTCAGCGGCTTTTTTCTTGGCGGCCAAACGGGCGGCTTTTTCGGCGGCCTTTTTGGCTTTGGCTTCCGCTTCTAAGCGGCGGGCTTCTTCTTCGGCCGCATTGGCTTTGGGGTGAAGTTCTGCGTAATATTCGGCGGGCACCAACAGTTTCTCTAAATCATAAAGATAGTTTTCTTGACGATTTTCAGTCACATTCAGTGCAAACTGATGATCCATTTTAATGGCGTCAAAAGGGCAAAACTCTGAGCACAAACCGCAGTTCATGCACACCGAGGTATCAATAAAGAATTCCTCGGGATTAGGCACCGGTTTATTGTTTTCATCGGTTTCTTGCACAATCCAAATGCATTGCGGCGGACACACTTTGGCACAAATGCCACAAGAGGTACAGCGCACGTCTTTTTCGCCATCTTCTTTTTGGTCATAAACCAACATGGGCAACACCCGAAAACGCTCATAGGTTGAACCAATGGGCATTGGCGATTCAGGATACTGAACCGTGACAGCACCTTCGGTGGCCGAGCGCAAACCGTGTTCAGCATAATTGTCTTTGGTTCCTTTGAAGTCCTCCACATAGGTTCCCACAAAGGTTTTTAAGGTGTACATTAACCCCTTGAGTAGCGAGGCACCATATACTTTCATCGGTCTACCTCTCCCAATACAATATCTAAACTGCCCAACACCACCACCACGTCAGCCACGTGGTGTCCCTGACACATTTTTTCGAGGGCGGTGAGGTTAATAAAGCTGCCTGAACGCACGTGATAGCGGTAGGGGTTAGACTGCCCATCGCTCACCACATAATAGCCCAGTTGGCCTTTGGGGCTTTCCACACAGCCATAAGCCTGGCCAGCGGGCACCCGCATATTCCACTGCTTTTTGTCGATAATCTCACCCTGAGGCAGGGCTTTATCGGCCTGTTGCAAAATACGCAGAGACTCTTGCATTTCACCCAAACGCACCAGATAACGCGAATACACATCGCCACGGGGTTGGGTAATGACGTTGAAGTCAAAGCGGTCGTAAATTGAATAGGGATGGTTGCGGCGCGCATCATAAGCGACACCAGAAGCCCGAAGCACTGGACCTGAACAACTGTAAGCAATGGCTTCTTCAGCAGTCATTACCCCCAGTCCCTGGGTTCTTTCCATAACGATCTCATTGGTGGTCAAGAATTTGTCGAGTTCTTCTACCATACGGGGCAGACGGTCATAGATCAAATGTCTAAAGGGCTTATAAAACTCATCGGGCAGGTCATAAGCCACGCCACCAAAGCGCATATAGTTACACATAATGCGTGCGCCACTGACCATTTCAAAGAGATCCAGAATCAGCTCTCGCTCCTGGGCGGCGTACAACATGGGGGTAAAGAATGCGCCCAGGTCATTGAGCAAAAAGCCCTGAGCCCAGAGGTGGCTGGCAATCCGGTTTAATTCGGTCATAATCACCCGCAGGTACTCGGCGCGCTCAGGTACCGCAATACCCGCCAGTTTTTCGACCGCCAGGGCATAGCCGTGGTTGTTCGACATGGAGGTCAGGTAGTCGAGACGATCCGTATAGGGAAAGTTCATGATCCAGGAGTTGCGTTCACCAATTTTTTCATGGTTGCGGTGTAAGTAACCCATCATGGGGTACAAACGCACCACGCGCTCACCGTCTAAGGCCAGCTTCATGCGGAAGACCCCGTGAGTACTGGGGTGGTGAGGCCCCATGTTGACCTCTAAAAGATCATTGCGTAAGGTGCCTGCGGCACCCAGACTGGCAAAATCTGGATCATCATCGTTATAGGGGAAGCTATCGGGGTCCCAGTCTTTGGGATACTTAACGTTGCGTCCCCAGGGGTTTTTGTCTTCAGCAAAGGTATGATGGCCCTCTTTCCAACGGGAAGGAAAGATTTTGGTGGGCGCTTCGTAATAGGGTTCAAGGTAGTCCTTACGCAGGGGATAACCTTCAAAACCTTCCCACATCAGAATGCGACGCAGGTGGGGATGGCCATCAAAGTGAATACCCATCATGTCATAGACTTCACGCTCTTGAAAGTTCGCACCGGGCCAAAAAGCGCTCAAAGAGGGCACCGTGGGGTTTTCTTTATCGGTGCGCACCACCAGGGTTACCCCCGGCACCTCAGTGTCTACAGCCTGGCTGGCACTGAAGTTATACACCACTTCAAAACAGTCTTCAAAATCCACAGAAGTAAGGTTTTGCAGATAATCCAACTTCAGGGTTTTCAGGTGGCGCACCACATTGTGAAGATCCTCGGCAGGCACCAGCAGCGTGGAGGCCACGGTGACACTTACCTGAGGGTATTTGTCAAGAATCGCCTGCATCGAAGGGTTGACCTGAGGGGGCTCAACCTTTTTCTTTTTGACGACTTTTTTCTTGGGTTTGTCTTCGCCCTCAGCCTCGGGTTCAGGGGCTTCTTCGGGCTCTGGTACATAGACTTCAAAAGCCTTAAACAGCTTGGGAAGTTCAGGTGCTTCAGCGGCTTTCTCAGCGCTGGCGGCCTGCTTAATGCGATCCAATTGGCGGGGGTCCACCAGATCAGGACCCAGCATGGGCACCGTACGCTCATCAGAACCTTCAGGATGATACCAGCGCGTCTCTTTGTAATGCTGGTTATCAATCTTTTTTTGCAGTTCAATCAGACCCGACAACAGGGCCTGAGGCGTGGGAGGGCAACCGGTAATGTAAACGTCCACAGGAATAAATTCATCAATCCCCGAGACCACGTTATACCCCTCTTTAAAAGGGCCTCCACCGGTGGAGCAGGCGCCCATGGAGATCACGTACTTGGGTTCGGGCATTTGGTTGTATAAGCGAACAATCATCGGGATCATGCGCTTGGTGACGGTGCCTGATACAATCATCAAGTCTGCCTGGCGAGGAGAGGCCCGAAAGAGCTCTGCACCAAAGCGGGCAATATCAAAGCGTGAGCTGGCGGTACAAATCATTTCAATAGCACAGCAGGCCAGTCCAAACTGCATGGGCCAAATAGACGAGCGTCGTCCCCAGTTGTTGAGGGTGTCGAGCACTTTATCGATAGAGGTAATGGAGACATGGCGTCGAACTTCTTGTTCTAAAGCCGCCTCGGCATCCCCCTGAATTACGCGTAAATCTGTCATAGGGTGTATCCGAATATGTCGTTGGTTATAAAAGCTTTTAACTCAGGTAGTTTACCACGAAATTAAGGCTTGATTAACGGATCTCACCATCAACATAAACCCATTTCCCCCGATAACGGCGAAAACGTGAACGTTCCGCCAGAACCTGCGGTTTCCCGCGGAGTTCAGGGTCATCTAAGCGTTCATAATGGGCCTCAAAAGTCACCTTACCCACTTTGTCCTGGGCCAGGCCCGCAAAGGTGTCTCGCACCACCAGACGGGTAAAGTGCACCACTTCGGCCCAGGCCTGCATGGCTTTCATTTCAGCATCACCCTGGCGAAAGGTTTTGGGATCGTGGGTCTGGGCCAGATAATGCACCAGCTCCGGTTGCGTGCCAGCCAAAGCATAGGCGCTATAGCGCGAGCGCATCAGTTGTTCGGCGGTTTCAGGCACCGCCGTCGCGCGATGAAAGGGCGCACAGCAATCGGCGTAAAGCTGTTCAGGCGAACAGGGGCAAACAGAAGGTTTAGACATAATAGCCGGGCGCACGATTCTGGGGAGAGGTCATATAGGTATTGGGGAAACGGCGTTTATAAGCCTGGGAATACTGTACATAATGATTGGCGGTGCCGGCAATCAACGCCAGATGCTTTTCGTTCACTTGTTTTACGACTTTACCCGGCGTGCCCATCACTAACGAATAGGGGGGAATCACCGCATTTTCAGGCACCAGGGTACCGGCAGCAATTAAGCTGTGATGCCCAATTTTGGCCCCGTTTAAAATCGTGGCGCGAATGCCTACTAGCACATCGTCTTCAATGATGCAGCCATGGGCGAGCACCCCATGACCAAAACTCACGCGGTCCCCCAAAATCACGGGGTAGCCCTGCATGTTGTGAATTACCGAGCCGTCTTGCAGATTGCAATCTGCACCAATCACAATCTCGTCGCAGTCACCCCGCAAAAGCGATTGAAACCAGATACTGCTGTGCGCTCCCACGCGAACGCGCCCCAGCAATAAAGCTGAAGGCGCGATCCAGGCGGATTCATCAATAATAAAACTATCGTCAATACAAAAATCAGTCAAAATAATCCCAAACGCCCCAACCTCTGGGGTCTTCAATTTGAATGCCGATGGTCACACCGACACCTAACTCAAGGGTACCACGCAACCCAATTTCCCCTTGACATTCCCCGTCATAATTAACAGAGATTCTCAAACTACGCACAGTCTGATGACTCACGTTAGCGCTTGAAGGAGCTGCCCGCTCCCAATGGCTGCAATATTTCTCGCAGCGTTGACATCTCGATCTACGCTCAGGCCGCAGTACGGGCAATTATGTACCCGTGTGGCAAGGGATTTCGGTACTTTCTTGCCGCAGCCTGAGCAGTTTTGACTGGTGTTCTTTGGATTCACTTTGACTAACTCACGCCCGGCACCTGCCGCCTTGTGCGTGAGGAGTTCAAAAAAGGTTGACCATCCAGCATCTGCAATTGACATGCTCAAGTGATGGTTCTTAAGCATGTTCTTAACCTTAAGAGCTTCCACACAGATCAACTGAAAATTGTCAATGTAGTAGTTTGCTGTTTTGTGCAAGAAGTCTAAGCGCATGTTAGCCACCTTGCGATGTGCCCTTGCTAGCTCTTTTACAGCCTTTTTACGGCGATTGGAGCCTTTCTTTTTGCGTGATACCCTTCGTTGTTTACGCCTGAGTTCTTCTTGAGCTTTACGATAGTACTTTGGGTTGGCAATATGCAAGCCTTCGGTGTCAGTAGAAAAATGAGCTATACCCACATCAATACCCACCACCTCACCACGTGGCTCAGAAAAGATAAGCTCTGGTACACCGTCACAGGAAAAGCTCACCCACCAATCACCACAGCTATCTCGGCGCACAGTAATGGTTTTGATTCTACCCTCAATAGGACGTGACAAGTGAAGCTTAAGAATGCCAATCCCTTTGATCTTAAGATGGCGGCCATCCAACTTCCAACCCGAAGTCTTAAGCGTAAATGAGTCATAGCGGTGGAGTGAGCGGAATCGAGGAAAACCAGCTTTTTCACCCACTTTTTTTAAACGGGAATAAAATCCTTGAAATGCTTTACCCAAGCGTTGCACTGTGTCTTGAAGTGTTTGGGAGTTAACCTGTTTGAACTTTTGATGCCCTCTGGGTACAGGAAAAGCATTTTTAAAATCAGGAAGTTCGCCATGTTGATCATAAGCACTGAGGCTAACACCACAACGTTTGTACGCAGTTATACGCTGCTCCAAAGCAAGATTATACAGCTTTTGATTCAAACCAAGCCAAATGACAGCATTTTTCTCCGCTGTTTTACTCAGTTTAGCTTTGTATTTGAATGTTTTACGCATACATTAATTATACCATTTTTAGAGAGCTGCTTCCAGCCTCGCCTACTCCCCTTATAAACGTATAGATTTTACGGCGTTACAAATAAACAAAAAAGCCCATTACTGAGCTTTTCTTTAGATAACTTTACGCTTTAGGGCTAGGGCTTAATGCCTGCGTCAAACACCAACACGCCTTTTTTGATGGAGTCAATGACGTACACCTTACCCGAGCTATCCACCGCCATTTTACGGGGACTGGTCAGATCCGCATCACCAAAGCTGCGCAGGAAATTGCCTGAACTGTCATAGCGGAAGATTTTAATACCCGCAGAGCCGTTACCGGCCACATAGATGTCGCCATTGCGAGGATCTACCGCCAGATCAGAGACAGCACCGTAATCAGCCCCTTGACCGTTGGCGCCTGTGGTACTAAAACTTAGAGCTTCTGAACCATCGGCTTTGTTGTACTTGATAATTTTCTTTGAAATACCATCAAAGGTGTATACATTACCGCTGGCATCAATCGCTAAGCCCAGAGGGTCAATGGGAGTAGAACCGCTAAAGAACTGCTGCGAGCTACCATCCGTAGGATTGTATTTAATAATGCTGTTTGAAGTGCGTGAACCCATGAAGACAGCGCCGGTTAAGGGATCCACCACAAGGTCACTGAGTAAAGTGCCTGACTGCCCGACTTTATAACGGTTTAACTGTTGACCCGTTATATTGTGTTGATACAGATTGCGGTCGTCACTATCAAATTGTCCAATGGCCGTCCAGACGGTGGCGGCGTTAACGGCTACACCCGCAACTTTTGTGGTACCACTGGTACTGACTTGAATATCCAGGTACTGGCCTGAAGAAATATTGAAGTCACGCACATAACGCTTATTAGAGCCAAAGAAGCCGGGGTCCACAAAGTGCCCTATGTAAGCATGGTTATTCTTTACATCTAAACCGTCCATATCCACCATGGCGGGGACCTGCAAGAAACCTAAACGCTTATTGCCGTAAGGATCAATGGTGGTAACACTCAGCGCACTGGATTTGGCAGACTCACCGTCAGGGGTGACGGCGCTGACGGTAATCGAGTAGGTGGTTTCAGGACTCAGACCGGTCACCGTCGCATTGGGCGAAGTCAGGTCTTCGAGTTTGAGGGATCCGTTCAGATAGACCTTATACTCTGTGGCGTTTGCAATGGAGTTCCAGCTGATGCTGACACTGTTGCCACCCACCGTATTGGATTTTAAGCCCTGGGGCGCACCAATGGCGGAAGTCACAATGGTCTTGGCATCGGACTGCGCTTGCTCTCCATCATCGGTGACTGCACTCACCGTCACAGAGTAAGAGGTGGCAGGGGTAAGCCCCGTCACGTTATAACTGGTACCGCTGACGTTATCGCCTTTTAACGTACCGTTGAGATACACTTTGTATTTTGTCGCACCGGAAACACTGGTCCAATTGACGGTGAATCCACTGGCGGTCGCATTGGAGACGGATACATTTTGCGGCGTGGTGGGCTCAGGCTCTTCGGTGGGTTCAGGATCAGGTTCTTCACTGGGCTCTTCAGAGGGCTCCTCGGTGGGTTCAGCGCTCGGCTCTTCCACCACATCCTGACACGAGCCATCTTCAGCGACATTTTCGCAGACGGGCTCTTCCACCACATCCTGGCAGGAACCATCTTCAGCCACATTTTCACAGGCGGGCTCTTCCACGGGGGGAGCTTCGGAAGGTTCCACAATGGGCTCTTCCGGCGGCGGTTCATCCACAAAGTCATCGCCATCCACAAAGTCAGGAGCGGGCTCAATGCCACTGGTGCCGTCATCGATGGGTTCAATGGGCTCAAAGCCACCACTGCTATCTAAAGAGCCCAGGCCGCCGGGATCAGATACCGTGGGCGGGGGTTCTTTCTCGCCACAGGCAAAAAGAAGACTAAGGCTAAAGGCTGTGAGAAGCAATTGATGTTTGCGCATGAAAAAGGAAACTCCGCAGAATTTTAATTAAAAGACCGTCACTTAGATTATAGGGACGCAAGGAAGAAATCTTGTGTTCCCTTTTCTTCAGTGTAGAGGAGGTGTTTACAGTATGTCAACGCACTATTGCAGTTCCAAAGCACTGCTAATCAATTGACGCAGTGCAGCATGTTTAGGTACCGGTAAGGTCAGAAGGCGCTCACACAAGCTCGCTCCCAGAAGCTCCTCTAATGGGTGAACATCTGGCTTTAATCGAGAAGACGGCAACGGCGGCGGGTCCTCGGCCGGGGGAGAAGGCATCGAGGAATCAGCACCAGCCATCGGCTCTGGCGGCGCTGCAAAGCGTCGTTGCTCGGGCAACTGGCGGGCCAGACGTTCTTGAGAGTGGGCCTTGCGCTTCAGTCCAATGGTGTGATTGTTCAACAGTTGGTACAAAGCCACATAGGTCTCTAAATAACCCTGTTCTGAGATCAACAAGATATCTTGAAAAGAAGTGAGGCCATCCACCAGTTCCAGCACGTCTTCCTGGATATCTGAGCGGCGTCGCTCAGAGAGCGCCTGACGTACCGGCGTCAACTGCAACGACGGAAAACGCTCTTTTAACATGAGAAGCATGGGCAGGGCTTTAAAGGCCTCATAGAAAAGCGGGTTGTCGGCGTCTGCACTCGCCCACTGTAAGGGAGCTTTGACGCACTGCTGAGCAGGGGGGCGAATTTGCAGGGTAAAGTAAAACTTAACATCAGCCCACGCCAGCACCGGGTAAAGCACACAGGCCATTTGATGTTTGACCAAAGCCAAAATATCCCGTTCATCCACCTGTCCATTTTCGATCAGAATCTGCCCCAGCAGTAAGGCATCGCGATTGCGTTGCAGCTGAAGCGCCGTCTTCAAAGCGGCTGAGCTGACACGCTTTTTTTTGAGCAAGAGTTCCCCCAGGCGCACCTGACCCGTGGATAAATGGGCATGAACCACCGCGCCATCACGGAAGACAAAACTGGCTCGCACCGGCTCCGATTGGCTTTCCACCACCAACTCACCACTTTCATACCCCTCTGCCAATAGGGTTTCAAAAATCGAAAAAAGCTCAGCACCCCGATCCCGTTTTAAAAAATGACGCTGCGCAATTTTGTATTTAGCACGGTCCACCTCGCTTGCTTTGGGCTCTCGGGGTGAAACCGGACTGGTGGCGGCAAGGGGTTTTATGGGCTCTGATCGCGCGCCTTTGCCCAAATAGCCCCATTTAATCAATTGGTACGCCGCCGCAAGGGTTTCAAAATAACCCAGGTCAGAAATCTGAAGCAATTGGGCGAGCGTGCGCTGTTGGTTCACGTGCCGATAAACATGGGCTTGTTGGGCAGAGAGTTCGCCCCGTTGCGCCTCTTTTAAGCGCTTTAAGACCCAGCGAAAATCCTGCAGTTCCTGCTGCATCAAAAGCAGAACCGGGAGATTTTTTTCGGCCTCACCAATGAAGTAAGCCATGGGAATAAATTCCGGCGCGGGAATGGCAGAGACATTTTGGGGTAAAAAAGATTCAGCAAGGGTCAAATGCACCAAAACCGAGGGCCATTGCAACACTTCGTAGGCCTGGATCTCAATCAGGTTAATCAGGGCCTGGGCCACCTCACTTTGCGAAACCCAGCCCTGGTCAATCACATATTTGCCTACCGACAGCTGGGTATAGGTGGCCTGCTGTTGACGTATTTTTTCTTTTTGGGAACGTTCCAGTAAACGCTTGGCATAAAAAATATCCGCCAAATCCGGCTGGGTTTGTACGGACTCTGCGCGCACCAGGTAATCGGCTTCAAAATAAAGGGTTATTTTTTCTCCTGTGGCTTCATTCACACATACCAGCGCCTGGGTTTCAGTTTCTGAAGCAAAGGCTCCCTCTTGCAAAAGCGTGGCCCACAGCGGAATCAGCGCGGCACCACTTAACACACCAAAGTCTCTCATGAATTCCACCTCAATCTGTCTTTTATCATACCCTGAGCCTGGGCACAAGCATGCTCAGTACCCAGGTTTTTATTCCTGTTTACAAAACTTAACAATTGACGTATAATCATCATAGGTACTTGTTTCAGGGAGGGGATTTTCCATGTTTTTTTATCGATGGATTCAAAAAGAACTGTTCTTTTTTGCCTCTCTGGCCTTTGTATTTATCGCCACGGCCAGCGTCAGCAGCTTTCTGAAACACCATCTGCATCAAAATACCCCTATGGAAACCGCCGCGCGGGTGGTGTGGCCAGACAACCAGCCCGCTATCTATCCTGAAACCCCGCCAGCTTCTTTTTTTGAAGCCCAGAAAGCCCCCCAGGTCGCGACCCGGGACCTTCCTCCCGATCCCCTGGAAAAAGTCGGCAATCCCGAGGCGCTTAAACAACCCTTTACCCCCAGTAAAAGCTTTGCAAAAGCCCCGCGTCGCAACGTAAAGCCGGTCTATACCCAACGTAATGTTATGGCTTCGGTGAAGACCGCTCCCAGGAGCTATCGTTTATCCCATTACAAGGCCACGCAGGCGAAAAAAGCGCCCCGGCCCAGGGCCCAAACAACGCAAGCCCCATCCGTGGATACCGAGGCTTTACGAGCCTATGAGGTGCACATGAAATGGGTTAGAAAAACCCTGGCGGAATACCAGGGTAAACAGCCATCGCCTTAAATGTTGCCTTTAATGTTGGCTTTCTAAGGCCTGAAGCTTTTGTGTAAACAACTGATTCCAACGGTTCAATTGTTTAAGATCCCCCTGCATAATAGCGCTTTGCAAGGTTTGATGCATACGCACCACCTCTTGCAGCGATTTCTGTTCACTGGGCGAAAAGTTACCCTTTTCCCGCTGCACCTTTTCAAGCCTTGAAACCCGTGCTTTAAGATCGCCTTTAAACTGTTGCCACAAATGGGGTAACGCACGGGTTTCTTGTTCAATTTGCAGCAATTCTTTGCGCCAGGTTTTCAGGGCTTTCTCAACCCCTAAAGGGTCTTTTTCGTTGTTACGTTCAAAGACTTTAAGCTGTAAGACATGTTGGCGGTAAATTTGCTCGGTACGGGTGAGCAGCAAGCCACGATGGGCCTTTTTAAGCTCTTGCACTTCCTGGGTAAATTGCGCCGTACGTTCGGCATACTGACCAAAGGCCTGTTGATTCACCTGACGCACATCTTTTAGGTTTTTCAAGACCTGTAATGCCTGTTGGTGAAGCTGCTCACCCTCTTCTTGCTTCAGTTCAAGCTCTCGAAAGAAGGCGATGGCATCCTCCCGCTCTCCCCGCTGAGAAAGATGCTCAATCTCCTGGTCAAAATCCGCAAACATTTCCCCATAGCTTTCCCGAACTTGAATCATGCTCTTAATGAAGAGGTTCAGATTTTGTTCGGTAACCCCTTCATAGCCATGCAAGTCAGGCATCACAGCTTCTAAACTGCGATCGGTTTGCTCCAGGCGCTCATAAGCGGCCTGGCCTTCAATGGCAAAGCGATCCACCAAACTTTGGTCTTTACGCCAGCGTTTCAAAAAACGCAGTCCAAAGGCCAAAAGTACCACCAGCAAAGCCAGTCCCACAAAAACGGCAATCCAAAGCTTTTCTGTGACGTCTAAAGAAAACCCTTTACTGGATTTTTCATTTTCAATACGCACAGCAGAAGGAGCCTCTTCAGCAGGGGGTACCAGGGACGAGCTAGAGGGTTTAGGCGCCTGCTCCTCTGTCTGTAAATCGCGCTTGACCTGGGCGATGGCTTCTGGAATTAACTCCAGATGATCATACTCCGAGGCCACGTCTACAGGCACAGCCGGAGGCCGGGTTTCGCTGGGCAGGGGGGTACCCAAAGGCTCAGGGGTTTCTGCAGCGGTGGGCAATTCCGTGGGGGGAGCTTCGTTTTGCAATTGTTCTTGTAATGCCTTACCGGCATGTACGCCTATTTTACGGCGATCAAGAGCCACCACCAGCAGCATTTCATTATCCGCCAGCTGCCAATGGCGAAACAGCGTACTGGCATAGCGGGCCATATTGACGCTGCCTGTCTCAGTCAGGTAGACCACCCGCACGGGGAAATCGTACTGCAGCAAAGACATTTCAATACCTTGTAGGTAATCGGGAGGCAATGATTGTGAGGTATCAAAGACCCGCTGTTCAGGGTTAAAAGCAGGATAGCTCTGCGCCCACGCCAAATTTTTTGGCCCAAAGGACGCAAGCTGTAGCGAAAAGGAGGCGATAAGGATTAAGATCGGGTAAACCAATATACGATGTATCATAGCTCTATTCTAGCCTGAATTGGTTTCCCCCCGGGTAGCCCGCACCCTATAAAAACAATAAGTTCTTTATATTACTTTGACTTCTTTTTTATAGCTGTGATACCATAAATGGTTGCAACTTAGTGATCGCCCATGTTAGGCATTTGCGCGAAGGAGATTGTTGATAATTTTTTATGACTAAAGCGAGCTCAATTATAGTACAAGATGAATTAGAAGATGATTTATCTGATGGCACCACAAAGGATGTGAGTGCCGACGAACCCCAGGGTTTCGAAGAAGACGATGAGGATGATGATATCGTCGACGAGAAGAAGGACAGCGCTCGCAAGACCGTCGATCTTTCAAAGAAGTTCAGCCGCGAAGATGACATCAGTTCGATTCAGGTGTATCTGAACTCTATTGGTAAAACACCACTGCTGACCGCCAAAGAAGAAATTGAATTGGCCAAACGCATTGAACAAGAAGATTTTCAGGCGAAAAACCACCTGATTATTGCAAACCTGCGTCTGGTAGTAAGTATCGCCAAACGCTATTGCGACCTCGGCTTACCCTTACTGGATTTAATTCAGGAAGGCAATACTGGCCTGATTCGTGCCGTTGAAAAGTACGATTACAAAAAAGGCTACCGTTTCAGTACCTACGCCACCTGGTGGATTCGCCAGGCCATTACCCGTGCCATTGCGGACAAAGGTCGGAACATTCGTCTGCCGGTTCACGCCACAGAAGCCATTCAACGTTTGAAAAAGATTCGTCGTCAGTTGACCTTTGAACTGGGACATTATCCCAGCGATGAAGAACTGGCTGAAGCTGCAGGTTTACCCCTGAGCAAGATTCGTCAGTTAAAACGGGTCGTCAAACGCACCGTGTCTCTGGCAACCCCCATTGGACCTGATGACGACCGCAGCCTGGTGGATCTGATTGAAGATGAATACAGCGTCCACCCCACCAAAACCGTGGTGGATAAAATGCTCTCTGAAGACATTCAAGAGTTACTGGCTACCCTGTCCACCCGCGAGCGTGAAATTTTGACCATGCGCTATGGCATCAACGATGATCGCCCCTGTTCTTTGGCTGAAATTGGTGCCAAAATGGGAGTTACACGGGAGCGGATTCGTCAGATCGAAGCCAAAGCCCTGCGTAAACTTCACTATTATGGTCAACGCAAGCGTTTAGATGAATACTTGCACGATGAAGCCTAAGTCCTGATTCATGCGGCAGCGGCTTGATACCTTATTGGTAGAAGCGGGCCTTTTCCCATCGCGGGAGAAGGCCCGCGCTGCCGTCATGGCCGGTTTAGTGCTGGAAGGCACCCAACGCTTAGACAAACCCGGCACCAAACTCAAGGCCCTGCCTGACAACCTGCTTATTAAGGGCGACCTTTGTCCCTATGTCAGCCGGGGCGGCTTAAAACTAGCGGGTGCCCTTGAGACCTTTGCCCTCGATGTCCGGGGACTCATTGCCCTCGACGTGGGCGCTTCCACTGGCGGTTTCACCGACTGTCTCTTGCAAGCCGGCGCTCAATACGTGTATGCCATTGATGTGGGCTATAACCAATTGGCCTGGAAAATCCGACAAGATCCACGGGTCAAGGTCCTCGAAAAGGTCAACGCCCGCTATTTAACCCCGGACGATCTCTACGATGCCGATGCTGCGCTGGCGGATCTGATTGTCATGGACGTTTCTTTTATCTCCATTGAAAAGATTTTTCCGGTGTTTAAGGCGCTGGTTCAACCCAACGCCTGCATTGTGAGCCTGATCAAACCCCAGTTTGAAGCCCCACGCAGCGAAAACAAAAAAGGCATTGTGGCTTCCCCCCAGGCCCACCTGGCCGTGCTTGAAAAAATTCAGGCCGCCGCTGCCGAGCAGGGCTGGTTCCTGCACCGCATTGCCCTGTCTCCCATTACGGGTAAAACCGGTAACCGAGAGTTTCTTGGCCTTTTTGAACAAAGCCCGCCGGACCACCCGCCCGACTTGAAAGCCCCCACCTGTTGACCAATGCGCTAATATGGGATAAAACCTTTTGTCCAGGAAAGTGCTGCCATGTCATCAAAAACTGAACTTCACCGCAATTATGCCCCCCTTTTACAGGCTTTAGGCCTGCCCCCCCGGAGTATTCCCAACGACCTCTTACGTCAGGCCCTGACCCATAAATCCGTCATCGCCGATATTCAAACCACCCATCTTCCCCACAACGAGCGCTTAGAGTTTCTGGGCGACGCTTTTTTAAAGACAAGCCTCTCACAGTGGCTTTATAAACATCTGCCCGAAGTAGACGAAGGCGTCATGACCCAAATTCGCGCTTATGTGGTGTCTGATAAAGTGTTTGCAGAGGTAGCGCGAGACATTCAACTGGCCCCTTATATTATTGCTGGACGCGGTCTACAGCAAGGGGTTCAACAAGACTCTGTGCTGGCCAATGTGTTTGAAGCGCTGTGTGGTGCCATGAGTCTGTCTTTAGATTTTCGCACCGTCAGCCGCACCATTATGGGCCTTTTACATAAACAGCTGGAGCGTGCCATTAAAGGCGAAGCCAGCGCCGTCAAAAACTATAAAGCACTCTTACAAGAGTTTACCCAGGCCCAAACCGCAAAAAGCCTTCCCCAGTACACTGTGGTAGACACCCGGGGACCGGACCACGACCGACATTTTGTGATTGCGGTCTCCCTTAACGGCGAAAACCTGGCACAGGGTGAAGGGAATTCCAAGCGTAAAGCAGAACAAATGGCCGCCAAAGCAGCCCTGAAGCACCTCAATGCCCTTGTGCCGGTGCAGTCTCCCATGAGTCCCGAAGCCCAGGCTTTTTTTGAGGTTCAAAATCATGCTCTGGAACAGCCCCAAAAGCTGTACCTGGCGCCGTCTATCTTGTCTGCGGATTTTGGCTGTTTAAAAGAGGCGCTCGAAGATGTGCGTCTGGGTGGTGCTCCCTGGGTACATCTGGACGTCATGGACGGCCACTTTGTACCCAACCTGACCCTGGGTGCGCCGGTGATTAAAGCCCTTCGCAAATATTCCCAGCAGGTGTTTGATGCGCATCTGATGATGAACAACCCCGAAGATTATCTAAAAGACTTTGCCGAAGCGGGCTGTGATCGTCTAACGGTACATTATGAAATTAGTGAGAATCCGCGCGCGCTCTTACAAAAAATTCGCGCCCTCGACATGCTCCCCGGCATGAGTGTCAAGCCCGACACCGATATTCAGGTGCTAGAGCCCTTTCTGGAGCATGTGTCGCTGGTACTGGTCATGTCTGTAGAGCCGGGTTTTGGCGGGCAAAAATTCATGCCTTCAGCCCTGGATAAAATTCGTCAACTGGCCGCCTGGCGTCAAGAACGCCAGCTGGACTTTGTGATTGAGGTGGACGGCGGTATTGATAAAACCACGTTACCCGCCGTCATTGAGGCCGGTGCTGATGCCGTGGTCATTGGCTCTTCGGTATTTAACACCCCCGACCCCGTACAAACCATGCGGCAATTTAACAAACAATTGAAAGCATTGGAACAAAAACACCGCTAGCTTCATTGTATTAACCTAATCTTAAATACAAAAACTCTTCAGCTTAATAAAGTTAACGTAAGATCTCATCTTAACCTCGATATAACGGTAGTAAGAACAGGCTCCCAATGTCTGTTAAACAAAACAATAAAGAGGACAACTTTATTATGGCAAACTTAGCAATTCCTAACTCAACTTACAACTACACCCAGGTGCAACCCCAAAGTGTAAGCCCTTCTTCTTACAACCCTTATGGTGACACCGTTATCTCTGACGATACCAACACCGGCGGTGGCGGTTTCGGTGGTTTTTCTACCGACTTCACCTCGATTTCTTCCATGGCTTCTCACGCCGCAGGCGGTGGTTTTGCCGCTTACAAACTGGGCGCCCAAATGAACGGCAACATGAAATCTATCTTCGGCAACGGCTTCAAAGGCGCCCTCACCGGCGTTAAAAACACCGCGGTCACCGGCTTAAAAGGTGCAGGTCTTTCTGCCCTGGTTTCTGCAGGGGTTTCTGCAGTAGCGAATGGTGTAGGCGTAGCCACCGGCAAAATCGACAGCTCTGAAGCCGTCAGCAACGTGGGCAAAGATGCCATCGGCGGTGCTGTGGGCGGTTTGACCGGCGTAACGGCTGCAGGTCTGGCCAGCTTCATCCCTGTTAAAGGGGTTATGGGCACCATTTTAACCGTCGGCGCAGGTGCTGTAGGCGGTGTAATCGGCGGACGCCTCGCCAACAAACTGACCGAAGGCTTCTAAACCCTAAAACCCGAACCTATTCATTAAGATCACGTTATCGGCTGGATTTGTCCTCGCCGGTCGACAACCAGGCCCCTGGAAAGTTTATTCCAGGGGCCTGATCTCTTTTAAATTTCTATTAAACAAAACCCAGCTCAACGCTTTATTTAACGATTTATTAATACACCCGTGCTATTCAGCATGCTTTTCACCACAAAAAAGCACAAAACACACGCACTTATGCCAGAGGATTTTGCACCCAATAAAAATCCTGAAAAACCTGACAAAACGATCCTTTTAAGCTTTTTTTAAGCTTTGGCATTTTCACTCCAAAACCTGTTAAATTAACCAATTATTAACCTTTATATATTCTTTAATTAACCTTTAGGGCTTCAGTTTTGAATTTAATTGTCCTATAATATTCTTAACAGCAGAGAAACATCTGCCGGGTTAATGAATCACTACAAAATAACAATAAAGAGGACACTTTATTATGGGAACCATTGCAGCCTACAACTCAAGCGTATACAACACACAAACTATCGCCCCCGCATCTTATAGCCCTTATGGTCAAAGCGTTGTTCAAGACGATACCAACACTGGCGGCGGCTTCGGCGGTTTTTCTACCGACTTTACCTCGATTTCTTCCATGGCTTCTCACGCAGCGGGTGGCGGTTTCGCCGCTTACAAACTGGGAGCCCAAATGAACGGCAACATGAAGTCCATCTTTGGCAACGGCTTCAAAGGCGCGCTTACCGGCGTTAAAAACACCGCTGTCACCGGCTTAAAAGGTGCAGGTCTTTCTGCCCTGGTTTCTGCAGGGGTTTCTGCAGTAGCAAACGGTGTGGGCGTGGCCACCGGTAAAATCGACAGCTCTGAAGCCGTCAGCAACGTGGGCAAAGATGCCATCGGCGGCGCTGTGGGCGGTCTGACCGGCGTAACTGCAGCAGGTATCGCAAGCTTCATTCCTGTTAAAGGGGTCTTTGGCACCATCTTGACTGTCGGCGCAGGTGCTGTGGGCGGCGTGGTTGGCGGACGTCTCGCCAGCAAACTCACCGAAGGCTTCTAAACCTCACTTTAAAAGATTTGTTATTGGCGGGTAATGTCCTCGCCCGTCAACAACCCACCCCCTGGAATTAACCTCCAGGGGGTATCTTTTTTTATCACACTGATCCTGGGCTATTTTTTCGTTTTCATCAGTCATGTTCAATTACATCCCAATCAATATCAATTGTATGTATGTTTCTCTCAATTAAATCGGTAATCGTCTTAGCCCCTTACGCAACATAATCAAAGCAAATAACTTTTTATGCCCTCAGGCCAATACTCTAAACCCCAGTGAAAAAAGTACCATCCCGGATGCTCGCCTTCAGAACGTTTAGGAGGAACATGAATAAGTTCCATACCCGTGTAATCATAACCCATCAAACTTTCTGGCCGCCAATCCAACGTGACGTCTTCCAACTGTTTTTCATCAAACGCTAATGACCAGGGTGGATACGGAACATCACGCAAGAGAGCAAAGAGATAATCACCGTGACAGTAAATGTAGAATTCACGGTAAAGACGGTGCTCATTATCTATTTTTCCTGTCTGAATCTCCTCTAAAATTCGCATTCCCAAAGGGCGAGTAAGATCTATCGCCACAAAACGCGCATTTAAAATCCCCAAATCCAAAGCATAAGACCACGCACGATCATGCACAACCTCGTCTGTTTGTTCGTGGTGTATCATTTTGTGTAGCAAATACCAGAACGAACAGTCCTCACCCTCAATAACGGGCAAGTCTGGGTATTTAAGCTTCAGTTCTTGAAAGAATTGATGTGTCATTTCCGCCGAATGTAAAGGTCCGCCAGATAGCATCGCATCATTAATTTTCCCCCCTTTGGCATCGATATAATGGTTTCCATTTTCTTTCAGCATAATGAGCGCAGGACGAAAATGGGTCATCAAAAAAGACAGAAGGTCACACCCCCAACCCATAAACAGTTGATGGTAGCTGAACCAAAAGTCTTGCTCCTCATGTCCTTGCGAAAAGTAGTTATCCATAAAAAGGTGATTTACTTTTTTGATGTATAGACCCAGAGTTTGGGCAAAATAAGGCATTCTGGGGTGTTGCTTATGGCCAAGGTAAAGGTTTGTTTCTGGTGTCCAGGCGGGTTCTGATACAGAAAAATAGAGATCTACAGGCTGTATTCCATTCTGATCTCTTATGCCCACTCCATCGATAATCACAGCATCTCTCTGCAATAAAGCGTTTACAAGAAAAGACCAGTGTGCATTAACTATACGCCGAAGAAATGCCTGCCACTTCCCTTGTTCAAAAGACTCTGTTTCTTGCCTATTTCCAAAAAAATAGGTATTTAGTCTGTATTCAGGGGCTCGCTTCAAAGCCGCTCTCAGTTCTCGCTCTTCCTCAAGAAAATGCTGATTGACGCTCAAAGCCTTTGCTCCTTCTGACTCAAAAACTTCAATTCACCATGAGGTGAGCAGTGCCAACCTGGAGAGTAACCGTCTGAGCGCTTAAAGGGCACATGCAATAATTCCATCTGAGCATAATCATATCCCGCCAAACTCTCTGGACGCCAATCCAGGGATACCCCTTCTAAAGTTTCTTCTTGCCCCATAAAATAAGCTGCGCTATCACGCAAGATGGCAAACAAATAATTATCGTGACGGTAAATGTAGAATTCACGGTAAAGACGGTGTGTGGTATCTATTTTTCCTGTCTGAATTTCATCTAAAATTCGCATCCCCAAAGGGCGATCGAGACGTATAGCAATTAGGCGAGAAACAAGTACACCCAAATCCAAAGCATACGACCAAATCTGATCGGGGTCCAAAGAACGTTGATTTTCATAATAGGCAGCTTTGCGGAGCAATTGCCACAGTGAAAACGATTGGTATTTAGGAGAGTCATAACCATTTGCAAAATGAATCAAATCCAAAATATCTTGCCCATTGGCAGAGGCATCCCTCTGATACAAATCTATGCCAATGGGTAAGTCTGGATATTTTTGTTCAAGCTCTGAAAGAAATTGGTGTAGCTGTCGCTCTGACTCAGGACGTTTTTTATTCAAAACCTGATGAATCGGAAAAAGCCACTCCAAATGGTTAAGAAAGGGGCCTCCATCGTCATCTCGACCTATTTCATCGATCATCAGTAGCGCAGGCTGAAGGTGCTCAATAGAAAAAGAGGCAATATCGCAAATGAGTGCAGTAAAGGCCTGATGCTGACGCAACACATAGGTTTTATACTGCTCCGGCGAAGCAAAGGTATGCTCTCCAATTAACCAGGAGTGCCTCCACACCAGAGAAAACACGTGCCCCCAATAACCAAGACGAGGATTTTGCTTAGGATTCCAATGTGATTTGACCTGTTCATAACTGCGATAGG
The DNA here is from genome assembly GCA_964229355.1 of Candidatus Sericytochromatia bacterium. Classification (GTDB taxonomy): domain Bacteria; phylum Cyanobacteriota; class Sericytochromatia; order UBA7694; family UBA7694; genus CAXRDE01. The sequence goes on along the minus strand of CAXRDE010000019.1, from coordinate 557,032 downwards.
CTTTTTCTTGCAGCATGGGCTGCCGCTGAGGATAAAACATTAATTTGCTTTGCCCTGATTTTTTGTCGTAAATTTCTTCGGTTGCTATTGAGCGAGAGACACTCAAGTCATTGTCACATAAATCCACGACTTTCATTCTTTCAAAAAATACGCGCCAGACGCGTTGCTTTAGTGCAGGAATTTTCAAGATTTGTTCAGAAAGTCGCTCAAAATAGCGCTGCAATACATGCCTTGAAAATGATCTCAAGACTTCTACAGAAGGACTTGTGGCATTGTTGGTGTTGCCAAATCCGAAGATATCGATCCAATACTGCGCACCCTCTAGTACCCACTCCATGATTTCTTCATCGTTAGGAATCTCCGCATTTTCATCAGTCATGTTCAATTACTCGCAGATCTATTTTAATCCCACTTTCTCGATACCATTCAGCAATTTCCCTGAATTTCTTTTCAAATTTAAGATCAAAAACCCCCGTTGTATATTGAATATGACTAATTCCTTGTAATTTAGCAGACGAAATTAATCTTTCTAACTGGTCACGTTTAATGGGAAACTTTACTTCGGCAGATTTCTTTACTTCAACGATAGTCTTAACTCCATTGTGTGAAATAATAAAATCTATCTCCTGCGCTTGTACTCCATGCTCAGTAAAGAGATGGGGTTCTATAGGGTATTTTGCCCCAAAACTCTCTACTTTTATGTTCTTATTACTTAAAAACCCTCTAAGTAATTGCAACTCATACAAGTCACCAGCTGCTTCATTTATTATTCCACTAGCTTTTGTAGAGTTGACATCTGTAAAATTTTCTTTTTTAAGCTCAATATCTGCTTCTCGAAGTTTTCTCTTTATCGACTTCACTTTTGTATTTACTGCAGAAAAACGTGATGCATTAAGTTTCGTTAGTTCTTGTTCTAAGACCATTAATGACGAATCCATATAGTTATAAGCACTCCGCGCCCCTACTTTGAACTTATCAATATGATCTCCCAAAGAATGATAACGTTGAGGAATAAGCTTACCTAAATCCTCATCCCAAACATCCTTAGGGACGTTCCTAACTTTCAAAAAAAGCTCTCCATCATAAATAATAGGAGAAACGTCCACACGATTAAACTTATACGCTTTATCTTGTATAAAAAACCACACTTCAGAACCTTTTTGCCAAATTCGCCCCCTGTACTTCACAACATTTTTAAGACCTTTATGTCCCATTTTAACCACTTTTTCACCAGGAACTAGATCTACAACAGACACAGGAACAACAATCTCAAGTAAGGTATTTGAAACCCCTACATAAGTAATCGCACCAATGGCCATATAAAAATTATCGGTATTAAAATTGTCAAAAACCGTATCACTATTGCTATTTTTCAGCGCATTGAGCATGACTTCTGCATCAATAATTTGGTGGTTCACTTTTTCTTGCCCCAGGCGGCGGCAGTAATAATTTGCCGAACTACCAGGGGTAGCACATACGCCATAAACATTTGTATCTTCACCACTGACTCGCAGAAAGGTAATGGGGTTTGTGACGTAGTTTTGTGTTTGAAAGCGTGCATTAACTTCTACAAGAATGTTGGGGCGACGTGTTAGATCAACAAATGGCCCTTCAAAAGAAAAAGCATTCAAGTACTGCTCTGTAAAACGGTAAGATGCATAAGGAATTCGAATCGAAAAAAAGCCTGATACTGGAACGGCTACTTGAAAAGAAGACGAATCCAGTAGTTCAATATCTCCACCAAAATCAAGATCTAATGTTAAGACCTTGTAACTCTCTGGCGCTTGCTCAGTAAATAAAACCCTGCCTTGAATAAGCATGTCTTGTTGACTGGTGAGTCCTGCATAAATGATATCTACCTCAGGAAGAGGTTGAGGATCTGGATTTTGCACACGAGGACAACTGGCATTAAGACTCCCTTTTAGACCATTCAAAGTTCGTATACGTGTCAACAACTCCTGAGAAGTATCGATTAAAAAGCGAGAATATGTATCCCTACGCTCCTGATCAAGAATAAGTAGAACCTGAGGCTCTAAAGCAGAAACCTTTGTTTGTAAAAGCATAAAGCGGCCAATAACTCGATCAACAGCTCCTTCAAAACCATCTTTTTTAATCGCTCGGAACGTTCCTGGCTCTTCTTTTGGAATCTCATCGCCATATATTGGTATCGTATTGTTTGGGTCAGAACTCGCAATAGAAAAAGGCTGAGAAAGGCTTTGGGTTGCAAAATCATCTTCTGATACATCCCTAGCCCGTAAATCAAAAGCTCCTGTCGCTAAGTTTTCTTCAAGCGCCTCTAACTCACGCTCCAATCGAGCAATATATTGATAGTGCTGATCTAAACGGCTCATAAAATTAGCTGGACAATAAGCATCACCCGGTCTCTGAGTTCCGGTTGCACCACAATCCCCCAGTAAACACGCACTCAATGACGGTGATGTTTGATCACAGGCCGCTGTTTTAGCTATAGAGGCTGAGTTATCTTCCTGCACAAGCATTTTGGGCACAGCAAATTTGATCAAACCATGGCGCAGGCCTGGCAAGTTTCGATAATGAGAAGGTCCAGCATAGCGTTGTTCCTGAAACTCTAGGACTTTTACTCCATTGTACTTAAAGCTATAAAGGCCTGAACAAGGTTCTTTTTGGCCTTTCTCATCCACATTAGAGATCCATAAATCAGGGTGATTTTTCCATCCCCCATAATGCTTGATAGCAAGCCCTGTGCCATACCAATCATCGTACTGACCATAGGTAATATTCACAGGCTGCATAAAATCAGCAACAATCATCATTGAGCTATGGGGAAACTGATCTTCATAAGCAGAGTAAGTTGCTTGGGCAGAAAAGTTATTCAGATCACTTGCAACCGTATCTTCAGTAGCCGGAATAGGTGGGTCATAGACCACAGCCCAGCTAACAGCTTCTTGATTTTCATTTTTAATGAATACAAGACGATCTTTCGTATTGGGCCGAATCTTTTTTTTGGCTTCTTGTATAGATTCTTTTGAGAGAAGAGGCTTATGCTGCTGTACTGAAACTTGTGAAGCTAAAGGCTGACTTATTGGAGCCTGACAAGCAACCAGTATTAAAACCAATACATATTTCAACACAGGCATCACCATTCTTACTCGCATCAGAATCCTTCTCTCTTAAACATATTTTGATTTGAAGTTGCGCCATAAGAGCGGGGCCATAAGGCATAAGGCGATAAGGGTGAATACATAGGATATTGCATAATGCCACCTAATGAGCCCATGAGCCATAAGGAACCATTTAGCGAACCAAGAGCCCCCGGAACTGACTCTTCTAAATCTGCCCGTCCCACCCGATAACCGTCTTCATTAAAAACAAGTAGATCTTCTGCAGTTACAACATACAGATTTTGCTGTTCATCTAATAACAGATGGCCCGTGGCTGGTGAAGGTAGAAAAAGACGGCGTAGGACTTTTCCCCATGTATCGATAACCACAAGCTTTTGTTGGGTTGTTATAAAGTAAATATATCCCCTTGCATCAACGACTGGAGATCCCACTACGCCAGCCTCATCAAAGCTCCAAATCAAATGTCCTCGTTTATCAACACAACGCAGTCCCGATTCCTCGAAGCTCAAATAAAAAAGGCCGTCAAGGGCTATGCCCAATGATGTTTTCTCTGTAATGGCCGTACTATAATTCCATGCTTGAAGTTCAGTTTCAGAATCTATTAGAAACCAATTCCCCATTGTATCCCCTACTAAAACATCACCTGAAGCACTAATCACAGGAGGGTTATCAAAACCGTCACTCAACGGTCTTCTCCAATGCACATATCCTCCGTACACATCTATTGCATAAAGACTTCCTGTATGTGTTGTTAAATAAAGCAGGCCATCATTCTCATTTACTGCCAGCCCCTGAATAACAACTTCACCTTCTTCAAGTTGTTTCTCCCACGTAACTCCACCGTAAGAATCAATTGCAATTACACGGCCATCTAGGGTTCCCACAAAAGTACGCCCCCAACTCGTACTCACAGGGGCTCCTGAAATATAATCTCCCGCGTCAAATTCCCAATCAATTTCCATATCTTGATTTATTGCCCTGAGTATACCTGGCGCTAAGGCAAAAAGGAGAAGCTCTCTGGTAGGTTCCAATACAAAGCCTTGTTCCGCATAATTAAATCCTTGATATTTAAAAGACTGCTGCACTTCGATAATCCCCACAGTCGGTGTTGGAACAGGTTGGATGTCTTTTCCTTGAGATGAACCTCCCCGTCCAGAAATGGGTAAAGCCGGAATGTTAACTTCCATGACATGAGAAGATGCAACTTGAAGCCCCTTATTATTGAAACCAAGTACTTGTATCTTTGCTATGTGGTCCACCAACAAGTCATTCAGTGCAAAAATCACAGAAGTAATCCGCTTTTCATTTAAAACATCATTCACACTTATCTGATAATAAGTAACCTGGGACAACGGCTCCCATCTTAAAACCAGGCTCCCTGAGGAGACATGTAAAACACGGGGTGTGAGGAGAACAGTATCTTGAGATTTAGAGGGTAAAATAATGACTTCCTGTGGGGTTGGACGAGCTGTTGGTATAGGAAGAGGACTAGAGGGTGATTTTGTTGTAAGATTCTGAGAAGACGACTGATCAAGAGCGCTATTTTTCGACTGCGGGGGCAGGGGCTCTGAAATTTCCATCAACGCCCCTTGCGAACAAGAACACAAGATCACAAATAAACTTAAAAAGTAAAAATACCGCATAACCCCTCATATCTAGCTGAACATGATAAAAGTAAGCATATCACTTAAGCCAGCGATTGTCTAACAAAACATCTTTGTAAAAATTAATCTAATTTTTGCAAACGCTGACAGAGCAAGGTATAACGGGGCTTAAGAAAGTGATTCTCGACGGCTTGCTGAATGGCCTCAGGTTGCCCCACCAGAATAAACAGCTGGCGCGCGCGGGTCATGCCCGTATAGAGCAACTTGCGCTGCAGCATCAAATGGTGTTGGCGGGTTAATACCATCACCACCACCGGGAACTCACTGCCCTGGGATTTGTGAATGGTCAGGGCATAGGCCAAACGAATTTCGTCAAGATCTCCGGACTCATACACCACCTTGCGCTCGGGATACTGCACCGTCACCTGGTGTTCCTGTGCATCAATAGCCTCAATCACCCCCATATCACCGTTAAATACATCCTGATCGTAGTTGTTGCGCATTTGAATCACCCGATCCCCCACCCGCAAAATGCGCTCGCCTCGCACCAGTTGTGTTTTGTCGGGGCTGGCGGGATTCATGGCCTCTTGCAATTGTTTATTGAGAGCCAGGGTACCAATGGCCCCCCGATTCATGGGGCAGAGCACCTGTATATCTTCGGCGGTAAAACCGATTTTGGGTAGACGCTCCGTCAACAGAGCGGTCACCTGATCCAGCGCCGCCTGGGGATAAGCCGTGGCAATAAAAAAAGCGTCCTCACGGCGGTGTCGGCCCGCCACGGGCAGGAGCACGGGCATTTCACCCCGGTTCACCAGGTGGGCATTTTGCACAATTCGGCTGCTCTGGGCCTGCCGGTAAATGGTTTTGAGTTCCACAGCACCCACCACACCACTTTTGCGCAGGTCATGCAAGACATTGCCAGGCCCTACCGAGGGCAATTGATCGCTGTCACCCACCAAAACGAGACGGGCCTGGGCGGGCAAGGCGTCCAGACAATGATAAAACAAAGCGGTGTCCACCATACTAATCTCATCAATGAGCACCACATCGACTTCTAAGGGCGTATATTCATTGCGCTGAAAAGCCCCCATGCGGGGATCAAATTCGAGAAGGCGGTGCAGGGTTGTGGCGGGTCGCGCACTGACCTCCGCCAGACGCTTGGCCGCGCGCCCGGTGGGAGAAGCCAACGCCAGACTGAGCCCCTGATGTTCAAACCAATCTAAAATGGTGCGGCTGACGGTGGTTTTACCGGTACCGGGGCCCCCCGTTAAAATAAAGACCTTATGCTGCGCCGCCTGTACAATGGCCTCACGCTGTTCTTCAGAGAAGTCAATGGCCTGCTCCTGTTCGTAGGTGGCAATCCATTCCTGTAGCTCGGCCTGCAGGGCCTCGGGATCAGCCAGGTCCAGGGTTTCTTGCTGAAGCAGGCCAATGCGCTCTGCAATACCTGCCTCTGCTACCCATAGAGACCGCAAAAACACCAACGGATTGTCCGCTTCGCCCGCCAGTACCAGCCGATCCTGCTGATACATGGTATGCAATTGCTCTGGCAGGCCTTCCGCAGGAACTGCTAAGAGTTCAGCGGCCCGCTGGATCAACTCGTGCTGAGGCATATACACATGACCATCGTCCACCGCCCGTTGCAAGGCAAACAAAAGTCCCGCTTGCAAACGGGCCGGGTAGGTTTTTTCGATGCCCAGTTTTTGGGCCAGTTGATCGGCAATTTTAAAACCAATGCCCCACACGTCTTCCGCCAGCTGATACGGGTTCTCCTGCACGATCTCGAGGGCTGCGGGGCCATAGCGCTTGTAGATTTTGACCGCATAGCCGGTGGAGACATCGTGCTCTTGCAAAAAGATCATCACGTTTTGAATCTCTTTGTGCTCTTGCCAACTGGCCACAATTTCATCGCGTTTGCTTTTGCCAATCAGCGGGATCTCAAGCAGCCGTTCGGGCTCTTTCTCAATCACATGAATCACGTCTTTGCCAAAGGCCTGGATCAAGCGTCGGGCAGTAATGGGACCGACCCCTTTGATCATGCCCGAGGCCAGGTAGCGCTGAAGTCCCAAAATAGTGGTGGGCCGGATCTTTTCAAAGCGTTGCACTTTAAACTGCTTGCCATAGCGCTGGTGTTGACTCCAGGCCCCCTGAAAACGCAGGTTTTCACCCACAAAAACCGCAGGCAGTTCGCCCACCACGGTCACCGGTTCATCGTAGTCTCCGCTGTCCAATTGCAGCACCGTATAACCCGTTTCAGCAGACTGAAAGGTAATACGTTCAATACATCCCTCAAGAGAAATAAGCGTCGGGGGAGAAAAGAGCGGGGCATCGGAAGGTAAACACATACATTCAGTTTAGCATTCTGCCCTGACAACCCGCTGCTATTTGTTGTTGAATCGGCAGGGACTGCAGGCGATGCACCTGCAGTTCTGGCAGACGCAATTCCAGACGGTAACGGCAGGGAACAGGGTCATCCTTAAAGGTAACATTGGCCTCTATGGCAAAAAATTCGGGCCGTTCTGCATCAAAGCCATATACTACCAACCCGAGGTCCTGAATAGGTTCAGCAAGCCGGGTCTGAAAAGCGAGACGCCGCTCGGGCGGCTGGGGGTGCATCCAGGCTTGAAACGCTGGAAAGCGGCGCTCTACCTGATAGCGGGAAACCTTGTAAAGGGTGTGCACCACCCGCTCCTCGGTAAAAAGGTTGCTAAACACAGGATATCCATAGTAGAAAAAGGCTTCGTCTCGCTGCAAAATCTGCCAGTTGCCAATGCCGCGGGCTTTGCGCGGCCGGGCGTTCAGCACCCGTGTTAAAAAAGTTTCCACATCGGTTTGGGTGGCATGCAGTAAGTACCGGGTAGCCAAAGGGGCCTCAACGACAATCTGCGGGTTATCCTGGGTATCCAGGGCGTAGCAACCGGTGCTGCTCCAAATCACCAGCAGACCCCAAAGTAGGCCGTTAAGCGGCCCTCGCTTTGCAAAGTGTATCAAATGTTTGTCTGCACTTTCTCTTGACCTGCACAATGCCCTAAAATAGGGGCAAACGAGGTGTATTTATGCTGACCCTATTTTTTCATGCTCCTTTGGGTTTTGTAAAGCCGTCACTGGCTCAGGGAAACCTTTCTCCATGAAAATCGTCAAAGCCAATGGCGAGGTTGAACATTTTTCTGAGGCCAAGCTGTTGCGCTCCCTGAAACGGGCAGGTGCCAGTGAAGAGATCGCCCGCGAAGTTTTGCAATTACTGCAAGAAGATATTCACAACGGGATTCCCAGCCACCGCTTACAGAGGCGTGCCTTTCGCCATTTAAAGCACCTGCGCAAACCCATCGCTTCGCGCTATGATCTCAAACGTGCCATTAATGAACTGGGACCGTCAGGCTACCCCTTTGAGCGCCTCATGGGCGAGATTTTTACCCACCAGGGTTATCAGGTGAGTGTGGGCAAAATCATGCGCGGTAAATGTGTTCAGCATGAAGTAGACGTGGTGGGCAATCGGGACAAAACCCTTTTGCTCGTGGAATGTAAATACCGCAATGCACCAGGCTACAAGTGCGACGTGAAAGTCCCCCTGTATATTCATTCCCGTTTTGAAGATATACGCGCGGCCAAAGGTCTCTCAGCAGAGCACGTCCAGGGCGTCATTGCTACCAATGCCCGTTTTTCAGGGGATGCTATTGATTACGCCGCCTGTGTGGGTTTGCAACTGATCGGTTGGGATTATCCAAAACAAGGCAGTTTACGGGACCTGTTGGATCAGCTTCAGCTCTACCCGCTCACGGTGCTAACAGAGCTGAGCAAAGCCCAAAAGCAGGCCCTGCTCAACAAACACATGGTGCTCTGCCGGGATATTCTGGAAGCACCCGAAACCCTGGAACACCTGCCCGGCCGCATAAGCGAAGCCTGGCAGCAGCGGGTTATTAAAGAGTGCGAGCGTCTGGTGACTCTGCCTTAGGCACCCGATAGACCATACGGGCCAGCGCCAGGGTGACAAACATCATACTGGTGAGCACAATGGGCTGGCCACCGTATTGGGCCAATAAAGTAGCCACCAGCGCAGAACATAGCGCGCCCAAAGCGTATTGAATCACACCCATAACCGCCGAGGCAGAGCCTACGTGTCCCCGTAGATGAGCCATGGCCACCGCTGCACTGTTGGGCATAACAAAACCCAGGGCAGCCAATACGCCCCATAAACACAACACCGTGGTCCACAATTGGGCGGGCCAGAGCAAAAGCACGCCGTTAAACAATAAGCAGCCCAGCACACTCAAAGACAAGGCCACAGACATCACTTGTTCGGGCGTACGGTGCACCAAAAGCAGACGGTTAATTTGTGCGCCGCCAATCAAACCGCCCGCATTACACGCAAACAAGAGGCTGTACTGAAAAGGCGTGAGTTCAAAAAAGTCAATAAAAACCACAGAGGAAGCACTGACGTAGGTAAATAGCGCGCCCAGACACAGCCCGCCCGCCAGGGTGGGCCAAAGAAAAAGACGATCTTGCAAAATATGCCAGTAGCCGCCCAAGATTTCTCTGGCTTCTAATTTGGCCAGGCGTTGTGCCGGAGGCAGAGATTCTGGCAAGGCAAACCAGACCATGGCCATCGCCGCCAGCCCCAGACAGGTGAGCACCCCAAACACCGCACGCCACCCCAACGCAAGGGGTAAGTATTTAATCAAGAAGCCACCGGCGGTGGGGGCCAATACGGGAGCCAGTCCCATCACCAGCATCAGCAGAGACATGACCCGCGCCATTTCTCGGGGTGAAAAGTAGTCACGGGTCACAGCACGAGAGACCACGACACCCGCACAACCCCCAAGAGCCTGGAATAAGCGAAAAACAATCAGGGTTTGGATGGACGGCGAAAAGGCACAGCCCAGAGAGCTCAAGGCATAGATAAAAAGTCCCCCCATCAGCGGCGCTTTGCGCCCAAAACGATCGCTGATGGGGCCATAAATCAATTGGCCGACAGCCATACCCATAAAGTAAACGGACAGGGTTTGCTGTACGAGTACGGCGGGACTTTGTAAGCTCTGACCAATGGCCTGAAAAGCAGGCAGATACATATCGATGGTCAATGGACCCAGGGCAGTGAGCAGCCCCAAAATGAGAATCAAAAAGCGCCCGGGTGGCGCTTCAGTTAAAGTTTCTGAACGGATGGATGTAGAAGATCCCATGAGGGATGAAGGATTTGAAAATGACATAATCCATAGCTTAACACCCGAAAGACGTCAGTGTGCTGATATACAGATAAAATTAAGTCCAAACATTATCCAGACCCGGCATCGCATAAGCTACAAAACCTTGACGTTGTCGACGTTTCACCAGGGCTTTGACATAGGCCTCAGGGCCATTAGCGTACTTCAGCAAGGCCGCGCAAATTTCAGCGGTAATGGGGTGTTCAGCCCGTTGTTCAATATCCATATACATCGGAGAGGCATTGGCCTCTAAGAAAACATACTCCCCCGCTTCAGTCTCAATAAAGTCGATACCACTAAAATAAAGCCCGTAGCGATCCACGACTCGCACGGCAGCAGCACATAAATCCGCAGGCAGCTCCACTGTTTCATAGGGGGTTTGGCCTGCACTATAAGCCGGATCTGAACGGTAATCGAGATAATCCGATACCAAACGCACTGCAGAAACCACCTGACCATCGACAACCATAATGCGAATGGATTTGCCTCTGACACACTCTTGAAAGGTCACCGGAGAAACCCGCACCTGCGCTAAGTGAGCCAACTCTTTCTCACCCACCAACCGGCACTCGCTGCCGCCAAAAGCAGGTTTGTATACCACTTCAGGCACCGCATCAAGAAAAGCCCGAACCCGCTCTGGATCATTGGTGATTAAGGTTTTGGGTAAAGTGAGGCCCTCTTGTCGTGCCAGCTCTAACTCGACGGGTTTGTATTGCAAGCCGATACCGTGCTCAGGCGGATTTAATACCGGCACCCCACGATGCCCCAGAGACAACAGCCAGGCCACCAAAAAAGAACGGTGTTCTCGCTTATGCATGTAATCTTCATACCAGTCCCGGTACAAGAAATAGTTTTCAAAGTCCGTCCACATGCGGGGGAAAGAAGGAGGATAGGTAAGCAAGCACCAGGCTTTAACCGCATTTAAGTTTTGGCCTTTGTACCAGGTATATTCACCATCAAAGGCCCAACTTTCTTGCTGCGAGAGGCTGCGGCTGTTGACCACTGTCACGTCAGCCTGTTGTGCACGCAAAAAGCGCTCCAGGGCATCCACCCGTGGATCCCCCGGAACGCCAACAATGCCCAGTTGCATTTACTCGTTATCGAGGACTTTCTTAATGTCAGGGAACTTGTTGGGCAAATCGCCCCCTTCTTCACCCATAGCTAGCGTGGTCTGCATGTTAAAACCACCGCCAGGTTTGCCGGGCTTGTCAGGGAATTTATTGGGCAGATCACCGCCCTCTTCACCCATGGCCAGGGTGGTCTGCATACCGAAGTCACCGCCAGGCTTGTCAGGCTTGTCAGGGAATTTATTGGGCAGATCACCGCCCTCTTCACCCATGGCCAGGGTGGTCTGCATACCAAAGCCACCACCCGGCTTACCAGGCTTGTCGGGGAACTTACCGGGTAATTTACCGGGATCTTCGCCGTTCTCACCAATGGCCTTGGTCAAACTCGGCATGGGCTTATCGGGCGAGGGCTTACCAGGCTTACCTGGAACCTTGCCGGGATCTTCGCCGTTCTCACCAATGGCCTTGGTCAAACTCGGCATGGGCTTATCAGGAAAATCGAGTTCACTGGGTTTGTTAGAGCCTGAGGGTGGCTTGACCACACAGGTCACGTCTTTGGTGTCCAGTTTGGGAGGCGCTTCAGTGGATTGCTGGGGTTTAGTGTTCTCTGGCTTTTTCGCTGCTGAGGGCTGCAGAGGCTGCAGGGATTGGGAAGAAATATTCGCATTCGGTTTATTGATCATCGCTGAAACGTCCTTTAACAGTTTTCATTTTTCAATTCTCTTTGATTATAGAGGAAGATCTTCAAATCTTAGACAATTCTGTGAAAATTTAACCAGATATTAAAATAAATCATACGCGACCGTGACGGCAACCGCTAAGGTGGTCACCAACAGAATGCGAAAGTCGAGTAGAAAATGATCGCCCAGCGACAAACACCCTAAAACGGTAAAGCTCATGGCCATCGCCCGTTGAAAAGGGTTCCCGTGCCAATATCGCCAAACGCCATGAAGGCACAAGACCATCAAAAATAGAGCTGCAGGCAAGCCAGACTCTACCGCCACCTGTAGCAGTGCATTATGTAAATGGGCCACCTGCGGCCAGGCACTATGCCACAACACATATTGCCGCTCCACCGATAAAATACCCATGCCCGTCAGGGGATGCGCGGTCCACATCTCAAAACCCACACGAAATACAGTTAAGCGACCGGTTAGCCACCCCGCTTGCGCACTATGCCAATGCAATACATGCTCTAAAGTGGCAAAACCCACCGTCAGGAGCCCCGCTCCCACCGCCGATAACAGATACTTTTGCCGGGTTCGTACAGAAGTACTGAGGACATAAAACCAGAGCAAACCCGCTGCTAGCCAGGCATTACGCGACCCACTGGCCAAAATAGCTCCCCACCACAAGACGGTAACCCCCCAGCGCAAAGGAGGCTGCCCCCCCCAAACGTCTTCTCGATATGCCCACTGCGCCAGGGGCCACAGCATGACCAAAAAAGCACCCAAAACATTTGCATTCATCGCTGGACCCCGCGCCCGTAGCCCCTCCACCTGCCCGTTTAAAATCAATTGCTCTAAACCTCTTAGCCCCAAATCGCCCCAGGCAAAAACACTCAGCGCCACAGCGCCCCCCAATAATCCCCGCACCAGCGTGTCTCGGTCCTCAAAGGTCTGTATACGCCGCACCACAAAGTACCACACCAGTGCAGGAACCCCATAGCGTCCGCAGGCTCCCAAGAGATGTAAACCGGGTGCTGAAGTGCTGGCCAGCGCCGGAATGACCAGCAAAAGCACACAGAGTCCCCACAGTTGCAAACGGCTACGCCTAACGGGCAGGTGCTGTCGCGGTGTTTGCTGCCACCCCCAATACCCCAAAAGTCCCACGCTCAAAGGGGTAAAAAGCGGCAGAAAAAAGGCCGCCCAGAATAAGACCCTCATGGGTTTTTAACTTTGTCCCAACGGTTGTATGTCCAGAGCCAGTTTTCAGGATACTGACGAATTTGGGCTTCCAACAGCAGGTAAAGTTCCTGGGTAAAAGCCGTGGGATCTTCTTCAGGGGCACAGTACCGCGCCGGAAAATAGCGCACCTGGTGTTGATTGCCCCACCAGCGGGACAGTACAGGCACCACGGGTGCCCCGGTTTTTTGGGCCAACGCAGCCACACCCGCAGGCAAAGACACCCGATGCCCAAAAAACTGTCCCCACAGCTGTTCGCTTTCACCATGTTGATCAATGACCAAGCCCACCACTTCACCCCGTCGCAGCGCTTTCAGTATGAATCCCAACCCCTTGTAACTGTCATTATTAACCGTTCTTACCCCCGCAAAGCCACGAAAGCACCGAAAAAAACGGTCAAAGGTGGGTGTACTCGGCTTTTGCACCAGCACCGTGGTGGGATGCCCCTGGAGCGAACTCAGAGCTGGAATCCACTCCCAACATCCGTAATGGGCCGATACCAAAATAACGCCTTTGCCCTGGGCATAGGCCGCATCGTAATGGGCCTGGCCCTCACGGTGCACTTCTCGCGGAATCTGCGGATGTTGTTTTAAACGCCAAAAGCGCAAAAAATCCACAAAGGCCCAGACAAAATAGCGTACATGCATACGACCGAGGTGCTGCACCTGCCGGGCTGACCAGGTAGGAAAGGCCCCGCCAATAGTCAGAATAAAAAGATGACGGTGAGGCGTTTGCCGAAAAACGCCATAGAGAAAGCCCGCAAACCAACTCCCCAGAGAGAGGGCTTGCGGGCGCGGCAAGCGGCTTAAAGCGCGAGCAAGGATACAAAGTAACCCGTACACGCGCTCAGTCGACTTAAGCTTCTTCGGTGGCAGCTTCTTCGCTGACGGTCACTTCATTGTGGTCCATCACCCAGTCAATGATTTTATAGCTGAGTAATTCATCCATTAAAGCCACCATGCGGTTTTGCTGTTGCAACTGTGCACGCACCTGCGCTTCATCTACACCATGGGTTTCAGCCAATTCTTTGATTTCGTCATTGACTTCTTCATCGGTCAGTTGCAGGTCTTCAGCACGGGCAATGGCACCCAACACGAGGGTGGTTTTGATGCGTTGCTCGGCGGTTTCTTTCATATCTGCACGCTGCATCCAGTGAATCCAGGAAGCCTGTAAGGTTTTCTCGTTCACTTTGGCATTGCTGAGCTGCGCACCTTCAGACATTTGCCACATGGCAAACAATTCACGGTTCAGCATGGACTCAGGGATTTCAACTTCTGCATTGGCTACCACTTTATCGAGCACGTTCTGCTGCTTTTGCACTTCAAACTGCTCTTCAAAGTCATCAGCCAGCTCTTCTTGAATGCGGGCTTTCAACTGGTCTAAGGTTTCGAGTTCGCTGTCTACAGTAGAAGCGAGATCATCGTCGAGTTCGGCCAGTTCAACTTCTTTGATCTCTTGCAGGTGGACGTTGAAGGTAATCGGTTTTTCGCGCAGGTCTTCGACGTAATAGTCTTCAGGGAAGGTCAAAGTAAACTCTTTTTTCTCGTCGGTGTTCATGCCCACAATGTGATCTGAGAAACCTTTTACGAAGCTATCGTCTTTGAGTTCAAAGGTCATTTCTTTGGATTCGCCCAGGTCAATGGACTCACCTTCGATATTGCCCTCAATGCGCAGGGTCGCGAGATCGCCCATTTGTGCAGCACGATCGTCGACAGGAATCAGCACCGCATGCTCACGCTGTAAATGCGCCAGTTGCTCGTTGACTTTGTCTTCGGTCACTTCATCTTGAGGGGGGGTGGTCACTTGCAGGTCTTTGTATTGACCCAGTTTAACTTCAGGACGCACTTCGACAATGGCTTTATAGACAAAGGGCTGACCAATCTCCACCTGTACAGGCTCAATTTGAGGCTCTGCAATGGCTTCAATTTGTTGCTCGTTGAGGGCTTGTTGATAAGAAGAGGACATCGCATTCTGAAACAGTTCTTGCTTCAGACGATCCGCATCTACATACTTCTCGACCAGATGCTGAGGGATTTTACCGGGGCGAAAGCCTTTAACTTTCAAATCGCGCGCATACATTTTCAGCGCGTTACGGTATTCCTGAGCAATGCCTTCACCTTCGACTTCGACTTGAAGGTGGATTTTATTACTTTCTTGTTTTTCGACGGTAACTTTCACAGTGATGAATCCTCCGGAGGGTTTGTCGTGTGCTGGTTTATTAGTATCTGCGCCGCCATCAGATGAGGAGTATTCAGCTCAGCGCGGGATAAAGCAACGATACATGAAAATAACACACTTTTGCACTACTCAGTGTACTACCATTTGAGCGGTTCGACCATGAGTAAGGCCGCAATTCCCTGAGAATTCTTGGTCTAACCTCGAAACACCGTAAAAAAGAGCCAGAAAACCACCGGCGTGGTGATCATCATGGCCATGGCCGCAAAGCGATCCATTTGACGGCTCAACTGTTCATTGCGCTTAAAGAAAAAGTAAATGGTTACCGTCTCGATGAGCGAGCACATCACCATAAAATAAGAGAAATTGTAGATTTTGTCGGTTAAGGTCAGGTAGCCCACCGGCGGCAAGGTCTCATTGAGAACCATTTGCAGGGCAATCAGACTCAGCAAGCCCGTGATGGCAATTTCTACCCGTGACTCAAAAAACGAAATCGGAATAAAGAACACCACAAACACCATGACCAAAATAATGGCCACGGGCAAGAAGAGCTTAAACAGATGCAAATGCTGGGGATGGCGGCTGATCACCAGATCCGCATTGATCCGAGAATAGCCTTCTTTTTTTTGACCGATCACGCCAAAATTTGTGGGGTACACATGGGTGTCTTGCCACACCTTGTAACTGTCTGGCTTCCAGCCTGGAATAAAAATATCGGGGTTAAAGCTGCTGTTGCCTGCATCAGGCACATATTGAATAATCGTGTCGTTGTGGGATTTGTCTTCAAGGCGCAGACTCAGGGTCTGCTTATCTAAGGGGTAGGGGGCAAAATGAAAGGGATTGTGCAACTGGGTTTCGATGTGAAACTCTTTGTATTTCCAGCCGTTGGCGAGCTCACTGACATTTTCTTTTTCAGAAATGTTGGTTTCGCCCCATTTTTCAAAGGTGTTCATAAACTCATAGGTTTCGGTGGGATCAATATCCCCTTTCCACCGAAACCAGAGGTAAATATCCATCCAATAGGTGTTTTGCTTGAGATCCAGGTTAACCACCCGGTTGAG
Organism: Candidatus Sericytochromatia bacterium; assembly: GCA_964229355.1. Taxonomy (GTDB): domain Bacteria; phylum Cyanobacteriota; class Sericytochromatia; order UBA7694; family UBA7694; genus CAXRDE01. Next base: position 540,922 of record CAXRDE010000019.1, on the reverse strand, counting down.
AAAGACCCCCACAAACACTTTTTGCGCCTTTTGAGGGGGCGGTTTATCTCCGGGGTCCGGGGGTTTATCTCCGGGATCAGGGGACAAAGAGGTTGTGGTATCAGAGGCAGTCGTCGCAGAAAAAACGGGAAGAATCGGCAGCATAAAGCTGGCGCATAACGTAAAAATCAACAGAAAAACCCGAAAAAAAGGACGAATGTTCAATGCCTTTGCTATCACCTCAAACAAAAAAAGATCCTGCTCATCATAGCACGAGCCACAACAAATGGCGGCTATCGTGCAAAGCGGATCCAACCCAGGCCGTCGGTGTTTTGACCGTGGATATAGGTGCCCCAGTGTAGGTGCGGCCCCGTAGAACGTCCTGAGGAGCCAATCAAACCAATGGTTTGCCCCCGCTCTACCCGGTCTCCCACCTTGACCGTGATTTTGCTCAAATGAATGTAGCCCGTGGTCACACCCATACCGTGGTCCAAAAAGACCGTGTTACCGTTGGCATTGGCCGCTGAAAAATAATTGGCCAGCACCACCTTACCCGCAGCCGGAGCCTTAATGGGATACCCCATGGGACTGGCGAAGTCCACCCCGCCATGGTAGCCATTGTTTTTGCCGTTTAGCAAGCGGCGAGTACCGTAGACCGAGCTGATGCGGTGCGGCACCGGCAAAAGAAAAGGTTGATCCCAGAGCTTCTCAGGGGTAAAGCTTTCACGGGCCTGATCAATCAAGGCGTATTCTGCATCGAGTTTTTTTTGCAGCTCTGCATCCACAGGGGGCGGCGCATAGCGGATGTTTTGGGTGCCAAAACGCCCTGGCTTTACTTCGATTTTGGTACTGCCCAGCACTTGAAAACCCGATTTCACCTGCAAGGTATAGCCGCCGGGCTTTTGATCTGCAGGCAGCGCCACATAGGCCATATAGGCGGCAACACCGCGCGTCATGGGCAGCTGTTTACCTGCCACATGCACGGCTAAAGGTTGATTATAAGCCTGAGTGGTGGGCCAGGTCACCAACATTTGTTGTCCCTGCAAAAGGGTCTGAGGGGTCACTTGTACATCAACGGCAGAGACCTCCTCAAAGGTATTTTGTTGCGCCTGTCCGGAAGGAGCCAGCGGTATACTGACGGCATAAAGCCCCAGTAAAGCCAGCGAAAAAGCATAAAAAGAGTTCATTGAAAATTGGGCTCCTGTTTTTTTCTCATTGTAACCCATGAAGCGAGATGCCCCTCTAAAGGATTGATTCAAGTCCAAAAAATATGCCTTAATAATAAAAGAACGGGAGGTACAACCATGGCCATTACAAGCCTGATCCTGGGTTTGGGACTTGCTTCGCAACTCTCCGTAAGTCCTTCCCCACGCATGCTGTTTATTCCTTTTGAAAATCAACTCAAAGATCAATCCCAAAGTATTTCTCTCGCTCCCCTTGACCCAATACAAAGCCATCTTTTACAAACGCCTGCCCCTCTTCAACTCATTGACCACCGCCAAATCCAGCCTGTTTTGGAGCAATTAAAACTTGAGCCCGACGCCCTGAAAGATCCTCAGGTGGCTCAGCGCATCGGTAAAGTGCTCAATGCCCGCTATGTTTTAACAGGCACGGTTCGCTCAGGAAAAATCCACACCTCAGCCACGACCACCCGTCAACGCACCGCCTATTCGTGGGCCACCACTGAAGTCAGTGCACGGCTCATCGACAGCCAAACCGGTGAATTGCACTTTGCAAGCACCGTCACGGGCCAGTCAGAACGCTATCCCAATTGGCAGGGCAGCACGTATACCAGCTTGATCGTGGAAGCCGTTCACCAGGCTTCAGAACAGCTGGCACAAAAGCTTGCTGCACAAGCCATACACACTGGAGGCACCCCATGAAACGCCTGTTGATTTTAATGGCCCTGGTCTTAACGGGTTGTGGGGGCGAGCTTGTGATTATTCAAACCCCCAGACCTGTCTATTCACGGTTTGACGCCCACCGCATTCATCCAGACTTCTATTACTCGCCCCGTTGGTATGACTCGCCCTATACTTACGGCTATTCCTCAGATATTTTCATGGGTACGCGGTATGGCCGCACTTTGATCTTGAGCCCCGGCAATAATTGCGACGATTTATGCCCTGAACGGGTACTGACTCCCGCCACCACCCAGGATGCCCTCCGATAAGCTATGCTATGCTACCCGCGTAGGTAAAGCCTGCACCAGCGCTGAAAAAACCTGAGGAGAGCATCCCCATGAAGGCCTTCGGAAGTCAAATCATCGCTGAGTTTGTGGATTGCTCAGCCCCCCTGCTTCATCACCAAAAAGATCTGGAAAACCTTTTGGCCACTGGCATTGACCGCTATGGTTTGGAACTCAAATCCATGAGCAGCTATCAGTTTGAACCCGCCGGGGTTACAGCCATTGCCATCATTGGCGCGTCTCATGTGGCTATTCACACCTACCCTGAGGCCCGCCATTTATCGCTAGATATTTTTACCTGTTCGCCGGGTTCAGAGGGTCCACTGCAATTGATGCATTACCTGCGCGAAGCCTTACAACCTGAAATGGTACGCCATAAAATCCTCGCCCGGGGTCGCAGCGTCGACGTCCAACACAAAGATTATTTCACCGACTTCACCCAGAGCGGCTTCGATATTCGCTACCAGGTAGAGTGCGAATTGCTCAACTGTCGCACAGACTATCAGCATCTGGTGATCTTAGAAAACAAAACCTTTGGGCGCATGTTGTTTTTAGATCACCAATTGCAAATTGCCAGTGCTGACGCGCACCTTTACAACGCTGCTCTTGTCGCTCCCCTTCAGCGCCTTCAGGCCAAAAATATCTTGATCTTGGGCGGCGGTGATGGCGGCGTGCTCAACACCCTTTTAGATATAAAAGCCCCCCATGCGGTGAACACGGTGCACATGGTAGATATTGACGCGCAGGTCATTGCAGCGGCTCAGGAATATCTGCCCGAGATTTGTGGTCAGGCCTTTCAAGACCCCCGTGCTCATATTATTGTGGAAGAAGCGGATCGTTATTTGCAACAACAGCGCCAACTGGACGCCATTGTCTATGATCTCACCATGGAGCCTGAGGTGGTCGCCCGCGAAAACGGCGACGCCTATTTTGCCCATCTTTTTGACCACATCTACCAGGCCCTTAGGCCCGGTGGTATGCTGAGCATGCAGGTGTCTTCAGCCTTTGACAAAAACGCTCAGCGCCGTGCACAGACCTTACTGGCAGAACGTTTTGTAGACCTTCATTTTGAAACCGTATTTATTCCTTCTTTTTGTGAAGGTTGGGTGTTCGCCCAGGCCCGAAAAGCAGCAACTTCAGGAGATAACCCCCATGAATGAAAAAACAAATGACTCCAAAATAGCCCTTGTGACCGGTGGCAACCGGGGAATCGGTAAAGAAATCTGCCGTCAATTGGCCCAGAAAGGTCTGCATGTCTTACTGGGCAGCCGCAGTCAAAGCCAGGGTGAGCAGGCCGCTGCCGAGCTGGCGGAATCAGGCCTCACAGTCGATGTAGTGACCCTGGACGTCAGCGACAAGGACTCTATTGCGCAAGCTATAGCATCTATGGTAAAAAGCCACGGCGGGCTGGACGTATTGGTCAACAATGCCGGGGTTTTTCTGGACAACGAAGCGGAAGCCCACGGTTCGGTCCTTCACATTCAAGGGAAAACCCTGGAAGACACCTTTCGCACCAACCTTTACGGTCCCTTACACCTCATTCAAGCCTGCGTTCCGCTGATGCAAGCCAGAGGCTACGGTCGCATTGTGAATCTGTCCAGCGGCATGGGGCAGTTGGCACACATGGGGGGAGGCAGCACAGCCTATCGCCTTTCAAAAACCGCCTTGAATGCTCTCACCCGCATTGTGGATGCTGAGCTCAGCTCTCCCCATCTTAAAGTCAATGCCGTATGTCCAGGCTGGGTTAAAACCGACATGGGCGGGGACAATGCCACCCGCGACGTCGCCCAGGGGGCTGATACGGCAGTGTGGTTGGCTACCCTTGCAGAAGACGGCCCCTCGGGACAATTCTTTCGGGACCGTCAAGTGCTCGATTGGTAGGCCAGGGCACTAGACCAGGCTCATGCTCTTTAACATAAAGGCATACTTAAAGGCCTGCTCCTTCAGGGCGTCATAACGCCCTGAAGCCCCTGAGTGACCCGCACTCATATTGGTTTTTAAGAGAATGGGCCGATCACTGGTGGTGGCAGTGCGCAATTTGGCCGCCCACTTGGTGGGTTCCCAATAGCCCACACGGGGATCGTGTAAACCGCCCAAAATCAACATATGTGGATAAGCCTGTGCCGACACGTTCTCATAGGGTGCATAAGAGCGAATGTAATCAAAATAGGGCTTTTCATTGGGGTTGCCCCATTCTTCGTACTCCGTCACCGTCAGCGGCAAACTGGCATCCAGCATGGTATTGATACAATCCACAAAAGGCACGTCTGCAATCACACTGCAAAACAGATCAGGCCGCAAATTGGTGACGGCACCCATCAATAAACCACCAGCACTGCCGCCCTCAATCACCAGACGTTCTGGCGCGGTATATTTTTCATGTATCAGGTGCTCAGCGCAGGCAATGAAGTCGGTAAAGGTGTTCTTTTTGTTCAATAGCTTGCCGTTGTCATACCATTGACGTCCCATTTCCTGGCCACCACGAATGTGCGCGACCGCATATACAAAGCCCCGTTTGAGCAGCGCAATCACGGTGGCGTCGAAATCAGGATCCGTGCTAATGCCATAAGAACCGTAGCTATACAAAAAGGCAGGACGAGAACCATCTTGCACAAAATCGTTTTTGTATACCAGGGTCAAAGGCACCTGCGTCCCATCGGGCGCGGTGGCATATTCACGCTTCATGGTGTAATCACTGGGATCATAATCGGTAATGGGGTTTTGTTTTTTTAAGGTCAGGGCATGGGTGTCTAAATCCACCTCAAACACTGACCAGGGTGTCACCAATGAGGCGTAAGACACCCGCAGTACCGAGGTGTGAAAGTCCATCACGGAACCGGGCCACACCGAGGCCACCGCATCGGGAAAAGCCACTTCCTTGAGATTTTTATCGTGCAGGCTGTAGCTCATAAGCTGCATACGGGCATCGGTGCGATAGAGTAGCGCCAGATGGCGAGCAAACACCTGTACAGACTCCAGTTTGGCGTCTTTTTTGACCGGAATGAGCTCTTTCCAATGGTCTTTATTGGGAGTAATCAGCGGGGCGCGCATGACCCGAAAGTCCGGCGCTTCCCAGTTGGTGTGAATAATAAAATCTTCGCCGTGGTGCTCTACACTGTACTGGTGATGCGGAATACGCTCCTGCACCAGGGTTAACGCTGCGGTGGGCTCATGGGCCGAAAGGTAATGGTTTTCGGTGGTGGTATTGCTGTGTAAGTTCAGAATCAAATAATCTTCACTTGAGGTTTTGTAAATGCCCACATTAAAGCGTTCGTCAGGCTCATGGTAAACCTGCACGTCAGACAATTGGTCGGTGCCCAGGGCATGGCGGAACAGTTTGTAAGGGCGATGGGCTTCATCAATGGTGGTATAGAACACGTGCTGGCTGTCGGCAGACCACTCAAAGTCATAATAGGTATGGGTCAGGGTCTGCGTTTGAATGTTGCCGGTGTCTAAATCTTTAAAAAACACCGTATAGGTCTCAGAACCATCGTAATCCAGAGAATAGGCCAGGGTCTTCTGATCGGGACTGACCTCAAAGATCCCCACATTTAGGTAATCACGTCCCTCCGCTAAAACGTTGAGGTCCAGCAGCACCTGTTCAGGGGCTTCTAAAGAGCCTTCTCGTCGGCAGTAAATGGCATAGTTTTTGCCTTTTTCGGTGCGGGTGTAATACCAATAGCCCTCTTTAAAGCGAGGTACTGACTGGTCATCTTCCACCAGATAGGTCACCAACTCTTCATAGAGTGATTCTTGCAGTTTTTCGGTACTGGCCATGTAGCTGGCAGTAAAGTCGTTCTCAGCATTGAGATAACCGATCACTTTGGGGTTTTTGGCATCGCGCAGCCAAAAATAGGGATCAGTCAGGGTTTCCCCGTGAATCACAGTTTCATGGGGGATTTTTTCTGCCACAGGAGCCTGAGACAGCGAAAAAACGGTTTGCATACGTTGTACTCCGAAGGTTTTTAGCCATTGTACCGTATGTCAGTGCTCGTCCTCACAGCAAACCCGAAAAAAGCTTAGAGGCGTAAACCCCCATCTACCCACAGGGTTTGCCCCGTAAGATAGGTGTTATTTAACAAGCTCAGCAGCGCCTGGGTAATATCTTCCACATTGCCCGTGCGGCGCATGGGAGCCTTTTCTCGGGCTTTATCGCTTTGATCCACGTTGCCTTCCACAGGCTTTAAAATATGCCCCGGAGCAATGGCGTTTACCCGCACCTGGGGTCCCAGGGCCTTGGCCGCCAAGGCCGTAAAATCGGACAGCGACTTTTTAGATAGGATATAGGCCATATAAGCGGTGGGGTTTTTCTGAATATGAATATCGGTTAAATTGACCACATTGCCCAATTGCTGAGTCTGTTGACAATGCTGTGCAAAAGCCTGCGTCAAGAAAAAAGGCGCTTTCAAATGCAGGTCAAAAAAGAGATCCAGCAGGGCTTCGTCGGTGTCTTGAAACGCCGTGGGAAAAAACGCCGAGGCATTGTTCACCAACACGTTCAGGTGGGGAGCTTTGGCTGCGGCCTGAGACACCAGGTTTTTCACCGCAGCCATCTCTTGTAGATCCGCTTGCAAGAGATGGACCTGTGCGCCAAAGCTTTCAAGATCTGGCACCAGGGCTTCAGCTTCTGTGTGTGAGTTGTGGTAATGCAGTACCACGTCATAGCCCTGAGCGGCCAGAGCCAAAGCCATGGCTCGCCCCAGGCGTTTGGCGCCTCCGGTAATCAATGCGGCTCCTGCGCGTGCAGTCATAACGTCTTCTCCCTAAATCACAAAACTGGGTTTGCGATTAATATGCTGTAAGATATTGCCAATATTTAAAATCAGCACCACAGAGCCATCCCCCATAATGGTGGCTCCGGCAATATGATGGATTTCTTCAAAAAATTCGCCGAGGGTTTTAATCACCACTTCTTCCTGTCCCTGCAGGTGATCCACCACAAGGCCCACCCGCTGTTCCCCTGCCCCCACAATAATCACATAGTATTTCTCGCCCACCTGACGCTCTCGCTGCCCCAAAATTTCAGACAGATGCACCAGGGATACCACGCGATCTCGCAGGTGAATCATCTCGCGCTGGTCCATGTGGTAAATATCCGCAGCCGATACCACGAGGGTTTCTACCACATTATTGAGTGGAATCGCATAGGTGGCTTCAGCCACATTGACCAGCAGCGCAGGGACAATGGCCATGGTGAGGGGCAGCTGAATTCGAAAAATCGTGCCCTGCCCCACCACGCTATCAATTTCGATCAGGCCATCTAGCTTAATGATATTTTCTTTCACCACATTCATGCCCACGCCGCGGCCCGAGATGTTTGAAACGCTTTCTGCCGTCGAAAAGCCCGGCGCAAAAATAAAATCAAGCATTTCTGCGGGCGTCAACACCCCCGCCTTATCCGCGGTGGCAAGGCCCTTTTCAACGGCTTTGCTAAAAATTTTCTGGGGGTCCATGCCCCGGCCGTCATCTTTGATTTCAATAATAATATAGTTGCCCTCAGAATAAGCCCTGAGTAAGACATTGCCCTGGGCTGACTTCCCGATTGCCTCTCGCTCGTGGGGATACTCCAGGCCATGATCCACAGCGTTACGAATAATATGCACCAGGGGATCACCGATGTGCTCAATAACCGACTTATCTAACTCCGTGTCTTCCCCTTCTAAAACCAGCTCCACCTGCTTTTTTGTATCTCGGGCCAAATCCCGAATCAGCCGCGGAATTTTGCTAAAGACTTTTCGAATGGGCAACATGCGGGTCTTCATAACCGCTTCTTGAAACTGACCGGTAATATAACCAATGAGCGATTGCGTTAACATCAGCGACTCGGTAAGCTCACTGTCACCATACAAAGTGTCGAACTGCTGCCCAAACTGCTGCAAGCGGTTTTTGGCAATAACCAACTCACCCGCCAAATTCATGAGCGCGTCTAAGCGCTCAATATCTACACGAATGGTTTGCTCTTCGGCGTCTTTACGCCGGGCCGTTTGCTTTTTCGGCGCCGGGGGTGCCGCCAAAGGGGCCACTGGCGCACCTGGTGGAGTAACCACAGGGGCAGGAGCCGGTGATGCAGCAGGTGTAAGGACAACAGCAACGGGATCTTCAGGCGTCGTGCTGCGACTCTCCGGTTCAGGAAGTCCCTCAGAGGCCGAAGGCGAAAGAGATGGATCTAAAAGGTGTGCTAAGCGGTGTAAGAGGTCTGAAGTATCAACGGTATCCTCATGCTGCAAGTGTGACAGTAAAAGCTTGATGCGGTCTATACTGTCTAACACCACATCCATGACGGTCGGGGTCACCGCCATGTCTCCGCTACGCAATTTATCAAGCACGTTTTCAAGCTGGTGGGTAAAACGGGTCAACTTGTCAAAGCCTAAAAACGAGGCGTTGCCCTTAATGGTATGAACCGGACGAAAAATATCATTGAGCAGCTCCAGGTCTTCAGGGGCTTGCTCTAAACGCACCAAATCCTGATCCAGTTGCTCTAAAAACTCACTGGACTCCACCACAAAGTCTTCAATGATCTCAGCCATCTCATCATCAATGGCATCTTCCGCAGGTGAGTTCACCGCCTGCGATTCTGAAGCCAACAGCACGTGGTGAAGTTTTTCTAACAGGGCTTCAATATCCACCACCGACTCATCGCTCAGGTTTTCAATAAACTCGCGGATTTTATCGGTCCCGCCCAAAATAAGGTCCATCATTTCAGCGGTCACCGCCATTTGGCCACTGCGCAGCTTATCGAGCACATTTTCGAGCTGGTGGGTAAAACGGGTCAACTTATCAAAGCCCAAAAACGAAGAGTTGCCTTTAATGGTATGTACCGCACGAAAGATACTGTCCAGCAGCTCAAGGTTTTCAGGGGTTTGTTCCAGCGCCAGCAGGTCTTGATCCAGCTGTTCTAAAAACTCCTGGGCCTCCACAATAAAGTCCGCAATGATTTCTTCATCTTCAGAAATAAAGCCCGGGGGAACCTGATCTGCTTCAGACATACTTGCTTACCCTATCGTTTTAACGGTGAATGTCTTCGGGCACATCAATACCCCGAGCCAGGGCGTTTTCCCAGACTTCTTTTTGCCAGCGCTGGACATTTTCCATAGAGGTTTCGGCATCGCTGCGCGCCCGCATGGTTTGGTGAGCATTGCCGCGCAAGGCAATTTTTCGGTATTTTTCTAAATCATCGATTGCCCGCTCTACCGCTTGAACGCCGGTTTGGTTTAGACTATCTACCATGGCGGTTTCAGTTTTAATAGACCGCAGGCCATCAAGGTACTTTTGGTACTGATAGACCACTTTGGTCCGAATAATATCGGCTCGGGCTTTTTCGTTTTTACTTAAAGTGGATTCATACTGATTCGTGGCGGCCCGCAGGTGCGTCCGGATATTATAAAGGTCACTGGTGACATAGTCAGTGAGATCCTGGGTCTCAGGGTCTCCTTTACAGCCTACACAACATAATGCACAAAACAACCCAAGTAAAAAATGCTTGAACACCGAAACGCGCCTCCACAAGTTGATCTGTTTCATGATATCACGGCACCCCCCAACATTTTCCAGAGCCGTTGCCAGGATGCTGACCAGGTCACCTGGTAACCCGCCAAAAGTGAATGGGGGTCTTGCAAAAACTGCGCTTTAAACGCCGAGTCTACCCCAAAGCGCTTTAAACAGCTTTTAAGAACATCCTCAGCATCCAGGTCCTTTTCGCAAGCCTCATGGGCTTTTTTTAAAATGGGATACCAGCGGTTTTCCTGGGACACCTTTCTTAAGCCCTCTACAAAAAAATCACGGGCAAAACGGGGCATCTGCCAGCACAAGAAGGCCTGACCCACGTGGTAAAAATACAGGGCATCGCGCTCAAAGTCAGACCAACGCAATAAAAGCTGAAGTACCTGCGCGTACTGACGCTGCCGCAAAGCGGAGAGCACGTAAATTTGACGGGTGCTTTCATGGCGCACCCCATAACTCAACAAATGAAAGCCCAAATAAGTGCAGTGGTAATCATCGCCTTGCTGCCCCAGATGACGCAACACCTCACACAGTACATCTATGGTCTGTTCTTGCAATTGCTGCACACAGAGTTCAATAAAGAGCGAGCGCCATTGCACAAAGTCGGTGTCACTGGACAACACCAATAACTCGGTCAATAATCGAGAACTCATGTGTATCTGACTGGCCTGCTGCAGAATTTCAAAGGTCAATTCAGGCAAATGGGCGGTGTTGGCCAGGGTGACCAGATCCTCATAAGCAGCGATATACGTCCGATCCTGCTTGAGGGCCTGAGCCAGAGCCAGCACCGCTTCCTGAATCTGCCCGTCGGCTTGTAACCAACGGGCCTTCAGATGCCACAGGGCCGCCTGTGGAGAAAAGTCCAGCGCCTGATCTAAAAAGAGAAGCGCCGCTTGCAGCTGCCCCAGGGCATGGGCACTTTCTGCACACCAGAGCAAAACATTTAAATACGGTGATGTGATCCAGGCGAGGTCTTTATCTGTTTGCACCACCTGCTTTAAAAAGGCTTCCAGAGAAAGCAAGGGCAGTTCAGGCTTATCGCCCAAACGAAAGGCCTGCCAGTCCCCATGGGCCAATAAAAACTTCCCCTGTGAGAGCACCTCAGCAAAATTTTGCTGTAGATAGTGGGTCTGTAGTTCAGAAAAAAGCATTTCAAAATCTTCCGTAGGCATACTTTCAGTGTAGCAAAAGCCCGACCAAAACTTTGCTATGCTAAGCCTGATCAGCCTGAATCAGGAAAGGAATCAAAACCCATGCCTACCTCACTCACAGAACTTGCCAGGGCCTGCGCCCAGTGCCAGCAATGTGGTCTACACACCCAGCGTACCCACAGCGTTTTTTCTGATGGCAATCCCCAGGCTCGGATTATGATTGTCGGAGAAGGCCCCGGTTACTATGAGGATCAACAGGGGATTCCCTTTGTGGGCAAATCTGGACAATTGTTAAACCAAATGTTGGCAGCCATTGGTTTAGAGCGTCAAAACGATGTGTATATTGCCAATATTGTGAAATGTCGCCCCCCGGATAATCGTAAACCCACCCCCGAAGAAATGCAGGCCTGTTTGGGTTATTTAAAAGCCCAAATTCAAAGGGTTAGACCGTGGATCTTATTATTGACCGGGGGCACCGCCCTGGAAGGCATCACCGGCAAAAAACAGGGTATCACCCGAAGCAGAGGCCAATGGTTTGTGTGGGAGGGAGCGGGTTTCCCCATTGATTGCATGGCCATTTTTCATCCCTCTTATTTGCTGCGCAACCCCGAGCGTACCCCGCACTCGCCCAAGGGTCTCACCTGGAAAGACCTCAAAAGTGTGGCCCATCGTTACGCCCAATTGCGCCAGCAAAACCCCGGATCCTTATGACCCCTATCACAGAAACGCAGCGTGTAAAAGCGGTACACCTGAAAAAGAATATAAATCCGTGTAGGGTGTTGCTTTGACACTATCTAAAGAATGATGTAAAGTGTATGAGTGGATTTTGTATTTTAATCAATCTTAATCTAAATTTATACTTTTTAAACAATTTATAGGGAACCTGAAGTTAAATTCAACGTCACCTATAAGTTTAGGTAGTAATATCGTCGTCCCGTTGATTTAAACTTTGGACTTTAGGTTATCAGGTGGAGGAAACACGGCCACTCCAGCAAACGCTTAATTTTTAAAGCTTAAAACAGCGAAACACAGCACTTCTACACCAAACTATCTGATTTAAATAATTCGGAGGAATTATTGCGATGAAACTTCAAAAAGTTGCTCTTTTTGCACTTGCAACATCATTCAGCGTTTCTGGCTTAGCCGCTCTGAATACCTCTGCAGCTCAGGCTGCAGTGTCGTATGACGATCTGCTGGTTGAAAACGGTGGAGACTTACAGCGTTCTCACTGGGCTGCTCAAGCCATTGAACAGCTCGTCGACAAATATGGCGTTATGTCTGGTTACCCCGACAAAAAATTCCGTGGTGAGCGCACCTTAACCCGTTATGAAATGGCTGCTGCCCTTTATAACGTCATGCAGTACATTGACAAAATGGACGCCATGAAAGGCGAAGAGATCGATGAATCTAAATTCGCCACCAAAGAAGACCTGCGTCAACTGTCTGCTTTACAGATGGAGTTCAAACGCGAACTCGACATGTTAAAAGCTGGCCAAATGGATCTCGAAAAACGCGTAACCGACTTAGAAAAAGTTCGCGTTCACGGTAACGTCAACGTTCGCTATCGCGATCGTATCTCTGTAACCGATGGTACCCAAACCAGCTCGCCTCTCTATGATGCAGCCAACACCACCAGCACCAGCGGTGCTGACTTCACCAACAACAAAGGTGATTTCAAACGTGACGCAAACGGTCTGCCTGAAGTGTTCAGCAAACCCGATCGTCAAAACGTAACCATCGATGACCTCGTGCCTTTCCGCGTACACAGCCAAATCAACGTTGACGCGCAAATCACCGACAACGCGAAACTGAGCACCACCTTCGACATGTTCGAACTCGGCGGCGCAGTCAGCAACGGTGTGAGCTTCGGCAACGGCGGTCACAACATCAACGAGAGCACCGGCTTCTTATTCCGTAAAGCTGCACTGCAACTCGGTGGCGTTAAAGGCCGTGCCATGGGCATGGGCAACAATAACTTTGACTTCATGATGGGTGCCATGAGCACTGATCTTGACATGAACTCTGCAGATGCCATGGACATGGGTCTTGGACAAGGTGCTGAATTCAGCGTCGGTCTGATGAACTTCCGCGACAAAGTTAACCCTAACACCCGTTTAACCAACCACTTTGGTCGTCCCAACTGGGTCGGTCGTGGTTACGGTCTCGTGGGCTGGGGCGCTGACGAAATCGCCCTGAGCAACGACGGCGTAAGCGGCTACATGAACAGTGCATCTCGCTACTGGGCCGGTGGTCTGAACGCGTCTATGGTTGATCCTGACAGCCACAACTACAACCAGGTTACTTCTCCTTCTGTAGCGTTTGACTCTGCATGGGGTTGGGGTAAATTCTTCGTGGGTGCTAACTACGGTTCTGTACAAGGTAACCGTCGTACTGCCGCCACCGGTAACCTGAGCAGCGGCGCTCCCGTACTCGGTTCCGATACCGCCTTCCAAACCGCTGGTGCTGATCGCGCTATGTTTGCAGGTGCAGTACTGCCTGGTTTCGACCGCACCGGTAACGGTCTGCTCGGTAACCAGCTGGCTCTGCCTTCTCAGTACGGAGACGGATACGGCGTAGCCGGTCTGGATCTGATGTTCTTCCAGGATGCTTTCCCTGTACGCGTTGGTGTACACGCCATGAGCTTCTTAAACGACTCTATGCTGGACTTCACCAGCCGCAGCCGTAAAGAAATCTCTGGTGTTCTGGATATGGGTTGGAACGAAAACTTCGGTATTACCGTGGGTGTGAACAAGTCTTTCTCAGGCTACGATCGTCACACTGTGGGTTTACTGTTCAACAACCTCGGCGGCACTGGCTTTGACATCCAACTCGGAAGCAACATTGCTACCCGTAACGGTCTGTTCAACCTGAGCAACGTTGCTGCAGCAAACGCTGGTTTAGCTTTAGGTATTCCTTTCCTGAACCTCGGCGAAGGCAAAGACAACATCAAACTGGTTCTGTCTGCCCGTCAGTCTTTAGGCGATAGCTTCGGCGCGTCTACCGACACTGGTGCACCTAACCAAATGTATAAAGATGGTGGTATCACCGTTTCTATGCCTTACATGAACATCGGTGGTTCTCCACTGAATGTACGTGCTGAATACAGCATGCTGATGGCTGACGCTGTATGGCAATTCCGCCCTGTAGCTCACGATCTCTCTGTGATCAGCAGCTACAGCTTCTAAACCTCGGTTTTAGAATATTAAAAAGAGGCCCCCTTGCGGGGGCCTTTTTTTATGGCTCGTTTTTGACTTGCGATTTGGACTTACAAGGGCAGGCGCTCGCTGGCTTCACCGGTAATCAAACGGGCTGAACGGTTGCGGGTTAAATAGTTCCAGGCCCACTGCAACATGACCTGGACCCGGTTTTCAAATTCCACCAAAAAGATCACGTGAATAAACAGCCACATCATCCAGGCCAGCCAGCCCGTAAATTTTAAGGGGCCCACCTCGGCCACTGCTTTAGAACGCCCGATGGTGGCCATGCTGCCCTTATCAAAATAGCGAAAGGGCTCGGCCTGGGCCTGGGGCTCCGCCAAACGGGTTTTTAACAAGCGCGCCACGTATTTGCCCTGCTGCATGGCTACCGGGGCCACACCGGGTAGCGGTTTACCTTCGGCATCTACACAATGGGCCAAATCCCCCAGCACAAATACCCGTTCATGCACGCTCAAATCCGGGGCCACCTTAACCCGGCCCGCCCGATCCAGCTCAGTGCCCAGGGCATCGGCCAACATTTGCCCCAGGGGCGAGGCCTGTACGCCGGCTCCCCACACCACCGTGCGGGTGGGTACCGTGCGCTCACCTTCAGGAAACTTCAAGCGCACATGATCTTCCTGAATATCTGTCACCATAACGCCGGTATGTACCGTGACGCCTAAACCTTCAAGATCCCGTTGGGCCTGTTCAGACAGTTCGGGCGCATAGGGGGACAGCACCCGTGGGCCAGCCTCTACCAATAAAATCTCAGCGTCTGCAGGATCCATGTGTCGAAAATTGTCCCGTAAGGTCTGGTGGGCAATCTCACCCAGAGCTCCCGCCAGCTCGACCCCTGTGGGCCCGGCACCCACCACCACAAAACGCAGCCAGTCGGCCCGTTTTTGGGGATCGGTCTCGCGCTCGGCAGCTTCAAAAGACATCAGCACCTTGCGCCGAATTTCGGTGGCGTCTTCAATGGTTTTTAAGCCGGGGGCATGGGCGGCCCACTGGTCATTGCCGAAGTAGTTGTGGGTGGCTCCCGTGGCCACCACCAGATAGTCATAGGCGATCTGAGCGCCGTCGCTCAGTCCCACCTGCTGGGCCTGAGTGTTGATGGCGTTCACTTCTCCCAGTACCACCTCAGTGTTCTTTTGGCGCTTTAAAATGGCGCGCAGCGGGGCGGCAATATTTGCCGGAGAGAGGCCGCCCGTGGCCACCTGGTAGAGCAGGGGTTGAAACAAATGAAAATTACGGCGATCAATGAGCGTGATGCGGGCGTCGGCATATTTTAAATGTTGAGCGGCATAAAGGCCCGCAAAGCCGCCCCCCAGAATGACAATATGCGGTTGTGCTGGTGTGGTCATGATGCGGTACTACTTCCTGTTTTATACAGGTATTGTAGAGCAGAATCAGGGTTTTTAGGTGCGCAACTCAAGCTTTACCTCAGGGCGTTGCACTCATTATCAAGGCTTCAAGCGCTCAGCGACCTCATGATGCCCTCTTATGATAGCAATATCATACGCGGTTTGACCTCGGGCGTTTTTTAGATCTCTACGGGCACCATAAGATAGTAACAGGGGAACAAAGTGTGGTTTATCCTCATATAAGGCAGATGTTAAAAGTGGCACTCCCCCATAACCCAAATTAACGTAGTTAGGATCCGCACCATATTCTAGAAGCAGCTTTGCAAGATCTACCCGATCGTTCTCAATACAATAATCCAACATAGACATTCCCCGTGCATACTCTAGCCCTTCTACAGATACCCCCTGCTCCAACAGCTCTTGAACAAGTTCAACCGGAGCGTTTTCATTGCGTATTACTAACCCCAGGGTATTAAAACCACATCTGTGAAATAAGTGTGGATCAAGCCCTTTTTTGATAAGCAGACGAATCAGGAAATACATTTCACAAATACAGGCCCAATTCAGAATATCATTCCCCTTTTGATTGTTTTCATATTTACCGAGATCAATGCCCGCCTCTACAAGAGCGATGGCAAGAGATTCATCACCGCTTTGCATAACAGGAACAATCACAGAATAATTGTCTTCTCCCTGCAAATCTAAATCAATGCTTTCAGGCAACTTAGCAAGTACATCAGCCAACTTACCTTCTTTAAACAACTCATGGGGATTGAGTTTATTATTCATTTTGGAATCCCGGATGCACTGAGCCCAATTTACAGACGTCTTCCGTGCCTGAGTAATAAAAGACTCTAGCTGTATGGCGAATAATGCCTCCATTTTTACCAAATCCGATGCCTCTACCTGAGGTAGTAATAAAATTTCTTGACGGAGAAAGCTCTTGTGGAATATGAAAAGTATGGGACTCATGGTAAGACAAGGGAGCGTTAAACCCACGCTCGCGAGGGTAATTATTTGAAGCCCCATCATAAAGAGCCTCTTTTGTCATTTGAATAGCTAATCTATCACTATAAAACATAGACTCTCCTGTTGAAGGGTTAATATTTCTCGTTTTATTCTTCGTCCCTCCGTGACGAGCTAAAATGTGTCCAAGAAAACCAATTTCATTATATTCGCTATAACTTCGCAAATAAGCTTCATATCTGGTCTGTCTATTGTTGTCATAACCCCTTTGCCCTTGATTAGGTACACCTGGCGCATAAGGAGGCTCTTGAATAATATCTACCAAGTTGCCCTCCTCATTAAATCGATGGCTATGCTTAAGTAAAAATAACTCTAGCTGATCAATTTCAGTCTGACAACGGTTTTTACAATTTTCATCCAACTCCTGCAAAGCCTGTATGCTAAGTTGTTTAAAGCGAATCACTGCTTTCTCAAGATCATCAATCTTCTGGCGTAAAGCTTTATTTGTGGGCTTTATGGCACCACCATCTCTGCGCGTAGAGTCAAGGGCACTTTGATGACGACTCAGGACACTCAGGTAAGCTCCGCCATTGTTTTTATATACCTTATACAAAATCGCTTCTAATTTATCTTGAGATAAATAGCGACATTCAGAAGATACTACTTTCTCAAAAATTGCACTGTGGTATTGCTGCGTTTCTCTGAGCAATCCGTTCATTTTGGCAATAAGCTCCTGACTGGTGGGACCCTTTGATAAATTGCAAAAGGAACAAAGTCGTGACAGATTATCCGAAATATTAACCTCCGTAAGCAAGCGATACAGACTCCTTGCCACAGACTCAAATGCAGCATAGAAACGGGGATCAGCTGTTGCTCGTGAAATAGCGATAAGCACAAAGGCTGTTACAGGATCGATCGACATAACCTCTTGTCGAAAGTTTTGATATTGCGCCCATCGCTGCGCCTTGGTTAGGGTTTCAGCATTAGCAGATCGAATCGCACTTTGGCCCAAAGCAATGGTTCGGTTAAGTTTCGCAAGCATTTCACGCATTGCATTCATATCCACATTCACACTCTGGGTTTGAAAACCAGGCTCTAAAGCAGCTTGTAATAGATCTCTTGCATCAATTAACGCCTGCAACCATTGTTGCATCTCAGCCTCAGCAGCCTCAAACTGAGCCACATCCCCTCGGTCTAAGAGATACGTATTGGCGTGCACAAATTTGCTGTGGCTGCGAATAGAGTTTCTGAGACGACGCAGGTCTTTTAAGGTTGCTTTATCTGCCACCTGGGCATTGAGCAAGTTGCCCGCGAGGAAATGGTAAGCCTCCATTTCTTGAATGAGGATTTCTAATTCTTCCAGTAGGCTCAAATCCTTTGACACTGACTTAAACTGTTGGTGCTGTTGTTGTAACCATACACTCACTCCTGAAGATAATGACCAGGGAGCCGGCTCTCGGCCTGTGTAATGACGATAAGCGGCTTTAAGGGCCTCGCTATCTGCTTTTAAATAATGCAAATCATCCCAGGCATTAAAATAGAAGTCACTCAGCTCCGCCTCTAATTCTGCCAGTTTAGCCCGCTTTTTTTCTTCGCGCGTCACCTTACTTTGAATACCAAAGTTGTCCTCAAGCTGATAAGCCGTTTGATTGCGCTTACCGGCAGTGCGGCTGAACAACGCCATATCTTGTGTGGTTTCCTCGGTGAGTTCACGCAAGGCCTGTGTACGGAAGCTTGCCTCTTGCGAAGACTCATCAATAAGACAACTGGGCAAGGGACAAAAGCCACCAGAAGGTGTGGGCGTTGGTCTGGGCACTTTGGGTGTGGGCCGTGGCTTCGGCGTACGCTCGGGTCGGGGCGTCATTTCAGGCTTAGGGCTGGGCGTAACACAAGGTTCACCCTGAGGGCCACAGGTAGGCTCTGGATCTTCGGGATCTGTAGGCTCTTCAGGGTCTTCAGGTTCATCAGTGGGACCTACTGTAGGCTCCACACTGGGTTCCACTGTCGGATCGGGTGTGGGCGTTGGAGGAAGAAGCGTATCAAAGCGCAAGTTCACACCTGTACTCGCGATAATATCGCCGGTTTCAGAAACCAGCGTGGCAGTCCAACCCCCTTTACCTGCTAAGTCTTCACACAGGCCATCCCACACCGTGTTTTGTTGGCCTGAACCCACACTAAAACCGGGGTGTACACAGCGCTGTTCTGGCACAGTAGGGCTCAGCGGGTTCCACGCCTGACCTGTCAGCCCAATCACTGTCGCTTTGCCCGTACACGGCGGCACAAAGGTCGTCAAGGTTGTAACTTCTTCACCCGGCTTAAAAGAAGAAGGGTTAGCGTAAATAAGGCCCTGGTTGTCTACCTCCACCGTCACCGTGGCCTTTTCATCGGGGTAGGCACTGTAATAGGCTTCAACAGTATAGGCGCCGTTACCCAGTTTAGAAGCATCAAGGGTTAAAATGTCATCTTTTTTTCCGCTGCTGGTAAGCTTTGCATTTGTACCACAGGACTCCATCGTACTGCTCGGTGAACCCGTCGTTTCAGTGCCTTGTTTTTTGATAGTGACAGTATAAGGTTCTGCACTACCCAGAGGATCAATCGAAATTTGAGATCGCTCACTGGGAGTATTATCCGAGTTAATGGGTTGGTTGCCGATTTTATCCTGACTGGCTTTGAGTTGTAAGCCTAACGCTTTGGTCGTGATCGGTGAAATAAACTGAATATTGCCCCCCAATAACGACTTAGTGCTATCGGAGCGATCATAACAAGCACTACCCGTCCCCCAGGAATAGCAATCCTTCCAGGTTTGTTGGCTAGAGGTCATTCCTGAAATACTTACGGTGATTTGCCCCCCGGTGACACTGGACTGAATAACACCAGATTGGAACACGTAATTTTTAGAGCCGCCTGTATTATCGTGACTGATAGAGTATTTGGATTCAGAAAAATTTAAAGGCGCTGAAATGCTGCTTCCCTCTTTGAGTTCAGGGACACCAGTGATAATGCCTGAGGCGGTGACGTAGTAAGTGTAGGGTCCACTCGATTTACCTGCTTCTAAACGCATGAGTGTCGTGCCATTGGTCTGAGGTGCAATAGAAAACCGGGCGGTTACCAAACCTGCAGCATCCCAATTTTCATTGCCCCCACTTAAATACAGCATACCTGTACCGTCTTTAATACCAGAACGCACAATAGGAAGGCTCACAGGGAGCTCAAAATTGACTTTATCTTCACCCTGTAACTGAAAGTCAGATAAAGAAACCCCCAGCATTGATGTGACAGGTTGACTTAAGCTCAACTTGCGTTTGGACAACGGCTCTGACAAAGATGTCACAGCCTTAAGCGGAAATATTTTCGGTGTTTGATGCGTAGAGGATGTAGGAACGGAAGTGCAAGAAATGAGTAATAAACAACTCAGTAGATAGTTTAACCAGGAAAATTTTGCAGAATAGCGAATCACGCCTCAGGCCTCCATTACAAAAAAGCAACACAGGTATTGTCTTTGCTTATTACAGAGACCATAACACCCTTTACTTTTTTTGTCTGTCGTCTTTTTGGACGACAAAATGTGTAGTTTTGTAAATTTAGGGGGGGGGGGGGTATTAAGGGGATTAAACAAGTCTTAAGCATAGCGCTAAGCATTTCATATCAAAGACCTGAAGCAGATATTCACCAAAACTTTACTTAATCAGGTTAAATTTATATAACCTTGTATTTTTTTAGCGTTTCGCCCATAATATGTACATAAACATGTACATCAAATCAGGAGTCATTCAGCATGGATACCGTAAATTTTACGACCGCTCGTAAAAACCTGAGTGCAGTACTCGATCAAGTCGCAGATAACGCCAACTACACCATCATTACACGCGGTAACAAACCCGACTCTGTGGTTATGTCTCTTGATCTATTTAAAAGCATGACTGAAACCCTGCATCTGCTCAGCACGCCAGCCAATGCACAACATCTTACCGAGAGCATAGCCCAGTACAAAGCAGGAAACTTCAGCCCCCAAACCCTCATTCATTCTGACAATGGCTAGGACACTGACGTTTACACCCCATGGCTGGAACGATTATGTGTACTGGCAAACCCAGGACAAAAAGACCTTAAAGCGTATTAACACCTTGATCGCTAGCATTCAGCGCGATCCCTTTAAAGGGCCAGGAGATCCAGAACCTCTCAAGGCAAATCTGAGTGGCTTTTGGTCACGCAGAATCGGCCTAAAAAACCGTCTGGTGTATGCCGTACATGACAACACCCTTGTCATACTGCAATGCCGCTTTCACTACACAGACACATGAGCAAAAAAAAGAGCCTCCCTTCAACATTCAGGAGGCTCTTTTTGTGTTGGCTTCTTATCTTAGGCCAGGGCCTGTTGCAACCAACTGATCAGTGGGGTCAATCCCGGAATCACGTTGAACAGGTTCATGGGGGCAAAGCCAGTCCAGAAGGTCACCAGCACGGTCACTGCCAGCACAAAGCTTAAAGCCATCGAAGATCGAGGAGCAAAACCACTGGTATCTTCAGGCTCTACAATGTCTACAGCGGGTGACATATACAGGGTGGTCACCACGCGCAGATAGTAGGCAATGGACAAAATACTGTTGAGGATGGCAAAGCCCACCAGCGCCACCATAAAGGTTTCGCCCGAGGCCTGGCGCAGGGTTTCGGTGAACAAGTAGTACTTGGCGAAGAACCCACCCAGCGGAGGCACCCCAATAAAGGAGAGCATAAACAGGGCCAGGGCCGCACTCAACCAGGGGTGAGTCTTGCTTAAACCGGCGTAGTCGGCGATCAGCTGACGCTGCTCGCCCCGTCCGCTAAGATGGCTCAGCAAAGCAAACACGCCCAGAGAACTGAACACATAAATCAGCAAATAATAGCCGATGGCTGCACGAATGTGATTGGTGTTTTGCAGGCTCAGCGCCGCCACACCCATCAACAAATAGCCGGTGTGCACAATGCTGGAATAAGCCAACATGCGCTTGAAGTTTTGCTGGGTAAAAGCCATGACATTGCCCACAAACATGGTGAGCGCCGACAACAGGGCCACCGCTTCCACCCACTGTACCCGCAAGGGCAAGAAGGCTTCGCCTAGCACCTTGAGAATCAGGGCAAAGGCTGCGGTTTTCACCAATGTGGCCATAAAGCCGGTCACGGGTGTGGGCGCGCCCTGGTAAGCGTCGGCAGCCCAGGTGTGAAAGGGCACTGCAGAGACCTTAAAGGCCATGCCGCCAATCAAAAAGAGCATGCCCACGGCACCCAGCGGCTGGAGCATATTGCCAGTGCTGTAGTGGTTGCGAATGTCGACAAGCTCCAGCGAACCCACGGTACCGTAAGTCAAGGCAATGCCGTACAGCAAAATAGCCGAGGCCATGGCCCCCAATAAGAAGTACTTAAAAGCACCTTCATTAGAGAACAGGCTCTTGCGCTGATAACCCACCAGAATGTACACCGCCATGGACATAATTTCTAAGCCAATAAACAGGGTCATTAAATGGTCTGCTGACACCAGGATCATCATGCCCGACAGGGCAAAGAAGATCAGGGCAAAAAACTCGCCTCGCACCAGGCCTTCGCGCTCTAAATAACTGGTGGATACCAACAGGGTCAAAAAAGTCCCAATGATCAGCACCAGATAAAAGAACAGGGCAAAAGCGTCCAGAAAGGCATAATTGTTTAAAATTTGCTGTTTGAGTTCGGCGGAGACCACGCGGGCACCCGTGCTCACTTCACCCAGTACTTTAAAAGACAGGACGGTGCTCAGGCCCAATAAACTGGTGCCCAACAATGCCGCATAATTGAGCAGATGGCGCTGGCTGTTTTTAACAAAGACCTGCATGAGCAGTAAAACGATGCCAAACAACACGCACAGCGACAGGGGTAAATAAGGTAGAACCAAATAGAGTTTATCCATGAGATGCTCCAGAGGGCGCTTCCACCTGAAGGGGCGCCTGGTAATGGGTAAGGGTGTGCTGAATCGCTGGAGAAATATACGTGGTAAAGGGTGTGGTATAAACCCCCATCAGAATCATCAACACACACAGGGGAGCCAAAGCCAACCAGTCCGTAGACTTTAAGGTGAAGGCTTCCTGGCTTAACACCAGTGGACCAAACAAAAAGCGCTGGATCAGATTCAACATATACCCGGCCGACAAAATTAAGGTTAAAGCCGCCAGGAAGGTAAAGAGGGGACTAAAAGCCGCCACGCCCAGCAGAATCATAAATTCGCCCACAAAGCCGTTCAGCAGCGGCACCCCAATGGAGGCAAAGCTACTGAGCAAGAACAGGGTGGCAAACACAGGCATTTTGGCAGCCAGTCCACCTAAGGCCTTGATTTCGGTGGTACCGTAATGCTTTTCGATCAGGCCCACCAACAAAAAGAGCGCGCCGGTGGCCACTGCGTGGTTCATCATATGATACGTCACGCCGTTTAAGGCGGTAGCGTTCCAGCTGAATAAGCCCAGGGCAATCAGACCCATGTGCGAAAACGACGAGTAGGCAATCAGACGTTTAATGTCGGTTTGACCGAGGGCCAACACGGCACCATAGACAATACCGATAACTGCCAGAGCCGACAGCGCGGTAGACAAATACTCCAGGCTGCTGGGGAACAAAGGCAGAGCAATACGCAATAAGCCGTAAACGCCCATCTTGGCCATGACGCCAGAGAGCAAAAAGGTCACCACTGCAGGGGCCTCCACGTAGGTGTCGGGCAGCCAGGTGTGCAGCGGAAAAATCGGCATCTTGATCAAGAAGGCCAGGGCAAAGCCTACAAACAGACCGTGACGTATCCAGCTGCTATTGTCAAAGGGCAATTGGTTCATCATGCTCATCAGGTAAGCCAGATCAAAGGAAAGCGTACCGGTACGGGCTTCAACCTGTACCGCCAGGTACAGCATGCTAAAGAGCAACACCAGCGAGCCCACCATGGTGTAAATCACAAAGTGAGTCACGGCCTTGACGCGGTTTGCACCGCCCCAAATGCCAATCAAAAAGTACATGGGGATCAGCATCAATTCCCAGAACAGGTAAAAGAGTACCAGGTTCAAAGACAAAACGGTGCCCAACATGCCTGAAGACAGCACCAGAATCAGACCGTAAAAACGGCCCACCTGATGTGCAGGGCCATTGTGCAGGGCATAAATCATGGCCAATAAACTAAACAGGGTGGTCAACAGCACCAAAAAGATGCTGATACCGTCCACCCCAATGTGGTAGGCAATGCCCCACTGGGGAACCCAGTCTAATTTTTGAACCCATTGCATGGCTCCCTGGGGAGTCATTTGCATCCAGGTCCACAGGGCCAGGGCCAGGTTCGCAGTGGCGGTACCCAGCGCCAGCGGACGCACCTGCTGGGCAAAGCGCTCAGGCAAAGCCAGCATCAACGCACCCGCCAACAGGGGCAAAAAGATTAAAATGGAAAGTATATTCATAAGGAGAAAACTCCAGGAAAGTGTAGAGCAAAGTAAAGATAAAAGAGGATGATCAAGCCAATAATCAGGTAGTGACCATAGGCGCGCACGTTTCCGAAATGGAGTTGGCGAGCTACTAAGCTTGTCACTTTATATCCCCATTGGGCGAATTGAATCAGACCGCCAATTAAAATGCGATCGCCAATTTGCCAACCGTAATAGCCCAGAGTTTTGAGCGGCTGCACAATGCCTTCATCGTACAGGGCGTCAAAACCATATTTTTGATGCAAGACTTCGGCAATGGGACCCGTGGCCACTGCCGGTGCTTCGTCAATTTTGCCGTAGCGCTGACGGGCCATGACAATGCCTACCACGCCCACAGCCACAGAAGCCCCCATTAAACCCAGCACCAGTGACGTACTGGCTTCGGGGTGATGGGCGCCCACTACAGGAGCCAGAAAGTGTTCAAACCAGTTGGGCAAGCCCAGCGCCGCGGGTAAGCCCAGGAAACCAGTGACCGTAGCACCCAGCGCCAGAAGCAAAAGGGGCAACTTCATCAGCATCGGCTCGGCTTCAATTTCATGGCTGCCACGATAATCTGAGCCAAAAGCAAGAAAATACAGGCGGAACATATAGAAGGCGGTGAGTCCGGCGGTAATTAAGCCCAGGGCCCAAAAGCCGTAGAGTCCTTTGTCCCAGAGTGAAAAAAGAATTTCGTCTTTACTAAAGAAGCCCGCAAAAGGCGGAATCCCCGCAATAGCCAGACACGAGATCAGCATGGCCAGATGGGTAATGGGCAGACGCTTGCGCAAGCCACCCATTTTACGGAGGTCT
The DNA here is from genome assembly GCA_964229355.1 of Candidatus Sericytochromatia bacterium. Taxonomy (GTDB): domain Bacteria; phylum Cyanobacteriota; class Sericytochromatia; order UBA7694; family UBA7694; genus CAXRDE01. Next base: position 516,328 of record CAXRDE010000019.1, on the reverse strand, counting down.
TGTTCGTGGTGCAGGCAATGAATAATCGCCCCGGCCCCTAAGAACAAGGCTGCTTTAAAGAAAGCATGGGTAAACACGTGAAAAATACCGGCCGCATAAGCCCCGGCACCCACGCCCATAAACATATATCCCAGCTGACTCACGGTGGAGTAAGCCAGGACTTTTTTAATATCGGTTTGTACCAGGGCAATGGTGGCCGCCACAAAAGCGGTCAGTGAACCCATCAGCACAATAAAGAAAGAAACGCTGGGGGTTTGGCTGTACAGAAAGTTCATCCGCGCCACCATATACACCCCGGCGGTCACCATGGTGGCCGCGTGAATCAGGGCAGAAACAGGTGTAGGACCCGCCATGGCATCAGGCAACCACACGTGCAGGGGAATCTGGGCGGATTTACCCATGGCACCGATCAGTAATAACACGCCAATAATGCTCAGCATGGCGGGAGCAATGGCGCTGCTTGCCGCCTGAATGGCGGAAAACTCAAAGGCGCGGGTTTCTAAGAAAAGGAAGAAGATGCCCAGAATAAAGCCAAAGTCACCCACCCGGTTGACCACAAAGGCCTTGGTGCCGGCCTGGGCTTTGGCAAAGTCTTTAAACCAAAAACCAATCAACAGATAAGAGCAAACGCCCACGCCTTCCCAGCCCATAAACAGGCCCACAATATTGTCCGATAAAATCAACAGCAACATCGCGGCAAAAAACAGGTTGAGATACGCAAAGTAACGAGCAAAGCCCCGATCTTTGTGCATATACGCCACAGAGAACAGGTGAATGAGCGTACCAATAAAGGTAATCATGGCGGTCATCAGACCCGACAAATGATCCATGCGCAATCCCAATTTCAATTCAAAAGCGGGAATTTTGATCCAGGTGCCCAGATTAAACTGCCAAACCAGCTCGGGCTGGGACAGTTGTTGTCCAAAAAGAATCAGGGTGAGCACGGCCGCCAGCGCCGGCGCACCGACCGCCAGCACGCTCACCAATTTTTCAGATAATCCTTCTGCTTTGCTGTGGTTAAGCAAGGCACCCAACCCGAGCAACAGAGCGCTACCCAAAGGCAGAAAAAGAATAAGCGGGAGTAAGTAAGAAATCTGCATAAGCTTACCCTTTCAACTGGTTATACGCGTCAACATCAATGGTTTGACGGTTTTTGTACAATAAAATCACCAGAGCCAGGCTGATGGCTGCTTCAGAAGCGGCCACCGCAATCACAAAGAAAACGAAGACGTGACCACTCATCTCCTGGAAATACCGAGAGAAGGTCACAAAGCTCAGGTTGATCCCGTTAAGCATGAGCTCAAGGGAAAGGAACATGATAAAGATGTTTTTGCGGGAGATAAAACCGGCCATACCAATAAAAAACAACAGGGCACTGACGGTTAGATAGTGAAAGACACCAATCATTAGGCTCTCCTTTTCGCGAGGGCTACAACACCCACCAGCGCCACCAGCAAAAGAACGGAGACCGTTTCAAAGGGGAAGTAATACTGGTTATAGAGCAACTGGCCCACGGACTTAATGGTTCCGAAGCCTGGCCCCATGGCGGTAAATGAGGTTGTGCCGAATTGAGAATAAATTGAACGCTCCACCAAAAAAAACAGGGGCGCTAAAAAAAGGAGGGTAAGCCCCACCTTGCGTTTAATACCGTGTTCCACAGGCAACTGTTCTTCTCTCACATTGAGCAGCATGATCACAAAGACCATTAAGGCCATAATGGCCCCTGCATACACCAGAATCTGAATGACAAAAAGAAAATCAGCGGCCAGCAACGCATATAGGCCGGCTAACGCAATCAACGTAACCACAAGAGAAAGGGTCGCAGACAGGGGATGAGACCGGGTGATGGTCATTAGCGCGCCCACAAGTGCAATCACGGCAAGAATAATAAAGTAGATATTGGTTTCCATTGTTTACTTCAGTTGTGCGTTTTGTCGGCATTTGGACCTGACGCAACGCGGTTAATATTGTATCTGTAATTTAAGCGCAAATCGCTTAAAAATACCCACTATTTTAAACAGTAGGCATTAAGCATGAGTTAGTATAACATAGCTAACAGCTGGATTAAGTGGGTAAAATCGTAGGTTTTTCACTGAAAATTAAATGCTTTTTATCTATTAAATAAACTAAAATTAACCTTTTTAAGCAAGAAAGTTGTTTTTTTAGCTTATAATGAAGTTAATAACAATGTTGCCTTAACATTGAGCGTAGCAGGGAGTTAATGATTATGTCTTTAAAAAAATTTGCAGCCTTCGCCTTAAGCAGCACTTTGATTCTGAGTGCCTGTGGTAGCGACCGTGACCTCGCCTCAGGAAGTCTTGCAGCCAATCTATCAAGCGGCTTAAATGCAGGTCTGAATACAGACGCCGCTTTACCGGGCGCACTGGGTGGCAGTAGCAGCAACACCGATAGCGAAATTGCCGCCGCCATTCCCAAAATCCTTGCGGGCATTGAAGACCTGCGCAAAGAAATTCGCGCCCTGGATATTAGCGCAGCACCTGCCGATACCGATGATGACACAACTCCCGTCAAAACCAGCTCAGGCAGTTCCTCAGGCACCACCACAAAGCCCACCACCTCCACAAAACCCAGCACGACAAAACCCAGCACCAGCACCCCTAAGCCGACCACCAGCGCACCGAAAGAAAGCAACGCTGACAAAGGCAAAGCCGCTCTGGCAGGTATTATCAATAAGTACAGCAAAGCCCCCTATGTTCAGCTCACCGCTGAAAAAATTGAGAAAAAACTCTCTACGGGCGCTGTGTCTACCAACCTGATTAACATGTCTTCTAAGGCCCCCAACACGGTCCGTATCGACATTATTGAGTCCACCTCAGGCTCTGCAGGGGTGTCTGCGATGTATACCTCAGGTCAGGGCGACAAGGTAAAAATCAAAAAACTCTTCATTAAGCTTGACTTAGACAAAACCGATGAGCGCGTGGTTTCGGCCAACGGTTATTTGGCCGACGAAATCGACATGGTGGGCTTAATCGGACGTCTTTCAAAAGGGTATGAAGCCGAACTGGTGGGAACGACCACTGTAGAAGGCAAAAAAATCAACATTTTGAAAGTTACTACCCAGGGAACCAACTCACTGGACGAACGGATTCAGCATGAATATTTGGGCTACGAGCCCGATAACTTCTCCGTGAGACTGTGGGAGCTTTATAACGGAGAAAAAGATCCCTACTTCCGTATGGTGCTCAAAAAAATGGAATTCCCTGCTTCTATTCCTGACAAAACCTTCGTGTTATAAGGCTCAGGTAAACATTTGCCACAGCGGGGTGGGTTCCGGTTCATCGGAGACCTGCCCCGCTTCTATATTTGACACCTGCTGGTGGGCAAACACCAATAATTCGATCTCTTTTTGAAAGTAAGCCTGGTCCGTTTCTTTTAAACACTGAGCGGTTTCATAATAATCCAGTGACACCTGAAGGTCTTCTAGATCGGTCACCTGGTTATCGCCAAAACCCGTGGGTTCTAAAAAGCGCTGAACAATCGTTTTTAAATCCGTCAGGGTTTTACAGTAACGAATTTGATGGAGATAAGTTTGGTATTGCTCGGTCTGCATACTCAGTTCCTTTTGGTGTTATGATAAAAGAACATCATAAACAATTTCAAGAGCCATGAATACAGAAGATTTGCCGGAAAACGCGCTAATTCAAAATATAGAGTTGCCTGATGACAGCATTCGTCGCGATCGAAACAATGACATCATCTCTCAGGATGCCTACCGTCACATGCGCCAAAGTGTGCGCCTTTTTCGCGAGCAAAACCTTGCCGAAGCCGAAAATGAGATGGTTCGCGCCATTGAGCTACATCCCCCACTCTCTCCGCTGTACAATATTTTTGGTCTGCTTAAAATTGCCCGTCGGGCCCTGACTACCCTCAAGCAATCGGTGTATAACGCCTTAACCACCGATCCTGAATTCATGAACGAGTTTGTACACGAAGGCATTCAGCATATGGAACAAGGGCGCTTACCCGAAGCCGCCGAACAATTCCAAAAAGCCTTAAACATGAACCCCAACAATTTAGACGCCCGCTTTCGTCTGGGTTTTGTTCTCATCAGTCAAAAGAAATACGCCGAGGCCGTAGAGATCTTTGAAAGCTTAATCATGGCTGACCCGCAAAACATCAACGCCTTTTTTATGTTGGGCATGGCCTACAGCGAATTGCGCGCCTACTACCCGTGTATTGCGAACCTGCAACACGCTTTGCGCCTGGAGCCCGGTTTTGTAGAAGCCCGACTCACCCTTGCCGATGCTTACCATCACCAGGGCAAATATATGGTTTCTCTGCGGGAGCTCAATGCCCTTGAAAGCTATATTCCCGATGAAGACACCACCTATTTGCACCGGGGCATGATTTTGATGGAGCTGGAGCGTTTTGAGGAAGCCATTCCATATTTTGAAAAGGTCATTCAGCTGAAACCCAATGTGATTGAAGCGTATGAATTGCTCGTCGGTCTCTACAGCAATGCGGGCAATTTTGAAAAAGGCATTCCGCTGGCGGAACGGGCGCTGTTGGTGTCTCCCGATAACCCCGACATTCTTGCCGCTTTAAAGTTCATGCAAGAAAAACAAGGCCTGCATTACACTCCATCCGATGACTGATCTCTCCGCTATCACGGCGGATCTGCAGGCGGGGCGCTATACACAGGCCATTACAGAAATTTCTTCACTGTTAAAGACAAGGCTTCCGTCTCGAACCGCCGCACAACTCTGGAATTTTTTAGGTTTTGCTTATGAACAAACCCGTCAATTCACAGACGCCCGTCAGTGCTATCAACAGGCGATTGAAATCACGCCCGATTCTGCTGAGTATCACAATAACCTGGGCATTTTATGGGCTAAATTGGGCAATCTTCAGGAAGCCCAGCTTTGTTTTGAACAGGTGTTACAACGCAAACCGGACGCCCAAAGCCATCTTACTCTTGCGCAACTCTGTCTGCAACGCCATCAGCTTTCCAAATCACTGGCCTTAACAGCCCAGGCCCACCTCCTCGATTCTAAATGGTCGGCTCCTATTGAACATCTTTTTCAGCTCATGGAAAGCATGGCCTATCAGGACAATATTTTTAGCGATTTACAGCAGCAATTTAACGAAACCGGTCACTCTTTTTATCAGATCGCCATGGGCGCCTACTATCAGGCTTTGGGTGATACAAAAACAGCACAAAAACACCTGAGACAGGTCTTAGACAAAAGTGAGTCTTACGGGCTTTTACATTACCATCTCATCAACAGCCTACACAATGATTACCGCTATACAGAAGCCCTGCGTTGGGCACTCCAGTTCTACGAAGCAACACCCTCTCTGGCAAATGCCCGTACCATTATCTCCAGCCTGCAAGAACCCATTGTCTTTTCTCAGGCACATATCGCGGAAATTGCTGAGCACCTCGAGCGCTATCTGGATTATTTTATCAAACATCATGTTCAGGCCCCGTCCCATTACAGAGAAATTAGCGTTGCCCAAAACCTTAATTTTTACCACTGTTATCAGTTAAAAGCCTTTCGCCCGCTGCAAAAAAAGCTTGCGCAATTTTATGGCTTACCCCAGGTGGTGCCCCCACCTGCACACCCCACAGAGGCTAGCCGCAAACCGCGACTGGGCATTTTGTCGCATCACTTTTACAATCAATCGGTGATGCATCTGTTGCAAAGAGCCCTGGAACACCTGATGCAGAGCCAGCACTTTGAAGTGTTTGTTTTCTTTTGTCAGGGAGAAAATCACACGCGAGAGGATCACATCACCGAGCGGGTGCGGTCGCAAAGTGATCATTTTGAAGTTTTGCCCACCCATCCCATGCGCGCGATTCACCAGGTGCATCAAGCCCAGCTGGATATTTTAATTTATCCTGAAATTGGCATGAACGCCTTTGTGTATGTGATGGCATCGCAACGTTTGGCGCGCTTTCAAATGGTCATGTCTGGCCACCCGGTCACCACCGGCTTACCCCATATGGATTACTTTGTCTCATCCCAGATTCTTGAAACTGAACACGGGCAAAGCCACTATAGTGAAAAGCTGATTACGCTGCCTGGTTTGCCGGACTATGCCCCTGTCACGGTACCGCCTCGAGCATCACGGCAAGTTCTGGGCCTACCCGAAAGCGGGTCCCTCTATTTTTGCCCCATGACATTGTTTAAAATTCATCCCGATTTTGATGCCGTTTTAAAACAGATCCTGGAAAAAGATGCCCAGGGTCATGTGCTTTTTTTGGCCTATAACGATTTAGAGCTGCGTTTGCAGCAACGCTTTCACCAATCTCTGGGGGAAGCCTTGCTACCACGCATTCATTTCTTACCGTGGTCCAACCGAGAGACGTTTTATCAGCGCTTAATGGCCTGTGACGTTATTCTGGACAGCTTTTATTTCGGCGGCGGCAACACCTCATACCAGGCCCTGGGTCTCGGCTGCCCAATTGTTACGCTGGATTTGCCCTGGAACCGCAGCCGCTGGACCCAAACCATGTACCAACTCATGGATTTTACGGCTTTAATTGCCAAAGATCCAGCCCACTACGCAGAGCTGGCGGTCAGCGTAGCCACTAACTCTACCTGGAACCAGGAACTGAGACAAACCCTTCAACGCAAAAGCACAGTTCTGTTTGACAATCCCACCTGGTCTGAGTCCCTTTTGCAATTTTGCCAGACGTTGCTACATACATAAAAGCACCCCTCACTTGAGAGAGGTGCTTTGAAACAATAAGCGCTTAGAATTAACGAATTAAGTTAATGACGGTGTCTAAGTTGGTTTGGTGAACCGAAATCACTTTAGATACCGAAGAGAAAAACTTCTGAGCCAGCGACAGTTCAGGAAGGGCTTGCGACAAGGAACTGTTGGAGCTCTCTAAAGACTGTGCCACAACCCGTGCTTGACCAGGTCCCACGTTGAAAAAGCCAGCGTCATCGGCGTTACCGACTTGTTCAAAAACCGTCGAACCAAAACGGCTAAAACGCAAAAAGTTAGGCGCATTGAAACCCATTAAGTTGGTTTCATCAAAAACGGTACCCGTAAAAGTGGCTGCACCATCGTCTTCACGCACCAGATCGTTTTGGGCATCAAACTCTACACCCGCACCGGTTTCTGTCACCAGATACATGCCCGTACTGTGCACCAGACGCAACACGTTGTTCACGTTAATCACGTGAAACTCACCGTCACGGGTGTAATAAGCAGCATCGGTAATGGCGTTGGCGGCACCCGATGTTGGGTCTAAAGTCGTTGACAAACGGAAAAACGCGTTCTTACCCTGAATCGCCAGGTGGGTAGGTTCAGTGGAAGCAATAATAGAACCCTGAGAAAAATCAATCTGGGTTTCATCAATTTGCAAGGTGGTTTCAGGGGATTGAATCCCTAAAAGAGGCCCAAAAGGACGGCGTTCAACGGTAGCGACACCGCCTCTAAACTTCACCTTTGTGGCTTTATAACCGGTGCGGTTTGCTGCGTTCAGGTTGGCGTTAATAACGCCGATCCACTGGTTGACTGCCTGTAGTGAGTATAATCCATCAAATCCAAAATCTCCGCGACCCATAGGTAGCTGCCTCCGTTAAACCGTGCTTTAAAAAACTGAGTGATAAGTATCTTCTCTATTTTATACGATAATCTCTGATTTCCCTATATATCTCGCCCTAAATTATTCAAACGTTGAAGTTTTTTTAATAATTAAAAAACAAAATCAAAATATATTTGGTGATATTTAATTAAATATTAATACTCCTGCTCCACTCCCGTCAAACCCGCATCATGAGATCCTTACGCCCAAAATTGAACTTTTGCAGGCTTAACCTAAGCTTATCTATTTCTTGTTTATTCCTTATATTTTTCTACGTCAGTTCTTAGCCTTTATAGGGCATAATAAAAACATAGAACAAACGGTTGATGCGAAAAAAGGAGCTTACTGAAAATGACTTATCTGAACAACATCGCTGCCACCACTCCCGCCTTCTCAGCCCAACTCCCTACCCCTTCTCAGCTAAACATTCCCCAGGCAGCTCCTGCTCAGACTGTTTCTGCTCCTGACAGCCTGAACGTCAGCCAGCCCAGCGCTCCCATGCAAAACGCCAGCACCGTTCAGTTCGCACCCACCAGCTCTTCTGTTCCCAGTCTCACCACCCTCAACATCTCTCGCACTGACTTACAGTGGGCCACCGAATTAGAAGCCAAAGTACAACAAGGCTACCAGCCCACCGCTGACGAGAAAAACTACTACGAAGCGCTGGCTTCTCAACTGATGCTGCTGAAAAACAACATCAAACCCATGAGCCCCACCCCTGCGCTGCCCCAAATCCAAATGCCCGTTGGCACCCCCACCGTTCCCGGTGCGCAAGCACCTCAGCAGCCCGCTGGTCCTAACCCCTTTGGTCCTGATATGCCCGCCGCTGGTGAGCAAGTGACCATGTCTGAAATTGAATGGGCACTGATTGTAGAAGAGAAAGTGCAAAAGTACGGCTACAAACCCACCCCTGAAGAAGAAGCCCGTTACCAGAACATTTTGGGCCGCTTCAAAAACAACGACAAAATCAAAATGACCTTCCTGGATTCTCTGGCTGCTCAGTCTCCCTGGGTCGGCGCCAACGTCGGTCAAGTGCGTTACGGCAAAATCGTTGCCAGCGAAGTCAGCAACCTGATCGGTGCAATCAAAACCGGTAACGGTTCTGTGGTGGGCGCCCTCAAAGGCATCGGCATGGCGACGCTGAAAAGCACCGGTATCTCTGCCCTGGTGAGCGGTGGTTTCTCTGCAGTAACCAACGGTATCGCCTACTGGCGCGGTGAAAAAACCAAAACCCAGGCCGTTTCTAACGTTGTCACCGACACTGTTACCGGTGGTATCACCGGTCTGGGTGCAACCCTCGCCGGTGGAGCAGCCATGGCCGCTCTGGCAGGAACCGCCGTTAGCGGTATCGGCCTGACCCTGTTGGTGGGTGGCGCCGGTATGCTGGGAGGTTGGTTAACCGACAAACTGTTCACCAGCAGCGGTGCCAAAGATTGGGTGAAGAGCAAAACCATCGCCATGATGGACGGCTTGACCCCTCAGCCTCAGACCGCTCCTGCCCAATAAGCGGTACACAAGACACAAAGCAAAGCCCTCGATTAAAGCTCGGGGGCTTCTTTATTGGCCTTCAGCAGCTCTTGCAGCGCCTGTACATAATACTGGTGTAAGATGCCCCGGTAAAAGGCCAGGGCCATTTTCGGGTGCGTCTGTTGCAGTTGAAGCAGTCGGGGCAAGAGGTCCGGCATGGGCAAAAGCTGGCGTAAACCGTTGGCAACGGCGGCATCCAGCAGCGTGGCCTGACATAAATAACGCCCCTGCTGGGGATGTTTTGCTAAAAGGTAGAGGGCCCCTCGCGCCCGTTGCTGTTCTTTGGCCAAATCTCGGGACCATTGTGAGGCATTTAAAGGGGGCTCCCAATGATAAGCTTTTGCACTTTTCAAATGCGCTCGACGATAGCCCTGCTGTTGCAAGCGCAGCCCCAATTCCAGGTCTTCCCAACCATACTGGGTAAAAGCCTCGTCAAAGCCTCCGGTCCGTTCAAGCGCTTCACGGGCCACCGATACATGGCCCGTGGCAAAAAAGGCCTGAGAGGCATCAGTCCAGACACTCGCGATGGGACGCTTGTCTATCTGGCTCTGACCAATGACCTTCCCCTGGCCAATCCAGCCCTGGCCCCGAGTCCGGTGAAAGCGAAAATGAGTGCCCAGCGCCTCAGGATGCAACACCATATCCGCGTCTAAAAACAGGATCCAGGGAAAGGGAGCTGCTTGCCAACCTACGTTACGCGCCACAGCGCGCCCCTGATTGTGAGGTAAACGAATCCATCGGGTACGGTACGGCGCCTCTTGCCTCAGCTTTTCAGGCGCGTGCGTTTCAGGGGACCCGTCGTCTACCACAATCACCGAAAAATCGCCAAAGTGCTGTTCTCGTAGACTGTGCAAACATTGTTTAAAACGCAAATATCCCTGCGTATGATGACAATACACAGGGATAACAACACCAAAAGAGGACACCGCCGTTTAGCGGGGCAACTGGCGAATATGAGCCTCACCCAATAACTCAAGTTGATTATTGGTCACTTTCACACGGCGAAAATAAAGCTTCATGTCTTCACCCCCCAGTGCGTTGAGATCGATGATAGGGTTAATGCGCGCCAGTACCGTGGTAAGCAGATCATCGGGTAAGGGACGGCCGAGGGTGGTGCCGGTAACATTTTGCACCACGAGCTCACGCTCGCTCTTTAAACGCAGTTGCCCTTCAAGGGTAAAGGGCACCGTAAAAAAGCCGCCCAGCGTCGCTGCAGTCCCTTCAATACGGACACCGTCATTGCGCAGTTGAATGTTCACATCTTGAATGTCTGCGTCCAGGCTGCTCAAAATACTTTGCTTGGATTTGACCGCATTTAAAACATTTTTAAAGGTGTCTGAAGCCAGAAACTTATTGAGATCCGCTTCGGTGAGTTTGAGGGCAACAGCCCCTTGCGCTTCTTCCCGTAGGGTGAGTTTTTCTGAGCCTGGATCTAAATTCAAATGGTGCACTTTAAGTTGCATTTGATGAATGGGAAGTTCTGAAAGGGTAAAGTCCTCAGCATAGACTTCGGTATAGTCCACAGCGCCGTTTAACACAGAGACGCTAGGCGCCGCCGGATGAATTTGCACCTGCAATACGCGGGGATGGTTTAAGGCTTCATCGAGTTGGGTATGGGCAACACCATTGGCTAAATTGGGAGCCAGGCCGCCCAGGGCCATCAAAACCCCCAGAATGACAGCAACAATAGAAATAATCATTTGCGAACCTCCACCAGCAGTTTAATGGCGGTACGCTCTTCGCCATTGATTTCGATATCTACAAAAGAAGGAGTAAACACCAGGTCAATCCCGCCTGGCGCCACATACCCCCGTGCAATGGCCACGGCTTTAATAGCCTGGTTAACAGCTCCGGCACCAATGGCCTGAACTTCTACAAAACCCTGCTCGCGAATAACGCCAGCGAGGGCTCCAGCAACTGAGGTAGGCTTTGAACGGGAAGAAACTTTCAGAACGTCCAAAATATGATACTCCTTTAGGGGCTATGTTGTTGTGCTTCGCATACTGTATCTACGCTCAATTATATACTGATTTACAGGTGGGTTCAAACGGCATCGGTGGCTTCCCCCAAATTCACGGTAAAAAGCGGTGAGCTGGTGAATTCAAAGCCCGCGGGAGCAATCCAGCGCAATTCACTGCTGATGCGTTCATTGAAATTATCCGGTAAAAAAGTCCGGTGGCGGGTAAAAGCGTGAAAAATCAGCACATCTCCAGGCTGCAGCTCAGGGATCCAACACGCCCCTGAACTCAACGCCAACTCAACGCCAGGGTAATTCCCCCCTGCCGGGGTCATGGGAATCCAGGTGTTAATCACCGGCAAAGGCCCTAAGAAGGCTTGATCTTGATGCCAGTCAATGGCGTGTTCAGACCGCGAGCGCCCCTGGCGGCGCGGGTAAGAGTTTTGAATCATCAGGGCACAGCGATCTCCAAAAAAAGAGCGTAGCACCTGCTGAAAAGGCCGGTGTTGCAACAAAGCCTGATGCCACTGCTCATAATGGGGAATGGTGGGTGGATACACATGGCCATAACGGTACAAACTTTGATACAAAGAAGCCGGCATTTGCCCGGTGTACACCTGGGTGTCGGCCTCCTCAAAGGCTTGCAAAAAGCGAGGCAGCCAGTGCTCAATCAAAGCCCGGGGCACCAGCCCCCGCAATACCACGGCTCCAGCCTCTGCCAGTTGCGCATCCAGGTTGTCAAAAGGAATAGCTGTCCCTTCAAAGTCCGGAAAAGGGGAGCCCGTTATGGCCATCTGTTTTGGCTCCGCGACAGGAGCTCGGCAGTGGTCACCGTCAGCGGGGTATCCGTATTGGCAGCAAAGATGAGTTCAGCATGCGCTGCGGCAAAGTCAGCCAAATACAACTGCCCCAAACCCGAGGCAAAATCCCAGGCGATGGTGCGGGCCTGAGACTCCAAATATTCTGGCTGGTTGCTCAGCTCCTGTATGCGCTGCAAGGCCTGTTGAACCCGTTGTCGTCCCGCTTCATGGGCTTCTCCGGGGGCGTTTAAATGGGCTGCACTTAACCAGTCTTTCAGCTGGGTTTTTCCTGATTTCAGCAGCACATGCAAGCTGTCCAGAGACAAGACATTGGTGGTTCCCTCCCAGATGGGAAGCACCTGGGCGTCGCGCAGCAATTGCGGAATCCCCGTATCCTCTATATAGCCCGCGCCACCAAAGCTTTCCATGACCTCGCTCAGCACCTGGACCGCCTGTTTGCCCGTGCTTAGCTTCAGCAGGGGAATAAACAGACGCAGCTGCTCTTGCTCCTGGGCGGTGGCCTCACCGTTTTCTTGTTTACCCAACAGGTGTACACAGGCAAAAGTAAAGCAAAAAGCCCGCGCAAAGGTAGCCTCTAAATTCACGAGGGTTTCACGGTGCAGGGGCTTGCGAATCAACACATCGCCAAAAGCCCGGCGACGGGTGGCATAGTCCCAGGCCAGATGCAAACCCCGACGCATTAAGCCAATGGCCGAGGCCGCGTTCCAGGTGCGGGTAATATTGAGCATGGGCGCAATCTGTTTCACACCGTGGGTATTGCCTGCCACCAGCTGAGCGGGGGTACCGGTGAGCAGTAACTCGGCCGTCGGCACTTTCCGGGTGCCCATTTTATCTTTAAGGCGGTTGACCTGAATTTTTTGCAATTTGCCCTGGGCATCACGGGGCTCTAAGTAAAATAAAGCCAGGCCTTTGCTGCCCTCAGGATTGCCCTCGGGCCGGGCGAGAGCCAACGCCATTTGCGAGGTGGTGGCAGAGGTAAACCATTTGCGGCCTTGCAATTGCCAGCCGGTATCGGTAGCCTGAGCAACGGTTTCGGTACGTGACACATCTGAGCCGCCGGGCAGCTCAGTCATCCACTGGCCACTGGTCCAAAATTGTCGGGGGTCCCGGCTGGTCAGGTGAGGAATCGCCCGCTCCACCAGGGCCTGGTTGCCACTCTGCAGCAGGGTGGTCGCAGCGCCATCGGTCATGGCCAACGGACAACTGTAAATATCTGAAGAAGGGGTAAACAAATACACCAGTGCAAACTGCAGAACCCGAGAAAACGCACCGTATTGCCTTTCATAGGGAATGGCCACAAGCCCCTCTTCAGCGGCCACTTTTTCAGCGGCCTGCCATAAAGGGGTCAGGGCAATATGGTCAATGCGCTCTCCCCAGGGACTCCATTGGGTCAGCTCGGGCTCATGTAAACGATCCGCTTGCTGAAGGGTGTACAGCGCTCCACCACTCAACTCGCCCATACGCGCCAGAGGAGCTTGCCAGGTCGAAAACATCGACGGAGGCACCTGCTGTGACAGCAAGGCCTTAAGATAGGGATCGCCCTGATACGTATTGTCTAAATGGGGACCGGTTTGTTCAAAAAGTTGCATATGCCATTACCCTTCAAAAATAAATGGTGCCCGTGCTGCTTTTACATGCTCCACAATGCCCTGGGCAATGGCCGATTTGCCCACAAAGGGCCGTACCGATTTCTCGGTAACCAGCCAGGCTTCTTGCTCAGCAGGTTCGTCACCTGACTCCCCTTCAGGTGCCACCTGATTCACCACCACCAATTGCGAATGCTGTTGTAAACGCTGACGCGCCATCTCAATCAGTTCTTCATGGGCGCGTCCAGATTCCAATTTAAAGGTGACTTTATACATCTCCGGAAAACGCTGGTGAATCAGGTCGATGACTTTTGGGGTGGGCTGCAAATGCAGGGTCATGTCCTGGCCACTGGGAAGCTTGCCCACATAAGGTTGAGACACCGTATAATCCGCCACTGCCGCCGAAAAGACGCCCACGTCACACTGCTGTGTTTCCGCCAGGTATTGCACCGTATCAAGATACGCCTGAAACGTATCTACAGCATAACAGGGAAGCCAGGATGGTGGCGAGAAACTGCTCTTGCCCAGCACCCAATGTACCTCTGCGCCCGCCACATAAAAAGCCTTGGCAATGGCGTAACTCAAACGGCCTGTAAAACGATTCGTTAAATAACGTACCGCGTCTAAAGGCACCGGCGTCGGTCCGCCAGTAACCAACACAGAAAGGCCACTCAAGGGACGCCCGCTCAGCTCTCGGGCAATGGCGTAGACCATTGTGTCTAAGTCGGGTAAATTGTGTTTGCCATAGGCATCTCGGGGCGGAATCACGCGCACACCCCACCCCTGCAAACGCCGTAAACTCGCTTCAAGAATCGGGTTATGCATCGAACCATGCATCGTGGGCACCACCAAAATGGAAGTTTGCTGACGACTCAAGCGCCCCAGCGCTGAAGCGAGAACCGTGGTCACCGCATTGTCAGCAATCCCGGTAGCAAATTTATTTAAGGTATTATATGTGGCCGGAACGAGCACATACGCATCAAAGGTTTCACCGTCACCCAGGTGCTCTGCCCGAGCCGTTAGGCCGGTCACCACCGGGCGGTTTGTACTCCAGGCAAGGGCATCAACGGTGACATAGCGCAGTGCCTCTTCAGACACAAAAGCGGTCACTTCAGCCCCATGCTTACGCAGCTCACGGGCCAGCAACGGGATTTTCATGGCGGCGATGCCCCCACACACAAGCAAGGCTATGCGTTTGTGTTGAAACAAGGTCGAATGGATCGGCACCTCATGATCATTGAGGTTAGAGGGGGACGGCGGTGCAGGTTCCCAGGCGTCTTCAGGAGGAATGTCGTCAATGGCGTCTGCTAAATCATGGGCCGATATCAGGGTATTGGTATGATGGTGGTGTTCAAAGGGATCATGGGGCATGGCAAACTTCTCCTTACGCGGCGGGAAGTTGGTAATGCTCCTGTTGCTGTGCAACGGCGGTCACGATTTGCTCCCGCACTGTTTGGGTTAAGACATCCCGCTGAGATACATCATACTGGCTAACGTCAATGGGGGGCAATAAACGTACCTGAATTGTACCTGCGTAAACCTTTTTAAATCCTGGCGGACAGGTCTGATAACTACCGTTAATGGCAAAAGGCACAAGGGGCAACTGACTCTCTAAAGCAAACACAAAAGCGCCTTTTTTAAAGCCCTGAATGTGACCGTCGCGGGTGCGCGTCCCCTCGGGAAAGAACACCAACTGGTGGCCGGTTTGTTGCAAGCGCTTCGCCCCGGCGTTAATGCTGGCAATGGCTTTTTCGCGTTCTCCCCGGTAAATGGGAATATGGCCCACAGAGCGCATGGCCTGACCAAAGAGGGGAATTTTAAATAGCTCTGCCTTCGCCGCAAACACTGGCGGATGGGGCAGGGCAGACATTAACGCCAAAATATCGAGCATGCCCTGGTGATTGCCCACGAGAATCGAAGAGCCTGCGGGCAAATGTTCGAGATCGCTCAGCTCCACGCGAATTTGACAGGCCTTCAAAATAAGGCTGGCCCAGGTGCGAGAAATCGCATCTAAGACGGGGCGGGGCGCCCGAAAAAGCACCGCCAGCAACGCACTGCTGGCGCACACAAAGGTCACCACAATGGTGACCAACGAAGCCCAGAGAAAACGTCCGTTGGGCATGGCTTTAGTTCCGTGCCACTAAGCCCTCAGAGGTCACCAGCGCTTGATTGGAACGAATGCCCACATGACTTGGCGTCAGCAGATAAATTTCTTCACCGACGCACTCCTGTGAACCATCCAGGGCATACACCGAGCCGGAAATGAAATCGATAAACCGCTGCGACTCATCTTTTGAAAGGTCATTCACATTCACAATGAGGGTTGAGCGGTTTTTGAGGCACTGTACCGCCAGCAGGGTTTCTTTAAAAGAAGTGGGTTTCATGACCACAATTTCATGACCGCTCATGTTTGAGAGCGCACCCGAAAAGCTGGGTGGGGGGCCATTTTCACCGCGCACCGGCACATTCAGGGTTTCTAGCTCTTCTTCTTCATAGGTAAATAAGGACTTAACACGATCCCAGAGCTTGTTCATTTCACACCTGTACTTTATTTTTTTACTTGCATATCATAACAGAGCAAATCTCAAAATAATGTGATTAAATTACCCTCTTAATTTATGCCAATAGATTGGTTATAATAAAAGAAAAAAAGAAAGTGAGCATTCACGGTATGAGAGACTCACGTTACGCATCGCAAAGCCGCGTCAGTCCATGGGGCGGCATGGGTATGAGCCAGGAGGTTTTTGACACCCGTGTCTTACCTCTTTTTGGCTTTGGACTTCTATTAACCGCCGCCAGCGCCTACCTGGGCATGGGAGTGCCTCGCGGTATTTCACTGCTGGCTTTAATTGGCGAATTTATTTTGGTGTTAACCTCAGGCATGTGGGCCCAAAACGAAAACAAAGGACTCAACGTGCTGTTATACGGTCTGGTCACCGTCCTGGCAGGTCTGGGTATGGTTCCTCTCTTGCAGTGGGCCAATTTTGCCGGAGGCATCCCTTTAATTGCTCAGGCTTTTGCGGTAACAGGCATTACCTTTGGCGGTCTCATGGCTTATAGCCTGACCACCAAACGTAACTTTGAAGGCCTCGGTGGCTTTTTAAGCGCACTGGGTATTGGACTGATTATTTCTTTCTTGATTAGCATGTTCTTTGGCAACACCTTAACATTTACGTTACTTTCAATGGTTTCGGTGGTGTTTTTTGCCGGGTTTGTGCTCTACGATATGTCTGTGATTCGCAATCGCTTCTCAGACCAGATGTATGTTATGGCGGCCATTATGCTGTTCATTGACTTCCTCGGTCTATTCAAAAATATTCTCTATCTCATGGGGATTATGAGCAGCGACGACTAAAGTCATATTTTTGTAAAAAATAACATAAAAGGCTTAAAAAGGCGCAATCTTGCGTCTTTTTCTGCGTATGTACTTCTTAATCCTCGGGGTTCTCAGATATAATTGGATTCAAAATATTCATTTAATTTTACGATTAGGAGACCTAAACCTTATGTTAAACATTGGGTATGGAAACATCGTTCCCCTGAACCGCATCATCGCGATTGTCTCTTCTGACTCAGCTCCCATTAAACGCATGATTCACGAAGGCCAAAAAAATGGCAAACTGGTAGACGCCACTTACGGACGTAAAACCCGAAGCGTTGTCATTACAGACTCTGGCCATATCGTTCTTTCTGCTTTTACGGCAGACTCGTTGGCCAAACGTGCGGATGGTTCTTATGGCGATGTGAAACGTACTGAAGAAAGCAATACTGCCGCCTAATGCTAAGTATTGGTTATGATTATCGCGTGCCCTTAGAAAATATTGTGGCCATCGTGGCGGTGGACTCCGCCCCCATTCGACGCATGATTCAACGGGCCAAAGAGGACAACACCTTAGAAGATTGCACCTGTGGTAAAAAGACCCGCAGTGCAGTGATTACCTCAGGGGATACCATTTACCTTTCGGCTTTTACCGCAGACTCTCTGTCCAATCGCTTATACAGCGCTTATTTGCTGACCAAAGTGATCAACCCACAATCTCAGTGGGTCAGCCGAGACTACCACAAACGCTTGCAAGACACGATTGCTTAGTGAACGAAGCCCTGTATCATACAGGGCTTTTTAATTAGTGCCTGTGCCGCGCCGTCAAATACCGCTTAAAAACACGCACCGGATGCGTGTCCGGGATGAGCCCCCAGTTCACTGCCCTCAGCTTCTCAATAGGTGTTAAGCTGCCTTGCAAGCCCCACAAAAAACAAGACAACCACGCCATCGCCACGTCATCCTGTGCCGCTATCGCACGGGCCCAGGCCCGCTGCAGTTGCTCCACCGCTTGCACAAAAGGGCAAAGCCTGTCCAACTGCTGACGCAAGTGCCGCAGCGTACGCCTCATTTCAGGGGATACATCAGTATCGCGCCAGGCCAAATGGCAATGACACCAGGCCGCCGGAGAGTCTCCCAGTTGTAGATAAAGCTGTGCCAGAAGTCCATGGCTTTGCCAGGTGTTCCAACCCTGAGAGAGCTCAAATACCGACCCGGTAGGATCCAGAGCCTTATACAACATCCCAATGGCTTGCATCCATCGCTGAGGCTGCACCGCTTGCCCTGCCACATAAGCCAGTGCCAATTGCCCCCAGGACTCCGCAAACAGGGGCAAGGGATGCTCAGCGGCAAGATAGGTGGTAAAAAAAGTGATCATCGCTTCGCTTTGACCGGACTCGGCCCATAAGTATTGGGCTTCTAAAAGCGCAGCGGCCCAGGGAACACCTGCCCAGGCAGGAAAAGGCAAGACCGATGTGGCCTGGGCGGCCTGAGATTGCGTGGCTTCAATCGCGGGCCACAAGATAGCGAGACGCGCTGCGGGTGACAGCGTTCGCTGAACCTGCGGTGAAATCACCCAATGGTAATCCAAATACGGCGAAGGCGTCTCAGATCTGGCCTGCGCCAGATAGCGCCCGTACATCTTCTGTTTCGCAGCGGACGTCTCAGGAGATGCCGCACGATGTTTAAGATGTACTGCCAAATGCTGTACGCCTTCCAAAGGACGGGCCTGATCGGGCGCTAAAAAATAGACCGGACGCTCGTGAACTCTGCCCACATAACGAATCGCGGGTGAAGACTGCCACAGACGTGTCAAATAATCTTGGCTTGTCATACGTCCCTGTTCGTCCAAATTATGACGCACACACACCACAGCCTCAGGCCATTGCGCCGCAGGACTTTGCTGCAACGTGTGTTGCCACGACACCAGCAGAGAGATACTGGCGGGACTTAAGGCTTCATCGGCATCAAGAAACAATACCCAGGGCGTGTTCACCCGCTCGAGGGCCGCGTTTCTGGCCTTTGAAAAGTCTTCAGGCCAGTCCAAAGCGCTTATCTGCACCTGAGGCATGCCCTCAAAACGTTTCTGGAGATAGTCTAACGTACCGTCTTGCGAACCGGTGTCTACAAAAACGGCCTGCCCCAAGAAATCAAGTTCCCACAAGGGTTGCAAGGCATCTAAGGTCCCAGGCAGCAGGGAGCGCGCATTCTTCACAATCATACACAGACAGCAAAAATCTGTCTGCGTCACTATTTTTGGGCCAGAAGATCAAGAATGCGTTGGAAGTCCGCAGGTACTGGCACTTCAAAACTCAGGGGCTCCTGGGTTAGCGGATGCAAAAACTGGAGACGCGACGCATGCAGCATGGGCCGATCCACTTTAAAAGGGTGTTTGCGTTTGGAGCCATATACCGCATCACCCACCAACGGGTGATGGATAGACTTCAAGTGCACCCGAATTTGGTGAGTGCGACCGGTGTCAAGCTCCAGGCCCAGCCAGGTATAACCGTGAAACGCGTGTTTCACATGCCAATGGGTGCGTGCAAAACGTCCCCCTTCGACAATCGCCATTTGCTGACGTTTAACCGGGTGGCGGGCAATGGGGGCCTCAATGGTGCCCTCTGACTGCGAAAAATTTTGCTCGGCAATGGCGTCATAGTGGCGCTTCATGGTACGAGATTGCAGCTGGGCGGACAAATTTTGATGGGCCTGATCGGTCTTGGCCACCGCCAATAGCCCACTGGTTTCACGGTCAAGCCGGTGTACAATGCCAGGGCGCTCCACACCGCCAATGCCCGATAAAAAAGAACAGTGATACAGCAAGCCATTCACCAGGGTTCCCTGATAGTGTCCTGGGGCCGGATGCACCACCATGCCCACCGGCTTATTGACCACCAGCACGTGCTCATCTTCAAAGCGAATATCCAAAGGGATAGCCTCGGGCATAATTTTATCGGACTTTTGAATCGCGGGCGGTTGCCAACGCAAGACGTCTCCCGCCTTGAGTTTTTGCCCCGCTTTGGTGACCGTCTCATCATTGAGCCAGACCTGTCCCTGATCCAGCCACTTGCGGATCAAAGAACGGCTGTGTTCAGGGTGCTGTTCACACAGCACCTGATCCACACGGGCGTGATGGTAGGCTTCAGAAATGATCAAAAACGGTAATACTTCATCCATGACCTTAGGCCAGGTACCCTTCAATGACAATATCAGAGCCCAGATAACGGGCCTTTAAGCGCTTTAACTCACGGGCTTCAGAGACAATGGTCGCACCCTCGCCGTCAATGGCCGAGCGGGCGTCGGCACTACCAAAAATCTTGGGTGCCATCAAAAAGGTCATTTTATCCACAATACCCGCTTCTAACGCAGCCCCCCGCAAGGTACTGCCGCCTTCGATAAGCACGCTGGTAATGCCACGTTTGTTCAATTGAATCATCAAACGGGACAGGTCCACACGAGGTTCAGCACTGTTCTCATCGGGACAGTGAATAATCTCAGCACCTGCATGACGCAAGGAGCGCAAATGTTCTTCATGGGCACCATAAGAAATCGCAATCAGGACAGGGGCTCGGCTTTCGTCGAGATCAGAGCGCAAAAAGAGGCGGCTGGTGGTGGGGGTTCGTGCCTGACTGTCCACCACAATGCGCCAGGGGTCGCAGCCTCGCAGCGCTTTACAGTTTAACTGGGGATCATCGTGCAAAATGCTGTTGACCCCAATCATGACCGCATCATAGCGCGCGCGCAACTGTTGCACATATTCTTTGGCCTCGGGACCGGTAATGCCCTGGCTGTCGCCCATGGCCGTGGCCGTTTTGCCGTCTAAAGACATGGCGGTGAGCACATGCACAAAAGGGCGACGGGTGCTCACGTCTTTAATGTAAATCTCATTTAACTCCTGCGCTTCAGCTTCAAGTACAGAAGTGGTCACCTCAAGTCCAGCTTTTTCAAGGGCTTTCAAGCTCTTGCCTGCCACATTGGGATTGGGTTCCTTCATGGCAACCACCACATGCACAATACCTGCGGCAATGATCTGCTCTACCACCCCTTTACCATACGCTGGCTCAAGGTTCAGGTACAAGGTCGCTCCCTGAGCCTTATCGCCTGCTGCGCTCAGGGCATGAAGCTCGGGCTCTTTGTCTCGGCGGTTGGCCATAAAGCCCTCACCCACAATGGCTTTGTCTTTGGCCACCAGTGCACCGCGAAAGGGATCTGGCGCAATTTGAATAAATCCTTTTTGAGCCAGTTTTAACACGCGATGCATCATGCGTTCATGAAATTCTTGAGGAGACTCTGACATGGTGTATTCCTTTTTTAGTCGAAGTGAGTTAGTACTGATAAAAACCGCGGCCTGTCTTTTTACCCAGGTGTCCAGCTTGCACCAGACGTTTGAGCAGCGGACAGGGAGCATATTTGGGGTTGCCAAAGCCTTTTTCTAAGGTGGTCATAGCTGACAAACACACGTCTAAGCCCACGGCATCTGCCAGCGCCAAGGGTCCCATGGGATGATTAAAACCCAACTTCATGCCCATATCAATATCTTCAGGGGTTCCCACACCTTCCATTAAGGCGTACATGGCCTCGTTTAAAAGCACCATACCCAGACGGGTGGTAATAAAGCCCGGAAAATCATTGGCGGTCACCACCGTCTTGCCCATTTTTTCGCCAAAGGCTTTGACTTTTTCGTAGGTTTCGTCAGAGGTTTCAAGGCCACGAATGAGTTCCAGCAGCGCCATCAAATGCACCGGCGAAAAGAAATGCATGCCCACGAAGCGCTCTGCCCGTTGGGTCACACTGGCCAGACTGGTAATGGGCAAAGAAGAGGTATTGCTGGCAAAAATCGTATGGGCAGGACAAAGGGCATCCAATTCCTGGTATAACTTTTGCTTGAGCGCCAAATTCTCGGGGGCAGCCTCAATCACCAGATCCGCCTGAGCGGCCTGTTGAAGATCGGTCGTAAACTGAATTCGGGATTTGGCTTCGGCCGCTTGTGCTTCAGAGAGTTTCGCTTTTTCGACTTGTTTGGCCAGCAGTTTTTCGTAACGCGCCTGGCTGGCTTCAATGGCTTGTGCAGTCACGTCATATACGGTGACCGCAGTGGCTGCATTCACACTGGCGGCATAGGCAATACCACCACCCATTAATCCGCCACCTGCAATAAATACCTGTTGAATTGACATGGTTTTGTTCCTTTAAAAAGAGGGTAAACAGTAGTTTAGCACGGGAGCCAGGCTAAAAAAGCCTTAAGGGGAAGCGAAGACTTTCTGGGGATAAATCTGCTGGACAGACTTATTGTTCAACCAAAAACGACGGCCAAAATACCACAAAGCACCATTTAGGAACCACAAAGGCTGCGCTTTAATCGAAAGGGTTTGTTTTTCCATGGCCTCTACCATGAGCTTACGTAAAGACAGAGGACTGAGCACCGCCTGGGTTTTTAAATGCTTACACAAATAGTGGACCCCGTCGGTGTGATATTGCAGCAAGGTCGAAGGCGCTGCATCGGCAAACACCTGAATATAGGCTTCGTTGGGCTCAGGCAGGGTCAAGGCATCCCGTTGATTGCTGGTGGTCAAGTACATACCGTTGGCAAAAACGCTGGTCATATCGACCCAGGCGTTCTCCATAAACAAATACAGCACCAGATAATAGGAGTGCTGGGGATGCCGCCAGGAAGCCACCTTTACCGGTTGGTCTTCCAGCAACCCATAAAAGTCTAAACAGTCGAAGCGTTCCAACCCCAGCTCCTGAGACCAGGCATCCATTTCATAATAGGCCTCAGTCCAGGGAGAAGCCTCGTCACGGTCGGGGAGCTTTTGCCCCCGAAAAAGCGCAGCGGCACCGCTGAGACGTTCCACCGCATGGTAAACCATAAAAGCCATCCCCAGCATAACCGCCAGGGCAAACACCGCTAACCAAAATACCAGTTGTATCCACATGGCTGTATTCTAACCGATTTCAGATCAACCCTGAAAAAAAGCCACCCTTAAAAGGGTGGCTATTGTGAGCTGTGTTGACCGCAAAACCCGCATCCCAACGGGTTTTGCGTCACATAATTCTCTGAACTGCTGATGATAATATCAGTATAGCCCGGCACCGGAAAGATGCCTATGAAGGCTCGCACAGCAAAAGTGTGATCTACGTCAAAGATTCAGGACAAAAGCAAACTTTGCATGCCGTATGCCACCAATAAGCCCAGGTAATTGCCCACGGCATACCCCAGCACCCCCACCGCCAGACCGGCAGGCACCAGCTGAGGGGTTTGAATAGCGCGAGCTACCACCCCCACAAAAGGCGGGCCAAACACAGCCGCCGTAGAAGCAATGAGAAAGTGTCCAATGTCGTGTTTAAACATACGTGCCAACAATAGATGCAGGCCAACCCCCAGGGTCATGACCGCAGCGGCAAAGGCAAACAAATAGAGGTTATCCCACTTAAAGGTATCAAAGCGAATCATGGCACCAATGGCCAGACAAAAAACAAGAATCAGGTACTCTCCCGTGGCATAGCTTCCCGACCAGTGATTGACCCGAGGGGCACACGCAGCCAGTAAAGCCAGCGCCGTCAACAACATCATAATCACCGGCACCGATAATCCGCCGGTGAGCAGTACAGCTCCCCCCAGGCTGACCGCAGCGATCAGCACACTCAAACCCAGACTTTTGAGCACATCAGGCCAGCTCCATGCGGCATGCTCAGCCACAAACTGCGCCTCGGCAGCCGCTGCTTCACGGGGTTCTTCGGGTAAAACATACCGCAATACCGGCTGCGCCACGCTGACCAGGACCATTAAATACACGCCCCCCAGGACGGTATCAGCGGCAGTACTCATTAAAAAGATGCGATCGGGTACCTGTAAAGCCAGCCCAATTGAAGCCATGTTGGGGGTGCCCCCCGTGTAGGTGCCCACCAACATGCCCGCCACCTGCCAAAACTCAGGAAAACGTGCCACATTTTCGGGATTCAAGCTCCAGTAAAAACTGACGACACTGGCGCTTAAACTGACCCCCACCGCCGCCAACAAAAAGCAGAAAAGCATGCGTCCTGCGCCCCGAAAGGCAGTGCGCGGATTTTGCGAAAAGAGAAGCAACGGAATGGAAAGAGGTACAGCCGCCTCACTGAAACTTTTAATCAGAGGCTGAAGCGCCAGCGGCAAAACTTGCCCCAATCCAATCCCCACGCCATAGGCCACCACCACAGGTCCCAGAGCATTGACCCAGGACCAGCGCCGTGCTTTGAGAATCAGCGCGGGTAAAACCAGAAACAGCAGAGCACACAGAAGCTGTAGGGCCAGCATCAATCGTTCCAAAGGGCATCAAGTTGTTGGGAGGTGTGCAATTGCTGTTGCTGCTGGGCCTGCTGGGCGTGCTGCCGCTGGCGAGCCAGCAGCATCCAATATTTAATGCTTTGCAATTGCAAGGCTTCGGCGTCTGGAAGGCGCTGTAAAGTGTCCAACTGGGTTTCAGGAAAAAACGGTCCTTCAGGCCCGTGTTGGGGAACATAGCCATAGTCGATCAATAGCGCGTTGATGGGAGGCACAAATCCTTGAATCAAAGCCCAGACTTTTTTATTGTGGTGCAGGCTCTCGCGATTATGGCGACTGGGAGGAAGTAACCAAAGCGCCTCATCACTGAGTGCTGTGAGAATACGCGTGGTTTCACTTTCAGCGCGGACTTTTAGTTCCTGCTGAAAACGTTTGACCTGGCGTTTTTCTAGCGTGGTGGACACCTGAACCTGCGCTTTAAACACCTGCTCTGCAGCCTGGTGAGCAAAGCGGGGTAAAACCTCTTGCAGGCGATCTAAAATTTCACAGATCAGCTCAAACAATTGGTGTTCAATAGGGCTTAAGCTGTCTGCAATACTCAAGGCTGTTGGGCCGCTTTCTTTTTATCTTGCAGGTGCTTGAGGAATTCAAAGCCCATGGGCAATACTGAAACAAAGATAATACCCAGTACCGCCAGTTCAAAGTTTTCTTTGATCAGTGGAATTTGACCAAAGAAGTAACCTGCAAGGCTACAAATCGCCACCCACAATATCGCCCCCACCACGTTATAAAAGAAAAAGGTGCGGTAAGGCATTTTACCAATGCCCGCCACAAAAGGCGCAAAGGTGCGAACAATAGGCACAAAACGGGCCAAGATAATGGTTTTTCCGCCGTATTTTTCATAGAAAGCATTGGTTTTATCAAGATAGGCCTGTTTAAAAAACAAACTGTTGTCTTTGCGAAAGACCTTTGGCCCTAAAATAAAACCTATCCAATAATTCACCGCATCGCCTAAAATGGCAGCTCCGGTCAGGAGCAAAAACAAAAAGGCCATGTTTAAATTGCCAATCGCCGCAAAAGTCCCTGCCGCAAACAGCAGCGAATCACCGGGCAGAAAGGGGGTCACCACCAGACCGGTTTCACAGAAAATAATCAAAAACAAAATGGCGTAGGTGAGCGTGCCGTAGTTTTGAATCACGTTAGCCATGTGCTCATCTAAGTGCAAGAAAAGATCAATAAATTGAGAGAGAAATTCCATACTCCACAGTTTAGCGCACTTCTAAGTCAAACGTGCGCTGGACCTCCAATACAGGGGTGTCTTCGGGCGCATCGGTCCGGGGGGTTTGTGTAAACACAAGGCTTACGGTACCTGGTGCCACCGCTTCGAACACAAAGATACGATCTGGCTCATAGTTTTCTGGGGTGCGATTGGGAAAGCGGGACATGGCCGCCTTTTCTTCAATAAATCGCACGGGGGCATTGTCAGCCAGGGCTTCAAAAGTCCATTCATAGGCAGAACCCACACCGGGCGTGGGCAACACCAGCTCAACTTGACGACCCACTTCGGTTTCAATTACCGCTTGATCTGGGGTCAGGGGTTCGACTTCTAAGACGCCATACTGAGGCACGTTACAGGCCACAAGCCCCATCGTGGCAAAGCACAAGCATAACGCACCTAAAACAAGATATTTTTTCATGCGCGGCGATCCGGTCTAGGGAACGCAAAACGGTCCCGGGTAGTACTCCAGTCTTCTCCGCCCATGCGGCCCACGGCCTGCAACAAGGCGGGATCCACAGCCCCTGCGGCATTGAGCACCGCTTCGTCGATATGAATGCGCTCAATTTTACCCACCACCAGATTACCGGCTCCCCCGGCACTGCCGTAATTGCGGATTTCTAACAAGCTGCATTCGATATTCACCGGTGATTCTTTCACCAAATAGGCATTTACCTGCTCAGCCTTGATGGGGGTCAAACCCACCTGTTCAAACTCATTGACCCCATGTTCAAAATTACCCGACGCCGCATTGACCTGTTGAGCAATGCTTTCAGTCACCGTGGCAATCACAAATTCAGGGTTTTTTTCGATGTTTTTTAGGGTATCTTTTTTTTCGCCTGTACGCCCTGACAGCAAAGGTGAGAAGGCCAATAATAAAGGGTCACAGGAGATGAAGTTATAAAAAGAAAAAGGGGCCAGATTCATACCTCTCTCCGGGTCAAAGGTCGACGCCAACGCAATGGGGCGCGGCTGAATAATTTCGGTGAGGCGGGCATAGGCTTCGCGCCAGTCCACTTCCTGGGTAATGATGGTTTTCATATCTTAATCCAACTCATTTGGTAATCGTTTTCTTCTAAATTGGTGGCCCGTAAGGTGGGCAATAGCGGCTTGAAAGTGTCCACCATGAGCGCCATTTCGTTGGTTTCTTTGCTGCCAATCGACGCTTCGTAAGTTCCCGGATGGGGTCCATGGGGTAGACCCGTGGGATGCAGGGTAACAGAACCCGGTCCAATGCCTTTACGGCTGGTGAAATTGCCTTCAATATAGAAAATGAACTCATCACAGTCTACAGAGGAGTGGGGATAGGGGCAGGGAATGGCCTGGGGGTGAAAATCCACAAGGCGCGGCACAAAGGAGCAAATCACAAACCCACCGCCCACGAAGGTGGTATGAATGGTGGGCGGCAAGTGGGTAAGGCCGGTTTTGGGTTCAAAGGCGCGCATGGGGAAGGCGTAAGGCCACAATTGGCCATCCCAACCTAAGACCTCTAAGGGGGAATGGCGGTAACGCTGGCGGGTAAGGTGATGGTCTTTTTTAACCAATACATCTAGGGGCTGTCCTACATGCTGCTCCGCGGACCATTGAGGGGTTTTAAAATCCCGATGGCAGTAGGGCGCGTCCATCTTCAATTGACCCATAGGGTTGCGAAATTCCTTAGGCACATCAATCCAGCTGTGACCTTCCATAATTAACAGGCGGCAGGGTGTTTCGGGCACCCAACGGTGGGCCATCCCCCGTGGCAGATACACATAGTCCTCAGCCACAAAATCCACAGTTCCAAAGGGTGTATGCACCTGGCCTGAGCCCTCAAACACATAGACCATTTCATCGCCATCCACATTGATCAGCAGTTGCTCGTCCGCCTGATCGGTGACCACAAACCAAATGCTCATGTCGGCATTGGCCAGCAAGCGTTCACGCCCCAGCACTGCCCCCTGGGTCGTCTTGAGCTTTTGGGTTTGAAAGTGACGGCGCAGCGGGCGACCCACCGCTTCGGTTTCAGAGTAACCCGGGTGCCAGCCCAGCTCTTCTTGTTCATCGATATAGTGGGGCGGCTGCGGATGATAAAGGATCGCATAAGCGCCGTCAAACCCCTGGCGGGTAAAGCAATGTTCAAAAGCCAGCGTGTCCTGGTAATAAAAGGTGGTGTGGGGTTTAGCGGGCACTTCTCCCTGCTGTAGGCGATGAATCATAAAGGTCTCCCTTGAAGGCGTTGTGGGGCATTATAGCACCGTCTACAGGCACCGAAAGCCGAAACACTCTGATACCAGTACAATGGCCAATCTGCATTCAACGCCCACAACCCGAACTCTAATCCTTTTGAAAAACCTGGTCACAAATGGCTAAATTTAAATCCCGTCTAAAACCCTATTCCCGACTGGGCCAAATATTCCATCTTGTGTTTTTTTACTGTATACGGTCTATAAAAAGAGTTCGCTTTAAGGTGACTTATAAGGTGTGACTTTACCGTTGCGATTCACAGTAGCAATAAACGGTGGCGAATTATTTTCAAGCATGTTGAGCATTCTCGGCATGGCCTGAATAAACGCCTGGGCCATTTCTTCGCCACGCATATTTGCACTATTCAGAAAAAATGCCGCTAAGTTAGAAGCGTAAAGAACAGACTTTTCATCGTGCTTTTTTCTGATGCGCACATCTTTGGTTAATACCACCCAGCCCTTATCTTTTAAGGTTTGCATCCAGGCAATGTCTGTGGTGTCTTGCGAAAAATAGTCATCGTGCAATACATAGTTGATACCATGAGCGTCAAAGGCTTTCGCAATAACATTTTTTCCTAAACTTCTGTCTACAAAAAATGTGTATTTTTCAAGCCGCGAAGCGAATAATTGCTCTTTTGATAACTTCTTTTTCGATCCCATAGTCCTCTGATAATTCTTCGAGTGTATCGCCAGCATCTAGCCTTTCAGACAAGGCGTCCACTGGAATACCTTGTTCCTTAATGACCATGCGGCCAAAGCAGACTTTGGGGTCAATAAACACGGTTTCTTCTTGATCTCTTCCTCGTGTATCAAGCGGAAATAAACGAACAGGATTCCCTTTTTCGTCACGACGCACCATTTTAAGGTAGTCTTTGAGCGCTTCTTTAATGGCCATCTGACCACTTTTTGAGATATTTAAATAGTCATTGCTCTGTTTAATGAAAATGTCTATACTGTCTGTTTCAAGCTGAATATGTGCCAGAGGGTGCTCCGTTTTTAGCACCTTGGCTAAATAATCAATTGCCGGGCGAATGCGACTCATTTTAACCTCATCTCGTCTGAGAGAAGAGAGCACATGAGCTTCAATAATATTCAGGAAAGACAGACTTTTAGTCTCTGGGTCCGCCATTTTTATGAGTGGATTTACGCCAGAAGTCCAGCTTCTCAAAGTCGTTATGGGGATTTGTAAATACTGAGCCACTTCTCTCATGGAGTAAATGGGCTGAGAGTTAAGATCTTGAACCATTCGCTTACCTCCATTTGATACTCTTATTGTCACACGAGGCGCTTAAGAAAACAATATCTTTTCACCGCTGCACCTCAAGCTACGCAGAAGAAACGATTGGTTTCTCACAGCCACATGAAGTATACTCAGATTAAAATGCCCTCATCTAGGAGTTTCATCATGGAAGTAAACGCCCGCGGAAACGGCTCTCTCTTAGACGCCGTGATTGCCAAACAAGCCGGAGAAAACGCCCGAGAAATTGCCGTGCTCAAAAAAGCCCAGGATGTGCAAAAGCAACAGGGTGAGGCTGCCGTGGCGCTGATTGAAGCCGCCGCTGCCGGCATCGGACAACAGGTGGATTTTCGCGCTTAGACCTCGGGTGCACAGTTGTATTTCACGGCAATATCGTTTAACTGCTGGTGTCGACTGGCTCGACTGGGATCTGCCTCACGTTTAAAGCGAGCTTCGTCCCCCTCATACAAGCGGTGCAAATATAAGCCCAGTTGTAGCTTTTCTTTCTCTTCGGCATCGGTTTCTTTGCCATAGGCACACGCATAAACATCAACAGCGTTCTGCAACGTAAAATTGTAGTCAAGGACCTGTTCTTCAGGAGGCGCGGTATTCACCGCCATGCCACAGGCTGAAAAAGCCAGTAAAGCGCCTGTAATCCATAAGATTTGTATTTTCATAACGTAAAACTCCCGCCTGGTTTAAACTGACTTGAGTTTAGTCCAGACGGGATCAAAAGCAGATGAAGACGGGATCAGAAAAACATCAAAGTGCCTACTAGGCGATGGTCACATCATCACAGAGATACACATCTTGAATGGCATGCAGAATATCGATGCCTTCAGCCATGTCGCGCTGGAAGGCTTTACGGCCTGAAATCAAGCCCATGCCGCCCGCACGCTTGTTGATCACAGCAGTTTTCACAGCTTCAGCCAGATCTGAAGCGCCTGAAGAAGCACCACCCGAATTGATCAGTCCGGCACGGCCCATGTAGCAGTTCACCACCTGGTAGCGGGCGAGGTCAATGGGGTGGTCGCTGCTCAGTTCTGAGTAGACTTTGTCATGGGTTTTACCAAAGTTAATGGCCTTGAAACCGCCATTGTTTTCAGGCAGCTTTTGCTTAATAATGTCGGCCTCAATGGTCACACCCAGATGGTTGGCCTGACCCGTCAGATCTGCCGCCACGTGATAATCCACGCCGTCTTTTTTAAAGGCGTTATTGCGGGTGTAGCACCATAAAATGGTCGCCAGCCCCAACTCGTGGGCGTACTTAAAAGCCTGACTGATTTCTTGAATCTGACGGCGTGAGTCCTCAGAACCAAAGTAAATGGTGGCACCCACTGCCGCAGCACCCATGTTAAAGGCCTGTTCCACATCGGCAAACAGGGTTTGGTCAAACATATTGGGGTAGGTCAAAAGTTCGTTGTGGTTTAACTTCACCACAAAAGGAATTTTATGGGCGTATTTGCGGGCCATGGAACCCAGTACACCTAGCGTGGAAGCCACAGCACTACAGCCACCTTCGAGGGCCAGTTTAATAATGTTTTCAGGGTCAAAGTAAATGGGGTTGGGCGCAAAAGAGGCACCTGCAGTGTGCTCAATGCCCTGGTCCACGGGCAAGATTGACACATAGCCGGTACCGCCCAGACGGCCGGCATCAAAAATGCTCTGCAGATTACGCAATACAGGAATCGAACGATCGGTGTGGCTCATCACCCGATCCACAAAATCAGACCCGGGCAAATGCAATAAGCCTTTAGAAACGGTTTTGCTGGTGTGCTCTAAATAATAGGATGCTTCATCACCCAATAAATTGGAAATATGATTGATGGAACTCATAAAAGAACCTCTTTGGTGTTGTTAACGCGGGCAAGCCCATGCGTTTTGCACAGGAATTATAGCAAACCCGCTACGTAAGTTCAGGCGCATTGGTGTATAATGGGTATCCGGTTGGGGGTATAGCTCAGCGGTAGAGCGGACGACTCATAATCGTTTGGTCGCAGGTTCGACCCCTGCTACCCCCACCTTCTTACCGAAAGGAATCCCCCCATGTCACCCACTGTCCAACTGAATCTTAAACTCTCCGAAGCCCTTTTTCTTTTACTCAGTGCCAAACTGAACCAGGAGTTTTTAGAATCCATTCAAATTGAAGACCTTACGGTGGGCGAAAAAGAAATGGGTGCGCTGATTCAAAAATTAGAGCATACGCTAGGGCCTACCTATGCAGAGTTAACGGATGAAGTCCTTGAAGAGCTGATCAACAGCTTCCTGCCCGAGATCCCTATTCGCACCCATGCCAAAGCCGATTACAGCTTCCCCATGTATAGCATTGACGAAACCCTACCTCAGGTAGAAAAAGCCCTTGAAGGACAACAGGTGCTACGCGTGGAGTACTACTCGATGGATCGCGAAGAAGTCAACGTCCGCGAAATCGAACCCTATTTCTTAGAAAAACGCTACAGCCACTACATTTTAACGGCCTATTGTCGCTGGCGCGAAGATATTCGTCTTTTCCGTATTGATCGCATCAAATCCATTGAAGTCATGCCCGAAACCTTCGACAAACCCGATGATTTTGCCGCAGAACTGTACAGCGACGAAGAGCATAGCTAGGGCCCGATGACCTATCAGGGCTCCCACCGCGCGCGCTTTCGCAAACGCAAACTCCAAACGGGCATTTTAAAATTTCCAGCAGAGCCCCAACTGGTCAACACCCGCCATATGGCCCATCGCCACCTGACCCTTAAAGGACAATTCTGCTATCACCAGGTGGTTTCACGCTACGTGGCTGACCGCGAGCTGATTGTCTATTTACCCCCCAGCTACGCGCACACCCGCCAGCACTATCCTGTGATTTACATGCACGATGGCAACAACCTCTTTGATCCCGCCACAGGTTTTATGGGAAGAGAGTGGTGCCTGGATGAAACCCTGGAACAATTGTTTTTAACCCAATCCATTCCAGAGTGCATTGTGGTCGGTATTTACAACACGCCTGATCGCTTAGACGAGTACACCTGGCACGCTCACCACCATATGGGGCACCCTTGTGGTGGCAAAGGTCCTGACTATGCCCGCTTTGTGGTGGAAGAACTCATGCCCTTTATTGAAGTCAATTACCGGGTAGACCCCAATCCTGAAAACACCCTGTTAATGGGTTCATCTCTGGGGGCCATTATCTCGTTCTACATTGCTGCAGCGTATCCAGGACGCTTCCAGAAGGTCGCTATGATGTCTCCCACCGTGTACTGGGCACACCATCAGATTCTACGCGATGTGCAGCATTTTCCCAGAGGGCTCAAGCTGTGGGTCGACATCGGCACCGAAGAAGGGCGCAATCGCCACACCGAGGAGACCGTCGAAAGCACCCAGGAATTTGTGTACGCTTTAGAGCAACAGGGCTACCGACAACCCTTTGATCTGGGCTTTTATATCGATTACCTGGTGGGGCACGATGAGCATGCCTGGGCCAACCGGGTGGAGCGCCCTTTGCGTTATTTACTCAACACCTGAGTGTCTCGCGACAATTGCTCCAGAATTGGCAAAAAACCAAATTGATACTTCGATAAGCCCGGCGTATAGGCCCGCGAAAACGTCTCAAAATGTACTTTGTTCCAATCGTTATCGGAGAGTGCCTGGGCATAGCTTTTGACATTTTGGCGGGTAAAGGTAAACAAACGCAGACGCATCAGGGTGGACTCGGCGGCAAAGTCATACCCCGAAAAAAAGTCTCTCAGCAAGACCAGTGCAAAAGCGCCTTGCAAAAAATGGCCACCCACAGAGGCATCCACACGCTCTTCCCAGACGTCTACAGCCGCTGGCGGCGTACTGCCCATGCCACCAATCAGGGGATTCATCCCGGCTTCTTGCGCCGCACGGTACGCCCCCACAGGCATGGTGTCATTGGCCGTCCAAATGATATGGGTTTGAGGGTAAGCGGGCAAAAGCCGACGCATGATACTATAGGCGGCAGGTTCTTGCCAGTATCCGGCCCCGATTTCATGTAACAGGACTTCAGGATGGTTTTGTAGGGCAATTTGTAGCCCCTTGATCCGCTCAGAGGAGGAGGCTTCGTTCATATTGCCTCCCAGGGCCAGGAGCTGAACACGGCCTTGTGCGTCCTGTCGCTGCTGTGCTTTGGCCATACCCAATAAGGCTTCTAATAACTCATAGCCCGCTTCCAGGTTATCGGGCAGCAGTTCTCCCAGGTAATATTTAAACTGCTCCCGAGGAACCCCATATTGTTGGGTTTCCTGAGGAGTCAGGGCCTCTTCAAACAAAATGGAGTAAACCTTTTTGGCTTCCGCCGCCTTTAAAATGGGAACCGCTGTGCCATCAAAGTTTTTGTAAATCAAGGCATCGGGGGGAACCGGACGCTGCAGGACAGCCAGGGCATCGCGCAATTGTTTTTGCGGATCATTGAGGGCGGGCAGCCATTCCAGCTCAATATTTAAGTCCTGTGCCGCAGCCTGACTCACCGTGGCAAACAGGGTCCAAAAAGCGTCGTTACGCGGCGTTAAGAGCACCACATGGGGACGTTTAACGGTCTTCAGTACCGTGCCATTCTTGTGAAGCTCTGAGGCATCTATGGCAAAGGGAGCCCACCCCAGTAGGCTCCCCAAAAGACACAGCATGATAAGCCAACGGGGGCAAGGCATCAGTCGGAAAGTTCTAGCCAACGATCATGGGGCATGATATCCCGCAACGACTTGTAATAGCGGCTGGTGGGATAAAAGAAGAAATTGCTCACCCGACTGGTATACAGCGTGGCGTAATCGCGCACCTGATCCCCAAAACGAGACATTTCATCCTGATCGTGGAACAGCGGTCCCCAGGCCGCATGATAAGCCGAGTTAATCTGCTGACGCAGCTGGGTAATCTTGCGTTCTGTGCGCTCTAAGTCCCGCTGACAGAAGGCCAAATCGCTCTCTAACTCTTCGATGTTTTCTGCGCACAGGGTACGCTCATCGTCCGTTAGATTGTTCTGCTTTTGTAGGCGGGTAAAGCTATTGAGCTGACTGGAATACATATGCACTTCATAGTTGAGCTTGTCAAACTTGTTCAACAAATGGCGCAATTGCACGTGTTGTGCCCGAATGGATTCGGTAATGCGCAATTCGTCTTCCAATTCTTCCACCACCAGCGCCGTACGCCAGTTAGAGTCTTTGTCTGAGCGCAAAATATCGCCGAAAATATGGTCACCCACGTAGAGAATTTCATTGCCCTTGGCATCAATTAAAGCCTCAAGGCTCAGATAATTTCCCTGGCTGTAAATGGTGTCGGGATCTAAAGCATCACCCGTAAACTCGGTTTCTTCTTCTGTGGTTTCATCTACCACATAAAAAGGATTTTGCTGACTGAAAAAGCGCGGTTTGCGACCACTGACAATAATGATCTCAAAATAGTCCTTCCAGGAGTCGTAACCTGGATGCTTATTGTCTAACAAAAAGCTCATGACTTTTTCAGTGTAATAGTACTCTGAGTTGGTCAAAATAAAGAGTTTTTTGTCATTTTGAATAAATTTATCCAGGGTTAAGGCCAGGTGGGGGTCCTGATAAATGTATTTATCTAAGTCCGCAATGATATAGCTTTTTAAGGATCCGTCACGATGGATCAGATCAATAGAAAAACGAATATCGTCATAGATCTCAGAGAAAGAGCGCTCTCCCAGCGTACCGGCCTTTGAAATCTCCACCAGGAGCGTAAACAAATAGGCTTCGGGCAGCGAGAACAAGGTGTCTACAGACACAAAGCGGTCCATATCGGATTGATCCACTTTGTCATTGAAATAGACCTCAATGGGCAACTCTTCGTTGCCATGACGCACCTGGCACACCTGTTTAAAACGGTTGATTTTAATCAGATTGCCGCGCTCACGGTCCACCAACAGACCACGAATGACCTTGTCAGCGGCATAGGTAAGCTTTAAAACGCTCTCAGGATAGCCTTTATGCTTCACCAGGTTTTTGAGGGTTTCTTGAAACGCCAGTTCTTCAATGGCCTGTTTACGGTAAATAGCCAGGGTATAGTCCATATCAAACCCGATATAGCGCACTTGAGACATATTGAGGGGGCGGTTTACAAAGACATTGCGGGCCCGATCAATAGAAATCTCGGCCAACTCGGTAATTTGCTGGATTTTTTCCGGGTTTTTCCGTAAATTTTTTCTATCCATTCGCCCTTAGCCTTCTTTGCTAACAGGGTCCACAGCAGTCACTTCACTTTTGTAGATTTTCCATACAGGCTCAGGATCCGTGGGGTATTTATGCAGGGTGTGAATCACATTGATTTGATTGTCTCTGTAGCGCCCGGTATTGTCTTTGCTACGGGTTACCTGCACCACTTTCACTTCAGCGGTCAGGGCTTTGTTCTGCATTTTTTCGGCTTCTTCACGCTTGCGCTCTTCTTGCTTGGCGCGATCTTCTTCGGTAATGGCCGCATCATCTAACAAATTATCTAAGCCCGTTGCATCCTGATTTTCTGCTTGCAGCTTTTCAGATTGTTTGCTCTCGTCCATTGGCTTACGAATAATCGACATGGATTTAATTTCGTACTCGAGGTTATAGCCTTCAATGAGTTCTTTGGTTTTGGCTGCGGTCGCCTGATAATCAGGAGAGCGATCGTCGATAGTACTCATCACTTGCTCAATATCCTGGGCATTAAAACCTTCAAGATTTTGCTGAACCACCTTCTCGATGGGGTCAGCACATGAACTCACTGCCAATAAGGCCAACAGACTTAACCCGATTTTACCTAACTTATTCATGATGCACTCCTCTCCGGGACATAATTACATTCTTTTTTTTGTTGCGTTAATACCGCCTGATACTGTGGATCGTTAATTTTTTCGGTCCACATGATCAAGGCGTCTTCTTTTTCTGCCTGATAGTAGTTTTTACGTCGCCCCATCACCGCAAAATTAAACTTTTCATAAAGCTTTTGGGCGGCAATGTTCGAGGCCTTCACCTCCAACGTAATCCACTGAATTTCTGATTCGGTACAACGGTCTAGCATATAACAGAGCATGCGCTGGGCCAATTTTTGTTGGCGGTAGTCAGGCTCAACACCCACTGCCGTAATATGCGCTTCTTCTAATATTTGCCAGTATCCCAAATAACCCAGCACGCGATCCGCATCAAGGGTCACATAATAATGACATCTTTCATTATCCAGCTCTTTATAAAAGTTGGTGGGTGTCCAATGGGCACCAAAGCACACCTTTTCTAAGGCCGAAACCTGGGGGACATGGGTGGGAGCCATGGGGACAATGGTGTAGGTTTGCATCAGGACCGCACACGCACCACATTCTCAGCAAAGCGCGGCAGTTCCACCTCAATCACCTGACTGAGGCGGGGATCGTACAGGGTAATTTGATACACCTGTTCATCTCCCATATCCATGACCACTTCACGGGTAAGCTTTAGACTGGCAAGACTTACCTCGCGCAAGGAGGCTTTATCTTGATCAGCCACAATCAAGCGCTGACCATCAGGAGACAAACTGACGGTGCCAGGATTCATACCCAACGGCAAACGCTGTAAAATCTCTTGGGTGGTGGCATTGAGCTTGAGGAGTTCTGCTTGTTCCGTTAAGACAAACACAAAACGACGATCAGGCGACATCAGGACGTCTTTCACCTGAGCGGGCAAATTAACCCGAGCAGCGCGGGTGGTGGGACCCTGATCGAGGTAATCGCTGAACAAAACACCCTGACGCACGTAATAGCGCTGATGGGCAGGACGCGACACCCACACCTGCCCTTCTGCCTCAGGCAAAAGTTTTACGTCAAAAGGAATACCCACTTTGGGATACAGGGTGTTTTGCGAAATGCCCGCAAAGATGTGGCCTTTGCCGTTCCACAAGTAAACGCTGTCCACGGCACTGGCCAACTGAAAATCCCCTTTAAAACGGGGGTCACGAAAGCGCTTGATGGTGGCGTATTGATGGGGTGAGCGCGGATTCAAATCAAAGACGGTGATTTGGCCAAAACGACGGTGATACGCAAACAGTTTCTGGCGATCGGGACTCAAGACCAGATCATCCACGGGAAAATCCGTGGGCAAAATACCTGTGGTCCCCAGGGTTTGACGATCCACCATACGAATAAAATCCGCATTGCGGCTGGCCATAAACAACTGGCGAGAGGCGGCGGGTGCCAACTGAGACGACGTGCGCACCTTCACACGGTGCGGGTGATACGCCGTGGCCCCTGAAAAACCCGACGGCACCAGGGTATCGTTTTTGAGCTGATAAGCGCGGGTTTGGCCATTGGCCATTTGCAGACGCGCCTGAAAGGTGTTGCCTGCGGCGACCACATCAGTCACCATCACGGCCTCTTGCGGCAGTTCGACCTCCTGACGCAACTGTCCCGTGCGTAGATCTAAGATCTGCAGTTTTCCAGAGCCTACCGCGAGGGTATTACCATCCTGAGAAAGCGCCATATCGTAAGGGTTCCACAGCGGAGACCGCGAAACACCAGGGGTATAGGCCGGCAGTTTACGCAAGACAATATCCCGTTGGGTATCAATTTCCCAAACGCTACCAAAGTAACCGCCACACAACACATAAAGCCGGTTGCGGGTAGGGGAAGGCAATAAGCGGTGAATCTGGCGACCGACATTCAGCGTGGCCAACAAGGTGCCATTGGCATCTTTGACTTCAATATGTGATTGGTAAGGCGTCGCGGTGCTTGAAGGCACCACGGCATAGGTTTTCATCACCGCTTTGCCAGTGACCGGTTGAGAGACCGACTGCACCGCACCACGGGCCGGAGGCATATGCGTGGAACGGTTCTCCTGGGTCATGCCCAGGGGAATCATGGGGCGATTGCCGGGATAAAGTTTCCCCAATAAACGTTTTTCAAAAACGTTATCGACGACGGATTGCCGCAGCGCGGGTGGTGCATCTAAAGTCTGAGCCGCCACAGGTAACAGCCAGAGGGTCCATAAGCACCCAAGAAGAGATAAAGATGTTTTTTTCATAACAGAGGCAGCCCTTCACACTTTATGCTATACATGAGGGTCTCGCAATTGGCGACTACATTGCTTCCCCAGGAGCTTATCGACGGTGGTTGAGCGCAGGGTGTAAATACCCCAAATGGCCGCTCCGATGGCCATTAACATGGATTTCATGGTTTAAAAACTCCTATTCAGCAACTGGAGCGTTATTAATTAACCATGTTGCAAAGGTTTCAGAAATCTTCCACTCTTTGCCGATGTATTTACCTGGAAAAGCCTTCACAAACCCTAAAAATATCGCAACATCGTCTTTGGTAACATTGGACATAATATCATAGATTTTTTGGCCTGCGTAGAGCCCGCTAGACGGGTTCGGTAACTCGGCGGTGAACTCGGCACACTCACTAATGGCCAATAAAGCGTTCGAAAAAATCAGATCTTCTTCCATGGCGCCCAATTTCTGGGTCATGGTCTGCTGCTTTTTATACAGGGCCTTTTTCATATTGTCGGTAAAGACAATATTGAGTTCAATCATGTCTGAAAACTTGGCCTGTTTGGCCTGTGCCTGCGGCACCGGTTCTGGAGCCGTCTCTGCCTGTACGGCGACTTCGCCTTCACCTGAAGCAACCGCTTCACCCTGAGGTGTGGTCGAGGGTTTACCCATGCGTTCGTTCACCTTGCGGGTCAATAAATTAATAAACTGCAGGGGAATATTCAACAGGCGTAGAATACCGTTGAGAAAGGGCAAAAGTGGCGTAATGAGCATGACCGAGATGTTGCGAGCGGCCACCGAGGCATTACTGAGCAATTGCTGGACAGACTGGTTAAACTCTTCAAGGCGCTCCATGACATCTTCAAGGGTTTGATCCATGGGATCACCGGCTTTTTTCGGTAAGGGGGTGGTTTTTTTTGCCGGGGCCTTGGGCGCTGCCGCAGGTGCAGATTTTGCCAGTTCGGCGGTAGCGCTCAGCTTTTCTTTGGCTTCTTTTTCGTTGACGCTCAGGGTGCTTTCACTTTCACCCCGCGCCCGTTTGCTCATATTGGAATAGGAACTAGCGGCCTGTTTGGATTTATCCAAAGAAACCAGACTAAACTGCTCAGAACCTTGTTGTTCACCAGACATTAGGATGCAAACCTTAAAAGAAGCTTGTTCATGACTTCTCTTATCATAACCCGATTCCGGGATTGAGGCTACCCTCTGAGATATGCTATAAACCATAGATGCACATGATTTTTTCTGATCTTGATGGCAGCCTGCACGACCCACAGCAAGGTTTTCATCCCCAGGATCTTCACACTTTAGCGCAGCTGCCTCAACAGAATATCTTGCGGGTGATCGCCACCGGCCGCTCACTGTATAGCGCCCAACAGGTCCTTTCACAGGATTTCCCCATCGACTATTTGATCTTTTCTTCAGGGGCCGGCATTCTGCACTGGCCCACCCAGCGCCTCATCTATCAGGCCCATTTAGACCCTGCTGACGTGCAGCATTTACTGGGATTTTTCAAAGCCCGACAACTGGACTTTTTTTTGCACGGCGAAGTGCCCGACAACCACCGCTTTTGGTGCCATCGCTTCTCACCCCGCAACGATGACTACGAAGCCCGTCGGGTGCTTTACCCTGGCTTAGATCAGGCCATTACGCTGCCTTTACAACACTGGCAGGTGCCAGGGCCCTGCAGCCAGGCCATTATTTTTGTTAGCGCTGAACACACGCTGTCCACCTATACCCTACTCCAGCAAGAATTGAGCCATTTGAGCATCATCCGCTCTACCTCGCCCCTTGATGGCCAGTCGGGCTGGCTGGAGATTTTTCCAGCACAGGTGTCCAAAAGTCAATCGGCCCGGTGGCTACAGAAGCAGCTCAATGCCCACAACGGCTTTGCATCCATGGCCTTTGGCAATGATTACAATGACACCGATTTGCTGGCGTGGGCCGACGCTGGCTATGTGGTGCGCAGTGCGCCCGACAGTTTGAAGGCTCACCATACCGAAGTCAGCGACCCCCATCAGGCAGGCTTCAGCGAAGCTTTTGCCCGTTGGCAAGCCCAGTTTTTACAGGATCATCCTGCATGATGAGCCCGCCCCTGCCCCTTGCAGGCTTAAAAGTGCTCGAATGCGCCACGGTGCTTGCAGGTCCTGCGGTGGGCGCTTTCTTTGCCGAATTGGGTGCAGAAGTTATTAAAATTGAGCCCCCGCAGGGAGACGTCACCCGGCACTGGAAACTCCCGCAAGAATCCGAAACCAGCACCGTCTCGGCCTATTTTAGTGCGGTAAACTGGGGCAAAAAAAGCGTGGTTTTGGACCTCAAGCAGCAGCGTGACGTGTTTTATGATCTGGTGCGTCAAAGTGATATCGTCATCGCCAATTACAAGCCCGGCGCCGCTGAGCGCTTAGGCGTTGACTTTGCCACCCTACAGTCCCTCAACCCCCGTTTGCTTTATGCCCATCTCACCGGCTACGGCAGTCACAATCCCCGCACCGGCTACGATGCCATTATTCAGGCCGAAAGCGGCTTTTTATACTTAAACGGTCACCCCCACCAGGCCCCCGCCAAAATGCCCGTGGCCCTGATGGATATTTTGGCTGCCCACCAGATGAAAGAGGCTTTGTTGGTGGGTTTGCTCTTGCGTGAACAGCAAGGGGTGGGGGGCTATTATGAAGTCTCGCTCTTAGACAGCGCGCTGGTTTCGCTGGCGAATCAGGCCAGCAATTGGTTGGTCGCTGGCCATGAGCCCCAGCCCATGGGGCTCGAACACCCCAATATTGTGCCCTACGGCAATATCTTTGACACTTCAGATCAGCAGCAGATTATGTTGGCGGTGGGCAGTGACGCCCATTTTGTTCAGCTCTGTGAGCTTTTGACTCAGCCCCAACTGGCCGAAGATTCCCGGTTTGCCCGCAACCAGGCTCGGGTGCAGCACCGTCAACTGCTCAACGCCACCCTGAGCACGGCCATTCAAGGCTTTCGGGCAGACGAGCTCTTACGGCAATTGTGGCAAGCCGGTATTCCCGCAGGCAAGGTCAAACCCGTCTCTGAAGCTTTAGACAGTCCCGAGGCACGGGCCCTGATCTTTGAGCAGGGGGGGCAAACAGGGATCTGGCAAACCAGCTTTAAAAGCCAGCAATTTCAGCGGGCCCAGCTTTCGCCGCCTCCTGAGCTGGGCGCCCACACGGCTGAGGCTTTGCAGCACGTCACTCCCAGGTGAACGAACTTTCTGCTCAGCAGATAGAGACTGTATTACACCAGGTCGTTCTCAAATACAGGCTTTTCCCCCAAAACGTACACATTTTCAGTAAGGGCTCCCACTTGCTGATCAAAATACATACGCAAACCCAAACATTTGCGTTAAAACTCTCCCCTAACACTTCGCACTCACTCGCTAAGTTACAAGAAATTTTAAGCTGGACAGCAGCGTTAGAAAACACCTCAAGACACCGATTTATCAAAGCCATTCCCAATATCCAGGGCGCGTTGTGCACCCCCCTGAGCGGAGAGCACTTAAACTGGAACGCGGTACTTTACCCGTGGGTTTCGGGCCCATCATTCCCGGCGGAG
Organism: Candidatus Sericytochromatia bacterium; assembly: GCA_964229355.1. GTDB lineage: Bacteria > Cyanobacteriota > Sericytochromatia > UBA7694 > UBA7694 > CAXRDE01. The sequence goes on along the minus strand of CAXRDE010000019.1, from coordinate 475,045 downwards.
CTGACGCCGTCTATACTCAATGAATGGGGGGCGTTGATGGGGACTTTGCACGCTCAACCAGCACAAGCGCGACTCCCCCAAAAGCGTTACACTTCAAGCCTACTAAACCATTGGGACAGGGTCTTTTACGCCCATCCGCCTGCGCTCATAGAGAGTGAGCTTTGGACTCAGATCCCGCCCCACCATGCCACGCTTCGACACAACTATGCGCTACATCTCGAAACAGTTTCCCAGGCTATAAAAGCACTCTGGAGCAACGCACCAGCCCCTATACGCTTACATGGTGATCTGCAAGGCCCCAATATCATTTGTGGACAGCTGTATTGGACCTTACTGGATTTCGATGATCTGAGCTGGGGTTTACCCATTCAAGACATCGCCATTGCGCTACTTCCCTTGCGAGCGCAACCTCAATTTACATACTGTTTAGAGCACTTCAAAAGGGGCTACCAGCGAACGATGAGCTGGCCCACCGCCCATGAAAAATATTTAACCCCCCTGATGATAGGGCGTTTCCTGGCGTTGGCCAATGCCTTATTGTATGACCGTACCCTCGGCACCCAGGAAATCCTACAGTACTGGGTACGCTACGGTCAAAAAATGCAGGCGATTACAAACGCCCCGTCACCCGACGGGCCTTCACTTTAAGGGCTTTTTCTACCTTACGAATGGCACTGCTGAGGGTAAAAATAATCACCCGATCGCCAGGGATAATCATATCGCTGCCCTGGGGAATCACAATTTCATCGTTGCTGCGAATGATGGCCGCAATAATGGCGTCTTTGGGAAAGTTCAGTTGGTACAGGGGTTTGTTCACAATCGTTGAGGAAGCCTGGGCAATGACTTCAATGGCTTCTGCTTCGTTATCCCGCAGGGTGCCCACCGATAAGACATCCCCCTGACGAATAAACTGCAGCATGGCGCTTGCTGCTGTCAAACGGGGACTGATCACCGCATCAATCCCAATGGAGTTGGCCACGGGAATAAGCTCGGACTTCACCACAGAACAAATGGTGCGGCGGGCCCCCAGGCGCTTGGCCAGCAGCGATACCACCAGATTGGTTTGCTCATCGTCAGACACGGCAATACACACATCCATATCGTCCATGTTTTCTTCGAGTAAAAAGTCAATCTGGGTGGGATCACCATGCAGCACTACCGTATGGTCCAACACCTCTGACAGATAATGACAGCGAGCCATATCGGGCTCAATCAGTTTGACACTGACGTTTTCTTTTTCGAGCTTTTGGGCCAAATATTTGCCGATCATGCTGCCCCCAATAATGACAATACGCTCCGTTTCAGGAGCTTCACGGGCAAAAAACTGCTTGAGATAGCTCAGGCGGTCGCGCGGGGCAATGGCATAAACCGTGTCGCCCGGCTGTAACATATCTTCGCCATTTGGAATTTGCACGGTTTCATCGCGCACAATGGCCGTTAAGAGTACCGCACTGTTGCGCAGATCCCCCATATCTTTAAGTTGACGGTTTAGCAGCGGTGAGCTCTGATCCACCTGGTAACCCACCAGCCAGACTTTACCCTGTTCAAAATCCAGCACTTCACTGGCGTTGGGGATACGCAGCAGCTTTAAGATTTTTTCAGCCGCTTCACGCTCCGGGCTAATGGCCATATCGATGCTCATTTTTTGCAAAATGGGCGCTGCCGTAAACTCATCGTTGCGCACCCGAGCAATGACGCGCTGTACCGGAAAATAAACCCGTGAAATCATGCAGGCCAGCATATTGTCCTGATCACTGCTGGTGACGGCAATCAAAATATCTGCGTGTTCAGCGCCCGCGCGGCGCAAAACCTTCAAACTACTGCCATTGCCATGGACCGTTTGGACATCGAGGTTTTCTTTAATGGCCGCCAGCCGGTTTTCGTCGCAATCGATGACGGTAACATCTTTAGATTCGGTGGAGAGGCCCTTGGCCAGATAATGGCCCACTTCACCGGCTCCGATAATAATAATGCGCATAAAAAGTCCTCAGAAAGAAAAAAGCCCCCCTGTGGGAGGCTTTTTTCGTTTGAATGTTTGATTATTCGTCGTCTTCTGCTTGTTGAGCTTTGGCATAGCGCTTGCGGAAACGTTCCACACGGCCTTCGGTGTCGACAATTTTTTGGGTGCCGGTATAGAAGGGGTGAGAAGCGCTAGAGATTTCAACTTTCACCAGAGGATACTCATTGCCGTCTTCCCAGGTAATGGTATCAGCGGTATCTACAGCAGAACGTGTCAGGATAGCAAAATCGGTAGAGATATCCTTAAACACAACAGGACGATAGTCAGGATGGATTCCTTGTTTCATGGTTCTATGATTCCTATATTTTTCTGTGAAATTCAGTATAGCATAAGTTAAGTTCGTCTAAAATGTGATCTAAATGCACTTTAACGATAAATCATCAAAGGAACTTTGTTCAGATGGTAGAGCTCCTGGCGGGTAACTTGCTCCAAAGCCGCAGCAGGAGAGAATTTGGCCGCCTGAGCGCCTAGCATACTCCACACGTCTTCAAGACCGGGTTCGGAGTAATTTTTCACTTCTGCTTTATCATCCAATTGGGTCATTTTCTTTAAAGCAGCCAGTGCCACCGTATACCCACCTAGCTCATCCACCAATTTGTGTTTTTTTGCCTGGTTTCCGGTATAAATTCGGCCATCTGCCAGAGGGCGCACCACCTGGGTCTCCAGTCCACGGCCTTGCGACACAGCACCCAAAAAATCTTCGTAAGTATCATCAATCAAGGCCTGCAAAATATTGCGTTCCTCAGGGGTCATATCCCGGTACGGGGAGCCAATATCTTTATGCTTACCACTTTTGATGACTTCAGCCTCTAAGCCCACCTTTTGGTAAAGCCCTTCGAGCTTGGTGGATTGCGAAATCACGCCGATGCTACCGGTAATGGTGGCAGGGTTGGCATAAATTTTTTCGGCAGCACAGGCAATATAGTAACCGCCCGAAGCCGCCACATCTCCCATGGCAGCCACCACTTTCATTTTGCTTTCCTGGCGTACACGCTTAAGCTCCTGATAAATCGCCTGAGAAGCCGAAGCGGTTCCCCCAGGGCTATTGATTTGCAATAGCAAGCCTTTGACCCCATCTTTTTCGGCCTGGCGAATGGCTTGAATCACCCGTTCTGCAGACGCACCGCTGGCCCCAAATCCGGTACCTGAGCTGTACATAATGGTCCCTTCGATGTCAATGACCCCCAGTTCAGCTGGACCTTGTAAAAAAGCCGCCGAAAGACCAGGGGTGGTGCTGGGCGTGCTGCTGGGGGCGGGAGCTTGTCGCCAACTGCCCAGGGCCGTGACAGCACAGAGCACCAGGAGCGCACCGGCAATCCAGGTGGGTCGACGACTCGCCCGAGGTTCAGCGTGTATTTCTGTCTGGGGTTCCATACGAGCTTCAGCTTCAGACTCAGTCATGTCTAGACTCCACTAATTTCTAACAGCGCTTTTAAAAAGTTCAGGTTTTCATCTTTTTTCTTGACCACCAACAGGGGCACCCCCAGATTGGCCTGGATCAGCTTCTCGGTCAGGCTGCCCATAAAAATGGCCGATAAATTGGTACGGCCTTTCGAGCCCAGCACCACCAGCTGACAATTCAACGATTGAATATGCTGAATAATGATGTCGGTGACCGAGTCATCTTTTTTATCGGCAAAATGAACGTCGACGCTATTGGCGTCCAGGCCCTGTAAATTCGCAGAGAATTTGGTGTAGTCTTCCTGGGCGTAGTAACGCATATTGTCACTGGCTTCTTCGTAAGTTTCACCCAGACGGTAATAGCCCTGAGGGACTTTGTAGACATTCAAGAAATGCACCGTATCGCCGTTGACCGCATTAGAAATCGATAGCGCCATCTGGGCCGCCAGCGCGGCGTGCTCTGAAAAATCAATGGGTACCAGGACATTCTGAATATCTAACGAGAAATCTTCAGGTACAAAAAGTACGGAACATAGCGCCCGGCGTGCCAACTTTGTAGAGACCACATCATTGGCGTCGGTTTGATGACGGTTGCCCACGATGAGTAAATCGGCGTGTTTGAGCTGGGTTTGCTTCACCAGCGTCTCCATCACTTTGCCTTCTAAAACGTCGTAGTCAATACTCAGCGTATCGGTGGGCAAATACTGAGCCACCTTCTCTTGCATCTGTTTTTCTAGGGTTTCATCAAAAGGAGCCTGCTTTAATTCAGGATGTTGTGCCAACATACTTTCAGGCAAGTCTAAATGTTCTTCTACATGAAGCACATAGACCCGTGTTATGGGCAGAGATTGACAGATAAAACGGGTGTACTCCAGGATTTTGTCGTCCAGATCATTGAGCTCAAGAGCGACCGTTAATCGAAGTTCTTGCATGAAAAGCCTACTTTCTAAGCCGGTTTATTCTGGTGCTATTTTAACAGAGAACCGAACAAAACACCGCAAGCCAACGTGGAAAGCATAGGCTTTTGGTATACTAATAAACAACGTCTAAAGTCGAGGTAAACAGCACTTTGAGCCTCTTACATATTTTTTTAGTAGTGGTCATTTTGGCCCTCTTGATCGCTTTTCATGAATTTGGTCATTTTATTTGCGCCAAAAGCGTCGGTGTACCCGTTAAAATCTTTTCGATTGGGTTTCCCCTGGGGCCCAAACCCCTGCTGTCTTTTAAGTGGGGTGAGACCGATGTGCAGCTCAACGCCTTGCCTTTGGGCGGTTTTTGCGCTTTTATGGACGACGAAAATAGTCAAGACGAGGACGGAAATGACTATGCCCCCGGAGACAAACGCTTTCTAAAAAACCGAAAGCTATGGGAGCGTACCCTGATTATTTCGGGCGGTGTTATTGCCAATATCATTGTGGCCTATGTGATTTTACTCGGCCTGGTGAGCTTCACGGGGGTTCCCGACCTGAGCAAGTCCACCGGCGTGGTGGTCAACCAGGTGATTGCAGACACCCCCGCAGCCAGCGCTGGTTTTCAGGCGGGCGACCAGATTGTGCGCATTGAAGGCAAAGCCATTGAAAATGTGGACAGCATGCAAAGCGTTGTCAAAGCGCGCACGGGTGAGAGCATTACCGTTGAGGTGAAGCGTCTCGAAAAAACCGTCACCCTGACGCCTACCCCCACTGCCGAAGGCACCATTGGCGTGCAAATTCAAAACCTGCTTCACAAACGCCCGGTTTCAGGCGTCGGCGAAGCCATTACCCGCGCGGGACAAGATCTTGCAGCCATGACCACCATGCTCGCCGGGGCCCTCGTTCGTCTGGTGTCTGGAGCACTTCCCCTGAATCAAGTGGGCGGCCTGGTAGAGGTGGTACACATGGGTTCTAAGGTCTCTCAAACAGGCTTTACCGAACTGATGTACTTCGCGGCGTTGATTAGCGTTGAGCTGGCCATCTTAAATATTCTGCCCATTCCTGCACTGGACGGCGGACATTTAATGTTGCTGCTGATCGAAGGACTTCGGGGCAAACCCTTACCCCGCCGTATTGAAGAGAATTTACACTATGCAGGATTTATGTTACTCATGGGCTTAGGGGTCTTTTTGATTTTCAAAGACGTTTGGGGCCTTGCGCTGGGCAAGGGATAGTTGATTTAGCACACGGGTAACAAACAAGAGGATCGCAACAAGTTAAGCGTAGATAAGGCATAAGAAACATGGCATTACGGATCATTCGCAAGTCGGCGTCACAAAATCAGGTGGAGATTATCAAGGGCACCCGTGAGAGTACTCCCCTGATCAGTTTGCTTTTCTTTGTGGAAGATCTTGCCCAGCGTGATGCACTTTCTGCCTTTATTCAGGAACAAACCTGGATTCAAGAGCACGCCCAATGTCTGATTATGAAATCTCATACGCTCAAAGACAGTATGCGTAGCCACTTTACTGCATTGCACCATACGCTAAAATTACTCAACGAGCCCAAACAGCACACCTGGTCTGCACGCCTACAAGCCTTTATGACCGAGTCAGAGGCCGACTGGAGCGTGTTTATTCCCCAACTGTCCACTGAAATCGATATCGCGGAATTGTGTCGCGCTTATCTTACATGGATCCCCCGTCACCCGAACACCGCTTTACTGGGGCCTGTCCTTCAGGATGAAAAAGGTATTTTTGCGGCAGGGCAAATGCTCAGTGATACCTCCGTTCCCCCTCACAGCATCCGCATTGAAGCTGACACACTTCATGTGGAGCCCGAAAAAGCGCTCTATTACTTTTATCGGGGTATTTCTCGAGGGGCCTTCCGGTCGTTTGCTCAGGACAAGTTTTTGCAAAGTGAAGCTGTCCCTTTGCCTTTTTGCGCTCTGCAAAGAGACGCTTATCTAGAGGCCACATCGTCAGAGGATGCCTTACAGAGCTGGGATCTCCCCTGGCTGGCCCAGGCCCTGTCTCAACAATTCGGGCTATTGCAATATCGCATCGGTCTTATTCCTCACGCTTTGACCCCTGCCAGGGAGACCCTTGATTTATTGGAGTCCCCGACCCTCCCCGAAAACTTTCCCACCCCTTATCAGGGGACAGAGCACAACACCTGCTTTACCCTATATAAGCGTCACGGACTCCAGCAAAAAGGTATCCAATTCACTGACCGCCACTCTGAGAGCAAAGGTTAAACCATGAAGTTAAGTATTATTGTTCATCTCCCATCCCAGCGTGCTCTGCACTGGCGTCATCTTTTGAATACCCTCCCGACTGCTGCGGAGACAGCAGAGGTTTTAATTTATCACCCCCCCACCGCAGAACTGCCAGAAGATCTGCCCGCACACTGGATTTTAGAAGTGGCGCACCATCAGGATGCCTCCATCAGTTGGGAAAAGGGCCTAAAAAAAGCCCAGGGCGACCTGATTAGCCTGGTAGAGCACGTGGTTTCTTTTCATCTCGAACATTTTGAGGCAGGCATACAGGCCTTTCAGAACCCGGATCTTGATGCCGCTTTCACCCACCCCACCTTTGTAAATCAACGCCTTCTGCCTGTGTCATTACAGATACCCGCCCTTAAGCCCACTGACTTTGCCGGCTTCTTGCTCCAAAGCCCCTTACACTTGCCCATTGAAACCTTTATTTTTCGTAAACAGGCGCTTGCGAGCTTTCCCTTTGAAAGCAGCCCAGAACCTCGCCTGGCCCAGTTGCTTGCCTGGCAAAGCGAACGTCAATTAGAGGCCCTGGTCACCGTGGGTCTTGAAGCGGCATTCGATGAGCATTGGAGTCTGGCCACTGACGCCATGCTTAAACGACTGATGAGTCATTTCACCATCAAGGCACTTCTTCCCAGCTATGCCACTGCCGACAGCACCCAGGATCTGCCACTCGAAACCCAGGCTCAGCGCTTTATCATTCAAGCCCTTTACAACCAACAGGCCCTGGATTGGGTAAAAAAGAAAGCCCGCGAGTTTCAGCTGGCTCCCGTCACCCTCTGGGTCTCTACACCCGAAGCCGAACTCCCCCAATGGTTACCCCGTGTTCACAATCATCATCCGCTCTTAAACATTTGTCTTGAAGATGCCCCCAGCCCCTTTAGCACTCCCCTCGTTTTTTTTGGACAACACCAAGGTATCCCACAGGTCACGCTTTACGGCTTCTCCTCTGCAGCGCGATACAGTGCGCTTTACGAAAACCCAGACATCGAGCAAACCATTACCCGTTTGGTGCTCAATTATCGTCCTGTACGCATTCATTTTTTCAACATCAAACCCTTTGGCGCTCATTTGCTCAGCAGCCTTATCCGATCGAACTATCCCACATTCTACTCGGTCAGCCATGAAGACTTCACAGAAACCCGTCAGACCTTGCGTTACCCCACGTCCCTGGCCGACCAACACCCCAAAAGCCCGGAGACTTATTTACGCATTTTTCAAGAGCGCAACCTCCACGCTGAGCAATTGGTCGAACGAGAGCTTGCAGCCTTACTCGTGCACGCTCCTACACACAAGAATCAACTCAAGGACCAGGGTTACGCCCATGTAAAGGAGATCGAAACTCCGGCTGAACTCTGTCAAATTTACGAGCAACCCATCACCATTGCAACCCCGGATTATCCCCAGGCCTTTAACTCTCTCTATTCAGAACAAATGGGAGAAGCGCTCAGCCAGCATATTGCCAATGATGCAGCTTTATTTACGGCATCAGAGCAGGTTTTATGTGTGGGAGAAACAGGGGTTTCCATGACCCTTCAACTGCTAGAGCAAAACATACCCGCTCAGGCCGTGCTCTTTGATAAAGAAGCGGTTCACAAAGCACAAAGCCAGCGAATTCCTGCTCATCTGGGGAAATACCATGCCCTCAGCCGAGATATCCATGCTTTTGATAGCGTTTATATGGCTTATACCTTTGAGCAATTGGAAGCCGAATCCTTGCGCCAATTGATTGGGGGTCTGGTCATGGCGCTCAAAAAAGGAGGCAAACTGGTCCTGCGCGGTTTTGCCCCAGAATCTCATGATGCGTTACGTATTCACCCACACTATTTGCGTACTTTCTCACCGGACCTTGTTAAAGAGGTGCTGAGCTATGTGGGATTTGAAATCCTGTCTGAGCAACACTACCCGGCAACGCTTGCAGATTACCGCATCGAAGCCAGACTAAAAATCGAGGCTGTACCTCAGAGTGCGCTCCCCGTGGCCAGCCCTGCACTGAATACCTACTGGCAAAGTCAGGTGCTCTCTTTAGAGCTTGAAGATGATCAGCGGGTTCTACTCATGGGCACCCATATTTATAAGAACTGGTTAATCTACCGCGTACAATGCCAATACATGCTGGGTATTACCCTGAATTTTGGAGAAATGGGTAAACGTCAAAAGCCCTCCGAGAAATACCACTTCCGACACAGCCGTAACGCACTCAAAACCTTGCAAAATATCAAAACAAATTTTGACGTAATGGTTTTACAAGGGGTTTTTGAAAATCATCACCTTAAAGACAGCAAAGCCATTCTACAGGCCTGTCATCGCATTTTGAATGCCGAAGGGCAATTGTATATTCAAAGCCTTAAGGATCAGGATCTGTGGGGTCACAGCTTTTTGCATTTGCGTCCAACCCACGGTTTACGCGCCCTCTTAGAAAGTACCGGATTCATCTGTAAGCGCATTGACACGGGGTCCCACCACTACTTCTACACCCTGCAAAAAACAGAAGTCATTCCCAAGCATCAGCGCAAACCCTTGCCTGAATCTGTACAACATATTTCGGACCCTATTTGGCAGCAGATCACGGCCGAAAACACCCTTCAATTAACCCATCCCAGAGTCTTAAGCCCTCAGGGTTATGCGGCCATTCACGCCCACAAAACCCTGGAGAAAATTATTACCGGAGGCTTGAAAGCCTATTGTCAGCATCTGGTAAACAGTCTTCAACCCGGCGGACTTTTAATTTTATCAGGCCCCACCCACTGGCCCGACGATGCTGAAGGAGAAGTACTGGAGCAATTGGTGTCTCCCCCTTTAATCAGTTTCATTTTACAAAGCCTGGGGATGCGCCAACAGGAACTTAAGGTCGAAGAAGATGCCTGGGTGTGGTACGGTTTTCGAGCTGTATCACATCAATCTCCTCCTCAACAGGAGTGGGCATTGATGTGGCAGGGTAATCTTTTTAATGGCGATCGCATGGCCAGCGTCAGTCGTTCACTGTTACAAGCATGGCACCGGTCTACCATACCTCTTTACATCGAACCCAGTACTGATCCCGATTTTTGGCCCCAGGAAAGCAGCCCTTTTTACGCCTTGTCACAGCACGTCTGTAAGCCATTGCTAAACCCACCAGATATTGAAATAGCCCACCAATGGCCCCCCAGTTTTGAACTTTCAAAAACGGCGGGTCACTGGGTCTTTATGCTGCCCTGGGAGTACGGATCTGTACCTGAGCAATGGGTTTACCACCTCAATAAATTTGCCGATCAGGTGTGGGTGCCTGGGGAATCCATGCGTCAACATTATATTGACAGCGGTCTTCTGGCCGAAAAAGTGGCGGTGGTCCCCTATGGTGTCAATACAGAGATTTTCCACCCTGAAACACCTCCCCTTATTTTAGAAACTGGTAGACGCTTTAAGTTTTTATATATGGGAGATAGTGTAAGTTCAAAAGGTTTAGATATTCTTTTAGATAGCTATTTTAATACCTTTAGTGCCGATGATGATGTCTGTCTTGTGCTAAAAACCTATCCCTCAGCCTTTGCCTATGCTCCCCTGGATCTGGAAGCCATTCTAAGCACACGACGCGAGGCCCATGATCACCCACCCGAGGTTCTCCATCTTTCTGACACCTTTCCCCCGGAGCAAATGCCCGCCCTCTATAACGCCTGCGACGCGTTGGTTAGCCCCTTTCGCAGCGATGACTTCAGCCTGACGATAGCGGAAGCCATGGCCTGTGAAAAACCCGTTATTGTCACCGAGTTTGGCACCTGCCTTGACTTTTGCAATGCCGAAAATGCCTTATTAATCCCCGCTGAAACGGTGGTTTTTGAACACGCTCAGGTTGACGACTATAGCACGGTAGACTTACCCTCCTGGGCTGAGCCCGACCCTGAAGTGTTGAGTGCCTACTTGCGACATGTGTATGAAAACCCAGAAAACGTCGTGGAATTGGGTCAACAGGCCCGCCAAACCATTTGTGAAAACTTCACCTGGCAACATGCTGCACTGATGTTCGATAAGCAATTGAAAGAGCTACGTGAACAGCCCGTATTCCGCCAGGCCCGTCAACGCATTTTAGAAGACCTTCTCGCCCAGGGTTTTCATGCCGTAGACACCGAAGCCCACGCAGAGGCTGTGCAAGCTTTCAAAAAAGCGCTGCAGATTGACCCCCACCAACCCAGCATTTGGTATAACTTAGGCATTGCTTACATGATGCTGAAAGATTATCAGGCTGCGCTGGAGGCGTTAACTCGCAGCATGCGGGAAGGCACCGTGACGGGCGATCTCTGCTATGCCATGGGCACGGTCTTACGTCACCTGGGTGACAGCAAAACCAGCCAGCAGTTCTTTGCCAAAGCGCAACAATTGGACCCGGACTTGTTTAGTATGCTGTCTTAAGCTCAGGTTTTAAGAGGCCAGGTGTTGTTTTTGAAAAGTGGGATAGTCCATTTTTTCGTATGCACCTGTGCCGATAAATTGCAACACACCGTGCAGGGTGTCTGCTTCCACAAAGCCGGGAATTTTGGTAATGGGCTCGCCCTTGGCGTCTAAAAACACCAGGGTCGGAAAACCTGTAACCCCAAATTGAGGCGTTAAGGCTTTTTCAGTCACAGGCTTGCCTTGAAAAGTCACCTGGTTTTCAGAGCTTTCGGTCACCCGTACAGGTACAAAATACTTAGACAGTTGCGCCTGTACCCGTTCATCAGGAAACACCTGCTCATCCATTTTTTTGCAGTAACCACACCAGGTGGCAAAAAACTCCACCATGACAACTTTCTTTTCGGCCGCCGCCTGGGCAAGGCCTTTATCAAAGGTTTGCCATTGAATGCTACCTGAACCCTGGTCAGGGCGCTGCAGTTCTTCACCCCCCTGGGAGGTGCTTACCGTCTTGCCCTTCGTGTCCGTCCCTTTTAACATCATGGCCCCTCCGGCAACAACGAGTAATAGGGTCAGGCCCAGGGCCAATTTAAAAGGGTCTTTCATGGGAGCATTTCCTTATTTGGGTAATGAGTGTATATTAGCACCGCACACAGACAAAACACATGGTTTTATCTATTTTTTGTCGTCTTGCTGCTCAAGAATCTCAGCCTGATGAATCAGGGCCTGAGCCAGTTGCTCAGGCTTGACAAACTTTTTACGTACCAAAAGTTCACCCAGCAAAAGGTTCTCGTCTTGTTGCGCTTTTAAGGTTTCTTGCAGTTGGGACTTGTCTAAATAACCCAGTTTGATCAAGATATCACCCAGGCGCTGAGATTTATTCCCCTTAAAAAAGCTCAGTAACTTAAAACCTTGGCGGGTGTTTTTACCCTGCGTGGGCTGGTAATGCTTTAAAGCAAGGGCATCCGTGGGGTCAAAATGCAAGGCCACTTTAAATTCTGCCTGGGCATAGCCAGCCCATCCTTTTTTATCTAAGGCGAGACCCAAACGGCTGTGGTAACGCCCCACAGGATTGCACAAACGAATGGCTTCTTTGTACTCGCGAATGGCTTCATCCATTTCGTTTTTGGTTTCGAAGGCACGCCCCTGCTGATAATGTTTTTCAGCCTGTTCTTCACGGATCTTCTGCTGCTTTTCGTTGTCGTTAAACGGTTGGGTTTGAGCGGAGTGACCGGTTTGACTGCCGGGCCGTGGGGGCGGCTTTTTGTCACTGCGCAAAGGAGAGGTGGGCGATTTAGGAGGGCCATCGGTGGCGGGACGCGGGGTGGAGGCAGGCGGCGTGGTGCGCGCAAAGTTGTTTTTGTCTAAGATGCGCTCATAGTCTTTGCGAGAGAGCGGATCTTTTAAGGTTTCATACGCCAGGCCCACCCGCTTAAAAGCCATCTCAGCCTGTTCACGCTGGGCAGCATCTTGAAAGCGATCAGGGTGAACCTGTCGCATCATTGACTTATAGGCTTTGCGCACATCTTCAGTGGAGGCCGAGACATCTAAGCCCAAAATCTTGAATAGGTTTTCTTCACTAAGAATCCGCTTTAACTCGGCAGACAATCGAGGCGTCCTTATTGCGTTGGTAATAGATATTAAACCACTTTTTTTGATTCCTGCAAATGCTACTACACAATTCTACAAATTTGCTTACAAATAATCTTCGAGCTTACCCGTAAGCTGATAAACATAAATAAGCACCTCTGAAACCGCACTGTACAGATCCGCAGGAATGGGATCTCCCACTTCGGCGGTGCGAAACAAAGCCTGGGCCAGCGGTTTGTTTTCTAAGAGCGGAATATCGTATTCTTTTGCGCGCTCCCGAATACGTAAAGCCACAGCATTGGCCCCTTTCGCAATCACCTCGGGTGCCGCCATGGTTTCGGGATCGTAAGCAATGGCCACCGACAAATGGGTGGGGTTGGTTAAAATCACATCGGCGCGGGGAATATTTTCCATCATGCGGCTCAGAGCCGCTTTACGTTGCAATTGACGAATGCGGGATTTAATTTGTGGATCGCCCTCTGTATTTTTGTGCTCGTCTTTGACCTCTTGCTTGCTCATGCGAATATTGCGTTCATGGTACCAGCGCTGCCAGAAGAAGTCTCCAGCCGCAATGACCAACATGGCCAGGCCCACTTTCCAACCAATTTCCCAGACAATTGCGCCTAACAACACGCCGGTATTGTCAAGATTCATCAGGGAACTTTGCAACAATGCCCGGTAATGGTGGCTTAAAATTCCCCAGGAAATCCAGATAAGCACGGCGATTTTAAGCAGATTAATGGCCAACTGCACCAGGGGTTGTAAAGAGAACAGACGTTTAAAGCCTTGAATCGGATTCACTTTATTAAGATCGGGCTTTAAGGGCTCCAGCGAAGCGGTTAAGCCCACCTGAAAAATATTGACCGCCAGGGCAATCACCACAAGCACCGCTAAAAAAGGCGCCATCATTAGCAAAAACTGAACGCTCAGTTCCCACATCAACGCCATAAAGCTTTGCACGTTTAAGTCCAGGAGCAATTCACGCCACAAATCCTGGGTGGTTTCGGTGACATATTGCCCCATAAAGGGCAAATAAAAGCGCAAAAAGACCACCGCCACCAAAAACAAAAGGGCCGTATTGAGCTCCTGGCTTTTGGCCACCTGCCCTTTGCGACGGAGTTCATCGCGCCGCCGGGGGGTGGCCTTCTCGGTTTTTGAGGGATCAGCCATGGTTCGACAATTGCATCACCTGTTCCAGCAAATCGGGCAAGAGCGAGCGCAGGAATTGTAGGGTAAAGCCCAGCGAAAAGAAAAAGCTCAACAGCCCAATATAAATCTTAATCGAAAAGCTCAGCAAAAGAATATTCATTTGCGGGGCGGTGCGGGCCACCAATCCCAAAATAATGTCGATCAGGGTTAAAATGCCGTTGATAGGGGCCGAAAGCATGAGCCCCACAATAAAAACCTGGGCAAACATCACGCTCAGCTGCTCCATGAGTGAACCCGTTATTGCCAACTGCCCTGGCGGAATCACCGTAAAACTCTGCTGAAAAATGAGGATTAACATATGGTGCCCATTGATGGCAAAAAACACCATAAAAGCCATCAAATAATAAATTTCAGAGAGTAAAGGACGCTGGGTCTGGGAATCAGGATTTAGCACATTGGCCTGGGCAAAACCCATTTGCAACCCCACCATTTGTCCAGCCAAAATCGTGCCCTCAAACATCAGTAAACTGGCCCAGCCATACATCATTCCTGTCAATAACTCCAAAAGCCCGGCGATCAACCATTGCACGGTATTGGCAGGAACCGGCACCTGTGCCAGGTCTAAAGAAGGAAAAATCAGACTGGCCATGGCCAATGAAAAAAATACCCGCACCATGATAGGTGCGCGATCTTGACCAAAAAAAGGAGCCGTGAAAAACAGACCACTGCTGCGTAAGGCCACCAGTAACAATAAGGGTAAGCTCTCAGACAGGCTGTTGAACCATTGGCTTAACTCCATGCCGGGCTCAGGACTGAATCAGTCGCGGAATATCTAAAATGATCGAGGTGGAAAAATCCATCATGGTATGCATCATCCAGGTGCCCAACGTTAAAAGCACCAGCGCCACCACCACAATTTTGGGAATAAAAGTCAGGGTCATTTCGTTGATCTGGGTAACACTTTGAAACAGGCCCACCAATAGGCCCACCGCTGAGCTAATCAGCAACAGCGGCGTCAAAATTTGCATGGTCACCCAAATGCCCCGCTCTAGAACCCCTAAAAACATTTCTTCGATCATGTAAAAAAGCTCCCCACCAGGGCCTGAGATAGAATGTTCCAGCCGTCGATTAAGACAAAGAGCACCAGTTTAAAGGGCAGCGAAATCACTGTCGGTGGCAACATCATCATACCCATCGACATCAGGGTACTGGCCACCACCATATCGATAATCAGAAAGGGCACGTACACCAGGAAGCCAATAATAAAAGCGGTTTTGAGTTCACTGGTAATAAAAGCTGGAATAAGCACGTGAGTGGCGACATCTTCAGGCACTTTGGGACGCTCACTTTTAGAGAGAGTCAGATACAACTCCAGATCGTCCTGGCGCACCTGCTTGAGCATGAAGCGTCGAAACGGTGCCAGGCTGCGTTCAAAGGCCTGCTCCTGGGTAATCTCTTGCTTGAGAAAGGGTTGCACCCCCTGGGTATTGGCTTCGGTAAACAGGGGCATGGTAATAAAGAGGGTCATAAAAAAAGCAATGCCCACCAGCACCTGGTTGGGAGGAGATTGTTGGGTGCCCAGGGCCTGTCGCAAGAAACTCAACACAATAATAATGCGGGTAAAGGGGGTGACCATTACCAGCAGGGTGGGTGCCAGCGCAAGGGTTGTAAACAGCAGCAAGAGCTGCACATTAAACACCGTTTGCTGAGGCGTCGCGTTGGGCGTCAGCGAAATATTCACACCCGGAACCCCCGTGGTTTGGGCCAGGGCCTCAAAGCCCATCCCACTCCAACACAACAGACTCAGTAAGCCTAAAAAGAAAAAAATGCGGCGCATAGCCTTATTGTGGCACAAAAATAAAGCGACGCCTAGGCGGCTGGCGTGTGGGTTTGTTTTTCTGTGACAGCGGCCTCGGTATCTGAAGGGGCTTCCTGGCGGTATCCTTTACGCCACATGGCGTTTTTGTCAGGTCGAATACCCGAGCCAAACTCGCGGGCATAAGATTCGGTAAATTCCGCACCCAACAGAAAAATTTGAATATTGAGGTACAACCAAAACAAGAAAATGATGGTGGACCCTGCCGCCCCATAAGCGGACCCCATATCGCTGGTGCTCAAGTACCAACTGATCACAAACTTACTCAGGCTCAGGAGACTGGCAGTAAAAACGGCACCTGCGGCCACGTCTCGCCAGCGAATTTGCACATCGGGCAAGCTCTTGAAGAGGGTCGATAAGACCCCTGTCAACAGCACAAAAGAAATGCCCAGGTTCAGGAGTTTGAAAAAGTGTAAATGCTCCAAAATGCCCAGCCTGGCCCCTAAAGTACTTTGTAGTACCGCCAAAATCAAATCAATGAGTAACAGCACCACCACCATAAAACCTGTAGATAAAATCAGGCCAAAAGAGAGCAAACGGGTTTTTAACATGGCCTTGATGCCCACCTCAGGCTTAACCACCACCCCCCAGATGGTGTTTAAGGTGGCTTGCAATTGGGCAAACACATTGGAGGCACTGAACAAGAGTACGCCCAAACTCACCGAAGCCGCAAAAAAGTTTGAGTTACCCGGCTTGTTGGCGTTTTCTAAAATGGTTTGCACCACATCGGCACTGGTTTTACCCGCCGCCCAGCGCACCTGATCGAGGATTTGGGTTTCAACGGTGCTGCCGTCAATAAACAAGCTCAATACCATGACCAATAAGACCAACAAAGGGGGCAGTGCAAAGACCGTAAAAAAAGAAAGCGCTGCCCCATGCTGAGACGCGTTGTCAGCCCCGAACTCCACCACCGTCGACTTGAGCACCGCAAAGATGCGCTTTGCCAGCTTACGCTTGCTGCGCTGGGTTTCTTGAGAGGTCTCTTGGGCCTCTTCTACAAAGGGTTTTGCGTATTTTTCTACGCCCATGGTCTACTCCTTAACTACTGCCCGCCCTTCTCAACTTAACACAGCTTGCAAAAGCACATCGTCACCGCCTCTCGCTTTTTTATGGGTTTTAGATGCACCAAAGAGCCGTGGTATACTTGGCAACAAAAAAAGGATATTTTAAACGTGTTGCATTGTAAAATTTTTGAAGCTCCCGATGCCGAAACTCTCGAAGAAAAAATCAATGCCTGGTTAAGCGAGCACAGCGATATTGAACTGGTGCAAGTCAACCAAAGTGAAAGCGCGGTGGCCGACGGCGACGGCGATCTCTGCGGCAATACCACAGTGTCCCTGTTTTACCGTTAAGACCTTTATTTCAATCATCAGCGAGGTTCTCATGAAGTTGTTTAAGTCCTGGAAGCCCATTACATTGGCGTTGTTCTGCGCCCTGAGTTTTAATATTATGGCCCCCGTACAGGCCGCCAATGAAGTGAAACAAGTCATCACCAGTGGCCAGGGCGACCTCTCTATCGGCGTCAGCCGGGCCCGCGAAGAGGCCATCAACCAGGCCACCCGCCTCGCTGTGGAGCAAGCCATGGGGGTTTATGTGCTTTCAGAAACCCTCACCGAAAACATGGCCTTAGTCAGCGATAAGATCTTAACCCAGTCCAGTGGCTATGTCAGCGGCTATAAGGTCGTAGGTGAATCGCAGGCCAACGGCCTTTACACCGTCAAAATACAGGCTACCGTCAGCGTTGAACCCCTGGTGGATCAATTGGCTGCCTTAGGCCTGTTGCGCGACTGGAACGTGGCCGTGGTGCTGGTCTCTAACGGAGAAGCCCGTGCTTCAAACGAAAGTGCCAAAACCGAGCTCAACGCCATGATGATTCAAAAGGGCTTTCGCGTGGCCGACGACAACGCGCTGGTACAGTTGAATCAACCCGCCCTGATGCAACAGATTCAGCAGGGCAATTATCTGGCGGCACTGCCCATTTTGCGCGACCAGGGCGTGGATGTACTGGTGGTGGGCAAGACCCTGACCCGTGCAGCGGGTGCCCCCATGGAAACCTACGCGGGCATTCAAACCATTATGACCCAGGGGCAAATTGACGCCCGTCTGATTCGCGTAGATACCGGTGAAATATTGGCCGCCAAAAACTTTGTGGCTGCCGCAGGGGGCTCAGCGCAAGAGATTGCCGAAAGCAAGGCCGTACAGCAGGCCGCGCAAAAAGCCGGTCAGTTTTTTGCCTTAGAGATCGCCAAACTGCCCGCCGCCACCACGCAAAAAGTCCTGTTAAGCGTTAAAGGCTTAAACTACAACCGCGAACGTGCGCTGCGCGAAGCCTTGCAGTCGGTACCCGGCATTAAAAAGCTGAATCGTCTGGTGTACCGCAATCTGGTGGCCCAGTACGAAATCACCTTTGCGGGCAAAACCGATGATCTGGCCGAAGCCCTTGCCACCGCCAAAGCGCTGAAAGCCTTCGGCTTTGACATTCAAGGCGTCACTGCAGGCAAAATTGAGGCCAAAGCCAAGTAATATGCCCAAGCCCCTTGCTTTTGTCAAAAGTCACGGTCTTGGCAATGACTTTATACTCACCGCACACCGTGAAGATATTGCCCCTGAGCAATGGCCCCTGTTGGCGCAACGGATCTGTGAGCGCCACCGGGGCATTGGGGCCGATGGACTGATTGTTTACCACCCCTCGGCCCAGGCCGACGCCCGCATGCAAATTCTTAATGCCGACGGCAGCGAGCCGGAAATGTGTGGCAATGGGCTGCGCACCTTTGTACACTATCTGCACCAACATCATGACCTGGGTCTGGAACAACGGATTGAAACCGGTGCGGGTATATTAACAGGCAAGGTGTTATCTCACGGACCGTCTTATGCCGAAATTGAAGTGGAAATGGGTGCCCCACGCTTGACGCTCGAGGCGATTCCCGCTCTGGGCTTTGCAGAAAGCCCGGTTTTAAATGCCCCCCTGACCTTACCCGCCCATAAAAAAACCTTTGCGGTCAGTCTGGTGTCCATGGGCAATCCCCACTGCGTAATTCCGGTGAGCGAGATTCCTACCCAATGGCACCTCTGGGGTGAAGCGCTGATGAAACACCCTCAGTTTCCAGCCCAGGCCAACATTGAGTTTGTGGTATTTCACAGCCCGACCGAGGCCGTGGTCAAAGTTTGGGAGCGCGGCGTGGGGCCCACCGAAGCTTGCGGCACCGGCGCTTGCGCGGTAGCCGTGGCCGGACAATTGCTGCAGCAACTGCACAGCCCCTGCACCATTCACCTGCCCGGCGGCCCCTTACAGATCCGGTGGAATGGTTTAAATGAGCCTGTCTACATGACAGGGCCCAGTGAAGAAGTGTATTCTGGAATATATCCCCTTGAAGGAGCATTGTCATGACCGAAGATCGCCCCCAGGAAGCCCCCAAAGCCCCCCTCACAAAGCCTGAAAAGCCCGTGGCTGAAGTACCTCGTTCAATGCGAGACAGCGTTGATTTCACCAAAATCACCAGCGAAGCCGAACTGAAAGCCCTGGAAGCCGAAAAAAAGTTTTTGCGGGCCGGCGTCGAGTTTGACAAAGGGGATATTGATGAAGCGCTGATGCTGATTCGCTCAGCCTTGTCCATGTCACCGGGCAACCCCAAATATCACTATAACGCCGGATTTTTGTACTGGCGCAAAGACCTGCTTGAAGTGGCTCTGAACCACTATAAACTCTTTGTGCGTTACGCCGCTCCCGATGACAAAGACCTGGAAACCATCAAAGGCCGCATCATCTATTTAGAAAAAAAGATTCAAGAAAAACGCTTTAAACGATGAGCTCCTCAGGATCAAATCCCCTTTCCACGTGGTCCCAATGGTGTTTGATCCTGTCGGCAAGCGCTCCCACCTATGGAAGCGAACAGCGTTGCTTGCACTTGCGTCCGGGCGTCAACAAAACCCAGGTGCAAGAACAACTCACCCAAACCCAGTGGGCCTTTCGCCTCACCCGCGAAGCGGATCCTTTTGCGTCTCGTGCTTTTTTAAAAGACAAGCACTGGCTCAAAGAAGGAGCCAAAACCCCCGCCAAAGCGGCCCAGTATTTGCCCGCTTTTTTAGCGCTTATTGGCGATCTCAAACAGGCTTTACCGGAAAGCAAAGCCCTCTGGCCCCCTTTAAAAGCAGACATCCAGCCCCATACAGATCCCCGCAAAGCGCAGCACGTGCTGCAACAGCACCGTCACGCCATCGAACAACAACTGCAGGTGATCGACGAGATTGGCGTCTGGTATGCCAAGGCCCAGTACGGACGCCAACGCAAACTGCAATTGAGCCATATTAGCCAACAACAGGCCTGGGATCTCAAGCAACTCACCCTGCCCGGCCTACACAGCCCATTGGATCTGCACTGGCAAAAAGACATCCAAACCCTGTTGGTCAACGGCAGCCACCAAAGCGGTAAGTCAGCCTTGCTGAAAGGCCTCTACCTGTTGATCATGCAGCACCAGAGTGGTGTACCCTGCAGCGGTGAGCCGATGGCCTTACCTGTCTTTCGGGGCATTCATTGGCTCCCTGCCCACCAAAACCTCAGCGAGCGCTTACAGGCCCTCAAACCCCTCTTGCACAGCCAGGCCCAGGAGCGGCTGATCTTGATCGACGATTTTCTCGCCCATTCGGCTCCTGGTGAATCTCATGCCCTCGCCAAAGCCATCATGGAGCAATTACACACCAAAGGCAGCCTTAACCTGATCAGCACCTACGATCGCTTGCTTTTGCGCCATGCCCAGACCGTACCCCATACCCGTATTTTGTACGTGACCACCCAGCACAAAAAGACCCAGATCCAATGGGACCACATTGGCGAAGCGGGCCTGTTTCAAGCGGCACGTTACAGTGGCTTACCCAGCCATTTGATTCAACAGGCCGAAAAACATTTCAAGGCCCTGCAACAGCCTGCAGCAAGCCAACCCAAACCCAAAGCGGTTGCCGTGGCTAGCAAGGCCTCTCCCCGCAAAAACACTGCACCACAGCCCCCTGCTGACACTCCTACCCAGGAGCACCAACCGGTTCCGGCCAACGTCCGGCCCGGCACGCGGGTGTATATTCCCCAACTGCAACAGTACGGCGAGGTCGTAAAACCCCTGGACCGCCGAGGCAAAGTGCAGGTGCGTTGCGAGGGCATGTTTATGCATCTCAGCCCTGATGCACTGCGGCTGAGCAGCCACCGTCAAGAAAAAAGACAGCACCACGACCCGGTGACCGTGTCTGTCAGTGCAGCACGCTGGGAGCCCGTGGACTGCGATCTGCACGGGCTAAATGTGCTTGAAGCCATTCCCGTACTCGAAAAGCATCTGGACATGGCCTACCACGCTGGCGAGAAACAGCTGCGCGTGGTCCATGGCAAAGGCACCAGCACGCTGCGGCGGGCGGTACACGAGCATCTAGAATCGCTGATTATTCATGGCCGGTATGCCGAAGCCTATCGCCTGGGCTATACCGGAGAAGGGGATTCAGGGGTCACCATTGTGACCCTGAAATAAAGGCTCGCGCCCTAAAGCAGAGGGGAAACCTCGTCTACTTTGAGCACCACCTTGCCCGTGTTTTTACGGTCTTGTAGGTACTGCTGGGCCGCGCCTGCTTCAGACAACAAAAAGGTGGTGTCTAAGGTGCAGGTCAAACGTTTGGCCTCGAACTCTGTCAGCAGGGTTTCACCCACCTGACGCATAATGGGAAAGCGCCACAGGCGTAAAATATTCAAACCAAAAATCCCCTGATTTTGCGAGAACAAGGACATCAGGTTCACATGAAACATGCTGAGCCCCGTGATCAAACTCGTTAGCGGGTTCGCTTTTTGCCCCGTCACCGCCTTGGCCATGCCGTACACAATCAACTTGCCCGTGGGTTTGAGCAATTTGCGGTCTTTGGCCAGGTTATCGCCGCCGATAGGATCTAAAATGACATCAAGGGGGCGACGGGCCACATTCAGGCGAATATCTGAGACAAAGGAGGTTTTGCGGTAATTGACGCCGTAGTGCATACCCATGGCCTTCGCGGCTTCGAGCTTGGCTTCAGAGCCTGCGGTACCGTAAATGTGGCAGCCCGCATTATGGGCCACCTGCAGGGCCGCCAGTCCCACGCCTCCGGCAATGCCGTGAATCAGCACATGATCCCCTTCGCGAATGCGGGCCATTTCGTGCAAGGCCACCCAGGCGGTCATAAAGTTCACCAACAGTCCAGCCCCCTCTTCAAAACTCAGGTGCTCGGGCAGGGGCAGGGCCTTTTCTTCTTCGACCACCACATACGAGGCGTACCCACCAAAATAGGTGGCGGCCATGACGCGATCACCGGGCTTGTAGGCGGTGACCTTCTCCCCCACTTCAGCCACCACACCGGCCACTTCATAACCCGGTACAAAAGGCGTGGAGGGCGCTTCAGGGTAAAGCCCCATGCGCATGAGCACATCGGCAAAGTTGACGCCACAGGCCTTGACCTCTACAGCAATTTGCTCAGGCCCTGGTTTTTCGCGGGGCAAAGCGACGGGTTTGAGGACATCGACGCCCCCTTTTTTTTGAATGGACATGCCCCATGGGGATTGACTCATGTGTTGGCTCCTGCAGGTATAGATGATGGAGGTATTCTAGCGCAGTTTACGGGTGGTCTTAGTTGAAGCTTAAAGAGCAACTGCTATAATTGTTAAAAAATATGAAGTAGGCGGCCCCACCATGTCAAACCCCTTGCGCGCGCTTGTACTGGTTTTTAGCATTACCGTCGGTTTGTTTCTACCCATGGCGGGCTGGTACTGGTTCGGGTTTCGTTCGGCTGCCCCCGCCGATCAACTGGCTCCCTTACAACAGGCCATTCCTCGCCTGAGTCGCCTGCTGCAAGATCAAGAAGACGGAGAGGTGGAACGTTTTTTAAGCCAGTTGCCCCTGACCGTGATCGTGGCCGATGCAGGCGGGGTCGCCATTACCAGCAACCTGGGCAATTCGGCGACGGCCCACCAACAGCAAGGGGCTTTTGTGCTCAAAAACGAAGCGCTACCCTACGAAAGCTCTCCCCAGGGCGACTACCGCTTTTATTACCGGATGCCGGTGCAATGGCTGGATTTCAATCTGCTCTTTCCTTTGGTGTTGGCCCTGTTTGTGGGGCTGCTGGCTGCCCTCTGGGACTATTTACAGCGCGAACGCTTTAACGATCAAACCGACACCCTGATCTTACTTAATCAGCAACAACACGACGAAGACGAACAAACCCAGCGCATCAAAAGCCTGCAGCACGAAAACCAACAGCTCAGAGACCAACTGGCCCAACGCAGCGTACCCAAATCGGTGTCACGGGCCACTGCCGCCCTGGCAGATATTGAAAAGCTCCAGGGCAGCCTGAAGCAAATGCAAACCCAAAACGATGCCCTGCGCAAGAAGTTGTCCGAAACCAAAAACCCTCAGGCCCATGACGATCACTTACACGGTGAGCTCAATGCATTAAGCCAGTCCCTGGCCAAAACCCAGGATTATGAGCAGGCTCTGCGACAGCAAATTGTGGAATACGAAGAGCAATTACACCTCATGTACAACCACCAACAACACCTGCAAAAAGATCTCGCACAATCCCAGGAGCGCGAGCAGAACGCCAAGTCCCAGCTGAAGCAATTGCACGAGCTCGAACAAAATGTGCTGAGCTTTCAACAATCTCACGAGCGCCTACTTAAAAAAGAAGAGCAATGGGCCAAAGACAAGCGCAAACTCATGCAGCTGAATCACGAGAAAGAAGAGCAAAATAAGAAGCTGCGCGACCAAATGAAAAACGCCCGCCTGAAACTGCGAGAGTTATCGGTGGCGTACAAAAAGCTCAACGAAAAGGTAGATAATCTACCCGCCAATTTAGAAGAAGCCCAGCAAATCATTGCGGCCCTGATTGAGGCCAAAGACGAAATCGAGCAGGCCAACCTGGGACTCAATTTAGACAAAGCCGAACGCAGTTCTGAGATTCAGCGTTTGTACAAAGAACTCAACACCCGTGCTGAACGTCTGAACCAGGCCCAGCAAATGATTGAAGAGCTGGCCGAAGAACTTCAGCGTCACCAGCGGGAAATGGCCTTACTGAGTGAAACCCTAGAGGACAAGCTCTCGGATTTAGAATACGCACAAGAGCTACACGATGAAGACCAACAGGTGTTGGTGCAAATGACCCAGGAGCGAGATCAGTTGCGCTTAGAGATGGAATATCTGAGAGATAGCTTAGAGCAATTGCGCGAAGACAAGGCCCAACTCGCCTTTGACAAACGCAACCTCGAAGAAAAACTGGCGGACATGGATGCAGAGCAGTTTCAATTGGAAATTGAGCAATTGCGCCAGTCTCTGCAACTGATGGGTGCTCAGCAACAGCGCCGCAACCAAACCATTGAAGAGTTAAAAGAGAAACTCAAACAAGGGGAACAGCTGTACAATCGCCTGAAAAAGCATAGCGAAGGCCAGTCCAAAGACATGGAGACCCTACGCCAGAGCAGCGAGCGCTACCGCTCTGAAATTCAGATTTTAGAAGATAAAATCTTTGCCTTAGAGAGCACTCAATACGGGGGCAAATAACGGCGAAAGCCATGCAAGATAACCCAAAACATAAAGAAGACATTGCGCAGCACCAAACCCGGTACGTTAACCGGCAGCTCTTTTTGCAATTCATCGGTGTCTAAAGACTCCGCCAGCCGTCTGGCCAGCTCGCGCTGCCATTCGATATTGCGGGGCCACTCAATCAGATCGTTCACCCAATCCTGAGGTAGGCCATCAAAGCCTACCCGCGCCCCCATAATCGCCCCCATAATCGCCGCGGTGGTGTCGGTGTCGCCACCGGCGTGAATGGTCTCTAGCAGTGCCAGACGGAAATTATCTTGATGGGTTAACCAGATGTGAATAACCGCAGGCACCGTGTGCTGAATATAGCCGCTGATGCCGCTGCCGCAGTTGAGACGCAGCAGAAACTCCCGCAGACTCTCTTTGTTTTGCACCGAGCGGGTGGTCTTGCGCATGAGCACAATAAAATTGCTGTCGTCATTGCGGCAGGCCTGTTTCACATACTGGTAATACTGCTCAGGGTCCACCCGTTGGTAGCGGGCCCCCAGCGAGGCCGCCAGCGCCACCGCCATGGCCCCGTATTCCGCCGCCGGATCAGTATGGGTTAAGCGCGTTATCGCCCGCACATAATTGCGCAGGGTTTGCAGATCATGACCATACACAATCCCCAGAATCGCGCTGCGCATGGCGGGCGCATTGCCCGCCGAAAAAAGCCCGCTGCGCTCGGGCGGAATGCCTAGCCAGAGCCGTAAAATCGCTTTTAAGGTGGTGCCACCTAGCCCCGCAGGCAAGCCCAATAACCACAGGCGCAACTTCCAGCTAAAACGCTGCTGCAATTGGGCCGGGGTTTGCCGAGAAGAGATGAGCGCCTGGGCCAACATAAAGGTATGCTCACTGTCATCAGAGGTCATGCCCTTACCAAAAAAGAAACGGTAACGATCCAGGTCAGGATAGATGCGAAACTGACGCTCTCGCGATAAACCTTCTGCAGGTAATCCCAGAGCATCGCCGATGGCGGTTCCCACCAAACAGCCTGCTAATGTGTTTTCAAGTGCACTTGTCATAGGCTCTAGTTAAGCACGGATTGTATCATCTTGGGCAGAGATTGCCGGATAGCCCTTGCGTGAGTCATCTTCTGTCCACTTGAGAATTTCAGAAATCCGCCACACGGGAAAGGGATGACTGCTCTGCGCAGCGGCCAGGAGGGTCCACATTTTATCAAGGAAGCCCTCTTCGTAATTGCGGTCAAACTCACGAGCCTGTGCCAGGTAAGCGTCTAGGTTAAGCTCATTATTGAGCACACCCCCTGAGATTTTAATGAGAGCGTTCATCACCACCTCACGATCCTGCACCACCAGCATAGCGGTGCGGTCACAGCTTAGCTCTGCCTTGTGGCTCCACATGATCAAGGCAATTTTAACGGGCAGGCTAATGGTGTTTAGCAAGGCTCCCGCAGGGGTACGACCCAGGGTAGAGGCCAACAGGTAAATGAGTGTATTGGCCGCCGCCTTGTAAAGCAAGTGCTGGCAGTGAATATGCCCCATTTCATGGGCCAGCACGGCCAGCAACTCAATATCGCTGAGGCGCTCCACCAGACCTGCATAAAGCACAATAAAAGGTTCTTCAGTACCGGTGGTAAAAGCATTGATCTCCAGCCCACCAAATTGGCTGACCGACACATACAACTCCGGCTTTTTCATGCCGAGGGTGTCACACACCACCCGCAGTTTTTCATCAAGATGGGCGTATTGCTCAGGCCCGACCTTGACGCTATTGGCCATAAACAAAATGCGATACATGCGTTCGCTGGTAAAACCGATCAATTTTTTCAAAATGGTATCGACGCCGGGGATACTGCGCAGCGCCTGTAGGGCCTGACGATCTAAGGGATGAATGTAAGCGTCGGGATCCACGGCCTGCCATTTTTTATGGGTGGGGGTGGCCAGGGGCAAGCGACAACGCCGGCAGCGGGCTTCGGTCTGTTCAGTGTCTTCCCAGTGGGTATTGAGTTTTTGACAATAGGGGCAGCGGGTACGGTGACGGGTCGACATGACTTAGGCCTCGCTTTTTTGGTGTTTGTAAATCTGTTGTAAGGTGGCAAAAAACGCATCATCTCCGGCCTGAAAGACGCCTGCGGGCCGGTATTTTTCGCGGGCACGGGTTAAGCTTAAAAAGCGACGGGCGCGGGTCAGACCCACGTAAACCAGGCGCACACTTTCAGCTTCTTCTTGTTCCTTGACCTGATCCAGCATGGCAGGGTAGGTGGCTCCCTGCTGTAAGCATTTTTGCAAAATACGCACTTCGGTATCGGGAAAATCAAAGGGCTTACCAAAGTGAAACAGGGGCATTAACACCGCATCCCACTCCAGGCCCTTGGATTTATGCACCGTCATCAGGTGCAGTACACCGGGTCGGGTGAGCTCTGACTGGGCTGCATCAGGAATTAGCGCCTGGCGAATTTTGCGGCTGCCCGCCTGCGACAGCCACTGGTGAAACATCTCAGGCTGCTGTACCGGCACCGGGTGCGCCTGTTGCCACAGCCCCTGCAAAATACGCAGCTGCATGCGGGCCTCAGGGGTCTCAAAGAGGGTTTCTACCACCCACTCTAAAAGGTCTGCCAGCGGGTAATGGGCGTGCTCAATCAAAAACCACAGGTGCTGGTTGACGGTGAGCAAACGTTGATAAGCCTGAGCCGGGGCTGCCGGGTGATACACCAGGCCTTCTGCCAGCGCTTGCATCTGGGTGGCAACGGGAGAGTCGGGGTTCAGTAACAGCTTGAGACTGTGACGATCAATCCCCAAAGCCAACAGCGCCTGCTGGTAACGGTAAAATTGATGGGGTTCCAGCAAAAAGGCCATGACCTGCTCTAAGGCTTTTACACCCTCAGACTGAAAGAAGTGATCGGCCCGGTCATGGTGCAATACCGCAGGCAAACCCACCGCTTGAAACTGTTCATAAAGCCACTGGGCATTTTGGTTGGTGCGACACAGGACACCCACACTGTGCTGTTCCGCTAACAGGGTTCGCGCCGCCTGCAGCGTGGCCTGCAGCTCCTCTTGCCAATGGCCATAGGCTTTGACCCAGATCCATCCGTTGTCGGGGTTTTTAAAGCCCGGCTTGAGCTGCACCGCCGAAGGAAAAAACCCGTCAAAGGCCTGCTGATAAGCATTGGCGAACTGCATGATCCCGGCGCTGGAACGGTTGCTCTGCGCCATAGGAAAAAACTGCTCTGCTTCGGCAAATTGCTGCAATTGCCGAAAGTCAGCACCGCCAAAACCATAAATACTCTGGTTGGGGTCTCCCACGCGCAACCAGTGCCCCTCAGGGCCACAAATCAGAGCCAACAGCGCACTTTGGGCCGCGTTAGAATCCTGAGCTTCGTCTTCAAGCACATAGCGGTAGCGCTGGCGTAGGCGTTGCAAGAGCACGGGCTGGGCCTGCAAGAGTTCACAGGTGGCCACAATCATCAGGTCATAATCGATGAGTTCAGCCTCAGCCAGCGCTGCATCGTAACGTTGTACCAGTTCGGGCAATTGCAATAACAAGGGAGCGTGTTCCGAGTCAATGCCCACCCAGTCCTGCAATTGGGCCGCACTTTCAGGTTGGCGCAAATAGGGCCGCTGCCGATAGGCGGGAATTAAAGTGTCTGCCAGCACACGGGTATAGTCCAGATCACTGCTCCAGAGATTGGCCTCGCTCAGCAGTTCGTCAAGAATGGCATAGCGACGTTCGTCCCCGGCCACCTGACGCTCAGCGTATTGGGCATCCCATTGGCGCAATAAACGATTACAAAAACTGTGAATGGTGGCAAAGGTGGGCGATGCCTGATGGGGAGCCGTTTCACGCAAGAGCGTCAGGGTACGTTGTTCAAACTCGCGAGCGGCATTTTCGGTGAAGGTCAACACCAGAATATGCTGCCCCAACACCTTTTGGTGCTGCATCCAATGGGCAATGAGACGCGAGATCAGTGTGGTTTTGCCTGCGCCTGGAGCGGCCAGCACAGCCGCTTTACCGCCCTGATAGCCGCTTTGAATGGCCTGCTGATCGGGCATGAGTTGAAAAGGCGCTACAGCCACCCATTCACCGCCTTAATGTTGAATGAGAGGGCCATCGCCCCCGGTATCTAAACTTTCGCGATCTTCATCACTCATGCCCAGGCCCTGGCGACCGCGACTTTCTTTTTCACTGTCATCAGGGGGTGCAATTTTGCCGCCTTTTTGTTTCATCAGGTAGGCAATAATTTTGGCAATGGCCATAAAGAAGTCGGGGTGAATAAACTCGCCCAGCTCGCAACTGCCGTACAGTCCGCGAGCCAGGGGCGGATCTTCAAAAATAGGGATATCGTGTTCCTTGGCCACTTCTTTAATATAAATGGCCAGTTCATCGCGGCCCTTGGCTACCACCTTGGGAGCTTCCATGCCGTCTTCATAACGAATACCTACCGCGTAGTGGGTGGGGTTGGTGACCACCGCCGAGGCATCAGGAACGGCCTGTTGCACCTGTCCCATACTCATCTGGCGCATTTTCTGCTTCTGTTTACCCTTGATTAAGGGGTCACCCTCGGTCTGCTTGTATTCGTCCTTGACCTCTTGCTTCGACATGCGCAGGCCTTTTTCAAATTCCCAGCGCTGGTAGAAATAGTCAATAAAAGCCACCACCAGCATGGCTGCAGCGGTCTTTTTGGCAATGGTAATAATCAGCGTCCCCGCAATCACCATGGCATTGGCTACCGGGTTTTTAAGACTGTAAATGATCATGGGTAGGTAATCGCGAATGGTAGTAAACACGATATAGCCCACAATCACGGTTTTAACGGTACTTTTCACCAGCTCTACAATAGACTTCAGCGAAAACACCCGCTTAAAGCCTTTAATGGGGTGAATCCGCTCCAGCTGGGGCTTCAGGGGCTTACCACTGATCAAAATGCCCACCTGCACCAGTTCCACCAATAAGGCCGAAAGAAAAAGAATGGCAAAGATCGGGGCCAGCATCATGCCCATAATCTGTACAGACTTAATGCCGTAATTAAAAAGGTTTGCTTTAGTGAATCCTTCCGCAATCCAGGGCATTTCAAAGTACGTCATTTGAATGTACTTAAAAATCGTCCGATAAATAAAGCCGCCGGACCAGTTCAACGCATACGCAGACATCAAGATCAGGACTGCCGTATTGACTTCCTTACTCTTGAGGATTTGACCCTTTTGTCGCGCTTCTTGACGTCGTTTTGGGGTTGCGTCTTCGGTTTTGGAGTCTTTGTCCTCACTCACCGATCCACCACCACCTTTCTGCTTAGGAGAATTCTCTATCCATCATAATATATACTGGGTAACAAACCCAAGCAAAAGAAAGGAAACCCAATGGCAAAAGAGAGTTCTTTTGATATTGTAAGCGAATTTGATTTTCAAGAATTGCGTAACGCCGTCGATCAGGCTATCAAAGAAATTACCACCCGCTATGACTTTAAAGGTGTCAAAGCAGAGCTGGACCTGCAGCCTGAGCAACTGGTCATTAAAACCGAAGACGATATGAAGTTAACGGCCATTCATCAGGTGTTGCTGACCCGATTGGCCAGCCGCAAGCTGAGTCCTAAAATTTTAAAATTTGGCGATGTGGACCATGCCTTAGGGGGCACCGTGAAACAAAACGTGGCCCTGGTGAAAGCCTTAGACACCGAAAACGCAAAAAAAATCACCAAAATGATTCGCGATGAATTTAAAAAAGACGTGAAGCCCACCATTCAGGGGGATAGCATTCGTGTCGCGTCCAAAAACCGCGATGATTTACAAGCGGTGCAACGCTTCTTGCGTGAGCAAGAAGATATTGAAGTACCGCTGGTGTTTAACAACTACCGTTAAACGCCCCTTTAAATATCACAAAAGCCCGGCATCATTTTAATGCCGGGCTTTTTGTTTGGCGTATCGGCCTAATCTAGCATCACGTCATCAAGACGCTTAATAACCTGAGGGGTTGTACGCTCAATCAAATGGGGTTGAATGGGCATGGGACGGGGCAAGTGGGGCCAGCGTGGGCCAGGTAAGGTTTTTATGCCACGGCTAGAGGATTCCTCCATAACCGACTTGGCCAGGGCACCCAGCAGTGAATCGTCTATATTTTTGTCGTCAGCCATTTGATCCACAATGTATTCCATGGTTTGATCCAGCTGTTTGGGGCTCATTTCATCGAGTTCTTTTTGAAAGCCCAATAACAATTTGGCCTGAGCAGTGCCCTCAGCATTACGAATGTTTTCGACGAGTTCTTTGGGGTTGGTGTCTGAACCAAAGATGTTCATTTTTTTAGCAATAATATCGGTGTTCTCAGAGCGGAACAGCGCTTTGGCACCTTCGAGAACGCTATCAGCTGCTTTTTCGGCGTGCGCAGCCACATCGCGCAAGGATTCCTTGACCGACTCGGGCGGCGTCATGGGACCGGAAATATTTTTTGCGGCCTCTTTCACGGACTCCTGGGCTTTGTTCACCCAATCAGGATTTGGACCCACCGGTTTGTTATTAATCATGCGTTTACCTTCTTTTTGCTTAGTTTCAAGAGTATTTCACAGGTATTATCGGATTTGGGTAAAAGGCTCTGACGTTAAGGAAGGTAAACCTTTGCTTAAGCTTTAAAGTTAAAACGCACCCGTTTTAAAAGCCGCTGCCCCTGAAACGCCGTACGACCGTGCAGACTGCGGCGATTGTGAAATACAAAACAATCCCCCGGAACCAGGTTAAAGATCTGTACCGTCTGGGCCAGGGCCTGGGCAAACTCAGCCAGGGCCGCCGCCTGATCGGGGGTCTTGTGCCACACGCCCAATTGCTCACTCAGCATAAAAGCCAGGGGCTGGTAACGCACTTCAATCTCACCGGTAGAGCCTAAGCTCAAAATAGGGTGCGAATGGCCTTTGAAGTAAAATTGCGGTTTTTGCAATTGCCGTAAGGTCTCGTAAGACAAATGGGGAATGACGGCATCTAAAGGCACCCACAGGCTCTCACCGCCCAGCTCAGCCGCTTGCTCACAAAGCAACAGGACGGTATCCGGGGGCTCAGCAAACTCTGCACAATCGGTGTGGCAGTCAAAGGCATAGGGCGTGGCGGCATAAGCCGGTAACTCAGCGCTGGTGTCAACGGTCACCTCAAACACCATGCCGCCCTCCAGATTGCGCGCTTCGATGACGGGCTCTCCCCAGGCCCTGACCTGCTGTTCTAAAAAGGTTCGGTCATTACAGGGAAAGTCTTTTAAAATACAGGCCCCCACCTCACGCAGCGTCTGCCCCAGCACCTCTGGGGTCACCGTCGCGGCAGCAAAGGTAGGCAACACGGCTAGAGCC
Organism: Candidatus Sericytochromatia bacterium; assembly: GCA_964229355.1. Lineage (GTDB taxonomy): Bacteria > Cyanobacteriota > Sericytochromatia > UBA7694 > UBA7694 > CAXRDE01. The sequence continues at coordinate 443,597 of CAXRDE010000019.1, read as the reverse complement.
CCATGAGATCCACAAGGGCCTCTAAATGGGCCTCTGTGGCCTCAATTTTGCCCGAAATATGGTAATCGATGGCGCGATCGGGATCTTTCAAGCCATGGCCCGTGAGCACACACACAATACGACTGCCTTTTTTGACCCGACCAGCTTCAGCCATTTTTAAGACACCCGCCACTGACGCGGCAGAGGCAGGTTCACAAAAAACCCCTTCGCGGGTGGACAGCAGGCCATAGGCGGCCAAAATTTCGTCATCGGTCACCGCATCAATGTGCCCTTCTGACGCCTCAAGGGCCTCGTTGGCGAATTCCCAGCTGGCGGGATTTCCAATGCGAATGGCGGTGGCAATGGTTTCAGGGTTCTCTACACGCTGCTTGTTCACAATGGGCGCTGAACCCGCCGCCTGAAAGCCCCACATATGGGGTGTTGACTCAATTTTATGGGCTTCGGCATACAGGGTAAAACCGCGCCAGTAAGCGGTAATATTGCCCGCGTTCCCCACGGGAATCGCCAGGATATCCGGGGCAAAGCCCAGCTGATCACACACCTCAAAAGCACCGGTTTTCTGGCCTTCAATGCGAAAAGGATTCACAGAGTTCACCAGGGTGACCGGGTATTTATCGCAGATTTCACGCACCAGTTCTAAGGCTTTGTCAAAATTGCCCTTAATGGGAATCACCTGAGCGCCGTGGGCCATGGCCTGAGAGAGCTTGCCCAGCGCCACATAGCCATCGGGCACCAGAATATACCCTTTCATGCCAGCGCGAGCGGCATAAGCAGCCATGGAGGCCGAGGTGTTGCCCGTCGAGGCGCACATCACGGCTTTGGCACCGGCCTCGGCGGCCTTTGAAATGGCCATGGTCATGCCCCGATCTTTAAAGGAGCCCGTGGGGTTTAAGCCTTCGTATTTCAACCACACCTGGGCACCGGTCATTTCGCTCAAATGACAGGCATAAATCAGCGGGGTATTGCCTTCGTGTAAAGACACCACCGGGGTTTTGTCACTGACGGGAAGGTACTCCCGGTATGCATGAATAAGGCCTTGCCACATAATTATCTCTCTAAACTCTCGTATCTATTTTGCGGTAAACGTTCAATCCTGGACGTGCTCTCATCATACCGGATTCTGGCGCTACCGGCTGTGACGTCTCGGCCTCATGGGCTTTGACCTGCGCCGTATCGGCGTGCGGCCAGAGCAAATACACCATAAATCCGGTGACCCGTGAAAGGTCTTTGACCCAATCCGCCAGGGGTTCAAAGTGAAAGCGCACAATGCCCGCGCTATTGATCACCGCTTCCTGGTGCAAAATGAGGCCCTGGGTGATCTGGATTCGCTTTTGGCCTCGCAGCCCAAAACCTTTTAACATCAACACCAAAGGCACATAAGCATAGCGAGGGAGAAAGCGTAGCTCCACCTCAAAGGACTTTTGCGCATTCAGGTTTTGCATCAAAAAAAAGCCCAGGTATTTGAGTTTTTCTTTGCCCTCGAGCTGTGCCAGCGGATGATCCTGATGGTAGCGGGCCAGATTTTGCTTTAAGTCAAAGCTTTCCTGGGTCTCAAGCACCGCCACCACGCTCTCCACATCTTCGTAACCTTCAATGATTTGCAAGAAGGAAGAGGTAGGCTGTAGATTTTGCAGTAAGGCACTGACTTCAGGGGTTGTCATGAACATGTGTTTATCTTAGCAAAAATCCTGACAAATTTATCTCAAAATTTTTCGTGGGTATCCTGTTGCCTCAAATCGGGGATGTGATATTATATTAAACGATTGGGGTATCGCCAAGCGGTAAGGCATCGGGTTTTGGTCCCGACATTCCTAGGTTCGAATCCTAGTACCCCAGCCTAAAACAAGGCGCTCTGAGTTTCGACTCGGGGCGCTTTTTTAGTGCGCATTTTTTGTTAAACTAGACATCTACCTATCTAATTAAAAACAAGAGGCCCTCATGCTTACTTCTCGCTTTGCCCTGGCAACCCTGTGTATTTTAATGCTCAGCACCCCCAGTTGCCGCCGCTCAAACACCCCCACAGACACCAATCAGCCCATGGCCTGTCCTGACATTTACCAGCCCGTTTGTGGCGCCGATGGCAACACCTATTCCAACCAGTGCAAGGCCGATGCGGCCGGTCAAACCAGCACCGAACCCGGCGAGTGTAAAGGTTTGGGTATTCCGGGCACGATTCAATAAAAGCTGACAACAGCCCCTCGGTTGACCGCTGCCGAATGCCTGCTATGATAAAGGCATCACGGCATCATCACCGGGGGCATTTTGTTTATGAAAATTTTTTCTTTGCTCAGTCTGGGCTGTTCATTGCTCTTATGGGCCTGTACCACGGCATCTATAGCGCCTTCTGAAGACCAGCCTTCTGCACAACCCACTTCCGAAATTACCCCCACACTTGAAGCAGAACCTCCTCAAGATATCGAGAACCCTGACAACCCTTGTCCTGACTTTCACCTCACCCCGCAAAACCTCGAATTACCCGTCGAAAAAATCAGCAACGCACCGCAAGCGCTGCACGCGATGTGTAGCAGTCCGGCTACTGGTGACTTATATTTACTCACCGATACGGAGGTGTTTCATTTTGACATCAACACGCAGCGAGCACAAAAAGTTTTTGAAAACTCACCCGATTTTAAAAAGTTAATCATTTGTGCAGTGGACAAACAAGAAAATCTTTATCTTGGTGATGATGAAACAGATCAACTCTTTCAATACCACAACACCAATAAAACCTGGACAAAGCTTGAACAAGATATTGAGGGAGTTGGTCATTTAAGTATCTCTCGCTACAACTCACTACAATTTAGTCCACAACAAAAACTTTTTTTCAGTAGCCCTGATAGTTCAAGAATTTTTTATTACACCCACGACCTCACACCCAAATTGTTTGAATTAAACTACCATGCCAATATAGAAAAATTTGACATCTATTCTAACCGCAAACAATTTGCCGAAAGAAGTTTAAATACCATAAAGAATACTGTTATGACTGTCCCCTCAAGTATTACCTTTGATCCTAAACAGATGTTTATAGGAAGTGATGACGGATGGAGAGAAATATTTAGCGTTAACCTCACTTCTGGAGAAATCTCGTCTCTACCTTCCGTTGCACAACGAGGTAAGAAATCTTTTATCGAAAAGAGCAATCCCATTGGTATATGGAATTTAAACTATAGCCCACGCTATCAAGTACTTTTTCAAGGCTATGGTATTCCCACCTGGACCTCTCCTGAAACAGGCTGCTGGCAAGGGCTCTCTTCCCAAATCAAACCCGCTGGCCTTGCTGAAGGGGGTGATGGACATCTCTACATCATCGACAGCCCCACAAAGACACTTCACCGCATTCAACTCTCCCCCGAAATCTTTAAAGCATCTGCAACACAAGCCGAGGCTATTGAATGAATTGACGGTGAGCCTATCCCTGCTATAAGAGGCTTCACAGAATTCTTAAAGCTGCGCCTGCTTTAGACTTTCGCCCCAGCTCTGAAAGCGCTCTTGCACCTCTTCAAAGCTATCGCCCCCGAATTTTTCTAAGATGAACTCGGTCAGGGTGAGCGCCAGCAGGGCTTCGCCGATCACGGCAGCCGCAGGCACGGCGCAGGTGTCGGAGCGTTCAATATGGGCCTTGTCAGCTTCGCCGCTGCGCAAATCCACAGACTGAAGCGGCTTCATGAGTGTGGCAATGGGTTTTTTTGCCACCCGTACCACCAGGGGTTGACCGGTGCTGACACCCGCTGCAATACCGCCTGCGCGATTGGTGGGGTAATTTACATCTAAAGGGCCTTCGCCGGGGGTCATTTCGTCGTGGGCCAAAGAGCCTTTAATACGAGCGGCCTCAAAGCCTAAGCCCAGTTCCACGCCTTTGATGGCGTTCATGCCCAAAAATACGGCGCCAATGCGCGTGTCTAAGCGACGGTCCCACTGGCTGTAAGACCCCAATCCCACGGGCAGCCCCGAAGCGTACACTTCAAAAATGCCACCCAGGCTATCGCCCTCGGCTTTGGCTTCGTCAATGGCGGCCATCATGGCGGCTTCGGCCTGGGGATCTTGCACCCGCACCGGTGAAGCATCAATGGCCGCGTTGAGATCGGCAATATCATGGGCCAGGACAGAAGTGTCTTGTACTGCGCCAATTTGGGTCACACGGCTCGAAATGTGAATGCCCAACTGTTCTAAAAACTGACGGGCAAAACAGCTCAAGGCCACGCGCATGGCCGTTTCACGAGCGCTCGCGCGCTCCAGTGAATTGCGCAGATCGTGATATTTGTACTTAATCGCTCCCACCAGATCGGCGTGGCCCGGACGGGGCACAAACACCTGGCGCTTAATATCGCCCTCGGCGGGTTCTGGCTGCATAATATCTTGCCAGTTTTTCCAGTCCTTGTTGGGCAGAATCACGCCAATGGGGCTGCCCAGGGTCAAACCGTGACGAACCCCCGACAAAATTTCAATGGCATCGGTTTCGATCTGCATGCGCCGACCGCGACCATAGCCGTGCTTGCGGCGCTGCAATTGGTGCACAATGGCCTCGGCATCTACCGCAATGTTTGAGGGTAAACCTTCAATAATGCCCACCAGCGCCTTGCCATGGGATTCTCCGGCAGTCAAATAACGCATGGGCATGGGGCTTAATCTTCTTTCAAAATATATCCGGCACCCCGCACCGTATGCAAAAGGCGAGGCTGCGCGTCGTTATAGCTTAATTTTTTGCGCAGGTTGTGAATATACACTTCCACAATATTGTCTTCCCCATCGTAATCCCATTCCCACACCGCTTCGATCAGGCGAGACTTTGAGAGCACCTGATTGGGATGATGCATAAAAAAGGTCAAAAGGTCAAACTCCTTGGTGGACAGGTTTAGGGTTTTGTCACCGCGATGGGCTTCACGCTTGAGCAGGTCTAGCGAAACATCGGCAAAGGTCAGATGCGCACCCTGGGTGCTTTGAACGCCCAGATGACGCACGAGAGAACGAATGCGCGCCAGCAATTCGTTAATGTGAAAGGGCTTGGTTAAGTAGTCATTCGCCCCGGCATCTAAGCCTTCGACTTTTTCTTCAACCCGATCAAAGCTGGTGAGCATTAAAATAGGAATATCGGAGGTTTGACGGGTTCGTAGACAGACCTCAATGCCATTCATTTTGGGCAGAGAGCGATCGAGAACCATAATATCGGGGTTCTTTTGACGCAGTTCAATCAGGCCTTGCATACCATCTTTGGCCAACGTCACTTCGTAACCTTCCGCTTCCAATTCTAGCTTCAGGAGCAATCCTAAATCTGGATCATCTTCCACCACCAGAATAGAATGAGACATTGTAATACCCACCTATCTCGCAATCTTTTTTTCATTATACGCATATCAAAAGGTATCTGTGCCAATATTGCGTTAAAATGCAGTTCAGCCTATTTTAACATTCTTGATAACGGGGTTTAATTTTCCTCATGGCGTTACGTTCATATTTTTGCGGCATTATGGCCTGTCTGCTCTGGAGCAGTTTCAGCGCTCCCCTTTCAGCAGCAATTCCCGAGAGCATACCCTCTCAATTCATGACCCTGCCCAATGATCAGCAAGAGACCACCGAAGCGCTACGCAGCCTTTACCGTCAGGTAGAAGGCCAATGGCAAGTGCTAAGATTAGACCCCGATGTACCTGATGATGAGATTCGTCAGCGGCTTAACCTTGTTAGCAGCAACTTGCAGCGCATTGAAGACATCCGCAAGAAAATCAGCGCCGGTGAAGACCGTAAAAAAATCAGCAATTTCCTCGATAATGACGAGCAAAAAGAGCTTTTACAGCGCACCTATTTTGACTTGATCCATGCCCAGATTCAGATGTTGCCCACCCGTCGGGTGGAATTGCGCGGCGCCTTGCTTGATGCAGGCATGCTGCCCAAAAATGCCGAAGCCATGCGCCGTCTAATGAAGCGCTTTAAAGAGGCCGGTTTTAACGCTGTCTACCCCGAAATTTTTCGCCGGGGTTATGCGCTGTTTCCGAACCCCACTGTGGCCCTTGACCCCGAATTACCCCCAAATATGGACATGTTAAAGCTCGTTACCGATGCCGCCCAGGCAGAGGGATTAGAAGTATATCCCTGGTTTTGGATGTTCCGCGTGTTATCGCCCACCATTGCCAAACAAAACCCCTTGACCCGGCGCTTGCCTGCCTTAATGGCGGATCCACTAGACGGCCGCGCTTACCGCAGCACGAACAGTGAAATTGAAGACGAGTCCACCTCTTTTATGAGCCCCGCTTCGCACGAGTGGCGAGAGCTGCTCGCGGGTCTGATGAATCAAACCGCCAGCAAGTACCCCATTCAGGGCTTTTTGATGGACTATATTCGCTACGGCAATAACCAGGTAGAAGACGAATTAAGCCTAACCCGCTTTCAACTGGATTACTTCCGCAAGGTGGGATCCTTTCCGTCGCCCCGCATTGCACCCGACAGCGACTTACAAGCCCAGTGGCATTTGTGGCGCGAAGAACAGGTGCACAGCATGGTCAAAGACCTGCGCTTGCTCTTGAGCAATCAAAAAAGACCCCTGGATTTGGGTGGAGCCGTTTTTCGCAACGAAATTCAGGCCCGCAACACCAAAATGCAACACTGGCGACACTGGGGCAATAACCACTGGATCAATTACATTTCTCCCATGATGTACACCAGTGACTTTAGAGACCTGGATCTCTGGATGGAGTGGGAGACGGATCAAGAGCAGCGTCACGACGTGATTTACCCGATTATTGGCGCCCACAAACTGGGGCAAAACAGCCTGGAAATGCTCAATCAGATCCATATGCTACGGCAACGCAACGCCAACGGTATGTCTATTTTTGCCAGCAGTCAACTCACAGGCAATATGTTAAAGGCCTTACAGGTCGGTCCTTTTAAGCAAAAAGCCGTGGTCCCTCACCACGATCTGCCCAAAGCCCTGCTGACCCAGGTTCAATTTTTGCGCCAGTGGCTCAACGACATGGCCGAAAAAGGCGCCAGCACGCAAGCGCTGAGTAAAGCCAACCAACAGGTATTGCGCGACGCCTCTGCGCGCTTAAAGTCTCTCAACGCCACCCTGGCAGAGAAACCCCTGCGCGCTTCAGCAAGCAGCCTGGTGGCCAATATACAGGCCGAACACAAAGGCATTCAAGAAGGCACCCTGACTTTTCCCGCAGAGCTTAAACCGCGCATTGTGCAACACTATAGGGATCTGGTTAAGCTGTCCCGCAATTACCAGCAAGCCATCAGTAAGCCCGGCTACGTTCCCCCCACCAACCCCCCCAGTAAGGTGTTGCCTGAAGCCCGTCCCCTGCCCAGTATGGAGATTCCCTATACCCGTTCCGCGCCGAGTATCGACGCGCGCATCGACGAACCCCTCTGGCAACAGGCTTACCGATTACCGCAGTTTTTCTGGAACACTGGCTCCGCCCGTGCCAACACCAGTACAGAAGTGCGTATCACCTACGATGACAATGCCCTCTATGTGGCCTATGTCAATGACGAGCCCCGGAACGATCGGGTCAATATTTCGTACCGTCAGGACAGTTCCTTTTTGAATACCGATGACACCGTACAATTGTTTTTAGATCCCGAAGGCAAAGGTTCCAGCTACTATTATTTTGTGGTGAACCCCGCCAATGTGCGTTATCAGCGGGCGTCCTTTGACCAGAGCTGGAATCGCCCCTGGCAGAGTGCGGCCCGTCAATTTTCCCATGGCTGGATCGTGGAAATGGCCATTCCCTTCCAATCTCTGGGCATTAAAGCCGGAGATAAAAACTGGCGTGGTAACTTTTGTCGCCGTCGTCCACAGGAAATCGCCGATTTTCACTGCTGGTCATTTACCTATGGTGGTATTCACCGTCTTGACCGCATGGGACAGTTGCGTTTTACCCCAGCGAAATAGCTGCCAATGTTATAATACAAGTTAGATCTTAGGATAGAGGTAATCTCAGAATGAAACCCCTTGGAAAACGTCCAGGACAACCTGGCGGTGCTGGCAATATGAGTGCCATGCTACAACAAGCACAGCAAATGCAAAAGTCTTTAATGGACGTGCAAGAACAGCTGGGCGAAGAAGTGGTCGAAGGCTCTGCCGGCAACGGTGCAGTGGTCATCTCCATGACCGGTAAGCACGAAGTTAAAAACGTGAAAATCAATCCCGATGCAGTGGATGAAGATGATTTAGAAATGTTAGAAGACATGCTGTTGGCCGCCTTCAACATGGCTTTAGAAAAAGCCAATCAACACGCTGCTGCACGCATGAATGATGTCACTGGCGGACTGCAAATCCCAGGACTTGACGGCTTATTCTAATGTCAGGTCTTACCCCACCTCTGGGCAAGTTGGTGGGGGCTTTTCAAAAGCTCCCGGGTATTGGTCCCAAAACCGCTCAGAGGTTGGCCTTTTTTGTCATTAACCAACCCGATCAACTGGCACAAGACCTGGCAAAGGCACTTGTTGAGGCCAAAGCCAATATTCGCTTTTGCTCCATTTGTTCAAATTTGAGTGCCAGTGACCCTTGCGAAATCTGTACCAACTCAGCCCGTGATCAACAAACCATTTGCATTGTGGCTGATGCCCGCGATGTCCTGGCCCTGGAACGTACCCATGAATACCGGGGTGCTTACCATGTCTTACAGGGATTGATTTCACCCATGGAAGGCATTGGTCCCGAACAACTCAAAATCAAATCGCTGGTTCAGCGATTGCAAAACCTGTCTCCTGAGCAACACACCAAAGAAGTCATCTTTGCCCTCAGTCCCACCATTGAAGGAGACGCGACCACCCTTTACCTCACGCGCTTACTGCGCCCCCTCAATTTAAAAATGAGTCAAATCGCTTTTGGCTTGCCCATGGGGGGTGATTTAGAGTACGCCGATGAAGTGACCCTTGCACGCGCTTTAGAAGGGCGTCGCATTATTTAGGAGGCACCATGATGTCACAGGAAATGCCCAAACCCCTTGATGTAGACCGTATTTTATTGATCAATTTTGGCGGAATTGGAGACGAAATTCTCTTTTTTCCCGTGATCGAAACCTTGCGCTATGCGTACCCCCACGCTTATATCTCCATGTTGGTAGAACCTCGCTGCCACAACTTAATGGATCACCATTACTTTATTGATGAAGTGCTCACCTTTGATATTAAGCACCGCAAAAGCCCCGGGGATCTGCTTGATTTGCTCACGCTCATTCGCAGCAATGCCCCTGACATGGTGATTTCCAGCGGGGGCTCGTCAATGGTCGCTCCGCTTTTATTTCTCAGCGGCGCCAAAGTCCGGGTAGGTTACCAATCGGGGCGCTTTCCCCAGTTGCTCACCCACCAGGCCCCCCTGAATAAAGAGCAATATGCCGCAGATATGTATCACGACTTACTGCAACCGCTGGGACTGGTGCGACCTTCGGTAGTACCTCACACCACCCTGCCCAATATTGTTAAACACTGGAGCCAACGCTGGCTCGAAAGCCAGGGTTTAAAAGCCCACAGCTATGTCCTCATTCATCCCGGTGTGAGTCTCATGAGCAAAGAGAAAAAACTGATCAAAAGCTGGGAACGGGATCGCTGGTGCCAGCTGATTGAGCGCCTGTTAAAAGAGAAAACCCCGGTGGTCCTGGCGGGGGGCCCCGACGACGCCGAGGAAATCGCCTACATCACCCAGCGGATTCAACACCCATTGCTCAAGCAAGCCTATGGCCATACACGGGATCTCTACCAACTGGGGGGCCTCATTGAAGCGGCTGCGGTGACGGTCTGTGTCGATTCTGCGCCCATGCATTTGGCCATTGCGCTACAAGCCCAATTGGTCGCCATTTTCGGTCCCACAGACGAAAAGAAACTGGTGCCCCAGGACAGCAAATATAGCGTAATTAAACATGATGTGCCCTGTCGTCCCTGTCTCTGGGCGACCCGCAATACCACCTGCGACGCGCTGGACTGTCTCACGGGCATTCAGGTCAAACAGGTGTACAGCGCGGTGCGCAAGTTTTTACCGCTGCCACAATCTGCCGAAACTCCGCTCAAAGTCTAAGCTGCATCACCAGAATGGGCTAGAGAGAACCCGCCATCGGAAGCTCGGTTTCAGCAGGATTTAAACTTTTGCTGCTACAGGTGCCACTGGCACAACTTCCGCAGGCGGACTCACGGCGAGCACCGTGGCCGATCACCGTGCGCAAACGCTGAATAATAAACAGGCCTGACACCATCAGGACACCACTCACAAAGAGATTTTCCATCATAATGACACTCTCCTCACTGAAATCCTAACACAAGTCCCACTTGATAAACGAGGGCTGAAAGCACATAAGCGGTACCGCTGGTAATACAAAACACAAAACCAAAGTACCGCCCACCAAATTCAGCGGTCATGGCCCCCACCACCGAAATACACGAAATCAGAAAAAGATTAAAAACCATGTACGCAAAAGCCGTAAGCGGCGTAAAGGTATTGCGTACGGCAGCCGTAAGACTTGAGGTATTGGCGGAATCATCCATGGCAAGGGGCGCAGGCGTCAAGCCTGAAAAAACGGTGGCCACAGCCGCCACAGCCGCATCTTTGAGGCCCACCAGTTGGGCACCCAACTCTGACCAGAAAGCGGGTTTTTCAGTGGAGGCTTCTTCTTGCTGCACACTGAGTACCACCCCGAGGGTACCTACCACCATTTCTTTGGCCATAAAACCGGGTAAAATCGCGGCCACAGGCTCCCAGCGCTGACCAAAACCCTGAGGCAAAAACAGCGGAGCCGCGGCGCGGGCGCTATAGCCCAGGACGGTTTTTTCAGGGGGATTACCGTAGGGCAAATTGACAAGGGCCCATAACAGGACCATACTCACCGCAATCACCGTACCCGCTTGTCTTATAAAAGAGCGGGTTTTGCTCCAAATGGAGCCCCACAGGGCTTTCCATTGTGGAAAGCGATAGGGCGGCAACTCCATCATAAATACCGGAATTTCGCCTTTAAAACGGGTTTTACGCAGCAACACCGCCCAAAAGATAGCGACAGAAACACCCAGCACGTACATGGCCAAAATCACAAAGGCCTGGTAACGCTGAAAAAACACCGCCGTAAACAGGGCGTAAATAGGAAGTTTGGCCCCACAGGACATAAAAGACATCACCGCCACGGTAATTTTGCGGTCGGTTTCGCTATCCAGGGCACGGGTGGCATAGACACCGGGTACGTTGCAACCAAAGCCCACGAGCAAAGGCACAAACGCTTTGCCGTGTAAACCAAAACGGTGCATAAAGCGATCCATTAAAAAGGCAGCTCTGGCCATATAGCCACTCTCTTCGAGTAAGGCCAGAAATAAGTACAAAAACATGAGAATGGGCACAAAGGTGAGCACCAGGCCCACGCCACCAATCATACCGTCTTTCACCAGAGAAATCACAATGTCAGGCACCGACAAAGCCCCCAACGCCAGTTCAGCCCAACGACCTAAAAAGCCGTTAAAGAAGCCATCAATCCAATCGACAAAGGGGGTAGACACATCAAAGGTCAGTTTAAACACCAAAAACAGCAGCGCCAGAAAAATGGGAATGCCACTCCACTCATTGAGGAGCACCTGATCCACGCGTTCTGTCATACTGGGTTTCATCTGATCCGGTCGCGTCATGACCGCATGGGCCCAGCGTTGAATCAATGCGTAGCGCTGAGAAGTATCTTCTGGAATATCGGGCAGGACGGGGAGCGGGGTGAGCCGCTGGGTTTGCTCTGCTAACAGTTTTTTTAAGTCCTCAATGCCCTGGCCTGTCACTGCAGAAGTCGCCAGGACCGGAATACCCAGGGTCGCTGCAAGACGCTCCACATCCAGGCGTTCTTCGCGGATTTCAAACTCATCCCACATATTTAGCAACAGCACCATGGGGATGCGTTGTTCCAGGAGCTCAAGGGTTAGAGAAAGGCTTTTTTCGAGATTGCTGGCATCGACCACATTGATCAACAGGTCCGGAGGAGTTTCATTCAGATAGTCACGACAGACCCGCTCTTCAATACTATGGGGCACCAGGCTGTAGGTGCCAGGCAAATCAATCAAATGAAACTGATGCTGTCCCTGAACATAACGGGCTTCTTTTTTTTCGACGGTGACGCCAGGCCAGTTGCCCACTTTCAGACGACTTTGGCTCACGGCATTGATCAGGGCTGTTTTTCCGACATTGGGGTTTCCTGCAAAAGCGATGGTTAACGTATGGGGATCAGAACTCACAGCAGACATGGCATCTTAAGCAATCGCCTCAGCCTCAATCACAAAAGAAGGCGCCAGGCGAACGCCAAGGCACATGTGTCCGTGACGCAACATAAGTGATGTACCCTGTTTGCGTAAAATATGCACTTCACGCCCCGGAAAAATACCCATACTCAATAAGCGGTGGCACAATTGCTCATCCCCTTTAATTTCAGTGATTTTAACGCGCGCACCGCCCTCAAACTGCGCAATGGGTTGAGAGCGCTTAATCACAGGTAGAGCCTCAGAAGGCTGTGCCATAGACAGGGACTCGGGCGAAAAGAACAGGGGAGATGACACCGGCATAATTTAACCTTCTTATAGGATTTGATTAATTTAATCCTAAACAATGCAGGGAAGTCTTGTCAATGAATATTTCGCGAGAAAAACAACATTTACGTTCATAAATTAATTCCATTTTCCAAATAAATTTATAAACCAACGTAAAAAACCTCCATAACCTTCTTATATCAGCTAATTTTTTAATGAGAAAATATAATACACGCTTTTTTTTTTAAGATCAAAGATTTTCAATAAAAAAACATTTAAAAAAATATTTTTTTTGCCTCTCATTTTTATTTATTCCAAAAACAAGATTATAGACCTATTTAAACTTTTATAAATTGTTTTTCAATACAAAACGGAAAATAACTAACCAACGTAATTAAAGCATTTTACGTTGACAAACTACAGAAACATTTTTAAGATGTGTCTAAATCGAATGATCAAATCTTTTTATTAAAGGAGCCCTGGGCAATGTCTGACTGTCGCTGTGTCCATTTCGAAAGCCGCTTCTACAGCGCCTGTTGGTGTAAGGACTGTGAACATATCAAACTGCGCTGCGCCTGCGCTTTACTGCCTTTTAAAAGTACCCAACTTAAAAGTTTTGTGGTTTTCTTAGAAGATCTACAACAACGCAAAATTGTGGGCGAAAAGCAGAGCGAAGTGCAATTCAAATTTGCCGATATCTCTTTGATTTTTAACGAACGAGAGCTCGAAGACTTAATTGACTTGCTATGCCGCGTGCAAATCGAAATCATGCGAGAAACGCTAGAGAACAGCTTTTCTCAGCCCGCTGTCAAACATACACAAGGTTAGCTATACTTATGAAAAAACTCGCCATTCTTTACGGCTCTGACACCGGCAACACAGAACACGTTGCCAAAAATATCGCCGAATACTTTCCTGAAGCCACCCTGCTGGACGTGCGGAATATTAAAGCCGAAGAGCTGACAGCTTATAGCCATCTCATTATTGGTATTCCCACCTGGAACGACGGCGAGCTCCAGGGCGACTGGTACGATGTCTATGAAGACATTGACACTTTAGACCTGAGCACCCAAACCATCGCGCTCTTTGGCCTGGGAGATCAGCAAGGCTACCCCTATACTTTTTTAGACGCCATTGGCATGCTCTATGAAAAATTTATTGCCCAGGGTGCCACCGTGGTGGGACACTGGCCCACCGATGACTATGACTTTATGGAGTCCAAAGGCTTACTGGACGAGGACTTTTTTGTGGGACTGGCTCTGGACAATGACAATGAAGAAGATCTCACACCCCAACGGGTCGAAGCCTGGGTAGAACAAATCAAGCAAGAAGGCTTTGACGCTTAATCCTACGATAGTTTTACTTTGTTCTAAACGAAGGAATTCCTTCCACAAATGCCAAACCCAGATACACCGTTGTGTATCTGGGCTTTTTTTTGACAGGATGACACCCCACAGAATTTACTTCTGACGGGTGAACTCGCCACGATCCAGTTTGGCAAAATAGCCACTCATCTCACGAATGGCAAGGTGCCCCATAATCAGCAAAATGGGGATATTGGCCCAGAGCATCCAGCCCGTACCAAAATCCGCCAAAATGCCCAGTTCTTTATCGGTGGTAATCAGCACTGGCGCGGCCAGGGTTCCCAACAAGAAAATGGCCTTATAAATGAGGATGCCTTTACCTCCAAAGATAAAGATAACGCCCTGTTCACCATAATAGCTCCAGGAGATCATCGTGGAAACCGCAAAAAGCACGGCAGCGACGGTAATCAGCCATTTACCCAGGCCCGGAAAGGCCCGGTCAAAAGCATGGCCCGTCAGACTGGCTCCCACAAAATTACGGTAAATGCTCTGGTCCGGCTTACCATCCACCATCACCCACTGAGCACCTTCGGGAACCTCTCCCCACTCCACCATATCTTTGCCAGCGGTGGCTCCCGCGACGATGGTGCCGTAGATTTTGCCTCGCTTAACGGTGCCGTCCTCAGCAGGCACATCAACCATCATAAAGATTTGAGAACCGGGCTGCCATTTTTCCCAGGAGGCCAATTCCGGCAAGTCTGACACCTGATTGGGGGCTTGCAAAACTGTTTTGCCTTCTGCATTTTGCGCCATCACTGCAGGACCACTTAATTGACCAATGGCATCGCGATTCCAGGTACCCGTACACAAAATCACCAGTGCAGTTAGGGTACAAATGAGAATGGTATCAATCAGAGGCTCTAAACCAGCCACAACCCCTTCACGGGTGGCTTCATGACTTTTCGCCGCCGCGTGAGCAATGGGCGCAGAACCCTGACCCGCTTCATTGGAAAACAGCGCACGCTGTAAGCCAATTTCAAAGGTGGCATACATGGTCACCCCCACAAAGGCACCGCCTGCAGCCACAGGGGTAAAGGCGCTCGAAACAATCAAGGCCAACATCGAGGGAATGGCCTGAATATTGACAGCCAATACCGCTAAGCCCGCTAAGACATAAAGGGCACACATCAGAGGCACAACTTTGCCTGCCACATCGCCAATGCGCTTAATACCGCCCACAATCACCATGCCCACCACAATGGCAAGCACAATTCCGGTGGCAATTTGAGGCACTCCAAAGTACACATTCAAAATTTCGCCCACGTTCCAGGACTGAAACATATTGCCGCCCGTCATGCTGGAAATAAGCAAGGTACAGCAGAAAAAGACGGCCAGCACGCGGGCCAGGCCCTTGCGCCAGTCGTTGTATTTGCCCAGGGTTTTATCGATAACCCACATGGCTCCCCCGTGAGGGTTGTCGGGATCGTCCATATTGCGGTACATCAAAGCCAATGTCACTTCAACGGTTTTAATGGCCATCCCTAAAAAGCCGACCACCCACATCCAAAAGAGCGAACCTGGTCCACCGAGGGCGATGGCCATCGCCACACCGCCAATATTGCCGAGGCCCACGGTCCCTGAAAGGGCAGCCGAAAGGGCCTGAAAATGGTTGATCGCACCAGGGTCATCGGGATCATCATACACCCCGCGTACCACTTCAATACCATGGGTCACTGCCCGGAATTGAACGAATTTACTCCAAATGGTGAATAAAATACCCGAGCCCATCAAGACAAAAAAGGTCCAGGGGCCCCATAAGAAGGCAGTAATGTTGCCCATCACATCTATAATATTCAAATTTAACTCTCCGTCACACAATGTTAAAATATTGCTGTTCAGTCTAACATCTCTGAAGATTCTGGGTCTGTAACCAGAGAACAATCGCAAAAAGCTTCCATCTTATGCTAAGATCTGAGAAAACATCGGGCTTTGCCATGAAAATAATCATTAAACGCGGCAAGATTGTGCCCTTTGAGGAGCTGCCTCCTCGATCAATTGCTTTAGATGGCTATGTCCAGGGACCCGCCATCGACGTCAAAGCGCATAAATACAGCTTTGACCACCATGCGGGCTGTATTCGCCTGGTGACAAAAGCAACGTGTGCACAAGTCTTGGACGCCTTGATCCTGGGACTCGATCCCGGAAATATGACCGTTTATTTAAACGATATCGACGCCGACACGGTGCTCGCCACCTGGCTCTTGCGCCATCCGTCGGCCATCAATAACCCGCGGGTACGCAATCTGGTGGAGGATGTGGCCAACGTAGACGCTCACGGCCCCTCTTACTTTGCCTACGTGCGTGACTCAGAGTTGTGCCAGCGCTTTTTTAAAGGGGCCATGGAGCCTGAATGCCGGTGTCGCCGCGAAAATGCCTATGCCACAGCGGATCTTTATCAATTGCTCTTTGCGTGTCTCAAACGTACCGATAAGCTCATCTTTCACAATAAGCGCTATACGATTCCACAGTATGCCCGCAACCGCGGGTGCCGCTATGAAATCACCCATGAGGGCTCAGGTTGGGTCATGACCCATAGCCCTGAGCGGGTCTTCGGCTCTTTATACCGCGACGGTTACGCCAAAGTGGTTTCTTTTCATGAAATTGAAGTCACAGGGCCTGATGGCAATGTGGAGCGTTCTTTTTCTTACACCATTGCTAAACAGTCAGACCTCATCAAAGACTTTAATATTCCAGCCATTTTAGAGCATCTCAACGATATTGAACCGGGTTGGGGTGGGGGCAGCAGCATTGGTGGCGCACCGCGTCGCCCCAACGGCTCCCGCAGCTTTTTACCGCCAGATCAGGTGTTTGAAATTATTGAGTGCTTTCTACGAAACCATTGCTAAAGGGCTTTACAGTATGTTAAATTGCATATCCTATTGCAACGCGCCCTCAGGCGTAACGCGATGATAGGGCGATGTAGCCAAGTGGTAAGGCCGAGCTCTGCAAAAGCTTTATTCGCCGGTTCGATTCCGGCCATCGCCTTTTTTTTGTGACTTTTTTCCCATGAGGAACCGTCCATGAGCGTCTTCTCGAGCCGACAACTGCACCTGAGTGACCTCTTGCGTTTATTGCCCTGGATTCCTCATCTCCATGTGTGCGACATTGGCTTTGGCAGGGGCGAGTTAACCCATCATTTGGCCGAGTACGGCTTTCATGTCACGGCCTTAGACGTGGATCAACAATGTGTCACCGAGGCACAGCAGCGCTATCCCCATCCCAACATTACCTGGTTACACCAGGATATTCGCGGGTTTCGCATGCAGCGGGACACCTACGGACTCATTTTGGGTCTCAACGTCTTTCCCTTTATTCCCAATGGGGAACGGGCCCGCATTATCGGCCGCTTAAAGTCAGCCCTTAAACCCGGTGGTTTTTTCATTGTTTCAGGTCTTTCACCCGAAGACGTCTGGGCCCACGAAAAATTAGCCCGCACCAGCAACCAAATCTCGCCACGCCCCACGGGGGTTTTTAGCCCAGAAGAGTTCACAAAGCGCTTTGCGGATTGGCAAACCCTCTGGGCTTTTCAGGGCAAAGCCCAGGTGCGTAATCTGGATCCCCAGGCGCCGCATCAGGTAGAGCAGCGCATTCTGCAAAAACCCTTTCAAATCCACTCGCAATCTCCTTTTCAACCCCTGACTCCGGCCGGTTTTGCCGTGAGGCACCACACGAGCCAGGATCCGCAAACGATTGTTAATATCCCCCAGGTGGACTATTTGGAGCTGCCTGCTGCCCACCTTGAACCCCTGAGCTTTGACAGTCTTCTGCTGCACCTATCCCAAAAAAAACCTTTGGGCATGTACAGTCAACAGTTATCTCTGGCCAGTACCACACCGCCCCCTGAAAATATTCGCTCTCATTTGCACCGTCTTATCCAGCGCTTAAATACCAATTGGCTTAAAATGGGACTGGGTTTTCGCTATACCGAAAACAATGGGAGTCCATTTTTACATGCCCTCTTACCCGGTGAAGAAGCCCTCGAGCACGTGAAAAGCCAACTCAAAACACTCCGTCAGAACCTGGGCGTGATTCCTATTTTAGAGCCGGTGGCCTATCGTGTGCCACCCAAAAGCTATGAAATGGACGAAGCCACCTTTCTAAAACATATTGCCGAAGAAGCCCAATGCCTGTTGTCTCTGTCTTTAGACACCTTGCTGGTCAATGCCAGCGCCTTTTACATGACACCCGAAGCGTATCTCGATAAACTCCCCACCGCCCATGTGGTTGCCTTGCATATCGAAAAGCCGACCCGCCTCCACACCCCCCGTATTGCCCAGTTAGCCCAGACGATCTTGCAGCGCTTTCCCCTACAAATGCTGAGTTACACACCAGGTCCCCACTCAGAAGCAGATCTGAAAATACTCGAGCCCCTACACCAACAGTTTATAAAGCAGGTCACCTGATGAGCTTAAAACAGTACCAAAACAGCTGGCTCAATGCCCTATTTTCAAATCCGTCTACGCTGTCAAGTTCTCTCTCTGAACACGAAAAGGGCCATTTGCAAAACTGGCATGAGGCTCAACCCATGCGTCAATCGATGCAAGAACAGACCCTGGTGTACTTCTACCAACAGTTGTCGCCCAGCGTCAAAAAGCTCGCACGGCCCGATCGGTTGAATACCGCTTTGTTAGATTTTTTTGATGTGTATAAGCACTGCGCCCATGAGAGTACACAGCAAGTACAGGTAAGATTATTGCGTTTTTTGGCGGATTATTCTGAAGCAGGCACCCTGCACTTTGCAGAACTGTGTCGTTATGAAGCCCACATCAAGTCACTGAGTTTTTATCAATTACCGCAGGTATTTCCTGCCTGCGCGGGTCCTCAATTGGCCAGCTGGGCCAGAGTTGTTTATCTGGGACCTTATTTTCCTTTGGTGTGGTCAGCTTTACAGCAGCCCCATACGCAAGCGAAAGACCTTTTACAATGGCCTTTATATCCGAGTACCCCCTATTTACTCCTCCAGGAGTTTAAAGGCGTGAGACTTGAAAAAATCAGCCCTTTGCTGGCGGAGTGCCTGTTGCAATGTCTGGGAGAAAAATCCTGGGAGACCCTTGTGGCTGAGGTGCTTCAAAAACACCCTGAGAGCGATGCACAACGAGATGCAGAAACGCTCATTCGTGCAGCACAAGCATTTTTACAGGCTGGCATCCTCTTGCGTAGCTCGTAGATCTTGCGCAGCGGGGGTCTCTGACGTGAGGGGTGAATGGACAGCTTCTGCCTCATGCAGCTCAGCCACCAGATGATCAATGGCCTCGGCAGACAGATGACATTGGGCTTGCAGTGCCGCGAAGCGCTCTTCAGATAAGCGGGGCAAAAGCAGTTGAGACATGATGCGGATCCTTATGGTGTAGTTTCTTTATATAAACACAACATATCTCTATAAATCAACATTTTTGCAACAAAAATGTGTTACTTAATCTCTGCACCCGGCCGGGTCAGGGCATATTTACTCATCAATTGCCGGTTAAAACGCTCCGCCAGATAATGGTTCACACTCACCAGGCGATCCAGGCTCACACCGGTTTCAACCCCCATCCCCTGCAACATGTACACCAGGTCTTCCGTCGACATATTGCCTGCGGCACCGGGGGCATATGGGCAACCGCCCAATCCGCCCACAGAGGCATCAAAGGTGGTAATGCCCATTTGCAAACCCGCAAGAATATTGGCCAACGCCGTTCCACGGGTATCGTGAAAATGCAGGGCCAATTGTTCGGGTTGTAAGTCCGTCAATAAGTGAGACAGCACATGCTGTACCGCCACAGGATTGGTGACGCCAATGGTATCTCCCAATGACACCTGATACACCCCCATGTCGAGCAAGGCATGAACCAACGGTGCCACCGTTTCTACCGCCACATCCCCTTCATAAGGACAGCCAAATACCGTGGACAAATAAGCCCTTACTTTCAAGCCCTGTTCACGCGCTGCTTGCACGAGCTCAGGGTACATCGCCAGGGCCTCAGCAGTGGTGCGGTTGGTGTTTTTTAAATTGTGGGCATTGGTGGCGGACATAAAAATAGCAATCTCATCCAGTTGAGCCGCTACAGCCCGCTCTAAGCCTTTAATATTGGGAACCAGAGCAGCATAAGTCACTCCTGGTTTGCGCTGAATGCCCGCAGCAACCACGTCGGTATCTGCCAAAGGAGGAATACGGTCGGGTCTGACAAAAGAACCAATTTCAATGTACTTTAGACCGCTCTCAGAGAGCTGATCAATCATTTTAATTTTGTCCTGCGTTGGCAACACCTGACTTTCATTTTGCAAACCATCTCGCGGTCCCACCTCCACCAGAGTGACCGCAGGGGGTAATGACACAGACATTATTCAGGCTCCTTCATCGACCGGGCTGCACGGGCGAGCTCCTGGTCCGCATCGGCTAAGCGTTTGTTGACAATGACCAAACCTTTGTCTTGCTTCCAGAGGTGATCGGCCATTACGTAATGCTCAAAGGCTTTTTTTAAACTCTGATAGGTGGGATCAGACTCTTTTTCAGTGCCCTGGTATTTTTTCAGCGCTTGCTGTGCAATGGGCACCATCCGGTTAACCCGTTCTGTGTAGCGCACCTTGGCAAATTTATTGGAGTTTACCAGACCTTGCACATCCACCAGGGCAACATGTGCTCTTTGCATGTCGGTTTGAAATGCGTTCTGCGCACGGGTCTCAGGACCTGCACAGGCCCATAAGCACAGGCTGCACACAAACACAAGCAATCCACCGCTAAAGACACGCTGTATCATCTGACTTGTCCTCCATGTTGGTCTACATCATAACACAGCCTTTTGGAGACGGTTATTGTGATGGATCAAGCTTAGCAAAAGGCAGAGAAAAAAGGACAGAACACAAGAAACAGCCAGCCATAAAGGCTTAACCGGGCGGCTCGGTTCAAAGGGAACTTCCGCCGCATCGAGCACGCGAAACGCCTTAAACTGTCGCTGTTGATCCAGCTCGGTGGCCTGGGTTTGCTGCTTTAAAAGCAAAAACAACTGATTTTTCAAACTCACCTGACGCTGCAAGCGGGCCAGAGCCAATCCCTGGCTGGGCAGGGTACGTAAGCTGGCCGTATAAGCATTCTGAGCCTGCTGCAGACTGCGGCGACGCTGCTGCAGGCCCGCGATATCTAATTCTAAGCTATTGCGGGTCAGGGTACTTTCAGGAGACAGTTCTGCAACAGATCCCTGTAGCGCCTGCTGACGGGCCTGCGCATCTTTAAAAGCCGCCTCGGCACTCAGGGCCTGCGCTTCAAGTTCAGCCAGCGCTTTAATACGTTGTTTGACTTCTTCTTCTAGCACCACCGTATGGTGTTTTTGCTGGAAGGCCAACAGGTCGTTTTCCGCCGTTGTTAGCTCTTTTTGCAAGGTCTCTGTCTGGGCCTTTAGATACTGCAATTGCTCATTTTCTTCCTGATTGAGAATCTCTTCCATGAGGCGGTGTAAATCACTCACGTAGGTGTTCACAAGCCGGGCCGATAGTTCAGGGTCACTCAATTCAGCCTGAATGCGCAGGGTGTGATGTCGGGCATCAGGCGGGAGAATGCGCACCAGCTCTTGCAAGCGCTCGGTAACCTGATGCTGATAAAAACGCTCTCGGGTCTCTTCGCTCCACTGAGCTTCTTGTTGAGCAGACAATTCAAGTTCGCGCTGAAACTCAGGCAGCGCGCGCAAAGGCAATTGCGCCTGTACCGACTGGGTCAAACGGCGGCTTTTTAATAAACTCATCACGTCTTCCTGGACCGAACGATTGGCTTGAATGCCTAAATTTTGCAAAGAGCCCAACATGTCTAAGCTGCCCTCTAACTGTCGCAACAAAGCACTCACCCCACCGGGACTGTTTTTCAAGAGCAATAGACTGGTTTCTGCACGGTACATGGGCGTCACCACAAACCAGAGCAAGCCGGCCGTGACCAGCACACCGCTCAAGGTACCCAGGGCCAAGAACCAACGGTAAGCGCGCAAAATCCTCCAGACCGCTTGTAAATCCATGGTCTAATTGCCCCCGGCACTCAGGTTAATAATGACAGAGACAATCCCTAACGCACTGATCAACAACGTGGTCAATTCGCTGATATTGCGGATATTGAAGAAATTTTCGGGCACGGTAATGACGTCTCCAGCCGCCAACACAGGGTTATGAAGATCGGGGTCAGCACCGTTTAAATAAGCCTGTACGTTAATGATCTGGGTTGTACGTTGCCCTGTACTGGCCTCATAACGGCTCAATTGTACCTGGCTCAAATCGGCATTGGGTTGTGCCCCACCGGTTTGCTCTAAAAGGTCTAAAACACGCTGTCCTTGCTGCCAGGGCCGTGAGCCAGGTTGCTTAACCATGCCCTGAACCAACACCGAGCGTGACACTTGCGCCACCTGCTGAGGTGGCGCATAGAGCACATCTTCAGCCGCTAACATTGACGTCGCCGTCACGGCCATGGCCCCCTGCCCCTGCCCGGCCTGCAGCAACTGTGGCCAATGCCACAGCCGAGAGGCATTGGGTTTTACCCCGCCCGCCATGGTCACAAAATCCTGCACCGAAACACGCGGTGTGGAAATTTCATACACACCGGGTTGGCTAAAAGCCCCCAGCGCCATCATACGGTAGGGCATGGGCGGAACATGGACATGGTCTCTCGCCTGTAACATGGGGTTTTCATCGGTTTTGCCCTGTTCATAGAAGCGCCAGAGATTTAAGCTCCGGGTCGCCGTTGACCGCTGCCATTGCACCGCCATCACCGAGCCTGTATCCAACACCCCACCCGCCGTACGCAAGAGCTCTAACACCGGCGTTCCCTGGGGCACCCGATGATACCCCGGACGGGCCACCTGACCGCTCACCAAAACCTGGATCGGGCGTGGCTGTCGCAAAAAAACGCTGACCCGCAAACTGCTGTCACCAAAGCGCTGCTGCACCTGTTGCTGAATCTGCGCCGCCAGCGCCTCTCGGGTTAAGCCTTTGACAAAAAGGGTTCCCAGACGGGGAATAAAGACAAACCCCTGTTCGTTCACCGTTACCGCATGGGTTTGCGCGATACGGGGACTTTGTAGGTCAAGGGTGAGTTGGTCTTCACTGTCCAGGCGATAGGTTTCGGGCAGTACGGGACTTTGCAGCTGCGCTGGAGTACGGGTAAAGGCCACCTGAAGGGGGCTGCGCTGTAAGGCCTCATTAAAACTTTCAGGCAAAGGTTGGTAGGTGAGCGGTTGAGCCCCAGCAGCGGTATTCAGGCCAAAACAAAAGACCAGAACCCAGAGCAAAGGGGTTCGAGACAGCAGAAGACGACTAGCTTTCAAAAATATGTTCACGGGGTAGGGCTTCACCACAGTACATGCATTGCTTTTTTGCAGAGTTATTGTTGCGTTGACAGGCCGGACAGGTCAGAATCAACGTGCTAATTTTACCATCGGTTTTGCCATCACGGCCATCAATCAGTTGGGCGCGTTCAATAATATCTTGCTCTTCAAGACGGGTGTTTTCCCGAATCAGCTCCCACATGGCCTGGGTGTAAAGGGTTAAATGGTCAAGGCGTTGCTCCAATAAGCGCAAGCGGTCATCAAGCTGAGAGGCCTTTTGGCTGCTGCGGCTGCTCTGTTCAGCTGCGGCGCGAATTTTTTGATCTTGATGCATATTCCAAAACATGCCCATGGGTATAGCTCCCTCGTGTTTTGCTGTCTTTCAGTGTAGCAGTTTCAAAGCCCGCACAGCATCAAGGCAGGGTTTTACGCATCTGAAAGCCCGCCACCCGGGGACGTTCGCGGGTGTTGTATTCCAACCCTGAGATCCGTTATAATACACGCAGAGACGGGGTTTTACCAGAATCATTTCACCGTCATGGGATTAAATTAGGATTAAATTCTTAGAAAATGTAAGCATAGGGCACAAGATCTGATCCCGACAGCCCGATATACAGGTATAAGAAGCCAAATGTCTTGGAGGAATCACAATGGGACAGTTAAGACCCCTTAATCAGATTATGCAGCCGGTACAGCAACCGCAGTACCAGCAACCGGCCCCCCAACAGCCACAATATCAACAGCCGGTTCAACAGGCTCCTCCTTCAAATACCCAACAATTTGCTTTAACCAACCAAACCCAACTGAACGGTATGCGCAACAACGGTCGCGTTGAGATCGTTGTCCAGGACGCAAACCAGGGCTATCAGGTTATTTCCACGGATCAATTGAACATTGCTTCTGTCGAACAACAAAACGCCCAGCTCGGTCAAGAGCTACGCATGTTTGACGTCAACCACGACGGCTGGCTCGTTGAAGACGAGTTAAAGTCTGCAGTGGTGGGTCAACCCGTCTCTTCTGGCGAAAAAGTCGGCACCTTTGAGCGGACCGTTACCGGTGCTCTGGGTGGAGGCATGTTCGGTGGCGTAACCAGTAAGATTCCGCTGGTCAACAAACTGCACGAAGCCGTGGGCAGCAAGCTCGGCATGAGCAAAGGTGTTGCCGGTATGGCCATCGGTGCTGTGGTAGGTGGAACCATCGCTTACTTCAGTGGTGATAAAAACGATGCGGGCGGCCAGCAGCAATATGTAGACGCTTACGGGTATCGTCAAGAAACCCAGTGGCAAAACAACCGTCTCATCAAAACCGTCCTCTAAACCTTCTTATACACGCTTCTTAAAAAGGCCGTTATCCTGAGATAACGGCCTTTCTTTATGGATTTACATTCAAGCTGTTTTACGGCTTCACCGGGGGAAGCAGATGGGTTTTCCAAAACTCCGCAATCACGTATTCTAAGTAATCACTATTTTCTTTTTTACTGAACCCATGCCCTTCATCTTTCGCCATTAAAAACCACACCGGTGTTCCCTGGGCTGCTACCGCTTTGGCGATCTGTTCGGCCTCACTGGCGGGCACCCTGGGGTCATTAAGGCCCTGTACCACCAGGAGCGGAGACTGAATTTTAGCCGCCTGAGTGGTGGGTGAAATTTTCTCTAAAAAGGCACGCATTTTTGGATCTCGCTCATCACCATACTCTACCCGTCGCAGGTCTCGCCGATAGGCTTTGGTATTGTTTAAAAAGGTCACAAAATTACTAATACCCACACTGTCTACACCCGCGCGCAAGCGTTTACCGTAATGAATCAGCGAAGCCAAAACCATATACCCTCCGTAGGAGCCACCATAGACTGCCACGCGATCTTTATCCAATTGCGGTTGGGTTTCAATCCAATCCAAAAGAGCGCCAATATCTTTGACCGAATCTTCACGCAAATAACCGTTGTCCAGTGAAATATATTCTTTGCCATAGCCACTGGAGCCTCGCACATTGGGTGCAATCACCGCAATGCCTAACTCATTGAGCCAATACTGCATACGGGACGAAAAACCCGGACGGTATTGCCCCTCGGGACCCCCGTGAATTTGGATCACCACGGGTACTTTTTGACCTTTTAAATGCGGGGGGTGATAGTAAAAAGCAGGAATTTTACGGCCATCGAAACTGGGGTAGTGGATCAACTGAGCATCAGCAAAGCCGTCGGTATCTAAGCCTCCGACCTCTGAATAGGTCCAGCGCTGCAATTGCAAAGGCTGCTGCAAACGCAAGGTATACACCTCACCAGGCGCTCTGGCCGTCGCCAGGGTTAAGGCCAATTGCGTGTCGTCGGGCGAAAAAGCCAGACGCGAAATTTGCCCGATGGGAAGGTCTGTCAATTTCGAAATCTGACGGGTACGGGTATCCAATAAGCGCAGCTGAGCAATACCGTCTTCATTGCTAACAAAGGCAAGGGTCTTGCCGTCATGAGAGCGAACCATCTCCCCAATATCCCAATGAATATGAGGGGTTAAGGCCACAGGTGCAGACTGATCAAACGCTTGATAATAAAGCTGCTTAAAGTCGCCCCGCTCATCAGAGGTATAGTACACCCCCTGTCCGTCTTTGGCAAAAACCGCGTTGCCAAAAGACACGTTGCGGTTTTTGTCTGGAAACACGGGTATCACCTCGCCGGTGGCAAGATTTAAACGATGGATTTCAGAACTTTGGGCCGAAAGATAGCGATAGATTAGCAGCTCACGGCCGTCAGTGGACCAATCAATGGTGGTCCAGTAGCCTTCGCCCGTAAAGACACGGCGAGCCTGGCTGGGGCTTGAGAGCTCGGAAAGGTAGATATCATTATCTTTTTGGTTGCGTCGGGTACTGTTAAACACAAACTGCTGTCCATCGGGAGACCACATCGCCCCACCATGGCGGGACTGGCCATCTGAAATCATCTGCGACTTGCCGGTGCGCGCATTCAGCAAAAACAATTGATAGTTTTCACTGCCGCCGATGTCTTTACCAAACAAAAACCAGTCCCGTTGAGTGGGCGAAAAACTGCCACTGGTCACGGGCTCTTCAAAAAAGGTCAATTGCTCACGACGTCCACCGGGGCGTGTGATCCGATGCAATTGATAGGTATTGGCAAAGCGGGTGGTCATTAAAATACCGGGACTGTGGGTTTGTCCTGCCAGCGGCGGATACCAATCCACGAAGGCCGCTGAACGCACATGGCGGTATTGTTCTACATCAGCCTTAAGCTCCGCAGACAGGGCTGGAATATTCCGGGTCACCATGGCCTCGGGCACCTTTACCGCAGAAGCCGTCTGGGCCAGAGCAGTGGTGCTCTGTAGACTGAATAGGCTCAGGGCCAGGACAGCACAGAGCCAACGGGACTTAAGATGAGGGGGGCGCACTTTCAGGGGTGGGTTCATGGGGGGCATCTCCTTGAATATAAACAGGTCTATCTTGAACTTTGAGTAAAAAACGACTCAGCCACACCGCAAGGCCAGAAAAAAGAGGCACCGCAAACAGGGCAAAAATTAAGCCCTGTTGCAACACATACCAATGGGTGACCAGCATGGGAGCCTGATTTTCGCCGGATTCGACGTTAAAACCCTGCCACCGTGCTTTAATCATGCCATCTTTACCCTAAAGTAGGGTGCCCACTTGAGAAACAAAATCGCCGATCCACCTGGGAAACAAAAAGAGTCCAAGAATACCGGCAAAAGCCACAACACTGGCAAAGGTTAGGGCCGGATGAGGCGCTTCAGGGGCATGGCCTTCGGAAGGCTCACCAAAGAAGAGGGTACGTACCACACGGGCATAATAATACAGGGAGATCACCGAATTAAGCACACCCACCAGCACCAGCCACAAATAGCCGGTACCCATCATGGTGACCGCACCAAAAATGTAGAATTTACCGGTAAAGCCCGCAAAGGGAGGTAAGCCGGTCAATGACAAGAGACAGCAGGCCAGCACAAAGCCCAACCAGGGGTAGCGGCGACCCAGACCACTCCAGTCATGGAGGTCTGAACTTCTGGCCTGGGTGCTCAAATGGGTCATGACCGCAAAAGCGCCCAGGTTCATAAAGATGTACACCAACAGGTAAAAGAATAAGCCCAATAAGGCGGTTTCGCGGGTCTTAAGATCCGACAATGCCACAATTCCCATGAGCAAATAGCCCGCATGGGCAATACTGGAATAGGCGAACATACGCTTAACGTTCTTTTGCGCAATGGCCACAATGTTGCCAAAGGTCATAGATAACACGGCCATAATGATTACGAAATTGGTGGCAATCACCAGGGTGTTGGTGGTGTTAAACATTTCAAACACCCGAATCAAGGCAGCAAATCCAGCAACTTTAGATGTGGCGGACAAAAATGCCGTGACGGGGATGGGAGCGCCCTCATACACATCGGGTGCCCACATATGAAAGGGTACGGCGGCAATCTTATATGCCAATCCACCCAATACCATTAGAATGGCGGCCAAAAGCTCAAGCTTTAAGTGACCCGACTGCCAGCCGTAGTCGATGGCATTTGACAGGCCCTGGGTGGCAGGCTGGTTCATGTACACAAAGTCAGCACCGTTTTGTTGCAAATAACTGTGAATTTCCGCCAGGCTCAAGCTGCCGGTGATACCAAACAGCAATGAAAAACCATAAAGCAAAATACCCGAAGACACCGCACCAAAAATGAGGTATTTAATGGAGGCTTCTGCAGAGCGAGGACGATCTTTACGCATGGCGACCAGAACAAACGAAGACAGGCTCAATAACTCCAGCGCCAGGTACAAGGTGGTAATTTCAGTGGCTGCGGTTAAGAACATGGCACCCAGAGTGGCCAGAGAAATCAGCGCAAAAAATTCACCGGGATACTTAATAAAGCGGCGCACATAGTCCACAGACAAACACAGGGTCAATAGCCCCGAAACCAGAAGTGCTCCACGGAAATAGAGCGACATGGCGTCAGGCAAAAAAGCGTTATAAAAATCTGAGGTACCGTAATAGCCGCCCAAATGCAAACCGATTAAAGCGCCCAGGGCCGCCGTAAGACCTGCACCGGTCACAAAAGCCAGTTTGCCCGTACGTTCCGCAGCGGGCTTCGCAGGATCCATCAAAAGGTCAAAGGCAATGACCAGCAAAGCGGTCACACAGACCAGAATTTCGGGAATGAGTGCAATAAAGTCCATCTTAGCCTCCCATTCCAGGTGCTTGACTTAAGAGTTGCACCGTGGCGGGGTTAATGTAGTCCACCAATAAGGCGGGGTAAATACCCAAAACAAACACCAGAATCATTAAGATTGCAACAGTGGCTGTTTCAATGGCATTGATATCGGTCAGGTGTTGCCAACGCTCAGCCAGCGGACCGAAGAACACCCGGCGGGTAAGCCAGAGCATGTAGCCAGCTCCCAGAATAATCCCCACAGCGGCCAAAATGGTCGCGATTTGAATCACAAAATGAGGGGTTCCAGCCAGGGTATTGGCATAGGTGCCGGTAAAGATCAAAAATTCGCTTACAAAACCACTCATACCCGGCGCGCCCACAGAGGCCAGGGCTGAGACCACAAACAGGGCAGAGGCCAACGGCATACGCGCACTCAGGCCACCCAGGTCTTCCAACTGACGGGTATGGGTGCGCTCGTAAACAACACCCACAAAAATAAACAGCAGGGCAGTAATCGTTCCGTGGGTAAACATTTGCAGAATGGCACCGTTTAAACCGGTGGGGTTCCAGGCTGCCAGGCCCAGTAGCACAAAGCCCATATGACTAACACTCGAATAGGCAATCACACGCTTCATATCGGTTTGGGCCAGGGCCAATAAGGCCCCATAAAGAATATTAATCATGCCCAGCACCGCAAAACCTACACTGAGGTAATGCATCATGTCGGGAAAGAAGCCCATGTTAAAGCGAATCATGCCGTAGGCACCCATTTTCAGTAAGACACCTGCCAGCACCACAGAAATAGCGGTGGGCGCTTCCACGTGGGCATCGGGCAACCAGGTGTGCAAAGGCACCATCGGCAGTTTGACGGCAAAGCAACAAAAGAGTGCAATAAACAAAGCCATTTGCAAAGGCTTACCCAGTCCAGCCAAAATGGTGTCCTGATTTTGTAAAAGCACAATAACGTCAAAGGTATGGGGTGTAGACAGGAAGTAAATGGCCAAAAATGCCAGGAACATAAACGCACTGGCCAGCATGGTGTAAAGAATAAACTTCATAGACGCATACTGACGGCGCGCGCCGCCCCAGAGGCCAATCAGGAAATACATGGGAATCAATTCCAGCTCCCACATGGCAAAGAAAAGGAACAGGTCTAAGGCCGTAAAGACGCCCAGCACACCGGTTTCCATAATCAATAACATGGCAAAAAAGAGGCGGGAACGATGGGTAATCGGCCAGGATACAAAGACAGCAATAAAAACAATCAGGCTGGTAAGAATCACCATGGGCAGACTCAGACCGTCTACGCCTACCTGGTATTGAATATTAAACTGTGGAATCCAGGGCAAGGCATCCACAAACTGAAAGCCGGTGGCGTTCATATCGTAGCGCCCCAATAAAATCAGAGACAGCACAAAGGTCAGGCCGCTCCAAAATGCTGCCAACCAGTGATAAAAACGATCTTTTTCACTCTTGATCAAACCGATCGAGAGGGCACCCAACAAGGGCATGACCAAAATCAGCGTCAGTAAAAAACTATTGCTTTGCATTAGAGGATTACCTTTCCAAAAGGCAACCAGAAGAACACCAGCAGTAAAAAGACCACCAGTGCTACAACGGACAGAAGATAATTTTGAATACGACCCGATTGGGTATATTTCAGGGTTTCACTGCTGGCCAGGGTCAATAAACCAGCCCCATTAACCAACATACCGTCAATAATAAATTTATCGACAAAGTACGACAGTTTAGCCACCATCAAAATGCCCCACTTCACGCCCAGCATATAGAGCTCGTCAAAATAGAAGCGGTTCAAAGAGGCCTTATACAAAGGCGCCAACTTTTCTGCGAGCGCAGAGGCTGAGAGCAGCGGATTGCGACGGTACATGGCATAGGCCAGACCGGCACCCAATAAAAAGACACACAGTGACACACCAAATACCACAGGGTCCAATCCGCTGTGGTGTGCAGCCCCATGGCCCTCACCATGCCCTGCGGCGTGGGGAGCCACGTAGTGAATAAAGCTGCTGAAATGTAAGTTTTCAGGGGTGTAGGGTGTGCCCAAGAATCCTGCGAAAATAGACGGAATGGCCAAAATCACCAGAGGGCCCTTCATGGCCCAACCCGATTCATGAATTTTTTCAGCGGGCAAGTCACCGCGGTAATCGCCTTCAAAGGTCATAAAATAAAGACGGAACATGTAAAAAGCCGTGAGAACAGCGGCAATGGCAGCCAAGCCAAAGAGAGGTGAGCCCGCCTGCCACATGGCCAGCAACAATTCATCTTTGCTCCAGAAACCGGCGGTAATAAAGGGAAAACCGGAAATAGAAGCCGTACCAATCAAACAGGTGATAGCGGTAACCGGCATCCATTGGCGCAAGCCACCCATTTTTTGCATATCGTTGGTGTGAACCGCATGAATCACGCTACCTGAACAGAGGAATAACATGGCTTTAAAAAAGGCATGGGTAAAGAGGTGAAAAATTGCAGCGGTGTAACCCAGGGGCACGATAGAAACAAGCACTTCGTTTTCTATCACAGGCTGGTACATGCCCAGCGCCATCATCATAAAGCCCAGTTGTGAGACGGTAGAATAGGCCAAAACCCGCTTGATATCGTTTTGGGTGACCGCAATGGCTGCAGCCAAAATGGCGGTAATGCCCCCAATGAGTCCAATAAAATCCAGCACCAGGAACGAACCAAACAGCGGGGTGGTGGCACTGGCAAAAATGGGCATCAGTTTAGCTACCATATAAACGCCAGCAACCACCATGGTGGCCGCGTGAATCAGGGCAGAAACAGGGGTAGGGCCTTCCATGGCATCAGGGAGCCACACGTGCAAGGGGAACTGGGCCGACTTACCAATGGGGCCAAAGAACAGGAGCAATGCAGCAAGGGTCAGGGTCATACCGGGTACTTTACCCGCCAGAACGCCTTCGGTCACCGCTGAAAAACCCAGGGCATCGGTCATATAAAACAGAATCATAATGCCAATCAAAAAACCAAAGTCACCCACACGGTTCACAATAAACGCTTTTTTAGCGGCTGCACCCGCGGCGGGTTTTTCGGTATAAAAACCAATCAGCAGGTAAGAGGATACCCCAACAAGCTCCCAGCCGGCGTAAAGTACCATGAGGTTGTCCGCCAACACCAACAACAGCATCGAAAAGGTAAACAGCGATAAGGCCCCGTAGTAACGAGGGATTCCTTTATCGTGGGCCATGTATTCTGCAGAGTAAATTTGCACCAGCAGACTAATAAAAGTCACCACCACCAGCATCATGGCAGTCAGATTATCCACGGCCCAGCCAATCTGAAAATCAAATTCACCGGCCGTCAGCCAGCGCATGGCGCCTTGCATGACCACATCGGGCTGCATTAAGCGGGTGCCGAGTAAACCGAGGGACCAGAGAAAAGAGAGGGCCGTGCCAAGAATTGACAGACTCATCCCCAGGCGGTTGGCTTCGCGATTAACGCTGGCCGCCAAAAAAATAAGCAAAGAAGCCAGTAGCGGAAAAAGAGCTACCAGCCAGGCATTTTGTGCGATCAATTGCATGGCATCACCATTTCATCAGGTGGATTTTTTCCATATCCACCGTTTTAAAATGTCTAAAAATAGAGAGTGCAATCGCAAGACCCACGCCCGCTTCAGCGGCAGCAATCGTCATAATAAAGATTGCCGCGACCTGGCCGTTTAAGGTTTCGGGGGTGACGTATTTTGAAAAGGCCACAAAATTGAGATTTACCGCATTTAAGATTAACTCAATAGACATCAAGACTTTGATCAGATTGCGTGAGGTGGTTACCCCATAAAGCCCAATACAGAACAAAAGCGCTGCTGCCACCAAATAGTGACCCAGCGATACGTCGAGAATTTGTTGAATCAACCCGGGTTGCTGTAATGCGTCATTCATGGAGAACGTCCTCCTTGCGGGCAATCAAGATGGCCCCCATCAGCGCCATCAACAAAATCAGTGAGGCAATTTCAAAGGGCAGTAAGTAGGTGCTAAAGAATTGCTGACCAATCACCACAATGGACTCCATGTCTTGACTGGCTGCCTGTTCAGCAAGCTTCCAGGTTCCGAACCACACGCCGCGAACAATCAGTAAAAAGAGCCCTACAAAAACAAAAATAAAGGACAGCGATTTAAATTCAGAGCTGTGTTCAGGTGTTTCTGCACCGCCTTTGTGGGTCAGCATGATGCCAAAGACAAAAAGAATGGCCACGGCACCCGTATAAATCAAGATTTGTGCGGCACCTAAAAAGCTGGCATTGAGGACAATATACAGTCCCCCCAAACACAAAAAACACAGCGCCATTAAAAAGCCGCTGCGTATAATTTCTTTGATGGTGACCACGCCCACTGCAGAGAGAATCATGGTGATGGCCAAGATAAAGAAGGCCAGGTCTTCACCGTGATTAAAAAGAAGTAAGCTTATCAATAAGAGAAACGCTGCAAAGAACAGCAGACCAAAGACGAGCTTATCGGCGTATCTTAGGGTCATGTTATTGTTTAGTTCCTTTATTGTCGTGTGTACGTGTACTGCTACTATTTTATAGATATAAAAAAGAGCCCAAAATGGGATTTGAACCCATGACCTCTTCCTTACCAAGGAAGTGCTCTACCACTGAGCTATTTGGGCAAGTATGGGAGAAGCTGGATTCGAACCAGCGTACACGAACGTGAGCAGATTTACAGTCTGCCGCCTTTAACCACTCGGCCATTCTCCCATGATTGGGCAGTGCCGATGATAGGACTCGAACCTACGACCTACGGTTTACAAAACCGTTGCTCTACCAGTTGAGCTACATCGGCGAACTTCACGCTAAACCTAACTCAAGCTTAAGCAAAAGTTAAATTCGTTTGCGCGCCACAGAGATACATATTACACGCTTTTTTAAGGTGTCACAAGTAGACATGCATCACAAATTTCAAAAAAAAGCGTTTTTTTTGAAATCCACCTTACAACAGATTACTCACCACAATTTCTCGCCCCTTGACGTTGGCGATCATGATATAGCCCCGCTGTTGAGAGCGCACCCGTTCAATATAAACCGCTTCTACCTCAAAGTTTTCGGGCAGATAGCGGTTTAAACGGGTTTGCAAATCGGTGATATTGTCTGCTAAAGGGTACTTGCCTTCATTGTCCTGGGCATATTTCTCTAGCGCATGACGCAAATCGTAAAGCGATACCAACACCTTGTTCATAATGCCTTCGGCCTCAGATTGCGCAATGCGGTCCTGCAAAGTGGCCACTTCTTTGGTCAGTTTGCGGTTTTCTTTCTGCAAGCGCTCCATTTCTTTGGCAGGGCGTTGCCAGGTGGTTTTCAACTGATCACAACCGGTCATTAAGCATAAGGTGGTGGCAAGACTCAAGCTTGCAAAAAGCTTAGACATTTTTCTGATATTTTTCCCAGTCGCTTAAGAACTTTTCCACACCGCTGTCGGTGAGGGGGTGACTGAACATTTGCTTCAGCACCTTATAGGGAATGGTGGCTACATCAGCACCCACTTTGGCAGCTGAAGTCACGTGACGGGGGTGACGGATACTCGCAGCCAAAATTTGGGTATCAAAGAAATAATTGTCGTACACTTCGCGAATTTCTTCGATCAGCGCCATACCTTCTTCACCAATATCATCTAAACGGCCCACAAAGGGAGAGATGTAGGTCGCACCGGCCAAAGCAGCCAGCAGCGCCTGATTGGCACTAAATACCAGGGTAACATTGGTTTTAATGCCTTCTGAAGACAGTTGGCTTACGGCCTTAATGCCCTCTTCGGTCATGGGAACCTTAATCACCGCATGGGGAGACCAGGTGACAAACTCATGGGCTTCTTTGATCATGCCTTCGGCATCTAAGCTCACGGTCTCAATACTCAGAGGACCTTCCACAATTTGGGTGATTTCAGCGATTACTTCTTTGTGATCACGGCCTTCTTTGGCCACGAGTGAAGGGTTGGTGGTCACCCCGGCAATGACGCCCCAGCTGGCAGCTTCTTTAATTTCCTCGATGTTTGCGGTATCAATAAATATATCCATGAATTAAGCTCCTTGTTTTTCTCCATTGTATCAGCTTCTGTTTTGAACTCCGAGATGAAGGGTATACAGTAAATAAGCTATTTTTGTGAATTTATACGAAATCGAGGGGAAAACCAGAATGACATCCATTTCACGCAACACGTCCGGTGTGCAAAACAACCCATTACAGGGCATCACTGATCGCCTGAAAGAAACACCCGCCCAGGAGATCAAACCCAAAGATTTTGTACCGCTGCCCGGCATGAAGATTGAGGACAATCCACAATTTAACCTGGTGATGACCGCTGAAGTGGATCCCAATATGATGCGTTTTCCCGATGAGCCCAATGCCACGCCCAAGACCTACAAAAGCTCACTCAAAGCCTATGCTGACCCCGGCGATGACACACCGGGTCTGGCTTCTCAAGAAGTCTTACGCCAAAAATTAGGTGTCGACGATAAATGGAAAGGGGCAGAAGCCATCAAAGGGCTTTCAGACCAACTGGCTCCCACAGGCGTCGGGGGAGCACAGTACGCCAATGTTTTACGGGATTTAGCAAAGATCAAAGAACGTCATGGCCTGGCCACGGCCAACAAGGTAGCAAAAACCCTTCAAGACTTTTTAAGCCGCAACCAACCCGATGACGGTGTTAATGCCAAACAACTGGTGCGCAACGCCTTAGGCGATATGGCCTACCCCTCCAACATTGACCAGGCCAACAAAGGCACCTGCGCGGCCACCGCCGTCCAAATGAAATGGGCCCTTGAAAAACCCACCACCTATGCCCAGGCGCTTACCCAGTTGGGCGAGGGAAAAACCTATACCACCACCGGTGGCGACCCGCTGCCTCCGAACGACACCTGGAAAGACGACACCAATGACAACCGGAATTTTTCAGCTCGCATCATGCAAAACGCACTGATGGACCTGGGTAATAATGTGGGGGTGGATCAGACCTACAACAGCAAAGCGGATAAAAACGAAAGCTTTTGGAATGATTATTCAGGTCTTTACTCCGATGACACCAATTATGCCCTGGGAGAAGTCATGGGAGCAGATTATCAGGTAGACAGTATGTATTCAGGCAGCAGCCTCTACAGCTACGTCGAGGACGAAGTGGCCCGAGGGCGTTCAGCAGTCATTAGCTTTAAAGGTCATGCGGTGCTGGTGACCGGCATTGACAAGAAAAATGATCAGGTCATTATTAATACCTGGGGTGAACAGTACACCATGCCCGTGGATGACTTTAAAAAGTATGTACAGTCGGCCATCAGCATTGATGATTGGGGCTGGGACGACAAACAGACCCCGGCCAATACCGTCACTGAGGTGACCCATTAATGTCACAAGAAGCCCTCAAAAGCCGTTTAGATAAGCTGGGGCGATTGGAAGCGCAACTGCATGGTGGCCAATTTGAAGTGTGCCTGGATTACCAGAGATTGGCTGAATTTTTACACACAACACCCGCTCAGGCCGTCTATGTGGAATTGCCGTGGTACGAGCAAATCGGAGACCAGACCTACACCTATAACCAGGTCATTGTGCAATCTCTCTCTTCTGATCGGGTCCACTTTTTAAACCCATTGCCCCAGTCTGACACCACACCCGGAGCACGGGGTGGCAATGGTTTGGGGCCGGAACGCCAGGTACTGGCTGACGGTAGCGAGTGCATGGACACTGCGCTGTTTCAACGCTTGTTTCGTCTGGCCGGGGGCGCACTGCTTCCCACCCCTTAGGTCTGTAAACCCTGCTGAAACAACGATGCAGGCAAAACCTGTCGCGGATGATAACGCAAAGGTTGCCGCCCAAAGAGCAAAGTCAGATTGAGGCGCCGTTGATGGGGGGCCAACTGAAACTGAAAATCCTGGGTTTGGTGTAAAAACCGGGAGTTAAACAAAACCATGCGCCCCTGACGGTAAGGAATGACCACCGGTTCCAGGGCTTCTGAGCGAATCCATTGCGCCATTTGCTCGGCGCTGAGGGTGTAGCGTTCCAGATCCCAGGCCGCCGGGGGAGAACCGGGGTACAAGACAAGCCCACCGGTGTGAGGATCGCTATTGTAGCGATCGGGGGTCAGCCACAGATTCACATTCACATGGGCACTGTCATGATGAAGGGCCACCCCCTGATGATTGGCATGGTAACGAAAAGCCCAGGCGTACATGAGCAAGTGGTTCGCAAAAATACCGGGTAAACCGACAATCAATTGCTGAGCCAAGGCATACATCGCAGGATGAGAAAGGCCATCATCTAAATGCGCCCCCTCATACCCTGGGTAGCTGTGCCGCCATAATCCAGGCTGTTGGCACCATTGGTGCAAGGCATTGACCGTTTCGGGTATTAAAAAATCATCCAGGACAACCCAACCCTGCTGAAGGTATTGCACAGCACATTGCGCCAAATAGGCCCGATCCATTTCTGGATTTTGCGTCACCGTTAGGGTCTGTATCTCCGGTATATTGCGTCCCTGGGAAGTTGCAAAATAGCGATGGGCCTGTTGACTGTGCTCCGGGGTTCTGGCCAGCGCCAGTGCAGCTGTTCCCAACCCCAGCACAGCCCCCTGATTATCTCCCAGCCACAGCGCCCAGCGAAACTTATGCTGAGCGGCTTCCCAGGCTTGCAAATCCCCCAACAGATTGCCCCACTGTACCAAACTGAAGGGCGTGGGGCATAACAGGGCATATGCTCTGGCCCAGACCAGAGCCCGCTCCAGATGGTCCTGAGCAATGGCCCGTTCCACCTGGCGCTGCAAGCCCTGACGCAGTAACCACCCCAGTATCAAGAGGACAAGAAACGGCTCCACTTAAACCGTGAGGCGGTCCTGAGCCAGGGCAGCTTTGTACTCAGCCAGAATCTCAGCCACAGGCTGCACCTGATGAATATGCTCAACACTTTTGCCTGCTTGCCACACATCTTTATACGAAAGGCCCTTTTGCGACGCCTGTTTGAGCTTCCAGACCGAACTCAGGGCGTAAAGCGTACGCATCAGGTATTTGGTACGGCGATTTTTTAACAAAAACCGTTCCACGGGATGGGTTTCCAAACGCATTTTGGCCACCGAAGGGGTCTGAATCACAGCACAGGGCGTGCCCGAAAGACGATCCGTTAACATAATATCTTCGGCTTTGGCGTCTACCACCGCTTGCTTGTAGTCCCCGTGGGCAGCGCACTCCGTGGAGGCAATAAAACGGGTTCCCATTTGCACACCGTCATAGCCCAGCGCTAACATCGCCTTAAACTCCTCAGGGCTGCCCACGCCTCCGGCACAGATCAGGGGTTTGCCCAAATCCTTAAGATCTGCCAATAAACGACGCGCAGAGCGTTCACCAGCGTGCCCCCCGGCGCGATTGTTTACACAGATTAAACCATCGACACCAGCGGCGACAGCCTTCAGGGCCCATTTGCGTTCGGTCACATCATGGTAGACCAACGCCCCGTGGGCATGGGCTTTTTCCACCACCCACCGGGGATTACCCAGAGAGGTCAAGAAAAACTTCACTCCCTCTTCCAGGGCAATATCCACCCATTGACGCATACGCTCTTCATAGACCTTTGAAGACTTTTCAATCAGCACGTTCATGCCAATGGGGCGATCCGTCTGGCTGCGAATCCAACGCAGCCCCTCACGAAAGTCATCGCCATAGACAAAGACCATAGAGAGGGGTTGCACCACCCCCAGAGCACCGTGTTGAGAAACGGCAGCCACCAGTTCTTTGTTACTGCAAGGGTACATGGGCCCGCAAATGAGGGGCAATTCAAGATTGAGTTGTTCAGAAAAAGATGTATTCATGGGAGCCATTATACCGTTTTTTAGCCAAGAAAAATCCCCCCTGCATAACGCAGAGGGGGTTGAACGTGGAAATATAAATGGTCTGTTTTGCTTAACACTTGGAGGTGTGAGCATTAAGCTTATGGCCAAAACGCTGCTCCACCTGCCGTCAATTAATCAAGCTTTAATAGAGCACAGCCAAATTTTCACGGGGGCCCCGGGGTATTTATGGTTCTGATTAAGTTTTGATTAATCCGCACAGGTTTACCTGGGTCAGGTCTTTTAGGCGCTTTACTAAAATCACGGTACAATGAACGGTAATACAATGCGCATTGCCTGAACAGACACGCCGGAGAGAACCATGACCCAAGCTTTACTCATCACCCAATGTTTGCAAAACGATTTTGTCAAACCCATTCGCCGCCACGAAGCCTTACCCAACGCCCTGCATATTGGAGCCGAAGAAGCCCGTCGCCTGATGGGTGACATTCCCAGCGAAGGTCCCGTGGCCCGCATCATGGAATGGGCTTATCGCCTTCCCGACGAAACCCTGAAGCTGATTCACCTGCGAGATTGGCATGACGGTCTGGACTTAAAACAAATGGATCATTTGACCCATTTTGGATTGCACTGCGAAGCAGACACACCCGGTGCAGCCTTTGCCTTTCCGATTCCCGAACACCACACCAAAAATGTCGGCATTGTTAACACCCCCACGCTCAATGACTTTCACGAAACCGATCTCGAAGCCCTGCTGGCCCCGCTGGCGGCCCGGGCCACCAACGAAGACAAATTACGCGTGGGTCTCATGGGCGTATGGACCGAAGCCAAGATCACCTATTTGGCTTATGAACTGAGCTCACGGTACCCTCAATTTGAACTGGGCGTGTGCTCAGCACTGACCGCAGGAGCCTCTCGGGCCCAACACTTTGTGGCTTTAGAAAACATGCAAAAGCTCCTGGGCGTCAAAGTGTTTCACTCGCTGGCCGCTTTTGTGCGCTTTTTGGGCGGGCAGGCCATTGAGTTACCCCTGACCGGCTGGAAAGCCTCTACCCGCCCTGTGCTGGTTCTGAATAGTTTTCCCACCCTTGACGAAGCCGATAGCCAGCTGGTGCGTTACCTGTTCCGCGATTCTCGGGTGGTCAAACTGCAACGGCTCAGCGGCGGTTACTCTGGCAACGAGGTGTTGGGTTCCCAGAGCAGCGATCAGTACGGCCACCGTCAGGTGTCTCACGTGGTGAAAATTGGCTGGCATCACCTGTTGGGCAAAGAGCGTGTGGCCTTTGAACAGATTGAGTCCGTGCTGGGCAACAACGCTCCCCGCATTGTAGACTTTGTGGAACAAGGGGATCGCGCAGCCCTCAAATACCGCTACGCCTCCATGAGCAATTCCTTTTCGCAAACCTTTCAGTCGTTATACCAGGCCGAAAACGCCCTAAACGACACAGATCTCGACAAACTGCTGTACACCGTTTTTGTGGAACAATTGGGCCGCCTTTATGCTGCTGCCCAATACGAACACCAGGATTTATTGGATTACTACGAATTCACCAGCGAAAAAGCAGGTTCTGTTCGCCGTCATATGGAAGCTCTGGTCAACGATGCCCAGGCCGATCGGGTGCGCTTTAGCGACTTGCCCAATACCCCCGAATTTCCCAACCTGGCGCTATTTTACGAAAAAACCTTACCCCAATTGCAAGCGGCCAAACCCGCCACCGGCTGCTATATGTCCTTTGTACACGGGGATCTCAACGGGGCCAATATTGTGGTGGACGACCATGAAAACATCTGGCTCATTGACTTTTTTCACGCCCATCGGGGCCATGTCCTGCGCGACCTGATCAAGCTTGAAAATGATTTACTTTACCTGATGACTCCCCTTGAGAGTGATGAGGCGCTGAGTGAGGCCCTCGAACTGAGCAAGTTTTTAATGCAGGTGGACGATCTGCGTAAACCGCTACCTACCCTGGATATGCTGCCCATCGAAGACCCCCATCTGCGCCGGGCCTATCGCACCCTACGCACCCTGAGAGGCTTTTACAGTGAGTTAATTCACAGTGACCGCAACCCTTTACAACTGTTTATTGGACAATTGCGTTACGCGGCCCACACTCTCAGCTTTCCTGA
Organism: Candidatus Sericytochromatia bacterium; assembly: GCA_964229355.1. Classification (GTDB taxonomy): domain Bacteria; phylum Cyanobacteriota; class Sericytochromatia; order UBA7694; family UBA7694; genus CAXRDE01. The sequence continues at coordinate 403,406 of CAXRDE010000019.1, read as the reverse complement.
GGCCAGTGAGCGTCAGAAAAAGTGGGCCCTTTATAGCGCCACCTTGTGTGCCCAGGAAATTGAATCACGCATGCAAACCCAACAGGGCGAGTTATGGGTCTCCTGGCTGTCTCGTCTGCGCACCGCACCCGGTCGCCTGGGTTTAACCCTCTTGCCCGGCCGTCGGGATCGCCACCGCGTTCTCAAAACCGACCTGCAAAGCCTTAAACAGGCAGGGGTCACCCATATTGTGCCCTTGCTCAGCCAGCAAGAAATGAACGATTACGGGGTACCTGAACTGCTCACCGCTTACCGTGAAGCGGGCTTTGAAACCTATCACCTGCCCATTGTGGATCAGGGTGTCACTTCACAAGACGAAATGTTTCAGGTATTGGACTGGATTCAAGAAGCCCTGGCGCAAAAAGGCAATGTGCTCTTGCACTGTGTCGGCGGATTGGGGCGCAGTGGTATGGTGGCTGCCAGTTATTTGCGCACCAAAGGTTTACCGGTTCATCAGGCGCTGGCAGAGGTGCGCAGTGTGCGTTCACCCCGCGCCATTGAAACCGCAGAACAAGAGGCCTTTGTGGCCCGCTTTGAAGCGTAAGACCGTAAGCCGCTACAATCCACAGCGCTGCAAGAGATGTTGTAAACGCTCGCTGGCTTCGCTGTGGGCACTCTGATACGCCGCGCTATTGAGTATCGCGGCGTGAAAGCCATGCTCTGCCTGCCCCCGCCACTGGCCATTGATCATGACGTTATTCAGGGCCGCCGCCGCATTGCCCATAATCAGCGCCCGCAAGGGATCGGTAGCAGGCCACAGGGCTGGATGATTGGGGTTCCAGAGGTTAAGATTGGCCCGTTTGCCCACGGCAATTTCGCCCAGGCGCAACTCAGGACAGCTCGTGCCGGGTACCGACCAGACGCTCTCTAACACCTGTCCGGTGTGGGGTCGCGCCGCCAGCAAGTCGCGTCGTTCAGCGTACACGGCTTCGGCCTGATCCACATCCGCCTGCTGCTGGTAACGCCCATAGGTTTGTCCCAGCGTAACCCCAAAGCCATTGCCGACCGCCAGGGCACGCAATTCCTGTTGCACATTCATGGTGTCATTGCAGGCTCCTGCATCGGTGCCCACTTGCACCTGAAAGCCCTGTTGCCACCACTGCTCTACCGGTGCCGGAAAACCAAATTGCAGCTGAGAAAAAGGACAATAGCCCAGAATGTGGCGATCCGTCGACAGCATCGCCATGTCTTGCTGGCTCAACAGCAGGCTATGCACCATCACCAACGGCACCGGCAGATCCAAAATCCCCTGCTGGGCCAAATAGCCCACGGGCGTGGTGCCATATTGATTTTGAATGCGGGTATATTCTTCTAAGGACTGAGACACATGACAGTGAATGGTTAAACGATGGCTGGAAGCCAGCTCAGCCACCCGCTGCCAGAGCGCCGGGCTCACTGTGTCGGTGGCATGGGGCCCCAAAACAGGGACAATGCCCGCCTCACGCAAGGTGATGTTTTCGTGCAGTGCCAGGGTGGTATCCAGGGCAGCTTGCCAGCTGTCTTTGCCCGGTCCTCCCACATCCTGAAGGGTAGGAGCCACAGCGCCGCACAGGCCGACATCTTGCAAAGCCAGGGCAATGGCTTCGGCATGGTAATAGTGATCCCAGCAGGCAGACACCCCGGAGAGCAGGCTTTCATAAGCCCCGACACGCACAAAGGCCCGCACGTCTTCAGCAGACATGTGCGACTCGACCACATAGTAGAGGTCCTCCATGACGTTGCCCGCCAGGGCCTTTAATTCAAGGCCCCGCAGGGCTGACATGGCCAAATGGGTGTGGCCATTCACAAAGGAAGGCCCTAAGAGTTGTGCACCCAAATCCTGCACGGGAAACGTATACTGCCCCTGACGGGCTTCAAAATCTGACCGAGAAAGGGGGGTGACACTTTCGAGGGTATTGCCCCGAATACCCAACAGGGCGCTCTCAACGCGCAGTTCCTGGCCCCGCCCTAAAATGACGCGATCGCAAAAAAGGGCAAAGTCAATCGAAGAATAGCCTGAAATCTGTCGTTACCTCAAATCCAAGGGTGGGATTTTACTTTAACCAAAAACCAGACTTTTGTAAATACTTTGGTGTGATTTACAGGACTACAGTGCCAGTTGACCACAGCTGATGGCATTGCCTTCAGCGGGGTTAAAACACATGCCATAGCGGGTTTTGGTTTCTGCTTCGCGCAGATAAACGGTAATGCCATAGGCCGGGGTATAACCCGTTTCAGCGGGAATCTGCACCAATTGACGCTGGTCTTTTGACACATAATAATGTACCGTCGTATCCCCTGTGGTGTACACCAAATGCTGGCCGTCATAACCCAGGGAAGCCGCCCCGGTATCACCTTCGGCTGCTCCAGGTGGCGAGGGTTGAACGTCTGTCCAGCTCAAATCTGCTGCCATAACATGCAACACCGGCGCATACCCATTATAGAAATGGCGATAGGGGAGTGATGTGGGATTGCCTTCTGTCTCAGGCTGCGTTTCGGGTAACTCAAGTCCCCCCGCTTCCAGTTGCTGAATCAGCCGCTGACGAAAAGCCCCGTAAGACTCCCACGCTGCAGGTGCAAAAGCCTGCTGTGTTTCAATCCAGTCTCCCTGCAGAGCGGAGGGGACCGTTTGCAAAACAGAAGCCATGGAGGCTGATGTGGGTTGGGGAGTCGGTGTAGCGGGAACAATGGATAAGTCCTGGGGAGCACTACAGGCACAGAGACACAAACACAGTAAAAAACGATACATACGCAATGAATCCTTTAAAAGAAGATTTAAATAATTTTACAATAAAGTAAATATTTTATCAAGACCTTGTTGACCCCTATATCTAGCAGCGCATCTATCCGTAATCATGGAACCCGAAACACCCGTTCAGCGTCCAAAAACCTTATGCAAAAAACCCTTTCTCTGCAAGAGCTCTCATCCTGGTGGCATCAATACACACCCCAACGCCTGTTGGTGGTGGGCTCCAGCAATGCAGGCAAAAGCACCTTCGCCCACCGTTTAGCACAGATTACCGGCTTACCTTGTTTTGAAATTGACGATTTGGCCTGGCAACCGGGTTGGCAGATGCATGACCTACCCGTCTTGCGCGAAAAAATCAGTCAGATTGTCAGCCAACCCCAATGGATTCTGGTAGGCAATTATGGCAGCACGCAGGATATCAGCTGGCCAGAAGCCGATCTGGTCATTTGGCTTGACTTGCCCAAACACCTGGTGATGCGGCGTGTGCTGTGGCGTACCTGCAAACGCATTGGGTACCGCACCCCCGTGTGCAATGGCAATTACGAAAGCTTCTCGCGGGCCTTTTTACACCGTGACTCGCTCATTTTATGGGTGTGGAACCATTTTGAGCCCATTCGCCAACGCTACCAACAACGTTTGACAGACAAAGAAATGGGCGTAAAACCTGAGTTTTTGCACTTAACAACAGTTCAAGAGGTGCGTCAATGCGAGGCGGCCCTCAGGAGCGTTTTTCAGACCAGAGTAACACAAAGGACGCCCCCAGAACCAACAGCCCGCTAATCACCACCTGTCCGGTAAAAAATGGGCCTGATTCCTTTGTTTAAAACGAATCAGGCCCGTGAGCTCAGTCAACAGTGTTTGCGCTTAATAGGCGTAGAAGCCCTGGCCTGACTTGCGGCCCAAATGACCGGCCATCACCATGCGACGCAGCAGCGGCGGTACATTGTATTTGCTCTCGCGGTATGCATCAAACAAAATATCGCCCACCTTGACACACACGTCAATGCCAATCATATCCATAAGGGTTAGCGGCCCCATGGGGTAACCTGCACCCAGTTTCATGGCGTTGTCGATGTCTTCAGCAGAAGCCAGTCCATTTTCATAAACCCGTGCAGCATCCAGCAAATAAGGAATCAGCAAGAGATTTACAATAAAACCGGGCGTGTCTTTAGACAGCACTGCGGTTTTACCCAGGGTTTCAGCAAAAGCATAAGCCGCAGCCACCGTCTCGTCAGAGGTTTCTAAGCCTTTGACCACTTCCACCAGTTTCATCAAGAAAGCAGGGTTAAAAAAGTGCAGTCCCAAAACCTTATCGCGGCGTTGGGTGGCGCTGGCCATATCCGTAATGGACAGTGAAGAAGTGTTACTGGCAATCAGGGTGTGAGCAGGGCACACAGCGTCCAGTTGCGCAAACACCTGCTTTTTAATGGCAATGTCTTCAATCACGGCTTCAATCACCAGATCCACATCGGTCAGGGTATTGAGGTCGGTGGTGGTACTCAGTTTAGATTGGGTACTTTTCACGTGTTCTTCTGTGAATTTCCCTTTGTTGAGACCGTAGTCTAAATTCTTTTGAATGCGTGCCATACCTGCGTCTACAAACGCTTGTTTGACGTCAAAGCACACGGTTTCTAAACCGGATTGGGCACAGACCTGGGCAATGCCTGAGCCCATGGTGCCCAGACCCAGAATGGCAACTTTTTTAATTTCCATAACTTGAATCCTTTTCTTCAGATGATGTAAGCAGTGTACGGCTTCTGTTAGGTGGGTGGCAATGCATCGGCGTTGAATGCATAGGGCAAAAGATCGGCAATCCGGTAACGGGTTAAACGCCGATCGGCCTCCAGAATAATCACTTCCAAATCAGGGGCCAGCTCACTCAAAAATTGACGGCAAGAACCACAGGGAAAACAGGGTTGGGTTTGCTCAGCCACCACAGCAATGGCCTGAAATTGACGATACCCCTGGGCCACCGCCTGACTCATGGCCACCCGCTCGGCGCAAATGGCCAGACTATACGCGGCGTTTTCAACATTACAGCCCTTGAATACCTCACTGTGTCCCGCTTCATCGGGAACGGTCAACAGTGCTGCCCCCACCCGAAAGCGAGAATACGGGGCATAGGCCTGGGTATAGGCCTGCTCTGCCATATCCATCAGTTGACGGGCCTGGGTTTCGGCAATTGGATTTAAAGACATACTTCCACTCCTTTGGCCTGTAAACAGGCAGCAATAAAGCCCTTAAAGCAAGGCCCCGGACGGTTCGGGCGCGAACGAAACTCAGGATGAAACTGAACGGCCACAAAGAAAGGGTGCCCAGGCAACTCAATAGATTCCACCAAATAACCATCTGGCGAGGTGCCCGAGATGCGCAAACCATGATTTTCTAAGGTTTCTCGATATTGGTTGTTCACCTCATAGCGATGGCGGTGCCGTTCCTGAATCATATCGGCCCCGTAGAGCGCATACAGTTGAGAGGCCGGGTCCAATTTACAGGGGTAGGCTCCCAGACGCATGGTTCCTCCCAGGTTTTCTAAATCCCGCTGGGCGGGCATGAGATCAATAACGGGGTAAGGGGTATCGGGTGCAAACTCAGCACTGTGGGCAGCTGCTAAGCCACATACGTGACGTGCGTATTCAATCACCGCACATTGCATGCCCAAACACAGCCCCAAAAAGGGAAGCTTTTGTTCACGGGCATAGCGGATTGCACTGATTTTGCCTTCAACACCTCGCTCCCCAAAGCCACCGGGAACCAAAATACCTTCAGCGTTCTGCAAGACCTCGGTGCCCAGTTTTTCAACTTCTTCATCGGCGTGCACCCATTGGATATCGAGTTCGGTGTCTAAGGCTGCTGCGGCATGGTGTAGGGACTCGGTCACACTTAAATAGGCATCTGGCAACTGCACATATTTACCTACCAGGGCAATACTGACCCGATGACTGGGCTTTTTGAGTTGTCCGGGTTGACTCACCCAACCTTCCCAGTCCATCTCGGCACGGGGTGGCGTCAAATGCAAGCGGTGCAGCACCTGTTCGGTCAGACCATGCTTGTGGAGTGTGGCCGGCACCTCATAAATCGAGCGGGCATCTTTGCATGGGATGACCGCGTCCAGGTCAATATCGCAAAACACCGAGAGTTTTTCGCGAATGCCCTTGTTTAAGGTTTTTTCGCTGCGACACACCAAAATATCCGGTTGAATCCCGTGGCGACGCAACTCCATCACGCTGTGTTGACTGGGCTTGGTTTTAAGTTCACCCACCACTTTAATGTAGGGAATCCAGGTCACGTGCACATAGAGAATATTGTCTTTGCCCACATCTTTGCGAAATTGACGAATACCTTCAATAAACGGCAAGCTTTCGATATCGCCAACGGTCCCCCCAATTTCCGTAATGACCACGTCAGTGTCTTTACTGGCCGCCGTATGAATATGCTCTTTAATGGCATTGGTAATGTGGGGCACCACCTGTACCGTTCCACTCAGGTAATCCCCTTTGCGCTCTTTTTGAATGACGCGCAAATAAATAGCCCCCGTTGTTAGATTGCTCTGTCGGGTCAAATGCACATCGGTAAAGCGCTCATAGTGCCCTAAATCCAGATCCGTTTCTGCACCATCTTCGGTCACAAATACCTCACCATGCTGGTAAGGGCTCATGGTGCCTGGATCTAAATTAATATACGGATCGAGTTTAAGCAGCGAAATTTTAAAGCCATGGTTTTTTAAGAGCCTTCCCAGCGAAGAAGCCACAATGCCTTTGCCAATGCCCGACACCACGCCACCGGTAATAAAAATATACTTGGTCATTGATTGAACCTTCACATCTATCCATTTTGCGTGATTATAGTATACATAACTTAATATTTTTTAATAATATGCGTTTAATCGCTCTGATGGCTGGGAATATTTAAGCAGCCCACCAACAGGAAGTGTTAACCAATGAAAGGCCTTCAGCATCAAAAAGGATTGACCCTCATTGAATTGATGGTTGTCATCGTGATTGTCGGGATCCTGGTTGCCATTGCACTCCCCAATTTTGCAGCCGCTCAGGACCGCGCCAAACAAGCCAGTGTCAAAGCCAATATAAAGGTCCTGCAAATTGTAGCCGAAACCTATGCCGTGGATTGGGGAGGCTTGTATCCGGGCACTATTCCTCAAATGACTGGCACTATCAATTATAAAAACTTCACCAACCCCTACACCAACCAGGCAGGAGTCTCGGGCACAGATGGAAAGGGCGCCTGGCGGACCAATGACGAAGGCTCAGCCAATTCTGCAGACAATTCATTGCTGGATTTTGAGGGTGAAGATGGTAAACCGACACCGGGACTCGTGATGTATATCGGCTTAGATAATAATCAGAATGCCACCACACGCTTTCTTTCTGCTAACGGTGGCAATACAAATAGCATTACCAGCGGCTACTTGATTTATGGCTGCGACGGCGAAGGCAAAGCCATTCGCGGCCATATTGTATCCAACGGCCCCCTGACGGAGGCGGCTCGCCGCCTAAAAAATGCCCGCTAGTGCCTGCGGGTCACAATTTTTCCTTTAAAAATATCCGCCACCTCTTGTAAGCTCTCAATGGGTAAAGCTTCCACAGCATTGGCTTCGACTTCAGGGCTTAAAGCGGACGGTACCGGCTCTGGCTTTGGAGAAGGCTGCTCAGCGCGAGGCAACAGTTCAGGTACACCATGACCATGTAATTCTGCGGGTGAATAATGAACGTCTATTTCGTCATCATCATCCCAGTCTTGCCCATCGTTCCAGACCGGCGCTACCGCATCCTGTGGAAGGGGCTGGGCGTGTGGTGCTTCGGGTGGTAGTTTGACAGGAGTGTGCTGAGCAGGAGCGGCCTGAGGAACGACCACGGGTTCAGCGGGCTTTATCGGGGCGGGTTCACGGTTTTTTTTTTCACCCTCCAGGGTGACTTCAATCTCAAAGGGGCTGCCCATAATTTGAGACACCAGAGACTGCAAACTGCGATCGCTTAATTTTTGCTGAATACGGTCCCGCTGAAAACGTCCCTGAAAGGCCAGCACCCAGGTCTTGTTTTGCGTATCCACATGGGCCAGATGACCATTCATCAAAAAGCCAATCACGGGTTTTTGATGGTTTTTTACAGCCTCTACAAACGCATCCCATAAAGCCCGTGGATCCTGAGTGTTCAGCGGCACTACCTGTTCGGTAATCTCGTGCTGGTGGGGTGGGGCCGGACTCACCTCAAGGGGAGTCGCCTCGGCAGGCACTGAGGGTAGTGGTGCCGACACAATAGGCCTCGCTGGCTCAGGTGAGCGCATGGCGGGTGCTGGGCTGACAGAGCCAGGAGGCTGTTGCACAGGCCGCTGAGTGGACGGGGCACTCGTCGCTGCCGGGCGAACCCCCGCTTGCAATTGCTTTTCTAAGTGTTCTACCCGTTTTAACAGGACTGCCTCACTCTGCAAACACAAACACAACAGATCGGCTTCCAGCCAAATATCGGGCTGGGCACAATGGTGCAAACGGTCTCCGGTACGAAGAAGCAATTCCAGGGCGTTCACCTGATCACCCCGTGATACGGTCTTTGACAAGGTCTTTAACCCTTCGATCAGATGGGCTGGCACACTCAATTGCACCAGGGTCTCTTCGGGCAGATGGGCCAAACTTAAATGACGCAGCAATTGAATCAGTTCTTGTACCACCTGCAGGGCATCGTGACCTTGTTCTAACAGCAGACGTGTATTGTGAATCAGCGTTTCGGCATCCCCCGAGAAAGCCGCTTCCAACAAGGCAATCAGCGCGTTTTCTTCCACCAGCCCCAGGGTCAGGTACACCAGTTTATCGGGCAGGGGTTCACCGGGCTCCCCAATGGCCTGCACCTGATCCAACAAACTCATGCCGTCGCGCAATCCCCCATTGGCCTTACGGGATAAAGCATCAAGGGCCGCATCAGAAATACCAATGTGTTCTGCGGTAGCAATTTTGCGCAGGTATTGGCGCATATCGCTGACACCAATACGCTGAAAGTCAAAGCGCTGACAACGCGACACAATGGTGGGTAAAACGGCGTGTGGCTCAGTGGTAGCCAACACAAAAATCACTTTTTCTGGGGGTTCTTCAAGGGTTTTGAGCAGCGCATTAAAGGCTTCTTTGGTGAGCATGTGAAACTCATCAATAATAAAGACGCGGTATTTTCCTGCACTGGCAGAAAAGCGCACCTGTTCCCGCAAGTCGCGAGCTGAATCAATACCCCGGTTAGAGGCCGCATCGATTTCAATCACGTCGAGCGAGTGGCCTGCGGTAATCTCCTCACAGTTTTGACAGAGGTTACAGGGTTCATAATCCACAGGGTTTTCACAGTTCAGGGCTTTGGCCAAAAGACGCGCGGAACTGGTTTTGCCTGTGCCCCGTGGCCCACAGAATAAATAGGCGTGGGCCAAACGGTCCAGGCGCATAGCGTTTAATAAAGTGCGAGAGACATGGGTCTGTCCCACCAGATCCTCAAAGCGCTGAGGACGCCACTTGCGGTAAAGCGCTAAATGTTTCATGATGCGCGACGGCTAAAACGCGTTAAGCCAGCACCTGCTGTCACTTTTACACCCTGGGCTTCTACCGCATCTAAATAGAGATTCAGCCCCAGAGAATCACTGGACATATGCCCTGCTAAAATCACGTTGATATGGTTTTCACGCATCACTTCCAGGGTCCCGTTGGACATGTGCATGGCCACCAGAGTACCCACGCCTGCCGCACCCAGACGCTTATAGAGTTTGGGGCCAGCATCGGTTCCCCCGGTCATATCCACCATGATTTTACCCGGACGCATCTCAGGGCTTCCCGCAAGCAGTTGGGGGCCCGCCGCAAATTTAGTGGCTTCAATATACTCAGGCTCACCGTTCAACATATCCATAATCTGACCCAGGGTGGCGGGTTTCTCCTGAGCAAAGCGCTGTTCCCAATAGTGTTGCACCAGGTTATCGGTGGGGGTATGTACACACATAAAAGGCAATTCCAACAAGCGCGCAGCATCTACCGCCCGGTTATAATTGCCGGTCACCAGATCAATAGTGGTTTTTTCAGCTTCACCCGCCAAAATGTGTTCGGCAGCGTTAATCGGTACACCACAACAGGCAAACATATCGGCCTGTAAGCCCATGGCCTGGGCCAGCGTGGTCAGGGCAATGCCTTCGGGGTGGTGGGCCATCACCAGATCAATGCCCGCACCTTTTTGATTCAAGCGATCCACGAGCATTAACTCAGCGGTGCCCACATCAATGCCTGCAAATAAATGTTTGACTTCTGTTTCTGGCGTTCCGCCTAAAACACGGGTGTCAGGGTAAGGATTATGGAGTAACTCTTTATCGAACATGCCCAGTAAATCTTCTTGACTGCCGGGCCTGGCACTGGGCGCCTCATAGTAGTTGTTTTGTTTGTCTTCTAACAATTGCAACACGGCAGCCTGGCCTCGCGGATCCGTTGCAATGCCCATGTCAATTGCCAGTTTGTAAAGGTCCCAGATGCGCATGTCAAAAAGTTCTCCGTATCAAAATCGTGTCTCTATTGTACGGGATATCAAAGGGGTTCTGCAGGGGGTTAGATGTAAGAAAGCAGCCTGTCAAAGGTACAGACTGCTTTTGAAGAACACTAATAAGGGATTATTTTTTTGTAATGGCGTCAATGCTTGAGGTGTCAGCAAAAGTGACGGCGCCTTTGAGTGCTCCCACAGTGGCGGTCGCGCCATAACCCACGGCAGCACCAATGCCTCCACCAATGGCCGTGGTGGTCAATAAAGCACCCATACCCACGAATTGAGGACGGCTGGCCATGCCCCCTGCAAATAGAGCCAGACCTGCGCCAGCCAATGCACCCAGGCCAGTCGCACCATATTTGGCAATTTTACCCGGTGTGGAATTGAGCGCGGAGCGAGCGCCTTCACCCATGGTGTTGCTCTCATCCTGGGTGTAAAGAATATCCACGCCCTGTCGGCTTAAAGAAACGGCTTCCAGGGTATTCATGGGATCAAACTTCAGTTGATTTCCAAAGGCCACGTAATCCTTTCCTTCAAAAGAGAAAAAGACTTCGTCCATATTGTTATTTTCAGTGTGTTTGGCGGCTTCTTCAAGGGGAACACTGAGTTCACGCACGCCCTGAGCTTTAAACAGAGCTTGAATTTGTTGAGGGGCACTCACTTTTAAGTTCATATTTCATCATCCTACGCTTTTTAAGATATTTTTATCATAAGGGTTCAAATCCTGGCATTCAAGAGACTTTAATAATTGTTATATAAACATTAAACTTCTCTTATGTTTTTTTCGCGTCGGATGTGAGACTTCTAACAATTTCAGTGTGGCCTCCTGCATTTTCACGGCATTTTATTTGGTATTCTCAAAGTATTCCAACCCCATTACACATTTATGAAAACGGAGTTTACTCATGTTAAAAACTACTTTTTTGGTTACTACGGTCGCACTTACTTTTTCAGCATGTACGGTCAATGTCAACTCACCTGGCAACACCAGTGTACCGTCTCCCATACCCAGTACCAATCCCACAACGTCGCCCACAACAGCCTCCAGCACAGCCCCATCAGGCAATCCCTCTGCCAGCCCAGAGCCCGAAATTCCGATGGCTGGTTTGATTGAATATTTCAGTTTTTCAGAAGCTCCGCCCACAGATACTGAGCAAGCAACGGGTGTAACCCAAACCACCGATCGTCTGGGCAACCCAGATCAGGCCTGGCACTTCAATGGCGGCGACAGCTTCTTTCGCATAGATCGCGACTTCAATGGTGAAGCTCTCCCCCAGGTCACCCTCAGCGCCTGGGTTCGCAGCACCCACCCAGAAAATACAGGCAACACAACGCTGGTACCCGTCAAAGAGAATACCTGGCAACATCTGACCGTAAGCTATGACAACATGGCCAATGAAGTGACCTTTTATGTGGACGGTCAACTTATTCAAAAAGACACTGAACTGGCTCCCCGTGGGGGCTATGAATACTTTTATGTGGGAGCAAGCCCTTTTTCAGGTAAGTTTTTTGAAGGCGATATTGACGAAGTGAGGGTTTACAATCGGGTGCTTTCGGCCGAAGAAGTCCAGCGTTTGTATAGCGTGAGCAAAACCCAATAACCCAAAATCTTGAACGAAAAAAAGGGCAGAAGATTTGACCTTTATCTTCTGCCCGTATCACCCGTTGATAATCCGTTAACAAGCGTTAACGTGGCAAACAAGAGGCAACTTTGGAGAAGTTTGTTTGCTTACTTTCTTTATACCCACTGACACAACAAAACTATCGTCGTTGTGACTTTTTTTCCATAAAAAAACTGTAAAAACTAAATTTCTTTCTGTCCGATCTGGCGCGGAAAACGAATCCAGAGGCGTAAACCGGTTTCGGGTGCCGGACGATTTTCAACGCGCAAACTGCCCTCATGGGCTTTAACAATTTCATAGGCAATGGCCAGGCCCAGGCCCACACCGCCTTTATCACGGGTACGCGAGTTTTCAATGCGATAAAAAGGCGTAAACACTTTGGCGAGATGCTCCACAGGAATACCTGGCCCTGAATCCTGCAATAAAATCATCACCTCAGTCTCGGTTTCTGTTAAACACAGATATAAATCACCGGGTCCCGGCGCATATTTTACGGCATTGCTTAAAAGATTATTAAACAGCCGCTTTAAGAGACGAGAATCAGCGGTCAACCAGACACTTTCGTCAGGAATATCCACCTCAAGGTTGAGATACTGTTCCTCAAAACTCAGTTCATAGTCTTCAAGCAGCTCAAACAAGAAGAGGGTTAAGTTCAGCGGCTCCGGTGAAATTTTTAGCCCTTTGAGCTGTAGGCGAGACACCTCCAGGACATCTTGAATAATATGATCTAACTCTTCAATTTCGCCAATGGCTTGCTTCATCAAGCCCTCAGATTCACTTTCCGGCAATCGAGGAGCCAGAATTTCCAGGGCCAGACGCAAACGGGTTAAGGGCGAGCGGAGCTCATGGGAAACATCGGCCACCAAACGCTCTTTTTGTTGCATCATGGCTTTAATTTGCTGCTGCATGTGGTTAAAAGCCAAAATCAGAGGTTTAAAAGAGCGGTGTTTTTCGGGGGGAATGGCCTCTAAAAAATTTCCATGACTCAAGCGCTCAATAGAATCTTGTAAGTCCTGATAGGGCCTTAGAAGAAAGCGGGTAAAAGGAATCAATAAGAGTCCCAAAAAGAGCAACACCAATAGCGCCCCGATCAAAGGACCCCGCAAGAGTCCTTTACCTACCGCCGCCCAGCGGGGTTCCAGCCACAAAATGGCCCGTGGCGATCGCGGAGACACCTGTAAGGCAACCTGCGGACGACGCTCGGTCCAGGAGCTTAACAAAAGCAGCTCTTCGGGCAATTGTCGCTGTTTTTTAAGGGCATCAAAGCGCGGAGGCGTTTTTACAGAAGCGTAGATTAAATTCCCGTCGTACCAATACGCGATATTCCAACTGAGTTGTTCTGACAGCTCCGCCAGACGTTCAGGCAAAAGAGCAGGGTTACGGCGCTGCACTTTGTGAGCTTCATGCTTAATCAACAGAATTTGGCTGCGTACCATTTGGCGAAACAGGCCTTGCTCCCGCCGGTTAAACAACAGACCGGTAGTAAAGGTGGCCATCACCAGGCTCACGATGAGAATGCCCAGGGTGTAAAAATAAACCTGGCGATAGAGGCCTTTCATCGCGATTTTTTCGGCTCTGAAAACACGTAACCGACACCCCAAACGGTTTTTAACATCTGGGGCTTACGGGAAGGATCTCCTAATTTTTGGCGCAATTTACTCACATGCATATCGACACTGCGATCGGTCACGTCCCAATCATATCCCCGCAATTTCTGCATCAGTGCATCACGGCTTAAAACCAATCCCCGGTTCGCCATTAAAATTTTGAGCAAATCAAACTCGGTGGCCGTGAGTTCAATGTCCTGGCCCGCGAGCTTCACCGTACGGGCATCGGCATTCAACACCAGCTTCCAGCCCGGTGACTCGTAAACTTCCTGAGGGTTTACGGGAGCTTCTACATAGCGCTCTACCCGCCGCAAAATGGTTTTAATGCGCGCTTCTAGCTCACGGGGATTAAAGGGCTTTGACATATAGTCGTCGGCCCCTATTTCCAGCCCTAAAATGGTGTTGACATCGTCCCCACGAGCAGTGAGCATTAAGATGGGGAGCTGAGGATGGGTTTGACGCAGTTGCTTACACACCGCAAACCCGTCCATCTCGGGCAACATGACATCCAAAATCACCAAATCCACCCCATGAGACTGCAAATAACGCAGCCCTTCAGAAGGGGTGGCACTGGCACTCAAAACCCATTCGCTGGGTGCAAAATAGGTTTTGAGCAATTGATGCAACGCCTTGTCGTCGTCAATCAGGTGAATTTCTGTCAACGCTTCGGTCCCCGATGAAATTTACCCTGACGTTGCCCCAGCGTCGTTAGCAGTTTTTGACGCTGCTCGGCATTTAGCACATCGTGTAGGGTCGCCAGACGCTGCAGGAAATGTTCAGATTTGCCAGAGAATTGCTCGTGTATGGGAGCTAATCCCTCTGCCAAAGTGGCTGCGCTGGCTCCTGTTTTAAGCTGTTGAAGCACCGTTTGTTTGACGGATTTCAAAGTCGCGCGGCGATTTTGACGTTCACGCTGTTGCGCTTCCCAGCGGTTTTTCAGGGTCTGCTGCTGGGTTTCACTGAGATTCAGCTGCTGGGTCATACGGGCCAGCATTTTTTCCGCATAGGCATTTTGCTTATCGGGAGCTGTGGTCTGAGTCTGGTCAAAACGGGCTTCTAAAGCGGTGAGTTTGTCTTCAACCTTGCTCTGTTGCTCAGGGGTTAAAATATGCCAGGCCGTATGTATTTTTTCAGCCATTTTCAGACCCATGGCCTCCGCATCGGGCTTTTGAATCGCTGCCCACTCAGCTTGCAGGGCGCTGGCATCAAATTGATCCGCTAAAAATTGCGTTTTAACTTTCTCTCTGAAAGCTTTAAGCTCCGTTTTCATCCCGGTGCGGTGTTCCTTGCCCGACTGCATTAAGGCCTTGAATTGGTCTTTTTGTGCTGAAGTTAAATTCAGGTCGCGCGCCATCAAACCAAACATCAGGCCATGATGCTTGCCTTGAAAGCGTCCTTTTTTGTGCATGTCTTTCTGAGCGCTTTTCTGCAATTCGGGGGTGGCAGCACTCTCATCAGACAATAAGGCAAAAGCCTGGGAAGTTTCTTCTGCGGCACCACTGGGTAGATCCGCAGCGCAACCACTGGTCCCTAGGGCGGCAAGGGCAAGCACAGCCCATACGCCTACTTTGTGTTTCCATGCAATCGTTTTTAGCATTCATTTCATCTCCTATGGTGTTGTTTATTTTAGTATGGCCGGGACTTGTCCGTAAAGTTTGCTCAAATTGTAAAGACTTTGTCAGCATTTAGAAATCCCCCGAAGTTTGACTTCGGGGGATTTCTAAAAATAGGGTGGTATCGTATTGAGCTGCGATGTGGGCTGTATCAATAGCTACAGGTTAGCGCCAATGACGGCTTATTCCATTTCCATCATCATGTCAGCGTCGTTGGCATCCACAATGGCTTCAAAGGCAATATCACGTTGATACTTGGCTTCGGGCTGCATGGGATTCAAAGCCAGTGACACATTCAGCGTATTCACTGCATCCTGGTAATTACCGGCAATGTGTTGGGTCTGTCCCAAATCACGGTAAGCGGTTAATAACTGACTTTCCATGGCCCGTACGTCATCCCAGCTGTAGGGATAGCTGCCTGATTCAGTGGCCAAAGAATCAGAAGTAGCCAGGAACCAGTAGCGGGCATCGTTCAGCTGTTGATAAGCGGTGTCATAATTGCCTGCTTTCAACTGCTGCATACCCGTGCTCAGGTGGGTTTTAAAGAGGTCTGCTTCCGTTTTAATATCCGTTACGCCATTGTCCACGGTGCCGACAGACGTCATGACTTCTTTCTCTGCTTTCTCAGCGTGGCTTTTGTTCATATCACCGGCGAAGGCAGCGGGTGCGAATAACAGAGCGCTACTGGCAAGTGCAATTAAGGTATTTGTAATGGTTTTCATGATTAAGTTCCTCCTCAGGAATCAGCTTTGTTTTTCTTTACAATTCTGACTATAGACCCAGAAGCCGTTGAGAAGCAATCGAAAAAAGCCGGGTTTTATGGGGTTTTTACGGCTTTTAAGATATATTAACGCGCTATTTACACCTCAAAAGCGGTTATTGCAGCAGAGGTGGAGCCGCAACCCCGCTTGCTCTAAAGCTTAGGGCTGCTCCGTTCATACAATAGCGTAAGCCCGTGGGTTCAGGACCATCGTCAAAGACATGGCCCAGATGACCGCCACAACGGCTGCAGTGGACCTCTGTACGTGCTACAAACAGGCTATTGTCTTCACGGGTTCCAATACGATCGGGTGCCATCGGCTGATAAAAGCTGGGCCAACCTGTGCCCGAGTCATACTTATGCTGACTTTCAAATAAAGGCTGTCCACAGCTAGCACAGTAATAAATACCAGCGGTTTTCTTATCGTGAAGCGGACTGCTAAAAGCCCGCTCTGTATCTTCATGGCGCATGACTTCGAAGGTTTTAGGTGGCAACAGGCGCTGCCACTCCTCCGGCGTGCGCTGTACCGGAAAGTGCGCCTCGGCGTGGCCTTCATGGGCTGGGTGTGATGCAGCCTGGGCTTCCTGTTTTTGTGCGGCAGGCTGGCAAGCCACGGCACCACTTATCATCCAAAGCAAAAGCAACACAAGCGCACGAGATGCGGTAAACATAAGCAAGTCCTCTTTTTTATTTGGCGTATACTCCCAGCATAAAAGAGAAGCCTGCCAGAAAGCAATTTCTTTATTGTCGCCGGTTTTGTGCTCCGTGTTAGAATAGGCCAAAAGCTGCTGGAGGCATTTTGAATGGAAATCATGAAAGTCAAAGGCGTTGATTTGGTGCTCTCTGAAGCCACGCGAATGGATGTACAGTGGATTGGACACCATGAAGTAAAACGCCAGCTCGAAGCAGCGTGGCTCATTCTCTCCAATCAGGATCTGCCCATGAGTCCGCGTATTATAGGCAAGCCGGGGATTGGCAAAACCACCCTGGCCTATGCAGTGGCCCGAAACTATAGCGAAAATGTGTATATTTTGCAGTGCACCGTCGATACACGTCCTGAAGATCTGCTGGTCACCCCCGTTATAGGCGAACAACAGCACATTCGCTACCATGCCAGTCCGCTGGTAACGGCCATGCTGAAAGGGGGTATTTGCATTTTAGATGAAGGCAATCGCATGGGAGAAAAATCCTGGGCTTCTCTGGCCCCTTTGCTCGATACACGCCGATACGTGGAAAGCATTATTGCCGGGATCAAAATACCCGCCCACCCCGATTTTCGTCTGGCGGTAACCATGAATGACGACGCCAGTACTTTCGATGTGCCCGACTATATTCAATCCCGCCTCCAACCTCAAATTGAGGTGGGCTTTCCTCCCGCGGAGGAAGAGCTTGAAATTTTGCAGGTGAACCTACCCGAAGCCCCTGAGGAAATCTTAAAGTGGGTCAGCGAGTTTTTACAGCAAGGGCATCAGGCAAAAAAACCCTATAGTACGCGCGACGGTGTCAATATTGCCCGTTATGCAATCAAGCACCTTCACCTCAATCAGGGCACAACGCTGGGAGCAGTGGAGCAAGCCCTCTTACAAATTCTGGGCGAAGAAGCCCATGATCTGTTTCTGTCCACTTGCGTACACAAGCCAAAATCCGAGAAACCCAACATTTTACTGCTGGGGAGTCAGCCCCCCGCCGAGAAAAAATCTCCTAAAATGGAGGTGGAGCTTGAACTTGAGGATTTTGAGGAACCGGGTATCGATTTTACCCTTGACGATCAACTGGCAGAAGCCCTAAGAGCACAAGGCTTTGAGGTGGAGTTTATTGAGCTTCAGTCCCTCAGCGATTTTATGGATGACGATGAAGCAGAAGATCTCGAAGATGAAGCGGGCGACGACCGCTTACCTGATCTACGGTCCACAGATATCCCTGACACCCTGAACATCTCTCAGTGGGAGCACTTGCGCCGCAGTCCCCAAGAGCCACATGATGATGCGGATCACGAGGAAGAAGACGACAGTGACGCTCAGGAGCCCTCATGAACGCCACAAGCGATGCGGTCTTACACTGGAATAACATTCGGTGTATTCCTTGCTTTCACAACCGCATTCAATTCGCCCGCCAGGTACGTCAGGCATTTAACCAATGGCAGCCTGACGTGGTCGCCCTTGAGTTACCAGACTTGTATTACTCTGATCTCATGCAAGGAATTGAACGTCTACCCCGCCTCAGTCTACTCTGTCTCCAATACGGCGAGCAGACCCTCAATTATTTGCCGGTGTTTCCTTCAGACGCCATGATTGAAGGTCTTCGCCTGGCCAAAGAATACAAAATCCCCGCAGCACTCATTGATCTGGCGGTAGCGCAATACAACCTGCAACAAGAAAGCTTCGCAGCCCCTGATGATGAAGCCGTTACCGGCGTCGGGCTTGAAGCGTTTTATCAGACGGTAGCGCCCCATTTGCATCCAACCCCCGGCAACGCAGTCAAAGATCAGCTGCGCGAGCAACATATGGCTGCGCGACTTAAAGCCCTGAGTGAAAAATACGAGCGGGTCTTACTGGTGTGCGGCATGGGACACTGGGCCGGTATTCTTGCCCATTTAGAAGCTGACACCGGCACCCTTTACACCCATGATACCGCTCAGGTGGAAGCCCCTTTTCTAGCCAAAGTGGGACCCAAAGCCCGAGAAGCCCTACTGGATGAAATTCCCTATTTGGTGTATCAGTACGAGCTGGGCCGCCGTTTTCAAGTGCCCTATCAGCGAGAAAAATGCTTACGTCAACTTGCCCAGCAGGCCCGCCAGGCAGAAGCCTTAAAGGCGTTTGATTTTTCACCCCGAGAAGTCCGCAATTTCTTGCAGTATGCTTACAAGCTCGCCGTCACCGACAAGCGGGTTTCGCCAGATCTGTACAATTTGATCCTGGCCGCCAAGCAAACTCTGGGCGACGATTACGCCTTAACACTTTTGGAACTGGCGCGCCGCTATTTTTATACCGATGACGCCGACCTGCCAGAAATTGAATTTGACCCCCATGATCAACGCTTCGCCCTGGACGGACGACGCATTGAATTGCGGCGGCAAATGCCGATCCCTCTGCCTCAGGCAGAACGGGCCTGGCGCGAATTACTAACCCCTAAAAAACGCGATGAATTGCCCGAAGGTTACCAACCCCTTTGGTTTTATTTTGGCTTTTTCTCGCATATTCCCGAAGACATGGTGCTGGAAGGCTTTATTGATCGCCTGGGCGAGAAGCTGTCCGATGACCCACAGTTTCAACGGGAGTACACCCATGAGTTCAATGGCAGCTTAATGGACGGCTTAGATATGCGTGAAACCCTGCGCCATCGGCATTTGGGTAAGATGTATGTTAAAGAACTGCGTCGAGAACCCCTGGCCATTGGCACCTGGATTTTAATCTTTGATGAAGATTTAGGGGCCGAAAAATATCCCTGGGTCCTGTCCCTATCCGCCGAGCACCATAACGAGTCTGACATTGCGTTTTATGCGTCTAACCCCCTCTTACACCCGGTAAGTCAGGATATTATTCAAGCGCGCTACGGCGCACTGATGGCTTTTAAACCCGCTTTACCCGCCGATCAAAAACTCGAAATTGAAGCCCTTGACGTGGACGAAGACCTGCGCAAAGAACACTTGATTCGTCAGGCCATTTACCACAGTCCCCGCCCGGATATTTTGTACTTTGCCCAGGAGCGACCGGAGTCTTACCTATTCGAACTGGCAAAAAAACACCACAAAAATCTCTACCATCTGCCCCTGGCTCGGGTTTCACAACGGCTTTTGAAACGCATTCAAAAATTTCATTTGCTCTCACGCAAAGACGTACGCAAAGACGCAGAGGACTACATTTAGCAGTTTAACGGCTTTTTGATGCGCTCTCTATGCAAAAGTAATGACATCTTTGAAACAATAAGGGCACATCAAAGTAAAACAAATGGAGAGCCTCAGCCATGAAAACCTATAAATCCCTTAGCGATGCCGTACAACACGTCAAGCGCGTTGAAAAAGACATTGAAAAGAACATTGAAAAAAACCTGAATCGCTTACAAAAGCAAGCCCGTAACACCCTCAAGCGCCAGCAACGCGAGCTGCGCAAATGGCAACTGCCAAGCGCTTTGCAGCATTCTACGCAAAACCTTGAACGCAAATGGGTTTTACCCACCGTGGCCACCCTGGGCGGCCTGGTACTCGCTGGACTGGGCATCGCGCTGGTACAAGGTCAAAAAAAGCGCCGTCAGCGCCAAATCGAAGATCTGCGTACGGCTCCATCCATTAGCCGCGAACGCTTTGCCGGGCGCTGGTTCGAAATCGCACATTTGCCATACCACGCCGAGAAAAACCTGGTGGGCAGCCGCAAGACCTTTACCCTGCAAGAAAATGGCTACAAAGTCGAGTATGAGGCCGCTGTAGGAAGCTTAGAAGGCAAGAGCGTCAAAAAAGAAGGCTATGCCCGTATTATTGACGAGAACAACACCCATATGCGACTGAAGCTTTTTGGCCCCCTTGAAATGGACTATATGGTGCTCGAAAAAGGACCTGACTACAACTACGTGGTGCTGGGCTCACCCAATAAAAAGCAAGCGTGGATTTTAAGTCGGACGCCCAATTTAGAAGCCAAACAGTACGATAGCATCGTGGAGCATCTTAAAGCGCAGGGTTATGCCACCGAGAATCTGATTCATGTGGAACAAAACGATCACGCAGAGGTGCCCCTACACATTCACCTCAAAAAAAAGCTCGAAGAAAAGCAGCAGCATCTGAACAACGGAGCGCATCAAAAAGAAATTGAGCGCCAGCAAAAACTGGGTGACCACTAAATTCCCTGAGGTTTAAGCTGTTTGCCAGAGAGTTTGCCAGAGAGGCCCCAACGGGGCCTCTTTTTTAGGGCGTCTATATTACATACAGCAAAAGGATTCCTCAAAACCTAAACGCCTGCTTTTGACAAAGGCCTCATGTTATAATCTTTGCAGCCATCACTTTCGTGACGTACAGCACATGAACGGGCATTTTGGAGGCGCTATGGTCTGGATTTGGCTGGGACTTGCCTTTACCTTGTTTTTTGTAGAGCTGATGCTGGGAGAAATGACCGCACTCATGCTCTCTTTTGGTGCAGCCCTGGCCTGGCAAAGTGCACTGATGGGCTTTAGCTGGCCCGTCCAGGTCGGTGTTTTTGGACTGGGCTCTCTGGCCCTCGTCTTTTTTCTAAGGCCAGCCTTACGGGATCGGCTTCAGCCTCGTTCCACTGGCTTAAGCACCGATGGTTTTGTCGGACAGAGTGCTACCATCTTAGAGGAAATTGTGCCTGGCCAAAAAGGCAAAGTCAAATTTCATGGCGAAATCTGGTTTGCCACCGCTTATACTGCAATTCCTCCCGGAGAACGGGTTTACATTACCGCCATCCGCGACAATTGTCTGGAAGTGGTGCCCGAGCACGAATTGGACGTTATGCATTACATCGAACGGGGAGAAGGATCGTAAATGGGTTGGATTCTAACAGTATTGGGTATTTTATCAGTCGTCATTTTGTCCCAGATGATTCGTATCATCCGTCAATCAGAACAGGCTATTGTGGAGCGTCTGGGTCGCTATAGCAGCACCCTGAACAGTGGGATTAACTTCTTAATTCCCGTTATGGACCGTGTGGTCTTTACCGCTGATCTACGTGAGCAAATTCACACCTTTGAACCTCAAGCCATGATCACCCAGGATAACGTTACGGTGTACCTAAACGCTGTAACCTATTTTCGTGTTACCGATGCTTCAAAGGCCTTTTATGGCGTCGAGTCTTACCGCGAGGCCATTGAGCAATTGATTATTACCACCCTGCGCAACCTGATTGGTGAACTCGAGCTGGATGAAACCCTGACCTCACGCAATACGGTAAACAGTAAGCTGCAAGCCGTTCTTGATGAAGTCACCAGCATTTGGGGCATTAAGGTGACCCGTGTCGAGGTGAAAGAAATTACCCCCGCTAAAGATATTATTGAAGCCATGAGTTCACAGATGGTGGCTGAGCGGCGAAAGCGCGCCGCCATCTTAGAGGCCGAAGGTGCAAAAAAAGCCGCTATTCTGAAGGCAGAAGGCGCCCAACAATCTCGCATTTTAGAGGCGGAGGGCATCAGCGCCGCGGCCGTTTTGGAGTCCAAAGGTCAGGCCGAAGCCAAGCTGGTGCATGCCGAAGCCGAACAACTGGCGCTGCGCAAACTTATTGAGGCCTTTGATCCTGAGCAGGCTGAGCAGCGCGTGATCGCCCTGAAATACTTAGAAATGCTTCCCAAACTTGCGGATGGCAAAGGGGTTAGTCTGGTCCTTCCAGATCGGCTGGCCGATCTGGGTGCGCTGAGCTCGCTGGCGGGACAATTTTTACAAACCACCCAGACAGCCCAGCCGCAGGGGCCATCAACAGATCCCGCAAAATCTCCCGCATTGCCTCCACCGACGCTGGGACGCCAATTGCCACCGCTAAAGCAAGCGCAAGGGGGGGAAAATGTCTGATTTCGCCACCACTTCACAATTTGTAGGCAGTCTCGCAGAAGTCAAAGGCGCTTTACTCACCTATACCCATCTGCCCGTCGAGCAAATTGAAGACGAAGATCAAGAAATTGAACAGTTGTTTGTGGGCCTCACCGAGGCTTATACCTTACGTATTTTTTGTGCCAACACCTTGCTCCCGCCTGATTCACCCATTCACAAAGCCCAGGAGAAGGTTTCTTCTGTGTTTTACTTTGTCTCCCGTTATCCGGCGGCCATTCCCGGACGATTGGGGCACGAAATGCGCCGCTTGCTGGCCATTGTAAACCAGTTGCTCCCCATTGGGAGTTTAGAATTACACGAGGAGGGCGTGGTCTTTCGCTATATGCTCCTCTCTGAAGATCGCATTCTCGACGGCTTACTGGCATTGGACATTATTCGCGGCTTAGAAAAAATCCTGCCTGCGGTCTTTGAGTGGGTGGAAACCCTGCTTCAGGAAGATTTACCCATGGCCACGCAAAAAGAACGGGTCAAACAGTATTTTCAACACCTGGCTCAGCAAATGCCGGTATTACCCCCTGTGGCCCTGGCCCAGGTTTCCCCCCCACCAAAACAGGGCCGTCTGGGTACCGCTCACCTTCAGTTGGCATTGGCCATTTCTTCATGCTTGCTCATGGCCAGTTTGTTCATGAACGTGGAATTCCTCACGGCCTTTTTTGCCTCTCTGGGTATTGGATTCGCTTACACCCTGATCATGCGCTTGTGGCAACAGCAACACCAGCAACAGCAAATTCAGGAAGGCCGCCGCCGACAACTGCAGTTTTCATGGCAATTGCTGGAAAGTGAAGGCATTAAATTTGCTTACCAGGAGCATGTTTTAGAACAGCACCGCCACGAAATGATTCAAAAGCTGGCCCATTTGGCTTCAGAACCCGTCCAGTTCCCCTCAGATATTGTGCGTCTGCGGGAACAAATGCTGTTTTTGCGACAGTTGCAATCCCATTTGATTCAGCGGGCTCACCAGGTCAAACTCAAGCGACAGGAACTGCAACACAACCGCAGTTTACTCCTTCAGGAGCGTAAAGTATTGGCCTTGAAAGCCAGCGAACCCCAGCTCAAAACAGACTCCGCTCTCTCTGGCTTAAGTTCTGAAGATATGCTACTGCAGAACCTGCTGGTAACCTTAGACTATCTGGATTTTAAGGCACGCTTTGTGACCGTTGAAGAATCGGTGTCACCCGTACTACTGGTCAAAATGCGTCCCTTGCTTCAGCCCTTAACCCTGCGTTGGGTGCGCCCCTGGCACAGTCAGACACCCTCGCCAGAATACACCTGGATGCTCTGTCTCGACCAACAAATTCCCATTTACATCACCGAGGATGCCTGGCCTCGGGTCAAAGAAGTGGTACGTCTCTTCAATCGGTTTTTACCCCTGGGCACCTTGATTCTGGACTTTCAACGCCATCAGGTGTCATTGCGCTATCGCTTTGTGCGCTTGCGGGGTGATCTGAGCCCACTGCTGGTCATGGAGGTCATGGAAGTGATGGCCACCTTTGGGGAGCGTTTGCAGCACTGCGTACAGGCCTGTATGGACGGTCGGCGACACATTGAGAATATTTTATATGAAGCAGAGCAGGAATTTTTGGCCCTACAAAACGCTTAAATCCCCTGCAAAGTGGCAAACCCTGTGCAGAGCTTAGTATAATACCCGAAACGTAAACACCCCAAAGGATTACCTTATGCTGCTCAAATCACTTCACGAACGGGTCAAACAAGCCCTCTACGCCGCCCAGGATGCTGGCGAGTTACACCTCGAAACCCTACCTGACATTCATCTTGAAATCCCCCGTGACACCAGCCACGGTGATTATGCCACCAACGTGGCTCTGGGATTGGCTAAACCGGCGCGTATGGCACCCCGTAAAATCGCAGAACTTCTTGTCAAATACCTGGCAGAAGACCCCCTGTTTGAAAGCGTGAGCATTGCAGGGCCAGGCTTTATTAATTTTCGTCTAAGCTGGCAAACCCTTTATGCCGGTATTACACAGGTCAACACCGAGCAGGCCCAATTTGGCCAACAACCGCCCACCAATGCCCACCGTTATTTAATCGAATTTGTGTCAGCCAACCCCACAGGCCCACTACACTTTGGTCATGGGCGCTGGGCCGTGCTTGGTGACTGCCTGGCCCGCCTCATGCGTACCGCAGGTTACACTGTGAATACCGAGTTTTATATTAACGACACTGGCAGCCAAATTCAAAACCTGGGTGCTTCCGTACAGGCCACCTATTTACATCACCTGAAAAAGCAAGGAGTCACCCTGAGCGCCCATAGCGAAGGCAAGGTGCAGGCTTACTACCATGAAAAAGCCGACGAAAGCAAAACCAAAGTCAGCTTCTACCACGGCAGCTATATTGAAGAGCTGGGCGCGGCCATGTACGCCGAGTATGGCACTGAGTTGCAAGATCAACCGGTGGCCTTTTTCTGTGACCATGCCAAAAACGCCATTCTGAAGCAACAGCAGGCCCAAATGGAAGCCTTTGGTGTGCACTTTGACGAATGGTACCCCGAAAGCCGTTTGCACGGAGAAGGGGCCATTCAGGCGGGGATTGAAGCCTTAAGTGCGAACAACAGCACCTACGAGTCCGAAGGCGCTCTGTGGTTTCGCTCCAGTGATTACGGCGACGATAAAGACCGGGTGTTAATCAAAAGTGGTGGCAGCAGCACCTATTTTGCCAACGATGTGGCCTATCACCACGATAAGCTGCAACGCGGATTTGACCGTCTGATCAATATCTGGGGCGCTGACCACCACGGCTATGTGGCCCGCGTCCAGGCGGCCATTCAGGCCTTAGGGCACCCCCCAGAAGCCCTGCACGTCATTCTGGGGCAAATCGTGCATCTGTACCGCAACGGGGAACAGATCCGCATGTCAAAACGCACCGGAGAAATGGTAACCTTTGAAGAGGTCTTTGAAGAGGTGGGCAAAGACGCCACCCGCTACCTGCTCATGCAGCGCAGCCCCGATTCCACCATTGACTTTGACCTGGAGTTGGCCAAAAACCAATCCTCTGATAACCCTGTCTTTTACGTACAATATGCCCATGCTCGCATTTGCAGTATCTTCCGCACAGCCCAACAGTCTGAACGCTTAAAAACCTTCGCAAGCAAACTGAGCGAAGCCAATCTCACACTGCTCGGTGAGCCCGAAGCCCGCCGCCTCATCCTCAAGATTTTATCTTATCCCGATGAGTTGATTTTTGCAGCCCATGTACAAGAGCCCCACCGTCTGACCACTTACGCGCAGGAACTGGCTGCTGCCTTTCACAGCTTTTACAAACAGTGCCGTGTGCTCGACGAAAGTCAGCCTGAGCTCAGCCTCGCACGCCTGGCCCTGGCCCAGGCCACCCGTCAAACCTTGCATAACCTGCTGACGGGTATTTTTGGCATTTCTGCCCCCGAGAGCATGTAATGTTTCTTGAGGGTGAACACTGGAAGATAACAGACGAGGCGGCTGCCCATGAGGCTCAGCATCTGCAGTTCTTACAAAGGGCGGTGGAGCTGGCCCTGGAGGCAGAAGCCGAGGGAAATCTTCCCATTGGCGCCTTGATCGTGCTGCGGGGTGAAGTCATTGCCGAAGGTCGCAATAGCTTGCTTAATCCCCTGTACCATCCGGGTCGTCATGGCGAAATTGAGGCCTTAAAAAACGTGCCCACGACCTTATGGCCTGAAGCCCATGCCATGACGTGTTATACCACGCTGGAGCCCTGTGTCATGTGCTACGGCACGCTGTTGCTACATGGGGTGGGGCAGATTGTTTTTGGTGCCACCGACCCCGAAGGTGGCTTTCGCACCATTGAGAGCGCCCTGCCCACTTTCTACTACAACCATGCTCGCCCCCAATGGCAAGGGCCCCTGTACGCTGAACAGTGTGATCCCCTCTATCATCGGGCTAAACGGCTGTTTGACGAGACTCCCGTAGGTCGCGAAACTGCTGAATAAGTGAGCGCTCCGCCGCTGTCAGTTGCTGAGAAATCGCCACCTGCAAATGCACGTACATATCTCCCCGCACGCCAGGATCTGTACGCCGGGGCAGTCCATGACCTCGTACCCGAAACACTTTTCCAGCGGACGACTCTGCGGGAATATTCATTTGTAATGCCCCGCTTAAGGTGGCCACCGTTTTTTTTGTACCCAGTAAGGCTTCATACTCCATGACCTGAAGATCCCGATGGAGATCATAGCCTTTGGTGGTAAAAATGCGATGTTCTTGCACCTGAATTACCAGTTCAAAGCTGCCGATCTCTTTAGGGACCTGAACTTTTTCTCCACTTAAGACACCCGGTGGAATCTCTACATCTACCGTTTTTAAAACCCCTTCATGAATCTGGATCCGTCGCCGACAGCCTTTTAAAACCTCTTCGAGGCTAATCTCGGTGGTGAAGGCCAAACAGAAGTCATCTGTAGCTTCAGTGTCGACTGACGCCTTTTCCTGTGTGGGTGGGGGCGTCGGTTGTTCCTTGCCATGACGGCGCCAAAACTTTTGGGTTTCTTCACCAAAAAAAGTCTCATAAAAACTGCCGAAATTAGCTTCAAACAGGGCATCGGCATCTTGCCGGGGGCGAACGACGGGCTCCTCTTCTCGCACGGGCTCCTGTTGCAGATCTTCCACCACATCTTCAAAACTCTGGTATTGATCCCATTTGCGGGTCAATTGATCAAAGCGGGCCCGTTTTTCGGGATCACTTAAAACCTCATACGCTTCCTGAATGGCTTTAAATTTTTTTTCCGCTGCCCGATCTCCGGGATGGGTGTCGGGATGGTAGCGCTTGGCCTGCTGGCGGTACGCTTTGCGAATCTCTTGCAGAGAAGCCTGACTGGACAGTTCTAACAGTCCGTAGAAATCTGTGTACTTCACCGCTTTATTTCAAGGTGCATTTGGCCGCTTGCGCCACCGCAGGACACTTGCTGTCAAAACGATCAATACGCATGCTACAGCCCCCCATGGCCTGTAGGTCACAGTTTCTGAGCTCTTGCTCTAAGATCTTTTTACCAAAAAGCTTTTTTTCAACGTCACTGTACACCGTTAAACGCACTTTTTTGCCCACGTGGGGGCATTTGTACAACATGGTTTTTACCTGTTCTGCCATAAGGACTCCACCTCTGCTTGTGTTGCTATTCATTGTAGGGAACGTCAGAGGAGAGTGGCAAGGGTTGCGAGTCACACCTTTAGATTAAGGAGAGAGTGCCGCCAGCACATGGGCATAGGTTCGTTTGCTAAACAAAATACTCAAATGGCCTGTCCAGGGCACCTGGTGCACCGTTGAATCGGGCATCACCGCACTGCGCTGGGGAATAACAATTTCATCAATATTCGACCAAATCGACGTATATTTCACAGGCGGGTAAGCATAACCCCTGGCATTCAACGCCTGAATAAAAGGACTGTTGTATTTCAGTTGGTCGGCACTTTTTCCAGGCCCGAAGTAAGCCACATAGGTGCCGTGATGGGGGGTGGCAATTGTGACCAGATTGCGCACATCGGCAGTCCCCCCCAACTGCTGAATATAATAGCGACTGATAATACCCCCAAAGCTGTGCACCACCAGTTCCACCTGAGAAACCCCATAGCGCGCTTTCATATCTTCAACGCGGGCTTGAATTTTTTTGGCCTGCTCCTCAGCGGTGGCAAAATTGGGAAACAAGTTAATCCCCTCCACCTGCCAACCCGATTTTTTCAGATGGCGATAGAGGCCGTACATAAAATACCAACTGGGTTCAGCATAGCCAGGTACCAGCAACACCGGCGGACGGTCCAACTGCTTGTAACTGTGTTCAGCTTGCTCCAGTTCATGGGTAAACTGCTCAATGTCCTGGGGACTGGGTAAGGGTTCGAGTTCTGCCTCAGGATGGGATAAACCTTCTGACATATGCTCTAACTCCTGATTGAGATAATACATGGATTGCTGCTGTGCACCCGATGAAGGAAGGGCTTCGGTCCGGCTCAGGCGTCCGTCGGCATCAAGATCTTGCGTCAGAAAATTTTCAGGGGCAACGTGGGGAAGTTCCGCAGGGGTTAAAAAGCCATCCTGGTTGAGGTCTTGTGCGACAAATCCCCGATTGTAGTGAGCGATTAAGAGCTCTTGCCAATGATGTTGCGTGGTATTCAAGGCCTCAAGGCGTGGCTCTGAGAATAAGACTCCAGCACCAGATACCTCATAAGGCGTGCGACAGGCGCCCAGAATAAACATAACGAGCAAGAGAAGACCAGGGAATCGCAAATTTCGAGCAGACATGCAACAAAACCTTTAAAAAAGAGTATTTTTTAGTGTAACAGGCCTGCTCGAAGAATTCAAACTTAAGCCACCTGCATCGCTGCATCTTGTGCCAGATAAGCGTCTACCCGAGCACGAAGGTCTTCAGGGATACGGGCACCAATGTTTTGAATCACCGCTTCAGCACAGTAATTGGCCACTTTGCCGCAATCTTCTAAGGATTTGTCACTGAGTAAACCAAACAGAAAACCACCGGCATACATATCGCCCGCGGCCGTGGTGTCTACCACTTTCACCTCATTACAAGGTACAAAGACTTTTTCAGCACCCGACTGAATCCAGGATCCTTTTGAACCGCACTTGATCACCACTACCTCAGAAAGCTGAGCCAGTTGTGCCAGGCTTTCTTCGGGCCCTTTGCCGGTTAACATTTCTGCTTCTTTGCGATTGGCGAAAACCACATCTACACTATGCTCAAGCAAATCTAAAAAGGTTTCACGGTGACGATCCACGCAAAAGGGATCGGACAGGTCGAATACAATCTTTGTATTTTGGGCTTTGGCCACTTCCACCGCATGCTGGATCGCTTTGATTTGATTGTCCGTATCCCACTGGTAGCCGGTCACAATCAAATATTCTGAAGCGCCAATATCTGTTTCTGGAATATCGTCAGTGGTATAGGCTCGGCTGGAGCCCAGGCAGGTATGCATGGTGCGTTCCCCATCGGCAGAAACCAAAATAATAGAGGTGCCGGTACTGCCCTCAGGATGCTGTTGAATATTGTTTTTAATGCCCAGTTCCTGGACGCGGTTCAGGCACAGTTCGCCGTATTCATCCTGGCCCACCATTCCCGCCTGACTCACTTTTTCCCCTAAGATAGCCAGGGTACGAATCATATTTGCACCCGATCCACCCATTTCAACGGTTTTTTCACGATCGGCAAAGTGATCCAACAACTTTTGCTGCTCTGCTTCAGACACCAAATGCATCATGCCTTTGGTCAATCCCAGTTCCTGCAGTTCTTGATCATTCACCTGAATAATAAGGTCCTTCAGTACATTACAAATCGCCAGGGCCTTGATTTCTCGTTTCGACATACAATCTCCAAACGGCACCGCAAAAAATTTGCCTATGTGATAACCGGCACCGTCGTTCAGCTTAGCATTATCTTGAGGTGGCTTCAAGCGTTTCGAAAGGCTTGTAGGGCGGCTTCCACCTCACAAAAAACCCCAGACCAATCCAAATCTTCAGGTTTTTGTCGAAAAACACGCATATTTTCGGGATACCAGGAGGTATACTCCCCCTCAAAACCCCAACGCCAATCTGCCACCGAAGGCACCAAAACCCAGGTAGGACGATTCAGAGCCCCGGCCAGGTGAGCTACTGCAGTGTCCACAGTAATCACCAAATCCATCGTTTGTAAAGCACAAGCTGTGTCATAAAACGAATCCAGGGATAGTAGCGGAGCATGCACACCTTCTGGAAGCGGTTGCGCTTCTGGACCCACCTGAAAACTATAAAAGGACATCTCGTCGTGTGTTTTTGCAAGGTTTTGCATGTGCTGACCCTTCACCGATTTTCGATGGTAAAGCTTTTTTAAGCGGGGTGCTGCACGATAACCTGTGGCCCAGACAACACCAACTTTTAAAGCAGAGGCCTCAGAAAGCAGCGCTGGTTTGACTTGAAAATAAGGAAAGGATTGTTCAGCAAACAGATGCGCTGAAAACAACCACAAGAGACGTAGCATAGGTGCCCAGGCATTAACATCTGGAAGCGGTTCACCCTCAGGAATGACGGTCAGTGGACAGGACAAATCAAGGGAAAGTGACTGCATGAGCAAAACCAGAGGTGCAGGAACTTCTAAGTATAGGTGCGAGGTATAGCGACTGGCCTGGACAAGGTAACGCACAAACTGAATGCTATCCCCAAATCCCTGCTCATGACAGATCAAGAGGCGATCCACCTGTTCACCCTTCCATAAAGGAAGCGGCAAGTTTCCGAGCGGTCTGATAAAATCATCGTTTGCCCAGCGGTATTTTTCGTAGTGCTCAAGGCCAAGCTGCAGCTCACCAGCTTGCATTTCCAGCAAACCCAGGTTATAGAGAGCCCTGGCTGCATCAGGAAGTTCTCGTGTCATCTTTTCAAGCATGCGTCGCGCCGTGGCCGGTTTATGAATTTCTACATAACTGACCGCCATGTTCACCTGTGCATCTAAATTACTCGGTTGGTAGGCCACAGCTTTTTGGTAGGCATGCAGCGCTTTTTTTGTCTTGCCACACTCTGCTAACACATTGCCCAAGCTGTTCCACGCCTGATCATAGTCAGGTCGACAAGCGATGGCTTTCTGAAAGCATTTTTGGGCCTGTAAGTGGGTTTCTGTGGTTTGAAAAGCCTGGTAACAACGTCCCAAATTAAACCAATAGCTAGCCTGCTGAGGCTCCTTCTTGAGGGCGGCTTCCCAGTCTTTTTGAGCCAGGGAAATATGACCACTCTCAAAGTAAGAGATGGCGCGATTATTGAGCGTTCCTGCATGAGAAGGGTGAGCCTGTAGAATTTGCTCAAAATAGCGAATAGCTTGTGCATAGTTTTGCTGCTGTAAAGCAATAAGCCCCAGACCATGTAAGGCTTCATTATGAGTGCTCTGACGTTGTAAAACCCGTTGATAAAGCGAAATCGCCTCTTGAATATTGCCTGTGGCTTGCGCCTGTTGCGCCTGAGATAAATCGGTTTGTATAGACACGACGTATAGCTTTCCTTTTCTTCAGTTCTGAGCCTCTATTCAAAGGCACCGTCGATGAATTTCAGACGGTGCCTTTGCGTCATAACAAGCTAGAAATTAGTCTTTTAAGAACTGGCGCAAAACAGTCTGTAAAATACCCCCGTTACGATAGTAGTCCACTTCCACAGGGGTATCGATACGGCAAATAACCGAAAAGGTCTTCTGGCTGCCGTCTACCGCAGTGGCCGTTACAGACACTTCCTGGCGGGCTTTCAGGTTGTCATCCACCACAATCGAGAAGCTTTCAGTACCATCTAAGCCCAGGCTGTCGGCGGTTTCACCGGCTTTGTACTGTAGAGGCAAAACGCCCATGCCCACCAGGTTAGAGCGGTGAATACGCTCAAAAGACTCAGCAATCACCGCTTTCACCCCCAATAAAAGAGTGCCTTTGGCTGCCCAGTCTCGTGAGGAACCAGTACCGTACTCTTTACCGGCCAATACCACAAGAGGTGTGCCTTCGGCTTTGTATTTTTGCGCAGCATCGTAAATAAACATTTGGTCCTGACCTGCGGGATAAGACGTGTATCCCCCCTCGGTGCCTGGAGCCATCTGGTTTTTTAGGCGCACGTTAGCAAACGTACCTCGGGTCATGACCCGGTCATTGCCGCGACGGGAACCATAGGAGTTAAAGTCCACAGGCGACACATTGTTCTCGGTGAGATACTGTGCGGCTGGCGTGCCCACTTTAATGGCACCCGCCGGAGAAATATGGTCGGTGGTAATTGAATCCCCCACCTTAACCAAGACCCGAGCCCCTTCAATAGACTGAATGGGTTGAGGCTCTGTACCCATGTCTACAAAGAAAGGAGGTTCCTGAATATACGTGGAACTGTCATTCCAGGCATAGATATCTCCCGCAGACACAGGGATAGCGTTCCACTCTTCATTAGAGTTAGCAATCCCCTCGTACATGGCCGCAAAAAGAGCCGGGCTCATGGCTTCACTCATATGGTTCATGATTTCATCGGGACCTGGCCAGATATCTTTCAAGAACACATCATTGCCATTTTGGTCCTGACCTATGGGATCTTTATCCAAATCAAGATCCACACTACCGGCCAGGGCATACGCCACCACCAGGGGTGGAGAAGCCAGGAAGTTGGCTTTGACACTCTGATGTACCCGGCCTTCAAAATTGCGGTTGCCAGACAATACGCTGGCCGCAATGAGATCCCCGTTGGCAATGGCTTTATCTACGGCTTCGGGCAATGGACCTGAGTTTCCGATGCAGGTGGTACAACCAAAGCCCACCAGGTCAAAACCCAACTCTTTCAGATAAGGCATTAAGCCTGCCCGCTCAAGGTATTCTGAAACCACCCGCGAACCCGGTGCCAGCGAGGTTTTGACGTAAGGTTTAACTTGCAGGCCCCTTTCAACGGCTTTTTTGGCCACCAGACCTGCCCCCAACATGACAGTGGGGTTGGAGGTGTTGGTGCAACTGGTAATCGCAGCAATCACCACGTCACCATGCTTCATGTTGATTTTCTGACCGTTGTCTTCATACAGACCGGTGCTGTGAAGACGCTCTTCGCCCAGCGAAAAACCACGGGTGGCAACCGTACTGGTCAAAGATTCGCGAAAGTTTTTCTGCATATCTTTTAAGCGAATGCGATCTTGAGGACGCTTGGGACCTGCCAGAGAGGGTTCAACGGTGCCCAAATCCAGCGTTAGTGTATCGGTAAAACAGGGGTCTTCGGTATCATCGGTGCGGAAAAGGCCCTGAGCACGGGTGTAAGCTTCAAGGGTTTGTACCAGCTCGGCATCGCGGTTGGTACGCTCTAAGTAACGCAGGGTTTCGGCATCTACAGGAAAGAAACCCATGGTGGCCCCGTATTCAGGGGCCATATTGGCAATGGTGGCACGATCGGGCAATGAAATATTGCTTAAGCCGCTTCCATAAAACTCCACGAACTTACCCACCACGCCTTTGGCACGCAGCATTTCGGTAATGGTTAAGGTCATATCGGTGGCGGTAACCCCTTCGGGCAGTTTACCGGTGAGTTTAAAGCCCACCACCTCGGGGATCAACATATAAATGGGCTGCGCCAACATGACCGCTTCCGCTTCAATACCCCCTACACCCCAACCCACAACGCCTAAACCATTGATCATGGTGGTGTGAGAATCTGTACCCACCAGCGAATCAGGGAAAAACACTTCCTGCTCACCCTCTGGCGTAGAGAAAACACCTTTGGCCAGATACTCTAAATTCACCTGGTGCACAATACCCCGTCCAGGGGGCACCACGCTAAAGTTAGCAAAGGCCTGTTGGCCCCAGCGCAGAAACTCATAGCGCTCGCGGTTGCGGTCCATTTCGATATCAATGTTTTGCTGTAAGGCCTGGTCCGTCCCAAAGTGGTCAACCTGCACAGAGTGATCAATCACCAGATCCACGGGGACTACAGGATTGATTTTTTGAGGATCGCCCCCCATGCGCGCCATAGCAGAGCGCATGGCTGCCAAATCCACGACCGCAGGTACACCCGTAAAATCTTGTAAAATAACCCGCGCAGGCTTAAAAGGGATTTCAGCTTCTACAGGATTTTGAGGGTCATAATTTGCCAGTTTTTTGACGTCGTCTTCGGTGACTACGTAACCATCACAGTTACGCAGCACCGATTCCAAAAGGATCTTGATCGAAAAGGGAAGTTTTTTGATATTCTCATGGCCCTGCTCTGCCAGTTTATTCAAACTGTAGAGATAAGCCTGTCCTGAACCCGCTTCAAATGCAGTACGGGTTCCGAAATAATCTTTTGTCATAAAATGGGTATCCTTTTCCAAATGCTATGCATTCTATGATACACAATTAACAACCTTCCCGATTTCGGAGCGCGCTAGTTCAGCGTACGCAGACCCGTCACACCCTTTTCAGAAGACGTCAAAGCCTCTGTCGGCGGCGCAAAATGGGTCAGGTTAATCCCTTCCATAGCCGTTTTGTATTCCTCCATATTGGGAATACGACCGAGAATGGCAGACAATACCACCACCGGCGTAGAAGCCAGCAATGACTCGCCCTTTTTCTCTTCTGAATCTTGTACCACACGGCCCTGGAAGAGACGGGTCGAAGTTGCCATAACGGTATCTCCCTTTTCCGCTTTTTCCTGGTTGCCCATGCAGAGGTTGCAGCCTGGACGCTCTAAATACAGGGTGTTTTCATAGCTTGTGCGTGCAGACTGTTTGGGTTGATTGTCATCAAACTCAAAACCGGCGTATTTTTGCAGTACTTCCCAGTCGCCCTCTTGCTTCAGCTCGTTCACGATATTGTAAGTGGGCGGAGCCACCACCAGCGGCGCGTTAAACTTCACGTCACCGCGCTGTTTTTCGAGGTTTTTGAGCATTTGAGAAAGAATTTTTAAATCGCCTTTATGCACCATACAAGAACCCACAAAGGCCAAATCCACCTTTTTATTGCCTTCGTAATAAGAGACAGGGCGAATGGTATCGTGGGTATACCGTTTAGAGACATCTTCATTGTTCACATCGGGATCCGCAATCATGGGTTCCACAATTTCATCGAGATCAATGACCACTTCTGCAGCATATTTTGCATCGGCATCCGGTGCCAGCGGGGGCTTTTTACCTGATTGGATTTCTTCAATACGCTGATTGGCTTTTTCAATCAGGCCGTGGAGCACACCCTGTGCATTGTCCATACCGCGATCAATCATGATCTGAATCCGGCTTTTGGCAATGTTTAAAGATTCAATCAGGGTTTCGCTGTTTGAAATACAAATGGAGGCCTTGGCTTTCATTTCAGCGGTCCAGTCCGTAAAGGTAAAGGCCTGATCCGCTAATAAGGTTCCAATATGCACTTCAATAATGCGCCCCTGGAATACGTTTTCACCAAAGTTTTTCAGCATTTGCGCCTGGGTGGCATGCACCACATCTCTAAAGTCCATGTGGTCTTTAAGATGGCCTTTAAAGGTGACTTTGACAGATTCGGGAATGGGCATAGACGCTTCACCAGTGGCCAATGCTAACGCCACGGTACCTGAGTCCGCGCCAAAGGCAACACCTTTAGACATCCGGGTGTGGGAGTCTCCGCCAATAATAATGGCCCAGTCATCAATGGTCAGGTCATTAAGCACTTTGTGAATCACGTCTGTCAGGGGAGCATAGACCCCTTTGGGATCACGGCCTGTAATCAGACCAAATTTGTGCATAAAGCGCATCAAGCGCGGAATGTTGTCCTGGGCTTTTTTGTCCCATACAGAGGCGGTGTGGCAGCCCGACTGATACCCAGCGTCTACTGTGGGTGCAATCACCGTGGCCGCCATGGATTCCAGTTCCTGAGCTGTCATGAGACCGGTTGTGTCTTGAGAACCCACAATATTCACTTTAACGCGCACATCGGAGCCTGCATGTAGCACTTTGCCTTCGGGAGTTCCCAGGGCATTTTGATTAAAGATTTTCTCTACGGCAGTCAGTCCCTGACCTTCATGAGAGACTTCTTTAGAAGGCGCATAAACAGACTTAAATTCTAAGCCCAAAGCTTCTGCGGCAAAGCTTTGCAGCTTTTTACCGAACACCACCGCATAGGAGCCTCCGGCTTTAATAAACTCCATTTTTTGAGGGGTCAGGGCCGAAGAAATATCAATGAGTTCCTTATCACCCTTGTAGAGCTTCTTTTTTCGGGTATTAATGGTAAGCACGGTGCCGGTATCTACAGCATACGTCTGCTCAAGTACAGGTTCGCCGTTTGCATCCAGAACGGGATTGCCATTTGCATCTTTTTTCTTAACCCAGTTTTTCAGATCCAGACCGATTCCCCCCGTCACGCCAACCGTGGTCAAGAAGATGGGTGAAATGCCGTTGGTACCCGCCACAATGGGCGCAATATTGATAAAAGGCACATAGGGACTCGCCTGTTTTCCCGTCCACAAAGCCACATTATTCACCCCTGACATCCGCGAGGAGCCGACGCCCATGGTGCCTTTTTCTGCCACCAGCATCACCTGCGCATCGGGATGTTCTTTTTGCAGGGCACGGATTTCTTGTTGGGCTTTTTCGTCAATCAGACACTGACCGTGTAATTCTCGGTCAGATCTGGAGTGGGCCTGATTTCCTGGCGAAAGCAAATCCGTAGAGATATCTCCCTCGGCGGCCACATAGGTCACGACTTTGATTTCTTCGTCCACCTCTGGCAATTGCGTAAAAAACTCGGCTTTAGCATAGCTTTCTAAAATTGCCCTGGCCACGGTATTGCCAGCGTCATAAGCGGCTTTAATCCGGGTCGTATCGGCATCATACAAAAACACCTGGGTTTTTAACACATCTGCTGCGGTCTGGGCAATATCTGCATCATTTCCAAGAGCCAGATCTAACAAGACCTCGACAGAAGGCCCTCCCTTCATGTGCGACAAGAGTTCAAAAGCAAAGGCAGGAGGGATTTCGGGCACGGTAAATTCACCCAGAATAATCGCTTTTAAAAAATGAGATTTCGCCTCTGCAGCACTTGTGGTTCCCGGAATGGTGTTATAGATAAAGAATTTTAACGATTCAGCACGGTGTTCATGCTGAGGATCTTTAATGTGTTCAATCATCTCG
The DNA here is from genome assembly GCA_964229355.1 of Candidatus Sericytochromatia bacterium. GTDB lineage: Bacteria > Cyanobacteriota > Sericytochromatia > UBA7694 > UBA7694 > CAXRDE01. The sequence goes on along the minus strand of CAXRDE010000019.1, from coordinate 366,443 downwards.
GCTAAGAGGGCGCTATCGTCGATGGGTTTAGGGTGTAAACCCTCTGCTTTGCGTTGTTCAATTTCTTCTAAATATTGTGAATATAAGCTCATGAGGTACCTGATGCCAGTCATTTAATATACGCTCATTTTATCACAGTCGGAGCGAGTCAAGCCCATGATTGTGGGGCTTCTGTAGCGGCTTCGCATTCCTCATTTTTATCTCCAGCGCATATTTCATTCACAACAGGGACACCCCTGAAATATGAAGACGCCAGGCGATAACAGATTAAAATATTCATGTTTTAACTTTTTAGTATTTTTTAATATGAACTTGATAGATCTTAACTATTTCTCTTGCTAAGGTAAGCAGGTTGAGATTTGCGTCAGCACAATTTTTAATTTATACAAGGAGACATATATGATATTAAATACCAAATTGCTCACCGGACTGGCCTTAAGTGTAGGCTTGACCCTAAGCGCCTGTCAGCCACCAGGAAACACCAACTATCCTCCAGCGCCTGAACCCACCCCCAATACCTCTGCATCTCCCACTCCCCTTCCAAGCACGACCCCCACCACCATGCCCACCGGCACACCTACCACCATGCCGACCACAATGCCCACAACCCCTCCGGTAAGCGGAACCGAGATGCACTATGCGGCACGCTTAACGGGTAGCCAGGAAGTGCCTGCGGTAGATACCACGGCCAGCGGAAGCGCGCGGGTTTATTTGAACGCCGATAAAACCGTAGCAACCGTACAGGTCACCACATCTGGTTTAAGTGGTCCCATTACCGGAGCCCACATTCACAGCGGCATTGCCGGCGCAAACGGTGATGTCGTGAAAAGTCTCGATATTCAAGGCAACGTCCTCACCGCGACCTGGCGTACCAATGACAACGTCACCCCCCTCACAGCAGACCTGATTAACGATCTCATGAACGGGGGGCTCTACATCAATGTTCACACCGCAGCCAACCCCAACGGTGAAATTCGAGGGCAGTTAAACAACACCACCGACTGGGTTTATCCCGTTTATCTTTCTCCTGAGCAAGAGGTTCCTGCACTGATCTCAGGAGCCACCGGTACTGCCAATGTCCGCATCAGAGCCGATCAAAGCGCCATTGTTATTGAGGGTTACGCCCATAACCTCAGTGGAGACATTACGGGCGCCCACGTGCATATGGCCGCAGCCGGTATCAATGGCGATGTGATAAAACCCTTAATCGTAGACGGCAATAAGTTTTCAATTACCTGGAGCAAAACCGACGCAGAGAACCCGCTAACAGCAGAACGCATCAATGATCTTTTGGCGGGAGATCTCTATCTCAACGTGCACACGTCTGCCAATCCCAACGGTGAAATCCGTGGACAGATCACCGCCAACACCTTACCTACCGATACCCGCGCCATGAGCTACTTTACCACCGAGCTGACGGGAGGTAACGAGGTACCTGTAGTAGAAGGCAACGGCTACGGGGCTGTAGAGATGGTTCTTAATGGTGAGCGGGACACCGTCACCTTAGAAGCCCGAGTCTCGGGCTTAACGGGTCCCATTACTGGTGCCCATATTCACAAAGGAGCAATGGGTGCCAACGGGGCAGTGGTCAAAGCCCTGACGGTAAATGGTGACCGTATTTCGGCCACCTGGAATCGCTCAGATACGGAATTCCCCTTTAGCACCAGCTTACTCACAGATCTGCTCACCGGCAATTTATATGTCAACGTGCATACCGACGCAAACCCAGATGGTGAAGTCCGTGGACAAATCATGAGCACCCTGAACAAGGTCTATACGGTTCAGCTAGAAGGAAGCCAGGAAGTTCCCTCGGTGAATACCGACGCCCTGGGCACTGCATGGGTTATGCTGAGCCCTGACCACCGCACCATCACCGTTAAGGGCCTGGCCCATGAACTGAGTGGCGACATTACCGGCGCCCACATACATATGGCACCCGTGGGTCTTAGCGGCCCTGTGGTCAAGCCTCTGGTGGTTACCGGCAATACATTTGCGGTGACCTGGACACCCAATGACACGAGTAACCCCTTAACCCCCAACGCGGTCAAGCAACTCATGGACGGCAGTTTTTACCTGAATGTCCATACTGCAGCCAATCCCAATGGCGAAATCCGTGGACAAATTGTTGAATAAAGCCTGATCCCATAACAAAAGCCCCCTCTTGTCGACAAGAGGGGGCTTTTTATTTGCTATCAATAAGAACGGTTAAAGTGGGCAGTACAAGATTCGAACTTGTGACCTCCTCGATGTCAACGAGATGCGCTACCACTGCGCCAACTGCCCAAAGTCAAGGATCATACTAGCATAGCGTTCAGGGAGGGGCAAGCATTTTGCGTTATAATACTTCATAATGTAAAACCAAAGGACAGAATTCAGCAATGCGTCAGGAACAAGAGGCTTTAAAGCTATTGGATCAAGGCATTCGTGCACTACAAGAAGAAGATCTTGAAAAAGCCAAAGACAGTTTTGAAAAGGCCATTGCGCTAAATGATGATCTCGCTGCAGCCCATAGCAATCTCGGGCTCCTTGCTCTCGCTGAGCGAAACCCCGAAAAAGCCCGCACCTACTTTCAAAAAGCTGTGGAAAAGGATCCCCGAGAGTACAGTGCTTACAATAATCTGGCTGCTTTGGAGCAGGCTGCCAACCGCTTTCGCGAAGCGGAGCAACTTTACCTCAAATCCATTCAGCTCAATAGCGAAAGTACCCAGGCTTATTACAATCTGGGGTTATTGTACATGAAAGAAGAAAAGCTGGTTCAGGCCAAAAGTGCTTTTGAAAAAGTCACCCAATTGGACCCCGATCACTTCGATGCGTTTTACATGCTGGGCAACGTCTATGCCACCTTACAAGACTATTATGCCGCCATCGCTAACTTTCAATACCTGGTATACCATAAACCTGAGGTTTTAGAAGGTCGTGTAGCCCTCGCTGAGATGTATCGCCGTCAGGGTAAATATCCATTGGCCATTCAAGAATTGCGTAGCGCCATTCGCGAAAATCCCAATGATCCCGACCTCATTCAGCACCTGGGCCTGATTTTCATGGAAACGGCCAGTGGTGAGATGGCTCTCGGCGCCTTTGAGAAAGTCGTGGAATTAGACCCCACCCGGGCAGACGCCTTTGAAGTTCTCGCCATTCTTTACGATATTGCCGGCTTCGATAAAGCCGCTTTAGAAGCCTGTGAAAAGGTCATGGAGCTTGATCCAGAAAATGAGCGAGCGCCTGAGATTTACGCCGATTTAAAAACAAAACTCAGCCAACAGCCAGCAGCGGCGATGACATCAGACGCTGCCATCACCAACGAAGAAGAAGCAAGGGAAGACCACACACCATGATCAAAGTTTTATACGTTATCGCGGGAGACTTCGCCTTCGATGAAATGCTCTATGTGGACCAGTTTATTGGACAACTTGATCATCGCACCGTTGAAAACCGTTTGTTAGCCCCTCCTTTGCCTTCATCACAGGTCACCCTTAAAGACCGTCACACTGAAGTGATCACCGCAGGACCTGGTTATAGCTACGAAGAATGGCAAAAACTGCTCATCGACTATGAGCCCCAAATCGTCATTTTATGCGATCCGGCCATTTTGCTGTCTGAAGACGCCCCTAACCTGAGTTACATGGAGCCCGAATGGCTCCAGGATATTCCCTGTGTTGTCGCGGTCATGGATTTTCGCATGAATTTGCTCAAAACCCCTGATGATCAACTGGCTTTAAAACATTATGTGCTAAATAAAATAACGCCACCCTATGTTTTAGACTACGATTTTTTAATCAAAATCTGCCCCCCTCACAATGCAATCCCTACTGACAACCCTAAACTTTTTCAGTGGGGCACTAAAAACGCACTGGCCGGCTTATCACTCTATACCACCCGAGAAGAGGTACGGATTCAACTGGGTTGCAAACCTGAATCGCGCTTGATCACGCTGGTATTTCCCCTCGAAAATACCATTATGGCGATTGATAAGGGATTGTTTGCGCATTTTGGTATGGTCATTGAGTCTGTGATTTACTATCTAAACCAGCTTGAAGACGATTGCATGCTGGCCGTCATTAACATGCCGCCTCCCTTTGAGGACTATGACTTTGACAACGTGCAAATCCGCTTTTTTCCCACCCTGGATATGCCCTTGCTTGATAATCTTCTCAAAAGCTCAGAACTCTTATTAACCGAGTCACTCACCTATCCAGGTCTCTCTCTAAGTGCGCTGCGTGATACCCCGGCAGTGACCTTTGGTTCCTCCCTGAGCCTGGAGGGAACGCCTGAGGCCCCCACCTACACCCATGCTTTTGAAACGTTAGATCCTTTTTTTCAAATGAAGCTAGACGCCCTGAGTCAGGAAGATCCGGAATTGATTTTTCCGTATCTGTCCTTTCCTATGACCTTGAGTCACCATTGGCCTCAAACAGAGCTTTACCGTGAGAACAATTTGTTTTACCTGGCAGATCTTTTCGATGCCACCAAAACCAGCAAACTCATTGACGAGTTGCTCAATGGGGGTCCTTATTTAGAGGACTTTAAGCAGGCACTTCAAATGTTTCGTCAAAAGAAGCTTGAACTCACCCAGGATGCCGAAACCATTATTCGTACCCTGGTCACCGCACCGCCACGCAATTTGGGATTATAACACCTGGTGAACGACGCTTCTTCGACGCAGCCAAAGGCTTCTCTTTTAGAACGATTAACCCGCCAGGGGGATCTGGGCATTGCCGCTCTGATGATCACGATCATTGCGTTTATGATGGTGCCCCTGCCCACCTGGTCCTTAGATCTTTTACTGACCACAGACATTGCATTGGCCTTAATGGTACTTATGGTTGCTCTCTATGTAGATCGACCCCTGGAGTTTTCCACCTTTCCCACGGTGTTGCTGATGCTAACCCTGCTGCGATTGGCCCTCAATATTTCCTCCACCCGCTTGATTTTAACCCAGGCTGACGCCGGAAAAGTCATTGAAACCTTTGGTTCTTTTGTGATCGGCGGCAATTATATTGTGGGGGTCCTGATCTTTATTATTTTGGTGGTGGTGCAATTTGTGGTCATTACCAACGGTGCCGGACGGATTTCAGAGGTGGCTGCCCGCTTTACACTGGACGCAATGCCCGGTAAACAAATGGCTATTGACGCTGATTTAAACAGTGGTCTCATTGACGAAAATGAGGCCCGTCAACGCCGGGTCGATATTCAACGGGAAGCCGATTTTTACGGCAGCATGGACGGTGCCAGCAAATTTGTGCGCGGCGATGCCATTGCGGGGATCATTATTACCCTGATTAATATTGTCGGGGGTATTGTGATTGGCGTTGTGCAACGCAATATGAGCATTACCGAATCTTTAGAGCGCTACACAATTCTCACCATTGGCGACGGCCTGGTGAGTCAGATACCCGCCATGGTCATTGCCATCGGCACCGGGATTCTGGTGTCTCGGGCAGCAGGGGAAAGCAATCTGGGTGAAAAAGTTTCTCAGCAATTGCTGAATGTCCCACGGGGCCTGTTGGTGGTGTCCTTCTTCTTATTACTCATGGGTGTCTTCACGCCACTCCCCGTCATTCCCTTTTTAATTCTATCTGGTGTCTTAGGCGCAGCTGGCTTCGTGATGCTTCGTCAGGAAAACGAAACCGCTTCTGAAGAGAGTCGCTCACCTGCAAGTCGGGCCTCAGACAAAGGAAGCACACCCGCCTTACCCGCTGCACAACAGGGCATGCTACCCACAGGCAAAGAGCCTGAAAACATGATCAAACTGCTTAAAGTAGATCCCATCGAATTAGAAATTGGCTATCGTCTCATTCCTTTGGTAGACGCTGAACAAGGGGGAGATCTGCTCGAACGCATTACCAAAATCCGACGACAAATGGCCCTGCAATTGGGCCTGGTCCTACCGCCTATTCGGGTAAGAGATAATATTCAATTGAAGCCCAGAGACTACTCGGTAAAACTAAGGGGTGTAGAGGTGGCTCATGGTGAAATTCATGTGGGCCACTATTTAGCCATGAATCCTGGTGTTGCCACTGAAAATTTGGAAGGGGTACAAACCATTGAGCCCGTATTCCAACTGCCTGCGGTGTGGATTGTCGAAAACCATAAAGAACGCGCTGAAATGTTAGGCTATACAGTATTTGATCCCTCCACCGTCGTGGCCACCCACCTTACAGAGACCGTCAAGCGTCATGCCTCAGAAATTTTAACGCGACAAGATGTGCAAAGCCTGTTAGACAATATCCGCGAAGAGGCCCCCGCAGTGGTGGACGAATTGATTCCCGGTTTATTGAGCGTGGGCGAAGTGCAGAGTGTTTTGCAAAACCTCTTACATGAACGGGTTTCTATTCGAGATCTTATTCCTATTTTAGAGGCCCTTGCCAACCATGCTCGCAGCACTAAAGATCCAGATCTCTTAACTGAACACGCCCGGCAAGGCATTGCACGATCCATTTGCCAGCCTTTTCAGAACGCCCAGGGTTATATTTCTGCCATGACTCTCTCCGCCGATCTTGAACAATTGCTGGTGGAATCTGTCAGCCGCAGTGACCAGGGCCTGAGCTTAAATCTTGACCCGCAATTGGCCCAGCAGGTGGTCAGTAGCATCAGTCGCAAAATGGAAGAAACCGCTAGCAAAGGCTATCATCAGCCCGTCTTGATTTGCTCCGCAAAAGTGCGGCTGGTGCTCCGGCGCCTCACGGAGCGTTCTTTACCCATGCTCACCTTGCTGTCGTATAACGAAGTTATGGGGCAAAATGCGCAAATTCAAACCGTGGCCCGGGTTGACCTTCGGCAGGCGTTGCCATGATTCGCTGGTTGCGTAAACTCAGGGAAATGTTACGCCCCATTTACAATAGCATTGGCTTTTTACCCAGCTTTATGTGCTTTCTGTTTTTCTTTATGGCGTTATTTGCCATTCGTCTAGAGCAAACGGGTCTGGATCAATGGCTATCGGAACACTTTTCGTGGACACAAATTGATACCGCCGATACGGCACGATCGATTATGGGAACCATTGCCAGCGGTGTCATTTCCCTGACCGTCTTTTCCTTTTCTATGGTGATGGTGGTTTTAAGTCAGGCCACGTCTAACTTCTCCCCTCGCCTTCTGCCCGGCCTGATTTCTGATCGACGGAACCAAAGTGTGCTCGGGGTTTATTTGGGTACAATTATTTATGCCATGGTGCTCATGTTTAACGTGCGTGCCGTCGAAAACAATTATGAAGTGCCCAGCATTGCTGTGTTGCTGGGTGTCATCCTGATGGGGCTCTGCATGATGCTGTTTATTTTTTTCATTCACGGCATTTCGAGCTCCATTCAAATTAGTACTGTGCTGCAAAATATCTACGACAAAACCCAAAATTACCTCAGTTTGGCCGAAGAAAGTCATACCGATTTACCGGCGCCCTACAAAATTCTTCACCATCCTATTTATGCACCCACCTCTGGATACTTGCAAGAAATTCGCCAACAGGCCCTCATCAAATGCTGTCAAGAAAAAAACATCTTGCTGGGCATGGCGCAAATTCAAGGCGATTTTGTCATGAAGGATGAAGTGCTCTGTTACACCGATCGTCCTGTCACAGATCCTGAAACGATCGATTTAATTCAGAACCACTTTGTGTTTTATAACGGCGAATGGATCGCCGACAACTATATTTATGGGTTTAAACATCTTTCAGAGGTGGCGGTGAAAGCCCTGAGTCCGGGTATTAACGATCCTGCCACAGCCATCAGTGTTCTCAATCATCTGGGAGTTTTATTTCGCAAGTATCTGACGGTGCAAGAGTATAAGCCTTTTGTGGATCCTCAGAATAAAGTGCGTTTAATTATACGCAATCACCATCTGTTTGAACTGTTGCAAAAAACCCTGGGGCCCATCCGCTTCTACGGCAAAGAAGATGTTCAGGTCATGGAGCGTCTCTTCTGGCTCATGCAACAATTACTACAGAACTGTGATATCGAATCCACACGTTCTGAGGCCCTGTACCCCTTTACCCAGAGTATCTATCAATCGGCGCAACATTATATCGCCCACCCTCAAGATCGCGATTGGTTGAATCAAAGGCTACAATGGGTAAACGAGTGCTTGCCAGAAAACCAATGCTTGCCCTTACTTCAACATCAAGGAAGAACGTAAACATGCTGATTTCCCCGCCTTTGCTCCAGGATATCCCCGGTCTCGCGTGTGCTTTTACCCAACGCCAGGGCGGTATAAGTCAGGGCCCCTTTGCCAGCCTCAACTTAAAATTTCCGGTCAACGATCAAGATGAGCCTAACGGAGACACCCATGTGTGGCATAACCGCCAACAGGTCTGTCAACAACTGGGATTATCAGCGGAACGTCTGGTCGCCTGTCAACAGGTGCATGGCAATCTCGTTTACCACGTCACCTCAGTAGATGCCGGACGGGGAGCCCGTCAGCACGCGCAGGGAATTCCTGAAACTGATGGTCTTTTCACCCGCGAAGTAGATATCCCACTCTTAATTATGGTGGCTGACTGCTATCCTGTGGTCCTGGTAGACCCCGTCCAACGCGTGGTGGCTGCGGTGCACTCCGGTTGGCGAGGCACTGAACAAAAGATTGCCGTGCGCGCGCTCAACCAGATGATGCAACAGTATCAAACGCAGGCGCCAGATGTACGGTGTGTCATTGGCACAGGTATTGATTTTCATAGCTTTGAGGTAGGAGCTGAAGTGGTCGAAGCCTTTCAGGGGCAGATCGATCTATCGAATCCCGAGCGTATGAAGGCCATCGGCCCCAAATACCGCCTGAACCTGCCCGGGATTTTACAGGACCAACTGATCGCAGCGGGCATTTTAAGTACCCATATTGAAGTATTGGGCGGAGACACCCTCACCGACGAAAATTATTTTTCATACCGTCGCCAACAGGGCATTACAGGACGTCAGGGCGTCATTGTGGGTTGGCAAGCTTAAGACTTTAGCAGCACTAATTGCCGATACTATTCACACCCTGGTTGAGCTGGTTATTAAGGCTGCCAACACCTTGATTGGCCTGATCAATATTTTTCAAGAGACTATTGGTACTGATTTCAGGGAAAGCCAGCAATGTCAGGTTCATGGTGAACTGCTGGAAAAAAGTGTCGTAGGCCATTTCAAACATAAAATCGTGTAAGTCTTTGCGCAGGGTAATTTTGAAGGGGACCACCAGCGCCAACCACTCCTGGCCATTTTCGGGCAAAAAGGTGGGTTGCACGGCAAATTGAAAGGTCAATTCTGTGTGCCATAGCCAATCGGCTCCCGTATTAATACCCAACGTATCTTTTAACGTTTTCCCCCCCAGATCCCAGTCCATCAGTCCCAGAAAAGAGTCAGCGAGTTTAACATTGACCAGCCCTGACAAATTGTTAATACGGCCCTGATCAAAGTCATAACCCAGGTTAAGCCCCATTTCATAGCCTTCGGGCACACCACTCTCTAAACCATACGTGTTAAAAGCTCCCATGGCCAGGGGCACTTCTGTGCTCCGGTAACGAAAGCCCAGCGTACTGGGTTGCCAGGTCCCTCCATAGAGCGAAAAGCTTCCTACATCCGCTTCGCTAATGGGAATGGTTTGCTGATTGGGGCCATGCAAATAAGGATTTGCCTGAGCTTCAGCCACCCCTGCCGGGTAACGCAGCACATTGCCCACATCGCGATCCGTCACGGGCAAAGGGTTATAACCGGTTTGACCGTTGAAAACAAAATGATTGCCGATTTGAGAACGAAAAGTCGCCGTTACGGGTTGGTAGCGGCGCACATTATAATCGTAACCCGTACGAATATCCATGGTAAATTCAGGTAAATTCACCAGACCAATGCTGCCGGTGAGCAGATTTTGTTGATTTAGACTCAGGGTGTCAAAGCGAAACGGTGTGTTGTTGTTCTCTTCATCGAGTACCGTACGCCGGTAATTAAAGCTGGGTACAAAATAGGGCGTAATATCGTTTTTATAGTTCACACTACCGGTTAATAAGTACGCGGCATCCAGGGTCTGATAAAAGCGCTGCTCAAACTTGGTCCCCGCAAAACTCACCTTGTTACCGAGTCCCAAATCATATTCCTTGCCGCCCAAAGAAAGATCAAACAAAGCCCGACTGATTTCGTTCAGCGGATCCGTGGGAATGAAACTGGCGGGTTCAAAATAACGGCCAATGGTGCTGCGAAAGGTTAAGGGAAAACTCTCATTAAACAACGGGTTAAAGGTAAAATCCATTTCGGGGAGTTTTTTCACCTGACCGGTGTTGGAACTGCGGCCGTTGAGATCAAAAAAGTCGGCGTAGGTCAAGTTAACGCGGCCCCAGGGCTGTTGCTGAGTTAAGGTGACGTTGGGCGTTAGGGTTTGTTGCCAGTTCCCATCTCGATTCTGAGGGGTAATATTCGACAGGTTGCTAACGTAATCAAAGCGGGTGGTCAACTGGGTTTTTTCATCAATGGGAATATTGAGGTTTACACCCGAACGCAAACTATCGCTTTGGTTGTTCACGGTTTCCTGGCGATTTTGGGGGACGCCGTTTTCAATGGTCTGGGTCACGCTGCGGCTGGCGGCTTCGCTCCAGTTGGTATTAATGTTTAAGTTGGCCTGCCCCAGACGGGTTTTAATATCAATGGTGCGCTGCTGGTTTTCGTTAATGTTAAAGGTGGGCTGCTGGGTCACCGAGGTATTGCCCGTTCCCGTATTGGCCACCTGTAACGCCGTCTGGGGGGCCTGCACAGACTGGGTCAATTTCACATTGGTATCCACCACCAAATCCTGGTGAGGATCCACGGGAAAAATTTGCTGATCGATCAAATCAAAAGAAAAAGAGCGGTTGGTGGTACGCGAGGCCTGAAAACCCGTATTGTAAAAGTCAATGTCTTGATAGTTGAGCAACACTTCGGTATGGGGCAAAAGAAGCTGACGGTGAGTAATTGAGATCTTGTAATCGTCGAACTTATTGCTGAGCCAATCGCTAACGCCGGGTAGTAACACACTTTGCTCTTGCTGTAACAGAAAACGAGAGGGATCATTGCGCAGACCCGTGGTGGCAATCGCCGTACCGTCTGTGCCACTGACCACCTCACCACTGTTCGGGGGTAAAAAAAGCGACTGGGGGCTAAAAATGGAGTCCGTTACCGGTAAACCAAAAAAGAAAAAGCGCGTGATGGAGCTGGGCGCGGCAATCCAGTCATGCTCAAAACCGAAGCCCATCCCCTTTTTTTCCATGGCTTCCACAAACCAACGGCCGTCGTGGTACTCGTTAAAACGGTAGTCTCCCTTAAAGCGAGCAAAAAAGCCCTCCACGGGATTCTGCCCCACGTCCAGGTCGGGTTTGGTTAAGCCAAAGCCTGCACCGCTCAGGGGTAAATAAACCAGCGGAAACCAAAAAGTTTGGCTTTCGTAGTTCAAAAAGCGGGTGTTCCACCCCATCACGCGATCATCTGGAATAAAATCCAGAATTTCAGCTTCAATGGCATAGTGGGTAATGCGTTTTTTCATTACCTCTGGTGCATAAGGGTCTTCAGACAACTCTTGAAAGGTGGTTTCTACGGTTTGAATATGATCACAGGTGGTGTAAAAGCCGTTACCCATCACCACCCGGGCGCCATCATCGTAAGCGGTCATCCAGTCGCCCTGGATATAGATCTCCTGGCCCTCGGCCACTGCGCTTTGGCCCACCGTGGTGGCAGGTACCACCAGATAAACATCGGTGGCCTCAATACGCCGCAGCCCCACGTCATAGCGAAAGGTTTTCCCCTTAATCCGGCGATCGCCCTGGGGCGTACGTTGCACAATTTCAAAAAGGGTATCACTTTTTAAGGTTTTGGCTTGCGAATTATAGTCCAGTTGCTGGGTTTTAATCACGTAGTCTTTGACCTGTAACTCGACATTGCCAATCAAACGAAAAAGGCCTTCATTCTCTAAATACTCCACCTTATCGGCTTTGTATTTCACCTTTAACTCTTCTGCGTGAACAGGCGCCTGGGTAGGTAAACCGGGCCATAGGCCCCACGCTACCGTGCTTAAAGTACAGCACAGTCCCAGACGCAAGGTCCAATCAATCATACGTTGTGTGTTCTGCTTCAACATCTACTCCACCTGAATATACACCAACAAGCCTACCACCCCAAAGAGCAAGTTGGGTAACCATGCTGAAACCAGAACGGGTAATAAGCCCAAACCGCCAAGGCCTTCACCAATGGTCTGGGCTACGAAGTAGAAAAAGGTCAAAATAATACTGATCGCAAAGCCAATATATCCACCCCGCGCAAACTTCAGGCCAATGGGTGCAGCGATAATGGCCGCAAAAAAGGTGGCAAAAGGACGCGCAAATTTGGATTGGTATTCAATTTCATAGGCCTGGGTCTCTTGTCCCCCGGCCTGGGTGGCTTCAATTAACGCCTTCAGTTCCTCAGAGCCCATCTCTTTGGGTTTCACTTCACCCGAAATATAATTCAGTACCTGAATATTTGTTTCCACCTCTAAATCTTTGAAGGGGTGTTCTTTTTCTACAAAGCCATCCACTGCATCAGAATATTTTTGCACCACGCCATCATGTAGGGTCCAGACGGTGCCATCCCACTCTCCATAAGGTGCAGAGATCATCCGGTATTCATGGCTGGGATCACTGTCAAAGATCATAATTTTTTCGAGCTTTTTGGCGTCTTTATAGAGCACCCGCACATAAAAGAAGCGACTATCTACCCCTTTAAACTTCACCTTGGAAGCAATCAGACTGTCTTCCCCTTCAGTGGTCAAAGCGGCTTCCTGAGCGGCTATTTTGCTGCGGCGGTTGGCCTCAGGCACCACCTCTTCGTTCAAGTAAAACGAAAACAGGCTGATCAAAACCGAGATCAGCAGAATGGGACGCATAATGCGTTTACTGCCTGTTCCTGTGGCGCGAATCGCAATGATCTCAAAGTCTTTAGACATGCGTGCCAGCCCCAAAAGGGTGGCAATCATATAGGCAACGGGCAGGCCCAACACAACAAATTCCGGCAGCTTATAAAGAATCATGCGCAAAACGATGGGGGTGGGGACTTTGTTAACGATGATCAGCTTCACGTCTTCAGTCAGGCGCACGGAAAGCATGATCACAATCACCCCAATAATCACCATTAAAAAGGGGCGGACCACTTCTTTAGAAATATAGCGATCAATGAGCCGACGAAACATGAGTACTCCCTTGCAAGGCTATCATCATATCAGAAAAAAAAGCCCGTCCATGGGGTTTTAGCACACAGGACAAGGCTTTTTCTTTTAAATTTTATAGGTGAAAACTTAGCGATCAGCGATCGATTTTACCGTACGATGGGTTTCCCCAATATAATCCGCCCGCGGACGGATCAAACGGTTGTTGGCCAACTGCTCTAGCACGTGAGCACACCATCCACTGACACGGCTCATGGCAAAAATAGGCGTATAAAGATCCAGAGAGATACCCAGGGCATAATAGGCACTGGCGGAGTAGAAGTCTACATTGGGCTTTAAGCCTTTTTTCTCGACCATCAGATCATTGAGTTTGACAGACATTTCATACCACTGGGTCTGACCCGTTAACTCACCCAGCGCTTTAGACATCGCTTTAAGATGCTTCGCACGGGGGTCGCCATCTTTATAAACACGATGACCAAAGCCCATAATACGCTCTTTGCGCTCTAAAGCAGCCTCTAAGTAAGGACCGACATTGTCCACAGTGCCAATGGCCAGCAGGGTACGCATTACTTGCTCATTTGCTCCACCATGCAAAGGCCCTTTTAAAGTACCAATGGCAGAGGTAATGGCAGAGTACATGTCAGAAAGGGTTGAGGCCGTCTGACGCGCTGCAAAGGTTGAGGCATTTAACTCATGATCTGCATGAAGAATTAGGGCTTTGTCTAACGCATCTACAGCCACTTGATCGGGTTCGGTATCGTGCATCATATACAAAAAGCTCTCAGCGGTGGTCATACCAGACTTGGGTGCGACGGGCGCTTTACCGCGGCGTAAACGTTCCTGAGCAGCAATAATTGTAGGGGTTTGCGCAATCAAGCGAATGGCTTTACGATAGTTGGCTTCTGGAGTCATATCGTTGGCTTCTTCGTCATACATACCCAGCAGTGAAACAGCGGTACGCAGTTTTTCCATGGGCAGGGCTTTTTTGGGATAGGCTTTGAACGCATGAAGCGCCTCTTCAGGCAGCGCCCGGGCTTCATCAAGTTCTTTTTTTAAGGTGTCAAGCTGTGCCTGGTTTGGCAAGTCACCATGAATCAGTAAGTACACCACTTCTTCAAAGGTGGTATTGTCAGTCAGGTCATCGATATCATAACCACCATAGGTGAGTACACCATCTACAATGGAAGAAACGGAAGATGTCAGAGCAACAATTCCTTCAAGGCCTTTGTTTGCTGTTTCTGTCATAGAAGTAAACCTCATTGTCTATATATAGCCCGTTTTGGCTTTATGCACATCTTACCACAGGGCATAAGCGTCAGGGCGCGGCTTGTGCGTGGCTTTTTAACCAGCCCTCTATTTTCTCTTTTTCAGGGGCTTCGGGATTGAGTTTGAGGTAGCCGCGAAAATATTTTGCTGCTTCGGCCATCTTCCCCTGATCCTGATACGTCACCGCTAAATTACGGTGGACATCGGCATATTCAGGATTAATATTAAGGGCTTTCGTAAAAAAAGTTTCTGCTTTGTCCCATTTTTTTTGCTGATAGTAGAAAACGCCTACGTTATTGTTCAGCATGACGTCGCCAGGCTTAATTTGCAGTGCTTTTTGAAACGCTTCGCCTGCTTTGTCGGAATGATGCAGGTGCAAATACATCAGGGCCAGGGACTCATAGATAGAGGCATCCGAAGGCTCAAGTGCAATGGCTTTTTCATAGGCTTGTATGGCTTCTTTATTCTGGCCCCGCTCTTTATAGATACTGGCACGTAACGTAGGAATACGCACATTTAGCGGTGTTTTTTCTTCAGCCTGCTCCAGGAGATCCATGGCCTCTTCGTACTTATGGGCTTCTACCGCCACCTCAGCTCGCGCAATAAGTTGTTCAGGGGGAACACTCAACATGCCCAGCAATTGATAAAAAGAACCCCCCAGAAAAATAAGGCCAAAAGAGATCACCATGATTTTCATGACCATTTCTTTTGCACGTTTGGATTTAAACATTGACTCATACTCCTCAGCACCCCATCATAACACGGAGAGGAATAGACTAGGGCTTGCGCTTAATGGTGAATCCCACCTGCAAAGCCCGCGGATCTGAAATGCCCAGATCTTCCATGATTTTATCGAGGTTTTGGGCATCTCCCTGGCTCTCTTCAACACATAAAGACTGCATTTGTTGCCATTCTTCCATGGCATGCATTTGCTGCCACGCTTCGTTGGCAGCAGGTGAAATCGCAGCAGGCGGAGACGTTTCGAGAGGTAATTGCGCTTCTGGAGTTGATGCAGACAGGCTTTCTGGCGGCTGAGCAGGAACGGGCATCTGATTGCTAAATTGCAACACGGATTGTCGAATACGATCTGAAACCCTATCGGTAGGTGTGGGCGAGGCCAGATAATTTTCTATGCGCTCAATACTTTCCCAGGAGACATACTCCATATGTACAAGGATATCCGTCAGGGGTAGATATTCTGACTGGGGCAGACGGCACTGATACTCCAGAGCTTCCGTTAACTGCTCTCGGGTAATCAGCTCCATTGTTAACAAAATTTGTTCTAAAGATTGCGATTCCATATCTAAAACTTTATCACAAAGTTGCGGTTTTCTAACATGTTATACTACTGTTTTCAATCTCGTCTTTTCAGTGGGCAAAAAGGAAGATGTTATGACAGACACTCCCCAACGCGGACAATGGAATTCTCGTATTGGCTTTATTATGGCCGCCGCAGGCTCAGCCATTGGCCTCGGAAACATTGTGTTTTTCGGTGCCAATGCTTATAAGTATGGTGCCGGGGCATTTTACCTTCCCTACTTAATTGCCCTATTTGTGGTGGGCGTGCCGGTGATGATTTTAGAGTTGGGGCTCGGGGGACTGACCCGGCGCGCCCTTCCCGCATCATTGCATTACCTTGAAGGAAAATTTGGCGAATTCTGGGGCTGGTTCAGTCTGGCCAGCGCTTTTTTAGTCACCATGTATTACATTGCCTTACTCAGCTGGGTTTTTGGTATGCTCATCGGTGCCTTTGGTCCATTATGGGCCCCAGAACAGGCCCTTACAGCATTCAGTGTTGATAAGCTGGCGAATCCAACGGGCTACTTTTTCCACATGATATCAGGATGGTCACCGCTTTTATTTGTAGTCCTTATCTGGGCGGTAAATTTATGGATTATTGTTAAAGGCGTCTCGCAAATCGAGTTCATCAACCGTATTTTCCTGCCGCTTATGTGGCTCTTTATTCTCTTGTTGATTGTACGGGGAATTACGCTTCCTCAGGGACTCGAAGGCCTTTACTTGCTTTTTACACCCGATTTTGGTGCCATGAAAGACATTGAAATTTGGAAAGGTGCCTTTAGTCAAATCTTTTTTACGCTATCGCTTGGTTTTGGTGTCATGACGGCTTACGCCAGTTATCTTCCAAAAGACGCCGATCAAGTGTCTAACTCCCTCATTATCAGTTTAATGAATTGCTGCTTTGAGTTTTTAGCAGGCATTGCCATTTTCACAATGCTCTTTAGCTTCTCCATTGTTCCCAAAGCCAGCTCTCTGAGCATGAGCTTCTTTGTTATTCCTCAGGGTATTGCCAACATGCCTGGCGGCCCACTCGTTGTCAAATGCTTTGGGATTATGTTTTTCGTCCTGCTTTTATTGGCGGGAATCTCTTCAAGCGTCTCTTTGGTAGAAGCTCCCATTTCAGCGCTCATTGACAAGTTCAAAGTGCCTCGCCGAAAAATCATTCCTTTTATTGCGGGCGTGGGAATTTTAGGTTCATCCGCTTTTGCACTGCCCACAGTGATTGATCCCGGATTAAATGCCACAGGAACCCTTGGGCTAACGCTTTTAGACTTAATTGACCATTGGGCCTTTTCTTATGGGCTTCTCATTGGGGGATTGACCGAATGTATTCTGCTGGGATGGTTTTTTGGATCTCACAAGTTGAGAGCACACGTTAATAAACACAGTCGCATGCGCTTACCTGTCATTTTTGATCTTTTGGTCAAGTACGTGATTCCGGCTATTTTGCTCTTTATTTTGGTCAGTTCTGCCTTACAGGAGTTTAAGGTCTTTTATGGCAGTGACTATCCCATTGGGCAATGGGCCACCCTCTTACCAGCCTTATGCTTCTTAATTTGGGCCGGCGGTGGCGCGCTTATTTCTCTGGTACTCACTTTAAAAGGCAGTTACGAAGAGGAGATCACTTCATGAAAAAATATCTATTGGTCTTATTATGGCAATGCCTTATCCTCTTCATGGGCAGTATCGGTGTATTCGCCACCGAAGAAATCCCGGCCCTGGGCTTAAGTGGCGAGCCGTATCCGCTGGTCAACACCCCCACACAAATTATGATTAGCCATGCCAGTTATCCTGATCTCAAACGTTTTGAAGTGGTGGTTACTTACCGTGCCAACAGTAGCACTTCCTACCAGGAAACGCTGCCTGCGCCGAATGAAGATGGTTATGTAGCATGGACCCCCAAAGAGGCGGGCATTGCTATTTTAAAAGCAACGGCTCCTGGAATAGATGCAAAAGATCCCGTTTCCATCGAGAAAAATGTTTCCGTGCGTTTTGGCACCTTTCCTGCCACCGGCATGCTGATTTTCGCTCTGGCAAGCCTGATTCTCTTCGGGGGTCTGGTTTTAATGATCTATAACAACACCAAACCCGCCATTACGAACGAAGATTGAGAATATACGCTTTTTTTATTGCGCAATGATACGTTTTTGAAGTGACCTTTTATAGACTAAGCTTAGTCTCAGAAAGGAAGAAACGTATCATGAAATATTTTAATCAAGGCGTAATGAGTCTGTGTCTCGTGGCAGGTCTAATGAGTGGAGGACAAGCCCTCGCACAGGTTACCAATACCACCCCCAATGGGGACAGTGGCATGATTTCTACCCCCTCTTTGCAAGAGGACACGAATTTATCAACCCCGACCAACGGTGCGACCGAAACCCAAACATCCACCGAAACACTCCCTGAAACGTCAACCAATGTCGAAGTCGATATGCCCGATATCAATCTTCCTGCCAGCACCCCAGAGCGAGAAGTCAGTCGGACCGAAAGTACCACCGAAAGAACATTAATTCAAACCGATAACAACGATGCAGAAGGTGGTATTAACACCCTATATCTGGCCATTATTGGTATTGTAGCGGTGTTCCTGGTTGCGGTGATTGGTATGCTTGCAAGCCGCCGAGAAACCCCTTACCAACCTTAAGCTATATTTCACATTTTTCACAAAGTGTCAGGTCAACCTGAGTTATACTGAACCATCATGTTAAACACTCAGGTTCCTGGCATTTTTCAATGTCAAATTTACCATCTCCGCAATGGCTTACGGGTCATCCTATCTCCTCAAGACGACCTTCCCGTGCTAACCAGTGTCATGCTTTATCCGGTGGGTCTAAAACAAGAAAAGGAACACCAGCGGGGCATCAGTCACTTTATTGAGCATATGCTGTTCAAAGGGACGGCACATTTTGGTAAGGGCGAGATTGATCGCATTTCTTTACAATGTGGCGGCAGCAACAATGCCTACACTTCTTTAGACGCCACGGTATATACCATTAACGTGCCCTCAAAGTATTGCGAGCTGGTTTTACAAATAGAAGCAGACCGCATGTGCCATCCCCTCTTTCACCCGGAGGAAGTGGAGGCTGAGCGGGAAGTGATTCTCGAAGAGTGGCGAACAGCAGAAGACGATCCAGACGACGCATTTTGGCAGAAAATAACCCGGTTGGCGATGGGAGACCACGCCTACGCCCATCCTGTACTCGGATATGAAGCCGATATTCGCCAGCTCAGCGCTGAACATCTGAAAGCCTTTTTTAAAACCTACTACCAACCCCAACTGGCGACCCTGATTCTCGTGGGTCATCTGCCCCATGACGTCGAGAGCTTAATCGAAAAGCATTTTGGAGACATTCCCCGGGGAGAGACTGCGCTTCAGCACCTTCCGACTCCAGCTCATCCACCAGAATGCCAACGTCTCATTGAACATCGAGAAGGTGTCAACACGCCCCGTTTGGTCATGTGCTGGCCAGCGCCGGCATTCCACGAGGCCGATTACTTTGCATTTTTGGTATTGCAATATATGTTAACCGAAGGATGGAGCAGCCAATTGCATGCTCTTTGGGTCGAAGAACAGCAAATTGCCAGCCAGGTGTCCAGCTTTATCTTTGAAAGTCAAGCGCCTTACCTCTTTGGGATAGAGGTCGAAACCCTTCAAAACCATGGACTATTGGGATTAGAACAACAATTTAATGAAGCCCTCAGACACTTAGATATCCAGGAGAAACATCTTCATAAAGCAAAAATACAGTTGATGACCGATCTTTTTTTGCAACAAGAAACCACGGAGCAACGCGCCGAATTCATTGCGGATTGCTTTGCTGCGGGTGACGAGAGCATTTTTCAAAATTATTTACCCAGTCTTCAAAGCGTCACTCTGTCGCAGGTTAAAGCCTTGCTCTCTGACTACTTAAGTCCGCAAAAGCAACTCACGGCCTGGCTACTGCCAATGGATGCAGAATTATGATGCTACCCACACTGTTTGCCACCACTTATCAGTGTACAGATGGCTTAACCTTATACGCCCACGTCAACGCAAAAACACCCCTTACGTGCATTGAAATTTGCATTCAGAGTGGTTCATTACATGAGACCAAAACAGGTCAGGCAAATTTAATGCTGGCCTGTCTGCTTAAAGGGAGCCAAACCACCTCTCACGCTGACTTCTCTCAGGCGCTTGAAAGCCTTGGGGGTAGCCTGAGTCTACGTTGTACCCCCAGTGCACAATATATTCGCATTGAAGTGCTAAGTGATTACAGTCGTCAGGCCTTTTCATTGGTATGGGAAGCGCTACAAACCCCGGCTTTTATTCCTTCGGAAATCAAGAAAGAAAAAGACCTGATTATTAGTCAACTTAAAAACGCAAAAGAAAGCCCGGCCTACCTGGCACAACGGGCTTTTCTGTACAGTATCTATGGTGCCATGGCTCCCGCACTCCTGGTGGACGGGACCCCTCAAAGTCTTCAACACCTGACAAGAGAAGACCTTTTGGCGTATCATCACCAACACTATCGGGCCGAAAACACGGTGATTGCAATTTCAGGGGATCATCCAGAGTATGTGCTGCAAGCCTTTGCGGCCACAGCCCGTGAAAAAACATATGCAGCGCAACACCCTCAGGTCCCACTGGGGAACTTTCCCCAGATTGCCGATGCACGCGCACACTATGAGCACATTAAAACACCCGACAAAGATCAGTGTGTGGTATTGATGGGCCATCTGGGAATCCCCCGCCTGCATCCTGATTTTATGCCCATGATGGTGCTTGATGTTCTACTGGGGCAGGGTCCAGGTTTTTCATCGCGTCTTCCACAGGTACTCAGAGATCAGCAGGGATTGGTTTACCATCTAAGCTTTAGCGGTACCCAAAATGCCCATCTGTACCCTGGCATAATACAAACCTATTTAGAATGCAGCCCCCACAAGGTAAGGACCTGTATTGATCTTGTTCGCCAGGAGCTTCAAAACGTCTGTGAAATCCCTGTAAGCCCGCAAGAACTGAGCACCATACAGCATTATTTACAGGGCCAGCTCTACTTTTGCTTTGAAACCAACGCTCAGCGTTGCAGTTACTTCTTGCATCGTCATATTTTTGGCTGGCCTGAAGAGCACTTGACCACTTATATACAACAGCTTCAAGCGGTCACCCCCCAGTCGCTTCAGGACGTTGCCCAACGCCATTTTCAGAATTCAAACCAAACCTTAATTACCGCAGGCCCTAATCCTCATCTATCTGGAGCGTCTCTCTGATGTTAGAAACTTATCTCGTCATTTTTCTCTTAGCAGAAGAAGCCTATGCGATTCCGGTTTCTCACGTGCAGGAAATTCAGGCCTATACAGCACACCAGGCCCCCCGAAAAGTGCCGGATACGCCTGATTATTTTGAAGGCATTATTGATTTGCGCGGAGAAGTTATTCCCGTTCTCGATCTCAAACAGCATTTTCAGCTCGGAAAAACCATTCCCTCTCGCAAAACCTGCTATATCATTGTCTCGACGGCCCAGGAAAAAGTAGGGATTCTGGTGGATGCTGTTTTGGAAGTGCAAAGGGTACAGGAGGAACAGCTCACTCCTCCCCCCCAACGTCTGCTCAATTCTGCCCAGAAAAACTATATCTCAGGTATTACCCGTTTAAAGGCCACTGAAGAAAGTGCACAGGTGATTCACCTGGATATTCCCCAACTTTTGGAGAGAACCCGTGGAAGCTAGACTAAGCGAGCTGTTGGTAATGCTTGAGGACTTGCTCCCGCAACAAGGAAAAGGGCAAAATACCGAAGCTTAACAAGGTGTCATGGAAATGTTTTAAAGAAAAGCTTTCACCCTGCAGTTCTTCAACCTCCTGGCGCAAGCGAACAATTTCCCGTTTGCCCAAAAGGTACCCACATCCCACAGTGGGATGCAAAATGTACCGTTTAATTTCACCCGCTGCACTTAGCGGATCTAAACCCACTTTATCCACCAGCATTTGCACTGCATCCTGGTAAGTAATGCTGCCGTTGTGAAGCTGGACATCTAAAATTAAGCGACACTCGCGCCACAGCTGATCCCGCAGCTGAAACAAACGGGTTTCAAGGTCTGTGTACAACTCTTCGGTATACAGCATTTCTTCGCAGTAAAGGGGCCATCCAGAAGCAAAAAACGAGTCAGGAAAGCTGCGACGAATTTCAGAAGGGTGCTCATTGGCACGCACAAATAAGAGGTGTTGACCAGGATAAGCATGGTGTACAGTGGTCAAAATCACATCATAGATACTGTGCGCTCTCAGTCGGTGTAAGCGGTCTTCTTCAGAAAGACTTTCCTGTACAGGTGTTACCCAAAAATAACCGGTTTGATTCCCATCAAAAGGCGCAGGGGATACGTAGCCCGAATAGGGCATAAGTCCCCGTTGAAAAAGGGGTGTTTCCATGATGATCAGGGTCTCTTGTTCGGGCAAGGTGTAGAGATCATGGGCCAGGCCAAAGTCCCGAATACGCTCAGCTTCTTGCTTATAATATTGTCTAAGCTCATCAGCTGCCGGGTATTTATTTTTCAGTTCCTGGATATGTTGCTTCCAGGATACGTCAGGGCCCAACTCCTGGGCTACTTCTTGCAATTGCTTTTCCGTATGTTCTAAGGCGTGTTGACCAATATCGAGCAGTTCGTCCATGGCGTAGTACAGCATGTGCTTTTCTTTAAGTAGAAACTCAAAGTATTCACGACCACAGGCGAAATCTTCTGTGGCAGAGCTTTCGAGGCTGTTTAAAAAGCCTTCAAAGTCTCGCATGGCACGGAGCGCAATGGTGTTGCTCTCCAGAAGGTCTTTAAAATAATGAGGAACCGTTCCCGAAAAGGCGGGTAGAATCTCTTCTAAAAACTGCTTACCATGCGCCAGGGCGTCTAAAGCCTGACTCACCGAAACCTGAGAAATTTTTTCTGGGTTTTTTTGGAGATTGGTCTTTCCTTGGTCGAACAAGCGTGGCATATCTTTCAGACGCCCAATAATAGACAACACCCGATGGTCAAGGGCCAGATTATAGTTGATTTGTAAGCTTTGCACGCCCTGTAAAGCCTCAGCAGGATACAAATAAGCCTGCCGTGAAAGCGCATCTTGTTGGACCTCTTCATACAATACCGTCGAAAAGTGACCGATTAGAATATCGCGATCCACCTGTTCATCCTGGGATAATTGACTTATATCCAGGGCCTTTAGTGTCTCCAGATAGTCTCGAATACGTGCATAGTGCGTCTGACGATAGGATTCACTATAATCTCCATAATGGTGATCATAATGATGAATGCCCATCGCTGTTGCAGCAACGGGATGAGATTTCCAATAAAAATCGAACATCTCACGGTAAAGACGATTGGTGGCTGCTTCAGACATCTTGGGCTACCTCATGACACGCAAATTATAAAACACTGTCTACGCAGTATAACCACCTGAAGGGCGTGACGTCTAGGCGGAGCCTATGGCTGATTGCTGCTTTAGATAAGCCTTTAACCCATCTTCAATAACCTGTGCATGATCAAAGGCCAGTTCTGGTAAGTTGCGAATCGAAAACCATCGCGCATCCTGGGCATCATCGTAGCCTTTGACCTGTGGAGGACGATTGCCTTGAACTTGCGCAAAGTAAGCGACCGTGATGGTTCTCCCACGCGGATCCCGACCAGGATCTCCGTAAGCACCAAATTGGGTAAATTGGAGACCGGTTAAGCCTGTTTCTTCAGCCAGCTCTCGGGATACAGAAGTTATTAAGGTTTCCTCTTCTTCAATGAATCCACCGGGCAAAGCCCAGGTCTGTGAAAAAGGGGGGTGCTTGCGCTGAATGAGTAAAATCTGTAGACCTTCTGGCGTTGGCCAAATCACAAGTGCATCGACGGTTACTGAAGGTTTAAAGTACGCCATGGTTTCAATGATTAGAGAGCATATATGTGACTCCCTTACTCCCTATCTTGTTGCTGTTTTTGTTATATCCATACAATGTATAGCCCACGCCAGCGCCATCAAACTGAAAGCTCACCACTCCAGGCACTTTGGTGGCATTACTCTCATCGGTATAACTATTATTTATTCCGGCACCATAACCATAAGCATTGCGCATTTGATACAAGGTGCGCTCATTATTAAGTGTGCTTTCAGCCGCCAACTGAGACACTGACGCCGGATAGATTCCGTTGTAATTGACAGCATAGATTTCCACCACCGTCTGAAACGCATGCATGTTCGTTTTGGTGGCAGCATCGCGGGCGCGCGTTGAAGCACTTGACAATTGCACCACACCAATCGCAAGCAAAATACCCAGTATGACGATGGTGACCATGAGTTCAACCAGGGTGAAACCCATTTGTTGATCTGCTGATATGCGCATAAAAGACTCCACACACGTGCTGATGTTTAGGCCAAATAACCCGTATAATATAAACCTATAGAATATTCCCAAAACTCAGGCTTACTAAACCCAAGGAGAAGAAATGCAATTATTTTTTGTTTCTTTGCGCACCACAAAAATCACAGGTCCTGCTGAAATCGTTGAATTATCTGAAGAAGGTAACGGTCAGTCATTTTTGGTTTTTGAGGCTTCAGAAGATTTACGCTTCGGAGAATGGCAAGGCTATGCCCTTGTCGTCCCCGCTCAGGGCATTGTACTTGGGGCTGGTCACCCTCAAAAGCAGCAAAGCGGCCAGTACACCTGCCGCTTTGCCTTGACACCTCAGGAAATTCCCGAGGAAGATCAGAAATTATTTAAAGAAGTGAAGCCCTGAGGGTTTTAATTCAGGGCATCCCAGTCCAGAACATCTTCAACACCTTTGAAGCATTTTAAACCACGAGAATTAAAGAGTTCTCGACGTTTATCTGCTTCATAGCCGCCTAAACCCACGGGAACCTTTTTACTAAGGGCTTGCAGTTGATCGGCAATGCTTTCCGCCCTTTCATTGTCTAAAGGACCGACCACTGACAATAAAACAGCCGAAGGTGAAAGGCGATCCGCATACTTGGATAATTCATTCAAAGGAACATTTGGCCCCAAATAGAGGGTTGAATGGTTTTGTTGGGTCAGTTCCAGGAGACAACACAAAAGCCCGAGCTCATGATAATCATCAGGCACACAAGCCAACAAAACAGGCGAAGCTCCGCACTTAACCCCGAGGTTTTGCACATGCGCCAAAATACGACGTCGAATCACTGCCGACGCCAGATGAGAGGCTGCAATATCAATTTCGTTGCGCATGGTCAATTCGCCAATACGGGCCAAAATAGGAAGGTCTACCAGTCGGACAGCCTCTGAAAAGCTTTTTCCCGCTTGCGCCTGTATCAGTAAACGTTCAAATTTCATAGGATCTCCGTAGGCGACGGAGTGCACCATAAGGTCATAATTTGGCAAGCGTCTGGGATCACTGGCGAAGACTTTGCGAGGCGTAATGATTTTTTCATGGCGCAGTTGCCTTAAAATATTTTGCTTCTGCGTTTTAACTTGCTCGGCAATCACATGGATACTTACGCCTTTTTCAGTTTCCTGGCGAGCATAACGTAAAATATCCAGATTTTCTCGTGAATATAACCGGTACCCATTATCGGCCCGTTCAGGAGAAACCAATTTATAGCGCCTTTCCCATAAACGGACTTGATTCAGCGTGAGTCCTGTTAATTCTGAGGCTTGCTTTACGGAGTATCG
Source organism: Candidatus Sericytochromatia bacterium (assembly GCA_964229355.1). Lineage (GTDB taxonomy): Bacteria > Cyanobacteriota > Sericytochromatia > UBA7694 > UBA7694 > CAXRDE01. The sequence goes on along the minus strand of CAXRDE010000019.1, from coordinate 341,107 downwards.
GGGAAGATGGTAGTCAGAAACTGTTTGGACATTGTCAATTTCAGCTGTATGGTTTGCAATAGCGGGCATAAGCAGACTCCTTTAGAATTGGTCGCAACGATATGTGATTGACTTATGTTTGACCTATGTCAAAAAGTATAACTGGTGTCAAGTTTTTTTGTCAAGAGAGATAGACTTTGCTCGAGCTTTTATCCGTGCTAGGCTGTGACAACACATCCTTAAATATCTCTCTTTAGATGTTTAACACAGATAAAATAAAAAAGTTATAAATTGTTCTTTGGAGGAATGATGACAGTACGTATCGGAATTAATGGCTTTGGACGTATCGGACGACAAGTTTTTCGTGCAGCTTACGATTACCCCGAGATTGAAGTGGTTGCTGTAAATGACTTAACCGACTCTGCAACACTGGCACACCTTTTAAAATATGATTCTATCCACGGTATTTTCCCCGGAGAAGTCAAAAGCGAAGGTGAGAATCTTGTCGTGGACGGTAAGGAACTCAAAGTGCTCTCTGTCAAAGATCCTGCTCAACTGCCCTGGAAAGATCTAAACGTCGACATTGTCGTGGAGTCTACAGGTTTATTTACCAGTGGCGAAAAAGCCAAACTGCATTTAGATGCAGGCGCCAAAAAGGTTGTCATTAGCGCTCCCGCTAAAGGTGAAGATCTTACCGTAGTATTGGGCGTTAATCATGAACAGTACAACCCTGCAGAGCACCATATCGTTTCTAACGCATCTTGCACCACCAATTGTTTAGCACCGGTGGCAAAAGCCCTTAATGACAAATTTGGTATCGTCAAAGGCTTAATGACCACAGTGCACGCTTACACCAATGACCAAAAAATTCTCGACTTGCCTCACAGTGATTTACGTCGCGCCCGCGCAGCTGCCATGTCGATTATTCCGACCACCACAGGTGCTGCTAAAGCGGTTAGTCTGGTCATTCCTGAACTCAAAGGAAAACTTAACGGCATGGCCATGCGTGTGCCCACACCAGATGTTTCTGTGGTGGATTTGGTCGTGGAACTCGCAACATCGGCCACTGCAGAAGAAATCAACGACGCCTTGCGTGCCTATGCGGCACAAGCACCTGAGAACGTGATGAAAGTAAGTGATGAACCCCTGGTTTCTGTAGACTTCACCACCAGCCCCTACTCTTCGATTGTAGATGCTGAACTCACCATGGTGATGGAGGGCAATATGGCTAAAATCATTTCCTGGTATGACAACGAGTGGGGTTACTCGAACCGCGTGGTGGATTTGGTGCGTTTTATGGTTTCTAAAATGTAGTTCTACCTCTACCTCCTTTAAAAAGCCTGGCTTGTGAGCCAGGCTTTTTTTATGGTGATATTTAAAAAATGATTGACAAGAAAAAATAGCTTATGGCATCATAAAAACAATGAATTAGCAGTCATTTAAAAAGAGTGCTAAAAACAAAAATAAAAGAGTGCTAAGGAGTCTAAAATGTATTGGAGCTTTACAACACCCTTTCAAGAAATTGAAAATATTCGTCGGCAAATGAATGAGGTTTTTCAGCAGTACAATGCTCAGTCACAATATCCTCCCATCAATATCTACGAGACTGAACAGGCCATAGAAATTCTGGTCGAAGCACCTGGCTACCAGCGTGAAGACTTAGATCTTCAACTGGACAATGGTGTCCTGACCATCAAAGGAAAACGCGAAGTCACGCCCCCTGAACAAGCCGTCATTTTACGCAAAGAGCGCGCTGAAAAAGCCTTTGAAAAGAAAGTCCAGCTCACCACAGACCTGGATATGGAGTCTTTATCGGCAGAATTGCAACAAGGCTTACTCAGCATTCGCTTACCCAAAGCCGCCCGGGCACAAGCCAAGCAAATTGCCATTCAGTAAAAAAGAGGAGGTTCTCGTTATGAATACTATTGTCAAAAAAGAAACCGAAAATAAAGAAGTGAGTACAGAAACACTCATTTCTCCAGAAAATGCCCATCGTCCCCAGACGAACATTTATCACACACCCGAAACCTATATTCTAGAAATTGAACTTCCGGGCGTACACAACGAAGGCGTGGACTTAGAGATTACCGAAAAAAATATTTTGGTCCTTAAAGCACGCAACGCGTATACCCACGATAGCGATAAAAAAGTGCTGGTTTCTCAAGTGCGTACCGGAAACTTTTATCGGGCTTTCGAACTCGGTGATCAAGTGGATCGTGAAAGTGTTGAGGCCCGACTAGAGGCAGGTCTTCTCACTGTCACCATTGCCAAACAAGAGAAGGCGCGGCCAAAGCGTATTGTGGTCAGCGGCTAATCAGCCGCTGATACACGGCTGTCAGAGCAGCCCAAAGTTGCTGCTCTGACAAGCTCGTGCGATCGATCCTTTCCTGAGCCCGTAGATAAAGTGCACTGCGGGCCTGAGAATATTCCATGTCCACTAATTGTGCTAAAGAGCGTGTATCTTGACGAAAGGTTTTTAACTGATACAAAAGCAGGGCTGGCTCACACCAAAGAGCACATGTGGAAGGGCCTACCAATTGGGCTTCCGCTCCCAGGGTACAGGCAGCCCACTGGGTCCCTGCACCAATGGCCACCACATAGTTTTTAGGAGAAATCTCTAGCTCATGCAGCACCATTTGCGAGCGCTGCCAAAAAGCCAAAACCCCCTGCTGCATTAAAAAAGATTCTGCGCCTTCGGATGAAAGATGAGCGTCCAAATCTTGAAATTCAACGCCCTGACGTTTGGATAAACGCTCTCCCCAATGCGTTTTTCCAACGCCAGTAGGGCCAATGAGCTGCAGTGAAATCACTTTTTTGCCCTGAAAAACAAAAACAAAGGCACCCGCCGACGCTTTTCAAGTAAGGCTTTATTCTTAAATAAGGCTTCTCGAGGTTCTGATTCTTTCAATTCTTCCACCACAAATCCCGCCTGTTTTAAAGCCTGAAAATAATGCTCGACTGTGCGATGGTATTTCAGGACATGTCCGCCCAACCAGGAAACCGTCCGTTTTCCGGGTTCAAAATAGCGATCCACAGCCCAGTCTTTACGATTGGCACCCTCTTTTAAACTCACCTGATGCGAAGTAATCACGGGATGCTCAATGGAAAAAACAAAATGCCCACCAGAACGCATGGCCGTATAAATTTGAGAAAAAACAGGCACAACAGACTCCACATAATGAAAAGCCAGGCGCGAGAGTACCACATCAAAATGTGGCTCTGCCGGGTATTCCCAATTTTCAATAAATCCCTGTTCCACATGAACCTGTGACAATTGTTGTTCTGCAATCCATTTCTGGGCCAGCGTTACCATGTTTTGGGAGGCGTCCATACCCGTATAAGCGCGCAAACCTTTTTGGAGCAGTAAGGCAGAGATTTGAGCGTCTCCACACCCCACATCCAAAAGGTGTTTGCCTTGCAAATCGGGCAATAGATCCTGAATCACCGGCCATTCCAATGTATCGTTAGCGCTGGTTTCTTGTTGACGGCGCTCCATGTAGTTTTTAAAGACATCTTCTCGATCATAAAAAAATGCACCTGCGTCTGCCATTGTTTTTCTCCTCTGTTTCTGAACAAAACAAAAGCGGGAGAATTTTATTCTCCCGCTTTTGTTGCAAAAGTCTAAGCTTAAATCTTAAATACCGTCTTCTACAGTAAGGCGTACAGAGGTGCTCTCTGCAGCTTCACCAGCACGCTGGTAATCAATTTTAACTAAGTCTTGATCGGTAGGTGCACCATTAGGGGGTAACCAGGTGAAAGAAATAGAGGTGGGGGTCACCACCACGCCGGATACTTCCACGTTATTTTTGGCAACACCGTTTTCAATAATTTTAACGGTAGCTCCACTGGCCGTTACCTGTAAACTGCTATAATCAGCAATAATTCCAAGAGCGGTGCCTGCGATATTAAAGGTATAGCGGAATCTTTCGCCTTTGCTTGCGGTGGCTGAAGTCAGTGAAAAACTAACGTTTGTGTCGGGAGAGACTGAAGGGGTGGGTTCAGCGGTTTCAGAAGGCGTGGGCTCAGAAGTCTCTGAAGGGGTAGGCTCAGAGCTCTCAGTGGGCTCAGGGCTGCTGGTTTCTGTGGGCGTAGGACTTTCAGAAGGGGTGGGTTCATTGGGGCCTGGACATGCAGTAATGAGCATGGTAGCTGCAAGGGCTGCGGTAAATACTAACGTTTTTTTCATTTTGGTTATCTCCTATAGCTTAACTGAAGTTTTGCTGTGTATGTTTCAAATGAGAGACACGGGGCAATATGCTAAATTTATTTACATATTAACGTACTATTATACTCGAACTCGGGAATAATAGCTAACGGCTTTCCTAGGTGGACGCAGCTTAAATCTACTTTGTTCCACCTTCTAACAACTTTATTTGCTTTTTCGCCTGATCGAGAAACTTTTGAGGCTGCTTTCTTTTCTCAGCCAGCGCTAAATACTGTTTCCAATGGGTTAGCGCCTGTTTTGGCTCCGTTTTTTGCTCCAGTTGGGCCAGATTCAACAAAGCGCTAAGATGATCAGGATCTATTTTTAATGTTTTCTCGTAGTATCCTTTCGCAATATCCAACTGATTTTGCTTTTCAAAGATACTTCCAAGTCCAAAACTTGCATTGGCATATTTGGGTTTTTGTTCCAGTACTCTACGGTAGTAGCGTTCTGCCATATCATATTTTTCTAAATTTTCAGACACGGTGCCGGCATTGTAATTCCAATCCACGTTCTTTGGATTTTTATCCGCCAACTCACCAAACCAATCCAGAGCCAGTTGAGGATTTTTTGAACGAAAAGCCAGGAGTGCTGCACTGTTTTTGAATTCATAACGATCAGGGTACTTTTCAATCCCCTTCTTGTACCACGTCATGGCTTCTGTATCTTTTTTCTGACGCTCATAGCAAAAAGTGAGCGTCTCATAGAGTTCAAAATAGTCAACCTTTGATTCAAAGGCCCGTTGAATAAACTCTGTGCATTTTTCATATGCTCCGGTATAGGCATAACTAATGCCCAATTTCGCATACAAATTTGGGTTTGAAAACTGGTCCGCTAACAGCTGTTCGTAAATAGGAATCGCTTGTTCATAGCGCTCTTCGGCAAATGCGGTACTGGCTTCTGTAAACAACTTATCGGGGTTAGGCTTACAAGCAGCCAGAGCCGAAAAGGCAAGAAGTAGCGCAATAACAGATTTAAAGTTCATGAAGAAAAATCACCTTATAGTTCTGGCCGTCTTTCTCAGTGTGCCCCACGTATTCAGAGGCGCGGAAATTTACTTTTTCTCCGCGCTTAATATTGCGGAAATCCTGATCGTCATTCCAGTGGACCATGTAAGTAACGTCATCAAGGGTCACAAAGCGAACATCCATTGCACCATAGGTTAACTCTGGTTTTTTGTTAGCCTCTTGAGACTTCGCTTCTTCCAGCTCCCTTTTATCAATCAATGCGACGCGCACATTGGTTTCAAAATTAAAATCTTTTACAACCCCTTGCCCACGGTCAATACCCCGTGCCTCAAGGGAAACTTCTTTTTTACATCCTGACAAGCCCAGGGTAAAAAAGGAGCCTATTACTAGTAATTTAACGACCTGTTTCATCATACTTTTACTTTTTAACCTCTAAACGTCGAAAGCGTCGGTGTGCTACATCATAAACGATTAAATTGCCCTCTGTATCAAAGGCCATGGCCGCAGGATCTAACTCAGCACGCAAAGGCGTGGCGAGAGAATCCACCATTTCGCGACTTCTGCCATTACCAATCAAATCCTGAACCCTTAGTTCTCCATCGACGTTAACGGTCCGACGTATACGAAGATTGCCTCTGTCAATAAAATAAAGCTGATTGTCAGGGCCAAAGGTCAGCGTTTGCGGTTTATTCAAATGCACCAGAGTGGCTCGAAAATTATCTCCATTATAACCGGTTTGCCCGCTACCCACATAGCGATCGATTTGATCATTTGCGATACGACGAATGGTGTTCGAGTCACTAGAAAAATACACGGCGTCTTGTGGATCTACCGCAATATAGGTAGGATTTTTCAAACGGGATTCTCTTGCTAATCCACCGTCACCGGTAGTGGCCCCCAGGGGCTCAAAGGTCGGCACATCATCTTCATCTTCGACCCGGGTGTCTTCAATATATTGGCCTGCTACCGTAATTAATTTACCGTCTGGTGTGATCTTGCGTAACAAGTGATTGCCCGTGTCCGTAAAGTAAATATTGCCTTTTGAATCCACCGCTACGTCTGTGGGCTGATTAATTTGCGCCTCAACGGCCAGGCGATCGCCGTTGTAACCCGAAGCACCCGTTCCCGCCAAGATCTTCACTTCACCCGTACTGGGATTAAGGGAGATAATTTGATGCGCAGATTTTCGTACCATGTAAAACAACTCACGGGCTGAGTCGTAAACCATACTTTCATTTTGCTGAAGATTTTTATAACGGTCCCAATAGAGACGGTATGTAATATCTCCCTCTGAGGTGGTCGTGCGCACAATTTCAGGGGTAATTTCACCCAAGACACCGCTGCTACCATTCAGGACCCAAATCCGATTGCTTTGATCCACATCCACCGCTTTAATCCCCGAAGGGAAAGAGACATCCTCAGCTAAATCACCGGTTTGGGGCGAGCCATCTTCTCCACTCCCCGCAAACAGCTTAAAGCGATCAAAGACGAGTAAACTGACTTCTGGAGTAGGTTCGGGGGTCGGCTCTACAGTGGGCTCAGGAGTTGGCTCCAGAGAAGGAGATGGCATCGGCTCCACAGTGGGCTCCACAGTGGGCTCAGGAGTCGGCTCCGATGAAGGTTCTGCCGTAGGCTGAGTTGAAGGAACTGAAGTAGGCTGCGTACTGGGTTCCACCGTAGGTGAAGCTGAGGGAGTTGGTGTATCGGTTGGATTCACCGGGGGCTGACAAGAGGCAGCCAGCAACACCAGACTGAGTGTAGCTATTTTTGTTTTATGCATGGTATCCTCACTTTTAATGTTAGGTGACGTAGTGAATATACGTTTGGTTCCTTTCATTTTAACCCAAGAGAAAGCGGCTAAACCTTTGAAGTATGTACTTCTTACAGGACTTTACCTTATTTGGGGATTGGTGTGGGGTTGTTCTTTAGACACAAAAGCCCCTGCAGCCAGGACAGCAAGCACAGCACAAAAGACATCTCAGATAACCCTGTACCCCCTGAAAGTTGCAGATCAAGAGATTAACGTGGAATTGGCCTGCTCTGTTGAAGAGCAAAGTAAAGGACTGATGTTTCGTTCAGAACTCCCCCAAAACCAGGGCATGCTTTTTGTTTTTCCACAAGAACGCACGCTCTCTTTTTGGATGAAAAACACCCTGATTCCTCTGGACATTGCGTATATAGACGCCCAGGGGAAAATCATCGATATCCAGCAAATGCAACCGCAGACCACCACAGCACACCCCTCCAAAGCACCTGCCAAATACGCTTTAGAAATGAATCAACACTGGTTTAAAGAAAATAAAATAGAACCCGGCACTGTGTTAGCGTTACCCGCGTGTCCAGAAAGCTTTGATTAACCTGCTCGCAAAAACGAATGGGCCTGATTTACAATAAAAACAGGCGTGTAATTTCTCACAGACGCTCTTATACCATTTCTTCTAAAATAGTTAACCTCAAGAGCTGTTGAATTTAAGGAAAGTATTTATGTTTAAGCCCCTTCTTCTGTGTCTTTTCCTGTGGAGTGTATTTCCGTTTCAGGTGCAGGCACAATCCGCAATGTCCCCTGTGTCTACAGCTATTCACCAAATCCGTTATCAGACACAGCAACAACATTTAAGCCTTCTTTCTTCTCAGCCACTGCAGCCCGATATTCACTATATTTCGGATTCAAAGCCGCAAAAAATTGTGGTAGATCTTCCCGACACCGTGTTTCCCACGGTGCATCAAGAAATTATTCCGACAGATCATCGCATTGATCGCATTCGCATCAGCCAGTTTGAGAGCAACCCGCCAAAGGTTAGAATGGTTCTCGATCTTCGCGTGCCCTTAAACATTAATATTCGCAGCCACCGCAAGGGGCGTCACTACGAAACACGCATTGAACCCGTCGCCTCTTCCTCACGTATTCAAGCACCTCCCGTAACCCGTACTGCAGCTAACAATGGGGGAAAACTGCTCTCTATTGAAGCCAAAGGTCAAAACCTTGAGCTCAAAGGCAACACAGCACTATACCCTGAAATCCGTCGTAACAAGGGCAACCCACGCCAATATACCCTGACCCTTTATGATTTTGAAACCTCCTTGAAAGGCATGATGAACGGTCTCAAATCTCCCCTCCTCGAATATGCCAGCGTCAATAATACGCCTAAAGGGGTAGAAATACAGCTTCAACTCAGCCGCAGCAATATCGAGATTATTCCTTTTAGTGAAGGCAATCGCTGTGTCTTACAGTTTTTGGTAAAGGCCAGTGACAAAGACCTCAGCCAGCTTGAAAATCTTGAAGTAGACGAGCTGGATCGCCGTACGACCCGCTTAAAACTCTACGGTAGCAAAGCCTTCGATTACCAAATTTACCCTTTAGAAAACCCCCATCGTCTGGTGATTGACACCATGGGCACCGAACTGGAAAATGCTTCACTGGCACGGGTATTGCGCAGCAGTCAAAATATCAAAGGCATCCGCTTCATTCCTACCCAGGGCAAAGAAAACACCGATATTCGCATGGTGTTAGATCTTCACGCCCAGGTGAAATATGAATATGCCTGGCGCAATAATTACTTAGAAATTTTGCTCCAGGGTCCTGAGCGTGAACGTGAGCGCGCACCGATTGTTACCCCTGGCAACCGCAAAGCCTTTATTGTGATCGATGCGGGTCATGGCGGCAATGATCCAGGAGCTATTGGTCCTTCAAAAACCCAGGAAAAAGAAGTCACCCTGGCCGTGGCAAAATACCTGGAGCGTTATCTTATGAATGATCAAATTCAGGTGGCCATGACGCGCTCAGAGGATCTTGAGATTTTACTTCAGCCCCGCGTTGATGTGGCAAACCTGCGCAATGCAGATCTTTTTATCAGCATTCACGCCAACTCAATGCCCCCCGGTAACACCCACGTGCGAGGCATTGAAACCTACTACACCACGGCACATAGCAAGAGCCTGGCTGACACCTTGCACAAATATATGGTTAAAGAGCTAGGCGCTCCCGATCGCCGGGTCCGCAGCCGTGGTCTCTTTGTTACACGCCGTTCAAAGATGCCTTCTGTGTTACTAGAAATTGGGTTTTTATCGAGTCCTGCAGAAGAGGCCTTGCTCAGCAATCCGGCTTATCAGCGCAAGGTGGCTCAGGCCATTCGCGACGGCATTCAGGCCTATTTGTCTGAAAATCCAGGCATCCAAAATAAATATTAAAGCATGGTATGCGGCGAATCGACGCTATAACTCCTGATAAACTGAACGTCAAACAGATTGATTGGAGTTCACATGATCAGTAGAGAAGAAGCCTTAAATTACCATTCCCAGGGCAAACCTGGGAAATTAGGGATCCACGCCACCAAGCCTTGCAGTACCCAAAGAGAACTGGCCCTGGCTTATAGTCCAGGGGTTGCTGAGCCTTGTCGAGAAATTGCCGAAAACGAAGATGACTCATACACTTACACAGCGCGAGGTAACCTGGTGGGGGTTATTTCAAACGGTACCGCTGTGCTGGGGCTGGGAGATATTGGTCCCTATGCAGCCAAGCCCGTTATGGAGGGCAAAGCCATTTTATTTAAACGCTTTGCCGACATTGATGTCTTTGATCTGGAACTCAACGCCAAAGACCCTGACACCGTCATTGCCTGCGTAAAAGCTTTAGAGCCCACCTTTGGAGGCGTTAACTTAGAAGATATTAAAGCCCCTGATTGCTTCTATATTGAGGAACAATTGCGTGAGCAAATGGAGATCCCCGTCTTTCACGATGATCAACACGGCACAGCGGTCATTGTGGCTGCTGGTCTCTTGAACGCTCTGGAGTTAGCAAACAAAAAGATTGAAGATTGCCACTTTGTTTTCAACGGTGCTGGAGCCGCAGCCATTGCCTGTGCCAATTTGGCCATTAGCTTTGGCGCAGACCCTGAAAAAATGCTCATGTGCGACTCCAAGGGTGTCATTCATACCGAACGGCAAGAAACCATGAACCCTTACAAACAAGCTTTTGCACGCCAAACCACGCGACGTACGCTCGCTGATGCCCTTGAAGGCTGTGATATTTTCATTGGCGTCTCTGTGGGCGGCGTGGTCAGTGCTGAGATGGTTGCCAGCATGGCTGAAAACCCTATTGTTTTTGCTCTGGCCAATCCCGATCCTGAAATTACGTATCCCGAAGCTGTGGCCGTAAGAGATGACATCATCATGGCTACAGGACGTTCTGATTACCCCAATCAAGTCAACAACGTGTTGGGATTCCCCTATATTTTTAGAGGGGCTTTGGATGTGCGAGCCAAAGGGGTGAATCAGGAAATGCTGAAGGCTGCTGCCACCGCGCTGGCCAAATTAACCCAGGAAGAAGTGCCCCAAAGCGTTTGTCATGCCTATAACCTCAATACCCTGGAATTTGGTCGAGAATATCTGATTCCCAAACCCTTTGACCCGCGTATTTTGGTGTGGGTAGCCTCCGCTGTTGCGGAAGCAGCCATTGCCACTGGCATGGCACGCCAACCATTGGATTTAGCCGCTTACCGTCAAAAATTGGAACACCGTCAGGCCATGTCTTTAGAGCTCATGCGCTTAATGATAGCCAAGGCTCAAAACGCGCCACGTAAAGTGGTCTTTGTGGAGGGTGAACACGAAAAAATCATACGGGCAGCACGCATTTTAATTGATGAAAAAATCGCAGAACCCATTTTACTGGGGAAAACTCAGGTTATTGAAGAAAAAGCGTCCCAACTGGGCCTCAGTCTCGCAGGTGTGACCTGTATTGATCCCAAACAATCCGAAAAAACGTTACCTTATGCCAAAGCGCTTTATCAAAAACGCCAACGCAAAGGTCTCATTCTCAACGATGCCAAAGCCATGCTGCGCCATAATCCCAATTATTTTGCTGCCATGATGGTAGAAAGCGGTGAGGCGGATGGATTTATTGCGGGACTCACCCAAAATTATCCCGACACCTTGCGTCCAGCTTTAGAGTGCATTCCCCTGGAAAAGGGTGTCGAAAGGGTCTCTGGTCTTTATGTGCTGATGTTTGAGAAAGGGATTTACTTTTTAGCAGATGCAACCGTAAATATTGATCCAGACGCCGAGCAGTTGGCTGGCATTGCCCATTCTGCCGCAAAATTAGCCCGTCAATTTGACGTTGAGCCTCGCGTGGCGATGCTCTCCTTTTCTAACTATGGTTCGGTCAAACACCCTGTGGTTAGCAAGGTGCAGCGGGCTGTCGAGTTATTAAAGCAAAAAGAGCCCGAGCTGATCGTCGACGGCGAAATGCAAGCGGATACCGCAGTGTCTCCTCTGCGCGCCATTGATTATTCATTCAGCAACATCAAAGGAGATGCCAATATTTTGGTATTTCCTGATCTTCAGTCCTGTAACATTGCTTACAAATTACTGATTGAACTGGGAGGGGCAGAGGCCCTGGGCCCCGTGCTTATGGGCATGTCAAAACCAGTCCATGTGCTTCAACAGGGGGCCAGTGTGAGCGAAATTGTGAATATGGCAGCGCTTACCGTGGTCGATGCCCAACGCTTGGCGGATCATTCCAAATAAAAGCGCACCAGTGGATTGCCTTGTTTGAGGTCTGCCTGACTGAAGTACAGGTGGGCCTCATTTCCACGGGGTAGCCACAGATAAGTGCTGTGCACCAACCACAAAACCCTTTGAATACGGTCCTGTGGGTTCAACTGCAGTTTTTGGCCTGAGCGTTCTCCCGTATAGAGACGAAACCGTTGCCCTGGATTCATGGGAATGGTGTCTTGCGATTGGATTGGCACCTGTTTGAGCACGCGAAATCCGCTGGGCGCATGTTTTAATCCCTCACGCCGTACACAGGCCAGGATACGCCCCTGTAGATTGAGCACATATTGCCCCTGATTGTGCAAGTCCACCCACTCTTCATTTAACTCCTGATTGATCCGAAACTTTCCAGTCTTTAAACGCTCTGAGACTTGAGGATCTCTTCTCACAGAAACGATCCGTAAACCCACGTCCATACGCACACATCCTTCGCTAATCTCTGTGTAGTGTAAAGCATGTTCTCTTATGCTATCATCAAAAAACAGTTACAAAAGGGCAGACAACATCATGGCAGAAACCGCAAAAGAACTTAAACGCCTCCAGGAAATTATCGGAGTCTTAGCACAGTATGGCTTTCAAGAAGCCATTGATCAAGGTATTCGCAGGAAATGGCTTCCCACCGGTAAGCGTTGGCGAAAGCCCAAAGAAGATGACCCCGAAATTGCCTTACATGATAATCTGTCCACACCCTATAAGCTACGCAGTGTACTCGAACAATTGGGCGGTATTTTTGCTAAATTTGGTCAGGTGTTGAGTACCCGACGGGATATTCTACCCCCGGAATATATTGAAGCGCTCTCATCTTTACGTTCACAAATGCCCACCTGCGATAGCCAGGAAATCCGCGAAGCCTTTATTCATGAACTGGGTGCTCCTCCTGAAGAACTCTTTGATTACTTCTCACCAGAGCCCCTCGCCGCAGCTTCACTGGCGCAGGTTCACAAGGCCCGCTTAAAAGATGGCACCTGGGTCGCGATTAAAATCCAGCGTCCCCGTGTCGACGAAAATGTTTCAATTGACTTAAAGTGGTTAGAGCGTTTGGGTGAACAGGTCATCAAAATGTTTCCTTCCCTGCAGCCCTTTCGCGTGATGGAAACCATTCAGGAATTTAAAGAGACCAGCCTGAGAGAACTCAACTTTTTTATTGAAGGCCGCCATATTGAAGCCTTTGATGAACATGCTGAACGTCTACACTTCATTAAAATTCCAAAGGTTTATTGGCGGTACACCAGTCGCAGGGTTCTGACCATGGACCTCATGCAGGGTACCCCCTCAGACAGCATCGTAGAACTAAAGGCCGCAGGTCACGATCTAAAAAAATTGAGCGGTGACGTCTACTACATGTTACTCAAGCAAACCCTCATTGATGGATACTTCCACGGTGATCTACACCCGGGTAACCTCTTAATTTCCCCTGAAGGTAAACTCTTGCTTTTAGATTTTGGTCTGGTGGGCGAGTTGAGTATGGAATTCCGGCTCTCTTTTTTCAAGTACTGGACCAATCTGGCCACCGGTAATTTCAGAGAAGCCGTCGAAGCCCTGCTGGAAAGCGCAGATACCTCCAGCAGTACTGACCTTGAAGGTTTCAAGCGAGAATATATTGAATTGTGCGAAAGCATTAACGGAGCAGCCATTTCTGAATACAGCTTTGGAAGCACCTTAAACTTTACCACCACCCTCTGCTCTCGCTACCGGATTTATTTTTCCACGGAATTCATTCTTTTGATTCGTGCTATGCTCACCGCAGAAGGCATTATTATGGGACTTAATCCCGACTTTGCCTTCGTTGATGAGGCATATCCGTTCTTTAGAAGGTATTATAAAGAAATCTCTGGACGTCCACGCCGGGCGAATGCAGGGGCATTGCTCTATGAAATGGGCATGAATATGGGATTTTGGAAGTAATAAGGAGTCGCAGATGATACAGCATATTTTATTTCCCACCGATGGTTCAGAAGCAGCACGTACAGCCTTAAATTATATTTTGCCTTTAGCACAGAAGTTTTCGGCAAAAATTACCCTCTTGCATACCTATGATTTTACGATGGGCCACGTTATGTCCCGCTATAATAGTGACAGCGCCACTGTCCATGAAATGGAAACGAAAATCGCCAATTTTGGCGATCGTATGCTTAAAGACTTAAGCGAAGAACTCGAGTCTCAGGGTTTTGAAGTCCACGGTACCTTCAATGAAAAAGGAGCGGCTGGTCAATGGATCGTCAGAACGGCAGAGCGCGAGCAATGCGATCTTATTGTCATGGGCACTCATGGTATGGGACTTATTAAAAGCGTATTTTTGGGGAGTACCAGTCATTACGTGGTAAATCACTCTCACAAAATCCCTGTTTTTCTCGTGCCCGTCAAAGACTAAGTCTCTTAAAGGCTTGCTAGCTATCCGCGAGTGGCTCTGTTAAAATAGGGGACACTTAAGAGAATTTAACATGTCCGAAAAAGAAAATTATCAAAAACATATTGAACAGGCCATTCAAAACGTCCTGAAAAAAGTCAAAAATCCTGACTTTGATAGCATACAAGCATCATCTGAAGCGCCTGAACATACCCAACCTGCAGGCAGCCGCTCTTCCCTTGTGGCTGAACTGGCCCGTGCACGGCCTGTGGTTTTAAAGTCACGGGCGACTTCAGGTAATACCTTAACACCCGCGCGAAAAATTCCTTCGCGTCTGGCCCCAGACAGTGAAACACCCCCCTCAGAAAGCCCTGATTCACCTCAAGAGCCGTCAACATCAGCAGCCTTTTCATCACCCCAAATGTCTGCTTCATCCCAAAGCACACCTGCCGAAGCGCCCTTAATCGACGGTGAAGATTTATATATTCACACGACCCTGGAGCCCCCTGAAACCGAAGATATTCCTGAGATTGAAGATGATCCTTACGAAGCTCCGTATAATTTATTTGAAGAGTTTGTGGAAACCGAACTGAATATTCTGCTTTCGCGTTATGTGGATCTTTGTCACTGTAGCCAATGCCGTGCCGATATTGTTGCCCTTGCACTCCAGCAATTGCCCGCCTATTACGTCACCGGCACACGCGGTACTTTAACCGCTAAAAGCGTGATTTGGACCCGCTACATGCAAGAGGTTATGGATGCCGTCAACAAAGCCATTCACATTGTCTATAAACGCCCCCGATCCAGTTGTAAAAAGATTAAGCATATGCTTTGGGTAAAGCCTGAACTCGAAGAAGTTGATGAAAACCAGAGTCCTGGCGAACAGTTTTCAGACACCATTTTAGAAACAGCGACGCCAGATCTTGACTTATCGGATGAAATCACCGAGATTATTCATGCTTTAGAACAGGCCAGTGCAGAAGATAAAGTTGAACTTCTGCCCGTGTTCTCAGATCATGTCCATGCAAAACAGGTACATGATGCTTACCAACAGCCAGAAGAACCCAAAGACATGCAATTGCTAGAAATTGAAGATTGGGAGTAACCCCCACCAATGACACCTTTACGTACACGCTTAGAAATTACAGGCCTTTTATTGGGCATTTGCCTTTTCATTTTTTTCACTCCCTTTTTGATGGGACGCACCCAACCCAATATTGAAGCGGCAGTGCAACAAAACATGGCCTTTCTCGATGAAATGGTCAATAAATATATGGAAAAACACCAGGGGCGCCCCCCCTTAACGCTCACTGAGCTTTACCAAAATGCACGCAGTGAAAAGTACAACAAAACCGTTTTTAATCCCTTACTTAAAAACGGCGGCGACATCAATAACGAAGCCATCGCCGTAAAATACCCACCCGACGTCTTTGCGCGCATTAACAAAGACTATACAAACCCTGAATATACAGGTAAAACCGGTTATTACACCGATGGCACCAGCTATGCGATTTACGGCCATATTCAAAAGGGCGCTTTATTGAAAAAAGATGGAAAAGCGCTGATCTACGGTAACTTTAAACTCCCCTAATCTCGGTTATATGCCCCAATAAAAAAGCCCGCTCTTGAGAGCGGGCTTTTTCACGTTAAATAACTTACTTCTTTTTTTTGCCTTTTTTGGCACCTGACTCGGCAACAGCATCTTTTAAGCTTTTGCCAGCAGCAAATACGGGTGCTTTTTTCGCAGGAATTTTTAAAGGCTTGCCGGTACGAGGGTTACGGCCTTCGCGAGCAGCGCGCTCTTTCACCTGGAAGGTACCAAAGCCAACGAGGGTTACTTTGTCACCTGTCTTGAGGGTTTCAGTAATTACTTTAATGGCGGCATCCAAAAATTCTTTGGCGTCTTTTTGAGATTGACCAGCTTCTTCAGCAATTTCTTTGACTAACTGTTCTTTGTTCATGAGAGTTCTCCTTAGTTAAGGTTGGTTCAACCCTCATAGTGTAGGCCATATTTGGCGCTTTGACTAGTCTTCAGAGAAAAAAAGCCCGAAAAAAAACAATTTTTTTTGCGTATTGCGCATGTCTGAAGCCCTTTAATAGCCAGAAAAACACCCATCAAAAAAGCTCAAACCCTTGTGTCGTAAAGGTTTGAGCTTTTTTGTTTGTTTTGTTTCCAAAAACGGTAAAAGTCGGAGCGACTGGATTTGAACCAGCGACCCCCACTACCCCAAAGTGGTGCGCTACCAAACTGCGCTACGCCCCGACAAAGAAAAAAGACAGACAATGATGTCTGACAGGGTAAACCTAAGTTTACGCTATTCTTTTAGAGGTGACTAGTTGATAGCGCATATTTTTTTCTCAGCAGGCTTTGGTGTTTACGCAAAGCCCTAAGTCTTCGTATACTGAACTCTATGTTATTACAAGCACTTCTGCAACAGTTCGATACCCCTCCGGTTTCTGACGAAACCGATATTCATGACATGCATCGGTTTCCTAATTTATTGGGTTTAGGGGCCTGGACCCTCCATCTTCAACAGCATCTGCAAAACCATCCCACCACGGTGTTGTTTTTAGAAAACCGTCAGGAAGTCGAGCATGCCCTGCAGTTCTTAAAGGTTTTTGGGGTCGAAGATTGTGTGTATTACCCCACCCCTAACTTGTCCCCTTACGAATGGACCGGAGATGAGCGCACCAGCAGCCACCAACGTCACGCCATTCGCTACCGTTTATTAAATACGCCCAGGCCACCCCAATGCATTGTGACCACCTATAAAGCGGCCACGCATTTAATCATGGACAATATCACCTGGTATCAGTCCACATTGACCCTTTACCCCGGCGATTTAATGTCGCCCGCTGCGCTCGTCCAACAGTTGATTCAGTCCGGCTATGAACCCGTCAGCTGGGTCAGTGAACACGGCCAATTCACAAGGCGCGGTTCAGTGCTAGATGTATACCCTGTGGGCTGTAACGAAGTGGTGCGTCTTGAATGGTTTGACGATGAAATTGAGCATGTCTTTACCTATCACCTCAACGATAATCTGTCCAAGCCGCAAAAGCAAAAATACGTGACGATTCCTCCTGCTTACGAATGGCTGATCCCCACCGAAGTTAAAAAACTGAAGGTTACCCTGCAAGAAAGCCATCAAGGAAACTATATTCCTTACTTGCAACACATGGAATATCGCCCTGAGCTTTATCAGATCATGCGTCACTTGCATCCGGTTACCACCCTTATGGGGTGTCTCCCCAAAGAAAGCCTCCTGGTATGGCCCGAAGATATTTGGTTAAAGTGCAAAGCCTATGCATATAAATTAGATAAAGAGGCTGAACACCGGGGGATACCTGCCATGCACTCGGGCTTAGAAGAAATCAAAGCCTTACATCAATCCTATGAACAACATTGTCTGGCGGGTCCCGATGGTAGCGTTTCTCCCGTCATGCTACCGACCCTTGAAAAATCTTTAGATAAAATGGCTGCCCGTTTACAAGCCGAAGCCAAAACAGGCCATAAAGTTACCGTTGTCAGTCCGCGCCCCGAACGCATTAAACAGATTTTACAAGACCGGCACTGTGATGTGAGCACCCATCCAGCCAAATGGGTCCAGGGACATGTGCAAGTGCTATCGGGCAATCTGCCAGAAGGGTTTGTGTATCCTCCGGCCCAATGGATTTGCTTTAGTGATCGGGAGCTGTTTGAAGACAAAGGTCATCTCACAAAAAAGGGACGGCGCAAGCGTCCCCGGGCAGCGTTAAAGCTACAACAGCTCAAACCCAATATGCTTGTGGTTCACGAAGTCCACGGGGTAGGGCGCTATCAAGGTCTTGTCCAATACAACACCACCGGTGAAAACCGAGAATATCTTTCACTCCACTACGCCAGTGAAGATCGCTTATTGGTCCCTGTGGAGCAAATGCATCGGCTCCAAATCTACCAGGGTGTGGGGGGAGAGCATCTCAAGCTCCATAAATTGGGCGGTGGCGAGTGGGAACGCGCAAAAGCCAAGGTTCAAAAGAATCTGATTGAAATCGCCGAAAAACTCCTTCAAACCGAAGCCGAACGCATGAAGGCCGAAGGCGTTAGTTTTCCTGAAGACAGCCACTGGCAACAGGAAATGGAAGAGTCCTTCCCTTACGAAGAAACGCCCGATCAACTGCTGGCCATTCAAGAAGCCAAAGCTGACAT
This sequence comes from Candidatus Sericytochromatia bacterium, assembly GCA_964229355.1. Lineage (GTDB taxonomy): Bacteria > Cyanobacteriota > Sericytochromatia > UBA7694 > UBA7694 > CAXRDE01. The sequence continues at coordinate 322,874 of CAXRDE010000019.1, read as the reverse complement.
GGAAAAACCAACGCCCATGAACCGCCTGGTGTGTGGAGACGTGGGCTTTGGTAAAACAGAAGTTGCCCTTCGCAGTGCTTTCAAAGCGGCGATTTCAGGCTATCAGGTGGCGTTTTTGGCGCCTACAACCATTTTGGCTCACCAGCATTACCAGGTGCTCAAAGAACGTTTTGCATCGTACCCTGTCAGGGTTGAGCTATTAAGCCGCTACCGCAGCGCCAAAGAATCCGACCAAATTTTTAAAGAAATCAAGGCGGGCGATATCGATATTGTGGTGGCGACCCATCGCATTTTGTCTAAAAAGCTGTCCTTTAAACACCTGGGCTTGCTCATCATCGATGAAGAACACCGGTTTGGGGTCAATCAAAAAGAAAAGCTCAAGCAAATTCAACCCAATGTGGATATTTTGACCATGAGCGCAACCCCCATTCCACGTACCCTCAACATCGCACTGGGCGGATTAAAATCCTTAAGTCTTATTGAAACCCCACCGCCCAATCGGCAGGCCATTAAGACAGAAGTCAGCGCATATGATGACGAGGTGATTAAAAAAGCGATTTACCATGAGCTACAACGTAATGGACAAATTTACTATATTCACAACCGGGTCAAAAGTATCCACGACGTGGGTCGTAAAATCGAGGAATTGGTGCCCCAGGCCCGTATTCGTGTAGCCCATGGCCAAATGTCTAAGCAAGAACTCGAACGCACCATGTGGGATTTTTATCACCACGCCTTTGATATTTTGGTTTGCACTACCATTGTGGAATCAGGTCTTGATATCTCAAATGTAAACACCTTGATCATTGAAGAAGTAGAGCGCCTGGGCCTGGCCCAAATTCACCAGTTGCGAGGTCGGGTGGGCCGTTCCAATATCCAGGCCTATGCTTACTTGCTCCATGACGCAAAAAAACCCCTGACCAAAGAGGCACATCAGCGATTGACCGTTATTCAAGAGTATAGCCACCTGGGTTCAGGATACTACCTGTCTTTAAAAGATATGGAAATTCGCGGCATTGGAAATATTATTGGTCCACAACAGCACGGAAATATCGTCACCGTAGGTTTTGATACCTATTGTCAAATGCTAGAAGAAACCCTCTCCGTTTTGCGGGGAGAATCCCCTGATGAGCGCCCCTTTAGCAGTTGTGTGGTGGATCTAAACCTCTCGGCTTATATTCCCGACGCCTGGATCAGCGAGCCCATGGAGAAAATGCGCTATTATCGTGCTTTAGCCAACGCGGTAGAACTCAATTATATCGAGCACCTGAAAAAAGAAGCTGAACAAAAATTCGGCGAAATGCCTTATCAAGCCGAGACCCTGTGGCGTATCAGCGCAGTACGTATCATGGGCAATGATCTGCGCATCGAAAAAATGAGCTACCAGGGCGATAGCCTTGAGCTTAGCTTTGTACTGCCCCTGGCGCATTTTGAAGCTGCCCAACAAGCGTTTCCTGTCTTACAAAAATGGAGTCAAAAGCAGCACTTGCTGTGTCGCAAGAAATTTGGAAAAGGCCATAAAAACTTAGATTTTATTGAGCAGGCTTTACAAGCATTGCTCAGCTTTGAAGAACAATTCACGGAGGAGCATCTCCATGTCGCATAGCTCGCGCCAATCGTTAACGCACAAAGGAATCATTGGGGTTATCGGACTTTTATTTTTTGGCAGTGGTGCCGTCTTGGCCGGCAATTACGCTATACAGGACTACAATACCGTGCTCTCAGTCAATGAATCACGCATTACCAAAAGCGATGTGGCACGACGCAGCTTACAGCTGCAACCCTATTTCAGAGAGGCTAAAATTGCTGCCAAAGATCAACAAAAATATGTCTCTAACGAACTCGTAGAGCGTGAGTTGCTCTTGCAAGCGGCTGAAAAGGAAGGCTTAAGTATTAGCGAAGCTGACATTGATAGCGAATGGCAGCAATTACTCGGATCACAGTACAACGGTGACCAGGAGGCCTTTAACCGAGATCTTAAGCGCAGCAGCTATACGTCTTCGCTTTTCCGTCAGGAGCTGGCAGAACGCCTTCTGGTGAGACAGATGCGTAAACGTATTCAACAATCCGTTAAAGTGAGCGAAGCTGACCTTGAGAATTACTATACTTCTCATCAAAAGGATTATCTGGCCCCCGAGCGTATTTCGGCCCAACATATTTTAATTCACATTGATGAAAGTAAACCCAACGGCGAAACCCTGGCAAAGCAAAAAGCCCAGCAGGTGCTGACAGCACTTCAGCAAGGCAAAAATTTTTCAGAGCTGGCCAGGGAATACTCTGACGACACCACCAATCACGAAGAAGGTGGACAACTTCCGCTTTTTACGCGGGGTGAAATGGTCAGTGCCTTTGAGTCTGCGGTGTGGCCGATGAAACCGGGTGAAGTTTCACAACAGCCTGTTAAAACCGAGTTTGGTTATCATATCATTCGCCGGGGCAGTACCTTACCCGCTGGCCCAAAGCCTTTTGAAGAGGCAAGATCAGCCTTTGAAGCCCGTTTACAGGCAGAAGCCGAAGAAAAAGCCGTGCAGGACTGGTTAGCCCAACAAAAACAACAGGCCAAAATTCAACCGCCTTTAGATTAAATAGCACTGAAATCAAAGGCTTTTGGTAAACTGTAGAGTAAATCATTATTAACAATTGAACATCCAGATTTATTCTGGTGAAAGTAGGAAATCACATGGCTAAGAACGGACAAAAAAGCCCCCAGCTTGTGGTAGCAGCCATTGTAACAACCGTTATCGTAGGTGGCGCCGCCGCCGCGGGCAGTTATTTTTGGGCCAATAGCAATGCTTATGCAGCAAAAGTTAATGGCACCACCATTTCGACCAAAGAGTATATTGAGTTTGTAGACCGCGCAAAAAAGCAGTATGCCGGTCAAATCGGGGCTGACTTCAACAGTGAAGCGGGCCAGACCATGTTAAAAACCCTCAAAGAAAACATCATGAATTCACTGGTCGATATGTCAGTGATGAAACAAGCCGCCCAGGAAAAAGGCTTGACGGTAGATGCAGAAGAAAAAGAAACAAAATTTCAAGAACTTCTCAAAAGCCGTTATCAGGGTAATGAAGAAGCCTTTAAAGAAGCCCTTGAGCAAAACAAAGTCTCTCGTGCAGAGTTTGATGAACAATTCGCAGACCAACTGCTTTTACAAAAATTGTTCAACGACATTGTCAAAGACGTTAAAGTGACCGACGAAGACATTAAAAAATTCTACAACGAGAATATGGACCGTTTTAAAGTGCCCGAGCAATTAAATGCACAGCATATTCTCATTAAAGCGGATCCCGAAAACAAAGCTGAATTGGCGAAAGCCAAAGCTGAAGCTGAAAAACTAGTAGCCCAAATCAAAGGCGGTGCCGACTTCGGTGAGTTAGCGAAAAAGCATTCTCAAGATGAAGGCAGCAAAGAGCGTAACGGAGATCTGGGGCAATTTACCCGCGGACAAATGGTGCAACCTTTTGAAGAAGCCTTACTCAAACTCAAAAAAGGTGAGGTTTCGGCCCCTGTAGAAACCCGCTTCGGTTGGCACATCATTAAACGGGGTGATACGACCCCGGCAGAAACCCGTAAGCTGGAAGATGCCAGGCCACTCATTGAGGGTAATTTACAGCAAACCAAACAACAAGAAGTGTTTGAAAAGTGGTTAGAAGAGGCCAAGAAAAAGGCTGATATTCAAATCAACGAAAAGCTCCTGGAAGTGGAACCCCCCAAGAAAACAGAAGCAACCGAAACCAAAGAAGGGGAAAACACTCCTCCTGCTGTAACACCTGAATCAGCCGCACCGGCTACCGAAGCCTCTCCTGCTGCTGAACAGAACAAATAATGCCGCATATTCATGTGCTGGGCCTGGGTCCAGGTCCAGCACGTTATATGACCCTTGAGACCCGAGATCTTCTGCTTTCTGAACACCCCGTCTATTTGCGTACGACTTCACATCCTACCGTCAACGAACTCTCACATTGGGGATGCCGTTATACGAGCTTTGATCAACTGTATCAACAAGCGCAAAATTTTGAAGGTCTCTACCAGCAGATCGTTAAAACCCTTTTATCTGAAGCCCAGGCTCACCAAACCATTGTCTACGCTGTCCCAGGGAACCCCCTGGTGGCAGAAAGTACGGTCACCAGCCTTTTGCAAACAGCAAAGGAACAAGAAGAGCTAACGGTAAGTTTGCACAGCGCTGTCAGTTGTATTGATGTCATGTGCGAAAGCCTGGGGATTGATCCGACTGACGGTTTGCATATTCTTGACGCTTTGCGTTTTGAACCTGAACACCTCCATTTAGATCAACCCACCTTAATTGTGCAGGTATATTCTCAGGCCATTGCCAGCGAAGTCAAATTGACCTTGCTCGAACGCTTAGATCCAGAGTTTCAAATTCACGTTATTCGTGCCGCAGGCGGTGACGATGAGCGGCATGAACAACTCGCCCTTGAAGATTTAGATCGTCTGGACTGGATTGATCACCTGACCACTTTATATGTCCCCATGGCTCCTGCAGAAAAGCGTTCCGGCCTGGTCCGTTTAAGTCAGGTCGTGGCCGCTTTAAGAGATCCTGACAGCGGTTGTCCCTGGGATTTAGAACAGGATCACCAGAGCTTAAAAAAGTTCTTTTTAGAGGAAGTTTATGAAGTGGTGGAAGCCATTGAAAATGACGATATTGACGCCCTCTGCGAAGAACTTGGAGACGTGCTCTTTCAGGTTTATCTTCACGCCCAGTTGGCCAGTGAAGAAGACTTTTTTGACCTGGATGAGGTCGCTCACGGCATTGCAAACAAATTGATTTATCGCCACCCCCATGTTTTTTCAGATACTCCTGTGGAAAATGCCGAAGAAGTCATTAAAAATTGGGAGCAGCTCAAAGCCGCTGAAAAAGAACAAAAAGGCGGCGGAGCGCTCTCTGTCCTCTCAGGAGTTACCCAGACCTTACCTGCGTTGAGTTTGAGTGAAAAAATAGGTAAAAAAGTTGCCCGTGTGGGCTTCGACTGGTCTGATGTCTCAGGAGTCTTTGCAAAAATCGATGAAGAATATGCGGAACTCAAAGCAGCTGCAGACACAGGAGATCTACGGGATATTTTTCACGAGTTAGGAGATGCGCTGTTTACTTTGGTCAATCTGGCACGGTGGTATAAATTAGATCCTGAAGATGCTTTAAGACAAACCTGCCAACGTTTTACCCGGCGCTTTCAGGCTATGGAAAAGGCCCTGCAAGGTCGTGCTTTAAACGCCTTAACAGAAGCAGAGTTTGAAAATTATTGGCAAGATGCCAAAAAGGTTGTGGGGTAATGATCGGTTTTTTAGAAGGTGAAGTCGCCTACACCACAGCACAGAGTGTTCTCCTGAATGTACAGGGTGTGGGTTATGAAGTGCGCGTACACGAACGCCTTCACACGCAATTGAAAACCACTAAGGCACCCGTGGTTAGAATCATCACCCATTTGATCAGCAAAGATGACGGTATGGAACTCTATGGTTTTGAGTCACCTCAAGAAAAAGAAATGTTTTTACAGCTTACCCGTGTCAGTGGTATTGGACCGCGTACCGCGCTGGCCATTTTTTCACTTTTAGATCTTACAGAGGTTGCCCGGGCGATTATTGGCAATCAACCCGAAGTGCTTTGTCAAGCACCTGGTATTGGCAAAAAAACAGCCCAGCGCATTATTCTGGAGCTTAAAGAAAGTTTGAGTAAACTCCACGCAGACATGCTGCCTGAACCCATAAAGGGGGTAGCTGCTGTGCCAAAACCCTGGCAAGAAGAAATTGAATTAACCCTTGTGGCACTCGGATTCAATGCCACCGAAGTGCAAAAGGGCATAACGCTGGCCACCCAACATTATGCGTCGGCCCAGGATTTAGATGATGTACTGCGTTTGATTTTAGCTGAACTGAGTGACTGAACCTAAATTTTAATCTAAAGATAACCATTTTTTACATTAAAATTTTATTTTTCACGTCAGTTTTGATCAAAATGATAAGATAAGAACAATGTAGCAATTCCCAGGAGGAACCTTATGTCAGTTGGTTTCAATCACAATCAGGCCATTTTAGCTGGAGCAACCTCTGCTCCAATGCCTTATAGCCCCAGTTATAGTGTCCCCGTTCAGTCAGGCCCTCAGCCGCTTCAATCACCAGCCATGAAGGTGGACAACTACGAATCTACACGCGACAAGAGCGTGGGAGACTTTGTGGGTGGCTTCTTTAGTGGTGCAGCAAAATCTATTTACGGTATGGGCGAAGGACTTGTTTTCCTGGGCAAGTCTGCAGCTTACGGCATCACCAACCCTATCGGTGCCGCTAAAACAGTGGGCCGCACGGCCTTGCATATTGCTACACACCCCTGGCAGACCACCCAAAGTATTGCAAAAGGGATTGTAAAACCTTATTCTACCGCCCTTAAGCAGGGACAGTATGGTGAAGCGCTCGGACGCCTGACCGTAGATCTGGCCGTGGTAACCGCAGCCTTTGCTGATAAGCCCGCCGCGCCCACGCCTGATACACCGCCTCAACCTGCGGCTCCCCCTATAGATGTTATTGATGATATTCCTCCTCCAGTGGCGGCAACCCCCCCACCCGTGACCGGTGTTGGCGGTGGAGCTAGCAATAATATTGTTAACGATATTAAAGATGTCCTTTTGGGCGATGTAGGCAACAACATCAGCGGAAACAATAACACCATTAACATCATTATTGGTGGTGGCACCCAGAACGCAAGCACTGCCGGTGGTGGTCTGGGCGCGGTCAACGCAGCAGCCAACGGTGCAGCCAATCTGGCAGACGACGCAGGGCGCGTTGCTAAAAACGTAGGAACCATCGCCGACGATGTGGGCAACGTGGCTGACGATGTGGCCAAAGCCGCACAAACCGCCACCCAGGGTGCACAAACCGCTGCGCAAACGGTCGGAACAGCCGCTCAGGTCACGGCCCAGGGTAGCACCACCATCGGTACGCAAATTGGACAGGGTATTGACTACGTTCTTTCTGCTCCTGCAAAAATCACCAACGGTATCGGCAATGCCGTCACCTCAGTGGGCCGCGGTATCCAAAAAGTGGGCAATGCCATTCTGAACCCACTGGACACCTTAAAAGGTATCAACCCCGTGAGCGTTACGGAATGGGTCGCCAACGGTATTCGATCGGGTGGTAACGCCATTGCCAACGGTATGATCTACGCAGCCCATAATCCACAACAAGCGCTCATTGTGGCTGGCGCAGTGGGCCGAGGCGGTAAAGCTGCCGAAGATATTCTCTCTGAGATGGATATTGTGCGCTAAACCTGAATCTACAAATAAAAACACCCTGGTTTAAGATAACCAGGGTGTTTTTATTTGCGGTATCAAAAAGAAGGTATACTGAGAACATGAAGCCTTCTGACTTTTTCTCTCAAACCCAATTCGAAACCATCTGTCGAGACGCCTTTCATACGGCCACGCGCCGACAAGCTCTGGGCATGAAGACAGGGCAACTCAATATGAGTCCCTACCGTCTTCTGGTGCAAATTGGTTTGCTCGGACCCAGCTTTGGAGGGCAGTGTATTTTGGATTATCCTTTGCTCACAGCCCTCAACCTGTGCTCATTGACCTTCTGTCAAAAAAAGTTTGTGGATCTTGACTTAAGCATTGAGAGTGAGCGAAAAATTCATCACCAGCTGCTGGGCTTACCCACAGGAGACAAAGAAACCTATACCTGTCATGAAGCCTGGGTCAAACGCATTATGGTGGACCTGGGCCCGGTATATGAGGATGAGCAGCTTGAAATCTATATTTTAGACCAGGCTCTAAAAATCAACTCCAATCTTTATCAGATGGAAAGAATTCCTTTAGACCGCCACAAAACAGCCATTCTTCAACGGGAGTCAACGCGCTTTGTATTTACGGTAACAGGCCCTACCTCTTTACAGATGGAAAGAGATGAGTCAGAGACAACATTGGGTCCCTTACCGCCGGTGTTATCAGATAACACCTTAATTACCGAGACAGAAGGCCATCAGTATCTCGTCAAGTCTGCAGGCTATCTGGTAAAATCCAGCTTACTTGAAATCGCCAACCAGGTAGCACCGGCTTTTATTCCTCCAGAATTGATCGGAGACATCAGCGCACCGCATCTGATTCCATCTCGCGAGGCTCATCTCCCACTCCCTCATATGAAACGCTATAATACTGAAGTCTTACTGATGGGCGCCGGGCCCGTCAAAATCAAACTAGAAATCGGAGGAATCCAGGGATTTTCCACTTCACAACTCGACATTCTCAAAAGCCTTTTCAACTACACCTTTTATCACCCCGCCCTCAAAAAAGCCTTTGGCTCCTCCTGAGCCTTTTTATGTGGGTGAGTTGTATTTATGCACCCTGTAGCCTGGCTCAAACGGACCCCTCGACTTCCGCCCCAGAAAATTACGCTGTTTCTCCTGAAGACGAAGATAAAAACCGGTGGGCAGCCGCTGGACTCTCTTTGCTTGTACCAGGTGCGGGGCAAATGTATGTGAATGAAAGCATCTGGCCTGAAGCGCTTATTACCTTAACGGCAGCAGGAAGTCTTTTGCTTTTCGTTTGGGTTGACCAACAACGAGCGGGTTCTATACGCCCCCGAGAGGTTAACGGTGGCATCACCAAAGATCTCGCTGATGCCCACTGGGAGGCCATCCTTTTGCTCCTACAGATTGCTATTCCTAGCTTTTGGTTGTGGAATACAGGGGATGCTTTCAAAAACGCCGAGAAACACAATCAAAACGTGATCCGCAACCTGAATTCTTTATCAAAAGCATATATAATAGAAGAAAATCTTTTTTCGGTGACTTTATGGCAATTTTAGTAGCAAACAAATCCACTTTCTTTCGAAGAACCTTTCTCAGCAGCTTATTGGGCTTTGCTTTTCTCATGCCTGCTTATGCCGAATCGTCTCCCTCTTCTCACGCCATCGATACGGTCTGGCAAGTGAGCGTGAGCGCCAACGACCCCCTCCAGGGTACTGATTTAGAACGCCTCGAACAGCAAAAAGCTGCACTGGAGGCTCAAAAGAGTAGCCCCGAAGCAGCCACCTTGCTTTCGATAGTGCCTGGTGCCGGCCATTTCTACACCGGAGACAACACCCGGGGTGCATGGGTTTTGGGTGGATTTGCAAGCACTGTTTTGCTTAGTTTTCTGGGCTCATACCTGTTGAGCAGCATCGACAACGACGCTGCCCGCACGGCAGCTGTCATTGTCAACGTTGCCCCTACCTCGGCCTATTGGGCCTGGAATTTGTCTGATACCTATTATCAGAGTGTCCTTCACAATCAAAAAATTGATCAACAACTTCAGGGAATCTCTTTAAAACAAAAAGAATATGGCTATTACTCGTCTGTTTTCAACCTCTCCTTTTAAGCTATTTTTACTTTCACTGGTCAGTGTTCTGGTTGCCTGTGGGGTGCCCAATGCAACCCCCACAACGACAGCACCGGGTCTTGTCAGAAAGGCTTTTTCTCCCACCTGGTCTCCCGGGGGTGATCGCCTGGCCTTCCTCTATCGCTATCGTGCTGAAGGCTCTCAAAGTGCCCACGACGCTTTATTCACGATATTGCAAAATGGGACGGATCTGATCAAAGTCAGGGATTTGGACCCGGCGCGCTTTGAGTCGCTTAAGTGGTCGCCCAATGGTGCCCTCTTCTTGCTCACCACAGAAGACACCGAAGAGATTTACATCACTGAAAGTAACGGTCAAAATTTAGAGAAAATTGCCGAGGGCGCTCAGGTAGATTGGCACCCCAGTGCCGATAAATTTGTTTCGGTTTACGACAATACCTGTCAGGAAGCCGACCGGGTAGGTGGAAAACAATGCCAACGCCAAATTCGACTGTATGATATCCCCTCAAAAACGCACATTGCCTTGAATATTGATCTGCCCCAGGAAGTGATTGCCCCCCATTGGTCGAAAGATGGGTTAAATATAACCTGGTTGAGTACGCACACCAATAAAACCAAAGATCTTTCTCAGCAAACCCTGCAACTTCACAATTACAGTTTGGCTACCGAAACCTATCAAATCACAGAAGTAGGCCCCACAGAACTGAGTTTTGCTAACGGTCAATGGTCTGAGGATCAAACCCAATTGAGCTTTGATTACTTAAGCCGCATTTATCTCTACTTCTTCGATACCCGGGAAGCTTTTGAAATTACCACAGGTATTCAGCCCGCTTTATCTCAGGATAAAAATCGGATTTTGTACACCAATTTGATTGGTGAAAATCGAGGAGATATTGCTCTCTTTAACCGAGAAACCGAAAGCATTAGCACGGTAATTTCTCATCGCGATTTGCCCGTCCTTCAATAAGATGGTTCCCGCCTGATTCTTAGCGCCGTATAATGGTAAAAACTTTGAAAAAGGATACCATTATATGGCACTTAAGCATTTGGGGAAAACCACCGAGTACCCCACTCACCCTGACCAAGCGGAATTAGACACCTTTGATAACCCATCTCCAGGTCGAGACTTTATCATTCAATTGGACTGTCCTGAGTTTACCGCCGTTTGTCCCATTACCGGACAGCCTGACTTCGCCCGTATTGAAATCAACTACGCCCCCGATCAAAAGTGCGTAGAGAGCAAAGCCTTAAAGTTGTATTTGTTCGCCTTTAGAAACGTGGGGATTTTTCATGAAGCGGTAACCAATCGTATTTTAGACGATCTCGTAAAAGCCACTGAACCCAAATGGATGGAAGTTGTAGGACATTTTAGCGCCAGAGGCGGTATTGCCATTCGAGTTCGCGCCCAACACGGCGAAAAACCCAATAACTTTTAAAGGTTAAGTTTAAAAAACCCGATCAAAGAAAGAAAAAACTTTTGCTTTGGTTCGTTCCCAGCCGCTGAAATCATTACTGTTCAGCGGCTTTAACGCATGTTCATTTCTAAAAAACAAGCGATCCTCTACGGTCTTTGCAAAACGCGCATCGGTAATAGAGGTATTCAGCTCCTGGTTATTTTCCAGGGCACGGGTATCCAGGTTGGTTGAACCAATGCTGGTCCAAATACCATCAATGGTCATCAGTTTGCCGTGGGTAAAAACGCTATCGTCTTTTCCCGCATCTACCTTATAAACTTTTGCTCCAGCCTGCAAAAGTCTTTCACCATTCTGCTTATTCAAGACAGTATGAACAGGATTATCGCTCACCTCCGGTAAAAGAATGCGTACATCTACCCCCCGCTGAGCGGCAGAGATCAGAGCCTGAATCACGTCTTCATCCGAAAAATAGGGATTGACCAGGTAGACATTTTTTAAAGAAGAGTGAATCGCACTTATAAAAGCGTTTTTTGTGTCTTTTTCTTTGCCCGGTTCATGAGGACTTGTAACGGTTACCCGTGTAGCTGAAGTACCAAAGCGAACTCCCGGAGGAAGGGTTGGGGGATTTAAGGGGACATGTCCACCGGATCGTGTCCAGTTCACAAAGAACTCCTGCTGAAGCTCCTGGACACTTTCGCCCTCAAGAGCAATCATCAGATCATGCCACTTGTGAGCGTACTCATCACCAATATTCATGCCTCCGGTAATGCCTTTATAGCCGTCTACAAGAACAAGCTTACGGTGGGTGATATTGACGTTGTCCCAATCAAATAACTGTTTGTTATAGATTTTAACGTCCACTCCATTGTCCAGAAGAAACTTGGGTAAGGTTCCATCTTCTGACACCTGTCCGAGGCCATCCAGTAAAACCTTTACATCCACGCCTTGTTTGCGTTTTTCCACCAGGAGATTGGCCATGTCCCAACCGGTTTTGTCACCGTGGAAAAGGAACATCTCAATATAAATGCTGGTCTGGGCAGAACGAATATTCTCATACATTTTGTCAAAGGCTTCTTTACCGTCTACCAGAAGCTCAGAACGATTATTATAGGTATTTTGCGTACCGGTAGCGCGATCAATAGCGCGATTGATACTGCTGGCAGAAGCCTGTTGCTGCATGACGCTAATGGCGGACTGACGGGGGGCATTGGGAATGTTTAACTGTAAGCGGTCTGCGCCAAACACCTGCTGAGGTGTACGTATACCTGAAGGCGCTGCCGAGGGGGTATTCAAGGAGGAGTACTGACTGAGCGAGCGGGGATTCATCAACTGCCATTGTTGAACAGATTGTGAAACAGAACGCTGCTGAACAAAGTTAGACATCATAAAACCTCCTCTTCATCTCTTTCTTTTATTATATGCGGCCGCAAGAAAGATCTGACGAAGAGGAGGTAAAATAAAGGCTAATCAAACATTAACTTTCGGTTAACTCAGGAGCGGTAGCGTCCAATTTTTAAATATTTGCCCAAATTTGCATCGGGTTGAATGAACGGCAGTACTTCCCCATGACATGCAGTAATTAACGTGGTTACGCCAGGACCGTGTCCTGCAGTGTAAGAATCAGTATGAGTTACCACCCCAATGGTGACTGCTCCTTTTTGAAAAGACCAACCATAAAAAGACTTATAGTCCATTAAAGCGACAAAATCCCCTAACTTGAGTTGATCTAACTGGTGTTCCTTTAAAAAATCGGGATCTGAGCTTTGAATATCAATATCCGCTTTAAAACCATCGGTCCGCCCTAAACCAGAACCCAAAAGTTCTGCAGGAACTTTAGCAGTAACAGGAAAACGAAGAACCTTAGCCTGGGGATCTTCTTCAATGCGCAATACTTTTAATAGATCGGGATCTAAGCTCCAAACCTTGATATCGGGATAGTCCGTAAAAACAAGCCCCTGGCCGCGGGCTCGAATTTGTAACTGATCATTTAAAGTCATCACTTGAAGGGCTTCTTCAGGAAAGTCAATCATGACATGCTCACACCCACCATGGGTTCCTGTGACAACACCTTTTGCACCTTTGGCATCACCAGAGATAACGCGCACTTCATTGCCCACACAAGCAAAGTAGTTAAAAGCCAGGTTAACCCCCTGAGCACGGTTGTCCACAGAAGCCGTGGCTGAGACACAGGGTTCGGCGTGATCTGCGGCCCATCCATAGGCAGCGTCGCCCACTTTCAAATTGTAGGTAATGCCTCCTACCCCTGGTAACATAATAGAGCGCCCGTCATGGGTCACTCTCCAACCGCCTGCACCCGGATAAATCGGTTTTCCTTCCACAGCTGTTTCGATCAACTGAAGGGCATTGGTTTGTATCGACATTAGCGATTATCTCCCGATAAAATTTGTGGCACTTGAAAAAAGGAGGCCGTTTGAGAGGCAGCATTCGCAAAGGTTTGTTCTTGCGTTAAGCCTTCTTCGACTTGATCCTGACGAAAGTGATCTTGAAGTTGAATGGCATGATAAGCAGGCTCTATATCATCTGTATCAAGGGACTCCAATTGCTGCACATAATCCAAAACTTTTTCCATGTTTTTCTGATAGAGATGAAGTTCATCAGCTGTTAAGTGCAAACGCGCCAGTTTGGCAATATGCTCTACCTGAGATTCTGTAATACGCATTTAAAACCGCCTGAAAAAGAATAGCTTACATTGTAACAAAATTACTTGTGGATAAGCTGTGGATAACTTTTAATGTGCTGTGGATAAACTGTGGATAAGCTTTTTAACAGCTTATTAATAATCGTCTCAAAACCATATATATCAACGCGTACAAACTTGTGGATAGCGCTCTAAAATATCTTCTGTTTAACCTCTGTTATACACATGAATGTGGATAAGCTGTGGATAAGTTTTATTTTTTCTGTGGAATAAGTGTGAATAAAAGCAGATCAGTAGACACTTTTTTATCTTTTTTTGACGGGAGATCGGGAGGGGATCTCTCTCTCCAAAAATGAATGACGCCTCAAAGATCCTCTGGATCTTGTCCTGCGCCATCTGTGGACTTTTTGTGGGACATAATCCTCTCTGAATGAAAGAAAGTCTTTACCAGATGTGTGCTTTAAGTTTGTGATAAAGCACACATCTGGTCATCTCGACTGTACATCTCAATCGACGATCCCTGGATCCTTTTGTAACGGATCCGGTGGTCAAAAAGCTTCCCTGTCCAGCACAAAAATCCCCTACCAAAAATGTCCTGAAAAAAACTAGACAAAGCCCTTCATTTTTTTTATACTAGTCGACATCATAGCGAGAAGACTCTCGACAGGCAAAATGATCCCCCCTATGTTTCGTTTTGTAAAGTAATGTTTATTTTTGTAAAACATGCTGTGGATAAACTTGTGGAGAAAAGTAGCAGGTGTTGGGGATAGAGATGGGGATAACTCAGGATTGTGGAAAACCTTAGTGTTTATCCACAAGATATGCACATCTTCCAAAGAGATGTCAGACGAAGCTAAATCACACGTTCAGGAAAGTTATCCACATTTCCACAGGCTCTACTATTACTAATTAAATATTTAAAGATAAAGTAATTAGTACCTAAGTACTTAAGAGTTCTAAGGGGTTTTGAAAAGCCTTCAGTTTGTGTTAGCTTACGTTAGCGTTGTGCCATCGTTGAGCACAATGTGAGTCACTTTGAAAAATGGAAAAGCTTATGAAAGTCACCTGTCAAACTGAAGATTTAAAGAAAACCCTTCATGCAGTGCAACGGGCCGTTGCTGCAAAGGGTATTTTGCCAGTGCTCAGCAATGTACTGCTAAGTTCTGAACAAGGGCCTTTCCTGAAAATGACAGGTACTGACCTGGAAATTGGCGTTGAAGCACGTTTAGAAGCAAATCTCGAAGAAGCTTTGCGTATTACCGTTCCTGCAAAAAAGCTCTTTGAAATTGTCAACAAATTTCCGGATGAATCACTCACCTTAGAATTTAAAAATGACGGTACTGTCAGTCTCCTGGGGAATAAGCTGGCCTTTCACTTGAATACGTTACCCGCCGATGAGTTTCCGAAACTTCCTCAGGTAGATCGCCAGCAGGTTTTTGAGCTCAATCTTCTGGACTTCTGCAAGGCAATCCGCCAGAGCGGCTTTGCTTCTGCCAGTGATGCGGCAAAAACCATTTTGACGGGGGTTAATTTGAGCATTGATGGCGACCAGCTCAAGCTTGCTGCCACAGATGGTTATCGCCTGGCGGTAAGACAACTTAATCTCTCACAGAGCGGCGACCCCATTAATTTGATTGTGCCCCGCCGTACCCTGATTGAATTAGAAAAACTGGTTAAGCAAGATGAGCAAGAAACGCTCTTGATGAGTTTTAGCCGGTCACATATTTTGTTTGAGTCCGGAGATAAAGTGATTACTTCTCGCTTGATTGAGGGCAAATACCCTGACTACAACAAGATTTTACCGAAACAATTTCAGCGCAAAGCCTGGCTCGATACCCGTGCCTTTTTAGCTGCGGTAGAGCGGGTTTCTATTATGTCTTCGGATCAAACCCATGTGATTACCTTTGATATCTCCTCTCAGGGTGTCACCATTCGTGCCGGCGCTGAGCAAGGGAAAGCCCGCGAAGAAATCGCCGCCAAATTCGAGGGCGAGCCTTTGTCTATTAGCTTTAATGCGCAGTACCTGATTGAAGTCTTGCGCATTTATGCAGAAGATAGTTCGCATATTGTTTTACAACTTAATTCGGAAGTGCAGCCCGTGGTAGTGTCTTCTGTGGACAATGACGATTATCTTTGTATGCTCATGCCAATTAAGCCCTAGCTTGAATAACCGGTGCTGATCGAGTTTTTAAGCCTCCATCACTTTCGCAATTACCAGCAGCTGGAACTTGATTTAACAGGTTTTCAAAAAATTGCTTTAATTGGTCCCAATGCACAGGGCAAGAGTAATTTTTTGGAAGCCTTATATGTTATGGCTTTTGCCAGTTCCTTTCGCAGTCCCCGTATGACCGAGCTGATTCATTGGGATTCCCGTTCCTTTTCTGTACGATGCCGTTGTCGTAGGGATCGGGGAGATGACTTCTTACTCTCTTATGAAACCCGTAAAGATGGCAAACGTTTGATTCAGTACAATTACACCTACCAAAAGCGTTTAATTGACTATATTGGGCATTTAAAATTGGTGCTGTTCTCTCAGGGAGATCTCAATCTTATTACAGGGCAGCCCCACCGCAGGCGTTTGTATATCGACCTCTTGCTGATTCAATGTAAGCCTGGCTACTACAAGCTATTGCAAAACTACAACCGCATTATGAAGCAACGGAATACCTTGTTAAAGTCATTTAAGGATTACCGCTCTTTAGAAGCCATTCCGGCCAGCCAAAAAGATAATTTACTGTTATGGGACGTACAACTTAGTCAGCACGCCACCCTGATTGTGCAGCAGCGTTATTTGATGTTAAATGCCTTATTGCCGTTGATTAAGC
Organism: Candidatus Sericytochromatia bacterium; assembly: GCA_964229355.1. Lineage (GTDB taxonomy): Bacteria > Cyanobacteriota > Sericytochromatia > UBA7694 > UBA7694 > CAXRDE01. Next base: position 306,634 of record CAXRDE010000019.1, on the reverse strand, counting down.
AAAAACAAGTAGAAATGTCAGGCCTCTACGAAGAAATGGATATTGAGTACCGAAGTTCGATTGCAGGCTTGGATGCTGAAGAGGTGCTCAAACTTCTGGAAAGCAAACGCCGACAAGACATTTTTCGGGCGCAAACCTCTGTGGGGCCTCATCGCGATGACTTGATCATGAAATATGCCAAAAGAGATCTAAAAGCGGTGGGTTCTCAGGGGCAGATTCGCACCGCTGCTCTTGCTATGAAGGTGGCTGAACTCTGTTACGTCAAAGAAAAAATTGGTGAATATCCCATTCTTTTATTGGATGATGTCTTTTCAGAATTAGATATTCGGCGTCAGCAATTATTGGTTGAACAAATTTCCTATGAAGGGTTACAATCTTTTATCACCACAACCCATTTGGATCAAACGGTGGAAAAGCTGTTGAAAGCCCAGGGATTAATTTTGCACGTTAGAGAGGGTAAAATCACATGAAGTCTTTAAAAGAAGGCCTGACGGATGTGATGCGTGCTTACCCGATTACCAAAGTAGATCTGGCACTTTTTTTAGAACAATGGCCGACGCTGTTGGGTCCTTATTTGGCTGAACGCATTCGGCCTGTGCGTATTGAACGGGGCACCCTGGTCTGTGAAGTCTCCTCGGCGGCGCTTATTCAAGAGTTTTCTTTTTTGCAACGTGAAATTTTGGCAAAGTTGCGACTGCAAAACGCAGGACAGCTAATCCGCAATATTAAATGTGTGACCCAAACCGCAGACTGGGAGAAAAAGAATCAACAGCTGAATCATATTACTGAGGCTTTTACTCAGCGCAAACAGGCTTTAACTGAAAATATGACGCCTTCTCCGTTGGCCCTGTGGGAAGAAGAACAAATCAGACGCTATACCCAGGGGATTGGTGATGAAAAATTGCGTGCAAAGGCGCAACGCTTGATGCTATTGCTTATGCAGCGCCAACGGGTGTTAGAAGCAAAGCATTGGCCCCATTGCAATGATTGTCAAACCTATTATGAGCCCATGTATACCCGATGCCCTTACTGCCATCTGTTTGTTTTTGAGAAAGAGGTACCCTGTGGACCTGATGAGACAACGTCCCAATGAATATCTTACTTCCATTCTTTCGGGAAATTGCCGCTTTTACAAAGGAAACGTATTTTGTAGGAGGATGTTTGCGCCAGTTTTTTTTAGGCCAACCGATTCACGATTACGATTTTGTCTGTAAAAATTCAGCCATTCAGTTGGCCAGGCATTTAAGTCAGCGTTTTCAAGTTCCTTATTTTGTGTTGGATGCGGAACGTGACATTGCCAGGGTGGTTATTTCAGAACAAGATACTTTGGATTTTGCCACCTTTCAAGCAGCGTGTATTACTGCAGATTTACGCCTGAGGGATCTCACCATGAACGCCATGGCTTATCCTGTGGATGCCTTCTCTACAGAGGCCTTTTTTGAGCGAGCTGCTCTCATTGATCCCACAAGTGGCTATCAAGATTTAACATCTGGAGTTGTCCGGGGCATTTCAGAAGCAAATTTTCAATCAGATCCGCTGCGTCTGTTGCGCGTTTTCCGCTTCGCGGTACAGCATGGGTTTCGTATTGAGAGCACCACCTTAAAGTGGGTTGAACACCAGGCCATGTTGTTAAGACAGAGCGCCAGTGAACGGATTTTGAGCGAGTTAGAGAAGATTTTAAAAGCATCGCAAACCGATATGCTGAATATTATGGCCAGTACAGGACTTTTGCAGCAGATTTTCCTCCTTGATTCCAGTGACTTACAGGCTAATCTGCAAGACCTGGCGATTTTAAATGACGAGTTAGAGGAACAATCTGCGGAGGGATTGGATTACTGCTTGACGGGGGAACGCTGTTTGCGTGTACTAATGCGTTTTTTTGTATTGAGCTTCTCTCAGTACTTTAGAAGTATGTCCAGTAATCAATGTCTGGTCTTGACAGGTAAGCAAATCATGTCTACTCAAAAACAAAAAACACCCTTAATCTCAGTAATGAGCTCGTTAGAGTGGTCTTTTTTTCAAAAGATAAGTACAGGAATGCTGTTGCTGTCTTGTGGAAAATACAAAAATCCAGTAGACATGTCCAGGTTTTTTAGACAGGTGACTCACACCTTTCCTTCGGTCTATATTCTGGGTAAAGTCCTTTATCGTCATGACCAGGCGTTACTGAGCAGTCTGGATACGATGTCTACCCTGTGGAAAGAAAGGGATAATCCTGTTGCCCATCCCAGGGTATTTTTGTCGGGGCATGAAGTGGCTCAAATTAGCAAAGAAAAGCCTGGGCCCAAGATTGGTCAATGGCTTGATCAATTGTTGGATGCCCAGGCTACAGGGGAAGTCACTGACAAAGTCAGTGCAGTGAACTTCTTAACACGTTTAAGTGCGAATAATGTTTAGCAGTTCATCTCTCAGCGTTTCCATTGCTTCCTGAGAACCCGCCTCACAATTCAAACGTAAAAGGGGCTCTGTATTGCTTTTACGCAGGTTAAACCACCAGGTATCACCAATGACAGAAAGTCCGTCAATTTCCACAATTTCGCCCTGGTCTTTGTATTGCTGGCGAATGGTTTCCATCACGGCGTCAGCATCGTGTACTTCAGAGTTGATTTCACCGCTAATAAAATAATCATGGCGCGCTTTCATGACCTCTGACAGGGTGGAATTTTCTTCCGAGACCATTTCAGCGGTTAAGAACACAGGCAATGATGAGTTATCTGCATAGAATTCATCACTAAACTTAAAATAGAAGTGTCCACTCACCTCTCCGCCAAGAATGGCTCCGGGAGTGTCCTTCATTTTGGACTTCATAAACGCATGGCCCACTTTCCACATAAAGGCTTTTCCACCCGCTTTTTCGATGGTTTCCCGCACATAGCGACTGCCGCGGACATCATAGAAAATGGTGCTTCCGGGATGGCGCTTGAGTAAATAAGCACCCAGGCGACCCGTCATAAAATCGCCGTCAATAAAATCCCCACGATTGTCCACAAAGAAGGCCCGATCGCTGTCCCCATCAAAACCGACACCAAAATCTGCTTTGACTTCTTTGACTTTGGCAATCAAGTCCAGGCGGTTCTCTTCAATTAAGGGATTGGCTTCATGGTTGGGGAAAGAACCATCGGGCTCAAAGAACATGGGAATGACTTCAATAGGGGTGTTTTCAAACATTTTTGGCGCGACCAGGCCAGCCATTCCATTGCCTGCATCTACAACAACGCGTAAGGGTTTAATTTTGTCCATGTCTACCAGACCATGAATAAAACGCACGTATGCTTCTAGCATCCCAGGTTTGGGGATAATTTGTCCTTTGGAGGCAGCTGGGGTAAATTCATTTCTCTGGTACAGGGCTTCAATATCTTTAATGCCAGACTCTCCACCAATGGGGGTGGCATGGCTGCGCACCATTTTGAGACCGTTGTACTGTCCAGGATTGTGAGATGCTGTAATCATAATTCCAGCATCTGCTCCCAGCTCCTCAACGGCGAAATAAAACATGTCGGTGGTGGACATACCAATGTCATAAATATTGGCACCTTGTTCTGTAATACCTCGCGAAAGCTCTTCAAAGATCGCTGGACTTGAAGTGCGCATATCACGTCCAATCACAATGTGTTTTGCACCCAAAAACTCCACAAAGGCCTTGCCGACACCATAAGCCACATGTTCATTTATTTCTTCTGGATAAAGGCCTCGGATGTCATATGCTTTAAAAATGCTTCCCATAAGTCAACTCCTATAATTAATGTTTTATACGGCCACGGCAGGTAATGATTCAACGATATCAGCACAGCGTCCACACAGCTCAGGATGCGCTTCGTGACTGCCTACTGTATTGTCCACAACCCAACAGCGAATGCACTTTTCACCACTGGCGCGATGAATGCTTAAATGGAGGTTTTCCACAGGACTTATCCCCAATGATGGGAGGGGCTCGGGAGCCTGGGAGATGTGTAAATCAGCCAAAATAAAGACCTGACGGAAAAGCTCCAGGTGCTCTTGAAGGTATTGGTTGATTTCGGGTTGGGCGTGCTCTATATAAGCAATCGCTTCCATGGAGCGGCCAATATGCTTTTCTGCACGCGCCTTTTCTAACAGGAGATTCAAGGCATCGCGAATTTCCAGAACGCTATCCCATTTCTCCGACAGCTCTGCATTTCTCCATTGGGGATGATGCGCTGGAAAATGACCCAATAAAATACTTTCAGGCAATTGTTCAAGCAAGGCTTCGGGCATTTTTTCTCTGGCATCTTCTGCCAAATGGGTCAATACCGGTGTGATCATTCCCAGCAAAGCTTTCAAGACTTCCCAGAGAACGGTTTGTACAGAACGACGCAGGGGAGCATCGGGTTTTTCGATATAGAGAATGTCTTTGACAATGGCAAAGTAGATATTGCTCAAATCAATGACGCAGAAGTTTTGTACTGTTTGGTAAAAGCGATAAAAGGCGTAGCGTTCAAAACTGTTTTCAACATCTTCAATCACATGGCTCAGTTTGTGGAGAGTATACCGATCCAACTCGCTAAGATCTTCATAGGCCAGCGCATCTGTGGTGGGATCGAAGTCATATAAATTACTCATAATAAAACGCACGGTGTTGCGGATTTTTTTGTAGACATCCGCCAGTTGCCCCAGGATGTCATAAGAGACTTTTACATCACTGGTATAGTCCACTGATGCCACCCAAAGGCGTAAGACATCGGCACCATACTGTTGAATCACTTTAGAGGGCTCCACCACATTTCCCAGTGATTTGCTCATCTTTTTGCCTTCACTATCTAAGGCAAACCCGTGGGTCAGGACACTGCGATAAGGGGCTTCGCCGTAAGCTGCCATTGCAGTCAACAGTGAAGACTGGAACCAACCCCGGTGTTGATCGGAGCCTTCTAAATACAGATCCGCTGGAAAACGCAGTTCAGGACGTTGGCGTAAGACGCCACTGTGGCTGGTACCTGAATCGAACCAGACATCCATAATGTCCGTCTCTTTGTCAAAACCAGGGCAGCCCTCAAGGCTAAAGCCCTCGGGCAGTAACTCTTGTGCAGATTTTGTCCACCAGACGTTACTCCCTGCTTTTTCGACCTGGTCTGCCACATGTAAGATCAAGTCCTTGCGAAGGATTGCCTCCCCGGTGTCCTGTCGATAAAATGCAGGAATGGGAACTCCCCATGTCCGCTGTCTACTGATGCACCAATCTGTGCGATCAGCCACCATATTTTCGATACGATCCTTACCGCTGCTGGGAATCCACTGTACGCTTTGAATGGCTGCAATGGCTTCTGCTCGAAAATTGTCCACCGAGGCAAACCATTGTTCAGTCGCGCGATAGATCACGGGGGTTTTGGTTCGCCAGCAGTGAGGGTAAGAGTGGACGAAGGTGGTGTGATACACCAGTTTTTGGGCTTCTTTTAAGCGTTCGATAATGGGAGCGTTGGCTTTTTCATAAAAGAGACCTTCATAACCGGGAGCTTCGTGGGTAAAGACCCCATTGGCATCCACAGGCGATAAAACGCCAAGTTTGTATTTTTCTCCCACCACAAAATCTTCCATTCCGTGACCCGGGGCTGTATGGACACAACCAGTACCCGCTTCTGCGGTAACGTGATTCCCTAAAATTACCCGTGAATCTCTGGAATAAAATGGGTGTTGGCAAAGCAGGTTTTCGAGCTCTTGTCCTTTGGCTTGATGCAAAACCGCTGTAGAGGTGGCTCCTACCGTTTGTAAAACAGTGTCCACTAGCTTGTCTGCCATGACCCAAACGTCACCATCTTCCATGGCTAAGAACTGGTATGTATAAGCGGGGTTAAGGGCTACGCCGAGATTTGCGGGTAATGTCCAGGGGGTGGTAGTCCAGATAATAAAGTGGACATTTTTGCCCATCAGGTCAGCGGATACCTTTTCTACCTGATCGGGCTTGAGGGTCATTTTAACGTAAATGCTGTGGGAGGTATGATCTTTATACTCCACCTCAGCTTCTGCCAGGGCAGTCTGGGCTGCCACACTCCAATAGACAGGTTTTAGTCCTTTGTAGATATAGCCTTTTTCTACCATATTTGCAAACACTCTCAGTTGAGCTGCTTCATAGGCGGGGTTGAGGGTAAGATAAGGGTTTTCCCAGTCGCCCATTAAGCCGAGACGGTAGAAGTTTTCGTGTTGTCCCTTCAGGTTTTCAAGGGCAAAGGCCTTACAGGCCTCGCGAACAGCAATCGGATCCTGTAACTTATCTTTGTTTTTCTTTTGTTTGATCACTTCGTGTTCAATGGGCAAGCCGTGGCTGTCATAGCCAAAGACCAGTGGCGAAGGGTGTCCTTTTAAGGTTTTATATTTCACCACAATATCTTTGAGGATACGGTTGAGAGCGTGACCGATGTGAATTTTTCCGGAGCTAAGGTAAGGCGGGCCATCATGTAAAATAAAAGGCTCTTTTTCACGGGTGGTCAGGTTTTTTTGATAAATATCCTGTGCTTGCCAAAAAGCCTGAATTTCAGGTTCTCTTTGTGTTGAATTCGCACGCATGGAAAATGCTGTGGTGGGCAAGTTGAGCGTCTTTTTATAGTCCATGAGGTTTCCTTCCGGGTTGCATAACAATTCTATAAATGGTAGCACCTTTTAAGATGGACTTAAATGACTTCGGGGATTTCCTGTTTTAATCCAAATAGGCGGGGTAAGGTAAAACAGCTTTCATATCTAAAAAATAGCGCGTTTCCAGAGCATAAGGCCCCACACTCATGGACTTCAGCTGTTGACCAATAGGGTGTTCTCCAAAAACAATCAGTGACGCCTCTGGATCGCGTTTGGATTCGTGACCGGCTTCAATTAAAAATTTATTTTCACAGACCACGTTCTGTTTGATGGAATACATTTTTAAGGTTTTATCATAGTCTTTGACGTACTCGGGCCGCTTGACCCGCAAAGTAAAAATACGCTGTTCTTCAGAAACTTCTGTTTCTTGCAGCGTGTCATCCACCATCTTACTTTCAATGTCGGCCAGAAATTCTGGGTAACCCCAGATTTCTGTTCTTGCTTCATAAGCTTCGCTGCTGTTGATGGCTTCCTGATGAATATAATAGCCTTTATTAATCCAGGATTCTTCAAAGAGCAAAGGGAGATAAGAGGGCGCCGGGCGTTTGCCAATGGTTACCGGGACAGCAATGGCGACAGACCGAAAGGGCGGAATTGAGGCATGGTTACAGTAGGTTTGTATAATACAAATTACGCTCTTACCGCTGCCCCGTCGCACGGGATGAATCCGTTCGTGAGGAACCCAGGCTTTGATAGGGTCCAAATCAGCCTCGAAGTAAGACATAATCATTTCAGATCGATAGATACGCAGGGGCATTTCTATACCCGATTGATTATCCAGGCTCACTTCAAGATTGTCAAAAATACCTTTATGTCCAAACATAGTTTTCATTTTAGCACTACTTTGATGTGAAGCCAATCAATGGCTAATTTTGACATGGTACAATGCCTCTTTGATTATAGAGGAGTGAACAATTGTATGGCGAAGGTCCCTACAGCCCCCTCATCCATTTACCGTTTTGTGCAAACCGTGGGTGAATTTACCCTGTTTGTTCAAGAGGCTTTCCGTTTTTTGTCCAGAGGTCGTGTCCACTGGAAAAATACCATTAAACAGATGGCCTTCATTGGCACTGATTCGATGCCAATCGCCTTAATCACCGCTCTGGCAGTGGGTATGGTTTTTTGTCTTCAGATTTCAGGGGTGATGATCCGCTACGGAAGCTCAGGGGTTATTGGGGGGGTGACAGCCATGTCTTTGGCCAGAGAAATGACCCCTTCGTTTACAGCCGTTGTGGTCGCGGGGCGCGTGGGAGCTGCGATCACCGCAGAGATTGGTTCCATGAAAGTTACAGAGCAACTCGATGCCCTAATGGCCATGGCTGTTCCTCCCATGTATTATTTGTTATTGCCCCGGATGATCGCCTCCGCGGTCATGCTGCCTCTGCTTACGATTTTGTCTTTGGGCGTGGGGTTATGCGGTGCCACTTTTGTGGCGGTGGCTGTTAATGGCCTCTCTTTAACGACTTTTTTGGATTCGATTCGCTCCCTGTTGTATATGGAAGATGTCTTAAAGGCATTGGTAAAGTCTCTTTTCTTTGGAGTTGTCATTGCCAGTATTGCCTGTTATCAGGGCATTAATACAGGCCAGGGCGCCCAGGGCGTCGGCCAGGCCACCACCCGCTCGGTGGTTACCTCTTTAATTACGATTTTCATTTCAAATTATTTTCTCTCCTTTATCTTATTTTCGGTGATGAGTGATTCATGATTCGTGCAGAAAACATCCATAAGCATTTTGGCTCTAAACAGGTTTTGCGTGGGATTACCTGTCAATTTGAGGACAATTGCAAAACGGTGGTGATAGGCCCCTCCGGCTGCGGCAAAAGCACGATTCTGCGGATTATCTTGCGCTTATTAGAACCCAATCAGGGATTTATTGAAGTGGATGGACGTAATATTTCAGACTTAAGCCTGGCCGAACTTGAAGCGTATCGCTCTGAAATTGGGATGGTATTCCAATCGGCTGCTCTATTCGACTCGTTAAAAGTCTGGGAAAACGTGGGCTTTACTTTTTTAGAAAACTCTAAAAAAAGTCGACAAGAAATCAAAAAAATTGCAGAAGAAAAATTATCCTGGGTGGGTTTAGAAGGCAGTGCGGATCTTTTTCCCTCTGAATTAAGCGGGGGCATGCAAAAGCGGGTCGGTATTGCCCGAGCGATTGCCCAAAGCCCCAAGGTTCTCTTGTATGATGAACCCACCACAGGATTAGATCCTGTTACCTCTACGGTGATTGAAGACTTAATTAATAGTATTCAAGAACTGACAGGAGGTATTTCTATTGTGGTGACCCACCAGTTAAGTACAATTTTTCGTACCGCGGATCAGATTATTATGTTTCACCAGGGACAGGTTTTAGATCAGGGAACACCTGATGCCATGAAGAACTCTGAAAATCTCACTGTCAGGAACTTTTTAGAAGGAAAAATCACATGAATGCGGCTTTTAAAGTAGGCTTAATTACCCTGCTCACCCTGGGAACCGTAATGGTCGGTATTTTGTTTATCTGGCAAATTAATCCTTATGCAAACTATGTGCTGTACGGCTACTTTCCGCATGTCGGAGGTATTAAGCCGGGGTCCGAAGTAACCCTAATGGGGGTTAAAATTGGTGAAGTCGCCTCTGTTAATCCTGAACCCGCCCAACAGCGGGTGCGGGTGGGCATGGAGATAGACAATGCCTTTCAATTACCTGTCGGGTCGTCATTTACGATTGTGACCACGGGTCTTGTAGGCGACAAAAGTCTTGAGGTTTTGCCGCCCGCACAGGCCACTGTTACTGAGGTGGGTGAGGGTTTGAAGGAAGTAGCTTACTTAAAAGCGGGTGATGAAGTCCAGGGGACACCGCCTGCAAGTCTAGACGCCATATTTACTGAGGCACAGGGCATGCTCAAGTCAGCCCGAGCGCTGGTAGAAGACGAAGCCTTGCAATCTGATATCAAAACCACTGTCAAAATGGTGGCCAAGTCCTCCGAGCAGATGAACGATTTGTTTAAGGATATTAAAGGGGTTACCCAGGGCTTTGGGCGCTTGACCGATCAAACGGAGACCCTCTTGAAACAAGTGAATCGGGCGGCGTCTACAACCCTTCCTGAAGTGAATACCGTAGTGGGTTCTGTGCGGCGTATTGCTTACAATCTGGAGCATTTAAGTGAACGCATTAACTACATTGTGGACGATCCCGCACTTTTTGACGATACCAGAGGAACCGTGACAAATATTCGTGAGATCACCCGCAAGTGGAGTGATTTAAGCGACAGCCTTAAAAATATGTCCATTCGCTCGGAGCGTATTCTAGATAATACAGAATCGATTACCAATGATATTCGAGATATTACTTCCGATAAACAGATTCAATCCAGTATTCGTTCGGTAGCCAGAAATGCCAGCGCTTTAAGTTCCACGATTTTAAGATTGGCTGACCCGGCACAGCAAAGTACAGAACAATTAGATATTGATATCCGTACAGAAGCGTTGGGTTTTGTGGGGTTGGATCAGGACTTTTCTTTGACTCCAGGGGCTCAGGTTAACTTCAACGTCTTCGGTGATTTGGGTTGGGATATTCCCATTTCTTATTTCCGGGCCGGTTTGGATTCGATTGGTGATGGCAACCTTGTGAACTTACAAACGGGGACTAAAATTGCTGATGGAACAGGGATTCTGCGGTTTGGTCTGGTGCGTGGTCGTATTGGCGCCGGTGCTGATTTGAATGTGGATCTTCTGGGACAACCTTTAACCTTAAGTGGGGAGTTTTACGATATCAATATCCCCCATATGCGCCTGGGTATTTTCCAAAATCTTTATGAAGACTACGGCTTTTCTTTCTATTGGGATAATCAATTTTTGAAGGGCATCAATGAATTTAGCTTTGGTTTTCGATGGCAGCCTGGGAGTAAACCCGATAAAAAGGACAAAGAGAATTTAGATGCTTTAGAGCCTCTATTTCCCTAGAAATATTTGTCAAAGGCATGACGAAACTGAAGCGCCTCTCCCAGATGTTGCTGTTGAATAGTTTCGCTTTGTGCTAAATCAGCAATAGTGCGACTGACTTTTAAAAGACGGTGGTAACTGCGGGGACTCAGGTTAAGAGATTGGATGGCGTGCGATAAAAAAGCCTGGGTTTTTTTGTCGAGTTTGCACCAGGTGTCTCTGGCCTGGCTTTGTAAGCGCGCATTACACATGAGTGTGTCTGGATGACTGCGTGCGTACTGTTGCGCTCTGGCTCGGGTGACCCGTTGTTGAATCGTTGCTGTCGGTTCACCCCGGTGTTGTGTCGGATGGAGCTGACTGGTAGCAATACGAGGCAACTCGACAAAAAGATCAAAGCGATCCAACAGTGGTGCCGAGAGTTTTCGCCAATACCTTAAAATATCGTATTCTGAACAGCGGCAACTTTTTTCGGTATCGCCATAATAGCCACAGGGACAAGGATTTAGTGCTGCGATCAGCATAAATTGACTGGGTAAACGTACGGACTTTCCCTGACGTACCAGGGTGATTTGGCCATCCTCCAGTGGCTGTCTGAGCATTTCCAGATTTCGGCGAGAGAACTCCAGGAGCTCATCCAAAAATAAAATGCCGTGGTGTGCCAGCGATATTTCTCCGGGACGCGGAGGAACGGAGCCACCGATAAGACCTCGGCTTGACAGCGTGTGGTGGGGTTGGCGGAAAGGACGTTGCTGAATCCAGCGTTGTTGATGATTTAAAAGCCCTGCAATACTATAAATTTTGGTGATTTCTAACGCTTCCTCACGGGTAAGCGAGGGTAAAATACCCGGGGTTCGCTCTGCCAACATGGTTTTACCTGTACCGGGAGGGCCGATTAACATAATGTTATGTCCTCCTGCTGCCGCAATCTCTAACCCGCGCTTGGCAAATGTTTGTCCAATGACATCAGCAAAGTCTTGAAGCGGGTTGTGTCTTGAGGAGGCCTTCCAGGGCATGGCAGGAGATGCTTCAGGGACACCGGATTGGGAAAGTAAATTTACTGCCTCTTTGAGATGATGAATCCCATAAATTTGAATCCCTTTAACAAGTGAGGCCTCTGGAATGTTCTCATGGGGTATCATGACCCGACATTTTCCCGCTGCTCTGGCGGCTAAGCAAAAAGGCAATACGCCTTGTACGCTGCGTAGAGAACCGTTTAAAGAAAGTTCACCAATCAGGACCCACTCGTCTAAGTGTGAGGCCTGGATTTGTTCAGAACCCTGCAGTAAACCGATGGCGATGGCAAGGTCAAAAACCGGCGCGGCTTTTCGGGTGTGAGCGGGTGCTAGATTAATAGTAATGCGTTGTCGAGGGAACTCAAAACCGCTGTGTTTGAGCGCACTTCGTACCCGTTCTTTGGCTTCTTGTACGGCGGTACTGGGGAGTCCCACCATGTGTATACCGGGCAAACCCCAGTACAGGGCGATCTCTACATTGACCAAATACGCATCAATACCTTCTGTAGCGGCACTAAAAATGGTTGAAAACATAACACTCTCCTTCTGGTTTTGTACTATAACGAAACCTTTGGGGCGTTAAGGGAGTGTACATAAAGCAATTTTAAGATGATTTGGTCTGTACAGCCTTGCGTGTATACAAGGGAGAGATGTTATCGAGCGAGGTTTCAGGTGCACTATGTTGGGCCCACTGTGCCAAAACAGGTGTCAAATGCGTCCACTGGACATTGGCTTGAGAAGGCAGTTGCGATTCTGGACAGTCTCCAAAAACCCTGGCTGTGGTTACATGTTGAAACCAGTCTTCGCCCTGAATTTTGGTAAGCGGCTGGGTTACTTCAAACCCTTCCTGATTTTGCTTTCCTTGAAGGATAAAATACTCATTCATACGTACCGCCTGGGCGATGGTCACTTCATTAGGCTCTGTTTGGCAGACAGCGTACAGCATGGTTTCTAAACGGTTTTTGCAGATGACGGGTGTACCCCACAGCAGGTGCCAGGTGCGCACCAGAGCAAGGGAGGCCCTCAAACCCGTATAGTTGCCCGGACCTTTAATAATTGCAATCCGCTGAATGTCTTGGGGGAGCAGCTCTTGCTTCTCAAAAATGCCTTGTAAGTAATTGGGAAGGTTTTCATAATGTTTCAAGGGGTGGGTATCGCTGGCGATGACGCCTTGTGAGCCGTACAAGCACCAGGAAAAAGGAACGAGAGAAGCGTCCATGCTCAATATCATGAGGTAAAATTAACCTTTTTTTAATTTTTAATTCTACTGACCTTAATTTAAAGAAGCAAGACTTCTTTTAAGATCTGAGATAATAAACGTAAGAGGTGAATATACTGATGTCAATGTCTGTCACACGACCGATACGTGCCAACTACGCATATTCGCAATACTCGGTCGTAGATGAAATGGCCTCGCGCCATCGTGTACGTTATAATCCGAACGCTATTGCGGGGATGCCTAATGATACCTTTAAGCAAAGCCACGTGCTTACGTCTTCAAGGTATTTTACCGCACCCAGTCGTTCCAAAGTTATTGCTAAGGAATTTGGCAATTTTATGAAAGATATTTCCACGGTCCTTCAAGTGGTGGGCTTCTTTGCGCCACCTGTGGCCGCTGTGGCAAGTATTGCCTCACCTATTTCCTCTGTGGTTCATGCCTCCACAAGCCAGATTGATACCCGACCTCAGGCGGTGCAAGTGCAAGCCGCCGGGAATTACAACTACTGGTTCAGATAAACCCTCAAACAAACACTAAAAAAGTCCACTCTACATATCTACGTAGAGTGGACTTTTTCTTTGGGTAAGATGGGATTTAATAATCCAGGTTGGTCACGTTTTGCGCGTATTTTTCGATGAATTCGCGACGGGTTTCCACCTTATGTCCCATCAAAATGGTAAAGATACGATCTGCTTCAGCTGCGTCATCGGCGCGGACCTGTAAGAGGGTCCGCTTGCTGGGATCCATGGTGGTATCCCAAAGTTGCTGGGGCATCATTTCGCCCAGTCCTTTAAAACGGGACACGGCAACTTTGCGTTTACGCTGCGACAAAAATTCTTCAAGCTCACGATCGTTGTAGACATAGTGAGACTTTTGACCCACTTCGACTTTGTACAGGGGGGGCTGAGCGACATAGATAAAGCCGCCTTCCACCAGGGGACGCGCAAAGCGATAAAAGAAAGTGAGCAACAGCGTGCGAATGTGTGCCCCATCGACGTCCGCATCGGTCATGATAATGATCTTTTTGTAACGCAGTTTGGATTCATCAAATTCGATTTTATCGTCGTCTTCAGAAACCTCTTTGTTTTGCTCTAAGGCCGCTTCTTTTGCTGCAGCAATACCGGTAGCCACAAGAATCGCCTGGATCTCCTGGTTACCGTAGATTTTGTCTTCGCGGGCTTTTTCGATATTGAGAATCTTACCGCGCAAGGGTAGAATCGCTTGAAAGTGGCGATCCCGTCCCTGTTTTGCAGAGCCGCCAGCAGAATCTCCCTCTACCAGGAACAATTCGGCATTTGTGGGATCTTTTTCTGAGCAGTCCGCCAGTTTTCCGGGTAGGGTGGTGGATTCGAGAACGGATTTACGTCGGACCAACTCACGGGCTTTGCGGGCGGCAGCACGTGCTCGACCTGCTTCTAATGCTTTGGTGATCATGATCTTGGCGTCATTGGGATGGGCGTCAAGATAGTCCGCTAAAGCAGTGTTAGACACGTACTCTACAGCACTTCGGGCTTCGGTGTTCCCTAATTTGGCTTTGGTTTGCCCTTCAAACTGTGGCTCTGGGATGCGTACGTTGATGATAGCTGTAATGCCTTCTCTGACGTCTTCACCACTGAGGTTTTCTTCATTTTCTTTAAGAATGTTTTGGCGGCGACCGTATTCATTAATCACCCGCGTGAGGGCTGCTCGAAAACCTGTAACGTGGGTTCCTCCATGAACGGTATTGATGCTGTTCACAAAGCTTTGAATGTTTTCTGTGTACGCAGTACTGTGTTGAATCGCGATTTCTACGACCACATTGTCTTTTTCACCCTCATAATAGATGGGCTCTTCATAAAGACAGTCTTTGCCTTCGTTTAAGTGCTTAACAAAGTCAAGAATTCCGCCTTCGTGGTGAAAAACTTCGGTTTCAATTTCAAGTTCCTGGGTAATGGCATTTCTTTTTTCCACCTCAAAAGTAATGTGAATACCTTTGTTAAGAAAAGAGGTTTCTTTGAAGCGCTTGGCCAAAATGGCGGGCTGGAATTCCAAAACCTCCATAACTTCGCCATCGGGTTTAAAGTGGGTGCGGGTGCCTGTTCCTTCGACATTTTCTTCAATAATGGCAATGCTGTCGATGGGCTGGCCTTGCTCAAAGCGTTGTTGGTACCTTTTACCGTTACGTTTGACCTGGACTTCACACCATTGGCTTAACGCGTTGACGACGGAAACCCCAACACCGTGAAGTCCTCCCGATACCTTATAGCCGCCTTCACCGAACTTTCCGCCTGCATGTAAGACGGTCATGACTGTCTCAAGAGCTGATTTTCCAGTTTTTTCGTGAATGTCTACGGGAATCCCGCGACCATCGTCTTCGACAATGACAGACTGATCTTCGCAAATTCTGACGGAAATACGGCTACAGTAGCCGGCCATGGCTTCGTCAATCGAGTTATCTACGACTTCGTAGACCAGGTGGTGAAGGCCTGCTTCACCAGTACTGCCGATATACATTCCAGGACGCTTTCGAACAGGCTCAAGCCCTTCTAGAACCTGAATCTTTGACGCATCGTACTGCGTGGTATCAGGCACCTGAGTCATTGTCGTGATAGAGAGATCTTCAGTGGGCTTATCTTGTTGTTCGATCATATTTTGAACCTTAAATCCGAGGTGGAAACTTTGTGACACAAAAAATTAAGTGTTTAAGCTATATTTTACCGTATTTTTAAGTCCCATGCCAAGTTCAGTGGTTGTGCTATAATCAGATAAAATCTAGTTTTCAAGAGCTTTTGAGTAGGGGGCAGAAATGGCCAACGAAGAAGAAAAAGAAACACAGCCTGAGCTGCCAACAACGCAAGAGCAGGTTGAAGCACTCGAATCCCAGTCACCTTCATCCGCTGAGGATTCTGTGGCGTTGACAAGAACTCGCAATGCTTATCAGCCCGATAGCAAGAAATACACCCAAAAACTTAAAGAGAAAAAAGTTCCACAACGGGTGATTGCTGCGCAGATGAACCAGGTGGATCCCTTTACAGAAGACGATATTGATGATGATACGGTGATTGCCCCCAGCCGGAATATTATCGGTACCGCCTATCGTGATACCGCGCAAAAAGATACCCAACCCAGTTTTCGTCCTGTGGCCGAATCCAATTCGGGTGACGACACCCTTGCCTTACAATCCACTGACGACCGCAATGTGCAGACGGTTTCTTTCAAGGTAAAAGGCATTCAGTGGCGTGCGGGATTTGCCGATGCCCTCACCAATACCCCCCTGGGACATGCTATTCACCCCAATCCTCTCCCTGGCTTTAAAGAGCAAATCCCAGAAAGCCTACGCAAGTCGGGTATCGTGATTCGTCCGGTTAACCCCCGTCTACGCACCGTGTTAAACCAGTTGCTTCCCCCCGATTTCCGTAAAAAAGTTTCCCGTCAACGCAAAAAAACCGATCGCTTGCGTTTGTTAGCCATCTTCTATTTGCCCGGTACACCTTCTTCTCACGTGGGCTTTATTCACGAGTTTGTAGGCAGTAAAAGTAACTTCAAATTTTATCTGTATATTCAAACCTCCGTGGGTAAAGCACCGGTAGCCATCTTAGATGAGGTTCTGAAAACCCTTGAGGCCGGACTTCCCGAAGGTGAAAAATCCTCTGATCTGGACGAGTATGAAAATGCCCAGGAAGATGATGAGATGCCCGATGTGGAGTTTGACTTTGCTGGTGAAGTGGAGTCAGCGATGAAGCAGGCCGGTGATACCTTCAACAACTCCATCATGGTGTACGGTGCCCGTCAGGCAAATCGCGTGGTCAAGGACTGGAGCCTTGAACTGATTCGGGTGGTGGACAAAGGCATTGCCTGGATTATTCGTCGGGTCACCTGGTTTGTGATTCAATTGGCCAACAGCAAAATTATTCGTGCGCTGGCCGCCTCTTTGCAATTTGTTAGCCAGCTGTTTGTGCGCTCTGTATGGGCGATTAACAAGATTTTACTGATCATAGGCCGTTCAGCGGTGACCCGTGCCATCTTCCAGAATATTGGTCGGGTTTTCAAGGTGATAGGTCGCTTATTTATTGTGATTTGGCTGGCCTTCCGCTGGCTTTTAGAGTCTTCGGTGGCCGTCTTCTCTTTTCTTGGTAATTTTGTACGAGACCCGAAAAACACAAGTTTTTCAGCCAGCTCGATTCAGTTTCCAAGCTTTGGCAGAGGTCTTTTTGGAGAAGGCTCTGAAGAGAGTGAAAAATCAGATAAATCCACAAAAAAATCAGGGAAGACACCCAAAAAGAGCACACAAATTACGGCGAATCGCAATGCGGCAAAGCGGCGTTTGCCTCCGCCTAAACCTGTGAAGAAAAGTACCCCTGCCTTACCCGCAACCAAAGGTGGCGCTAAGCCACTTTCTGTACCGGGACGTAAGGGAGCGCCTGGAGATGCCGCTGCTAAGGAACGAGAACTGGGCTATTTTGAAGATCAGGCTTTTTAAAGCCCGTAGCCTGCCTTGTAATTGGGATATTTTAAGCGGTACCCGCTGTCCCGTAGTTTCTGATTGCTGCAGCGTTTGCCATAATCTTTAGTGGTCTCATGAAACACGGGGACTTTACCCCATTTTTTGCCCAAAATCTGGAAAAGGTTACGCCGGGTAACCGGCTCATCATCACTGGCTACATAGACGCGCTGGGGATCTTCATGGGTTGCCAGATGGGCTAAAAAACCCACCGCATCTTCGCGATGTAGTCGGTTTGTCCATGCATCAGGGTTGCCCAAAGGCTTTTCCTCTAGCAACTGTTTTTTTAAATAATCGCTATTGCTGCGATAGAGGCCGGAAAATCGGACGCAAATGCCAGCTTGCGGGTGGTGTTCTAAAAGTGCTTGCTCGCCTTTTAGAAGGGCTGTACTGCGGTAATCATAAGCTGAAGTTTGACTTCCTTCATGGATATATCCCCCCTCGTTTTCTGGATAAACATGCGTGCTTGAGGTCAGAATAAGGCGTAGGTTATCCGTGGTGCGTGTTTGGGAAAGGTATTTCAGAAGTTGCGGTAGCAGACGGCCATAAGTCGCTTCATAGGCTTCTTCGGTACGGCCTGTAGGGGTCAAAATCACGTAAATAAGCGAGTGGATGCTAATGAGATCCGGCTCAGGAAAAGTCTGATAAAGATCCAGAGAGAGGCGTTGAATGGGGGCAGGGATCTTATCTGCTTGTCGACGGATGCCAGTGACCTGGTATCCCTGTGCAATCAAATTTAAACCCAGGGCCGTTCCCAGATCGCCACATCCCAGAATTAGGGCCTTCTTGTTCATCGTGAGAATGTTCCTTTCACCTGATAAAGCTTAAATGCCGACCAGGGATAACTGCTTTGATAATGTTCTGCGGTAAGGGACCAGCGTTTGTCGGGATCAGATAGTGTTAAAGCATCTCCTTTAATTTCTGCGTTCCCCATATGAAAAGATGTGTTTTCAGCTGCAAGAAGCAGTGGGGGACTCAGCATGTGTCCGGTCATCTGAGGAATGATTACTTCGCTTGTCGGGTGGTCTTTAATGGTGGCAAGAGCGCTACTTACTTCCCATAAAGGGCTTGAATAGGTTATTTTCTTTGCTATGATGTGATTGTTTCTTTTTTGTCCGGTGGATACGGCGAGTTCCCATTTTTGTGGGGGAGTGGACATTATTTTGAGGTTTTCCAGAGATTCTTCTACCGTTTGAGACGAAGCAGACGGTTTTTGCTTTGGCGTTGAGGGGGCACACTGACACAACCACAGAAAACCAAAGATCAGGACAGGATAAAGGAAACTACGGGACATAATTGAGTTCACAAGAGAGTTCGGGGTTTTGGTAGATATATTCGGGTTTGAAAGGGGGAGAAACACGTTCCTTTTCTCGAGAGCGTATGCTTTGGCATAAAGCGAGATCGGTAAAAGTCTCTGTGTCAATGGACTGTTCCATGGTATTGGCGTGAGGACTTATATAAAACCAGTATACGTCTCCCTGTGGTAATTGAGCGGCGATCTGGAACAAGGTATTTAAGTTCAACGGGGAGGTGGCATAAATAAAAGCATGGTTATGGCGCAAATTGCGTTTGTCTACGGTTTTAATCTGACGCCTAAGGGTGTATTTTTGTGCGTGAGGTTGATAATTTTCTAAAGCAAACGGCGGTGCCTCTTGTTGCGTCAACACCTTTTTTAAAGGGGGCTCTTTGGCGGTGTCCGTAAGGTTTTCCAAGATGTTGCAACTGGACAAGCACAGCAGCAGAGCAAACACTTTCAAAAATTTCCCAGATAAAGCGAGATTTATTCTCGACATTGGATTTAGAGGTATGTTACATTGAGATTCATCCAAGGGGGTATAGCTCAGTTGGTAGAGCACTTGCATGGCATGCAAGGGGTCAGCGGTTCGAATCCGCTTACCTCCACTCTTTAAAAAAGTCTGCTTCAAAAGCAGGCTTTTTTTCGTTTTAACCTTTTTTCTAAACACTGGCAACGCTTTCTATGAGTACCCGCTGAAGGCTTTCTTCATCAAAAGGCTTAACCAGAGTAGCCTGTATGCCGTGGGCAATAAAATCTCGGCTTTCATGGCTGAGGTGCTCAGGAATCAAAAGGACAACTTTTGCATAAATAAGATGTTGTAAGACGTTCTCCGCCAGTTCCAGACCGTTCATATCAGGTAGATTGTAGTCAATGAGCAAAAGATCGAAATGTGTGGGCAGTTTCTGAAGGAGGGCTTGTCCAGATGTGTAGGTTTTGTGAATACACATCTCTAAAGCGTGCAGATTTTTCTGGATCAGATGCTGCACAAAGAGGGAGGGTTCTACCAGGAGAATAAGGGGCGATGTCATGGCTTAATCATCCGGGGTGCCGCTGACTACCCAGCCCGCAAAGGACTCTGTAATCCGGAAGCTTTTACCCACGTACCCTCGCGGAAAATTGTGTACATACCCAAGAAATCGCATAATTTCTTCTTCTGAAATATGCTCCATCACTTGATCCATAGGAATTCCTGCATAAATGCCGCTGGTGGGGGTGGGAATGGCTTTCGCTTTGGGGGCCACTTCATGAAAAGCCCGTGTGATCTCCTCTAAGATCATGGGGGCAATCACGTCTTCACTAACGGTATAGCCATGTTTGCCCTTCATTTGCTCTAGCGTATACAAGGGGCGTTTGCGGTTATCACAAAAAATAATATTTTTTTCAGCCAGCTCTAAAAAAGATACCTTTGCTGGAGGAGGAGGGGGTGCCTTTTCTACCTGCTCTTCAGGGGGCTTCTCTTCGACTTTGGGTTGAACCAGGTTTTTTTCGACCAGCTTTTGGTTAATGCGTTGGACCAGTAAGAACAGTGGCTCAAGCTGAATGATCAGTACGGTCAGAAACTTGGAAAGGGCCGGAGATTTTTCTGAAAGGAGGCTTACGCGTTCACTGGGGGCAATTTCTGGGTTTAACATGCCCGTTTTAATGTCAGATATCTTCTTGAGCACGTCTGTAATACGATCTGCAAGTTTATCGATCCGCTCTTCTCGGCTGGGTTTTCTCTGGGCGGGGGGGGGAGAAGCTGAATCTGCGCTTTCTAAGTGTCCCGTGGCCTGAGCTTGCTGAGTTGCTTTATTGGACGGGGATTCTGTGGCGTAGTCTGGAACCCCGGGGCGTTGAGCGGGATGGATCGTAGAGCCAATCACACCTGTACGACGCACCTCATGGGATGGAGGAGCTGTACTCATGTCTTCGGTAACCGTCTGATGAAGGTCAGCCTCCTGTGATGGGGCCAGCTCCTGGGGAAGATCTTGTGGGTTTAGAGACTGGGTTTGGTGGGCAGACTTGGTGGCTCCCATCATGAGAAAGTTAGTGGCGCGGGACGACATCTTATTGACGGGCTGAGAATTGCTCTGTTGATCGGGATTTGGCTCATTCATATATTTATTGTACAATGAATCAGTTGTTTTTTCTCTGCTTTTAGATAGACGAAACTTTAACCCGTTGATTCTTCTAAATGCGGCAACCAAAATACATAAAAAGTTAAAATAAAACGCGTTATCACGAGGCTTTTGTGATCGTTTCGTTTTACTTTTGAAAGAAATTTTGCTTGATTAGATGATAAAGCTTACTCGGTTAGATGGTCGGCAGTTTTTTATAAACGCCGAACTGATTGAAATCTTCGAGGCGACACCTGAAACGGTTATTACCCTGACCATTGATAAAAAAAGAATGGTTGTCCAGGAGGGTGTCGAAGAAGTATGGCAAAAAATTATCGAATACAAGCGTTTGGTGTTTAGTGACTGGCCTGTGAAAAAGCATGTGCGCGTACCTGACTCGGATAACTCGTTTGACTGGATAGAGGCAGATGGATTACTTCCGGTGGATGAAGCAGATGCTGAAAGTGTTGCTGAATACCCACACTTACAAGACTAAAGCAAGTTTGAGGCATATAAGGGGAAAGTAAAAATGGGCGTTATTCTCGGAATACCCTTGGTCCTTGCAGCTATTTACCTTTCAATGAGGATGAATGGCCAGGATCCCGCAAGTTATTATGATGAAGCATCTCTCTTAATTGTATTGGGAGGATCTCTGGGCTCAGCAGCTGTGGGCTCAGGTTTTGGCTTAATTTTTAAACTGCCAATTCTTTATCTTCAAGCCATATTACCTTACCCCACCAAGCAAGAGCTTGTGGTTGTGGATATGAAGCGTATGGCTGAAAAGGCACGTTCAGGCGGATTGCCTGCGTTGACCTCTGAAATTCCTGTGGCACCCAATGAGTTTGTGCGCCGCGGCATTAAACTCCTGGTATCGGGTACGGACTCAGAAATTGTGCGTACCATTATGGAAGCTGAACTCGCCAGTTCTGAAACCCGTCACGGGAACAATACTTCCTTCTTAGATGCACTGGCTGGCTATTTCCCTACGTTTGGTATGTTAGGTACCGTTTTGGGTATTTTCCAGGCCATGGCTAACCTGGACGATATGGCTGCTTTGGGTAACGCACTGGCACTGGCACTGTTAACCACCCTTTATGGTGTATTTTTTGCCAACGTTTTCGTACTTCCTGTAAGTGCAAAACTGAAAACAAAGAACTCTACAGAGGTTCTTGTTAAAGGCATGTACATCGACGGGATGTTGGCGATTCAAGCCGGAAGTACTGCAGACACCATCGATAAAGTGATGAAGTCTTATGTGGATGAACGCACACGCGCCCGTATTGAAGGCGGTAAGGTCGGTAAGAAGAAAGTCGATAAGCATATCGAATACACCACTTACATGAACCCGCAAGATCAAGAGCGTGCCATGGCGTTAATGGCTGAGGTTAAAAAAGAAACCGAATCCAAAAACCTGGGGATTGATGACGTTAAGCTTATGCTTGCCGAGTTAATCAATGAAGCAGATGATAAGACACTGATGAAAGACTTCGCCAATGAGTATATGAAGTATAAACCAGTGAAAAAACTGCCCAAAGGTTCTAAGCGTAAGAACAAGCGCCGTAAAAAAGGTGGCAGCAGTGGTGGCGGTAAGAAACGCCGAATTGAGGATTAATTCATATGGCACGTCGGAAGGTTGAAAAAGCGCCGGAAAATACAGAACGATGGCTCACGACTTACGCAGATTTGATCTCATTGCTGATGATTTTCTTCGTGGTTATGTTTGCCTCTTCAGAGATTTCTAAAGATAAGTTATTGTCTATTTCGGAGTCCTTGCGACGTGCGTTGACCAACGAGTCTGCCACAGCAAACTCTGTGGGGGTTGCCATCTTATCTGACCCCAGTCGCTCTACCATTACGGCAGCGAGTGAGGCCATTAAAGATGCAGCCAAGGCTTTTGGTATCGACAAATCTGTCAGTTTTTCTACGGATGAGCGAGGAACCATTATTTCGATTGTGGACAGTTTGTTCTTTGATGGAGGACAAATTAGCCTGAATGATCGCGTAAAGCCTTTGCTGCGTGAAGTGGCACAGTTTTCTAAAGATACCGATGCACGCGTGGTGATTGAAGGGCATACCGACGATCGTCGTGTGGCAGGTAAAGGTGTGATTCAATCAAACTGGGAGCTTTCGGCTTTGCGTGCGACTGAGGTGGTGCGCTTTTTTATTGATGAAGTGGGCTTTAATCCCACAAAAATCTCTGCTGCAGCTTATGGCTCCACCAAGCCTTTGGTCAATAACATTGGTGAGACCAACCGGGCGCGTAACCGACGCATTGATATTATTCTCTTAAATGCTGAAGTACGCACACGTCGTACTGAATCCAAAGAATTGACACAGCTTGAACTCATTGAGCGAACCCGTAAGGCCAAAGAAAGTGATATTGATAAAATTCTGAATCCTTACGCAACGCCTGAAGAATAAAGTCTTCGTTACACACACCCTATGAGAAAAAAAGAAAGAGCGCTTTGGCTTATTGATGAGCTGAAGCGCCTTTATCCTGATGCTCACTGCGCCCTGAATTATCAAACGCCCTTTCAACTTTTAATTGCCACTATTCTCTCTGCCCAGTGTACGGATGAACGGGTGAATCAGGTGACCGAAACCTTATTTAAAATCTATCCTGATGCGTTTGCTTTTGCAGAAGCAGATCTTGCAGAGCTCGAGTTGGCGGTTAAGCCCACAGGCTTTTATCGCAACAAAGCCCTGTCTATTTTAGAGACCTCTCAGCGCCTTGTGGCGTTGTACCAGGGGGAAGTGCCCTGCGATATGCAAGCTTTAACCGCTTTAAGAGGCGTGGGCCGCAAGACCGCGAGTGTGGTGATGGGAAATGCCTTTAACGCTGCAGAAGGGGTTGTGGTCGATACCCATGTGGGAAGACTTTCCCGTCGCATGGGCCTCACCAAACACCAACAGCCTGAAAAAGTAGAACAAGACTTAATGCGTTTGATCCCCCGTTCCGAATGGGTGCTTTTCCCCCATTTGATGATTTCTCATGGTCGGGGGCCCTGCAAGGCCCGAAAAGCAGACTGTGCAAAATGTCCGCTGGAACATCACTGTCCAGCGCTTCTTTAACTGTGCCTGTCCATTATCAGGTGACGATCAGTGACGATCAGTGTTTTGCTTATCTCACCGTTAAAGATGACTTTTCTCCTCGCGGCCAAATGCTTTCAGAAGAGAGCTTGCGAAAGGCTCTGGATAGCGCAGGTGTTGTCTTTGGCGTTGATGAGCAGGCCTTGCAAAAAGTGCTGCGCCAGGGCTATGCTGCACACATTCTAATCGCCCAGGGTATTGCTCCTTTAAAGGGGGCTGATGCGTATTTCGAAAGCTTAGTGGCTTCTCGACAAGAAAAATACCATCAGATTTGTGCTGAGTTCAAGCAATTGTCTCATATTTCAGCGGCTGATTTTCGGCCCTTATTGGTGCGACCCCGCTTGCCTGTGCTGCAAAAACATGCAGCCACCCGGGGCGCGCCAGGCATTGCGGTTACGGGTGAGTTATTGCCAGGGCGATGGGGAGACGACTGTGAACCCCCTGCTATGGAAAACCTGGTGCCGTCCCCTGAGGACAAACAAATTTGGTTGTCGGCGTGTAAAGGGATCTGCCTCTTTGATCTGCCTCATTTTATTGAGGTGCGCCCTTTTCTTTTGTTAGAGAGAGACTTAAAAGAATCTTTATCCTTTGATGGTATTGTGGTGGTTTTAGGGCATATTTTTGATCATGTGAGATTACGGGCTACCGATGACATCTTTGTCACTGAAGCGGTGGACGCTGCAGTTTTGATTTCGAAGGGCAATATTTTTTTGCAGCAGGGTGTCAAAGGAAAACACATGGCGGTGATTCGGGCGGCAGGAAACGTCCAGTTAACCTTTGCGGAGCATGCCACCTTAGAGGTTGGTGCTGAACTACAGGCGGACAGTTTGTTTTTATGTCATACCTATACGCTGGGGAACTGTTTTGTGGGCGCGATCCAAGGGGGCGAAACCTTTAGTGCCCAACATATTATTGTGGACAAAGTGGGATCACGGGGTATCTCTACAGAATTGTATGCAGGGTTCGCTGACTATTTGGACACAGAGATTCTTCATGTGGCCCAGGACTGTGAAGCTTTAGAAAAGCGTCTTGCGGAAATACACGGGTTTTTGGGGAACCCTCAATTCCTTGTAGACCCTCGCAAACAGGTGATGCGTCAGCATTATTATTATCAACGCCCGTGTTTAAGCTACGTTTTACAGAAAAAACTTCACCACTCGCTTTTTTTACAGCAACTCAAGGCACAGCAAAGAGAAGCCTTTATCTCTGTCAGTGACCGTGTTGAAGGGGACACGCACTTTTTTCTTTTGAATTTTGAATATTATCAAGCCAAACCTGTGCAGGGGCCCCTGACCTATACGGCGGGACACTACGGGGTGATGGTAAAGCAATCTAATGAGGTAAATGATCATGCGTAAAAGTATTGGTATTGATTTAGGGGGCACCAAAATTTTGGCGGGCGTTCTGGATGAAACGGGAACCGTTCTAACGCAGAAGGAAGTCAGGACGCCTGGCCAGGGTGATGAAATTGTTGCTGCCATTGTTACGCTCTGTGAAACCCTTCAGCAAGCGCATCATGTAGAAACCATAGGTGTGGGAACCCCGGGACAGGTTTCTTTTCCTGAAGGTGTCATTTTAGGGTGCACCCCCAATTTAAAAAATTGGGAAGGCAGGACTTTGCGCCAGGACTTACAGCAAAAAATTCGAGGAGACGTCTGGGTGGACAATGACGCACAGGTGGCAACCTATGCGGAGATGAAAGCTGGTGAAGGAAGAGGGTTTAAGGATTTTGTCCTACTTACGTTGGGGACTGGACTTGGGAGTGGAATTGTGTCTGGTGGACAATTAGGTCGTGGTCACCATGATTTAGGCATTGGCTTTGGTCACATGATTGTCGAGGCACAGGGGCGATTTTGCAATTGTGGTCAGCAAGGATGCTTAGAAACCTACGTTTCAGGTACTGGCATTCAAAAGACATACCGATTAAAAGGGGGAGACGCTTTGTCTTCTTTTGCAATCTTTCAATTGGCTTCAGAAGGAGATATTTTGGCTCAGGAAACGTTGGCTTTTACATGGCATATGTTGGCTGTGGGGCTGGTGAATATTTTTAACACCCTGGCACCAGAAGCTGTTATTGTGGGGGGCGGAATCTCTCGGCAGGGAGAAAATGTGATATTAGCGCCGTTAAGAGCGAAAGTTAAGGGTATAATGGGAATGCCTTTTAGAACGCCTGAATCGATTCGCCTGGCTGCTTTTGGTGCTCAGGCGGGCATGATAGGGGCGGGCCTCATGGCCCTGGACGCCTCGTAAACCTTTATTTCCGGACGGTATTTCGCTCATGGCTGCTGAAACAGAGCACACAATTCACGCACAGCAACCCGCCTTTTACAAAAAAAAGTTGTTTTGGCTGCTTTTTGCCCTTTTCCTGGGGGCCTTTCTTATTCGCATTGATATGACCCAAATTATTCATGGTCATACCACCGATATTAACAATTTCAAGGCCTGGAGCATGCATGCGGCCCGTCACCCCTTTCGTATGTTTTATGAGAGTGTGGTGGGTAAAGGGAATGGGGGGATTTGGGCGGATTACCCTCCTCTATACATTTTGGTTTTATGGTGTACCGGTAAAATTCAGATGTTATTTGATCCCTCCTTTTCGCAGTGGAAAGGCTCTGGTTTTACCTTACTGACGAAGTTACCTGCTATTCTGGCAGATTTGGGATGTATGGCTTTTTTGATACTGATACTGAAGCGTTTTGTGGCTTTGCCTTTGGCTTTGTTTGGGGCTCTCATTTTTGCTCTGCATCCAGCCGGTATATATGAGTCAGCTCTCTGGGGACAAATTGATTCGGTTACTCTTTGTTTGCAACTGGCTGCCATTTGGCGTTTAACCAAAGAAGATTATTCATCGGCAATTTTCTTAACCACGCTTAACATCCTGGTAAAACCCCAGGGTCTCATTCTGATGCCCTTTATTTTGTTTATTGCAGCATACCGTAAGCAATGGAAACACCTTGGGGTAGGGCTTTTGAGTTCCCTGGCGGTTACGCTGGTTACAACGGCTATTTTTGTCCCTTTTCAACAGATTATTCCCTGGCTGATACAGCAGTATGGGAGCCAGGCAGATCTATATGCTCACAGTTCGATTCAGGCCTTTAATCTGTGGTCGTTGACGGGAATGTGGAAGAGTGATGCCCGCTTAATTATGGGCGTCTCTCATAAGGTTTTAGGCCTGATTTTCTTTTCGCTGGCTTATGCAGGTGCACTGGCCTACTACGTTTTGAAAAAGCGGGAAGATAGTGAAGATGAAAACCGCATTATTCTTCATGCCTCGGCCTGGATTATGATCGCTTTCTTTCTCTTTCCAACCCGCATGCATGAGCGTTACTTATATAGCGGTTTGTTTCTCCTTCTGGGCTCAGCGCTTATTCAAAAACGTCTGGTATGGCCCTTTGTTCTGTATTCGGTGACTTTCTTGATCAATCTTTTTTATGAGTTACCCGGTCACGGCAAAGAAGCCATGAATAAATTGGGTTTTCCACCGCTTTTCTCAAATATCAATCTCTTTTTAGATGGCCAGCACCCTCAACTGTGGCTGGGCAATATTGTCTGGTATAAGGTGCTTGCGGTTTTAAATATTGTTATTTTTGCCTGGGTCTTATTTGTACTGCTGGCTGAGCCTTTGCAAGAAGCCGCTGAGCGCTTCTCTGAAAAGCTGAAAAATCTTTTTACCGTGGATCCTGTGGATCAACAATCCAAAGGCGGACTGCGCTGGATACCTGAGCCCCAGTCTCTGGATCGCAAAGATGTTTATGCTTTGGCCGCCTTGTTGTTTTCGACAGCTTGCCTGAAGTTATGGCGTTTGGGGTTTCCTCCAGAAATGGTTTTTGATGAGGTTTACCATGCCCGCGCCGCAGGAGAGTACTTAATTGCTGTCAAACCGTTGGAATGGGTGCATCCTCCTTTGGCAAAGCTTTTGATTGCCCTGGGTGCCTTGTTATATGAGTTGACCGGATTGGGATGGCGCGTATTGCCTGTTATTGCAGGAACGCTGTTGTTAGCCTCCGTTTACGCGCTGGCTCGCTTTACATTGCCGCACCGCTGGCAAGCGGTAATCGCCACCATTCTATTGGCCTGTGATGGGGTCTATTTTGTACAGTCTCGAATGGCTATGACCAATATTTTTGCCACGTTTTTCCAGGTAACGGCGTTGATGTTTACCTGGCGCTTTTTTCAGTATTATTGGCACCGTCCAGGAGAAAAACGCAATTATGTCTACTTTATGTCGGCGGTGTTATTTATTGGTTTGGCCCTTTCTACCCGCTGGACATCTTTATGGTCATACGCTTTTATGATCGGTATTTTAGGGTTTGGTGTATTGGTTCCTTCTACGTTAAATCTGCCTTTGCTTGTCCAGGGTAAATTCCACTGGACATTTAATGGTCGGGTGTTGCTTTTGTGGTTGGCTATTCCGGGGATTACAGTGGCCCTTCCCTTTGCGCTTTATCTGCTTTCCTACACGCCTTACTATCTCAACTATGGTTATGATGTCGCTGAAGTCTTAAAAGAACAGCAGCGGATATGGCAATATCACTCCAACCTGGCAGATCCTCACCCTTATTACTCAGCCTGGTATACCTGGCACTGGCTTGCCAGACCGACCTGGTACTACTTTGAGAGTTACAAGACAGGGGTTAACCAGGGACTTTTGGGTGGGATCTTTGCAGTGGGTAACCCCGCGATCTGGTGGAGCGCTATTTTTATGACTTATGCGGTGGCGACCTTGTCCTGGTTTAAGCAACGCTTAAGTCTGGTGTTTATGTCCCTGGGCTTTATCTGTATGTTCGTGCCCTGGGCACTTTCACCCCGTACCCTTAACTACGCCCATTATTTCTTCGAGTCCGTACCTTATATTTGTCTGTGTACTGCGGCTTTGATGGGATTCCTCGTCGAAAAATTGGGCAAGACAGGTAAGCTGGTAAGCGGTGCTTATCTTGCCCTTGTGGTGGGGCTGTTTGCACTCTTTTATCCGCTTTATTCTGCCCTCCCCATTTCCTGGACATACTACGGTATCTTGCGTTGGTTCCCTTCGTGGGTGTAAGCCTGTCGTCCCGCTTAGTCTATCTAAGCATTCTGATTATCGCCGTTTGCGGCATTATCTACGAATTGATTATTGGTGCGGTCTCCTCTTATTTATGGGGAGACTCCATCTATTATTTTTCGATTACGATTGGGCTTTATATGAGCGCCATGGGTTTAGGGGCCTTTATCTCTCGTTTTGCCCAGCATAAGCTGTTTGATTGGTTTGTGGCCTCTGAGGTGGCGATTGCTTTCTGGGGCGGCATTTCAGCCAGTTTTCTTTTCTGGAGTTATGCGGAAACCGAATGGTATGAATATGCACTGGTTTTTATTACGGTACTTATTGGCGCCTTAGTGGGTATTGAAATTCCCCTGTTAATCCGCCTTTTAGAAGCCCAGGAAGAACTGCGTGAAAATGTCGCCAATGTGCTCACTTACGATTATATTGGCGGTTTGGTCGGGGCTCTGCTGTTTCCTCTGGTGTTATTGCCCTATCTGGGATTGGTGCGAGCAGCCCTGGTGCTGGGGTTGTTAAACATTGCTGTGGCCTTGGTGAATTTTGTGCGCCACCGTCAGCTTTTGTTCTATTTTAAACCCTTACTGGGGCTTACCCTGTGTATTGGCTCAGGCCTGGGCTACGGCCTTTGGAAAGCTCCCGTAATGGAGTTGGCTTTGGAACAACGTTTGTATCGCGATAAGGTGATTTTAAGCCTCAATACCCCCTATCAGCACTTGACGGTGACCCAATGGCACAAGGATATTCGGCTTTTCATCAACGGCGGCCTCCAATTTTCTTCTTTAGATGAACACCGCTACCACGAAAGTTTGGTGCACCCGGTTATGGCCTTAAATGGCTCCGCCAGGTCTGTCCTGGTGTTGGGCGGAGGGGATGGCTTGGCCATCAGAGAATTGCTCAAATATCCGGAGATTGAGCAGATTCATCTTGTAGATATTGACCCTGCCATGACAAAGGTTTTTCAAGAAACGCCCATTCTGCGTCAATTAAATCAAAACAGCCTGTCTCATTCCAAGGTAAAGATTATCCATCAAGATGCCTATAAATTTGTGGAATTGGACACGCATTTCTACGATGTGGTGCTGGTCGACTTACCCGATCCCTCTCATACTGCATTGGCCAAGCTTTACTCCCGTGGCTTTTATCAGCTACTGCAAAAACGACTGCGGCTGGGCGGAAGTATTGTGGTACAAAGCACCTCTCCTTTCTTTGCGCCCGAAGCCTTTTGGTGTATTCATGAAACCCTCGCTCAAACGGGTTTAGCGGTTTACCCCTATCAGGTGGATATCCCCTCTTTTGGAAACTGGGGTTTTCAATTGGCCACCCAACGTCAATGGCCGGCTGAGCGGCTTACGTTAGCGCCCGGGATCGATAACACGCTACACTTTTTAAATGAAGAGACTTTAAACGCTATTTTTGCGATTCCAGAGGACTTAAAGTACGATTTAGATAAAATAGATATAAATACTTTAACGCAGCCCGTGATTCTTAAGTATTATGAGCGGGGATGGAATGGAATTCGCTAAGTCTCTTCCCTTATAATTAAGACAATAAATCTTTGGAGTTGTCTTATGCAGAAACGAACCCTTCTCCTGTTGAGCCTATATCTGGTCTCTTGTGCCGCGGGAACCCCAAATACAAGTTCCACACCTCCTCAAAGCTCTGATCCAGGTCTACAGCAAGAATTAGATACCGCAGCGGATTTAAACAAAAGCTCTGCCCAGTTGAGTATTACGCAGGCCCAAAACGCCTATTTCGGCTTATCGGGTGAACTTCTGGTGATCCCCCTGTCGGTGGAGGCCTATCAGCGTTTAGAGGCTGAAGTTTTACCCCCCATGTTGGCTGCGGCAAACTCTTTGGCTCTCAATGTGGAGGCCAGTGATCAGTTGAAAGCGGACTATCAGCGCTTATTTAATGACGTATCTCAGCAATTGCTGAGAGGTATCAATAATAATTTGAACCTTTACCAGGGATTATTTGAAACCAATCAAACTCTGTCCAGCCAGGTCAATGCGCCCGGTGAAACTTTTGAGGCACTGACCGAAATCTTTCAGGCCACAGAGTATACCGAGCGCTATCTCACGCAATTGGGTCAGTTTGCTCAGTTACTCCCCAATAGCCCTCAATTGGTGGTGGGCATTCAAAATCAACAGGCTGTGGTGGTGAATGGTGTTCTAAAAACCCTGGATCAGGTGGAAGACGCCACGGTTTTGCTGCAGGGTTACCAGACGCTTGTACAAACCCTAACCCGTCCTGAGCTCTTGTCAGTTTTAACCCAATTGGCGGTTAAAGTCTATGGCAGTGAAAATGTGGCACGGCGTCAACCCGAACTCACGCCCATACAAACCAATCCCAACCCTACAGAAGCGGTAATCCGTGAAGGTGTGGATCAGTACCGACTGATTAAAGTCGAGAACGGACGCTTACAACATAGCGTGGTGCAAGACTCTCGTGGCTTAAGCGCCTCTGATTATTTAAATCAAACCACTGTGGTGCAGGTGCAAAATCCCGCCACCCCTTGAGCGTGATATAATCGGACTAATCCAAATTGATAAAGGAATACAGTATGAAATTTAGCTACCGTCTTGCTGGCCTTGTGTTAACAGCCGCTTTAACCGCTTCTTGTGGTCTTTATACAAATGTACCTGCACAAATTAAGGAAAGTACCTCTACCCAATCAAATGTCGCGACGGTAACGTATTCAGCCAGTGGTGATTCAGTTTCCGCAGACGTAAAAAATCCTGTGATCGCCCTTGAGGGCGAGCCTGGAAGCATTGGTGTAACTTATAATAAGATCTCCATTGATTATCTTCCTGATACGCTACAACTGAACCCCCGCCAGGTGGTGATTACGGGCTCAATTCGCGTTCCTTCCTCACACCAATTTGATGAAAACAATAATATTGTGGTGGGCCGTGTTGAAACCGAACTGCCTATTGTGAGTGCGCAAATTGTGCAGCTGGGTAGCCCCCAATCACAAAGCCGTATTACCAGCCAAATTTCGGCACGTGTTCTTTTAGAAGGCACAGATGATGCAGGTTTCCCGGCTTCTAAAGAGTTATTTGTACCCATTAACTTTTTATCTACATCGAATGGCTAAATTTGCATGATGCCTTTGCATCGTCAACGCCAACAAAAAGGCCAGGCAATGGTGGAGTACGCGGTCGTCGCAGCCACCATTTTGCTGGCCTTTGTGGTTTCTGTAGGCGTTACGCAGCGCCTGATGGGTGTGAGTTTGTACAGTACCATGCAGGGGCTCAATAGCCCTCAAATGTCCCCTTAAAAACTTTAAAAAAAATCCCAGAATATGCCTTTGTATTTCCTTGACGTTTAACCCTGAGCACCGTATCATGATAATTGTAATCCGGCATAGCTCAGTCGGTAGAGCAGCTGACTGTTAATCAGCTTGGCCCTGGTTCGAGCCCAGGTGCCGGAGCTTTAGAAGGCCCCCTCTTGTAGGGGGCTTTTTTCGTTTTATAGGCCAAAACTTCCAATGCAAAAGCGTTATAAAAGTGTCTTGAAAAGACGTTTTTCACAAAAAACATCAAACTCGACATGTCGAGGCGATGTTTAACTGGTCAGGGTTTTTCCGTCTACTGGACAACATGCCTTTAGTGCGATAAGATTAACTAATCAGAAGGATAAGTTAATGATGCCAGAGTCACAATATTCCCTCGCTGAAGTTGCGAAAATTACCGGTAAAAGTGAAAAAACCATTTCCCGTTGGATTAAGTCAGGAAAGCTTCCTGCGGTTCGGCAGGGAACAGGTTATCTTATTGATGCAGAAGATATTCCCTTAAAGGTTGCTTCGGATATCGATCGGCATACCTACATTCAACAACGCCTTCTTCACTACCAGGATGAGCCTGAAGTGGCTGGAAAAAAGTCTGAAAAAAGACCAGTCGACATGCAAGAGATTTTTGGAATGGCCAATCTGATTGCCAATGGACAAAACGAACGCAATCATGTGGCGGATAATTTAAGTTCAATGCTCGAAAAACACCAAAGTGAAGTTCAAAAGATTATTAAAGAGCAGAACGAGCTGGCCGAAAAATATGCGCGCGCCACCTATCAAATTGGGCAACTTGAAGAACGCAACCGTTTTTTGGAAGAATCCAATTTGCGTTTGGAACAAAAAATAACCCTCTTGCCCCCTCCTGAACAATGGAAGTCTACCCGCGAAGAACTCAAGGAAGTCCGTGAAAACATGCGAGAAGCAGAACAAGGCTTCCAGCAGCGTTTACTCGAAACGGAACGTAAACTTCAAGAGGTTATGTTTCAAAAAGAATTATTGCAGCGCGAAAAAGAAGAATTAGCCGAACAAAAAGAAGTGCTCAAAGAAGAGCACCAGCAGGTACAATCTGCGCTACAAGAAGAAAAGCAAAAAGGCTTTTGGCAACGTTTGTTTGGAGCTTAAAAGCTATAGCCTGCCTGAACCCCGTAAAAAGTACCTGTACTTCTCTCGCCGTTTTCGGTAAGTAGTTTAAAGAAGCTATCGGCATACACCAGTGCACCCAGGCGGACGTTATCCCAGCCCGTATAGCCCAGGTTCAAATTAAAGCCGTGGGTTTGCAGACCCAAATGCAGTGCAAAATCCCCAAAATTTCGCGATAGACTCAAATAACCTACCGTATTAAAGTGGGCAGGATCTAAGGTGACGTAGCCACCGACTGCCGCTGAAATGGGGATATTATCGCTTTCTCTTAAAAATTGGACTTTGGTACCCAGGCCTGGATACTGGCGGAAGTAGCTTTCACTTTGCAGTGCAAAATAGGCTGCACTTATTTCTAGCCCCAGGTTAAAGTTTTCTGAAAATTTGTAGATTTCAGGCCAGCCATAATCCACTTCTACCCCATAGAGATAAGCGCTTTCATTGCGATAGGGTAAAACCACAGGAAGGGTTTCAATGCGACCAAACCCCAGGAATTTGCCCGCAATATTAAGTTGTGG
This sequence comes from Candidatus Sericytochromatia bacterium, assembly GCA_964229355.1. GTDB lineage: Bacteria > Cyanobacteriota > Sericytochromatia > UBA7694 > UBA7694 > CAXRDE01. Next base: position 272,952 of record CAXRDE010000019.1, on the reverse strand, counting down.
GGTAATTTCACCCGTGGGCGTGAAAAAAATCGAGGTGTCTGCGCTGCGAGGCTGTAGATCAAAAAAGATCTCCTGGGTTTCGCCAGGTTGCAAAAATAGCGTTTTTTCCTGGGTGCGAAAACGATTTTTACTGACGCTTAAAAGATGTTTACCCTGGGGGAGATTCGCAGAATAGGGGGTTTCACCGACGAGCTCCTGATTGAGCTTAACCTGGGCGTCTTTGATGGATGAATTCAAAATGATTTTACTGTACTTATAGGCGTCCAAATGTAGAGGAGAAGTGAGTTTGTCTACCGGATAAAGAATGGATACTGGGCGATAAGGATGTAATGTCAAAGTGTAGTTTTTTTTGTCGAGTTCCTGGAAACTCACCGGTGTTCTTTGGATTGGGCTGTTGTTGAGCTGTACGGGAATATTTTCGGGTTCGGTTTGGATCTGGATTTCGGCTTCGTATTCTCCCCTGGCTGCAAAACGGATGTCGTATGTACCCACAGCGCGTATCTCCGGGGGAAATTCGATGGGAGTCACTCCTTGTTTCTCGTTGTTTACGAACACTTCAATCCCTGGGGGTGTCGACAAAATCTTAATGCGTTGAATTTGGTAAGGCACTTGTTCAAAAACTTTAAGATCAGGACTATCGGGCATTGTTCCTTTGAGTATTAACGGACTTAATCCCATGAGTCGATCTCCCACATAAACATGCATCAGGGCTGGTGTGGTGTCCAGGCGAATTTCTGTGGGAACTTCAGAGAGCGAATTGATGGCAGGTGAAATCTGCGGGTGCTGAAGAAAGGCCTCGATTTTTTCTGTTATATCCCGATCACTTTCGGGAGTCGCTTTGCTTATGACATTGATTTTGGTGCTGTGAAGCACTTTACCTTGTACCGCTTCATAAGCGCGCAAAAGAAGCCAGTAGCCTTCTCCTGCGGGCTCCAGGCTGGCCAGTATGAGGAGATCCTTTTTCGCTTGTTCAGCCAGAGTTACCATGCTCTCATTGTGTAAAAGACCCTCAGCGCGCAGCGCAAGGGGAACTTCCAGCATTTCAGTTTCGTATTTTGGATGGTTCTGCAAGTGCTGTAAAAGCCGTTGCTGAATGTCATTCTCACGGGGACTCAAAGCCTCTGCCATGCTTTCCAAAACCAGGCCAGTGCGCAAGGTGCGGGGATTATGGGCCACCAATCCAGGTAAAAAAAGTTTTTCACCCAGGCGCTTACCTGACTGCAAGCCCAGGACCGCAATATCGTCCTGGAGGGATTGCCGTTGGGGTGAGGGGGCTTGTGCGAGGGTGGGCATAGGCATAGCCCACAACGCAAGACTGGAGAGACAGAGGGTGTAAAGAGACACGTTTTTCATCGCTTGGCCTGAGTTAATACATCCCCGAGAACATCAATGACCCGATCCTGAGCTGTTTCAGAAAGGTCGGGGTAAAGGGGTAAAGAAAGCAGACTTTCTCCCGCACGATCTGCGTGAGGTAAGTTATCAAGCTGGTGGGCCAGGCGCTTTTGATAAAAGGGGTGCTTGTGCACGGGAATAAAATGCACTGCGCAACCAATTCCTGCGCCTTGAAGCGCTGTTAAAATCTCGTCACGGCTTTGGCTCAGGGCATCCATGTGCAGTTGTACCGGAAATAAATGGTGGGCATGACGTATCTGGGGAATCGGAGCTTGAAAATGAAGCGGTAGGTCTTTCAGCGCTGCGCGGTAGCGCTCTACACGCTGGGCACGGGCGGTCGTAAAGCGTTCACATTTGGTGAGTTGAACGATTCCCAGGGCCGCTTGTATATCGGTCATGTTGTATTTATAGCCAGGCTCATTGACCAAATAATGCTGAAACGTGGTTTGCGAGTATCGCTTCCAGGCGTCCTGGCTTAAACCATGCAGTGACAGAGGGCGAGCCCTTTCCATGAGCTCGGCATGGGGGCTGGTGAGCATCCCACCTTCTCCGGTGGTAATGTTCTTGGTGGCGTAAAAACTGAAGGCAGTGGCATCGCAAAGGGAGCCAATAGGCCGATCTTTATAAAATGCTCCTACAGCGTGGGCGGCATCGTCAATCACGTAAATATTATGGGCTTTAGCCAGGGCCAAAATGGGATCAAGATCGCAGGGCTGTCCTGCCAGATGAACGGGAATGATAGCCCGTGTTTTCGGGGTAATGGCCGACTCAATGGTGTTGACATCAATGTTTAGGGTATGCGGGTCAATATCCACAAGAACAGGCTCGGCACCTACCGCTAAAATCATATTGACTGTGGCCACAAAGGTAAGGGGAGTGGTAATGACTTCATCACCGGGTCCAATACCCATGGCCAGCATGGCCACGTGAAGCCCTGCTGTGCAAGAGTTAAGGGCAAGCGCATGGTCACTTTGGGTATAGGCTTTAAAATTGGCTTCAAATTCAGCGACTTTAGGGCCTTTTGTAATCCAGCCAGACTCAAGGGCCGCAATGACGGCATCTTTTTCTTGCTGATCCATACTGTAACGGTGGAAGTGAATGTATTCGTGTGATGACATAGAACCTCTTTTGTGTGTATTTTAACAAGGGTTCGGGCTAAAATACATGGATGGACGCAGTATATTTTATATATCCTTTAGATAGGGATCAAGACCGCTGGTTTTGGGCTGTTTGGTCTCATGACGTGCCTCTGATTACCCAATATGCGCCCACTGATTACGGCATTTCTCGTGATAAACCCTGTGGTGTTCTTGAGCAGATAATCATGGCATACCCCCAGGCTCAGGCCCTTATGATGTCTCATGTCCTCGCTCGCGATATTTATCGTCGTGTACGTCGTGTGGAATTACCCTGGCATGTTCAGCAGCATATTCGTGAAACCCTTGCTCAGCAGAAACAATCGCGAGAGCTGCATTTTGAGCGCCTGGGCTTTGGGCTTGAACACCGGCAAACCCCTACGGCCCTTAAGCGCCGCTTTCGAGAGTTAGCCCGCCGCTACCATCCTGATAGCGGCGGTTCTGAGGCCTTGTTTGTGGGGTTAAAGCAAGCTTATAGCGAACTAATGCGCCGCTTCCTCTAAAATATTTTCTTCTAAGGCATCAAAAGCTTGTTCTAGATCCATGTCAGAGAGACTGAACTGTTTGAACACGGGAGCCATGCGATTGATAAAAAAGGACATCATATCGAGCATGCTGGTAATGAGAGTCACATTAAGTTTTTGATTCTCGGAAGGGTAAGCGTAAGTGAAAACAATGGTTTCACCGTCCAAATTAAACTGGCCAAAAGGAATTTTTTGGCTACAAATATTTAACAGTGCCATGCCTTCTGCGTAGCGGTCTTTGGCCACGTTTTCCCACGAAAAAGGCATTTCTGCCATAAGTTGCAACATGGCAAAGCTGGGCAGTTCTTCTTCGGGAAGTTCCTCCACTTCTGCACGCATCATGTCTTCCACAAAGAAGGCCTGCAAAACGTATTCTGCTTCAGTGTCTTCACCCTCTTCAAACTCATCGAGGGGAATAAGTAAGGTGTCGAATCCGTCACCTTCTGAAGCAGCAACGAACTCAGAGCCGTAGCCTTCGCTTTGGAGTTTTTGTTTGAGTATGAGCAAGGGAGGGTGCTTTGCTGAGGTTTGTTTTGATTTTGCCATGATTTTACTTTCCTATTTTTTTAGCAGTTTAGCAAAATCACGGCGAAAATATCACTCACTAGCACCGAGTTCTTCATCAAAAAGATCGTGCCAATTAATTTTCATGAGCATAGAAGGGCGTACGGGGGCTTTTGCCAGGACCATTCCTGCTTCGGAAGGGGTTTTATTGCCTTTTTTAGAGTTACAGGGAGAGCAAGCCGTGACCACATTCTCCCAGCTTGAAGGGCCACCCCGTGAGGTGGGCATGACATGATCTAAGGTGAGATTATGGGTGGAGCCGCAATACTGACAGGTGTGCTGATCGCGAATATGTACATTTTTACGGGAGTAAGCCACCCGCGGCGTAAAATGCTTCACCAGCTTACCCAGCAGGCGGATGACACGGGGGACCGGAAATTTTTCAGAAATAGAATGAAAGAAACGACCGCTGGCTTTGACGACTTCTGCTTTGTTGAGATAGAGTAAAATCATTGCCCGTCGTACATCACAATGCATGAGTGGCATATAATCGCGCGAGAGAACAATAACTTGCATAAGCCAGATACCTTCCACAAATTAAATAAGCCATTTATTCATTATTAAAGCGTAATAAACATGAATAAATCAATATATTCATAAAAGGCCTTATTTATGCGCTGTTATTAAGCTTATCTTTGGAATTTATTTACATAAAGAATTGTTTAAGCCCTGAGAAAAGTCCTGTGATATCATGAAGGAAACACATCAATCTCATTTAAAGTTTTGAATTTATGCAAGATCATCTCAGTTGGACCTCATCTCTATCCATTGGTATCTATATTTACAGTGTGCTCGCTTTGTTATTGGCGCTGGCGCTGGGGTATTTGCGCCATGTCATTTTGAAGGAATATGCTGAGCTCCTTTTTTCAGAGCTACCCGAAGTGGCAGGCCTTTTTGAAGATGCTCAAGGTCAATTGCGTCAGCTCAACCGCCAGGTGGATCGTGGCATGGACCACCTGTCTTCTCTTTTTAACCTGGTTCAGGGCTTATTTCTTGCATTGGTAGAAACCCGCGTGATTGGCTGGATCATGAGACGTATTCATGGTGCCCCTTTGCCTGTGAAGCTTGTGGCCCGTAAAGGGGTAGAACAAGGCTTTCATGTGGTGCATCAACGTATCATACAAATGAAAAAAGATATTACTTAAGACGAGGCGATATTTATGAGTGAACACCCCGGTAAAAAAAGACGTTCTTCCGCAGGCTCTTTCTTTCTTGGTTTGCTATTTGGGGCTGCAGCAGGCGCTGCTGTGGGCATTTTATGGGCACCCGCATCAGGTGCGCAGACGCGCTCAAAGCTCCAGGCTCGCATGAAGCAAGGACAAAGTCAGGCTACAGGTACGGTGGATAGTATTAAAGAGTGGTCGGAAGATCGACAAGAGGGTTTTGGCGCTAAGTTACAAAAGCTCAAGCGCGCCTTTGCTGCCGGTAAAAAAGCCGCGATGCGAAAGCATGAACAACTGAGTACCATTGAAAACATCGGAGCGGAGACGAACCATGGCTGAATACATTTTATTTGGAGTGCTGGTCGGCATTTTTCTGTTTTCGACCATTATTGTTTGCTGGCAATTGGTGATGACCATTTTAGAAGTACGTGGCATTCTTAAAGTTGTCCGAGGACTTACCGAGGAAGTGCAGCCTACCCTTTATGAAGTGAATGAAATTTTACGCAAAACCAATGTGGTTTTAGATGAGGCAGGAGATACCTACCAATCTTTGGGTGAAAACGTAAACCGTGCCAGGGGTAATGCAAAGAACTTCAAGCAGCGCCTGGCCCACTGGAAAATTGTTTTAATGACAGGGGCCCAAAAGGGGCTTGAGGCTTATCAAGCAGATACTGAACATACCGAAGATACGCCTTTGCAGTTACCGGAGCATACCCAGGATGCCGTGACTTTACCGGCAAAAGACTCGGTTTCTTCCTAACGGGTTTGCTAAAAGAAAAGTCAAAGAGAGACGACGTACACATACGTCGTCTCTCTTTTTGGGTCTTGTGTAACCTGGGAGTTAGAAGTGGTAGCCAGTACCGAAAGTTACCCCGTGCATCATCTGGCTGGCCTCTGAACTGAGGTCAAAGAGCAAGAGCCCTTGATAACCCACATTGAGAGACAGGGTGGAGGTGCCAAATTTAAACATGTCCCAGTTGAGCATGAATTGCACCTGTGTATCAAAACGGTTTAAGGGTAACTGACCCGGCAGTGCGATATTACTGAGGTCTTGTATGACATAGTGAGGCGCCACGCTCAGTTCAAGACTCAAGGGGTCAAAGATGCGGTAGGCTCCGGTAAAGCGAGCGCCGGCACCAATATAGTTACGCGCTGCCTGAAAATAATTGGTACGGGGATCATTGCTACTGTCTGTCATGCGATAGTAGCCGCTCAGACCAGCGGCCAGATCGAAATGCGGCGTACTTACCACCTTGTACAGCACGCTAAGATCGGCCCAGATTAGATCTGTTAAATCAGAACCGCTGAATTTGATACCACCCAGCGAGGCAATATCCAATCCCAGTCCGAGGTTGCCTAAAGCCGTTTGGGGTTCACCAAACCAAATCAGGGTGTTCAGGTTTGCAGAAATACCAGCGTCACCGGATATGCTCTGAGCGCTAGGATCCATGGACAATGCCTGAAGGATGGCAGGGGGAACCCGCTCTTCATAAAGTAAGCGATAGTTACCAAATAAAAGGACGCGGCTGTCTAAAGCGGGACGCATTTTATTCAGGCGAATATCGGGTAGCTCAGGACTTTTTACGGGTGCGGGCGTTTCTGCTGCCCGGGGCGTGGGCGTGGGTAGCGGCGTCTGGGTTAAGGTTTCAGGTTGTGCTGGTTTCACCGTGAGTGTGGGCGCTTCGGTGGGTTTGGGCGTGGGAGAGCTTCGCAAGTCCAATAGACGTTTTTCTAAGTCACTGAGCTCAGACTTGGCGGGAGTCGGCGTTGCAGACGGCACAATGTTAGGTGCTGCCGATGGCTTTACAGATGGCGTAGTCACGGGCTTTGCACTGGGTTTTGCCGTCGGTTTCGCTGATGGCTTTGCGGTGGGCTTCACGCTGGGTTTGGTGGTAGGTTTTACCGTGGGCTTCACACTGGGCTTGGTGGTAGGCTTCACGGTCGGCTTGATCGTGGGTTTTACGCTGGGTTTAGCCGAGGGCTTAGCCGATGGCTTGGCAGTGGGCACAACACTCGGTTTTGTCGTAGGTGCCGGACTTGGACTTGGCTTTACCGTGGGCGTCCCAAAGATGTCGTTAACATTGACATTATTGATCACGTCATTGGTTTGGGTATTGGCCGATGGCTTAGTGCTGGGAGCCGGTTTGGGGGTAGGGCTACTTTTTGAGAGAAGCTGTTCTAACTCACTCATGCCTCCACTGCCACTGGGCTGTGGGGTACTGCTGGGTTTTACCACAGGCTTGGCACTGGGGGATGCACTGGGCTTGGCCGTAGGTTTGCTGGTGGGTGCCACCGTGGGTTTTGCCGATGGCTTAGGGCTTGGCTTTACGGGTGGCTTAGCCGAAGGCATCACGCTGGGCAAAGGTTTCGCCGATGGCGTGGTAGGTGCTGTACTTGGACGGTTATTTAGAAGGTCTTCTAAAGTGGGTTTGGCAGTAGGGTTGGTAATCACAGGGTTGCCCGTGGCGGGTGGGTTGTCGGGCGTGTTGTTATCACCAGCTCCCAGGGCTGGCATCGGAACCACTTCTTGTTGAAGCTGAATTTTGATGTCCTCATACAAAATGGAGGCCACTTTGGCGAGCATGATGGCCGCTTCGTAGCGGGTGACGCGATTGTCTCCGCGAAAGAGCCCATCAGGGTAACCTTCGGTGATTTGCCACACGTTCGTAACCTGCTGGACATCTTCTTTGTATTCTGCAGCCACATCTCGGAATTTGAGTTCTTTTTCACGGGGGAGTGGCGGAGAAGCGCCCATAAAGTTGAGCAAACGCTGCAAGGACTGCATGAGCTCGTAACGGGTAACGGGGCGCAGCCCCTGGAATTTGTTGTCTTGCAGTTCAATCAGATCGGCCTGAATGACCTTACTGATGGTTTTGTATTTATCGCTGCCGGGCTGAACGTCTGCGATAATCGTATAGACATTGCTGGGCACCTGACGGTTCCCCAGCAGGGTCACGAGACTATCGGCCAGTTCAAAGCGTTTAAAATCCAGTTCACCCCCAAAGCGCTCATAGGTGACGCCGGTTAAAATATTGCTTTTGTTGAGAACATAAACCTCTTTGTAAGGGGCTTTGCGATCCACATCATTGAAGGGGTAAGTTGCCGCGAAACCTGGGAATACAAGTCCCACGGTCACGAGAAATGTTATGAAGGAGTAAGCAATTCGTTTCAACACAGGATTCACCTTTAGCTTTGCTTTTCTTAATATAGCAGTAAGTTTGCTTTTGAGGATATGCAATATATCCATTAACCTTTATTCGAAGCTGTCTTTACTATAGACTTGGAAACAGAAAATAGTGTTCAAAAAGGATGAACCCCAGCCATGCATACCCATTTTATACAAAAACCTTTAACCTATGATGGTCATTTTTTGCGTTCACACTGGATCTATAACACCTTTGAGCTCCTGGGAGACGCGGCGGTGGCTTTTTGTGGACCCTGTAAGGTGGATTTAAGCGAAATGGTGGATCTGGCAGATGTGCACGCCGAGGCGAGTATCTTTAGCGAAGCGATGCTGCATATTATTGTGGAGCATTTTCACACCCCGTTGGAAACCATGGTGCTACGCCAGCGCTTGTTGACGGCACAAGTGAAAGAATTGCTTGAAGCCTCTGGAGTGCAGGGAATTCAAAGAGATGGAGATGACCTTTATGACGGGACTTATAAGCTTTCTGTGTCGATTGCTACGGTGAGTCCTGTGTCCGCTTTAATGCACTTTGGGATTAATATTTCGAGCCACAACACGCCGGTGCCCACGCGGGGCTTGAATGACTATGGTTTGCCTGCCGAGGTTTTTGCCCACCAATTACTGAAAAACTATGCGGCAGAAATACTGAGTGTGCGTCAGGCGAGTTGCAAAGTAAGATCCGTGGCTTAAAAACAGGGTTTTATTAAAAATTTCTTTTAATTTAACCTTCTCTTAGACTTAAAATCCGCAAGATCCCTGCACCAAGGCGCTATAGTATACTTTAAGAATGATAGATCCTAAGGCAGGTGCTCCATGTCAAACTTTAACAACATCAACTACGGCCAACCGCAAATTCCTGTAGCGTCTACCGTGCCCGTACAGGGCGGACCTCAGCAGTATGCGCCGCCTGTACAACAGCCTTACGCGCCGCAACAGTACGCACCCCAGCCTTCTTACGGTGTTGACCAAACCCGTTTTAACTCACCCCAGCCGATGCCTGCCCCTGCCCCTGCTGTGGAAGTGGGTTTCTTTGACAAAGTCAAATCCTACTTTCAGGATGTCTATCGTTCTCCTGAAAACCTACAGGCTTACAAACAGTTCCAGACCCAGGTGGACTCTGATCCCAACACCATTAAACCTGGTAGCAACGATCGCAATCGTGTCCAGGATCTACAACAAAAGCTCCAACTGGCGGGCGTTCAGGTGAATGTGAACGGTGTTTACGGCTATGCCACTGGCGAAGCGGTAAAGCAGTTTAAACAACAGATGAACATCAATGACGGTTTCTTAAATGGACAGGGTCAACCCGCCATCACCGACATTGCCACCCCGCAAATGATTTCAGTGTTGGACTCCGTGGTGACCAAAAGCTTAAATCCTCAACTGCCGGGTACCGGTAACCCCATGCCTGTCACCCAGGAAGAACTGCTGTGGGCCCAAAATCTGGCCACCCGCATTCAGAGCTTTGGCTATCAGCCCAACCAGCAAGAACAAAATCGCTATAATGATATCTTTGCTCGCCAACAACAGCAACAAACCGGTATGCCTGCTGCTCCACCCCCTTCACCCACGGTGCCAAGCACTCCCATCCCAGGTGCCCCGCCCGTTTATCAGCAGCCCACTGCACCTACGGGGGTGGTGCCCGTGAGCCAGCAAGAGCTGGATTGGGCCATGGCCATGCAAGATAAAATTGTCAACACAGGCTACCGTCCCAATCCCCAGGAAGCAGCAGCCTATGAAAATATTCAACAGCGTTATGCTGCGCAACAGCAAAATGCAGCCCCTGCCCCTCAGTTGGGTTCTGGCCCCGTGACCCAGGACGAGTTGAACTGGCTCCGGGCTCAGAGCGGTAAACAATTGTCTGGCAATGATCTGGCCCGCTACCAAAACATCACCGAGCGTTATTTGGCGCAACAAAACAGTGGTCAAGTGGCCGCGCCCCAGCCTGCAGGGCAACTGATGCCTGTCACCCAGGATGAGTTGAACTGGGCTTTGGACTTGCAAAATAAAATTCAAACCCAAAACTATCAGCCCACGCCTGATGAAGTGGCCAAATACAAAGACATCTTCAATCGCTATGAAAGTCAGGGTGTAGACGCGCCTGCGCCCGCACCTGCTTATAAGCCTGGAGAAACCCCAGCCGTAGCCATTGATAACAAAGTCTCTCAGGCAGAACTGGACTGGGCCGTAGACCTGCAGGCGCGTGTGGACCAGGGCTACCAACCCACCCATCACGAAATTGCCCGCTATACGGACATTTTTAACCGTTACGAAGCCAGTCAAAAACCAGCGGAGCCTACCCCTGCTCCTGCCCCCAGCACACCTACTGCCCCCGGTGCACCCAGTGCGCCCACGGCACCTGTTACCCATCCGGGTGCTACGCAAACAGACGTGCAATGGGCCAGAGCTTTTGAAAACCGGATTGCTCAGGGGCAAAAAGGTACACCGGATGAGATTGCCCGCTATAACACCATTCAAATGAAGCTGGCTAACTACGGTATGGCACCTCCAGCGGAGCCCACAGTGGCCACCACAGCTCCGGGGGCACCGCTAACCCAGGCTGATATTGATTGGGCCATGCAATTACAGCATCGCGTTCAGTATCAGGGTTATCAACCCACCCAGGCTGAAATTGATCGCTATACCGATATTTACAACCGTCAGCAAGCACCTGCTCCCGCTGCACAACAACCTGCTGCACCTGTTGCCCCGGCTGCACCCGCGGCTCCAACAGCGCCTCAACAGCCAGCAGGAACCACTGCTCCAAGCGCTGAAGATATTCAGTGGGCTCAACAGCTGCAAACCGCTGTTCAGCAAGGTTATCAGGCCAGTGAAGCAGAAATTGCCCGTTTTACGGATATTTATAACCGTCTGCAGGCCAGTCAGGGCCAGCCTCAGGCATCCGTACAGCAGCCTGCAGCACCCGCCGCGCCTGCTGCTCCAGTGGCCCCGGCCCAGCAAACACCCCCTGGGTCGGTCATGATTAATACGGGAACTCCCGATCATGAGCTACAGTGGGCGCTGGAATTACTGAACCGTTACCGCCAGGGCTATCAGCCTTCGCCTTCGGAATTGGCCATGTATGAAAGTATTATTGCCAAAAAAGCCGTTCCTGGTGCAACACCCTAAGGCCTTTATTTCATTTAAGAAAGCCCCGTCTAACGGGGCTTTTTTTTTGCTGCCTCACGCTTTTCTTTAGCATGTATAATAGGGCTATGTCACATGCTGAAGAAATTTCTGATTTGTCTGAGCAAGATCTGCAAAAGCTGCAGGCACACCTTTGCCAGCACATGGGCCGTGAGTTGCGTCATGTAAGACGGCAAAGCCTATTTGCCTCGGGTTTGCAGGCGATTGCCCTGGTGGGGATGGCCGTGATTTTATTCAAAGCCTCACGCCAGTATTTTGATCTCACCCTGTGGGGAGTGGGCGTGTGCCTTTTGGTCTTTGCCTCGCTGCAGTTTCTCGACATTGAATTTGTGGCTTCGGGCCGCAGCTGGATGGATTTATTTGAGCGGGAGGAAGTCTCATGAAGATTGCCTGGATAGGATTATGGGCTACTTGCCTGATTTTGCTGTCGGGAGGGGCTGTCCAGGCGCAATTCCAATCTCCGTTGGTGATTGGTCACCGTGGCGCTTCCGGTATTTTACCCGAGCATACCCTTGAAGCCTATCAGGCAGCCCTGGAGCAGGGAGCAGACTATTTTGAACCAGACGTGGTTTCCACCCGAGATGGGGTCTTGATTGCGCGTCATGAGAACGAAATTGGCACCACCACCGATGTGGCCCAAAAATTTCCTGAACGCAAGCGCACCCGTGTGGTGGATGGCCAGGCGATAACCGGCTGGTTTACCGAAGATTTTACGCTTGCCGAAATCAAACAACTGCGTGCCGTACAGCGTTTGCCCTTTCGCGATCAACAGTATAATGGTCAATTTCAAATCCCTACGCTGGCTGAAATTTTGGTTTTTCGTGAACAGCAGAGCAAACGTTTACAGCGGCCCGTGGGCATTTATATTGAAACCAAACACCCCAGCTATTTCCGGGGTATTGGTTTGCCTCTTGAAGAAAAGCTTTTGCAGCATTTAGATCGTCATGGGCTAATGGATGCCGATGATCCTGTGTTTATTCAGTCCTTTGAAGTGAGCAATTTACAATGGCTCAATCGCCGGACAGAAGTGCCGTTGATCCAGTTGATTGAAAGCTCGGGATCGCCAGCGGATCAACAGACCACAGGATTAAGTTATGTCCGTATGCTTACGCCCCAGGGACTGGCGCAAATCGCCACCTATGCCGATGGCATTGGCCCCGATAAACGCCTGATTTTACCCCTAAAAGACGATGTTTTGCAGCCCGCCACGGCTTTGATTGAACAGGCCCATGCTGTGGGTTTGAAGGTCCACCCCTGGACCTTTCGCTCCGATGCTTCTTATCTGGCTCCCGCCTATCAGGGAGATCCCACAGCCGAGTACTTGCAGTTTATGGCCCTGGGTGTGGACGGTGTTTTTTCTGATTTTGCGGCCCATGCTCAGGCTGCACGCCAGCAGTTTTTGAAGTAACCTTAGCGGTGTTCTTCTAAAAACAGCAGATCGCTTTCGAGTTGCAAAACCCGGTGACGCAGCAATTGCAAGCGAGCCTCGGCAAAAAACAAAGCGTACATTGTCCCTGGCAGATTGTATTTTTCACGAAAATAGGCCTCCTGAGCCTGAGCATAGCGTTCCCAGGCCGTCTGGCTGCCCTTGAGTAAGGCATTGTGATCGCCTCCCAGACGTTGATAATAATCATTGAGGCGCTCTTGCCAGCGGGGAATGAGCATCTCGATGCAGTGGCGCTCCGAGGTGGTGCCAGGATTGGCTTTAAAGCATTGATCCAATTGTTGATCGAGGGGGTGAGCCGGTTCCTTCAATAAAAGCTCATGGCTCTGAGCCGTCAAGGTCCATGCACAGAAGGACAAGCAGATCCCCCGTCCCATCCATCTAATGTACGTGTGTCGCTTCATGGGTAAAGGAGGTATTTGCGCCGCAACTGGCGATAGCTATTGAGATCTTCTTGCCAGCTTTGGCGAATGTTAGCATCGCTGTCTCCTGCCATGAGGGCCTGCTGAAGCTTGCGCGTACCTGCCAGACGGGTAAAAAAGTCGTTGAAGAACTGTGCCGGTTGATCCGGATATTGGCGGGCATAAGCCTGATAAAAATGCCGCAGATAGTTTAAGTTGAGATATGGCGGCGGTGTCACACCCCTGAGATCCTGCCCATAACAGACCTCCCCCCGATAGGGCGGAAACTGAGCGCCGGGCATGGCTTCAGGTACAAATTGAAATTTACCGGCACTTGCCAGGGGGAGTCCCAGCGCTTGAAAGGGAAAGGGCGTCCCGCGGGCCACGGAGACCACAGTACCTTCGAAAAGGCCCAGCGAGGGGTAGAGGCGAACCGCTTGACGGTTGGGTAAATTGGGCGAAGGCGGTACCGGTGGGCTATAACGGGTAATGTGGGTGTAATGGCTCATGGGTACCACGTGCAGATCGAGGGGCTGTGGTGTAGAAAGCCAGCTTTCGCCCTGAATCATGCGGGCCAATTCTCCGACTGTGAGACCATGTACCAGGGGAATGGGATGCATCCCCACAAACGAGGCATGCTCTTTTTCAAGTAAGGGGCCGTCCACATAATCGCCGTTGGGGTTGGGGCGGTCTAAGATGAAAAGGGTTTTCTGGTGCTCAGCGGCAGCTTCCATCACATAATGCATGGTGCTAATGTATGTATAGTAGCGTACGCCCACATCTTGAATATCGAAGACGATAATGTCAATGTCTGCTAAATGCTCAGCACTGGGTTTTTTGTTGTTGCCGTACAAGGACACCACAGGAATGCCGGTGCGGGAATCAATACCGTCTTGAATGCTTGCGCCCGCGTCTGCGGTTCCGCGAAAACCGTGCTCTGGCGCAAAAATGAGACGCACATCGACCCCTGATTTTTGTAAATAGTCCACCAGATGCGTGCTGCCTACCCGTGATGTCGGGTTGACCACCAGTGCGGTGCGTTTGTGCTGTAAGGCGGGAAGGTAAATCTCAGGACGCTCTGCTCCTGTTTTGAGCACAGGCCCCACCATTTGACCTGCTGCATCAGATTGGGCCCTGCCAGGAAAGCATGGGGTGAACACCAGTACCAGAAGCATCCATGAAAAACAAAGAAAGCGTAAAGAATTGAGCATACGAAGATTGTCGCAAAGATACAGGCTAACTTGCAACATGAGTTACGGTAATATGTATTTTAATGTGAATAGAAAGCAGTCCTGCCATGTCTAACTTTACCTACCAAGAAACCATTCAAGCCTTTAAAGCCCATGTTCAGACCGCCGTCATTGGTAAGCCTGAGGCTGTAGACCTGGCCATTACCGGATTTTTGGCAGGTAGCCATGTGCTGCTGGAAGATGTACCCGGTACCGGAAAGACCCTTTTGGCCCGCTCTCTCGCCCGGGCCTTTTCAGGGAAGTTTCAGCGGATTCAATTTACCTCAGATATGATGCCATCAGACATCACGGGCAGTTCGGTCTTTCATATGAAAAGCGGGACTTTTGAATTTATTCCAGGGCCTATCTTTGCGCACATTGTGTTGGCCGACGAAATCAACCGAGCCACCCCGCGCAGCCAGTCGAGCTTGCTTGAGGTCATGGAAGAAAACCAGGTGACCGTGGACGGTAAAACCTATCCCCTGGAGCGCCCTTTCTTTGTGGTGGCGACGCAGAACCCGCTGGAGTCTTATGGCACCTTTCCCTTGCCCGAATCTCAGCTGGACCGTTTTGTGCTCTCCTTTAGTATGGGCTACCCCGATTTTGATACCGAAGCGCAGATTTTACAGCTGCACCGTCAAAATTTAAAAGACAATCAGAGCCGTTTTTTAGAGTCTCGTCTGCAACCGGTGCTGACCCCTGAACAGGTGCGATCCGCCCAGGCTGAGGTGGCGACTATTGCAGTAAGTGATGAATTAGAGCAATTGTTGCTTAAAATGATTCACTTTACCCGTCAGGATCCCCGTTTTCGTGCGGGGGCCAGCACCCGCGCTGCAGTGGCTTTTTTGCGGGCTTTACAGGCCTATGCTTATTTGCAAGGGCGTGCCTATGCTACCCCCGAAGATCTCAAGTATCTCACCCCTTATATTTTGAACCACCGGGTGGTGTTTCAACAAAGTCTTTCCCGTCACCATAAAGATGAGGCGCTGCGCGGTATGGTGGGTGAGGTTTTTGCGCAAAACGCGAAACTTTTACGCTAATGTATGTGCTTTCTGCGGCCCAGATGCAAGGTTTAGACGCCTTCGCCATTGCACAGGGCATGCCCAGTCTGGTGTTGATGGAGCGGGCGGTGGTGTCCATGGAGGCCGTTTTATGGCAACGGGTTCAGCAGTCACAAGGTTTTGTGTCCAGCGCGGTGCCCGGCTCGCGGCGGATCCTTGTGCTGTGTGGTCCAGGCAATAACGGCGGGGACGGACTGGCTTTGGCCCGGCTACTTTGTGACGCCACCTGGAAAGCAGCGGGCTTTCAGGTGGAAATCTGTCAGATTTTAGCTGAAAAAGCAAGCCCTGAAAATCGTCAACAGCAAGAGATGCTTCAGTATTTACCCATCACCTGGCACCCGTTAACCCCGGCGCTTTTTCAGCAAATTGCTGGCTTAAGTGCCCAGGATGTGGTGATTGATGCGGTCTTTGGTGTAGGGCAAACCCGTGAGGTGACGGGAATGGTGGCCGAGCTCTTTGCGTTGTTAAATTCTTCTCCTGCGCTGCGGGTGGCGCTGGATGTGCCCTCGGGTTTGCATACGGATACGGGTGAAGTGTTGGGAACGGCCTTTGCTGCGGATCTAACCCTGAGCTGTGCTTTTTTGAAGCATGTGCACGGGGCAGATCAGGCCCGTTCTTATGTGGGAGAGGTGCAGCGGGTGTCTATCGGCATTCCTGAGCCCTGGGTGACCCAATACCGGGCAGAAAGCCATTGGATGCAAGCGCTGTCTTCGCAAGGCGCTCCCTTTTTGATACCCTTTTTGCCCCGGCGCACCCCCACGGCCCATAAGGGTTCTCAGGGGCGAGTGGGGCTGTTTGTGGGGAGTCCAGGCATGGCGGGGGCTGCCATGCTCAGTTTTCAAGGGGCTTTAGAAAGTGGACCGGGGTATGTGTTTGGCTATACCCATCGTGAGTTGGTGATGTCCCTTGCGCCTCAACTGCCAGAGGTGCAACTGCAGGCTTTTCCAGAGCTTACGGAGGTTCACCCCTGTTTAAAAGCGCTGGATGTTGCACTGTTGGGGCCAGGTCTTGGTCGCGGTCAGGAATCTCTGGCTTTGTGTCACGGCATTTTTGATGCAGCCTGCGACTTACAGAAGCCTCTGGTGATCGACGCCGATGCTCTGTTTGCCCTGGGTTTATGGCTTAAAACCACTGAACGCGCTTTGCCTGAGGGTACGGTGATTACCCCGCATCCAGGTGAAGCGGCTGCTTTACTCGGCTGCAGCACGGCTGAGGTACAGGCCGATCGCGTTGCTGCCTTGCACGCGCTGGTGGCGAAAGTAGGATGTGATGTGGTGCTAAAGGGCGCCTGCACCCTGATCGCAGCAGCCGGTGAGTCTTACGTGAATTTTACCGGTAATCCAGGATTGGCACGCGGGGGGGCTGGTGACGTGTTGGCGGGTCTATTGGTGGGTTTATTGCCTCAGAGTGAAGCTGCTGTGCCTCTGGCTGTCTACTGGCATGGCATGACGGCAGATCATGTGGCGGCAAAATATGGAGTGCAAGGGGTGAGAATCCAGCGGCTTTTAACACATTTAGCTGAGGTTTGGCCTTCCCTTTGTGTCCGGTGAGCTTGCAATTCTTTCAAACAACGGTAAAATGACAAGGAGCATTCGCAACCCGTTGCGCACGCCGACTTGAGATAAGTATCGAATGATCCACCACATCAGTGACGTTATTTTGAAGGAGTTACACATGGTTTCACCCAGAGCAGCATTTCTTGCATCCTCCCTGGCTTGCGGTATTTTATTCTCCGGGGTGTTGGCCCCGGCTGCACAAGCCTTTACCCCCGCCAGTGAAATGGTGGACCTCAGCCCTGAACATTGGGCGTATCGTGCCGTGCAATCTCTCATGGAAAAGTATGAAGTGATTGATGGTTACCCGGACAAAACCTTTCGGGGCAATCGCACCTTAACCCGTTATGAATTTGCTGCGGCACTCTACCGTGTGATGACCCGCGTTGAAGAGCTGATTGCTGCCGCCGGCACCGGTGGCGGCCCGCCTGTGAGCGTGGACCGCACCGATTTAGAAACCATTGCTGCCTTACAAAAAGAATTTCGTCAGGAACTGGCCGACTTTAAAGGCCGTTTGAACCGTTTAGAAGAGCGCATTCAACTGCTCGACTCGGTAAAAGTTGGGGGTTCTGTAGAGGTCCGCTACCGCGACCGTGTGGCGGTTACCGACTCCACTTTGTCCTCATCTCCGCTGTTTAACAGCAACCCCGATCGCGAACAGGTGAATTCACCCGCCCGTAACTTTATTTCCCGTCGCGATCGCTTTCCTTTTCGTGTACGCACCCAATTGAATGTGGATGCAAACCTTTTACCTATGGTGAGCTATGGCGGTAGCTTTATGGCCGATGAAGGTGCCTTTTTAGGGACCGCAGCCGGACAACAGGCCGTATTTACGGGGGGACACTTTGGTGAAGAGGGCTTTCTGGGCGCGCCTTTTTATGTGCAACGCTCTGTGGTAAAAACCACCTTCCCGTTGAATAGTGAGCTGGGTGCACCCAAAGTCAATGTGCGCTTTGGGGTCTACAACTTTAATGAGTCCATTAATACCGGTACCAGCCTGAAAAACCACTTTAGCAGCGAAAGCTGGTTGGGTCATGGCTATGGTCTTGTAGGCTGGGGTGGCGATGAAATTCGCACCGTGAACCAGGCGCAACAGGGCGGTAATAACGATCCTTATATCAACTCCGTATCGCGCTTCTGGGTGGGAGATATTAACGCCAGTCGGGTGGATCCCAACAGCAAACGCTATAACCAGGCCACCTCACCCAGTGCTTCGATCGATGTAGAGTGGGGCGCTTTTTCGTTCTTCGCCGGAATTAACAACGGTTCTTTTTACACCAGCCGTCTGTTAGCGTCTCAGGGTAACCTGTCGAACTTTGGTCAGGTGTCTCGGGGCGGTTCCTTTGGTTCGCTGATTAACGCTGACGCCGTGGTGGGTAACCTGGATCGTATGAACCGTATTCGTTCTAACGTGTTGGATTTGCCTGCGGATCTCAACGATGGTTACGGCGTCATTGGCGCTGAACTGGATTTGGGTCAGGCCATTGGCAACGACACCGTGCCTGTACGTCTGGGCGTGCATGCCATGGACTATTGGAACGATGCGGCCTTTGCCCTAAGCGGTACCCGTAAAGAAGCCTCTGCGGTCTTAGACATCGGAACCAATGCCCTGGGTGCCACCTTCCAGTTGAACTCTTCCTTTATTGGTTATGATATGAGTTCTGCCGGGGTTTTTGCCAACAACATTGCTGGCAGTGGTTTAGACGCCGGTTTTGGCGGTAAAGTGGCTTTACGCAGCCTGACCAGCTTTGGCGGTAGCAGTGTTGCTGCAGCGAACATGGGGGGCTATGTGGCCCTGCCTGATTTCGGCGGCTCCATTCCCAAGGTGCTCTTTGCGGTCCGCCAGTCTTTTGGCGACACCCTGGGTACGGAAACCGGTTATCAGACGTTAAAAGATTCAGGGATTACCATCTCTGCGCCCTTTAAAAACATTCTGAACACCAATATCGATCTGACCCTGGAGTATAACTCATTGATCGAGGGTGGTTTCTTCTCAGGACGCTTTATGGCCCACGACGTGGCGCTGTATACCCGTTACAATTTCTAATCGCTCATTTTTAAAAGCATGAAAAAAGCAGAGGGTTTTCTTATCATCCTCTGCTTTTTTTTAATGGCAGCATCAGGACAGACGGCCTTCGCCCAGGAAACGGTGCATGGCTATGCCGAGTCCAGCGAAATAGGACCGCACAGTGTATCTTTTTCGGGACAGGTACGCCTGCTACATACCCAGTTGCAGGTCTTTGCCCAAAGCGCCCGGCAAGGCCCTGAAGCATTGTATTTACAGGGCTCTACCCAGGAACCCGTCCGCTTACGCAGCGATCGCTGGGAACTCTCTGCCCGGCAGGTTTCGGCCCGGCGCTTGCCGATGCTTTTACAGGCTGAGGGGGTGTACTTACACTTTGATGACCCCGCCTTTCAAATCAGGGCTGAAGCGTTAGCGGCCAATGCTCACCGGTGGCACTTTCAACACCTCAGGGCTGTTTTGCCGGGGGTGCCAGGCGTGCTCAAGGCTGAACAGGCTTATTACCTGCCTGAGGCGAAAACGCTGTGGTTACAAAAGGTCAGCTATTTGCCCCTGGGCAGCCTGCAGCAAGAGGACGACACCTGGGCGCTGGTCTGGCCCGATGTGCAGTGGCATTTTGAGCGAGAGGACACCTTGCATGTGCGCCCCGATTTTTGGGCCCTTCAACCCCGTCTGCGTTGGGGAAGCCTCGAAGACCCCTGGCAGGGTCTAGATGTAGGCGTATTGGCGGAGCTATGGCGCACAGAGACCCAACGGGCCTATGGGGGCCTCTACTATGCCCCTGCCACGGGTTGGCGTACCTCTGGCATTTGGGAATGGCGTCCTGAACCCGGCACCACCTGGGTGGCACAAGGGCAGTGGCAAGGGCCAGGGGTGCTCGCCCAGGCTGCGGGATCCCTGGATTACTATCAGGCGTTTGCGGCAGAAAATTTGGGTTTGGCAGGTCCCGTGTGGGCCCGCGTCGGCGCCTTTGTGCAGCAGCCGGATCAGTTTTTGCAAGGATTTGGCTTGCCTTTGCGGCTGACGTCCACGTTGCAAAGCGGGTTACAAGCTACGCTCACCAGCGCCCCTGAAATTGCTCTGGACGGGCGTTTAGAACATATGGCTATGGTGGGGGTACAAGGCGGCACACAACAGCGCTTAAGTGCTTTGTGGCGCGGTGATCTACAGCTGGGTCAGTGGGGCATGCATGCCTTCTCAGGCAGTGCTCAAACCCATTTGCTCTACAGTCCTGAGCGGGGGCTAGCACCCACGGTAGGCTTGCGCTTGACCGATACCCTGCGTTGGAATGACCACTGGTTGACCGGTGTATACGCCGAGCAATACCTATCGACTTTGCCAGCCACGGATTTTTGGGCGGGTCGTTTGGCGCCCTGGGTGGGTGGCTTTATACAATGGCGCGGTGAACAGGTGGCCGTTGGCGTCGATGCGGCCCTGGATGCCACCACCGGGCTGCTGCGGCAGGGAAACTTCTTGAGCAGTTGGCGGTATGAAAGCTTGTTTCTGCATGTGGGTTGGTTTGCTCGTTCTGAACCCCTGCAAGCCAGTGGTTTTGTGGGCGGGCCTCAGGTGTCTCTGCAATGGGTGTTGCCCTGAGGAATTTAACGGCTTTTTGAGATTTCAAGCTCTGCGTCTGCGATCCATGTCCTTTATGGGGCCACCCGCAAGCTGTTATAATGGGTGACGTTGCCTGGAATTGTGGAGGATTGTTGTTATGAAAAAGTTCTATCTATTGGCCCTTTTGCCCCTGTTAGGCGGCTTGTCGGCCTGTGACATGGAATTACCTACCATTGCCAATACCAGCGTCAAAGTTCCTGATTACGCCAATTACAGCGTTAAGCGCTTGCCCGCCAACCGTTTGTCAGAAGTACGTTCTGCAGCCCTGGCTAAAAAACAAGGGGCCCGTTTTGATGTGATGCCTGAAATGGTGATGGGCGTTATGGCTCAGGAGTCCGGCTTTAATGCCAACGCCATCAGCTATGTGGGGGCGCAAGGCCTTATGCAGATTATGCCGACCACTTTGCAGCACATTAATGCCAAAAGTGGCTTAAAGGTGGCCAATCCCTTTGACGCCGCCCAAAATGCAGCCGCAGGCACCTGGTACTTGCGTTCTCTCTACAATGAGCTCAATGGGGTGTATCCGTCGCACCGCTGGCGCTTTGCGCTCGCCGCTTATAACGGCGGCATGTCACGGGTGAATAATGCCATTAAAAAGGCACAGCAATTGTCGCGTAAGTCCCGGGCTGAAATCACCTGGGGAGACATTAAAGACTATTTGCCCCGTGAAACCCGAAACTATGTGCCTGCCGTGATTTCTCACACGGCTTACTATCGCACGCAATCCTTTTAATTCACATTTGCGCAACACTTGGCGCGAAGCCCCTTTACCAAGCCCTGTCATGATAGAACATCTATGTTAACCGCCCACACCATACTGTCCGGGTTTTGAGGACAGGTGCTGTGGGCGGTCGTTGGTCTTTTGACAGAATATCAGGGTTTAAGAAACGCCCTGGGCCTGTTTTACTTTTTGCTGGTGGGTGAGCAATTCGTCGCGGGCGGCCACCAGTTTGTCGTGAACGGCAGAAAACTGGTCTAATAATTGGCGGTATTCGCGGTTCAGCATTTCAAAATCTTCGAGGTTTTGATAACGCTGCTTAACGGTACTAGCCATCACTTCAAATTGATCGTCTGATTTAATGGTACCCGCGGCGGTAAAGCACTGCATGCACTCATTGGCCTTGACGTTGAGGTCGTGGCGATCTCTGATCAACTGGTCCCAGGTGTCGTTGACTTTTTCGTTGAGATGTTCGAGCTTTTCCATGTCGTTCATCTCATCAAAAGTCTTCTTGGGGCGGCTCTGCTTGTCAATTTCGGCTTGTAAAGCCTCGCGCTCGGCAGCCTGACTTTGAGGGGTGATGTAGGTAAAAGGCTGCACGTAGAACGCGCCACACCCGGGGCAATAGCCGTCATGGTTGTCGATTTGGGTGGTTTCTTTACACTCCTGACAACGGATTTGAATGTCTTTGCGCTCCACGCCTTCAGGCAGCGGCGTTTCTTTGACATCGCCAGCGGGCGCTGTGGAACGCGCAGGGGCGTGCTCTGCTTCACTTTTGCTGCCCCCAAAGAGAGACGAAAACAAACCACCCCCCTTTTTCTTGACGGGTTTGCTGCGGACAGGGGTCTGACCGACTAAGCTATCGTCGACGATTTCAGGGTTGGCATCATACATGGCCCCACAATCTGGACAATAACCTTCATCCTTTGCTGCCACATACTGGCATTCTTTACAGCGTACCGCCATTAGACACTCTCCTCGGTTTTTTCTTCAGGGCCCTCGTGATTGCTTTCTACGACACCCACGGGGTCAGAAGAAAGGCCTTCAGGGGTTAATATGTTTTCTTTGCCTTGCCATTTGGCATACACCCGCTCCGGCTTTTTGGGGGGATCCTGGCCTTCCACTTCGCGAATGAGATTGTCAATTTGCTCGGTGTCTAAGGTTTCTTTTTCGATCAACACATCAGAAATCTTATGCAAAGCCTCAGCGTGAGCTTCCAACAGGCTTTTGGCCCGTTGATAGTTTTCTTCTAAAATGCGTTGAATTTCGTCGTCCACCAATTGGGCAATGGATTCACTGTAGTTGCGCACATCGCCAAAGTCACGGCCCATAAAGACCTGCTCGTTCTTTTTGCCGATGGTGCGGGGGCCGATTTTATCGCTCATCCCGTACTGGGTGATCATTTTACGGGCCAGTTCGGTGGCGCGTTCAATATCGTTAGAGGCACCGGTGGTCATTTCATCAAAAATGATCTCTTCAGCGATGCGGCCACCCAGTAGCATGGCAATTTGGTCGTTTAAATAGGCCCGCGAAGCAGAGACGCGGTTTTCGGGCAAGGACATGGTCAGACCCAACGCCATTCCCCGTGGAATAATGGTGACCTTGTGGATGGGATCGCAGTTTTCCATAAAACGGCCCACCAGCGTGTGACCCATTTCATGGTAAGCAGTCACTCGCTTCTCGTCTTCGGTAATCAGCTTGCTTTTCTTTTCGGGGCCTGCGATCACACGATCCAGAGCCTCTTCAAGATGGCGCATGCCGATTTCTTTTTGGTTTTGGCGGGCTGCCAGCAGGGCCGCTTCGTTGGTCAGGTTGGCTAAATCAGCACCGGTAAAACCGGGGGTGCGTTTGGCCAGGGTTTCGACCTTGACCTCTTCAGCGAGCGGCTTGTTTTTAATGTGCACCTGTAAGATTTTCTCACGGCCTTCCACATCGGGACGATCCACAATGACCTGACGGTCAAAACGGCCGGGACGCAGCAGGGCGGCGTCTAAAATGTCTGGACGGTTGGTGGCAGCAATCACGATGGTACTGTGGTTGTCTTCAAAACCATCCATCTCGATCAACAACTGGTTGAGGGTTTGTTCCCGCTCATCGTGACCGCCACCCATGCCGGCGCCCCGTTGGCGACCGACGGCGTCGATTTCGTCAATGAAGATTAAGCAGGGGGCGTGCTTTTTGGCCTGATCAAAGAGATCGCGAACCCGAGAAGCACCGACACCCACAAACATTTCCACAAATTCAGAACCACTGATACTGAAAAAGGGCACTGAAGCTTCACCGGCCACGGCTTTGGCCAACAGGGTTTTACCGGTTCCCGGAGGACCTACCAATAAAACACCTTTGGGAATTTTTGCACCCAGGGCCTGGTATTTGTCAGGGGATTTTAAGAAGTCGACGATTTCTTCGAGTTCTTCTTTGGCTTCGTCGGCACCGGCCACATCATCAAAGGTGACTTTGGGTTTGTTTTCGACGAGCATTTTGGCTTTGCTTTTGCCAAAAGCCATGGCCTGGCTGCTGCCGCTTTGGGCCTGACGCACCACAAAAATATACAGAATAATCAGCAGAAGAATGGGAAACAGCAGGGGTGTGAGCATGGACATCCACCAGCTGGGCTCCTGGGGGCGCTCCACTTCAATATTGACGTTCTTCTCTTTTAAAAGAGGAATGAGCTCATCGTCATTGCGGGGAATATCCACGCGGATTTTGGTGTTGTTGGTACGCTTGGTGGCTTCCAACTGGCCGTCTTCCAGGGTAACACTGGCGATTTCGCCAGAGTTGACCAAACTTAAGAAGCTGCTATAACTGGGAGACTCCTGGGGCGTCTGCCGTTGCATGACAGAAACGGCCAGGGTCACCGCAATTAGACCGGCTACAATCCAAATGCCACTGTTTTTATTGTTATTTTTCTTCAAAGGTTTCACCTCTTCTGATATGCATCGGTCTTCAGGATTTGCGTTAGAATTCTGAAGAACCCATGCCCACAAAGTTACCTGTGTTTGCTGTAACTTTGCTGTGTTCAAGTTGTTTTACTTATATGATACAAGAGAAAAGGGCTTAAAACGAAGATCTTCGAGGTAATTTATGCAAGAGCCACTCCCCTTAACCGAACAAACAAACCCCCGCAGCGTGGGGCTGGACGATTTGTCTTTACAGGCAGCCGTCCGCTTGATGAATCAAGAGGACCTGAAGGTGGTGGAGGCGGTGGGGCAGGCGGAGGCTGCCATTGCTGACACGATTCAATCCATTGTGCAGGCCTTTCAACAGGGTGGACGCTTGCTGTATATCGGCGCGGGCACCAGCGGGCGTTTGGGGGTTTTAGATGCTTCTGAGTGTCCTCCGACCTTTGGGACCCCGCCAGAGCTGGTACAGGGCATTATTGCCGGAGGCCTACCGGCGTTGCACCAGGCTGCAGAAGGGGCTGAAGATGTCGCTGCCCAGGCCGAGGTGGACCTGGCCCATATTACACCTGCAGACGTGGTGGTGGGCATTGCGGCCAGCGGTACCACCCCTTACGTGCGCAGCGGCTTGCGCTTTGCCAAAGCCCGTGGCTGTGCCACGGCCCTGTTAACCTGCAACCCAGTGCCTCAAAATGATCCCGCCATTGACCACTATATGGTGCTGGCCGTGGGGCCAGAGGTGTTGACGGGCAGTACCCGTTTAAAGGCGGGCACCGCCACCAAAATGGTGCTGAATATGTTAACCACCCTGAGTATGGTGCAGATGGGCAAAGTGTATGACCAGTATATGGTGGATTTGAAGGTCAGCAACGATAAACTGCAAAAACGGGCTTTGCGGATGGTGATGCAGCTGGCCGAAGTGGACGCTTTGCGGGCGCAAGAACTTCTGCAGCTCTGTGGCGGTGAGGTGAAAACCGCTCTTTATCTTCAAAAGCGTTGGGTCGATCAGCCTTTGGATGCCTCCCATGTGTCCCAGGCACGGGCTCAGTTACAGCAACATCAGGGTAAATTACGCCTGGCATTGGAGGCTGCTCATGGCCTTGCGTAGCAGTTGGGGCTTGGCCCTGGACCTGGGGGATGAAGCTTTATCTGAATCCACCATTCAGGCCCTGTACCAGGGCTTTTGGTCGCAGGTGGGGCCGCCACAATTCACCATGGGCAACTCTGCAGAGCAGGTGCCCCAGGCCGCTGAGGGTGCCGTAACCCTTGAGGGTTTGTCGGGTAAGGCCTATACCAAGTTTGAGCGAGACAGCTTAGGCTATCCTCCTGGTTGGCAGGTGCCTGTGGTTTTTTCGCTGAGTTTGTTTGGCTTTGCCGAAAACCTTCCAGACAATCCGGTTTTGGTCAATTTTTTGCTGGATTATGTGCGTACCCATGTGCCCGAATTTCGCATGGCCGTGATTGGCAATTTGGGCAGCTATTATTTGAATGCAGAAATGATCAATGCGGCCTGGGTGACGATGCAGCAACAGGATGTAAATACCCTGATTTTGTCTGCGAAGCACCCCCTGACTCGCACCTTAAGCGGAGGAACGGCTTTTTCTGAGCAGCACGTGCTGTTTAGCGTCGAACAGCTTCAGCAGCTGTGGCAGCCTGAGGTGGATTTTGAACAACGCCATAAAGCGTATAAACAGGCCATTTCGGCACAGCTGCACACCGCGCTCTTGCCGCTGGAATGGGAGTCACCCCACGAAAACTAGGGACCAGAAACGGCTCAGGCAAGGGCGTCAAAGAGCTGCCCTAACATCTCATCCTGGGCCTGGATGGCTGTGACCTGGGCCTCACCCTGGCGGAGGAGCTGTCGTTGTTCAACGGTTTCACGCACCCAATCTCCCTGTGGAGATTGTTGCCGTTGTACACTGAGATGTAGCTGCTGTAAGGTCTGTTGTAAGCCCTGCTGGGCACCTTGAATTTCCATGTCCTGATTCTATCACGGTTTACAAGCGCCTTAAAACACATTAATATATGTATATATTTCACCCCATATTGAACAAAGTGAGAACTTCATGCCTGTACGCTTGCTGGTTACCAAAGAGTTATCCAAATTTTTAGGCGTTTTGTCGCACCCACACCGCATTCGCATTGTGGAGGCCTTACGTCATGAAGAGCGGGATGTGAATTTTTTAGAAAAAACCCTTGAAATTAGTCATGCACGGGTGTCTCAACATTTGGCATTGATGCGCTCTCACCGTCTGGTGGTGGAGCGCCGCGAAGGGCGCCGGGTTTTTTATCGGCTGGTGCAACCTGAACTGGCCACCTGGGTTGCTGAGGGGCTGACTTTTATTGAGCGCGATGAAGAAAATATTCAAGATATGCGTGAGGCGGTACAACAGGTAAAAGACCAGTGGCAAGCGGGAGAAGACACGTGAACTATCGCAGCATTTTGCTGCTGGGGTGGGTGCTGACCAGTGCCTGTACTTACCGTGCCCCCGACCCCGATATCTCAGGGGTGAACCCTCGTTTTATGCATCAGTTGCCAGAGGGAGCCCGCTGTGTTTTGCTTGAGGAAATCGAAGTGTTAGAAGGCAATAACTGCATGGCTGCAGGGCTTAACCAGGCGGGCCAGGCTTCAATTTTGCGCTATAACGTGTTGCAAAAGGCCCGTAAACAAGGGGCCAACACGGTCATCCCTGGGGAGATGTTATCTCACCAATGGCCAGGTTGTGCCGACCCCGGTTTAAGTATGCAGGCAAAGCTCTACCGCTGTGATTACGCCAATTGAGGCTGACGTCTTTGGGCTTCTAAATACACCAACAGCACAGAAACGTCTGCGGGCGTGACGCCGCCAACGCGAGCGGCCTGACCCAGTGAGGCGGGGCGTACCTGGCTCAGCTTATCCTGGGCTTCACGGGACAGGGTTTTAATGTCAAAGTAGTCCAGATGCTCAGGGATCGACATTTTCTCCATGCGACGGGTGCGTTCTAACTGTACCTGCTGACGCTTAATATATCCCTCATACTTCACCTGAATTTGGACCTGCTCGGCAATGTCTTCCCGCAGGGGTGTTTCGGAAGCCGGATACAATTGCTCAATATGGGCGTAGGTCACTTCAGAGCGGCGCAAGAGTTCGAGCAGGGTCAAACTGCCCACGTTAATGCTTTCGCCGGTTAAGGGCATAAGGCGCGCATTGAGCTCATCGCTTTTGACCCGCACCTCCGCCAGACGCTTCAGTTCCTGGGCAATCATGGCTTTCTTTTCACAGAGGGCGTCATAGCGCGCCTGGGTCACCACGCCGAGTTCGTAACCAATTTCCGTTAAGCGCAGATCGGCGTTATCGTGGCGGAGCACCAGACGATACTCAGAGCGTGAAGTGAGCATGCGGTAAGGGTCATCAATTTCCTTGGTGACCAGATCGTCCACCAGGGTGCCAATGTACGACTCAGAGCGTGAGAAAACATAGGGATCTTTGTGCTGTGCCCGTAAGGCGGCATTGATACCGGCCACCAGTCCCTGAGCCGCTGCCTCTTCATAGCCGCTGGTACCGTTGATTTGACCGGCGGTAAACAACCCCCGTAGGGCTTTGGTTTCGAGCCAGGGGTGTAATTGGGTGGCGGGAATCGCGTCATATTCCACGGCGTAAGCCGGACGAATGATTTCCACATTTTCAAGGCCTTCGATGGTGCGTAGCATTTGCAGTTGAACGGACTCGGGTAAACAGGTGGACATGCCCTGTACGTAAATCTCGTTGCTATCTGCCCCTTCGGGCTCTAAAAACACAGGGTGATTTTCGCGATCGGCAAAGCGCACCACCTTGTCTTCAATGGAAGGGCAGTAGCGGGGGCCAATACCGTCGATGAGGCCGCCGTACATGGGTGACAGCGTAATATTGTCGCTAATGACCTTATGGGTTTCAGGGTTTGTGCGGGTAATCCAACAGTGGTATTGCGGGAGTGCCTTTTCAGGGGGCTCAAAAGAGAAAAAGCGCACGGGCTCTTCGCCGGGCTGTTCTTCTAAAATAGAGAAGTTAATGCTGCGGCGATCAATCCGGGGTGAGGTGCCAGTTTTTAAGCGGTGGGTGCGAATACCCAACTCCCGCAGGTTCATAGACAGGCTCTCTGCAGAAAATTCGCCGGAGCGGCCTGCGGAAAAGGCCGTCTGGCCCACAAAAATTTTGCCCTGTAAAAAGGTGCCGGTGGTGAGTACCAGAGACTGGGCATGGTAGGTGACGCCAAAATTGGTCACCACACCGGTGATTTGGGTGCCGTCCAGTAGAATTTGCTCCACCATGGCCTGTTTGAGCTTCAGGTTGGGGGTGTTTTCTAAAATTTGCCGCATGATGTGACTGTACTGTTTTTTGTCACTCTGGGCGCGCAAGGCCTGCACCGCAGGGCCCTTGGATTGATTCAGGGTGCGAATTTGTAAATAGCTGCGGTCGGTGACTTTGGCCATTTCACCACCCAGGGCGTCAATTTCACGCACCAGCGTACCCTTGGCGAGTCCGCCAATGGCTGGATTACAGGGCATCCAGGCCACGGTGTCTAAGTTGATGGTGAGCAAGAGGGTCCGCTGACCCATACGGGCAGCGGCCAGCGCCGCTTCGCAGCCGGCATGGCCGGCGCCCACGACAATGACGTCAAAATGATTTTCGTTTTCGTACGGGTTGGAATGCATAAGTTATGACCTTAGAAGACAGTTGATGTGTCTTTTATCATAGCCTATTTAACCGTCTGCGTGCACCGCATCGTTGGTGACCATATGAACTTTTCCGGTTAATAAGTCCACAGCCCAGAGTTCACGGGGAATACGACTTTGGTATTGCTGCATATAGTCACTGGTAAAGAGGAGATAGTTATCATCGGCACTCCAGCGGGGTTGACCCACCTGGGTGGCCTTCATAAAGGTGACTTGCTTGCGATTGCTACCGTCTAAACGCATGGTCCACAGTTCGGGCTCACCACTAGAAGAGGAGATATAGGCTACCTGATCACCGCTGTGAGAAACGGCAGGCGCGTAGTTATCGCCTTCAGTGGTTAACTGCGTTCGTTTTCCACCCCGTTTATTGAGGGTATAAATTTGACGAAAATTCGGCTCAAAGGAATAGTTGGTCTGTAGATTGATAGTGTATGCGGTGGTTAAGAGGGTATCGGTGTTAGGTACCCACACAGGGCCCACATCATAGGTGTCTAAAACCCCGGCTGAGGTTAAGTTTCCACTGACGCTCATTTGTTCGCCCTTTTCGAGATCGTACAAGAAAATGCGATCTTGCAGCATAAACACAAAGTTTTTGTTATCGGGGTTCCAGTCCAGGTGGTACAAACGTCCGATATCGCGAACGCCCGTCATGCGGCGCGCCATGGTGCCATCGGCATTCATCATCCAGACGCCATCAGCGTCCAGGGTGGTTTGCGAGGAGTTGCGGTAGCCAATATACGCAATTTTTTGCTTGCCCGTGTTCCACACCGGGTACGTGCGGTACATATTGCGTGCCTGATTCAGAGTGAGACCTTGCTGGTTTTGGCCATATAAATCCGTGGTCCAAATGTCAAAATTGCGCTCAAAGACAATTTTAGGGCCCCGCATTTGCGTGCCTTTGTCGGTGTAAAGCTCAATGTATTTTGCCCCCATGGGTTGAATCTGTACGGGGCGGGTGACGTCCTGGTGGCTGACGTGGCTGACGGTAACGTCCACCCATTCCGTGGGCAAACCGCGGATTTCAAAGTAACCGTCGGAATCCGTCACCACTTGCTTGCCATGCCCAGGTACTGAGACGGTGGCGTTTTCTAAGGGACTGTTAAAGTACAGTGAAAAGACCCGTCCTCGCAGATCGCTATAGTCTCCTGAGGGCTTAAACCCACTGCAGGCAGTGAGGGAAATTAAGCAAAGAAGCAAGAGCAAGGTTCTGAGCATGATTAGAGCATCCTTATGGGCGGTAGTGGTGCACTCTATCTTAACGTAAATTGTTGTGAAAGGCTATAGGGGCATACCCTAGAAGGTGGTCTTGAATCCAAAACCCACTTGAAATTTAGGGGCTTCTGAACCGCTGGAAAAGCTCAGGGGGTCTACACTGGCATTCAGCGAAAATCCACCGCGCTCAAACCCCACCGTTTGTCTGAGTAAAGGTTCTTCTTTACCCTTGTCAGTGGCACTCAAACCCGCTTCTGTACCGAGTTTTAAATATTTAAATTTGACGTTCATACCGGCTTTTAAGGTTTCTTTGCCCGTGCTTTGAATTTCGCCACTCATGTAGCTTTGAATGGTGTCATTGCCAATGTCAATACGGGCCCCGGCTTTTTGCAGGGTATCCGGGCCAAACTCTTGACCCGCAAACACGGAGCTTTTGATGACCCCTTGTTTATAATCCAGGGTGGCCTGGGTTGTGTGTTTGCCTTCGCCGTTGGTACTGGCTTTGAGCTGCATATTGGTGGTCGCGCCAAGACGATAGCCTAAACTGCTGGAAGCGCCCATTTTAAGGTCAGGCCGCTCCCCGCTTTCGAGATCGTGGCTGCTCAGACCCTGTTGTGCAAAGGCATCGGCTTCATATTTAAAACCGGCAATTTCTCCACTGAATTTTTGCTTGATCCCCAATTGGCCCTGAAGATCCGCCGGCTTTTCGGCATTGAAGACCCCGGGTTGTTCTTCGTGACCTTCTACCCGTGCCTTAAACTGGCTTTCGATAGCGGTGGTGCTGTTTAAAAAGCTACTTTTGAGATCGAGCACAGGCTTGTTTAGACGGTGCTCGGTTTGCAAGGCCACGGGTTTGTTGACTTCGAAGTTGTCTGCTTTGGTATCTATTTTAAATTCTGTGGTGCCCAGTGCGGTTTCTACAGACTGTTTGGCCGGTTGAAAGTTTTTGGGAGCGTCTACTGGGATCGCCGGGGCAGGCGGATCATCGCTCTCAAAACGATAAACAGGTGCGGCATTGCCCTGACTTAGGGGATCCATGTCGATGCGAAAGGGATCTTGCAAAGGGGAGGGCAAAGGCTCGGCATTAAGGAGCAGGGTTTCTAAGTCAAAGGAAAGCGGCAAGACCTCAGTGGGAGTTAACGGAGGCTGGGGCGATGGTGTATTCCCAGAAAGCGGAAATTGGGGTTGATTGGGAATTGAAGGCATACCCGTTAAACTTAAGCTCCTTAAATAATCCATACATATGGTGGTGTGTTTCTATTATCGTTGAAACCCTTCGAAAACTGAAGCTGGTGCAGAAAAAATAAAGGTTAACCTTTTTCGCGCAAAGGTTAAGAAAAGTGGATTTGTTTGTTAAATGCCAATTAAAACCGCGCGCTTTTTTTGGATCATCCCCATAAGTCCCTTAGGTGTTACAAAAAACAGTGAAAAAGCTTTTAAAACAAGGGGATTTTATGCAAAGCCAGCGAACGTCATCTTTTACTCATCAAAATGCGGTGGGATTTAGCCCGTTGCCCCTGCAAACGCCGCGACAACTCTTTACGCCGCTGAGCGCTCCAGTGTCTCTCCCTTCACCGGTACAAAAAGACGCTTTTCAAAAAGTCTCCCTGCATTTGCTGGCTCAGGGACATCCCCTGCCGGCCCTCAATTTTGTGGAGGAGGTGCCAGAGCGTCCTTCCCCTCCAACGGCTCCCGTGGCCGCCCCTGACCTGGCAAAAGTAGAGCAGGGCAAAGCGCTATTGCAAGCGGGCCAGCAAGGTGAAGCGGTTAAAACCCTCCAGCGCTTGCTCAGTGCCGCAGGCTATCCCTTAGAAGCAGATGGGGACTTTGGTGAGCTCACCGAGGGCAAGTTAAAGCATTTTCAAAAGGATCATGGCATTACCATTAACGGACACCTGGGTAAAACCACCCTGACGGCCTTAAAAGCTGCCGCTGACAAAAACGTCTCGGCAACCGCTGCCGGGCGTCTTTTGGTACAAAAATCGAAACAGGTGGTACGGGAAATGGGCACCGTGGGTTGGTGTTATACGGGGGTTGCGCGCTCGGTAAGCCGCGCCTTTGGGGTGGAGCTTTATGGTGAATCTGCTTACATGGCAGACAGCCAACTTCGCCGGAGTTCACGGTTTAAAGAAGTTAAAAATGTCTCGGTGCAGGATCTCAAAAACATGCCAGCGGGTACTGTGGTGGTGTGGGATCGGGCCCCCGCTCGTTCGGGCAATCGGGGCAGAGGCGGCGGCTGGGATCATGGACATATTGCGGTGCTGGATGGCAAAGGTGGGGAATACAGTGATCATTACCGCCCTCAAATGTTTGCGCCTCACTACGCAGGGGGCGCTTTGAAGGGTGTCTTTGTGCCGGTTTAGTACGCTGATACTGCCAACAGTGCCCTCGCTTTGCGTTACACTGAGCATAACGTCCTTCTCAGAAAGAGTATGCCATGATTTGTCAGGTTACTTTACAAGCCATTCAAGATGCGCGCGACGTGGTCTACGCCACCGCGAAAAAAACCCCCCTGGTAGATTCTGCCCACTGTAGCAATCTTGCGGGGTACCCGGTATATTTTAAGCTTGAAAACCTTCAGCGTACCGGTTCTTTTAAAATTCGAGGCGCCAGCTATAAGCTCGATAAACTGGCCAAAGCGGGTAAAACCCGCGCTGTCATGGCTATTTCAGCGGGTAATCATGCCCAGGGTATTGCCCTGGCAAGTCATTTAAACGGTATTGAATCGACGGTGTTTATGCCAGAAAATGCCCCCTTGGCCAAGATTCACGCCACCCGCTCTTATGGCGCTGAGGTCCGCACCGTCGGACAGAACTTTCAAGAGGCCAGCCAGTACGCCTTTGAGTGGCTCAAGCAAAACCCTGTGGATTTTATCAGCCCTTTTGATGATGACGATATTATCACGGGGCAGGGAACGTGCGGTCTGGAACTTTTAGAGCAATTGCCAGAGGTAGACACTGTGGTGATTCCCGTGGGGGGAGGCGGGCTGAGCTCAGGCATGGCCATTGCCCTTAAATCCTTAAAGCCCAGTGTAAAAATTATTGGTGTACAGGCCGAAGCGGTGCCCTCGATGTTTAAGTCTTACCATCAGGGGAAGCTGGTCAAGCCTACCTACCGCCCCACCATTGCTGATGGCATCGCCATCAAAGAGCCTGCACAACGCAACTTTGAAGTGCTACACCACTACCTGGATGACATGGTAACGGTGTCTGAAGAGGCTATCAGTCACGCGCTCTTCTTTGCCATTCAATACAAACGCATCATTGGTGAGGGCGCAGGCGTGGTGGGCCTGGCCGCGCTCTTAGAAGGTAAAATCAAGGCCCAGGGACCTACAGCCATTGTGATCAGCGGTGGAAACATTGATGTTAAGCTTTTGGACTCTATTATTAACAAAGGGATGCATAATATCGGCCGCTTTTTGACCTTGAAAACCCTGATTAGCGACGCCCCGGGCTCTTTGAAAAAAGTACTTAATCTGCTGGCCAAAACCAAGGCCAACGTGATGCATGTGGAACATGCGCGCTTCCGCTCCAATATTCCCCTGAGTCAAACGGAGGTGGAGTTTGAACTGGAAATTCGCGATGCAGAACATGCCCAGGAAATCATGGATGTGCTTGAACAGAGTGGGTATAAACCTCGGCGCGTCTAAACTGTTGCTGTAATTTTTATAGAAAAAAAACCCTTGTTTTTATGCGCTTTTAAGCCCTTAGCCTTCATGATGAAGTTATTAGATAACACTTTATTTCATCACACGAAGGAGAAAACAGCATGAAATTATCTGAACAATCTGACTCTCCGATCGGTTTGCGTCAAGGCCTGGTCTGGGCCCTGGGGGCCATGTTTGTGGTTTCTGGTCTTACCAAGTTTATGGGCTCTGCCATTTTATTAGAGACCTTTGAAGCCTGGGGATACCCGGCGAGTTTTGCGTATGTGATTGGTGGCATTGAGCTCTTTGCGGGTGTGCTGCTTTTTATCCCACACCTGACGGTCTTTGGCGCTTTTATCCTCACCCTGGAAATGTTTGGGGCTTTTTTAACCCACCTAACCCACGGTGAAGCGTTGATGTCTATTTTGCCCCTCTTTGTAATGGCGCTAACTTCGGCCCTGACCTATTTGTATAGCGGTGAGTTCTTTATGAACTTCAAGCGCTTGCTGAATTGGTACGAGGTAGACGCTCGTTCAAAACGACAGCCCAGTCTTTATAAGCCTGCGCCTGAGCGCGTGCGGGTGCACCAGTAACGATCCAGTAACGGTGGGGGGTTAATGCCCCTGATAACCAAACAAATGCTTTTCCCGAATCAGTTGAATCACAGGTTCGGGAACCGCATTTTCCCAGCGGGGGTTGTTCTGGCGAATATCTGCCAAAAGATCTTTACTATACTCTTCTAAGCACTCGGGATTGTAATGTCGTAAGGGCAAAATATCGCCTTTTTCTACCAGGTACTCAAATAACTTGCGCTGGGATCGCGGAATGTTGACATTGTCCAGGCTTTCGATCTCGCCGCTCACCGGGTCTTTGGTGGGATAAATATAGAGCTTCAGGTCTTTTTTGAACAAGCGGCCCAACGACTCTAAAATGCCGCCTTCCAGGTGGGTGTAAAACTGCTCATTAAAAAGAGACTGAAGGCTTTTAATACCCATGGCCAGGCCCAGTTTTTGGCCACTCAGGCGGGTTAAATAGGCCGCTAAACGGTAATACTCAAAATAATTTGAAATCAGCACATCGTAGCCACAAGCCATTAGCGCGTCGGCGCGGTTTAAAAAGGCCTGGGGCTCTAAGCCACCCGAGGCTTCCAACTGTCGCATGGTCACTTCCATTAAGCGTAAAGCGGGCCGGGGACTGTCTACCACTTCTTTTTCAAACTCTGCCCAGGCGGTGTTCATGAGATCGAGGTGTACTTTGCGCACGGGCAAAAAAGTGCCCCGCTCAATAAGCAAGGGACGTTTATAAATGGCTTCAGAGGGCTGCAACACCTGACCGGTGGCTGAAAACATGGCCGCATCCGAAAGTCCCGCTTGCACCAGTTTAAGACTCATTAAACGGTTGTCGACCTGTCTAAACTCAGCACCTGAAAACTCAATCATGTCCACCTGAATGCGACGGGCGGTCAGGTTGTCGCAGAGAGACTCGATCAAAGCCTTGGGATCCTGGTGCAAAAAGAAAGCGCCGTACAAAAGGTTGACGCCTACAATTCCCAGGGCTTCTTGCTGGCGCGGGCTGCTGCGGTCGGTCATACGCACGTGAATTAAGATTTGACTGTCTTCTTCGCCGGGGCGCACCTGATAGCGTACGCCCATCCAACCGTGCCCTTCCTGGGTGCTTTTATAGCCGCTCGTGGCCACTGTATTGGCAAAAGAAAAGAAGGCGGTGTGTTCTCCACGATCCTGGTGCAGGCGTTTGAGGTTGAGCTCATGTTCATAGTCCAGCATGCGCTCAAGACGTTCTCGGCACACGTAACGGGGACATTTGCCATATATGGCGTCGCTCACCTGCATGTCATAGGCAGACATGCTCTTGGCAATGGTGCCCGAAGCGCCGCCCACGTTAAAAAACCAGCGCACCACTTCCTGGCCTGCACCAATTTCTGCAAAGGTTCCGTAGCGGGTGGCCTCTAAATTAATGCGTAGTGCTTTGTCGTGGGTGCTGAGTAATTCGCGTTCCATGTGCAGCCTCTTTTGGTATGCTTCTTCATATTTTAATCGAACTTACTGGGTAGCGATAACCTGAAAGGGATGTTTATCTGATGTCAAAACCATTCTCTGAAGCCTGTGAGCGCAACAGAACACCTATCTCTCAGGTGCTGGTCAAAATTTTTGCGGATCGTCGACACATTTTAGAAATTGGCAGTGGTACCGGTCAACACGCCGCTTTTTTTGCCCTGCGATTGCCCGAGGCGGTGTGGCAACCCAGTGATTTGCTGGAACACCATGAGGGCATTAAAGGCTGGATCAAAGGCTGTAAAGAAACCAATATTTCACCGCCCCTGGAGCTCGATGTCACCCGGGACTGGCCCACCGGCGATTATGATGCGATTTTCTCGGCCAACACCTTACATATTATGCCCTGGCCAGCAGTGGAAGCTTTTTTTAAAGGAGCAGGCAAACTCTTGCCTTCGGGGGGTAAGCTGGCGGTCTATGGGCCGTTTAAATATGGGGGCGCATACACCACCGAAAGCAATCAAAAATTTGATGCCTGGGTGCAAGAAACCTATCCTGGTGGCGGGTTACGGGACAGTGAGGCTATTTTTAAATTGGCGCATCAAAATGGTTTTGCACTTCAAGAAGACATCAATATGCCCGCCAATAACCAACTGCTTTACTGGGAAAAACAACCAAGCCTCTGGCAAAAGTTACGGGGACTTCGTTAAAATAAGGGTATAATACCCAGAGCATACACAAACATTCAGGATGTAATCATGTCAAACGCTTCCTCTTCCAAAACCGCTGCCACGCCCGCGGTGGCCTACGACGAAAATGCCATTAAAACCCTCAGCTCGCTAGAGCACATTCGCCTACGACCCGGCATGTACATTGGGCGTCTCGGCAATGGTTCTCACCGCGACGACGGCATTTACGTGTTGGTCAAAGAAGTCATTGATAATGCCATTGATGAATTTATTATGGGCAACGGTAAGCGCATTGACATTCAACTTCAGCAGGACGAAGTTCAGGTTCGAGACTATGGCCGAGGGATTCCCCTGGGTAAGATCGTGGAGTGTGTCTCGATTATTAACACCGGGGCCAAATACAACAGTGACGTGTTTCAATTTTCTGTGGGCTTAAACGGTGTGGGTACCAAGGCGGTCAACGCGCTCTCTTCGCATTTTTATGTGCGCTCCCATCGCGATGGTGAATTTGCAGAAGCCCGTTTTGAAAAGGGCATACTGGTGGCCGAAAGCTCGGGTAAAACCCAGGAGCCCAACGGCACGCTGGTGGTGTTTACCGCCGATGCCGATGCCTTTGGTGAGTACAAGTACAATGAAGAATTTTTACGCAAGCGCTTGGCCTATTATGCCTATCTCAACTCAGGATTGACCCTGGACTTTAACGGTGAAACCTTTCACTCTGACAAAGGGCTGTACGATCTGCTGGATCATGAAGTGGATGACGAACGCTTGTATGAGCCGATTTACTATAAAGGCGAGCGCATTGAGTTTGCCTTTACCCATACCCAGGCCTATGGCGAAAACTATCTTTCTTTTGTGAATGGACAATACACCTCTGATGGCGGCACCCACGAGTCAGCCTTCAAAGAAGGGGTGCTCAAAGGCATCAATGACTATGCCAAAAAATCCTATCAGGCTGCAGACGTGCGAGACGGACTGGTGGGCGCGGTGGCCGTAAAAATCAAAGAGCCTGTCTTTGAGTCGCAAACCAAAAACAAGCTGGGCAATAGCGATATTCGCAGCTGGGTGGTGCAAGAGATCAAAACCTTTATTGAAGACTATTTACATAAAAATAGCGAAGTGGCTGAAATCATTCTGCACAAAATTAACCTCAACGAGCGCATTCGCAAAGAATTACAGTCGGTAAAAAAATTGGCCCGTGAAAAAGCCAAAAAGGTCTCCATTAAAATTCCCAAGCTCAAAGACTGTAAGTTTCACCTGAACGATAAAAAATCTCATGATAGCGACTCCATGATTTTTATTACCGAAGGAAACTCAGCCAGTGGCTCGATTGTGATGGCACGGGATGTGATGACGCAGGCGGTGTTTCCCCTTAAAGGAAAACCCCTCAATTGCTTTGGCAGTAAAAAGCAGGTGGTCTACCAAAACGACGAACTTTATAATATTGTGCAGGCTCTGGGCATTGAAGACAGCGTCGATGACTTGCGTTACAACAAAGTGGTTCTGGCCACCGATGCCGACGTGGATGGTTTACACATTCGCAATTTGCTGCTGACCTTTTTTCTACAGTTTTTTGAGCCTTTGGTGTTGCGAGGCCATGTGTATATTTTAGAGACGCCTCTGTTTCGGGTGCGCAATAAAAAACAGACCATTTACTGTTACTCAGAGCAAGAAAAAGAAGATGCCATCGCCAAAATCAAACGGGATATTGAAATTACCCGTTTTAAAGGGCTGGGTGAAATTTCGCCCCAGGAGTTTGGGCAATTTATCGGCAAAGATATGCGTCTTTTGCCCGTGAATATTCAAGAGCGCCATGAAATTCCAAAGTTGCTCAGCTTCTATATGGGCAAAAACTCGCCCGTGCGTAAGCAGTATATTATGGAGAATCTGGTGTAAGCACCTGCGCGGTGCTGCCCTGTAATTTTAAAACCTCAACCTTGCCCTGATAAGCCCGTGACATGCCTGTATCAATACGCCACACCTGGTCATTACAGGCACTGTTGATATGAGGCTGTACTGTATGGGCCACCACCATGCGCTGGAGCTTTAAGCGGGTGAGGACTGCTTGCAGGGTATTGCAATCTACCACCTGGTCGATTTGGGAATAAACCCGTGTCCAGAGGGGGCTGGTGTCACTGGGCTGCAAAATCTCGGGCAGGGCCTTGCCCTCACGGAGATGTTCGGCATAATCTTGATTGATTTGCGCAATTCCGTAGCTGACGTGGTCAGGCAAAATGCCCCCGTGTACAAACAAAGTGTCTCCCAGAATCAGCACGGCGGGACGTTTGGCCAGTTGCTGCGCGTAAACCCCGCCGGGCGCGAAGGCATTGGCACGACCCTGAACGGCGGCGGGTGCATCCGCAATACCCAACTGTTGACTGCGGGTGGCGTCCGCCAGATCCGCAAAGGCGGTCATGCTCTCGGGGTGAATATAGCGGAAGTCGCCTTCGGCATTCATGATTTCGTGGTTCCCGTTGAGCAGGTGTAACACACTCTGGTGCTGAGGCGCTTCAGCGGCCAGGCGCTCAAACCAGTCCAGAACCGCCCGGTCTTCGGGGCCCCGATCAATGAGATCGCCGGTTTGTACCACGGTCAGCCCCTGGCCTATCCATTCGCCTGCGGTATTTGTGGCTCCCGTCAGGGCCATTGCTTTTTTGGCGGCTGCCAGATCACCATGCAGATCGCCCAACACGTAGACCGTGGTTTCGGCGGACTTTTCAGGAGCTTGATTGGCCTCTGCTGCAGGTTCCTGGGGCGCACAATGGCTAAGCAAGATGAGTAGGGTGGGAACCCACCGCAGTCGTTTAAACATCGTGAAGGAGGGTATATAGCTCATTGCGCGATAGCCCACTTTCCTCGCGCAACTGCTGCAAGATGGCTTTTTTCTGCCAGCCCTGGGTGCGTAAAGCGTCGTAACGGCTCAGGACCGCATGATTGCCTTGCAAAAGCACCTGTTCTGACGCCTGGGCCCCGGCAATGACCAGGGTGATTTCTCCCCGGGCAGGTTCGGCCTTAAAGTGCTGAATTAACTGAGATAATGGCCCGCGCTGCACGTCTTCATAGCGTTTGGTCAACTCACGACACACCGCAGCAGGGCGGTCGCCAAGCACTTCGCACAGATCTTCTAAACTTTGCTGTAGACGGTGGGGAGACTCAAAACACACCAGCGTTGCCGCATCGTGGCGGTAAGCCTGTAATTGGGTTTGCCGTTGTCCCCGTTGACGGGGTAAAAACCCTAAAAAGGTATAGGGCAGAGGCGGTAAGCCTGAGAGCAGCAGTGCGGTGGGTGGCGCACTGGCACCGGGTATGCAGGTCAGTGGAATGTTTTGTTCGCGCAGGGCCTGCACCAGGTGGGCACCGGGATCCGAAATCAGGGGTAAACCGGCATCAGAAACCAACGCAATGTTTTGTCCCTGTTGGAGTTGCTGAATCAAGGCCTCGGTTTGGTGGTACTCGTTGTGGGCATGAAAGGATTTTAGCGGGGTGCTGATTTCATAATGATTGAGCAGTTTACGGGTTTGGCGGGTGTCTTCGGCCAAAATCAGATCCACCGCCTTGAGGGTTTCAAGGCAGCGGAGAGTAATATCTTTTAAATTGCCGATGGGGGTGGCACAGAGATACAGTTGGCCTGACATGGCAAGCTAAGAAACCGTGAGAATTTCAGCGCCGTTTGCGGTGACGACAATGGAGTGTTCAAACTGGGCTGACCATTTGCCATCGTCGGTTAAAGCGGTCCAGCCGTCGTCTAAAATATGCAGGGCGTGCGTGCCCAGGTTGATCATGGGCTCAATGGTAAAGGTCATGCCCTTGCGAATTTTGACACCGGTGCCGGGGGTGCCATAGTGAAAAATAGAGGGGGGCTCATGAAACTCACGTCCCAGGCCGTGGCCGGTGAATTCACGCACCACGCCGTAACCCCGCGCTTCGGCTTCGGTTTGAATCAAATGACCAATGTCTCCCACCCGTATGCCAGGCTTGACAATGCCAATGGCCTTGAGGGTGATTTCGCGGGTAAACTCCACCAGGGCCCGTACTTCAGGGGCGGGCTCGCCCACAAAGAAAGTGCGGTTGGTGTCGCCGTGGTAGCCTTCTTTGAGGGCGGTCACGTCAATATTGATAATATCGCCGTCTTTTAAGATCTCTTTTTTGCTGGGAATGCCGTGGCAGATGACGTCGTTGACCGAGGTACAAACGCTCTTTGGAAAACCTTTATAGTTGAGGGGAGCCGGATAGGCGTCGTGTGCCACAATAAAGTCGTGACACAA
Organism: Candidatus Sericytochromatia bacterium; assembly: GCA_964229355.1. GTDB lineage: Bacteria > Cyanobacteriota > Sericytochromatia > UBA7694 > UBA7694 > CAXRDE01. Next base: position 232,377 of record CAXRDE010000019.1, on the reverse strand, counting down.
TTGGTTGAGTTCTTCGGTGCTGACCCCGGGGCGAATGTGCTGTTCAATCATGTCCAGGGTTTGAGAGGCCAGGCGTCCGGCGGCCCGCATCAGTTCAATTTCACGGGCACTTTTAATGCTAATCATGGTGGGTGTATCCTTCGCTTGGTGTGACAGGTTGTTTCTACTGATGATACCACAGGGCGATTTTCGCCTTATAGAGGAATCCAGATTTGGAAGGTGCACCCCTGGCCTTCGGTGCTAATGAGCCTCAGGGTGTACCCCATCAGGTCACAGAGCTCTCGGACGATGGCCAGACCCAGGCCGGAGCCTTCCGCCTGATGCTGTGAGCGGTAAAAGGGGGTAAAAACCAAAATTTGGTCTGCTGCTGAAATCCCGGGACCGGTGTCTTTGACCTCAAGGCAGAGTTGCTGCTGGAGCTGAAAGACACGCACCGTGATATGACCTTCAGGCGGTGTAAACTTGATGGCATTGTGCAAGAGATTGCCGATCACCTGCTTAAGGCGGTGCGGATCACCGGTAATTTGTGTCGAGCCGGTAATCTGGGATTCATAGTGCAGGGGCTTCTCATGAATCTGCTGCTCGTAGCGTGTGTAGCACTGTTTTAGCAGCTCTTGAAGATCCATGTCTTGCGGGTGTAAACGCAACTGCCCAGATTCAATTTTTGAGATATCGAGTAAATCTTCGAAGAAGGCCAGCAAAGATAAACCGTTTTCGTAAACCCGATTGAGGTACAGGGTCTTTTTGTCTTCCGTCAGCTCCGGATGAAGGTTAAGATATTTTGAAAATCCCAGGATGGCATTTAAGGGGGTGCGCATTTCGTGGCTCATCTGGGCCAAAAACCGAGATTTATACTCGGCGGCGCTTTGGAGCAATTGCTGTTCCTGGGTGTAGCGTTGACGAAAACCGTACAAACTCACGCTTAAAGCGATCAGCAATACCAAAGCGCTGCTGGCCATGTCCCAGGCGTGGTTGTCGATATAGAGTGGCAGCAGACTTTGGGTTGATTGAAGATCAAAAAAGGTCAGTCCACAAAAGCTGGTGATCAAGATAAGGGTGAACGTTAAATAGGTACGAGGTGTAACGAGAAAAGCACTCAGCATGAGAAGTCCTAAAAAAAACATTGGAATAGGGCCCACCACGCCGGCGTTGAGCGGCCAACAACAGGCCAACAAACACAAGGTCGTGTAGACAAAAAAGACGGCATATTTCTGAGTGGGAGCCCGGTAGAATCTGACTTTAAGGTACATCCAAAAGTAAATCCCAAAAAACACCACATTGAGCACTAGCATGAGAAGGGGAAAGTTTAGCGTGTAATTGATCCATGATCCCACCAAAGATAAGAAAGCACAACACAGCAGGGTAATACAGAGCAATGCTTTTGAGGCATCCCGTGACGGATCTTCGATGCACCAGTATAAAAAGTTTTGAAAGCGTCTCATGTCTTTCTATAATAAAGCATAAGTGCGACAGAAAGATGGCAAAATCATGAGTTATTTTATGGTGGATATTGAAGCGGATGGGCCCATTCCGGGCGACTATTCGATGATTGCCCTGGGAGCGGTTAAAGTGGATGCGGATTTGACACAGGGCTTTCTGGGCTATTGTCGCCCCATCTCGCAACAGTTTGTGCCTGAAGCCCTGGCGGTCTCAGGGTTTACCCGTGAAGAAACAGAAGCCTTTGCAGAGCCGCAACAGCTGTTATTGGACTTTGAAGCCTGGATCATCACACACAATCGCGGGCGGGCTACCTTTATTTCTGACAATAACGGCTTTGACTGGATGTTTGTGTGCTGGTATTTTCACCGTTTTTTGGGCCGTAACCCTTTTGGCCACAGCTCCCAGAACCTGGGCAGTTTGTACAAAGGCTTTGTCAAAGACAGCTTTCAGAACTTTAAGCACCTGCGCCAAACGCCCCATACCCATAACCCGTTAGATGACGCCCGCGGGAATGCAGAGGCTTTATTGGCTCTAAAGGCCCAGGGCCTGAAGCTCTCGCTGAAGTAAAGGGGTTATAAACTGCCGGGTTCGGCGTTGAGGGCTTCCAGAAATTTGTCATCCTGGGTTTCGGCATACAGGCGCTCTAAAATCGCTGTGGCACCAGGACGGTCGCCTTCGGCCAGTAAGACATAGGCGTAACCCATTTCGTGGTGACGGCGGGCGTCGTCGTTGGGCGCGATGGCTTTTAAACCGTTAAAAATACGTTTGGCTAAAATATAGTCTTTGTTGGCGTAAGCTTCCCACGCCTGGGTGAGTGTATAATGCATAATTTCACTGTAGCATAAAGGAGTTCAGATGTCTTTTCAAACCCAATGGCCGCGTTTGCGTCAGGCTTTTTCACACACCGCAGATCAGCTTTTTTTAAACCATGCAGCCATCAGCCCCCTGCCATTACCTGCCGTAGTGGCCATCCAGGCTTATGCGCAAGATCGACATCGGGATTGTATTGAAAATTATGAACCGCTGATGGAACGGATCGCGCGTTTGCGGGCGCATCTGGCCCATTATTTAAATGCCCAGCCCACAGAGCTGGCCTTTGTGAGCAACACCTCTCAGGGGCTGAGCATTCTGGCCCATGACTTTCCCTGGCAAGCGGGGGATCGGATCCTCTTGAATACCTTAGAGTTCCCCTCCAATGTGTACCCGTTTTTAAATCTCCAGTCTCGGGGCGTTCACGTGGATTTTGTAGACCACCGGGATTATTATCTGCCCCTGGAAGATATTATTGCCGCTCTAACCCCTCAAACCCGTGTGCTGTCTATTTCTCATGTGCAATTTTTGACCGGTCAGCGCCATGACCTGGCCACTTTGGGCAAGGTGTGTGCGGAGTGGGACATTGTTTTTTGTGTAGACGGTATTCAGTCTTTGGGGGCGACCCAGATTGACGTGAAGGCCTGCCAGATCGACTTTTTAGCCGCCGGGGGGCAAAAGTGGATGATGGGCTTACAGGGACAGGCTTTTGTCTATCTTTCGGAGTCTTTGCAAAAGCGGCTGCACTCACCCGCTACCGTGGGGTGGCTGAGTGTCGAAGACGCCTGGGAACTTTTGGATTACCGCTTGTCTCCGCGCCAGGATGCCGCCCGTTATGAAATTGCGACCCCTAACGGCATCGGCCTCACGGCTTTATTGGCAGCCCGTGAGTTTTTAGACAGCTTTGATGCCCAGGGTTGGACTGAACACGTATTGGCGCTCACCACTGCGCTATGGCAGGGATTTGCGGAGCGAGGCTATACGCCAGTGACGCCTGTGGATCCCCAGGAGCGCTTAGGCATTGTGACGGTGCCCTGTGTTGATGCTGAAGCGCGGCAGCAAGCCTTGAAAGCCCAGAACATTTATATCTCGGCCCGCGAGCAGCGTTTTTTACGGGTGTCTCCCCATGGGTATAACAGTCTTGAAGAGATTGCGGCTTTCTTTAAAGCCTTTGACAGCCTTTAATCGCCCAGTGAAAACTGGAGGTCATCGAGCTCGTCGTCACCAAAGAGTGAGGTGATTCCCGTGGGCGCATCGTCGCCTTCACCGAGGCCGCCAAAACTAAAGTTCAGATCGTCATCATCCCCAAAGAGGGAGGTCAGGCCCCCTTCTCCGAGATCCACAGCAAGGGAATCCGGGGAAGCAGTCTGGCTTTCTTCCTGGGCCGGGGCGGCAAAGCGTCCCGCGTTGATCATGAGTTTGTGGGGTAAAATGCCTGCCAGACTTTGATCAGGAGGCTGAAAAGCCGGGTCCTCAAAGAAGTCGCCCTGCTCAATGGCCGCAATTTTATAAAAAGCCTCTTCGCCCACAAGATCATCAAATTCAGCGTGTACAAAGCGTCCCTGGTCCAGGTAGATTTGACCATCAATGCCGGTTTGTAGATCACGAATGTGAATTTTCTTTTGTTCGTCAATGGCCGACAGGTTCAACTGCAAAAAGTCCAATACGCTGATGCGACTCAAATAGCCTTTAAAGCCCACCTGGGTCATTTCAAAGAGCAATTCTTTTAAACGTTTGGGATTGATGGGGCGCGGTAAAATGCGGTGGGACAGCGCCGTTGCCAGGTTCTCATGGGCCTCGTCCGGTTCGCCCAGCCAGAGCAGCTGCAGGTGGGGGTACTGGGGGGCGACCCGCTCCATAAAGTTTTTAAGGTCGTTCAGGGCAATGTGCGCGTCAATGATCAACAGGTCCACGGGGGCACTTTTGAGCTGCACCACCGCTTCGCTGAGGGAACGTACCGATTCACAGTCAATGCCTTCTGCCAACAGGCCCCGTTGAAGCATCATGCGGCTGATGGCATCTTCATCGATTAACACCGCCCGGCGAATGCGGGGGCCATGATGGCTTTCAAGGGTAGATTCGTTTTCGTCTTGTTGGGTGGCGGCGTTCATCATGAGTCCGTCAAAGGGGATGGTTAAACTGTAGGTGTCGGGCTCCTGCCAAATCTGCTCTACGAAGTCACCGTTGCGGAATTTGAGAATTTTTTGAAAGGCTTCGGTGCCTTCGGTGACCTTGTGTTTGCGGCCGCCCAGCGCAGAACGCTGATAGATCTCAGCATGGACGATTTCACCCTGCTTCAAATAGAGCCAGCCCTCCTGTTGCAGTGAGACATCCACAAACACCAAAATGACGGCGTCCTGGCTCCAGCGTAGCGCCTGCAAAAGATCAGGAATACGCATGCGTTGCACCTGACCTTTCAGGCCTTTGCCATCTTTTTTAAGCATTTGGCTGAGGGTTTCGGGATGGAGTGGTGCAGGAAAAAAGCCCAATACGGCCTTGTAGCCCAGCAAGTCTTCTTGCTCAGGGTAGAGCTCACCCCCCGTTAAAATCATGGAGCGGCGAGGAAAATGCTCCAGTAGCCACCAGGCCAATTCCTCGCCGTCTTCATCGGCGGTTTCGAGATTAATGACGCTTAAATCAAAGGGCTGAGCTTTGAAGCGCTGGGTTACCTGAAAGAGGTTGTCTTCAAACACCAGTTCACAACCGGGCGTGTGCAGTATCTTTTTTAAGTACTGCACATGCTCGGCATCGTCTTCAAAAATCAGAATCCTAAAATTTTGCGACATTCACACCCGACCTAAACCAGGTCTGGGAAGGCTTCAGCCACCACGCTGTAGATGATTTTACCTTTGTCTACATTCAGGCCGTCTGCCAACAAGGGGTTCTCTTGTAGGGCGCGTTCATAGCCTTTTTCGGCCAGCTCTAGCACATAGGGCAGGGTGGCGTTGGTTAAGGCATAGGTGGACGTACGGGGAACGGCACCGGGCATATTGGTCACGCCGTAGTGAATGACGCCGTGTTTAACGTAGGTGGGCTCACTGTGGCTGGTGGGCTGAATGGTTTCCACACAACCGCCCTGATCCACAGAAATATCTACAATGACGCTGCCTTCGCGCATGGTTTTAACCATGTCTTCGGTGACCAGGGTGGGGGTTTTTGCACCAGGAATGAGTACAGAGCCAATCAGCAGGTCGGCGTAGGCCACACTGCGAGAAATCGAGCCAATATCTGAAGCGACGGTCTCAAAGCGACCTTCTAAAATATCGTCTAAGTAGCGCAGGCGATCAATATTGCGGTCCAAAATGGTGACGAAAGCGCCCATGCCCAGGGCAACTTTGGCGGCCTGGGTGCCGGTGACGCCGCCGCCAATAATGACCACATTGGCAGAAGGTACACCCGAAACACCACCCAGCAGAACACCACGTCCGCCGTTGCGTTTTTCAAGGTATTGGGCACCAATTTGTACCGACATGCGTCCGGCAATTTCACTCATGGGCGTGAGCAGAGGAAGGGTGCCATTGGGGCCTTGAATGGTTTCGTAAGCAATGGCGGTACATTTGCTCTTCATGAGGCCTTCGGTCAATTCACGAGAAGCCGCTAAGTGCAGGTAGGTAAAAATAACCTGTCCTTCTCTGAGCATTTCGCATTCGCTCTGCTGAGGCTCTTTGACCTTTAAGATCATATCGGCCTGAGCAAAAATTTCCTGAGCGGTATCAAGAATTTTAGCGCCGACCTCTTCGTAATCTTCGTTGCTAAAGGTGGAGTCGACACCGGCGTTCTTTTCAATAATGACTTCATGACCTCGAGAGGTCAGGGCTTGTACCCCTGATGGGGTAATGGCTACACGGTATTCTTTGTCTTTGATTTCTCTGGGGATTCCAATTTTCATGCTGTTTCCTCACGGCAAAAATATCTAGGTGTTATACCACGATGCGAAAGCCGTGAACAGGGCAAGATTACGAATGTTTTAGGCCTGAACGCCCAGTCCCAAAGACCACTCACTCACGGTGTTGAGATAGTCATAACGGGTCATATCGTAATAAATAGGTGTCACGGCCACATAACCCTGGCTCACGGCCACCACATCGGTGTCTGCTTCTTCGCCGTGGTCCACCACCACGCCGGTTTGCCAAAAATAGGCTTTGCCCCGCAAGTCCTGGCGACGCTCAAAAATGTCTTTAAAGCGGTGCAGGCCCAGGCGGGTGACGCGCACGCCCTTGAGTTCGCTATAGGGCACGGCGGGCACATTGACATTGAGCACGGTATGGGTCTTGAACTCACGCCAGTTCACCTGTTGAATCAAAGAGACAATGACCTGGGCGGCGGTTTCGTAATGCACATCGTCAAAGCTATCAATGGAGACCGCAATAGCGGGCAATCCCCGAATCGCACCTTCCACTGCTGCGGACACCGTGCCTGAGTAAATCACGTCGGTACCCAGGTTGGGGCCGCGATTGATGCCGGACACCACCAGATCGATGGTGCTGAGGTCTAACAGCATATTCATGGTGAGCTTGGCGGAGTCACAAGGGGTGCCATTGATTTGCCAGGCCTTCTGTACCTTTGAACTGTACATTTCAGGAACTTCTTCGGCCCGCAGGGGCTTATGAAGGGTTAAACAGTGGCCGGTGGCACTGCGCTCCCGATCAGGAGCGCCCACAAAGACCTCATGATCTGCTTCTGCTAAGGCGTTGGCCAGGGCACGAATGCCGGGGGCGTGTGCCCCATCGTCATTGGAAATTAAAATGCGCATGATAAGGTTTCTATTGCTCTTCAGGTGGAATAAAGTCGGGTGGGTATTGGTTGAGGACCCGAGGTCCGTTTTGATCCACGGGGCGCAGGCCGTCGTAGCTGGTGGGACCGTGGGTTTCGATGCGGGTATCAATGGGGACCATTTGGGTTTTGACCTGGCCATTGCTCACTTCCACCAGCACCACGTGATAAACGCCCTGACCAAAGCCTTTGTTTTTGTCTAAAGGCGAACCCGCGCCACCACTGACAGTATAGTCAATGCCGTTAAAGGTTTGCTGGTCAAAGAGGTGAACGTGGCCCAAAAACACATGATCCACCTTATACTTTTCGTTCATTTCCATCCAGCGGCGACCCACTTCGGGGCTGGGAGCCAGTTTGTGTCTCCAGGGGCCTGCGTTAGGGGGAGTGTGAGAGAAAACAAACTTCTTCTTATCGGTTTGTAGCAGTTTTTCCATCCAGGCAAACTGGCGCTCTGTGAAGTTGTAATTGGCGCTGTCCATCATAATAAAACGGGAGTCGCCATAGTCAAAGGTGTAATCGTCTAAACCGGTTTCGGGGTTAGGCTGGGTGTAACGGGTCTCGTAGTAGGAGCGTCCAAAGAGAATGTCGTGGTTGCCGACCACCGTTAAATAGGGGAACTGAGCACCGCCGGTGATGCGCTCAAAATCTTCCCAGTGGGGCCGCAAGCTGTCAAAGGTAAAGTCCCCCAGGTTGACCGAAAAGTCGGGTTGAAGGGCGTTCACTTGCTGAATGACTTTGGTATAGATCTTGTTGCCGCCGGTACTCCAGGGTGTGGAGTTGCGGTTGTCACCCATAAGCACAAAGCGAATGGTGCCGTTGTAAGGTTTTTGGAGAATGCGTTGGAGGTTGGTTTCAGTGTCGCCAAAAACGGGCTCCTGGTTACTCAAGGCGTTGACCATGGGGCGGTTCAGGTTGGCTTGCATACGGGGATCAAGTTGCTGACCGCGCTGTTGACAACTCAGGAAGAGGGTGCCTGAGGCAAGGGCTAAAGTGGCAAGTTTGTGTAGGCGTGACGCTGAACGGGACATTGACATGTTGTGCTCCTCATTACGTGTTCACACTATAGCGCCAGGGTGTCTAAAATGTTGCTGTTGAGCCATTGACAGAGAATGGCCGTGACAACCACTGGGTAGTTCCAGATCAGCGCCAGCGTGCTTTTACGTTCATTTAACCAAAAATCTATATAGACATTACCTAAATATAATAACACAAATAAGGGTAAGATCCAATCATACAGGTTAATAAAGGGATAAAACTCCCCCACGCTGGGGATATGTCGCGTTAAAGGATACATCCAGCCGTAATAAACGCCGAAAACGGGAAATAAACCCAGGAGAAAGATATGGTGGAATTTTTTAGCGGGAGGGTGCTTTAAAAAACACAGGGGAAAATAACTCAGGGCCAGGGCCACCGGTAGGGCCAGAATTAAGGCAAAAAGGTCTTTGTTTGAGCGCGAAAAGCTATAGGCATAGAGACAATAACTGCTCACCAGAAACGCCAGCGTATGAGATACCGTGCGCGCACTGCGATACCCTTTGGCTCCAAAAATTTGCCCTGCCCAGGCACACAAAATGGCGGCACAGAGTCCGAGGCTGTTGTAGGTGCTTTCTTGTAAAAAACCGTTGATGTTGGGCAGCATGCGGTGCAGGGCCAGAGTGCTACCACAGGCAATGGCCACACACCCGCTGCTCCAGGCCAACCAGTAATGATCCAGACCTTGCCAGAGCGAGGTGTTGGCGCGGTACTGTTGCCAGAGCGCACTGCCCAGGGCTAAAAACAAAAACACAAACCCCAGCCGTAAATGGCTGGTGAGCAAAAGATTCAATTGCGCTAAGAGGAAATAGAAAGGGGTTTCGGGCATTGGTGATCGGCTCCAAAAAAGGATCTTCCTTCTGACAATACCACAGCTCGACAGCCACGGCAGACGCTTTTATAAGCACATTGGCCACAGGCCCCTTCTAAAGTGTCTTCGAGCTGGCGAAAGGCCTCGACGCCGGGGCCTTGTTGCCAGACCTTTTGCAAAGAACCGTGGTGTTGAAAGCGTTCCGGCAGATGGCTACAGGGGCTGTAGCTGCCGTCCACCTGTACGCTTAACATGCGACGTCCGGCGCTGCAGCCACTCACCCCGGCGGCCAACCATTGGGCAACGCTGCCCTCTCGCAAGAAGGTATAAGAGCTATCGGTCATGAGGGCAAAGTTGGCTTTGGACTGCCAGTGGCTCAGCAATTGTTGTAAGTGCCGGTGGCCGGTGGCGTCGGGTTGGTGCTGAGACAACCAGTGGGGTTCACTTTGGGCCGCTTTGGGGCGAATGAGGTTTACCATGGCGGCCCCTTGAGCCTGGGCAAACTGAAATAGTTCTTGAAGGGCCACGGCGTTGTGTTGTAAATGTTGGGGGGTGACCAGCACATTGAAGCCCCATCGCAAACCCACGTCCTGGGCTGTAACAATAGCCTGAAGCACTTTATCGTGGTGGGGGCGGGTCTGGTGGTGGACCTCAGGGCTTAAACCATTAAGCGAAAACTGGATTTGGCCTAAGCCCGCTGTTTTGAGTGCCTGGGCTTTGGCTGCGGTGAGTAAGGCGCCATTGCTGGTCAAATTGGCGACGATACCCGCCCGGGTGATGGCCTGCACATAGTCCAGCAGTTTGGGGTGCATGAGGGGTTCTCCACCCCCAAGGGCCATTTGAAAGACCTCCTGGCTTACCGCGTCTTTGAGCACCCGCTGAAAGGTTTTGGGAGACATATACCGATTCGGCGTCTGGGGGTCGGGGTTACTAAAAAAGCAGCCGGAACAGCTTTGCTGGCAGGCGTCGGTGAGACTGAGGTGTAAGACCTCAGGCGCGCGGCGAGAGCGCAGGGGGGCAGAGAGGGTAATGCTTTGCTTGCGAAGGGCCTGCAACCGGGTGACCTCTTCAGGTGTCGCCAGTTGTTTTTGTAAAAAGCCTTTGGCCCAGAGGTATTGAAAAAATCGCCAGGCGCGGGGTTGCCACAGGCGCTTGCCCTGTAGCAGACGTATTAAGGTGTCCAGGCCCTCAAGGTCGAGTTCGAGGGTTTCAGCGGTGCCGCGATGGAACCACAGGACACTTTCGCGTTCTGCACGTAAACGGGTGTGAGGGTGTAGGCGATAGGGCACACCGAACTCCTTCGGGCAATCTTTAAGGGTATTGTACAAAATAATGGCGCTGTTATAAGGCTTGGATTTGCTTTTTTATTTTAATTGTGTAAAATAAAGGTATCAGAATATTGAAAATATTATACCTGACGAACTGTCAAGAAATATCTTTCTGTGTCAAAGCGGGGTCTTTTGTGGTGTTGCACACAGGTGTTTTGTCTTTTGTAGGCGCTTGTCTGCTTTTGGTTTCTTGTCAGGTGGGGGTTAATCCGCCTTCTTATGTACTGCCTTCGGCAGGCTTGCCGTCGTCGGTGGGCGCGCCGGAGCCGGGTGGAACGGTGCCAAAGCCTTTACCCTTGCCCTCGCGGCCCCCGTTGGGGGTGGATATGCCTGGTCCTGAGCCTTCGCCAGTGTCCGTGCCGACTGTGGGGGGTGGTAACGATGTGCCGATAGGGGCTTTACCTACTGCTGTGCCTGTGGATTCTGGATCGCGGGGGGGCTCAGGAGGTGGAGGGAGCAAGACGACTTTACCTGATCAATTGCGTATTCAAGATATTCGTTGGCACAGTGAAAATATGAGTGTCATGGGACCTGATCCTACGGATGCTTTGATTCCTGATTATCAAGGAGGAGCGATTGAGCTGCGATTGACCGGAAGCTTTCGCACGCCACAGCTACAGCCTTTAAGCCTGGCTGATTTTACACTGAGTCCAGCCTCGTCATGGCAAGCTGAAACGTTTTTGGGTGAAATCCCTGCCGGTCGCGTGCTCTTAAACGAAAGTCTTTTATTGACACCCGCCTTTGTGAGCGCTACTGAAATTCGTGTGTTATTGGACCCCAAATACATTCCTGACCTTTACCTCAAAGGTATGCATCGCTTGCGCGTGGAGCATGAAGACTGGTACACCGATGCGTTGTTGAAGGTGGGTGATCCTATTCCTCCTCCAGAATCTTTGGCACCTGTGATTATGCAAGTAGAGGTGTTGCGACAATCTGGAGAACCCCGCTTTATTCAGCTTACGGGCAAACACTTTATGCTGTATCCAAAGTTTTCTCATGCCACCATTGATGGTGAATTTGGCTTTGGTTATCGTACGCAGGTGACATCAGACGGTGTTTTTACCACTCAAATTCATGTGCCAGATCCCGCTACTTTCGATGATGCCAGTGACCATCTGGTGATTTACACCACCCCCTATGGAGTTGCTTTTTATGAATTTTAAGTTTAAACAAGTCGCTTTTTTTGTGTTTGGATTCATATTTTTGGTCGCTTGTGATGTGCCATTAGCAAAAGAAATGTTATTTGCTGGGCAGCCCATAGCAGAGGGAACTGAATCCGTTGAAATTGTAGATGGTGTGGGACAGGATGCTCGGTTTGGTTCTATTCGTAAAATAGACACTGATCGTTTGGGTAATGTCTACGTTTATGACCTGGGATCAGCGTATGAAAAATTCTATGATAGACAGAAGGAAGACAAACTTTTTTCACCCTATACCTTTTCAAGTCTTCGTCGTATTACACCTGACGGTACTGTGAGCACATTGATGGGTAAAGGAGCCGAGCGGCAATTTGTGGGTTTTAGTGACTTCACCTTGCGAGGAGATACATTGTATACCGCTTCAGCAGGTTGTTTGCTCAAGGCTGATATTACTCATGAGTTTCTAGATTTTGAAGTGGTTTATGGTAAGTGCTTAACCGTTGAAGGGGTTAAACAATTACAGCAAAAAACTGTACAGCAAGGTTCTTCTATCCCTATTGAACAAATTTTTTGGAACGTTGTCTTTGATGAACTTCAATTTGATGGAGAGATATTTTATCGTGCTGTAACGATTCCTGACGGTAATGGGTCTCAATTTAAGTTGACGACAGAAGAAAAAGTTATAGATGTCACGCAACGTGGGCACTATTTAGTTAACCTTCCTCCGTCTACAGGCTCATACAGAGCGAAAGGGAATTTTATCTATTATGTTATTGTTGGTGATCCTGGCCCAGGCCCAACAATAGCACCCCGGCTCACGAGGCAAATATTGGATAAGCCCTTTGGGGGCTTTCGTCAAACTACTTTGTTATATGAGTTTTTAGATGGGGGCAGGTTATTTTGGGGGCTTGACGCTAAAGGTAATGCGTATGTTCAAGATGGTGATTTAATCAAGCGTATTCAGCCCAATGGCCGGATTGAAACTTTGGTTAAAAATAGTAGAAGTTTAGAAGAATTAATGTCATTGACGTGCTCGGTTGATTCTCAGGGTCAGTATATCTACTGTGCGCATGAAACATCTATCTATCGTATCGATTTACGAGCAAAGAAAGAGGAAGAGACACCTTCATGAAGTCTATTTGCTTTTCGTATTGACCACCACATTATTACTAATTTCTTGTCAAAATACACCCAGGCGGGCAATCGCTGGCTCGCGGGGTGGTTCAGGAGGAGGTTCGATGACATCAAATTTCTATATTTCAGATGTGGTACTGACGGCCACGGGTGAAAGTGTGATGGGGGCGAATGCGCCGGGTGCTCTTTCTCCTGATTATGACAATAGCACACCTGTCGAAATAACCGTTTTGGGTAAATTTCCCGGTGCTTTTACAGAAGCAGGCATGCGTTTTACTTATGAACCTGGAATTTTGACACAGAACTTTGTTGGCGAATTGCCTACGGTGCGCGCACTACTTCATGATGTGCTTATTTTGGAACCCAAAAGTGTTAGCGCATCATCCATGACTTTGGCGATACAAGCTGGAGCAATTCCTGACTTACAGCAACAGGGGTTACTCAAGCTGACCCTGACCACGGGGTCGGTGTCTCAAAGCGCCTTTTTAAGATTTGATGTGCCCTTTGCTCCTGACCATTTTCCTGTGATTCATCAGGTGGCGTTTCAAGAAATAGACGGCTCACCTGTTTTAGAGGTGCAGGGTTCAAACTTTTATTTGTCCCCTGAGGCGAATCAATGTTGGCTTGATGGTGAAAAACAAACCAGTCTTCAGACGCAGATTTTATGGAATGGAACCTCCCAATTATGGTTGAAACTCAAAACGAATCCAGTTGCAGGCTCTCATCATTTAAGATGTCACACCCCCCGAGGACTCAACGAATGGGAGGGAACACTGTGATAAATAGAGGCTTTTATTTGCTGCTTTGTCTGTTTGTTTTGGGAGCTTGTCAACCCCCCATTGCTGAGGATGGAGATAATCCTGTTACATTTCGCCAGGTGCCGATTACAGGGATTGAGTATCAGGGAGCTGGCTATGTAGATGGGTCTTTAAAAAATGCCCGTTTTGCTTATATTTCTGACATAGCGTTTGACGAAAAGGGTAATTTTTATGTGGCGGATGGTGGTAATAATGTCATTCGTTATGTCGATTTAGAAAATGATCAGGTGAGTACTTTTGCGGGAGAAAAGTATGAAGTAACTGAAAACTTGTCTGCACCAGAGACTTACCGTAACGGGAGTTTAAAAGATGCTCGTTTTTCAGCTCCTGTATCGCTGGCTATGACTTCAGATGGGGCGTTGTATGTGGCCGACTCAGGTAATCACAAAGTGCGCAAAATTTACAAAGGGCAAGTGACAACATTGCTGGGGGATAGCTCAGGCAATATTTCTCCGGGAGAAAATCCAAAGACTGATTATGGTGTTGAGCCGGATAGAGAATCAGGGCGTTTGGAAATAGCAACTGTGATTTTCCCTTATATTCTAAAAGCTTATAAAGATCGTTATTTATTTTTATATGAAGCTTCGTCTACGAGTCGTTTTATTGATTTAGAGAAAAAAACTATTTTGAGTGCCCCTGATACTTTTACTTCTGCACAGTTTAAAGGAGATGTTAATTCTCAAGAGTTTAAAAATGCGGAATACGGAGAAGTAGAGGCAATCGTATTTGATCAGAGCGGAGGGGTTTGGGTCGCTTCTAAATATCCTCTTTATGCTCTTAATTACTATACCGTGACCGGTGAGAAAAAAATGGTATTGGGAGATAATCAGGCAACTTTGGTTGATGGATTTACAGGTTATCGTTGGTCTGGTGGACAGAAGGATGGTGATTTTGAAAACTTCAGTTTTCGTTCTCCTGAGAATGTTCTAATGGGAAGTAACCCAAATTATTTGTTTGTATCTGATTATGACCATTTGACCACTTTACGCCTGGTGGATCTTGAAGAAAAACAGGTTTCGACTGTGCCGGGGGTGGAGGGCTTTTGGCAAATTTTTATTTCCCCTGATGACGAAATGTATATGGTCCGAGGACGTGCGATTTATCGCATTGAGCCTAGTCCTGTTAAAGTACTCACTCTCGGAGAAAAGCCATGAAGTATTTCTGTATTTTTACTCTGTGTTTAGCATTGTTCTGTGGAGGGTGCCAGAATAGTCCAACAAACACACAAAAACCATTGAAAAGTCATTTCTCCCGTTATCAGGGACCAGTGACCTTAAAATGGGACCCCCAATTATTAGATACTCAAAAGGTCTTACCTGCGGTATCTTTTTCGAACGAAATGTTTAAGATTCAGGCAAGTGTAACGGGTGAAAGTGTTTTCGAACAAACCACGCCTTTTGACGCAGGCTTCCAAGAAGCCCGTTTTTCAGTGAGTGCTGCTCCTCAGTACCGCCATAGTTTAACGCTATCATTTGTGTCAGATGCTTCTGAAGTAGAGTTAGAAGTATTCATTAATGCTCAAGAGGTTTACACGGGTAAACATATGACTGAGGTTCCACTGCTACTGTCTCGCTTGACTTTAAAAGATACAAATGAACTAAAAATTAAAGTCAATTCATCTCAAGACATGGATTTGACAGTAAAGGTAGCACAGCAGGAGTTGGCTGGACATGTGTTTTCGGGGCAACCGAAGACCACGCTTCCTGTTACCACTCATTTTGTACCTCATGGTGAAGAAACAGGGGATTTACGAGTAGATGATGTGATGCCTGTGTCAGGTTTCCGGTTGGAAGACGATTTTGGCTTAACGATTCCCTTTGAAAGTGATGTTTTACTTTTAACCTTGTTGGCTGGTGCTCAAGATGTGCCCGAAGAGTTAAAGGTACAATATGGTCTAGAAACACGCCGTTGCCTTGATGTGGGAAGTCAGCGCTTTTGTTCGGTCTATTTTGATTTTGAAAAAGCTCCCTTGGCTGAGCTACCGCAACTCTTGCTGTCTTATCAGCAGGAGCACCCCACAGGGTTTAAAGGGGTTAGTTTTTCTTCATTGCGAGCAATGCAAACTCTGGCGCTGGCTTTAAAATTACATTATGCTCATGCAAACCTCATAGCGGGTGCTGAGCTGAATGGGGCAGAAGTCAATTCTCCCGTTTTTTCAAGTACTGAATTTCCTGTCTCCACACTACTGGCCGATGATTGGAAGCACAATGGTGGTGTTTTTGGTGATAGTTGGTGGTTATTGGATACCCGAGTACGCGAAGCCTGGCTATATTCTCTAGGTACAGGTGCTCGAGCTGCATACATAGATATTGGATGGTATAACACACATGATGAAATCGAGCCACGACGTTTTTTAATTCAACAAAATAGTAACCAAACCAGTCAGTGGTACGATCATGTGAAAGAAGTAATGGATCCTAAGCCTGGGCCAAAGCCATCTTTCATCCCAGGTAATAATATTCATTTACCTCCGGTTTATGAAGATAAAAATAAAACGAAGTTAAAAACTCATGGCATATCCACTGTGCAAACTGGTTTTGCGGAAAGAGACAATGGTTTGGGGGCTGTGGGAGTAGCACCTAATGCGACGGTGATTCCTTATTCCACAGGAACCACAGAAGGAGCGGCTACATCTATTGCTGTTGCTTTGAGCGCTGATGTGCATGTTATAGGTGTTAATAAATCTTTTCCTGCCGAGGGCTCTTTTTTGACGGGTTATACGGCTTTTCAGGCTGCTGTACGATTAGCTATTCAACAAAACGTGCCTGTTATTGTACCTACAGGTAACACCAATGCTTACCCTTCTTTAGGTAAGGGGCAAGTAAGTGTTGTTGGGCGTCCAGGAAACCCTTATGTAATCAATGTTATTCCCTGCGGTATGAACGAAGTGATCTGTGTGGGGGGAGCTGAACCTTATCATAAAGACTTTGGAGCCACGACCAAAGTGTCTCCGCCGCCTTTAAGGACTAGAGGTTTAACGGGTGGTCTCCCCATTTCAGGACAAGAAAACCTATGGATAGCATCTCACAGTCTGTTTAATACACTTAATCCATTGGTGTGGGCTCCTTCTAATGTAATGGTGGCTGAAGCAACTAAGAATGGTTCCGGCGCTTATGATATGGCGAGTGTACAAGGCACCTCTTATGCCTGCCCTTTTGTAACGGGAGTTGTGGCACTCATGAAGTCTCGCAATCCTCAATTAACCGTTGAGCAAGTAAGAACTCTTTTGTATAATAACCGTTCTATTCCGATGATTCCCAGTGATACTCTGATGAATGTTCCCACCTCACAATGGCAGTCTTTAAACTATCGTGATGGTATGAAGCTAATCGATGTACCTGGTGCCCTCACACGAGCCATCGATCTTAGTTTATCGGGGCAAACAACTATACCTGCTTCGTTCAAGGACACTTATGCCTCTAAAAACTACCCTGGTCTTATTGAGCGAGATGGGGCTGGCTGGGCGCTTAAGTTGAATGAATCCTTAAATCCTCATGCTCCCGCTGATCAAAAGCGAAAAACATTGATTCAAAGTGTTAGCGATGTGCAATGGGCAAAACTTCGTCAGGGTTCAAAGATAAATGTACAAGGCTGGACGGGTGAGAGCGGTAAAATCCGTTTGGGCAATGATTTTCTTTTACCGCAACAAATTGAAGTTTTACAGTTTGACTGGACACTTACTCGGCCTGTGATTCATCAGGTGGAAGTTATTCAAAACAGCGTGAATACCACGTCTTTTTCAGCAAAACAGCCCTTTGAAGTGAAGATCACAGGAGAGCATCTCATGGCAGATCTTGTGGCAGGGAAATCTTTGGAACTTGTTTTTCATGAAGTGGGTAGCTCTACCCAACACACGTTTTCGATGGACTATGTACAGAGTCAGGAAAACTTGAATAACTCAGGGACTATAGCAACCTTTGTATTGGACAACGCTTCAGACCAAACAGATACCTTTTTGCAAACAGGTAAATCTTATCAGGTAAGTGTCAAAGGACATAACGGAAACAGTAATAAAATAGGTCCCGCCAGTGGAGATTTTAGGGTGACTGCTGAAGCTCCCACAGGATCTGGCGGGGGTGGATTTGGTATTAAGTCTGTGAATCCCCCCGCAGAAGAAATCCCCGCAGGCCATTACGTCTACGATCAGGTGGGCAATCGCTGGCTCAAAGAAAATGGCCGCACCCAGGTCGAAACCAATGACTTTGCCGGTCTCTATTTTACAAAGCCCATTCGTCAAGTGACGGTCAAAGTCGGGCCTGTAGAGCTGCCCGTGGTATCTGTGCTCAAAGACCTGGCGGTGCTTGGCATTCCCGAGGATTTGCCCGCAGGTGTGCATGAGCTGACGGTAGAAGTAGACGGCCAAACCTTGACCCTCAAAGATGCCCTTGAGAAGATCACGCCTGCGGTGCAGCCGACGCCCTTGCCGACAGCTCCACCGTCAATAGGTCCTGCTAATTATGAGCACTTGCGCATTTTTAATGTGGAAGGCAATGACGAAGCGCGGGTTTATATCAACGGTCAAGTCGCTTTGATTGCCCATGCGGGAGATGATGCCTATTTAAATATTGGGCCTTATGCGTCTCAACCGCTGTTGCGTACGGATCAACCCAATGAGGTTATTTTTGAATATGAAAACAGAGGTGGCGGCTATACACTGGGCTATAGTCTTGAAACGTATGAACCGCGTTTTTATCATGTCCAGGGCAAAGCGGGTGTGCAAAACGTGTTGAATCCCGATGGCTCAGAAGATCAACGCCAGGGTGTTGTGTTTCGCGAGCGGATTTTGATTCACGCAGCAGATTACCCTTCGGGTTCAGGACAAATGTGGGTGAAGGTGTTCAATATGGACAACGGTGAATCTTTGAATCTGTCCTCGGACAATATCACAAACGATATTCAGTGGACCACAGATCGTCTGGCAACCCCAGGAAAGCAAGGGGAATGGGTAAAGCAGTTGCCCTGGCCAAGCCCACTGTATTGTGAGTTAGGTTCCCCCTATTCACCCATTACCGGGTGTTTTGGGAATTACTATCTGAGCTTTGGTATGCTCAACGATGTAGGCTCCTACAGCTATGGTCTAGATATTTACAGGGGTATAAACCGTGTTTACCACCATGTAGATGGTCAGGCTGGCGCCTGGGGGGCAAAGGAAAACGCAACAGAAACGGGTTATGTGAGTTTGAGGAATGGTTCTTTACTCTTTCATAGCTACGGTGGTAACTAAAAGAGCTCTCGCTACCCTTGACCTTCCCTTATGGGAACCTTTTACACTATGACCTATGAGGTACAACATAGAGCGAACTCGCCGAGTTTTTAAGCGCTTACAGGCCCCAGGGGGCTTGTTGCTTGCGCTGATGATCATCTGGTCTGCTGCCTGCTGTACGCCTTTTCAAACAGCAAGGGTGCATATGCCCTCTGCTGAGGTTGCCAGTTGCCACGCGCAGACGGCCCCTTCCCATAACCTCTCCCATGCTGATGCGCATCACGATTGCCAGTGCCTACATCCCCACAAACAAAATCCAGCCTGGGGTGGTCAGGTGTTTGAAAAGAATCTACAGGCAATCAGCACGCAAAGCCAATCGGTGTGCCTGGATACCCTGTTCCACAGTACCGGCTTGCCGGGGGCTCAGACCTTATCCACCCCCCGACCCCCCCCTGACTCATCGGTGGTGTGGCAAGCCCTGGCCCGTCCCCCCGTTTTTTATTCATCCACTGTTCTTTTGATTTAAAGCCTGCGCGTCAGCAGCCCTCCACATTTTTTAAATCAAAAGGATATTTTTATGCGTTATTTTCTTTGGGGCAGCCTGGCTTTGATGCTGATGGCCTGCCAACCCACTACCGAGAATCACACGGCTGATAACCACAGCACAGAACACGCTGCGGCAGATTCTGCATCCACAGCCTCCCAAACCCAGGTGGTGACTGTAGACGGTTTTCAGGTGAGCTTTGACATTACCACCATGGCAGCACACCATGAGCTGATGGCTTCTATGAATATGGAGATGGGGGATGACCACAAAGCGCAGATGGCTGCCGATGGCCCCTCTCATTATGTGATGGTGACCGTGCTTGACGATCAGAAAAAACCTGTGGCCAATGCGCCTTTAAAGTTGAAGGTGATTGACCCAGCGGGCAAGCCGGTGGGTGATGCAGCGGGCACAGACGCAGAAACCATGTCGGGGAAGGGCATGTTTCACTACGGCCACGGCTTTGACCTCTCAGCACCGGGACGTTACCAGGTGATGGCGATGTTTGCGGTAGAGGGGACGCCTCATCAAACCGGCATCTATTGGGAAGCCACACCATGAAGGCCTCTCGGAAAGTGATGGTCAGGGCGTTGGGGCTGGCGATTTTGACCTGGGGCGGGCTGTTTGCAAAAAGTGCCCCTGCTCAGGAAGCGGCTCTGCCTTTTTTTCAAGATCCTGTGTTAACAGGCTATTGGCAACAAGCCCTGCGGGCAGATCCCATGCTGCAACAGCAAGAGGCCCTGGTGCAAGCCACTGAGCAGCAGGCTCGGGCCGCGCAGGCTTTGCCCGATCCCCAGCTGAGTGGTGGCCTGCGCAATGTGGGAGTGGGGCGTATTACCCTGGGGCAGGAGGGCATGGAAGGAGCGATGTCAGGCAGCTCAGTGGCTCTCCAGCAGAATTACCCCCACCCCCAAAAATTACAGATCAAGCAGCAGATGGCCGATCTCGACGTGGCGTTGCAGGATTTGCGGGTGCAGACCACCCGGGCCCAGATGCGTCAGACCCTTCAGCAGGGCTATTTTAAGGCCCTGACGGCCAGACAAAATCAGCAGGTGCTAAAGGCCATGGCTCACTGGTATGCGGTGCTGCAACAGGTGGTGGAAACCCGTTATATGGTGGGCAAGGTGCCCCAACAAGATGTGTGGCAGGTGAAGTTACGTCGCTCAGAATTAGAGCGTCAGCAATTGCAGTCCGCCCAGGAAGAAACGCTGCAATGGCAGGCTTTGCGTCAGTCTCTGGGGTGGCCCAGGGATTTTACCGTGCCGCGTACGGGAGATTATCCACCCTTGCCCGCTTTTGTGCCTGCGTCAGAAATGCCTGAGCAGGTATGGGCAAGGCATCCGGTGTGGCAGCAGCAGCGTCTGCAAACGCAAAAAGCTGAGTTAGGGGTTAAACAGGCTGAAGCTGAGCGCGAGTCCGATTATTTTTTGGCGGGCGGAGTAACCTTTCGAGGCACCCAAGAAATGATCTGGGAAGCCCGTGCCGGCATGAGTCTGCCGGTGTACAACACCCAAAAAAACGAACCGCTCATTGCCGCTGCCCGCCAGCGCTGGCAAGCCCAGCAAGCCGAAGCTGAAAACCTTAAACAACGCCTGCATCGCCAATGGAAAGAGGCCCAGACCCGTTGGCAATTTGCCCAGCAGCAACAGACCCTTTTACAGCGCCAACTTTTACCTGAGGCCCGGAGCAGTTTTGAAGCGGCTTTGGCCGCTTATCAGGGGGGGCAGCGCGATGTGGCGCAGGTGATTGAAAGCATTACCCGTTGGTTGGGCTACCAACAGCAGGTCCTGACGCTGCGTGAACAAAGCTATCTCGCTTTGAATGATTTGGAATACCTTTTGGCAGGAGAACGCACCCCATGACGTCTTTTTTTCAACGCAAAACCTTCTTTTTAACCGTATTCGTCAGTGTGGTCCTGTTTGGCGTCTTACTTTATGGTGGACGCTGGCTGAATGCCGGCTCTCAGGCCACAGAAACCTTAGACATGTCGCAACTGGACATGTCCAAATTGCAGGGATCATCTTCTCCCATGGCATCCTCTGATCCTTTTGTGGCAAACCAAAGCAAGGCGGCATTGTACCGTTGTCCGATGCATCCGCAAATTGTGCAGGATCATCCAGGCAATTGCCCGATTTGTGGCATGAACTTAGAAAAGGTGGAAACCGCTGCACCGATGGCCCAGACCTCGGAATCCATGACAAATCTTCAAGAGCGAGCAGCCGTAAAAATTAACCCCACCCGCCAACAGTTGATCGGTGTGAAAACCGCTAAAATTCAAGAAAAAGTGGCTTACCGACCCTTGCGCACCGTGGCGCGGATTGAAACCAACACCGAGCGTTATGCCCATGTGCATACCAAATACGAGGGATGGATCGAAGAGATCTTTGTGCGCTTTGTGGGGCAACAGGTCAAAGCCGGTCAAGCCCTTTTTCGCCTGTACAGCCCTGAATTGGTGGCCGCCCAGCGAGAATATCTCAGTGCCAAAGATGCCCTGGAGCGTTTACAGGGTGAAGGCCTTTTGGGGAGCCTCCAGCAGACCGAAAACATGGCTGCTCGCTTGTTTGAAGCCGCCGAAGAAAAACTTAAACTCTATGACTTAACCCCCGCCCAAATTGCGGAACTGGAGCGTTCAGGCGTGCCGCAACGCGCCCTGACCGTGTACGCTCAGCAAAGCGGTGTGGTCACACAACTCGATGCCGTGGCGGGGATGCGGGTGACTGCCGGAACCACGCTGTATACCCTGGCCAATTTAGACACGGTGTGGGTCCAGGGCAAGATCTACGAAAGCGATATCGCCAAAGTAGAAGTGGGACAGTCTGCAGAGGTGGAGTTGCCTTTTTTGCCCGGTCAACGTCTGAGCGGTCGGGTCTCTTACATTGACCCCATCTTAGACGCCCAAACCCGCACCGCCAATGTGCGGGTGGTGCTGGCGAATCCCCAACAGCGCCTCAAACCCAATATGTTTGCTCATTTGACCCTTAATGTGGGTTCCGGTCAACGTCAACGCACCGTGCCTGCGGCGGCGGTGATTGATACGGGGCGAGAGCAATTTGTTTTTGTGGTGGGTACCGGAGGCACTTTTTATCCCACTGCGGTCACGGTGGGTGAGCGCATGGGTGCGGATTATTTGCTTTTAAAAGGGCCAGAGAAAGGCACCACGGTATTGACCGATGCCCAATTTTTAGTGGATGCAGAAAGTCAATTGCAGGCGGTGATTCGGCAAATGAGTCCCTCTGGAGCCGCTGGAAAGGGAGGCAATGCCCATGCAGGACACTGAGTTACCCACGGTTCATCAGGGCGTTTTGGCACGGGTCATCGCCTTTTCGGTGGCCAATCCCTTTGCCATTCTGGTGGTGACCTTTTTGCTCGCCCTCGGTGGTTATCAGGCGTTTCGGCAATTGCCCTTAGACGCCATTCCTGATCTTTCAGATACCCAGGTGATTGTCTTTACCGAATGGAAAGGCCGCAGCCCTGACATTATGGAGGATCAGATTACCTATCCCATTGCCACCACCTTACTGTCAGCGCCGCGCATTAAAACGGTGCGGGCGCAATCCATGTTTGGTATGAGCTTTGTGTACGCCATTTTTGAAGATGGCACCGACATGTACTGGGCCCGCAGCCGGGTCTTAGAATATCTCAATACGGTGACCGCCCAATTGCCCGAAGGGGTGGCTCCCCGCCTGGGGCCCGATGCCACGGGCGTGGGTTGGGGCCTGCAATACGCCCTGATTGACAAAAGTGGTCAGCACAACCTCGCCGAATTGCGCAGCTTTCAGGATTGGAACCTGCGTTACTGGTTACGGGCGGTGCCTGGTGTGGCCGATGTGGCCTCCGTGGGGGGCTTTGTCAAACAATACCAGGTGACCGTAGACCCCAATTTATTGCGGGCTTATGACGTGTCGCTGGGCCAGATTCGCAAGGCCTTGCAAGAGAGCAATAACGATGTGGGCGGCCGCTCCTTAGAAATGACGGGGCGGGAGTACATGATTCGGGGCAGGGGCTATCTCAAAACCGTTGCGGACATTGAAAACGTGGTGGTGAAAGTGGACCGTGCGGGGACTCCTTTGCTGATCAGGCAATTGGCCTCGGTAGCTTTGGGGCCTGAGTTGCGTCGGGGGCTGGTGGAATTAAATGGCGAAGGCGAAGCCGTGGGCGGCATTGTGATGGTGCGCATGGGTGAGAATATGCGGGAAGTGCTGAGCCGAGTCAAAGCAGAAATTGAAAAAAACCGCTCGGCTTTTCCTGAGGGTGTGGCGTTGGTGGTGACCTATGACCGCAGCCACTTGATAGATGAAGCCCTGAATACCCTGAAGCATAAGCTGGGAGAAGAGTCCCTGGTGGTGGCACTGGTGTGTGTGCTTTTTTTGCTGCATGTGCGCTCGGCGCTGGTGGCGGTGATTACGCTGCCGTTGGCGGTGTTGATTGCCTTTTTGCCCATGCACTGGTTGGGTCTGAGTGCCAATATTATGTCATTGGGAGGCATTGCGATTGCGATTGGGGCCATGGTGGACTCGGCCATTGTCATGATTGAAAATGCCCATAAGCGTTTAGAGGCCCACCCGGATCAGGATCGTCAGGCTGTGATTTTGGCGGCAGCGCAGGAGGTGGGGCCCTCTTTGTTTTTTGCACTCTTGATTATTACCGTGAGCTTTTTGCCCGTGTTTATTCTGCAAGACCAGGAAGGCCGCTTGTTTAAACCGCTGGCGTATACCAAAACCTTTTCGATGTTCTTTGCGGCGCTGCTGTCGGTGACCCTGGTGCCTTTACTCATGCACTGGCTGGTGCGGGGCAAAATTTACCCTGAGCACAAGCACCCGGTGACCCGTGTGTTGATTGCCCTGTACGCGCCAGTGGTCAAGCTGTGTTTGCGGTGGCGCTGGGGCGTGGTGGCCCTGAGCTTGCTTGCTTTGGCGCTGACCTGGCCGGTGTATCAGGGGCTGGGTTCTGAATTTATGCCGCGTCTCTGGGAAGGCAGCAGCATGTATATGCCTACCACCTTGCCCGGTGTCTCGATTACCGAAGCCCAGCGGCTTTTGCAGGTGCAAAACAAGCTTTTGCGCACCCTGCCAGAGGTAGAGACGGTTTTTGGCAAGGTGGGACGGGCGGAAACCTCTACTGACCCTGCGCCCCTGAGCATGGTGGAAACCATTATTACTTTTAAACCCAAGTCGCAGTGGCGTGCGGGCATGACCCCGCAAAAGCTAGAGGCCGAAATGAATGAATTGTTGACCCTGCCAGGGGTCAGCAACGGCTGGACCATGCCCATTAAAGGCCGCATTGACATGTTGGCCACGGGCATTCGTACCCCGCTGGGCATTAAGCTGCTGGGACCAGATCTAAAAACCTTAGAAAATTTGGGCAAGGCTTTAGAGGCCCAGCTCAAAACCCTGCCCCAAACCCGCTCGGTGTTTGCGGACCGCAGCACAGGAGGCTATTATTTGGACCTCAAGATTCGCCGAGAAGACGCCGCCCGTTATGGCCTTAGCGTCAAAGCCATTGAAGATACTCTCGAAAGTGCCATTGGCGGCAGTCAGGTGACCACCACTGTTGAAGGGCGGGAACGCTATTCGGTGAATGTACGCTATGCCCGTGCCTTTCGTGAAGATCCTGAAAGCCTGGGCAATGTGCTGGTGAGTACCCCCACCGGCGATCATATTCCCCTCAAACAGGTGGTCGATATCTCCCTGACCACGGGACCGCCCATGATTAAGTCTGAGGATGGGCAATTGTCCACCACCATTGCGGTGGATGTGGTGGATATAGACCCCGGTCGTTATGTGGCGGCTGCCGAGGCGCACATTCGTGACACGGTAAGCTTTCCGGCGGGGTACACCTACCGTTGGAGTGGCCAGTATGAAGCCATGCAGCGGGTTCAGGCCCAGTTACAATGGGTGCTGCCCCTGACCCTGATGCTTATTTTTATACTGCTCTATTTTAATTTTCGCTCGCTGTCTGAGGCGGCCCTGATTATGCTGTCGCTGCCCTTTGCCCTGATTGGGGCGGTGTGGTTTGTGAAGTTCATGGGGTATAACCTGTCCGTGGCGGTGTGGGTGGGCATGATCGCCCTGGCGGGTGTGGCTGCCGAAACAGGCATTGTCATGTTGTTGTACCTCGACAGCACCTACAAGACCTGGCTGGCCCAGGGGCGCTTGCAGACCCGAGCGGATTTGTTCGCCTGCATTGTGGAAGGGGCCGTGTTGCGGGTGCGTCCTAAACTGATGACGGTCAGCACCACGATTATGGGGTTGGTGCCGATCATGTGGGCCACAGAGGTGGGCTCAGATATTATGCAGCCTATTGCAGCCCCCATGATTGGCGGGATGATCTCGTCGACGGTCCTGACCCTGATTGTGATTCCCTGTGTGTATATGATTTGGAAAGGATGGGGGATGAAAGATTTGTTTTGATGCTATGGGTATGTGTATTTTGATGTTGATTTAGCATTATTTTAATAACACGACATATACGCCCTATGGTATATTTTAATGCATTATTTCTCTGATCAAGGAGACCCTTATGAAGATTGTGATTATCGGTGGTGACGCAGCGGGTATGAGCGCGGCCATGCAAATTCGCCGACGTCAGCCTGAATGGCAGGTGATCGTGTTTGAAAAAGGCAAAGATACCTCTTATGGGGCCTGCGGTATTCCTTATTTCTTTGGGGGTGAAGTCGAGCACTTAGATGAACTGGTGGTGGTCACCCCTGAGGCGTTTCACAAAAAGGGTGTTGACGTACGCATTGAACACGAAGTCATGGCGGTCTTGCCTGAACACAAGCAGGTGCAGGTCCGCAACGCCCAGGGCGAAACCTTCACCCAGCACTACGATAAACTGCTGATTGCCACCGGGGCCCAGGCCATTTTGCCGCCCTGGCCAGGCCGAGAACTGGAAGGCGTGTTGGCGGTCAAAACCCTGGCAGATTCGCGCCGTTTAGAGGCCCTGTTGCAAGCTGGACGCAAAAAAGTGGTGATTGTGGGTGCGGGTTACATTGGCCTGGAAATGGCAGAAGGCCTTAAAAAACGCGGACTGGATGTAACGATCTTAGAAAAACAGTCGGGGGTGATGGGCAATCTACACCCACACATTACCACCCATATTGTGAAGGAATTGCAGGAGCAAGGGGTGAAGGTTCACTTAGACCTGACGGTGGAGGGCTTTGCCGGCGAAGCGGGTGCTGTCACACAGGTTTTAACAGATCAGGGGAACTTTGACGCAGAGGTGGTGATTGTAAGCCTGGGCGTGCGCCCCAATGTGAGCTTTTTAAAGGATTCAGGGATTCCTCTGGGTGAGACCGGTGCGCTGGCGGTGAATGCTTACCAGCAAACCAAAGTGGCGGATATTTATGCCGCCGGAGATTGTGCAGAGTCTTTTCACCGGGTGCTCAAAAAGCCGGTGTATATTCCCTTAGCGCTGACGGCCAACCGCCAGGGACGGGTCGCCGGAACCCATATCTGTGGCGGTACAGAACGCTTCCCCGGTGTGCTGGGCACCGCGGTGACCAAGGTCTTTGATTATGTGGTATCTCGCACGGGACTTGATGCGGAAGCCGCGAAAAAAGCAGGGATTCCCTTTGCGGTAGCAGAGGCTACCTCGGGCAGCAAGGCCCACTATTACGCCGGCCATGCCGAGGTCTGGGTGCAATTGCTGTACCACAGCGAAACCCACCAGCTGTTGGGGGCGCTGCTGGCGGGTCAGGATCCCAGTCTGGGCAAGCGGGCCGACATTGTGGCGACGGCCATTAGCGCTGACATGGACATTGTGGCCTTTTCGGACCTGGATTTGGCTTATGCGCCGCCTTTTTCTCCGGTGTGGGATCCGGTGTTACAGGCGGCCAACAAAGCCCGTTTTCGCATTTTGGCAGACTAGTTAGCACCGGTGGTTTTGGCTTTAAAATTGAGCTGGGCACCCGTGCTGTCGGTTAACACCAACAGATCCTGGTTTAAGCTCGCCTGGGTTACCTGACCCAGATGGCGTAAGAAGTCTTGTTCTTGCTGGGTGGCCTCAGCGTCTAAACAGGCGCGTTCGGTGCTCACCAAACTGCTAAAGCTCAGTTGCGCACCGTTTTGGCTATAGGCTCCTGAAAACAGGTTACAGCCTGCGTTTCCTGACGCCTGCGTGTCTGTAAAGTTGAGGGTAAGCTCGGTCTCGGGCAACACCGTTTTGAGTGCTCCCTCAGCCTTCAGGCTCTGATACACCCACTGGGTATTGGCCAGGCTGGCGGTGGCGACGGGTTCTTTTTTGACCACTTCGATCAGGGTTGTTTTGATAGATGAACCGTCAGCAGGGGGATTCTCTACCGGGGTTTCGCTCACCCGAAGTTCGTAAGTGTAGCCCGCTTCGTAATTAAAGCCTTCAATTGTGTCATAAAAGAGCGTCCAGTCCTGACTGGCATCGCTGCGCACCCGCATACATTGCATGGGCCCCACACCGGTGCAGGTGGCCAATTGACTGTCCACAAAGAGGGTTTTGGTCTCCAGCCGTTGAAAGCTGAGCTGGTTGCCTTTGTTGTCGCTCAAGGTCAGGGTGTCCTGGTTGATGCTGTATTGAGAGACCTGACTCAGGTGGGTTAAGAAGCGCTGTTCTTGTTGGGTGGTGGCGTCGTCTAAGCAGGCTTTTTTGGTACTGATAAGGGTTTCAAAGCTCACCTGATTGCCGTTTTGGCTGTACTCGCCTCCGTAGGCATTGCAACCCGAGTCACCTGAGGCCCGTGTGTCGCTAAAATTGAGGGTGACGTGGGTGTTGGGGAGCACCGCTGTGCGTTCTCCGTTGCTGCTCAGGCTCTGGTAGACCCACTCGGTGTTTGCCAGTTTCGAGGTGGCGGCCACGGCCTCTTTTTTGAGCACTTTCACCAGGGTTGTTTGAATGGAGGAGCCATCGGCGGGTGGGTTTGCGATTTTAGACTCGGTGACCTGTAATTGGTAGGTGTAGCCAGGTTCGTAATCAAAGCCTTTGATATTTCCATAAAAGAGTTTCCAGTCTTGACTGGCGTTACTGCGTACCCGCATACACTGGGTAAGGCCCACACCGCTACAGGTGGCGAGCTGGCTGTCCACGAAGAGGATTTTGCTTTGGTTCTGACCGTCAATGACGGTGTTACCCTGATCGGGTTGGTTAGGATTGACCGGATTGGGGCTTTGACCGGTGCCACAACTGGCCAGAAAGAGTGAGAGGGCAATTAGAAATGTTTTAGACATTTTTATTATCTCCTTTGTACCTTTTATTTTTTATTCTATTTGTTTACATAATGTCAACTCTTCGCTTGCTTCTATCATAGGCAAAAAGCAGAGGCAATGTAAACCCCTCTCATGTAAAAAAAGTATTGAAAAGGAAAAGAGCGCGTCCTTGCCAACGGGCTTTTCTCACGAGATAATACCGCAGATTCTTTCACGTAAAGCAGGTGCTTATGTCGACCTTTTCTGCCTTTTCTTCTTTTTCAAAGCTCAGTCTTGGACTGCTGTGTACAGGCCTTCTTCTTGCCCCCGGCGCCCTGGCGATGACGCCGCCCGTGGCCGAAAAGCAGCCCCATGAAATGACCCTGCACGGCGACCGACGGGTAGACCCTTATTTCTGGCTGCGCGAACAAGACAATCCCCAGGTCCTGAAATACCTGCAAGCCGAAAATAGCTATACAGCACACTGGATGGCCGATACCCAGCCCTTACAAAACCAGCTGTACAACGAGATGGTGGGCTATTTGACCGCCGATGATCAGAGTGTGCCCCGTCAAAAGGGAGACTATTTTTACTACTCGCGTACCGAAGCGGGCAAGAACTACCGTATATATTGCCGCCGCAAGGGCAGCATGACGGCCCCAGAAGAAATTCTCCTGGATCTAAACGCCGAAGCCAAAGGCCATGACTATTTGGCGTTGGGGCTGTTTAAATTGAGTCCCAACCAGCGCTATTTGGCGTATGCCCTCGATACCACAGGGGCAGAAAGCTATACCCTTGCGATCAAAGACCTGCAGACGGGCACGGTGCTGAAGGATCGCCTGGAGGGAACCTATTACAGTGCCGAATGGGCCGCTGACAACCAAACCCTTTTCTACAACACCATTGACGCAGCCAATCGCCCCGATCGTTTGTTTCGTCATACCCTGGGGCAGCCCCAGCGCGATGATGTGTTGGTATACCATGAGCCCGATGAACGCTTTAATGTAGAGGTGTCTAAAACCAGCAGTGGTGACTACCTGATTCTGCATTTGGAAAGCAATACCACCAGCGAAAATCATTTTATTCCGGCCCAGAAGCCCACCCAGGCGCCCCAATTGATGCAGGCACGCCGTCAGGGCATTCAGTATGATGTGGAGCACCACGGTGACCAATGGATTTTTAGTACCAATGACGGGGCGCGGGGATTTCGGGTGATGCAAGCCCCGCTCCATCAGCCGGATCGGGCCCACTGGCAAGAGCTCATTCCGGAACGTCCCCAGTCACAACTGGACTCTATTCAGGTGTTTAAAGACTTTTTGACCCTGAGTTACCGCAGTGATGCCCGTTTGTTCGTGCAGGCCTATGATTTTCAAACCCAGGACCGCTGGGAGATTCCTTTCCCTGATGCGGTGGCTTCGATTTGGCCTACAGCAGAGCAAGATTACGGGGCCAACCGTTTGCGGGTCGATTATGCCTCGCTGGTGACCCCCTGGTCGGTGTTTGATTACGATCTGGGGCAGCGCCAATTGACCTTGAAAAAGCAAGACAAAGTTCAGGGCTATGTGGCGAGCGACTACGTGATGGAACGCCACCATGCCACAGCACCCGATGGGGTCAAAGTACCCCTGACGCTGGTGTATAAAAAGGGCTTGCAAAAAAATGGGCAAAACCCCACCTATTTGTACAGTTATGGCGCCTATGGGGTCAGCACCGACCCTGACTTCACCTCCAGCATGATTCCCCTGTTAAACCGGGGCTTTGTCTATGCCATTGCCCATATTCGGGGGGGCTTGGAAATGGGCCGCGAATGGTATGACGACGGCAAGTTGCTGCACAAGAAGAACAGCTTTACCGACTTTATTGCGGTGGGTGACTACCTGGTACAGTCCGGGTTTACCCAGCCCCGGCGTCTGGTGATTGAAGGCGGTTCTGCGGGCGGACTGTTGATGGGAGCTGTGACCAATTTGCGCCCGGATCTGTTTCGGGCCGTGATTGCGGATGTACCCTTTGTGGATGCCTTAAACACCATGCTGGACGCCAGTTTGCCGCTGACGGTGACGGAGTACGAAGAGTGGGGCAACCCCAACGAAAAACCGTACTACGACTATATCAAGAGTTATTCGCCCTATGACAATGTGCGGGCGCAGGCTTACCCGTATATGTTGGTGTTGGGCGGGCTCAATGATCCCCGTGTGAAGTACTGGGAACCGGCCAAATTGATGGCGAAGCTGCGTACACATCATACGGGAGACCAGACCTTGCTGCTCAAGACCAACATGGCGGCGGGCCATTCGGGCGCCAGTGGGCGCTATGAAGCCTTAAAAGAAACGGCCTTTAAGCAGGCTTTTCTGCTGAAAGCGATGGGGCTG
Organism: Candidatus Sericytochromatia bacterium; assembly: GCA_964229355.1. GTDB lineage: Bacteria > Cyanobacteriota > Sericytochromatia > UBA7694 > UBA7694 > CAXRDE01. The sequence goes on along the minus strand of CAXRDE010000019.1, from coordinate 201,821 downwards.
TCTCAGCCTTAGTCACCCGCCAGCGGGGTCTGAATGTCAAACTCCAGCGTATGGGTTTTGTGGGGAAGCCCGGGCTGGTAATTGCGTTCTGAAAAGCACACGTGGCCTGCGTTATCGACGGTGATCAGGGCAGAAGAAAGGGTGCCATAGTGTTCCTGATGAATGAACAGGGGCGACATCTCGGATTCATAGCTTGGATCAAAGCCGCGGTGAGGCAGATCTTGCTCAGGAAAACGCATGGGGCGGGCCAACAGCTCAAACAGCTCTTCGCGTTCTTTCTCGCTGAGGCGCTCGTCCTGGAGGCGCTTGCCCAGGGCCTTTTTCATGTATTGGCACTTGGGCATGGGCGTATCCATGAAATAATCTGAAATGCTGTGAATGCCAGGGCTTAAGGATTCCTCGGCCCGTGACACAGAACAGCTATAATAGAGGCTGTGGCGATCGCCCAGAATGAGATTGCAGGGGTGGGTCTTTTGCCGCTCGTGGATGGTACGGCGCAAAAAACTATCGGGATCTAAGTCGCTTTTGAGGTAGTCCATGAGGAGCTTGCCACGGCTTTGGGTGACTTCATGGGGTGTGGGGTGGGCATGGTGAAAATCCGTTAAGGCCGCAAATTTGCCAGTTTCGCTGATAGCCAGCCAGGTCCCCTGACTTTTGGGATCTTTGCCACCGTAAATCACCGGTCGGGTCTGCCAGCGCTGGAGGGGCTCACTGGGGCGGTCACGAAATTCATCGCGGTTGTACAAGACCACCAGCGGGTAATGGGCAAAGTGTTGCCAGGCAATGCTTAAAAATGACATCAGAAAAGACCTCGTTTGCGCAAAGATGCCCCCTGATCATACCGCATCTTAGATGCCGTTGACCCCAAAGAGACTGCCCACGGCGGCGGTAAGTCCCATGGCGGCAGCCCCCCATAAGCCCACCCGCAGTGCGCCTTTGAACCAGGACGCGCCGCCGATGCCGGCTGCCAGGCCACCCAAAAGACTTAAAAAAGCCAGCGAACTGGCGGCGACCCAGAACACCACATGGGGGGATTGCGGCAAGCTCCAGGTCACCAGCAGGGGCAGAGCTGCCCCCACGGTAAAGGCGGCCCCTGAGGCCAGAGCCGCCTGCATGGGGCGAGCCCGGGTGTGTTCAAAAATACCCAGTTCATCGCGGGCGTGGGCTTCTAACGCATTTTTGGCCATCAATTGCCGTGCCACTTCCTGGGCCAACTCAGGCTCAAGTCCGCGTTCGGTATAAATTTCGGCCAGTTCTTGCATTTCGAAGGCCCGGTTGGTTTTTAAGGATTGTCGCTCCATGGCCAGATCGGCTTTTTCGGTATCGGCCTGAGAACTGACCGAGACGTATTCTCCGGCGGCCATGGAGATGGCACCCGCTACCAGCGATGCCAGACCCGTGAGCAAAATCTCTGCATGGCCCATGCGCGCCGCAGCCACCCCCAGAATCAAGCTGGCGGTAGAGACAATGCCGTCATTGGCGCCCAGCACGGCGGCACGGAGCCAGCCCAGGCGGTGGATGTAGTGGTGTTTGGCTTCACTCATGAGGTCTCTTTTCAGGGGGTAGTATCTGCCGGTGTGGGGCCCAACTCACGGAGTGCCTGTTGTAACCCACTTAAGGCAATCTGAAGACGCAGGGCTTCTTCTTTTAGAGTATACGCCTGTTGGCGGGCTGCGAGCACTTCAAGCAGGGTAAATTTACCCAGTAAAAGGCCCTTTTGCATCTTTTCGAGATAGTGCTGGGCGCGGGGAATCAATTGCGTCTGATACAGTTGCCATTGGGCCTGCTTTTGCTGGAGCTGCTGTTGGAGCTGCCGCTGGCTTTGCTGAGCGGTTTGCTGTGCAAAGCGCAGTGCATCTGAGGCTTTGGCTTGCTCCAATTGATGCACCGTGAGCCGGTCTGCCTGTGCCTGCAGATTGGGCAGGCTCCAGCCCACCTGAACATTGATGCCCACATCCTGACTTTCGGGGTGCCAGCGCAGGCCAGAACCCAGGGTCAGATCGGGTAAGCCCTGGTACTGGGCCGTTTCAAGGGCCTTTTGAGCGACGGTGTACTGGGCCTGCGCGGACCGGGCGCTCAGGCTGTGTTCCAGGGCCGGGCGCTGACCGGGCCATTGCAGGCGCTCCTCCGCTAACGGCGGTGTGAATTCAGGGCTGCCCGTCCAGAACAGGGCCAGCTGTTCTCGGCGCTGTTGGGCTTCTTTTTGTGCCTGTTTCAGGGCCAGACGGGCCAGATCCTGTTCGCTATCAAAGCGCAAGAGATCTAAGCCAGGCCGTTTGCCCTGGGCGATTTGGCGGGCAATGCCTTCGCGCAATTGTTCCACCAGGACCACCTGCTCCTGTTGCAAGTGCACGGCTTCTTGCCAGTACAGGGCTTCCAGGTAAGCGCTCTGCAATTGTTGGCGCAGGGTTTGGGTCACCACCTGACATTGCGCTTGTGCAGCAAGGGCCTCCTGGGTGCCCAGTTGCTTCAGACGGCTGCGGTAGTCATTGAGGGGAATGTCTTGTTGCAGCTCAAGGGTCCATTGGGTATAGTTTTGTCCTGATGTAGCGGCTGAGCCCAGCAGATCTTCACCCACCAGATTGAGACGGGGCGCATTCCAATGGCTGGCCTGGGCCTGTAAGGCCTGGGCAATGGCGGGATCCTTTTGACAGGCCTGGATGAGGGGGTGATACTGGGCCAAACGGGCCTCACTTTCAGCCAGACTCAGGGCCTGGGCCATGGAGTTTCCGGGCCAGCTCACGACACAGGCACTTAGACCCACCATGAGACAGCTCAGCGCACGGCGCCGTAAATTAGGATACGATGTCAGGAATTGCATGGGAATCATCCTCCGCAGATGAATGGTTGAAATAGGTGTACAACACGGGGAACACCAAGAGGGTTAAGAACGTGGATGACAGAATACCGCCAATAACCACTGTGGCCAGCGGACGCTGCACCTCGGCACCGGTTCCCTGGGCCAGCGCCATGGGAATAAAGCCCAGAGAGGCCACCAGGGCGGTCATGAGCACCGGCCGTAAGCGCACCAATGTGCCCTCCTGAACCGCTTGCAGCAAGGGTTTTCCGTCTTCACGCAGGTGTTTAATAAAAGAGATCAACACCAGCCCGTTTAACACCGCCACCCCCGAGAGAGCAATAAAGCCGATGCCCGCGGAAATGGAGAGGGGCATGCCCCGAACCCATAAGGCCACCACGCCGCCGGTGAGTGCCAGGGGCACACCACTGAAGACCAACAGGGCATCTTTGAGGTGGTTGAGGGCCAAAAAGAGCAGTACAATAATCACCACCAGGGCCAGGGGAATTACCACCTTGAGACGATTGGCCGCGGAGATCATTTGCTCAAATTGTCCTCCCCAGGTGAGCCAGTAGCCGCTTTCCAGGGTGACCTGCTGGGCAATTTTGTCCTGGGCTTCGCTCACAAAGGACCCCATATCGCGGCCTCTGACGTTGGCGGTGACCACAATACGACGTTTGCCGGCCTCGCGACTGATTTGGTTGGGGCCGGGCTTGAGTTGAAAGTCCACCACACTGGCAAGCGGTACCATGCCTTTGCCCTGGGGCAGGGGCACGGGCAGGCGTTTGAGTTGCTCCAAATCCTGCCGCTGGGCCTCAGGCAGACGCACCACCAGATCAAAGCGACGATCGCCTTCAAATAACTGGCCGACGGATTTGCCGCCAATGGCCACTTCCACCAGATGTTGCACTTCTGACACCGTCAATCCATAGCGACTGAGCGCCGGATAATTTAAAGCGAGGGTGAGCATGGGCAAACCGTCAGCTTGCTCTACTTTAACGTCTGAAGCGCCGGGAATGCCGTTGAGCACCTGGGCAATGGCATGGGCCTGACGCAGCAATACCTGGGTGTCGTCCCCAAAAATTTTGACGGCCACATCGCTGCGCACGCCCGCGATCAATTCGTTAAAGCGCATTTCGATGGGTTGGGTAAACTCATACACCGAGCCGGGAAGATCAGCAAGTACGCCCTCAATTTTTTGGATCAGGTCGGCCTGAGACATTTTGGGATCGGGCCAATCTTTGCGATCTTTGAGCATGACAAAGGTATCCACCTCATTGGGGGACATGGGATCAGAGGCAATTTCAGCGGTCCCGATGCGGGCAAAGACCCGTTGGGTTTCGGGCAGGGCACTCAGGGCTTTGTCGATCGCGTGCTCCATGGCCACAGACTGGCTGAGGCTGGTGCCGGGAATGCGCACGGGCTGCACAATCAGATCGCCCTCGTTGAGACTGGGGATGAATTCACGTCCTAAACCCAGGGCCAGGGCCAGACACACCCCCAACAACAGCAGGGTGCTGGCAAACACCTGTTTGGGCCGTTGAATCAGCCAGGCCAAAGTGGGCTGATAAACCCGTTTTAACTGGTGCATCAGACGGCTTTCTTTTTCGGTGATGCGTCCCCGAATCAGCAGTGTAATGGCCGCTGGCACAAAGGTAAAGCTCAGCACCATGGCACCGGCCATGGCAATGATAACGGTCAGGGCCATGGGGCCAAACATTTTGCCCTCCACCCCGGTTAAGCTCAAAATGGGAATGTAAACCATCATAATAATCAGCTGACCAAAGAGGATTTCTTTGCTGGCCTCTTGAGAGGCGGCGAGCACTACACTTTGTCGCTGGGGGGCGCTGAGGATAGCTCCCTGGGCCTGTTGTTGCAAGGCCATACGGCGCAGGGCATTTTCGACGATCACCACGGCGCCATCCACAATAATGCCAAAGTCCAGTGCGCCCAGGCTCATCAGGTTGGCCGAAATGCCGCCCTTGACCATTCCGGTCAGGGTCACACACATGGCCAGGGGGATAATCATGGCGGTAATGAGGGCGGCTCTGAAGTTACCCAAAAAGAGAAACAGAATCACCACTACCAGCAGAGCGCCTTCCACCAGGTTTTTTTCGACGGTGTGAATGGCTTTATCCACCAACAGGGTGCGATCGTAGACGGGTTCGGCGACCACCCCCTGAGGCAGGCTCTGGTTAATTTCCTTGAGTTTTTCACCCACACGGTAGGCCACGTCGCGGCTATTGGCACCCAGCAGCATCACTGCCGTGCCCAGTACCACTTCTTCGCCATCCTGGGTGGCTGCACCGGTGCGCAATTCCTTGCCCAGCTGTACGGTGGCCACCTGTTTCACCCTTAGTGGCACGCCCTGGGTATTGTGAATCACAATATTGCCAATGTCTTCAGGGGTCTTGACCTGACCCGGGACACGTACCAGATACTGCTCGCCGTTGCGCTCAATGTATCCGGCTCCCACGTTGGCATTGTTGCTTTCTAAGGCCTGAATCAGATCTTCAAAGCGCAGGTGGTAAGCCTGGAGTTTTTCGGGCTGTGGGGTAATGTGAATTTGTTTTTGAAAGCCGCCCATGGCGTTGATTTCGGCGACGCCGGGCAAGTTGCGCAATTGGGGGCGAATCACCCAGTCTTGCAGGGTACGCAAGTCCACCGGCGTATAGGGGTGACCTTCGGGCGTGCGGGCGTCCGGTTGGGCCTTGAGGGTCCACATAAAGATTTCGCCCAACCCGGTCGAAATGGGGCCCATTTCGGGATCGATACCGGGGGGCAATTGGCTGCCCGCGGTGCGTAAGCGCTCGCCCACCTGTTGACGGGCGAAATAAATATCGGTGCCATCTTCAAACACCACGGTGACTTGTGACAGGCCGTATTTGGACAGGGAGCGGGTTTCTTTGAGGTGAGGCATGCCCGCCACCAGGGTCTCAATGGGAAAGGTGATTCGCTGTTCGGTTTCTAAGGGCGAGTAACCGGGTGCAGCGGTGTTGATTTGAATTTGTACGTTGGTAATGTCGGGTACTGCATCAATGGGCAGGTGTTGAAAATGGTACACCCCTGAGGCAATCAGGGTCATGGACAATAGCACCACGAGCCAGCTGTGTCGGGTCGAAAAGCGGAGTAAGGCGTTCAGCATGGTTTATTCCGCCTGTCCTAAAAATTCTGACTTCAGCACAAAGCTATTGTCGGTCACATAACGTTCCCCGGCCTTGAGGCCCGAAAGCACCTCGACGGCATTTTCGGCCTGTAAACCCAGCGTCAGGGGACGGAACACAAAGCCTTCGGGACTTTTGACAAAAACACCGGTCTGTTGGTTCAGGGTTTGCAGGGCTTTCAGCTCTACAGCCAGCGGCACAAACTTTTGCTGTTGTTGCACCTTGAGGGTAATAAACATGCCCGGAAACCAAATGCCTTTGGGATTCGGAATTTCAGCATGGGCTTCAGCGGTGCGGGTTTCTTCATTGACAAAGGGTTTTAAGTGTTCAAGTCGACCGGGGGCCTGATGGGCCTGGTTTTCGGCAAAAATGGTGACGGGCGAACCCACTTTGACGCGGGGAATATCGCTTTCGTAAATTTGGGTTTCGGCCCACACCGCTGAAAGATCTGCGATTTTGTACAGCGCACTTTCGGCGCTAACGGTGTCCCCTTCGGTGACGTTTTTTTCGATCAGGGTGCCTGACATGGGTGCGTAGATTTCGTAGCGATTTAGCGCCGTGGCTGGGTTCTGGGTGAGCCGCTCCAGGGGAATACCCATTCCGGCGAGCTTGCTGGCAGCGGCGCTGTTGCCCTGCTGTGCCAGGTTATGTGCCAATTGGGCCTCATAAAGCTGGTTGTCCTGGGTACGGGCAATTTCTTCCAGGCTTCCCATATAGCTGGCCTGGGCCGCTTCGTAAGCTTGTTTGGCCTGTAAAAAGGCTTCTGATGAGCTGAGCTGGTCGTGATACAACTGGGTTTCGCGACGCAGGCTCTCGGCGGCGTTTTTGAGGCGGGTATAGTCGTTGAGTAAGGTGGCTTTGGGGGTGCCCACCTTGAGTTGCACCACTTCTTTTTGAATGCGCTCAAAACTGGCTTTTTGCTGTAAAAGGTGCAAGAGCCGTTGGACACCCTCGCGGATTTGCTGCTGCTGTTGCAATTGGCGGCTGCTCTGCTGCTGTTGGCTCTGTTGTTGCAGATACGCCAGTTTAAGATCCGCCAGCTCACGGCTTTCGAGCACCGCCAACAGTTCGCCCTGCTTGACCCGCTGTCCCACATGCTTTTGCATGTGCAGAATCACACCCCCAAAGCGTGAGGTTACGGCTTTGAGACGGTGTTCGTCCACGGCAATTTGTCCGGGCAGAGCAAGGGTGGTTTCGAGGGTGGCGGGCCCTGCGGTTTGGAGGCCAATGGCCATGTTTTTAAGGGCCGTTTCAGAGATTTGGATCGCGGTGGGGGTCGATGCGGTGGGGACTTCGCCGGTTTCGGCCAGTGCCCGGGGTTGCTGCTGATAAGCGTAGTAACCGCCCAGCAAAAGAGATGCAGCCACCAGACATGCGGTGGCATAAGCTGCAACGCGCAGCGTCATACGAGATTGAGACATGATAAATAGACCTTTGTTTATTAGAAAAAATGCTTAAAACAAGCGCGGAGGATAAACAAAAGTGCGTTTTAAATCAATAAATGGGTGGAGGGAATGTGGAGGGGCACCGGGTGAGGCCACGGGGGACCACGGTCTGGCGGACGCTGATAAAACGCCACATGGGGGAAAATAACGGGTTGACTGAGCTCCCATTGCACGGGCAAAAGCTCGCCCACTGCGAGATAGTCGTCGACCACAAAGGTATTCAAGACAAACTGCTCAGGGTGCGTGACCACATAGCGGCTTTCGAAATCGCGGTGTTTGGCATCCTGCAATTGGTGCACCTGCTGCGACATTTCTAAATCGTGAGCATAGGCCATAAACTGATGGGGCATCAGGGTGTACCTGAGCATCAGCATCAGCATCGCAAGGGTGAGTAAGCGAAAACCTTTTTTCATGCAGGATATTCTAGCACTCACCCTGCGTTGACTGTCAATAAGAATAACCCTTTGGGTATATGTTATTTTGCCAATTCTTCTAAAATGGGGCAGTCCGGCCGATCATTGCCCTGGCATTGGCGGGCCAATTTTTGTAGCAGGTTGACCATGCTTTGCATTTCCGCAATGCGGGCTTGTAAGTCGGTGACGTGATCCAGCGCCAATTGTTTGACTTCACGGCTGGAGCGTTCTTGATCTTGCCAGAGGGCCATCAGCACACGAATTTGTTCTAGTGGAAAGCCCAATTTGCGGGCCCGGTGAATAAAACGCAGACGGTGAATGTCTTTTTCGTCGTAGACCCGGTAATTGCTTTCGGTGCGTTCGGCGGCGGGTAGCAAGTCAATGGACTCGTAATAGCGAATCATTTTGGCACTGACGCCTGAGGCTTTGGCCAGTTTGCCAATGGTCAGGGGTGAGGTCATGAGATTTTCCTTTCGGTGGGTTTCCAGCGCCGTAAAAGCAGGGCATTGCTGACCACGCTGACGCTGCTCAGGGCCATGGCTGCACCGGCGACCATGGGGTTTAAATAACCCAGGGCCGCCAGGGGAATCCCCAGCAGATTATATACAAAGGCCCAGAAGAGATTTTGTTGAATTTTACGGTAGGTGCGCCGCGAAATGGCCAGGGCATCGGGAATTAGCAGGGGCTCGCCGCGCATCAGAGTCACGCCGGCGGCTTCAATGGCAATGTCTGTGCCGGTGGCCATGGCAAAGCCCACGTCAGCCGCCGCCAGCGCAGGGGCATCGTTGATGCCGTCACCCACCATGGCCACAATCTTACCCTGGGCCCGCAATTGTTGTACAGTATGGGCTTTGGTTTCGGGCATGACCTCGGCAAAAACCTGACTGATACCCAATTCTTGTGCCACTGCCTGAGCGGCCTGCTGGTGATCGCCGGTGATCAGAACGGTTTCAATACCCTGAGCCCGTAGCGCTTCAAGGGTGGCTTTGGCATGGGGTTTTAAACGGTCGGCAAAGGCAACAGCGGCCAGAACCTGGGTTTCGTCCATCAGGTAAGAGACCGTCCAGCCCTGAGTTAAGGCCTGAGACAGGTCTGTGCGCAAAGCCGCAGTGCTGAGTCCCTGATTTTGTACCAGACGCAGGTTACCCAGGCGGTATAAGACCTTGTCCACGCGGCCTTGAATGCCCTGACCTGCCAGGGTTTTTAAAAAGCGAGCTTTGGGAGCGTCGATGTGCCGGGCCTGGGCTTCGTTTAAAATGGCCTGCGCCAGTGGGTGCTCAGAGCCCTGTTGCAGGGCGGCCATCAGGGCGAGTAACTCCTGTTCGCTCTGGGTGACTTCGGGGGCCACCAGCACCTGTTTGACCTGGGGTTTGCCTTCGGTGAGGGTTCCGGTTTTGTCAAAGGCCACGCAATCGACGCGGTGACTGATTTCTAAGGCCTCGGCATTTTTAATCAAAATCCCGTGCCGCGCTCCCAGGCCGGTGCCCACCATAATGGCGGTGGGCGTGGCCAGCCCCAGGGCACAGGGACAGGCAATGACCAGTACCGCCACGGCATTGAGGGCGGCCTGTTCAAGATTTCCACTGACTGCAAACCAGCTGCCAAAGGTTAAGAGAGCGATGCCAATGACCACGGGCACAAAGACCGCACTGATTTTATCCACCAGCTTTTGTACCGGGGCTTTGGCGGCCTGGGCTGATTCCACCATGCGAATCATTTTGGCCAACAGGGTTTCGTGCCCTACTGCCAGAATGCGTGCCTCTAAGTAACCGTCGAGATTGATCGCCCCGCCGGTAATGCGATCGCCGGGGCCTTTGGACAGAGGTACCGATTCCCCTGTGATCAGGGACTCATCTACCGCACTTTCGCCCTGGACAATTTCGGCATCCACGGGAATGCGCTCCCCTGCCCGAATTACAATGGTATCCCCTACCTGGAGTTCGGCCAGAGGAACGGCGATGATTTGGCCCTCTGCGTCTAAACGGTGAGCCATATCTGGCTGCAGGGCCGAAAGGGCCTGAATGGCCTCGGCAGTTTGTTGTTTGGCGCGGGTTTCGAGCCATTTGCCCAATAAGATCAGGGTGGTGACCACGGCGGCGCTTTCAAAATACAGGTGCTCGCCGCTGCGTCCGTGCATGCTGTGGTATACGCTCATGCCGTAAGCAGCCGTGGTGCCCAGCGCCACCAACAGGTCCATATTGCCGGTGCGGTGTTTTAAAGACTTCCAGGCTCCTTTGTAAAAACGGGCTCCCAGGCCAAATTGTACGGGGGTGGCCAATACAAATTGCAGGAACGGGCTCAGGGCCCAGTGAATGCCCAGGGGCATCAGCAACATGGGCAAGAGCAGTGGAAACGACAGAGCGGATCCCCATAGAAAAGCTTGTTTCAGATGTAAGAGCTCCTGGGCTTTGTTTGCCTGTGTGGACACAGGGGATGGCGCGGCTGCACTTTGGGCTTGAGGCGCCTGGGCCTGGTAGCCCGCCTGGACCACGGCATCCACCAAAGCCGATACCGGGCTGTCTGCATGTTGAATATAGGCTTTTTCGGTGGCCAGGTTTACTTCGACCTTGTGCACACCAGGGACTTTTTGCAGGGCTTTTTCTACATGGCCCACACAGACGGCACAGGTCATGCCACCGATCTGAAGTTGGCTTTCTGTCATGATGCATCCTTTGCAATGCGTTTACCCTGAGTATAAACCTTCCTATCTTTGGAAGGTCAAGGCCATTGACATTGTCATTGGGGGAAGGTTTAAGATGAACGTAAAGATCCAGGAAGGGATATGTAAAATGATTGAGTTTCAAATCCAGGACATGACCTGTCAAAAGTGCGAGCGCCTGATTCAAGATGCGGTCTACACGGTGGATACCTCTGCAGAGATAGACATTGATCTTGAGAATAAACAGGTGAGTATTATTAGCGATGCACCCGCCGCGCTTTTTGAGAATGAACTCAAAAAGCAGGGCTATACACCGGTATTGATTTAATTTTCTAATTTACTCGCTGGCGTTTAAAAACGTCTCTGCGGCGGCATGCCGACTGTCTAAGTGGTCAAACAGGGTTTGCAGCGCGGGATCAAAAGCCTCGGGGCTACTGAGTAAGGTGGCATCCGAGGTTTCGCCATTTTCACCAATGACATAGGGACGAATAAGATCGTGGGCAGCCTGATAACGCTCACGGGTTTTGCTTTTTTCGAACGCGCCGTTCAGGGCCTTGCGGACTTCTTCACGGTACAGGGCCTTGTAGACCGGGTCATCGATCACATAGCGAATCAGAGGCCAATCTTCCCCTACCTCACTGGCACTGAGATCTAAAGACAGAGCGCCGCCACCAGGCCCACCGCCACCGGGTCGGTTATTTCTGACGGGGACCGCACTTGCCGTGGCCGTGGGTTCTGCATCGGTAGCTGGTATGGTGGGTGTCGCCGTTACCGGTGGCGCCATATTGGGGTTGCCGCCCATGCCACCTCCCATGCCGCCGCCGAGCGCCATGTTATTGTCCCAGGGAATCCAACGCACCTGGCGGGTTACAGGATCGGTATAAAGATAATAGTTATGCTCCATGCGGCCATAGGTGTCCCAGTTTTGAATCAGCGTATTTACAGCCAGATAACGCATAAAATAAGGCACATCAAAGACTTTTTCTAAGTTTTGACGCCAGAGGCTGGCGTTGCTGCGATCCGCATGTAGCGCGTCAAAGACCGCCTGAATGTCGGACCAGTCGGCGGCATCTTCGTTGTTTTCTTTGTCAAAGGAGGCCTGATCAAAGGTGACAAAGCGGGCACCGCTGCCCGAGGGCTTATACAGATTGCCCTTGTCATTGCCAAACTGCGCGTTGAGCATGGGATCTGCAGGCGGTTCCACCATCGTGTAAAGCCCCCAGTATTTGGCGCCCTCTCCATGGTCCACATAGACTTTATAAAATGCCGTGCGAGGGGCGGCCACACCGGCATCCCGAAAAATATCCGCGACCACTTTTTCACGAATGAGGGAATCGTCGCTAAAACCGCTGGAAAAGGTGAGCTTTTTAAAGCCATAAAAGCGTTGATCGTCAATGGCGGGATAGCGGTCTTCAAATTCATCAAAGTCCAGACGAAAAGGCATTTTTTCGGTGCGTCCCCACGACGAACGCAGTGAGGAGTTGCCTTTGTAGCGCATGCCCACGTGCTGCCATTCCTGGCCCTCAAAGCGCAGGGTCGCCTCTTGCCACATGGGGTTTTCTCCATTGTCGCCCAATGCGCCACCGCCGGGACCACCTCCACCAGGCCCACCCCCAAAACCGCCTTCAGGTCGTTCAGGGGGCGTGAACCCCTCTGGAAACACCGGGTTGCCTGCTTCGTCAAAGGTGATTTCGGGTCGATTCGGGAAGGCCCCTGTGGGCGGCTGTCCGCCCATTTGTCCTCCCGGAGCACCACCCGGAGCGCCACCCGGAGCACCAAAGCCACCACCCGTACCACTGCCAAAGAGTTCGGTCACATTGTCTTGCATCTCCTGCCAGTGGGCGGGGGTGATTTCAATGTCCAGGCGTTTGACGGTTCCCTCGGCAAAGACCACATCATAATTCGGTGCTGCATCTTTGCTGTGGGTGGCGGTGCTCCAGCCCGCGGGGCGCTGGGTGTTACCGCCTCCTCCCAGGGGGTTATAGTTGCCACAGGCACTGAGCAGCAGGGCCCCGGCTAAGGCGCTTAAAAACACAGGATGCGTCGAGCGATGGTTAAAAAACATAGGTGAACCTCTTTATTTTTATTTCTCGTTGTTGAGTAAATCGTCAATGTCTGTGGCCAAAAAGAGCACTATCTTTTGATTGCCGTTAAACTGGCGCAGGGCCTCAATCAATTGCTGTCCCGACACTTCGGGCTTGAGCACCACATCGTAATTGGCTTCTTGTAAAACCCCTGCCCGTACGGTTTCTAAACTTAAAAGCCGTTGGCTGCGCAGCAAGCGATCAAAGCTGTTTTTGAAGACGTCTTCAGGGTTGAGCTCTAAGGGCAGTCGCACCTGCAGCCGATAAGCAGGATGGCGGCGGCGAAACATCTTGAAGTTGTGCATCAGCAACACCAAAAAACACAGGGCCAGGGCCGAGAATATCGCCAAACCATAGGCCTGTACGCCCACGGCCATGCCAATAGACATGCTCATAAAAATAAAGCCCAGATCACGGGTTTCTTTCATGGCGTTGCGGAACCGCACAATGGACAGGGCACCCACCATGGCAAAGGCACGGGCCACGTTGGAGCCAATAATCAAGATGGTGAGTGACACCACAGTGCCCATCAGGACCAGGGTTTGCACGTAAGACTGCGAGTAATGTTTGCCGGTGTGGGTGGCCCGATAAACCCAGCCAATAATAGAGGTCAACACAAAACTCAGGCTGAGCACAAGGGCGGCATCCAGGGGTGAAAAACCCAGGTCGTTTAAGGCAGGGGTGTGTAGAAAATCAAGGGGATTTTGCATGGCTTTGAGGGCTTTCTATAGGTTTTAAATTAACAGGCGGGGGGCAGATCGCGTTCCAGAACCGCGATGTTTTTTTGCTGGGCGATGCTGGTGCAGTATTTGCTAATGCGCTGGAGTTGGCACTGGTGTCGCTGTAAAATGTGTTGTACCCACAAGGGCATGGTGTTGGTGACTTTGACTTCTAAAATGCAGCGGTCCGGGGGCAGGAAATAATCCATGTCGGGCAGGGGTTGTTCGGGGTCTAAACGACCGATACCACTGGAGAGTTCGGTGTCAAAGGTAATGCGCAAGTCAGGATTTTCGGCTCGGCCCACCAGGGCATGGCGGTGGTAACGCACCCAACAGGTGGGAGCCAGCTGTTTGTCTTGCACCAGATGCACAATCTCATTGGCCACGGCCTGACCTTGTCGATCCATCGCGGGTACCGAAGCCCCCTGACAGAGCTGAGCGGCCTGCCGGGTGTTTAAAAAGACCCGGCGTTTTTCGACGATTTGCTCGACCCGTTGTTTGATTTCAACGGCGACGGTGCGGGCGCTTTCAGGTAAAGGCAAAGCAGGATCTGCGCTTTCATAACGGCGCAAGCGCAACTTGCGTCGAAAGCGTAGGCCGTCAATTTTGGCCCAAAAGAATTCCAGATCGGGACTGTCATAATACAGGCTATTGATCCAGTAGCCTTTTGGACCGCTGTAAGGGTCAATATCCATGTGTGCTGCCAATTCTGCTCGCAAGGCGTCGGCCTGGGGTAAGGTCAAAATATACTTGAACTCGTAACGTCTGAAATCCGTGATCATAAAACACTCCTGTTAAAAGGCCACATTGGCTTGTAGATTGAGACGGGTGGGGTTGCTTAAGCCGCTGCGGTCGCTGGCAGCAAGGTTCTCCCAGGTTTTTTCAATGCCCAGGACCAGGCGCAATTGAGCGGTCAGATCCAGGTTCAGGGCTGCTGCCAGCCGCCAGTCCAGTTCGCTGATTTGTTCGGCCTGGGGGTTAAAGGCTTCGAGCATCACCGCTGGAATCAAAGCGGGGCTTTGGGCCAAACCGCCAAACCATTTTTCTTCCAGGGGAATGTGGTAAGACGCCGTGCTGTGAGCGCCCCAGAGTTTGCCGCCGGTATTGACGTTGTCACCGTGAGCGGCCTCGGTCACGAGCTTAAACTGATCCCACTCCCATTTCACGTCACCGCCCCATACAAAGGCCGAACGAAAACCGTCGTCATCGTAGAGTTTGAGACTGCCGTTGAGGGCCACAATCAGCCCTTTAAACAGCCGCAATTGGGTACGACCCACCACATCGCGATAGTATTCATCGTCTCCGGGTAGGCTATTAAAGCCACCCAGGGCGTACTGTAACTTCAGGGCATCTTCGCTGAACAGTGCAGGGCCTTTAACAGTGCCTGACACCATCAACCCCACATCACGGTCTCCAAAGCCGCCAAAACGGGTGCCTTTGGCCACATATTCATTCATGAGACCGCGTTCTGGAATGTCGAGATCCCAGGGGGACATGAGTCGTATACGAGAGAAGGGTTTTTTGAAGTGGCCGACGGTGAGATCTAAATTGAGATCGCCAAAGGGGCTAAATTCTGCATAGACGTCGCGAATGCGGAATTTATCTTTGCTGAATTCAAATTCGAGATTGAGTTCGCTCCAGTCATTGGGGCGCCAGCGGCCATCAATACGGGCGCGGCGCACATAAAAACTGTCAGACCAACTGGCGTCACTTTCATTACCGTTGAGTTGCCAACCACTGTGTAAGCGTCCGCGAAGGCGTAAGGTGTCTGAGATATCTTCGGCGTGTACTGCGGGAGAGATAATAACCGATCCCGCCAGGAGGCTGGTGGCACAAAAAGCTGCGCAAGCGTGTAAGCGTGGCATAGGGTAAATTCCTTTGAGAGGTAGAAGTGGTTGCTGACTCTACCTTGCCAAAAGAATATGAACGGGTTAAATGCCCTTTGTAAATGAAGTGTAAAACAGTTTGTGGGCTTTGTAAATTAGGGGGAGAGCAGGTGATGAAGCCAATGTTGAATGGATTTTAACTGTTCCAGACACACCTGGTGTTGCATGGAATAACTTTCGAAGTGCACATCAAAGCCCTGATCTTGTAACTGCTGTGCCGATTGTTCACCCAGGGCATAAGGCACCACAGGATCTTGAATACCGTGCTGCATTAAAACCGGGGTTTGTCCGTTGGGGTGCTTCTCAGGGGATTGGGTCGGTGGGTTGATCAAATAGGTGGACATGGCCAAACAACCGCTGAAGGTGACCGGAAGGTGTGAGAAACACTCCAATGCCACGGCACCGCCTTGCGAAAAACCCGCGATCACAAGGGGTGTGTCTGCATCCAACTGCTGATCTTGAATGATGTGATGAACCCGGCTGACGCTGTGGGCCAATTGCTCTTGATTAATCACGCGCTTTTGGCCCGTGGAAAGAATATCATACCAGGAGGTGACGGGCTCACCGGCGGCAATGGTCAGCGGTTGAACCGGGGCATGGGGCAAGAGAACCTTGAGGTTAAAGGGTTTGCTGAACTCGGGAACGAGGTCCACAAAATCATGGCCATCGGCACCCAGGCCATGGAGTAAAACCATGACGCCGTCTACAGGATGCTGGGCACTGCGAGAATAGGCCGTTAACATGGAGGGTTAACGCCGAGAAAATCCAAGCGAATCGTCGCTTTCTCCACTGGCGATGACGCGGCCATAGTTGGTTTGCAGGCCAGGGCTTAGTTTGCCACAGCTGCTGCACAACAAAGTCAGAACACATCCAAGGGAAAAAATGAGGTGGGATAACTTCATGTAGAAATGTCCTTTCGGGCTTCTGGTCTTATTGTAAATTATCGCTGAAAATCTTCCAAGTATTCTTAATTTTGGTTGTTTTTTTGATTAAAAAAAGTTTAATTTAATTTTTGTCATAGGCAGATCACCCTGTTCCGTAATAGAATAGAGGTAATTAACTGTAATTTTTAAACAAAGCTTAATCTTGTTTGCAGAAGCAACTGCAAGGAGCCATCCGTGAGAGCCGAACCCATTTTTTTTGATGCCACCAGCGCTGAGCCTGTTTCTTTTTCGCTCAAAGAAAAACTTAGCGATATTTATGAACTGACCAAACCCAAGATCACCTTTATGATTCTGGTGACCACCTTTACCGGCATGTGGTTAGCTGCCGGAGGTCCACCCCATTGGTCTTTGACCTTGTTCACCCTCCTGGGCGTGGCTCTGGCTTCGGGCTCAAGCTGTGCTTTTAACCATTATATTGATCGCGATATCGATAAGCTGATGGCCCGTACGCAAAACCGGCCATTGCCCGCAGGGCGTATGCAACCGATGACCGCTTTAATGACCGGCATTGTGCTGGGGCTCGCTTCGGTGCCCATTCTCTACTTTTTGGTGAACCCGCTGACTGCTGCTCTGACGCTGTTTACGAACTTCTTCTATGTGGTGATCTACACCATTTGGCTCAAGCGCACCAGCCCCCTGAATACGGTGGTGGGTGGCGTGGCTGGCGCACTTCCCGCGGTATTAGGTGTTACTGCGGTAACCAATGCCATAACACCCGTGGCCTGGTCTTTGTTTGCCATTATGGTGTTATGGCAACCCCCTCATTTTTGGGCGCTGGCCATTACCAAGACCGAAGAGTACCGCCGCGTCGGCATCCCCATGTTGCCCGTGGTGAAAGGCGAATGGATTACCAAACGCCAGATGTTGATTTATACGGTTTTGCTGTGGCCCGCTTCTTTTTCGCTGTTTTGGCTCAATGCCACCGGCTATTTTTATCTGGCGGTAGCTGCCCTGCTCAACGTTATCTATCTGGGACTGACCCTCGACTTTATTCGCAAGCCCGTGGTTAAAAAAGATGCCATGCGCCTGTTCTTTTTCTCACTGATTTATTTGTGTGTGCTTTTTGTTATGATGTTTGTGAACCAAACCGGATCGGGAGTATAGCCCATGTCTTCTGCACCTCAGGCAGACACAAGCCTGCCTCACAACCTGATTTTCTTACCTGCCACCACCCTTTTGCTGGTGATGATTGTCTTTGGCTTACAGGCGGCCTTGACGCCGGGGCAACCCAATATGGGCCATGCCGGCCATGGTGAAGACCATCATGCCAGTAGCCTTTCGCAAGATTTACAAGACAATACCCACCGTCAGCAAAAAATGGCGCACACCCCTGAACCGAAAAGTGCCGATCAATTGCCTGTGATCAGTCAGCTGCCGGCTTTTGCTTTTACCGAGCGCAGTGGCGAAGCTCTGCCTTCAGAAAATATCCAGGGCAAGGTGTGGGTCGCGGACTTTATTTTTACCACCTGTCAGGCCGAGTGCCCCTTAATGAACCTGGAAATGCAGAAAATTCAGGCGGCTTTTCCCAAAGGCGACGTGAAAATGCTGTCCTTTAGTGTAGACCCCGAAACCGATACACCTGAACGTTTAAGCACCTATGCCACCCAATTCGAGGCAGGACCCCACTGGCTGTTCTTTACGGGAGAGCGTGAAGCCTTGCACCGTTTTGCTATTGATGACTTTAAATTGTCTGTACAGCCCCTTGAAACCGATACCAGCCATGATCATCACGGGGGGCATGCCCCTGCCGCTGAAGGCACGTCGCCTTTTTTGCACAGCCAAAAATTTGTGTTGCTCGATGATCAACGCCGCATTCGGGGCTATTATGACAGCACAGATCCCGCCGATATCCAGCAGCTGATTGAAGTGGATATTCCGGCTTTGTTAGCGGTTGCTCCCTGAGTTGAATTTCGAGCGAGATCCTTTACTAGAGGGTTTACACACACACCGCAATCAATTGCAGTTTCGCATCTTACTGCTGGTGTTTGCAGCCGCTTTTGTTCTGTTTGCGCTGCTCTCGCGTCTGTTTTTTTTACAGGTGGTCGAAGGGGCCGACTACCAGGAAAAAGCCCACAATAACCGGGTGCGTTCGCAGCCGGTATTGGCCCCCCGGGGCACGATGTATGACCGTCACAGCAAAATTTTGGCCAGCAATGCAGAGGCCCACTCCATTTTCTTTGACCCCCGCCGTCTGTCGAATACCCAAATTTACAAAACGCTTCAGGCCCTCTCTAACCACTTAAAAACCCCCTATAGCGAACTGCGAGAACGCCTGGACTTTGAACGCTTACAGCCGGTGTATTTGCACCATGACCTGAGCCCTCAGGAATTGGCCCTGGTGTTAGAACACCGGGATCAATTACCGGGCGTAGAGGTGCTGAGCACCCTGGAGCGGCAATACCCTGAAGGACAATACCTGGGACATTTTATGGGGCATATGGGTCAAATTACCCGCGAAGATCTCAAAAAAGAAGCCTATACAGGTTATTATCCAGGGGCTTTGATCGGTAAAACGGGCTTAGAAAAACAATACGAAGTGTTCTTGAAGGGCAGTGACGGCAAGCAAGAGCAAGAAATTCCGCTGGATCCCGAAGCTGAACCGCAAACCCTACAAATTCCACCCATTCCGGGTCACCGTTTACAATTGACCCTCGATAAAGATCTGCAAAAATATGCTTATCGTCAGCTCAAGGCCACGGGCCTGGCGGGATCCATTGTGGTGATGGATCCCAATAATGGCGAGGTATTGGCTCTGGTGAGCTACCCCACCGTAGACCCCAATTTATTTAACCGGGGGCTGTCGCAAAAGCAGTGGAACGATCTACAAAATAACCGTCTGCACCCTTTCCTGGATCGCAGTATTAATGCCTATGCGCCCGGCTCTATTTTTAAAGTGGTGACGACCCTGGCGGCTCTGGGTACCGGGCATTTGACCCCGGAACGCACCTTTGTGAGTCGGGGCTATTTAAAAGTCTCGGGTCACACCTTCTATGACTGGAACCGCGCGGGCTTCGGTACCGTGAATATTGACAATGCGTTGGCCCACTCCATTGATACCGTGTTTTATGAGCTGTCTCAAGAAATGGGCATTGAACCCATTCGGGACTATGCCCGCTTGCTCGGCCTGGGCCAAAAAACAGGTATTGACTTGCCTCAGGAGGGCCTGGGGATTGTACCCGATAAAGCCTGGAAAGCACGTTATATCGGTTATCCCTGGATGCCTGGAGATTCTGTTAATGCCTCCATTGGTCAGGGTTATGTGCAAATGACTCCGCTGCAGGCCACCCGTATGGTGGCGGCGGTAGCCAACGGCGGCAAGCTGGTGCAGCCCCATTTGATCAAAGGCATTTATGGGCCCAATAACACCACCCAAAGCTATACTTATACGCCACCCCAAACCATTCCGGGTATTCCCCCTGCACACTGGCGGGTGGTCCAAAAAGGTCTGGAAGGCGCGGTGCGTTACGGCACCGTTAAAAAACTGGGCGTTCCCGGCGTGACGGTAGCGGGCAAAACGGGGACCGCGGAAACCATTCCGGGTCAGCCTAACCACGCCTGGATTGTGGGCTATGCCCCGGCAGAAGCGCCCCGGTACGCCATTACGGTGTTTCTGGAGCACGGCAAAAGCGGTGGGGGTAATGCAGCCCCACTGGGCGGTAAAATTTTGCGTTATCTTTTTGAGCGGAAATCGGACCCATGATTTCGCTGGGGTTGATCACCCTGATTTTACTCTATGGGGTTTTGGGGGTATGGAGCACCTCGGTGGCCGCAGACGGTGAATACGCACTGTTTTACAAGCATGTGTTTTCCATTGGTGTGGGGCTGGCCGTGTTTTTTTTCATTCGTTTTTCGGGCTACCGTCGTCTCCAGCGTGCTGCGCCGGTGCTCTATGGCGTCTTGCTGCTGCTATTGGGATTGGTGCTGGTGATTGGCCCCTCGGTAGCGGGTTCCCGTCGCTGGCTCTTTCTGGGCGGCTTCTCATTTCAGCCTTCGGAGTTGGCCAAGCTGGTCTTGACCCTGACCCTTTCGGCCCATTTGTCGCAGGTGCGTTTGCAGCGCGGCCGTGCCCTGACCAATGCGCTGCAACTGGGCGGCCTGGCCTTGCACATTGCGCTGCCCTGTTTGCTGGTGCTCAAAGAGCCAGACCTGGGGATGACGCTGGTGTTACTCGGCCTGTTTTTCAGCATGTTGGTGGTGTCTCCCCTGAGCTTTTGGATTTTGAGCATGACGGTCATGCCTTTGTTCAGCATTGCGTTGTTCTTTGTGCATGGGTGGCTTTGGAAAGCCCATTTGCTGCTGGGGGCTTTGGCATTGGGTCTGGCCACCTTGCGTCATCGTTTTTACAAGCGCCAAAACCAGTTGCTCTTGCTGCTGGGCTGCGTGGTCTTGACCCTCAACGTGAGTGTGGTGGAGCTGGGCCAGGTGGCCTGGCACAACCTGAAGCCTTATCAAAAGCAACGCATTTTAACCTTTGTGTCCCCTGCCCCTGATGCCCTGGCTTCAGGCTATCAGGTGGAACAATCCAAAATCGCCGTGGGCTCAGGCGGACTGTGGGGGCAGGGGCTGTTTTCAGGCAGCCAAACCCAATTGGGTTACGTGCCTGAGCAGCACACCGACTTTATTTTCTCAGCCCTTGCCGAAGAAACCGGATTTTGGGGGGCGGGTTTCTTGCTGTTGTGTTTTGGGGGATTGGTATTTCGCGTTCTCTGGATTGGCTTTACCGCCCAGGAGCCGCAACAGCTTTACATTTGCACGGGGGTTTCGGCTCTTTTGCTGATGCAATTGCTCATCAATGTGGGTATGAATATGGACATGATGCCCGTCACCGGTGTGCCTTTGCCCCTGGTGTCTTACGGGGGATCATCAATGATGATCCAGCTGGCCTTACTGGGCCTTGTGGAAAGTATTCACGTGCAACAACATCAAGAAAGCGGGCTTCTGGGTGTTTCCTTTTAAGTCTACCGAAACCTTTGGCCTGTGGTTACAGCCTGAGCGGCTGACCACGCTCCATGCCGATCAAGGCATTGTGGCCCATGTGGCCCCCACGGCTCTGGCCAAAGGCAGCCAATGGATTTTTGGACAGGGGGAACCAGAGGCCCTGCATCTTTCCCAGGATCAGCATTTTCCGCTGACCGCCTTTTTTCAGTGGCATCTGGAGCGGGTACACCCCCCAAAAAAGACCCATCTGGTGCTGGTCTCTTCTGCTCGCAGCCAGGGCATTAGCGGGGCCTTATGGCAACAGGCTTTTGCCCCTCTGACCCTGGCCGGGTTTTATCATTTGCAGCCTGCCGATGTGCTGGTGGCGGCCCACGGCCACCGTCAGCCCCAGGCCTCGGTGCTCTTGCTCTATTGCGAAGACGGTCTGGCTGAACTGCGGGTGGTACAGCGGGGCGTGTGTGTGGAGCGGCTTCAAGTAGGCTATGGCCGCTATATCGCCCGTGCGATTCGTCAACAGTTTTATCAGCAGCACGGTATTTATTTGCCCCTGTCTACCGCCGAATCAGCCTGGCGAACCCTGGCCTCTCACCCCGATTTGCAACAGGTGACCTTACAAGGCCCACAGGGGGCACAGCTACTCTTGCAAGAAGAGCTCGCTCTGATGCTAGAACGGGCCATGCACCCTTTGTATGAAGAAGTACGTTTATTGCAAGAGGCCTATGACCTGCCCCGGCTCTGGTTAATGGGGGCTCAGCATACCTTAGAGGGCTTATTCCCTGTTTTGACCCAGTGTTTTCAGGGTAGAATAGATCGGGTGAACCAACCCGAAGATGCGCTGATTTCAGCCTTACAAATGTATTTGCAAAGCCAAAACTTCGCTGAAGGAGTCTGAGATGTCGACCCCTGTTCGTTCCCTGTGGATGCTGTTGCTGGCCACTGTGCTGGCCTCTTGTGCAGCAGCCCAGCCCCGTTATCACGAGGATTGGCCTGCTTTACACCAGCGGGCCTCTCGACAGGTGGAGCTGCGTTCAGGCCCTCAACCGCCCTTTAAAGAAGCCTGGCACTTCCAAACCGAGGGCCGCCTGGTATATCCACCGGTGGTGTCTGAGGGGCGCGTTTATCTGGGCTCGCGAGACAGTGCGGTGTACGCTCTGGATTTGGCCACCGGCGCTGAAATTTGGCAAACCCCGGTGGATGTGGGCGGTCTGTTCTCGTCGCCGGTGCTGCTCAATCAGCGCCTGTTCGGTGGCCGTTGGAGCCCCTATTATTTTATCTATGCCTGGGATGCAGCCACCGGTAAAAACCTCTGGCAAAAAGAAACCGGCGATCTGGTCAACCGTCCCCCCTGGATTTTGGCTCAGGGCAAGACAGAACGCGGCGACACGCCCCCCTCCACGATCATTTATACGCACCAGGATCCGCCGCTGGGGGCTCCGCTGGAAGAACAAAAAATTGTACAAACGGCCTGGCGCTTTTCGGTCGATCTTGAGGCGAAGCCGCAGCTGATGTGGGAGCGGCCCTTGCCCGGTGTACCCATGGTGCCCCCGGCGTTAGACCCGCACCAACCCCTCTTGTTTACAGCCCTGGACAATGAAGTCTTATACGCCCTGCAGCAAAGCGACGGCCAGGTGCGCTGGCAACAGAGCCTGGCAGGAGAGCCCGCTTCAGCCCCGCTGGTGGTAGATGACACCCTGTTTGTCAGTACCCGCAACGGCTATTTGTATGCCTTTGAAACCCGTTCAGGGGCTTTAAAATGGCGTTACCAGTTTACCAATGCCGCTCTGGCTGGCGATCTGGCCCTTGCCGACAACACCCTGTATCTTCCGGGAGAGCGGGTGCTTTATACCTTTGATACCCGCCAACGGGAACCGGGCTGGAAGTATACGTTTCCGGGCTTGATTACGGCCCCCGTGGTGACCCACGAGCATGTCTATGTGGGCAGCAGCAGTCGGGCCCTTTTTGTCTTAAACCGCGAAAAAGGGTATATTGCGTACACGTATCCCGTGGGGGGAGAAGTGTTGGCAAGTCCCGTACTTGTGGGGGGTAAGCTGCTGCTGGCCTGTACCGATGGCAAACTGTATGTGCTTGAAGAAGGGCCTCGACCCCAACAGGTGCGACCCGACCCAATCAATCAGCCGGTGCGCAAACCCAGCACCACGCGTTGGTAAGGCATGTTTACTGAGGCAGTACAAACCCTGAATGCCTTGCCGCAGGTGCGATTGCACTTAACCCCTGAATACGTTGAATTGCCCTTTTTGGCAGATATTTTGACGCGACTATTTTCCCTGGGGGCAGGCGCTGAGCGCTATACCTGGGTGATTGTCTCGCCTCAGACCTCCGTTGAAACGGTGGGCCCGTTGGGTAAAGACCATGTGCTGATCTGCATCGGCAATGAATTGGGCTTGCTGCCGGACTATGCCCGTCAGGTGGCCCACGTCTTCACCCCTTATTTGCGTCAACTGCCGGAGCGCGAACCCATCCATGTGATTCCGCTGGGCTGCAACGGGCATGCACCCGCCTTACCCGTACTTCCTCTGGCCCAGCGAGCGTTACATGTGAGCTTTGTGGGGCAGGTTCACCCTTTTCGGCGGGACTTTATTCAGGCGGGCCTGCACTTTCTCGACGCGGCCAAACCCCATGACCCCATTAAGGCCTACTTCACCTTTACGCCGCGCTTTCAGTCGGGGCTCAAGCCCCAGGTGTACGCTGAAATTTTGCAGCAAACCCAGATTGCCCCCGTGCCCTGGGGGCTGGCTCCCATTACTTTCCGGCTCTGTGAAGCCCTACGTGCAGGCTGTGTGCTGGTAACAGGCCCCTTGCCCCCTTATCCCTATCTGAAGGGCCTACCGGCTTTGCATTTGCCCGCAAACTGGCAAGGCTTTTCTGAACAGGTTTTTGGGCTCTTACAAAACCCAGAGCAATTGTTGCACTTGCAGCAGCAGGGTTTACGGTACTACGACGCGGCTTGCAGTGCTGCTGCGGTGGCCCAACAAATGGCTCAGGCCATCGGAAGAGGTGTTATTCATGGTTGACGCTCCCACGTCCCAGCAGCGCATGCTGGCGCAGTATCAGGATCTTTTGCAGGCACAACACTTGCCCTGTGAGCACATTGTGTGGCACGTGACCAATCGCTGCAATTTGGCCTGTATTCACTGTGGGGTCTGGGGCGGCGAAAAGGTGTACACCGATTTGACCCTTGAACAATTTGCCCGCCACATTCCCGATATGATTCGTCTGGGGGTTAAGTATGTCACGCTGACCGGTGGTGAACCGCTGGTGCGTAAAGACTTAGATCGCATTCTGGCGGTGCTCAAGCTCAGCGGTTTTCAGGTGGCCATGGTGACCAACGGCCATTTTTTAGAGCGCTTTGAAGCCAAACTCAGGCCTTATCCCCTGGACTCGATTTCTATCAGCATCGATGGCACAGCCCCCTTTCACAACGCATTGCGCCTTTCAGAAGTAAGCTTTGCTGAAACCTTGAAGGCTCTGTCCTATGCCCAAAAGCTGGGCATTCCCATTCGCAACGTGAATACCTGTGTCACCCCTGACAATGTGGCCTCGCTGGCCGAATTATCCGCTGCCATTTTTGAGGCGGGGGCCAATCATTGGATCTTGCGCCCGGTGACCCAGTCTGGCCGTGCGGATGCGGCCTTAAAATCTGATCTTAAGACCCTGAGAGAGCTGTTGCATTTTACCGAAGCCCAGCGAAATCAGGGACTGCCGGTGCGCCTGGCGGGAGTGGGGTACATGGGCCCCTGGCATGACCGTTTTCATCAGGATACCTACTTCGATCACACCGGTTGGAACAGCCTGTATATTTTGCCCGATGGCCGTATTAAAGGCTTTAACGCTGAGCACCTTCCGGTGGAGGGCCATCTGCTGCACGATCATTTGCCCACGGTGTGGTGGAACGGTTTTTCGGTGTATCGGCACAGACAGGTGCCCGAAAGCTGTTTGCGCTGTGAGGCTTATGCGGACTGTGGCGGGGGCAATGACACCGAAGCCGAAGCGGGCTACCGGTGTCTTAAGCCTCTGTTTTAGGCGCTTCCGGCCACGGCCAGTGCTCTTGAAAGTGGGCCCGCAGGCGTTCAAAACGCTGAGCCTCTGATTCCTCGGGCGCGGTTAACAGCGCTTCCGCTTCGCCACGGGTGTAACTGCCGCTACGTTTTTCCATGGCCAGATAGCTCTGCTCAGGATGATAACCTAGCTTGCGCTGGCGGGCCTGGGCCACAAAGCCGGGAATGAGGCAATTGCTGGTATAGCCGGTCAGGCCGGGATCTTTCCAGCCCAACTCCTGGAGGATTTTGTGTTGCTGCGGCCATTTGAGCCGCAGCAAAAACAAAAAGTTCAGGCTGTAATAAAAAAAGTCATCGTGGGTGAAGTGTTGTTTGAGCGCACTCACCTGAGGTGTGAGCCGGGCATAGGTTTTATTGCCAAACAAAAGCCAGCGGGCCTGGTGTTGATGCATATATTCGCGGGCAATGTGGTTGAGCTTTTGGCTGCACAGCCCACAAAAATCGGCACCGGTTTTGGCCTCTAAGGTCTGCTGATTGAGGGTGTATTCCTGAGCAAAAGCTGCATACAGGGAGTCTTCGACAATATCTAAGGGCACCCCCAGGCGTTCACAGTGCTGTTGGGTGGCGGTGACCACCGCTTGCGGAATAAAGCCGTTTTGGTACATTAAACAGCGGGGCCGAAGGCCAATTTGGACGGCCAAATACAGAGCGGTTAAACTGTCTTTGCCTCCTGACAGGGCAACCACCACCGGTGCTTGTGCACTGCTCTGTATAAAATAGCGCAGTTCTGATTCCAAAATCGCGGGGTCATGGTGGGTTTGGTAAGTGTTGCAATATTGGCACAAGCCGCCTTGCAGACTGACGGTGTCTGTGTGGGCGGCTTGCTCAGGATGCGCTTGCAGGTAGTTACTGCTCACCGGAAAAAACCCCGAGAGCAGCAACTGTCCTTCTTCAATAGCGCATTGGGTACATGCAGCTCTATTTTGCAAAAACAGAAGCGTATTTCATAATGTGGGGACCATCGGGATTCAGAGGATTAGGACGCATGTGTGGCGGCGGCTTGGGGCCCGTGGGCTCAGGCTTGCTGGGCTTGTCGAGCATGGACTCTAAACCCTGGAGGGCATCTTTGATGCTCTCCCGAATGCGGGCGCCACCGGGGACGTCTTCGCTGAGGTTGTTGAGTTGGGATCTGAGTTTGTCCACGGTGGTGTCAGACAGATTACCGCTTCTTAACTGCTGGAGGGCTTCTTCAATTTTGGTCTTCATTTTGCCCAGATTGAGTTCTTGTAAGGTCTCATCGGGAATTTGATTCAGGGCCTTGAGGGCGTCTTTGAGGGCACGCACGTGTTGCTTGTCGGGCACTTTAAAGTCTAAGCTGTTGGGATCCATTTTGGCCTTGGTGATGGCCTCTGCAGTGTCTTTGTCTAAAAGACCGCTGAGCTTGTCTTTCAGCTCCTGGGCGGGGGCTTTAGCGGCCTGGGCCTCTGTCGCTTGTTGGGCCTCAGCGGCCTGCTGGGCCGGGTTGGCCCGCTGAGCCTGGCTTGTGTTTGGAACCTGTTGCGGTGATTGATGTGAACCAATTCTTCCCATATTGTGAGATATCCTTTGTTTTTTTGCACGATGGCGTTATTTTGTTATACCCTAGGTTGGCTTTTTTGAAACAGGCCTGTGTCATTGATCGTGTTAAGTTTATTTTCCGTAGTGGTAACGGCACTGCACTATAACAATTGATTCAGGAAAAACACCATATACAAGACGGTTTGTATGATCGATCCTACGAGACCAAAAACCACTGAGATTCGCTTTGAGCGGTTCTGGGTCACCTATACCATTGAAGGGATCACGCAAAACAGCTTCAATCAGCTTGTTAATGCGCTTAAGAGTCTTTCTATCTTGTGTTTGCCAATACAGATAATCTTCCCACCCCTTGTTTTCAAAACAGATTGCTCTAGTCATTATCAGGGTAAATAAGCTCTTTCACCTCAAATTTACCAGCTTTAACCTGTTCAATACTTTCCATAAGGCGCTCAGCATTTGCTGGACTACTCAAAAGGTGCATAGTCTCCATCATCCCATTAAAATGTTTCAGCGACATAACAACGGATGCTGGTTTATTCCCACGGGTAATGACCGTAACATCTGAATTTTCCTCAACACTATCGAGTACTGCACTCACGTTTCTCCGAAAATTCGTAATATTTTCTGTCTTCATCATAAGCCTACTTGTTATGGTTTGTACGCGTTTATGTACATATTATAGGTTAAAACTTTGGATAATACAAGATCAGTTCTTCTATGAAGATATTGACCTACCAAAATGAAGCAAAGCATTCTCTGAATGTTCTTTTTTAAAAGGACACTGGGTACAGGATGTGTGAAATAAAAATTTTTTCCATTGTAAAGCGATTGTTTCGGCATCCGTTAAGTTTCAATGCCTTAAAAAACGCGTGGTTAGGAGCTGTGAAATACTCAAAGGCTCATCAATGAATCCCATGGCAACAGCTGTTGTCTAACGTCAATTACTTTTACCTGTAAATGTGTTGAAGCTCGATTGAAAGACCACAAAGTACTGATCAATGCGCTCACGGTCTTTTTTGGTGAGGTCCGCCAGGATTTTGTCAAAGCGTTCGGGACGTGTGCACGATGTGCAGAGATAGCCCATGTAGTTGAGGGTGCGGTAGGTCTCTACAAAAAGCTGTTCGGTGCGCTGTTGGTAGGGTGCAAAGTCTCCTGCCTGGTTGTAGGTACCTTGCTCTAAAAAGTGCATGAACTCTGTAGAAAGCTGGCCGTACTCCCATAACAGCTAGCTGCGGCGCTCAGCCAGATAGGTTTGAATCTGGGATTTGGTGTTGCCGGGTACCTGAGCGGAGTCCATGCTTTGACAAGAGACCTCTGCTCGTGATGCTAACTGGTTTAAAGGCTCTCGAAAGCCCTCTAAGGTATTGAGGATTTGATGTGCCAATTGCTCATAATCGGGGTGAGGTGACAGGGTCAAAGGCAGTGCCACATTGAGAAATCCAAGTCGTTTGAAAAAGAGCTTGATTTTGAGCTGTCCCAACATGCGCAAGAGTTCCGGTTGCAGCCATCCTTGAGAGATGGCGGCATTGACCAGACGGTTCATGAGCAGCAAGTCTGCGCCAAGAGACTCTAAAATAAGCTCAGCTTCAGCAGAAGCCAGGTTATTGGCGTCTCTAAAGGCAATTAAATGTGCAGTGCTTTCTTTGACTTTAAGCTCCAGTCTAAAAATTTCGGCGAGTTTGTCTTCAATGTATTGTAGCTTTTCTGCATCCACCATAAAGGGACGGTTAATCAACTCGGGGTTACCGGCAAGATGGGGAATCTGCCCCGACTCATAATCAGCCCCTGAACTCTGTGCCACCCCAAATCCGCCGCCAAAGACATTGCTGGCCACCTGGTAATTGGGTTGGTTAAAGGCCGTGCGCAATTGGCTAAACTCGCTGTCAAAACCAGGGAAGAGGTCATCGGCTTTTTGTACGTACTCCCACAAGATGTCGTCAGGCGCACGGCTACCGGCAGCGGCTCCTGGGTTGTTTGAGTTGGATTGAATGCGGATCGTACCGACCTGTGACGCGCCGAAGTAATTGTCTTTGTACCTCCCGTTGCCATCAGGCACCCGCAAACCCTGGCCGTCTTCAGGCTGAAAAATGTAGGGGGCTAAGGCGTAGGCTCTGCGCACGTCGTCGCGTGCTGCTGCGGCTCCCAAATAGCTGCCAAGCGCCTCTGAGTCAGGCACCACCCGAATTTCATGTATATAGCGTGGGGCTTCAGGTTCTTGATTGGCAATATCTGCGCCCAAATGGCGGCCATCCCAGTAACGTTCCACACAGCTGACGGTTCCCAATTTGGCTTAAAACTTCCATTCGGCGACCTTTTCGCTATTTTGCAAACTTAACCCGTCACGCCCAAAAATTGCTGAATCAGGGCCACGGCATTTTGCACCCCTTGCTCTTGCTCCATGCGCTCTCCCAACAGGCGGGCGTTTTCGCGGTAGCGCGGCTTGAGCAGAATCTGTTCGACGGCTTTTTCTAAGCGCGGGCCGTTGAGTTCTCGCCGGGGAATAGGGCGTGGGCCCACCTGCAGGCCAAAAATACGCTGGGCCCAGAAGGGTTGATCGCCAAAAAAAGGCACGATCACCTGCGGAACACCGGCCTGGGCTGCGGTGGCGGTGGTGCCAGCACCCCCGTGATGCACCACCAGCGACACCTGAGGAAACAGCCAGTCGTGGGGCACCTGTTCTAAATGGTAAATTTGCTCAGAAACCCCTTCGTTTTTAAGACGGCTCCAACCGGCCATGACCACTGCCCGTTGCCCGGTGCGCTCCAGCATTTGCCCGATATCGCTGTGCAATTGTTGGGCTTCTTGCTCGGCCATGCTGCCAAAGCCAATGTACAGGGGTTTGGGATTCCTGGCTAAAAAGCGTTCCAGATGCACAGAGGGTGTATAACGATTGGCCTCGGGCAAGAGCCAAAAGCCGGTGGTGTGGGCCTGAACGGGCCAATCGCCGGGGTGAGGCACCAGATGTCGCGAGTAGCCCATAAGAATTAAAGAGCGTTGGGCCAACGCTTTAAAAGGGCTTTGCCAACGGGAGGGCGCGGGCAGCCTCAGCACTTCTCGGGTCCAGCGGGCCACCACCTCATGAAAAAACTGCCAAAAGAGCACTTCGCTGCTCTGGTGACTCAGGTGATTAAAGCCGTGGCCAAGATGTAGGGTGGGTAACATAATGACCGGAAAGTCGCGGGTGGGTAAGGTGGGCTGCAAGTAGCCCATAATGCTTTTGCAGCCCAGTTTACGGGCAATCTGGTCGCCCACGGCGGCCACAAAAAAGGGAAACACAATGGCATCGGCGCCCTGTGCGGCCTCATAACAGTCTGTAAAACCGTCGTACATGTCTTTTTGGGCAGCGTTGCGAAACTCCCTAAAAAACTTGATCACGTTGGTACCTGAGGCCATCAGTTCCTGACCCACGGCGCTGTCTAAAACGGCGCGAGGATTTCCCTGAACCCCGTGAAAACGCAAGCCGTGGCCTTCTACAAAGGGTTTAAACTCTTCGTGGGTGGCTACACATACGTCAAAGCCAGCTTCGTGTAGACCCTTGCCCAGGGCTACATAAGGCCGCACGTCGCCGTGGGTGCCAATGGTAATCAGGGTGATTTTCATGGGTTAAATACGCAAATGCATTAAGAAGTAAGCCATTTTTTTGCGCCACCAGGGCCAGTCGTGGGCCACGTCTTTGCCCCAGATGTCTACCCAGGCGGGAATTTGCTTCGCTTCAAAAATGTCTTTCATGGCCAGGGTTTCTTCCAGCATGGGGTGCTCCCAGTCGCCCTGGCCCACGCTGAGAATAATCTGGCTTTTGCGGAAGTGCGCCAGTTGGGCTTCGTCTTTAAGATGGCGCAGGTAGTTCAGCGGCGTATGGTAATACAGTCCTTCGTCCATATATTCGCCTAAAAAGAGCTTCAGGTGATAAACGCCGCTCATGGAAAGCAAGGCATCGAAGGTTTCGGGGTGCCGAAAAAAGAAATTGCTGGCGTGGTAGGCCCCCATACTGCAACCCATGGTGCCTAAAAAATGATCTTCACGTGGGTTTTGCTGATGAATAAAGGGAATGACTTCGTCAAGAATATATTTTTCGTAGGCTTCATAGCGGGCGATGCGCTCAGGTACCGGCCGGGTGGGGTGGGTCCAGGTTTCGGCATCGATGCTATCGACGGTGAACAATTGCAAGAGTCCGGCCTCAATAGACGGGCGGCACACTTCGGTCATGCCAAAGTCTTCAAACTCAAAAAAACGACCTTCCTGACTCGGAAACACCACAAAGGGTTTTCCGGCATGGCCGTATACTTTGAGCTCCATGTCCTGGGCGAGGGCTTTGCTGTGCCACTTATGGTATTCCACTTGCATTGTTTACATTAACTCCTGAATATACTGTAGGTCTGTCTTTACCTGACTTAAGTCGGGGTGCCGCACTAAAAAACCCTGTTGGCCCATCACCGGCTGAAAGACGGTATCAATGGCTGCTTCTTTTAAGAGGCGGTGACCCAAATGGGTTTTGAGGCTGTCTAAGTCATGGCGGTAGGCTTTGGCTTTGCGTCCAGCGTACCCCACATGATAAGGCCTTGGCGTCTGATACGCCGTGGGCCGTTGCAGGATAATATCTGTATAAAGCTCGAAGACACTGATGTCATTGGCATAGTTAAACATGTCCACCGTCCAGCCACCGGGGGGCCGCATGTTGACTTCTAAGGCCACCCACTGATCGTCGCTCTGGCGAAAAAACTCAAAGTGAAAGAAGCGGCTGTGCAGATCAAAGGCCTGAATGGTCTTTTTGCCCAGCGCAATTAAACTGTCGGGAATCTCCCGCAGGCTGTAATAGCTCAGGTCCAAATCCTGGTTGACCACTTCCATAATGCCCCGACTAAAATGGTGGCTGGCCATAAAACGCAGTTCGCCCGTGTGGTCGACCACGCCATCAAAAGAGTACAGTTCGCCGCTGACAAAGGCCTGTAAAAAATATGTACAGTCGGGCTTGTGCTGCCAAAAATGATCGTAGGCGTCCCAATTGTCGAGCTTGTAGGTCTGGGCGGCGCCGACACCCACATCGGGCTTGGCCACCACCGGAAAGCCCTGCGCTTCAAGCCAGCTTTTGCCCTGTTCGTAAGTGTCCAGACGTAACCCCGCGGGAATGGGAATGCCTGCCTGGGCATAAATGGCCTGCATTTCGGATTTGTGCTTTAGCCGGTGTACGGTTTCGTTATTGGGGCCTAAAATATTGAGTTGGCTGCGCAAATGGGCCTCGGTTTCGAGCCAGTATTCATTTAAGGATTCGATATAGTGGATTTCACCATGGCGCTCGCGCAGGGTGAGGCACGCCTGGGTGAGGGCTTCCCGATCCTGCATATTGTCGATGCGCCAGTAGGCATGAAGATGGTCACGCAAGGGCTGAGGCAGGTTTTCCCAGGATTCTTCGGCAATGCCAATCACCTCTACACCGGCTTCCCACAGCTTTTGCCAAAAAGGCAAAAACAAAGCCGGAAAGTGAGGGGAGAGCACAATCATACGGGTAGTCATGGGGTAACGGGCAAGGCCTTTCTTAGGGATTTAAAATCAGGGTGTTGGAGGGCGGGATACAGGGACGCACGGGGCGTATCTGGTTGTTGCCAATACCGAAGTGCAGCCTCAGGCGAGGGGCCGCTGCTGAGCTGCCGCAAACGCTCACGGGCAACACAGGTTTTTGCAGCAGGGGTGCTGGCCCGCTTTTGGGCTTCTTGTAGTGAAATGGCTGCTGCTTCAGGCATTTGGGTGTCCCATTGGTAGCGTGCCTGCAGGCACCAGAGGGTGGCGTCTTCAGGGGCTGCATTGCGTGCCTCAATCAGCAGTGGGCGTACGGTGTCCATTGCTTTGGCCTCGAGCAAGGTGTCCAGACGTAAATAATGCAAGGCCTTATCGCGGGGGGAAGCTTTTAAGGCGGCCTCCAGGGCCAGCAGGTTGGCCTGGGGGTCGGTGTAGCGCTGCCATTCTAAATATTGCTGTTCCAGGGCCTGGGCTCGCGCCGGTGTTTCTGAGGTGGATTTTAAGGCGAGTGCTTGTTTGAGGGTGGCCACGGCCTGGGGATAGTCCTGTGAGCGTGCCAGTAGTTCAGCCTTTTGGGTGTTGAGATGGTACTGGAGGTCAGGGGGCAGGTCGCCCTGGCTTTCGCTGAGTGTGTTCAGGCTTTTTAAGGCGGCGTCGGTTTGCCCCAGTTGCTGCTGGTATTTCATCTGCCAAAACAGCAGTTCTGTCGCAGGGGTCAGCGACTTCGATAGCTCCCGCTGCACAAGCTTTAATCCCTTTTCTGCCTCGCCCTTGAGGGTGTACAGACGCAATTGTTCGTTTAAGGTGTCGGGAACCCAGGCATGGCGGCTGGCGGTCGCAAGATCGTGTTGGGCCCTTTCGGCTTGCTGCAAGCGCTGATAAAGCCAGGCGCGGGTATAAAGGTATTTGGGATTTTGGGGCGCTTTTTTGAGGGCCTGGTTCAGGGCTTTGAGGGCGTCTTTTTCTTGTGCAAGTTGTATGAGGTACCAGGCCTCGTTATACAGCAAGGCAGGATTTTGGGGATCTCTTTTGAGGACTTCTTGATGCGCAAGATACGCAGAGCGAAGCGCCCGCAGTTCAGGAGCGGGTTCTGCGTTAAAAAAGAAGAAGGCTGTGCCGCCTGCTATGAAGAGCAGACAGAGAATCGCGAGCTTTATCTTTCCCATCCTTGTCCGAACACGTTAGAATGAAACACACTGCCGTGTGTTGCCTCTAGTTTAACCTAAAAGAACGCCAGAAAAAATTTCATGCTACAAAAACCCTGTTCGCTTCTGTTTTCTCTATTGCTAGCCCTGACGTTGCTGTTTGGCTTTGCTTTACCCAGTGCTGCTCAGTCCGAGGAGCCCTTACAAGACACCGTACAGACCTTTCCTGCGGAGACACCCCCTGTGGAGGTGTCTGAGCCGGTGGGGCCTGAGTATGTGTCAGGCCAGGTGGTTGAGGTACTTTCAGAAATCGAAGTCGACGATGCGGTCATGGATCATCAGCGCAAGACCGTGCGCTTTAAAGTGGCTTTTCCCGCCGATGGGGATCAGCCGGCCCATACCTTAGAGCTGGAACAAAGTTTTGACCCTGAAGACAAAAGCGAGCTATACCCGAAAGCGGGCAAGTCTTATGTGTTTTACCGTGAGACCTTTGCCGACGGTACCCCTGAATATACCCTGGTCGATGTACAGCGTTTTAACCATATTGGCCTGGTCACCTTTTTGGCGATGGTGTTGCTGGTGCTTATGGGACGCTGGTATGGCCTGAAGGCTTTGCTGTTGAGCGCGGGTATGTTGGGGATTTTCTTTGTGCTGCACTGGCTGGGCACGCCCTGGTTCTGGAAGAGCTTTTTGACCTTTGTGGCCATTGTGATTCTGGCTCCCATTTTGACCTTTGGGGTGGATCACCGGTCAAAGGCGGCTGCTCTGGCGGCCTTTGTGAGCGGTCTGGCCACCCTCTTGTGTATTTGGATCTCCAGTTGGTTTAAGGTGACCACTCCCGCCGCTTTATATAACAGTGCCCTGATGCTGCAAATGGGGGCGGGTCTGAGTTATATCAGCATTTATTCGGTGCGGGCCCTGGTGCAGGCCCGTCGTCAAGATATGAGCCTGCGGGGGCAGCGCTTGCTGCGCAAGGCCTTTGTGGGCGGACAAACCGCTTTAGAAGGCCTGGCCACCCTTTACCTTATTTTTGCACTGGGGCAAATTTTAACCAGCGCCTATGTGGACGGCGCCAGTCCAGGCATGATGGAGCTGGCACCGGTGCTCACCGAAATGGCCAGCCTGATTTTTATGTTTATTGGCTTTGCGCTGGCTGTGCCCTTAAGTGCTTACGTGGTGGTACGGGTTGTTTTGAGCAAGCGCTAGGGCGCATCTTCCTTGCTGGGAATGACTTCGCCAAAGCGAATTTGCCCGCTACCGCTGTTGGGTGCAGGGGTGGCCGTCGGGCTGGGGCTGGGCTCCGCCGAACTTTCGAGCAGTAAGAGCAGATGAGGCGCATAACGCCGCAGCAGATCCAGGGCTTCTGGGATTTGTGCGAGCTCAGCGCGATAGCGCGCAACCAGCGCCTCAAGGCTGAGGTTAACCGCAGCGCCCCCTTCAGTGTTCACTGTAAAGTTCTCCACAATGGTGGGCAGGCGTTCGCCCAGACCATCGGGGGTTTGAATACGAATCTCTAAGCGTTTTTCACCGGGGGGCAAAGCCTCTTCCAGAGTGGCCGTTGAATTGATCCCCGCGGGCATAGTTAAGCTACGCTCCAGAGCCTGGGCTAAACCGGCTCCACTGATGCGTAAGGTCATCGGAATATCCGCGGGAATAATCCCGGTCAGGGTAATTGCTAAGGCGTTTGCGGGGGCTGTATCAACGGGCGTGAGCGTCAGGGTGAGTTGTTCTTTTTGGCCTGTCTGAATGGTGGCGGTGGCTGCGCCTTTGGCCAGTAAGGTGTCGTCTTCAAATGCCTGGACTTCGATGGTTTTTTCACCCACCGGCAATACGATATTGCGGGTGAAACGGTTGTCGCCGCTGTCTGCACTCAAGGTTTCGGTATAGGGCGTGTTCAGGCCCTGGCCTGAAATTTCAATGCGTAAACGGTTGGTGTTTTGGGGAATGGCCTGCAGTTGAAACGCTGTCTGTTGCTGCGCGGGCAATTGCACCTGAAACTGCAGAGAGCCTGAGGTGCCTGGATGGCAGGCACTCAGGCTCAAAGCACCCACAAGCGACAAGCCGAAAAATGCGGTGGTTAAACGTTGCTGGAACATGAAAGAGACCCCTTAAACCTTACTGTAATTATCATAGCAGGCTTTTTGTCATTTGCGGAGCCCTCTGTTTTTTAAAAGAGCACTTGCACTTGTGCGAGCCATTGTTGAGTGAGGGTCTCCTGTACAAGCCAGCGATAGTCACTCTGAAGTTTAAAACGGTGCTCCTGAAAATAATAATTGAGACCCACAGCGTACTCCTGCTGAAAACCGTCTGTGCTAAGAAAGGCGCTGCGTGCCACGGCTTCTAAGCGTTGAAACCATAAAAAATAGCCCAGCTGGGCGTAAGCCCCCCAGTTAAATGTGTGAGTTTCCCAGGCACCAAAGGCGTGGGTGTTGAGAGACCCACCTCGCCATTTGACTCCCCCAAACATACTGGCTTTGGTACTGAGACCAGGAGCTTGCCATAGCGCGGTTTTAAAACGCATTCGCGGTTGAGGTGTTGCTTCCCAGTCTGATTCCCCTTGGCCATACGCCCCCCGTGGTTCGTATTGCAGGCTCCCAAAGAAACCCGGCGCGATCGTTTCAGGACGGCTTTCAGGGGCTTGAAAAACGCCCACCTGATAGAACCAGGCGGGGGTGTAAATGTCGCCGAAGAGAGAAACGCCCGTGGCCCGGCCCGGTGAAAAGGCCTGGTGGGCGATACTGCGCTCGGTGAATTGCTGTTGGGTGCCAGAGACTGCAAATTGCTCACTGAGTGGAATTTTAAACAGGCCGCCTTGCCAGTGTAAGCCGGGGTTGACGGTGTAATGCAGAAAAAAGTCTTTCAGGCTAAGCTCGCTTGTATTTCCTTTGCTGAGAGAGACGTCCAGTTCATAGCGTAAATCAGGCCCCAGAGCGTTGCCTACAATCTGTGCTCTTGCACGACGCAGGCTTAAATCCTGACGCATTTGCAGGGTAAAAGAAGGGGTGATGCTGAAGGTTTCAGCAGCGGCTTGTGCATGGGCAGGGTCACTCGTGATGAGCTGGAGCATAAACTGAATGATAAAAAGGCAACAGACGCCGACCATCGTGTGTAACATCCCAAATCCTCCGGGGTATCTTTGGGAGTAACGTAGCAAAGCCCACATGAATGGAGCATGAAGCGTCGATTCATCATTTGTTCATGTGGCATTTGTTACAGTAAGCCTATGGCAAGATACATAGATAAAAGGAGTTTTTCTGATGCATCATTTACAAGGCTGGCAACGTATGGGATTTGTTTTTATGGTGGTGACGTTATTGCCGCTTATGGCCTTTGCGGCCTCCTCGTCTCCTGAACAAGAGATTGAAGGCATTGTGCAAACCCTGCCCGCAAAAAAAATAGGAATCTGGAAAATTCAGGGAAAAGCGGTTAAAGTAACCCCCCAGACCCATTTGGATGAACACGAGTGTGTTTTAAAAGTGGGTGCGTTTGTCGAGGCTGAAGGGCATATGGTGAATCAGATCTTGGTGGCGACAGAGGTTGAGTGTGACATTCCAGATTAAGGCCTTTCTGTAGCCATGCGTTTATTATTGGTGGAAGACGCTCAGGCCCTGGCTCAAACCCTGGCGCTTGGTTTTGAGGAGCAGGGGTTTACGGTGGATCTGGCTTACGATGGTGAACTGGGGGCGGTGATGGCCCTGGAGCCCATTTACGATTTGATTATTTTGGATATTATGTTGCCCCGTAAAAATGGCCTGGAGATTTTAGGCCAATTGCGGCAGGCCCGCTGTGAAACCCCTGTGTTGATGTTAACGGCGCGGGGGGAGCTGAGTGACCGGGTCAAAGGTCTGAATGCAGGGGCCGATGACTATTTGCCCAAACCCTTTGATTTTGAAGAGCTTTTGGCACGATCACTGGCCTTGATTCGGCGCAGCAAACACCAGCCCTTCCCGGTGTTGGCCCTTGCGGATCTTTTGATTGACACCCACACTGAGCAGGTGACCCGTCAGGGGGAGCGGTTGAGTCTGACGGCCCGTGAGTATCAATTGTTACGCTATTTGGCCTATAACCAGGAACGGGTCATCACCCGCTCCGAAATTGTGGATCATTTGCCCGATATGAGCTCTGATAGCAATTTAATTGATGTGTATATTCGTCGGTTACGCCAAAAAATTGATGTGCCTTATGACGGCCCCCGCTTGTTGCATACCATTCGGGGGCGGGGTTATCTGCTTGGCGTGTCTGCATGAAAACCACCAGTTTGTTTGGACGCCTTGTATGGACCGTCCTGGCCGCGACGCTGGGCGTCTATTTTTTGGCCGGGATTTTGTTCTATCAGGCGATTGAGCAGGCTGCAGAACGCAGTTTACGTGAGCATTTGCAGCAACAATTTGATCTGGTACACGGCATGTTAGAAGAGGGAGACGATCTCGATGATGCTCCCCTGGAACAAGAGTTGTCCGATGTGACGTTGGGCGATTGGGTCAAACCCTTTTCAGGCCATTATTATGTCATTCTCACACCGGGTGAACGCCCGTTGCTCTCAGCCTCATTAGGCGGTAAGGTGCCTGATTTTGCTGAGCAGGTGCCCCTCTCTGATCAGCCGCTGTTTTCGGAGCAGGTGGGACCGCAGGGGGAACCCTTGCGGGTGTTAAGTCAGCGTTTTGTGTTTGCTTCACGTTTTCAGGTTCATCTGATGGTTGCAGAGCCGCTGTCCGATACCGTGCAGTGGTTGACGCACATTCGCCGTACGCTCTGGTTGAGTTTTCCCGGGGTAGCCCTGGTGCTTTTGCTCTTGCTTTGGGGCGTAACCCGTTGGACCTTACGCCCCTTAATGGCTTTACAACAGCACATTCAGCAGTTTGATGTGCAGTCTCAGCAATTGCTTCCGGCGTTACCGGATCAAAGCGTGCGAGATATCAATGCCTTGCATGGCGCGTTCAACCGTCTCTTACAACGCCTTCAGCGCGTGCGGGAAGCCGAAGAACAACTGCTTTTAGAGGTATCCCATCAGATTAAAACACCCCTGACGATTATTTTAAGTACCTGTGATGTTATGTTAACGCGCGAGCGAGAAGCCACTCGCTATCAGCAAGCCTTACAGCAAATTCGGGAGACAGGTCGGGGCTTACGCACCTTGCTTGCCCGTCTTTTATCGTCGGCGCATGTGGATTCAGAACAACAACAGCAATTGCATTTACGGCCGCTGCGTCTGGAACAGGTGGTGCAACAGGCGGTAGATATGGTGAAGCTGTTAGCACAGCAGCGTCAGATTGCTTTGCACTTTCACGGCACCGCCGAGACCTGGATAGAGGGCGATGCTGAAAAACTCATTGAATTGTGTTTGATTCTCTTAGAAAATGCGCTGCAATACAGTCCCGAGCATACAGCGCTCGCGGTTCAGGTGAGCCAGTCTACGGGAGCGTCTGGGGCCTGGGCTGAGTTACGGGTTCACGATCAAGGGCCCGGTATTCCTGAGGCGGACCGGGCCCATATCTTTACTCGTTTTTATCGGGGGCAACAGGCAGACCGGGTGCCCGGCACAGGGTTGGGGTTGACCCTGGCCCTGCAATTTGCCCAGTGGCACCAGGGCGAGTTGACCCTGGATACCACCGTCTTGACGGGGGCTTGTTTTGTGCTGAAGCTCCCGCTTTTGTCAAAACCTAGCGAATAATGCCGTTCTTGCCCCAGAAATTGGCGGCGCTGCCTAAGCCTTCTTCAATGCGCAGCAATTGGTTGTACTTGGCAATCCGGTCGGTGCGTGAGGCTGAGCCGGTTTTGATTTGCCCTGAGTTGGTGGCCACGGCAATGTCTGCAATGGTGGTGTCTTCGGTTTCACCAGAACGGTGAGAAATCATATAGGTGTAACCATTGCGACGGGCCAGTTCAATGGTTTGAAAGGTTTCGGTCAGGGTGCCAATTTGGTTCACTTTGATCAAAATGGAGTTGGCGATGCCCTCATCAATGCCTTTTTGCAAGCGTTGGGTATTGGTGACAAACAGGTCATCACCCACCAACTGAACTTTTTTGCCCAGGGTTTGGGTAAGGTGTTTCCAGCCGTCCCAGTCGTCTTCGTGCATGCCGTCTTCAATAGAAACAATGGGGTATTTTTGGCTGAGGTTGGCCAGGTAGTCCACCATGCCGGCGCTGTCGAGCTCTAAGTTTTCACCCTTGAGCAGGTATTTGCCGTTTTTATAAAACTCACTGGCCGCTACATCTAAGGCCAGCATAATGTCTTTACCGGGCTCATAGCCTGCAGACTCAATGGCTTTTTGAATATAGTCTAAGCCCTGTTCGTGGGACTGAAAATTGGGCGCAAAGCCGCCTTCATCGCCCACAGAGGTGGCCAGATTGTCTTTTAACAAAATCTTTTTTAAGTGGTGGAAGGTTTCAACACCCATGCGCAGGGCATCGCTGAAACGATCGGCACCCACGGGTACAATCATAAACTCTTGAATGTCCAAATTATTATCGGCGTGAGAACCGCCGTTGATGACGTTCATAAAGGGGGTGGGCAGGACGCTGCTGGTGATACCGCCCAGGTAGCGATACAGGGGCAGGTTGAGCATTTGCGCTGCGGCCTTGGCCACGGCCATCGACACACCCAAAATACTGTTTGCGCCGAGTTGGGATTTGTTTTCGGTACCGTCGAGATCGATCAGCAATTGATCGACACTTACCTGATACGTGGGGTCCATGCCTTTGAGCTTGGGGGCAATAATATTGTTGACGTTATGTACCGCTTGCTGAACGCCTTTGCCCAGATAGAGGGCCTCGTTGCCGTCGCGCATTTCTAAGGCTTCGTGTATACCGGTAGAGGCCCCTGAAGGCACCATGGCACGGCCGACAATGCCCCCGCTTAAAATGGCGTCTACTTCCAGAGTGGGGTTGCCCCGTGAATCTAAGACCTGACGGGCGCGTAATCCTTCGATGGTATACATGGTGAATGCTCCTTTGCTTTCGTATGACTGATGTTAGAGGGCATTATACCAACAAAGCCCGCGCCGGGCTTTAGAAATACCAGGACTGCAATAAGGCCATGACCTGTTGGGCCAGTTTGCTGGCATCGTGGCGCACATAATTGCTTTCGCTTAAAAAGTGGCCGGTAACCACCTTGATTTTCTCTTCTGCAAAGTAACCCTGGAAGGTGGCTTCATCATACTCCACCGGGTGTGCGCCTTCACTGGCATAACGGCTTAACAAACTGTCCTGGGGTCGGTGGGTGTTAATCAGGACATAGTCGAGCCAGTTGCGCTGTCCGGCGTGGGCATAAAGGGTTTCAATATATGCGTGAGCCCCATATTGACTGGTCTCTCCGGCCTGACTCATGACGTTGCAAATGTAAATCACAGGACCATGGCAGGCCTGAATGGCCTCCACCACTTCAGGAAATAAAAGGTGAGGTAAAATGCTGGTGTAAAGGCTTCCGGGGCCCAAAATGACGGCATCGGCTTTTTGAATTGCGGTAATGACTTCAGGCAGGGGACGGGGCACATGTTCCTGAAGCAGAGACAATTCAGCAATCTCACCGCCGTACTGGGTAATGGCAGATTCACCTGCGATGATCTGTCCGTCTTGCATTTTGGCCTGCAGGGTCAGGTGCTCCAGTGAGACAGGGAGAACCTGCCCCCGAATGGCCAGGACCTCACTGCAGGCCTGAATAGCGTGATTAAAGTCTCCCGTGAGCTCTGCCATGGCTGTCAGAAAAAGATTGCCAAAACTGTGGCCACTGAGTTCCCCTTTGCCGTCTTGAAAGCGGTGGTTGAGGAGGGCGGTCATTAAATCTTCACCTTCAGCCAGGGCGAGCAAACAGTTGCGAATGTCTCCCGGCGGTAAAATACCCATGTCTTTCCGCAGTCGCCCACTGCTGCCGCCGTCATCGGTGACGGTGACAATCGCGGTGAGGTCATGAAAGTGGGCCTTGAAACCGCGCAACAGGGTGGAGAGGCCGGTGCCTCCACCCAGAGCTACAATGTTGAGATCTTCAGGACGTCGCCGGGCCTGTACCTGATAGCGCTTGTCGTCTTTGCGCAGATCCCGGTGGTTTTCGACCACATGGTAACCTTTGGCCTTTAACTCCTGGGCCAACTGGTGCACAATGGCCACAGAACGGTGACGTCCTCCTGTGCACCCCAATACCAAATTCACGTTACTTTTGCCTTCTTTTTGATAATGGGGCAAAAGGTGTTCTAAGTACTGGTGGGTTTGCTGTAAAAAAGCGCCGGTCACTTCCTGGCTGAGCACGTAGTTTTGCACCGGTTTATCGAGGCCAGTAAAGGGCCGCATCTGAAGATTGTAATAGGGGTTGGGTAAAAAGCGCACGTCAAAGGCTAAGTCAGTATCCATGGGAATCCCGTAGCGGTAGCCAAAAGAGGTCAAATTGAGGGTGAGTCCCTGCTGGGGGGCATCGGTTTCGAGCAGTTTTTCGCGCAATTGTTGTTTGAGCTCGGCGGGTTTAATGTAAGAGGTGTCGAGAATGAGGTCAGCCTGGGTATAAATGGTACGCAACTGCTCTTTTTCTTGTTGAATACTTTCAGTAAGGGTCAGATCCTGATTTTGTAAAGGGTGGCGTCGGCGGTTTTCGCTAAAGCGGCGCACCAGAATCGGCTCCTGGGCGTCTAAATACACAATTTTAT
The DNA here is from genome assembly GCA_964229355.1 of Candidatus Sericytochromatia bacterium. GTDB lineage: Bacteria > Cyanobacteriota > Sericytochromatia > UBA7694 > UBA7694 > CAXRDE01. The sequence goes on along the minus strand of CAXRDE010000019.1, from coordinate 159,886 downwards.
AATCAAAGCCCTGTTCTTTCAGGGTGTGTAGTGAGCCCGAAAGGGCGTCAAAAAAGCTGCCGCCCCGCGAGTCAATGCCCACGGCAATCTGTTGAAAGCGGGTGCTGATTAAATCCACAAAGGGGACCAATAAGGCCGGCACCATGTTATCACTACAGAAAAAACCGAGATCTTCTAAGTGACGTAAGGCCTGGCTTTTGCCTGCACCTGAGGTGCCGGTGACAATGATGAATTGTAGCTTTTGACGGAGGGGATGTTGCGTGTTCATGGCTTTTTTTTTATGTTATTATGCCTTGGTGGAGTTTGCACAGAAGCATATCAGCTCCTTTTGCAGAAATCAACAGGAAGGTAAATTCGATAAATGTCAGTTTTGTTAGATGCTGTAAGACACCGCGTGAAAGAGTACCTTGAGCGCGTGGACGCGGATTATAGTGAAAACGAAGGGGAGTATCTATTAACCCGTGGCAGCGCTGCGGTTATTCTTTACCTTTCTGAGTTTGATAATCACACCTTTTTAGATTTTCATGGCACCATTGCCCAGAGCATTGATCTCAATGCCGAAAGCGAACTGGCCCTGTACAAAACGCTTTTAAACTGGAATGTGGCTGACGTCTTTGGCAAGTTTGCCCTGGTGGACGATCAGGTCATTTTAAAATACCGCATGTTGGCGGATCACTTAGATTTCGACGGTTTTTGCTTTATTATTGACTCCGTCATGGAGTACGCGGACTCTCTGGATGAAATGGTGGCTGCCCTCTCCAATGGCAAACGCCATATCGATGCCCAGGCAGCCAGTGCATAAGCAAGGTCTCTTGACGGTTTTAAAACACCCCCTTTGCCTTGCCATCGCGGGGTGTTTGCTTTGGGTCTCGCCAGCTTCGGCTCAGGCGCCCGCAACGGTAGAAACTGCCATGCAGCAGCGGATCCAGCGCTTTATGAGTGGCCTTGAGCAATTGCAGCCCGCCTGGCTCAATCACCCTGAACTCATGGCGCTGCACTGGGTGGGCTTACCCGCTCCTGCTCAGCGCACTGTACATATGCTGTGTTCCCCCCTTGAAAACCCGCAAACCTGTACGGTTACTGTAAAACAGGCGGGCTTGCTCGATGACGCGATTTCTGGCTCAAAAACCCGTTTAACTTTTGTGACACAGGGGTCAGGCTGGCGTTTAACCCAGGTTTCAGAGCAGTGGCGTTGTCGTCGTTTGCCCGCGGCGCAAGAAAATGCTGAGCAGTATCAATTAAAGCCTTGCCCATAAAATCGCCCTCTCTCTTTCATTGCTTGCTGTGGATGCTCTGTGCTGTGGCCCTTTTCTCTTGTCCAGAGCCTCAGGGCAATCCCCAGGAAAATCCCAATCCACCACCCCTTCTCACTGCTTCTGCCTATCCTGCTTTGGGGCGTTTTGGTGGAGAGCGTCAGATGGGAAACCCTTCACTGCCCAATTCTTTTAATCCTTATTTGGCCTCTGATGGCGCGTCTTTGGCGGTGATTTACCAGATGTTTCAGGGACTCACTGCCTATGATGCGTTGGCCCAACGCATACAGCCAGCACTGGCTGAATCCTGGCAGCAAGATGAGGCAGGCACGGTGTTGACCGTTACCCTTAAAAAAGATTTGAAGTGGTCTGATGGGCATCCGTTGACCGCTAAGGATGTGGTTTTTACTTATACTCAGGTGATCAACAATCCGTTGATTCCCAATAACTACCGGGACTTTTGGGCTTACCAGACGCGCTTTCCCCGGGTGGAGGCCTTAGACGACCGTCGGGTACGTTTTACCCTGGCCAAACCCTTTGCGCCCTTACTGTACAATCTGATGGCACCCATTTTACCGGCGCATCTTTTGGCTGACGATGTGGTGCCCAACGCTCAGGGTAAAATACCGTTTTTCTACCGCTGGGGATTGGACGCAAGGCCTCAGGATGTGGTGGTCAACGGTCCCTGGCGCTTACAGCTTTATCGCCCAGGAGAGCGGGTGGTGCTTGAAAAGAACCCTCACTTTTATTTAAAAGATGCTCAGGGACAACGCTTGCCCTATTTGGATCGCATGGTTTTGCTAGACGTACAGGGCTCTCAGGCCGCTTTGCTGCGCTTTTTGCAGGGCGAGTTAGATACCTATCTGATGAACCCCGCGGATTATGATCTTCTGGCAGAGGAACAGCAAAAAAAGGACTTCACCATTTATAACCTGGGGCCCGCACCCAGCTCGTTGTTTGTGATGCTAAACCAGTCCACGGCCAAAGATGCTCAGGGCAACCCGCTGGTGGATCCGGTGAAGTCGAAGTGGTTTCGGGATTTGAACTTTCGCAAAGCGTTGGCCTGGTCTATGGATAAATCGGGCATGATCGAAAGTATTTACAAAGGTCGGGCCACGCCGCAGTACGTGCACCTCAACCAGCACAACCCCTTTTTTCATACCGGACTCTCCGATTACCCCTATGACCTGGCTCAAGCCCGTGAGCTGCTGCAAAAGTCCGGTTTTTACTGGAATGCTAAAGACGAACTCTTTGATGCGGAGGGGCATCGGGTGCGCTTTGAATTGACCACCAACGCCGCCAATGTGGAACGCGACGCCACCTGTTCGCTGTTGCGTCGTCAATGGCGTAAGCTGGGGATTCAGGTGGACTATAAGCCGGTAACCTTTTCGGTACTCGTTCAAAAAATGCATGATACCTACCGTTGGGAGGCCATGATGGTGGGCCTGGCCAGCAATTCTTTAGAGCCGCATTTTTCGTCTTCGCGCTGGCGTTTAGACGGTCGCATGCATCTTTTTAACATGGGTAATGCCACCCGCTTTGGGGCACGGGCGACCCAATACGCCCCCTGGGAGCAAAAAATGGAGCAATTGTATCAACAGGCCTCAGAAACCCTGGACGAAGGCCAACGCAAAGCGCTCTACTGGCAGGCCCAGGAATTGGAGTATGCGAACCTGCCTTATTTGTATACGGTGAGCGAAGCCAGCCTCGTGGCCGTGAGCAATCGCCTGGGCAATATTCGCCCGTCGATCTACGGAGGGAGTGGCTTACACCAGGTGAATTGGAACTCGCCTTACCACTATCTTAAGTTTGGGGAAGCTGGTCACTGATGTCTTGAGTGAGTCTACTTTGTATGTCAAACTGTTTGTAAATTATATATGAGGTTTTCTATGCGTTTATCTCTGGCGTTGGCTCCTTTTCTTTCTCTCTTTTTTATTCTCTCTGCCTGGGCTACTCCGGTACAAAAAGGGCCTCCGCCTCAATGGGCCATAGGTAACCGAGGGGGGCGCTTGTCTATGGCCACTCTGTCGCTGCCCAAAACCTTCAACTATTACCTGGCTTCAGAAACATCGTCGGAAGATATATTGGGACAGATGTACCTGGGGTTGGTGCAGCAGAATGCTGTTACGTTAGACTATGAACCCTCTTTGGCTGAGTCCTGGAAAATCTCTAACGATAACATGACTTATACATTTAAGCTGCGTGAAGGGCTTAAGTGGTCTGACGGTCAGCCGATTACCGCTGATGACGTGGTTTTTACTTTTAATAACATTATTAACAATGAAAATATCCCCAATAACTCTCGGAATTGGCTAATGGTGGCAGATCAATTTCCCGAGGTGACTAAAATCGATGATCTCACGGTGAAAATTGTGACGGCAGAGCCCTTTGCTCCGTTTATGGGAAGCCTTGGTACGCCCATTATGCCCATGCATATTTTGGTAAGTAGTCTTTATGATGAGATCGATGGTGAGATTATTTTTAATAAGATGTGGGGCGTAGACGCTGATGTTCAAAGCATTGTGGTGAGCGGCGCCTGGAAACTTAAAGAATATGTAGATGGAGAACAGGTTGTTTTAGAGCCAAATCCTTATTTTTACCGGAAAGACGCCGAAGGTAACTCGCTTCCCTATCTCAGTGAGATCGTTATCAAAAAAGAGGATCCCTTATCTGCATTTGAAATGGGCCAGACTGGCGTCGTTGATTTGGCGCTTTTTCGTGGTTCAGCTATGCTTGTCTCTAATGCTAATGAGGTAACATTTAAGGAACTGGGGCCAGCCACTGACTCGTCCTTTGTGGTGTTTAACATGAGTACAGCCAAAGACGAAAAAGGGAAACCGGTGGTCGATCCCATAAAATCCAAATGGTTTCGTAACGTGAAATTCCGTCAGGCCATGGCTCACGCCATCCACAAAGAGGGCATTATCCAGAGCGTTTATAAGGGCCTTGCCACGCCTCAGGAGTCGCACATTCCCCAACAGAACCCTTTTTATAACCCTGACGTGCCCAGGTATCCCTTTGATTTAAACAAGGCCGCTGCAATTCTTAAAGAAGCGGGCTTCGTGAAAGATGCCTCAGGCACGCTGAAGGACCCCGATGGACACCCTGTGGAGTTTAACCTGGTGACCAATGCCGGAAACTCCCTGCGTGATGCCACCTGCGCGATTTTACGTAAAGACTGGGGTAAGCTGGGGATTAAAGTGAATTACAATACCCTTCCGTTCAATGTGTTGGTGAATCAGATTGATCAGACCTTAGACTGGGATGCCATGATGCTTGGGTCTACCTCCTCTTCCATTGAACCTCACGGCGGTATCAACAGCTGGAAACTGGATGGTCCTATGCATATGTTCAACATGGGGGGTAACGCCTTCCGGGAAGGTCAACCCACTCATTTTCAACCCTGGGAGAGAGAAGTGCTGGCGCTTTACGAGCAAGGTGCCCAGGTGTTCGATTTTGAAAAGCGCAAAGCCATCTATAATAAGGCCCAGGTCATTGTCGCCGAGCAAGTTCCTTATTTGTTTACAGTAAATGCTTTGTCCCCTGTTGCTTATCGAAACTGGCTGGGTAATATCCATCCATCCATTCATGGTGGCCCCGGCCTCAATCGGCTTTTATGGAACAGTGAATACCTGTATATTAAGCCAAAACTGTAGTTTAAAAGGGTGTCTAAAAGGTCTTTGCCATCATAGCGCCGAATTGACTGAGGGGTCTAATCGTGCTATATGTAGACACTAAATTGAACACCTACAAATATGTCTAGATTTAAAAAGGTATACCATGCAATCTTTTCTTATGTGGTCGCAGCTCGTTCTGTCTTTAGCGCTTATTGCGGCCGTCCTTATTCATCCTGCTAAAGGTGCCGGTCTCGGCGCCATGGGCGGATCTGCCGAGGTTTTCGGCAGCCAGAAGGGTGCTGAAACGGGCCTGAACCGGATTACCGGTGGCATTGCGTTTCTGTGGGCCCTGACCGCTATTCTCTTATCCAGTCAATTCATTAATTAACGAGGTACTTCTTCGCCTATGTCATCGATTACTCAACATCTCAAGTGGATCCTTTCTGCCGGTTTGACGCTCAGTTTGTTGTCTGCCTGTCCCTCTGAAATTGAGGAGGATACAGGGGTTGATCAAACCTACGAACAAACCAGCGAAGCCGCGGTTACTGAGTACAAGCCTGAAATCGGAAAGCGGGGAGGCCAGCGCTTAATTGCCAGTATGTCTTTGCCCAAAACCTTTAACTATTATCTGGCTGCAGAAACCTCGTCTACTGACGTGTTGGGGCAGATGTACTTAGGCCTGGTCTCTGAAAACGCAGTGACCAAGCAAACGGAACCTTCTCTGGCCGAGTCCTGGGAAATCTCTGATGACAAAATGACCTACACCTTCAAAATGCGTGAAGGCGTGAAGTGGTCTGACGGAAAGCCCATTACCGCCGATGACGTGGTCTTCACCTTTAACGAGATTATCAACAACGAAGCGATTCCCAATAACTCCCGCGATGGCTTGCTGGTAGATGATAAATTCCCTGAAGTTACCAAAGTGGACGATATGACCGTTAAAATTACCACCGCCAAGCCTTTTGTGCCCTTTATGCGCTCTATTGGTACCGGCATTATGCCCAAACACATTTTTGAAGGCACCACCCGCCCTGACGCCGGTGGCAAAGTGGCTTTTAACGGCATGTGGGGACTTAACTCTGACGTGAAGAAAATCGTGGTGAGTGGCCCCTGGAAGGTGAAAAACTATCTGGCCGGTCAACGGGTGGTCTTGGAGCCCAACGCAAACTATTACCTCAAAGATGCTGAAGGCAACGCGCTGCCTTACCTCGATGAATTTGTCACCATGGAAGTGCAGAGCTTAGATACCTCCGTTATCAAATTTGACGCCGGTGAAACCGATGCGCTTTCTCTGCGTCCTGAAGATTACGATCTGTTGGCACCCAAGCAAGAAGCCGGTAAGTTTACCATTAAAAACCTGGGCCCTTCTACCGGCACCCTATTCGTGATGTTTAACATGAGCACTGCCAAAAACGCTGACGGTAAAGCCGTGGTGGATCCCATTAAATCCAAATGGTTCCGCAACGTGAAGTTCCGTCAGGCCATGGCCCATGCCATCAACAAAGAGGGCATTATCCAAAGTGTTTACAAGGGCCGTGCCACCCCTCAGGAGTCGCATATTTCCCAACAGAACCCTTTTTATAACCCTGATGTACCCAAGTATCCCTTTGATTTAGACAAAGCGGCTGCCATTCTTAAAGAAGCGGGCTTTGTCAAAGATGCTTCCGGGACGCTGAAAGACCCCGATGGACACCCTGTGGAGTTTAACCTGGTGACCAATGCCGGAAACACCCTGCGTGATGCCACCTGTGCGATTTTACGTAAAGACTGGGGTAAGCTGGGCATTAAGGTGAATTACAAAGCCATTCAGTTTAATATTATGGTGCAGCAAATTGACCAGACCCTGGACTGGGATGCCATGATGATTGGTCTGACCGGTTCAGCCATCGAACCCCACGGCGGTATCAACGGCTGGAAGCTCGATGGCCGTATGCACATGTTCAACATGGGCGGTAACGAAACCCGTTGGAAAGGCCAACTCACCAGCTTTGAACCCTGGGAGCGCGAAGTGTTAGAACTCTATGAGCAAGGTTCTCAGGAGTTTGATCTGGCAAAACGTAAAGAAATTTACGACAAAGCCCAGGTGATTGTGGCCGAGCAACTGCCTTATCTCTTTACCGTCAATGACTTTGCCATGGTGGCCTACAAAAACAAGCTGGGTAACGTGATGCCTTCCATTCACGGGGGCTCAGGTTTAAATCAGGTGAACTGGAATACCGATGTCCAGTTCATTAAGGAGTAAGCACCCATGGTGAGATATATTATTCAACGGGTTCTGCAAATGATTCCCCTTTTGCTGATCATCTCGTTTATTGCCTTCGGCATTATTCGGGTAGCAGAAGTGATGGCGGGTGCTGACCCCTTAACCCCGATGAAAATGAACCCCTCGGTGACCGAAGAGCGTTTGCAGCAAGAACGGGAACGTCTGGCCTTAGATAAGCCCTTTATCATCCGGTATGGCATTTGGTTGAAAAACTTTGCCACCGGTAACATGGGCGAATCTTATGCCTATAAAACCTCGGTAGCCAAGCTGATTCAGAGCCGTCTTACCAATACGGCAATTCTGGGACTGGCCACGCTGCTGGTTACCTGGCTCATTGCGATTCCGCTGGGCATTTACCTGGCGGTGAGGCAATACTCCTTTATTGACCAGGTGTTTTCGTCCATCTCGTACTTCTTTATGGGCTTCCCCGATTTCTTTTTGGCGATTATCTTTCTGTTAGTGGCTGCCACCACGGGGTTGTTCCCGGTGGGCGGTATGACCGTGGTCTCTCACAACGAACTTTCCGCTGGCGGAAAAATTCTGGATATTATGCATCACCTGGTGTTGCCTACTTTGACGCTGTCACTGATCAGCGTGGCGTCACTGCAACGCCGTATGCGTGCCAATATGCTGGATATTTTGGGTGAAGAGTATATTAAGACCGCCCGTGCTAAAGGCCTGAGTGAAGACAAGGTTATTTATAAGCACGCGGTGCGCAATGCGATTAACCCCATCGTGACCCTGTTGGGCTTTGAAATTGCGGGCTTAATCAGTGGTGCCGCCTTCGTTGAGATTATTTTCAACTGGCCGGGCCTTGGCAATATGATGTTGCAGGCTGTACTGGGTACCGACTTGAATCTGGTCATGGCTGGATTGATTATTTCCTCTTTCATGCTGCTACTGGGTAACCTGATTGCAGACTTACTGTTGGGCTTCGTGGATCCACGAATCAAGCTGGAGGCCTAAGATGACAACCCGTTTAGACTTAGATATTGTAGAAGCGCAGGAAGCGGGCAGGTCCACTGGTGCTGGCACCGGCCAACTGCCCAAAATGAGCTCTACCCGCCAAAAGATTTTAAAGCGTTTTTTACGCCACCGTCTGGCTTTGTTGGGCCTGTTTATTCTCTTTGTGTTGTACGCCTCAGCGCTTTTTGCTGACTTTATCTCGCCCTATGGCGTGGATTCTGGCGTGGTCAATCAGGCTCACTACCCGCCCACGCGCATTCAGTTTATGCATAAAGGCGAGTTCAAAGGGCCTTTTTATTACCACCTGCGTCGTCGTATCACTTCTTACAGTGCGGACGGTATTCCCACCAAGAAACTGGTGCGGGACAGCGACATTCTCTACCCCGTAAAATTCTTTACCAAGGGTGAACCCTTCAAACTGTTGTTTTTCATTCCCATGGAAACTCACTTGTTTGGTGTGGGTGACCCTGTAAACAGCCGAGGTGAAAAAGTCACCTTGCCCGAAGACGAAAAGCCCAACCGGATTTATATCTGGGGTGCGGACATTCAAGGACGAGATTTGTTTTCCCGTCTCTTGTTTGGGGGACGCATTTCGTTGACCGTCGGAATCATGGCCATCTTTATTTCTTATCCCATTGGTCTTTTAATGGGGGGGATTGCCGGTTATTTTGGCGGTTGGGTCGACACCTTAATCATGCGTTTGGTCGAGGCGATCATTGCCTTCCCCAGCCTGTATTTGTTGTTAACCCTGTCAGCCACACTGCCCCAAAATCTGACGTCTACCCAACGCTATCTGGCGGTTATTGGGATCTTGAGTTTCCTGGGTTGGGCCGGTCAGGCCCGGATCTACAGGGGACAGGTGCTGAGTTTGCGTCAAATGGAATACGTGGAAGCTGCCAAGTCGGTAGGTATGCGTGATATCCCCATTATTATCAAGCACATTATTCCGCAAATGGCTTCCTGGATTATTGTTTCGGCCACCATTTCGATTCCAGCTTACACGCTGGGCGAAGCGGCGCTCAGCTTCCTGGGATTGGGGATTCAAGACCCTGAGTCCTCATGGGGCTTAATGCTCAAAGAAGCGCAGAATATCGTGGCCGTAAAAGAAAGTCCCTGGCTGTTAATTCCTGGTTTTGCCATTGTTTTAACCGTCTTTGGTTTTAACTTCTTTGGTGACGGTCTGCGGGACGCTTTCGACGCGAAAAAGCAGATTTAATGATGTATACACGCACGCTAGCCATTGGCAGTCAAAAAGGCGGGGTGGGTAAAACCACCACCGTTGTCAATTTGGCGGCCTGGCTGGCGTTGCTGAAACAAAAAGTTCTCATTATTGACTTCGATCCCCAGGGCAGCACCACCCGCTGCCTGGGGATGGCCAATCAGGTCACCCATGGCGGCCTCAAAGAAATTTTTGAAGCGGGCTCTCTGGAGCTGGTGCGTGAAGACGCCATTGACCAGTTTATCTACCCCACTTCCATTGAGAACCTCAGCCTTTTGCCCGCCAATATTCAAGATGCCGACACCGAAATCTGGCTCAATGAACAGGCGCTCAAAGATCCTGATTTGCTCAAAAATGTCGTGGATTTGGTCTTGCCTGAGTATCAGTTTATTTTAATTGATGCACCTCCTTCGCTCTCGGCGCTGCCCCGTATGGCCTTTGCAGCAGCCGATGGCTTATTGATTCCCTTGCAATGTGAACAAATGGCCCTGAGCACCATGCCCCGTCTGATTGAATTGATCAAAACGGTACAGCAAGGGGTGAACCCTTATTTGAAAATTGAAGGCATTCTGTTGACGCTTTATGATCAGGAATCGCCCTCGGCGCCCCTTTTGTTAAAGCAAGCCCGCACGCACTTTGGAGCCCTCGTGTTCCCGGAAGTCATTCCCCGCGATCCCCGTTTAAGTGCGGCGACTGCTGCGGGTCGTCCAGTGGTCTTGTACGATATGCACTCTGCGGGCTCGCTTTCTTATCGCAAACTGGCCGAAAGGCTTATCCAAAAGCATGCTTCAGGAACTCCTCCTCAGTCCTGATTGGCAACAGGTGCAGGCGCTCTGGTTGCGACTGCAGTATTTTTTTGAGGTTCCCCAGCCTTCGCCTGACTGGTCCTTATTGCGCGTCTGGATGGATCGGGAGCTCAACCGTTTACAGCGTCTGGTGTTAAACAAACAGCTCTCACCTGACCAGGCCCAGCAGGTTCAACAGTTGTTTCAACATCGCTTTGATCAGCTTTTGCAGTATTTTTATCGCCAGCAAAGTTCTCCTTATACCTACTTTCCCAACGTTCCCCGGGGGCCTTTTACCCGTTATCAGGCCCTGGGCGATTTAGAGCAGGCTTTTTTTGAATGGCAAAAAAAGTTACGTTTACCTCAGGTCCCTCAACGGATCCGGGATCGCGTACTGCACGATTTAAACTTTGAGGGGGTTGAACGTTACGCTCAGGCCCGGTTGCCCGAAGATCGCGGAGATGTCTGGTCACAGGCCTTAGAGCGCGTGGTATGGCTTTCCTGGAATGAGCAAACCTTTCGCCCGGATTTTTCTGAATTGGCCATGTCGGCAGACCAGGTTGAAACCCTGGCTTTGCGGGCTCTCAAAAGCTCGGGCTGGGTTTCAGTTCAGTGCTGTGCCATTCGTTTACTGGCGCGTTCCCAGGCTTTAGATTTACAATACGATTATTTTTTACCGCTCTTTAAAGATCCCCATACTCCTGAGGCGGTGCTCTTAGAAATGCTCAGTGTGTGGCAAGCTGATCCCCGCTGGGAAAGCGCCTTACTTCAAACCCTAAAGCCAGAGACTGTTTCTGAGCGCCGCCTGGCATATACGACCTTGCAGCAGGTGCTGTCCTGTTGGTTGCAACTGCCCCATCCTCAGGAGCGCCTGGTGCTGCACCAGCTTGTGCAATCTCACCCGCTTGAGTGGCCAGCGGTATTGACCCTGAGCGCCTGGCAGGCCCTGGCCCGTACCAGCGAGCGCTCGCGTCCCTGCGAAGAGCATCCCGAGGCGTATGATGCGGTGTTGCCGATCTTGCAACAAGCGGTTTTACAAGATCATAGCGGTTTGCTACAAGATGCTTTGGCCACCATTACGCGATTGCGAGATCCTCGTTTTGTGCCCGTTTTACAAGCCATTTTAAACGGGAAGTATCGTCAACATTCGCTGTTTGAAAAAATGGGGGGTGGTTTTGTGGGTGAGCGTCAGGGGGAAACGGCTTTCATTTTGAATGCTTTGGAGCAGCTAGGCTGTAGAATGACCTTTGATGAACCCACTGGAAAATGGCGTTTGTCTTCGGGATAAGCAAAGCGCTGGCTTTTGTCAGCTAAGATACCTTACACTGAGTTAGACTCCTGTTAGAGAAAGGTTTTTATGCATATTTCTATTGTTGGAAGACGCGCGTTGGCCGCTTCGCTGATTCTTTTGCAACTGGTGGCCTGTCAGGCGGTGGACCAACTTTTGGTGGGTGTCAGTGGCCTGGAGGGAAACTTGAATACCTCCCGTGAAATTGCAAACCTTCGGGACGGCACCCAGGACACTTCGGAGGCGTTTTCTCAACCCGACTTAGACAAACCCACTGAGCCTTTACGTTTTCCGGCAGAGTACGCGGTGCCCTTTAGCGCCCGCCATGATACCTATCTTCAGCGCTGGAACGGCACGGGCTACGAAAATTTTTATATCAAGGGTGTTAACCTCGGTGTAGGGTTGCCCGGGACGCAGGCCGGAGACCTGGCGGCCACCCGTCAGCAGTATGCAGAATGGTTTGCCCAGATGCATGCCATGGGCTTTAATAACCTGCGCATTTATACCTTACATTTTCCTCGCTTTTATGAAGAACTGGCCCGCTTTAATGCCCAGCATCCTGAGGACCCGCTCTATGTGTTTCATGGCATTTGGTTGGATGAAAAAGAAGGGCTTCATGATCTTTACGATGAAACCACAGCCTTTCAGGCGGGAGCCCGCGAGGTCATTGATGCGGTTCACGGCAATGCGCAAATTGGTGCGCGCCGGGGACGGGCGTATGGTGAGTACACCGCAGATATTTCCCGCTGGGTGGCTGGCTGGATCATTGGCCGGGAAGTTTCTCCTGAGGAGGTGCTGACCACCAATGAAAAACATGTTTCCCGCACCCGTTATGACGGCAAAAATGTGGCCATTACCGGAAATCCCACTGAAGTGTGGTGGGCCGAGCAGGTGGATTATGTGGTAGATCATGAACGCAAGAATTACCGGGTTGATCGTCCGATTAGCGTCTCCAGTTGGCCCACCCTCGATCCCCTGAGTCATCCCACTGAAAACCCGGAAGAATCTCAGGAAGATGTGGCCTCCTTTGACTTTGCCCAATTGGAAATGAAAAACCTGCCCGCAGGCTATTTTCCAAGCTTCCACGCGTACCCCTACTACCCCAATTTCATTATTCACGATCCGGTGTATCAACAGGCACGTGATGAACAAGGACTCAACAATTATTTGGGTTATTTAAAAGACCTCAAGGCCCATTACAAAGACATGCCGCTGGTCATTGGGGAGTACGGCACGTCCTCAAGCTGGGGCAATGCCCACTTCAGTCCCAATGGCATACATCACGGCGGTTTGTCCGAGCGCGAACAACAGGCGGGCAATGCCCGTTTAACCCGCGATCTTTATGAAGCCAGGACCGCCGGAGGCATGGTCTTTGCCTGGATTGATGAATGGTGGAAACGCACCTGGATTGTAGACGAACGCACGCTGCCCCGTGAGCGCTACCGCCTTTGGCACAATATGACGTCTCCCGAAGAAAATTTTGGTTTGATCGCTTTTGATTTACCCACCGCGGCTTATCAGACTGTGCAGCCCCTGGGCAACGCCGCCCATCCTGCTGTAGAGAAAGTGGAAGTGGCAGCAGATGCGGCCTTTTTTAGGGTGCGTTTGCAGTTAAAAGAACCCCTGGGTAATCAAGACCTTGTGCTTGGCTTTGATACCTATGCCGATGATCTCGGTGAAACCCGTTTACCTGGGGGGCAAGAAACCCAACGGCGCAATGAATTTGCCTTAACGGTTAAAGCTGGGCTGCAGGCCAATCTCTACGTGACCCAGGCGTATGATCTCTACGGCATTTGGCACAACTCTTCGGGGCCTCGCCAGCTGTATCAGTCCACGGCGACCCATGGTGCAGCCTGGGTGCTGGAGCGATGGCAGAACGGGCAGCGCACCACAAGCCGTGACGGCAGCCAGGTGTTTCCGGCCACTTCTTTTGAAATCGGCAAATTGTCCATACAGCAGGGTACCGAGGTTTTGAGCAGTCATGATGCGGTAATGCTTCAGGGCAATCAGGTAGAAATCAGGTTGCCCTGGGTCATGCTCCAGTTTGCAGATCCCAGTACCCGATCGGTTATGCACGATGATCGCAAAACGCCAGGGCGTGAAACCCGCACCTCGGAAGGGATCGGTCTGAGCATTGGTTTGCAGGGGCAGCTTTTAGAAACCGAACGCTACCGCTGGAATACCTGGGATAAGGCCCCTGCGACGGTACCCCGCATAAAAAACGGCTTAGACACCTTGAAGCAGGTTTTAAACGCATTGCCCAATTAAGCTAAAAGCGGTACAGCGTGCCGATGCTACCGCCAAAACGATCGGCAAATTGCTCATCGTAGTTAAAATTCAGCGTTCCTGTAAAGCCCCATTGCGGTGAAATAAAGTGCTGAGCGCTCAGAAGAGCAAAAGCATTGGTCTGACCCTGGAGTTCCGCGCCCTGTGCGCTGCTGCCGATGACCGCAATGCGGCGTCCCATACCGGTGCGCATCTCCACAAAGTCGTCCACGGTGCCGTAATAATAACGTGCCCAAAGGGTGAGGTTTCCACCGGGTCCAGCCTCTGCATCGGCCTGGCCTGCCAAAAAGAGCATGGGTTGTACACGAAAATACCAGTTGCCCCAGTACTTACCTATGCTGCCCTGCATAAAGTGAATTTGATTGGTGGGGTAATGCATCAGACGGTAAGCGCCTGAAACTTCCCAGGTATCGGCAAAGCTCTGATACAGTTCTCCCAGAATATCGAATTGGGGTAAGACATCGGCGTCCATCACCACTTGTGCACGAAGGTTCCCATAGGCACCGGGCCATAGCTCTGTATAGGTATCCGCAATAAACCCCTGGTCAAAGAGACCAAAGCGTTGCGTACTCAGGCTTTGCAGGGCGATACTGGCTTTTTCAAAATTGTATTTGATCCCGCCAGTGACCGTATGCCAGGGCACCTGTTGTTCTGTAAAGGCTTGCCCTTCGTAGTTGAGGCTGGCTTCCCAGGGGAGAGCTCCAGGCAAACGGTTCAAACGGGCCAAAAGAGGAGCCACTTCATCGGGGGAAGCACCCAGGGCTTTTGCCTGGGTCAGTACCTGGCGAGCCAGTGAAAATTGCCGTTGCTGAATGTGCCATTGGGCTTGAAGCAAGAGCGGCTCTGCGTGTTGAGGTTGTGCCTGTTGCCACTGGTCCATGGCCTGCTGAAATGCCGCCGCGTTATTTTGCCACAGATAAATCCGTAGCAAACCTTGCCAGGCTTCAGTATAGTCGGGACTTTTTTTTAGGATCGCTTCAAAATCTTGCCGGGCCTCAGGATAATTTTTGAGCCAGGACTGCACCTGGGCGCGCCCCAGAAGCCCATCGCTATTGTCGGGATACAACGCCAGTAAACGATTGTACGTGACCAGGGCCTCGGCATACTCGCCCTGAAGGGCTTGTGTCCTGGCCTGTTCATATAGCGCCTCATAACTTTGAGGGGCTTCAGCAGGGGGTTGGGGTTCCAGAGCGATTTGTGCCAGGGGCAGGCTGCCCCACAGGGCAAAAGCAGTTAAAACATCAAGCATGGGTATTGCACTTTCATCGTAAGATTAAAAATCACCAGAGAGTCGCTGGGTGCGTCCTTCGCCCAGGAGGCTTTTATGAATCAACTGCTCTACCTGAGGTTGCATCTCTTGCTGTTGGCCAGGGCTCAAGGCAAGCGTCTGGGGCTGCTGGCGTAAGGTGCTTTGAAGCTGTTTATAAAAGGCCAGAAACTCGGGGCGCGCCTTGCGTTGGATGTACTGAAAAACCTGAAATTGCACAGCTGCATTTTCAATGAGAAAGAAATTGTCCTGAAAGCAGCGCACTGCCGCATCGGGTTGAAGACGATAAAGGGCCGTGACCAGACTGGAGGCCGGATGATGTCGGGTTTCTAAAAACTCTTTTTCTAACGCATGGAACAACCAAACCGGGCTTTGCTGATCCAAATGCTGGGCGATCAGCTGTTTTACGGTAAGCGGCGTTTGAGGGTTCAGCAGTACTTTTTCGACCTGTCGCCACTGATCGCGCGTGTCTTTGCGTTTGACTTTACGCAGCCACTGGGGTGCCAGTTCTACAAAGTGCTCTGTTTTAGATAAAAAGGCCACGCTTTCAGGGGACTCCAGGTCGTAAAGCACTTCTCTGGCCAATTCAGAGCGGGGATGCTCCGATAAAGCGACGGCCAGTAATTCGTCAAAATGCCTGGTGGATTTAAGGGCCAGAGCTGCCTGATAGGCAATCCATTGAGAAGGATCGTGCAAAAGATGCAGTAAACGATCCCGATCTTCAATGTTGCCCAGATTCGCCAGGGCTTTGACGGCGTTTAAGCGAATGACAAAGTCTTCGTCCAGACATTTTTTTCGAATTAAATCCAATAACCCTTCATGGCCAATGCGGGCTAAAAATTGTAGCGAAGCGGCCTGGACCTCTCGATGGGCGTCTTCCTGTAGAAACTGTACGGCCAGCGGAAGGGTGTGCCAATCTTTTATTTCTGTTAAGGCTTTAATAATCACCGTTTTTACCCAATTGGGCTGATGGGTTAACACCAGGGCTTCACGCAGTTTTTCAGGGTGCTCTTTTGCCAAAGACACCAACATAGACACCAGATAACTTTGGCTCCAGGAGCGAAAGCGGGGCATTTTCTCAAGAATGGGCGCAAGGTGGTTAATGGAGCCATTTTCTGCCAGGGCGCGTGCGGCCATGGTGGACACCAGCGGAGACTCGTCTTCTAAGGCCTCCACCATACGGCTTTGATGCCCTTCAGGGGCTAAAATACTCAGGGTCAAAATTGCCCGTGCTCGCTGTTCGGCATCGCCCTGTTTCACGCGATTGAGCAACTGGGGTAAATAAGGAGAAGCCAATGCTGTCGCCCGCTGGCGACTTTCGCCGCTGAGCTTTTCGGCATAACGGGTTAGATAATCAATAAAATAAAAGCCTTCTCCGGGGTAAATCTGTGCCTGAAGTTCTTCGGGCCACATTTCACCGCCCAGGGTTTTGAGCAGCAAAGGTTGCCAACGGGTTTCCATTTCGGCCCATTTTTGTGCGGTGCGCTGATTTTTTTGATGCAATTGTAAGGTAATGACCACTAAAATACAGGCCACGATCGCCAGTACCACCATATAAATGGTAAGCATGAGCACCAGCGGGTTTGCAAAAATAAGCTGCAGGTTAGGCAGAGCAAAAGGCATGATAAGATCCTGATTTAGAGTATACTTTTTTCTATTCTACTGAACATTTTTTGACTTAAGCAAAAATAAAGGCTTTTCTTTATGGTTTTTTTCTTTACCTTGCTGAACACGGTAAATTTATTGTATTTGTTTCTTTTGAACACGGTGTATTTGGCGACCAGTATTATCTCTTTTGGTGCTCTGAGAAAGTATGCCCGTCGTCTCAAATCCGTCAATATTGAGCATCTTTTAAACTCCGCGGGGGCTCCCCCTATTTCTTTGTTGGTACCCTCTTATAACGAAGAGGCCACTTGTGTTGACTCGGTGCGTGCGCTGCTGAACTTACAGTACCCAGATTATGAAATTTTAGTGATCAATGACGGCTCTACGGATCAAACCGTGAAGCAATTGCTCAGGGCTTACCAAATGGAGCCCATGTCGCGCATGCCACTTACTAATGTTCCCACGGCCCATGTGCGCAAGGTTTATCGCTCTGAAAAATTTCACAACCTCTGGCTAATTGATAAAGACAACGGTGGAAAAGCCGATGCTTTGAATACCGGCTTAAACTTTTCGCATTCGCCTTTGTTTTGCGCCATTGATGCCGATAGCTTAATTGAGCGCGATGCGCTTTTGCGGGTGGTGCGCCCCTTTTTAGAGAACGCAGATACGATTGCGGCCGGTGGCATTATTCGTATTGCCAATGGTTGTACGGTGGACCGGGGCGTGGTGACAGATGTGCGATTACCCCAATCGCTCTGGGCTCGCTTTCAGGTGTTAGAGTACCTGAGGGCCTTTTTGTCAGGCAGAATGGGTTGGAGTGTGCTGGGCGGAACCATTATTATTTCAGGGGCTTTTGGGGTGTTTCGCCGTAACCTTGTGGTCCAGGCTGGAGGCTACGACCACGCCACGGTGGGTGAAGATATGGAGCTTATTGTGCGCCTGCACCGTTATGCCCGCGAAAAAAAGATGCCTTACGATATTGCCTTTGTGCCGGATCCGGTGGCCTGGACAGAGTGCCCCGAAAGCTTACGCATTTTGTCCAACCAACGGGATCGCTGGCAGCGAGGCTTGATTGAGTGTCTCTTTAAGCACCGGATTATGCTTTTTAATCCGGCCTATGGCCGTGTGGGGCTCCTGGCTTATCCCTATTACTTTTTCTTTGAGATGTTAGGACCTGTGATTGAGGTTCTAGGTTATATTTCGGTGATTGCTCTAGCGCTGATGGGACGTTTATCGCTGGGTTTTACCCTGGCGTTTTTACTCATCGCGTTTGTATATGGCAGCATTATTTCGGTGTTTGCCGTGGCCCTCGAAGAACTGACCTTTCGGCGTTACCAACGCAAATACGATTTGATTTGGTTAATGCTGACCGCCGTGTTTGAAAACATAGGCTACCGTCAATTGGTGTCTTTCTGGCGCATTCGTGGCACCCTCAAACGTCTCTTTTCACGCAAGACAAAGTGGGGCAAGATGGAGCGCAAGGGTTTTCAAAAAACAGCGGTTTAAGCCTTACTGCAAAAAGCGTCGAATGCGAATGACCAGTTCAGAGGGTGAAAAGGGTTTATAGATATAGTCATCAGCTCCCAGGCTGAAACCTTTTTCAAGATCGTTTTCGCCCTTCATGGATGACAAAATCACCACGGGTAACTGGTCAAATTGACGCTGAGAACGGATGGTTTCAAGCACCTCAAACCCGTCCATGCCGGGCATCATAATGTCTAGCAGCACCAGAGAAGTGGGCAGTTTGTTTAAGGTTTCTAAGACATGTTTTCCGTTGGTGAGTTGAGTAATGGCATAGCCCTCACGGGAGAAGACAAAGCGCAGCATTTCTTGAATAATGGGATCATCGTCCAACAGTAGAATATGAGGTTTTACAGACGCTTTAAGCTCTTCCTGGCTATAGGCAAAAGGCTGTTGAGGGTTCTGTTTGCTGTGCTGGAGCTGCTCATAGGCGTTCAGTAAAGCTTGCTCAAAATGGGTGTCTTGCCCCATCATGGCCAGGCCACCACAAAAAATAAGTGAGGGGGCGTCATCGGACTTGGCCTGAGGTGGCAAAGACAACTCCTGGGGGAGTCTTTCAAGGCAGCGCATGAAGGCAATTTGTGCCCCTTCCAAATGCGTCTGGGGCAAGAGGCAGACGAACTTATCCGGAATCCAGCGCCCAATAAAATCGGTTGTGCGCAAACTGTTGCGAATAAAACGCCCAAAGGATTTCAACCACTCGCTCGCCAGGTAGGGCCCTTCCTGGTCTTCGATTTGCTTTAAAATGGGAACCTCTAAAATGGCCAGGGTCATGGGACCTTTGACCCGAGCAAAAAGACTTTTGAGCTGACCGTATTGCTCTCGCATGCCCATGAGGGAAGGCAGTCCGGTTAAAAAGTCTCGACTCAGGGTGCGTACATCTTTAAAGCGTTGACGTAAATTGCGCTGAATGAGGCCCGGTAAAAAATGAGCCAACCATTGCTCTTCAAGAATATGTTGCACGCGACTGGGAAGCATATGGCTTTTGAGTTGGGCCATTTCTTTGACAATACCAATGACTTCACTGCGTGGAAAATTATCCAGCACACGATCTAGACTGACGCGCGGTTGATCCAGGCCAATTAACACCATATTGGGCTCCTGGTAAAGCGGGGTTTGTAGCATTTGGCTCAGATCTTCAAACACAAGCCATTCAATGCCGTCCACCTGGCTATGGGTTTGTAGGTGCTCCCTCAGGTTTGCGTCTTTGGTCATAATAATGCCCAATTGTTTGGGCCAGGCAGACAGTAGGCTTTCATCTACATACTGTAATAATTCTGCCGCTGAAGGTGCCTCAAGATGCTCAAGCGCATGCAAAAGCTCTGTATTCTGAAACAGAGTAGCATTCTTTCGCAGGTTTTCTTTGATGAGGGCAATTTCTTGTTGCTGTGTCTTGGGAGCGTGCCACAAACGGGGGATTAAGTAAGCCAGTTCTTGTTGAAGGGTTTGTAAAAAGTTCTCCTGGGTGCCTCGCTGCAAAAGTCGCCACAAAGCACGGTGAATATAGTCCAGTAATATGGGCAGTTCTTTGGCTTTAATACTGTGGGTTTCAGGAAGGTTCAAATTGCTCAGGCGGGGATGCATACGCATGTGATCCAGTAGACTGTGAGCTGCCATCACTGCACTTTCGTAACTCTGAATTTCTTGGCTTAGCGTGCTTAAGGTTTCACGATCTAAAAAAAGACAATCTAAATACGCCTTATAAAGAACAGCGTCTATCGTTGATATCATTTGGGTTTCATCCACTCCAGTCTGGCGCTTCGCACAATCGCCACAGCTCGTAACACAAGTTTTGCTTGGCTATTCTATATAATATAGCAAGTCTAAAATCTAAGGAGCAACGTATGGCCTCTATTCAAGCCAATGGACAAGTGCAGGCAGTCAACGCCACCACGAAGACAGAATCTAAAGGTATTTTATCTCAGTTAAAAGAACAGGCAGCCCAGTTAAAAAATGCTGCTTTTGGCGAGCGTGGCGGAGAAATTGCCAAAGAAGCCTTTAAGGGAAGTATTGGGGGGGCCTTGATTGGTTCTCTGGTTTTGCCAGGTGCCGGAACTTTACTCGGTGCCGCCGCTGGCGCTGCTATTATGGGTGGCAAAGAAGCGGTTGATGCCAGTGAACAGTCCAAAGCGATTGCCGATCAAGCCACTGGCATGGGCGCAGGCGCCGTGGTGGGTGCTGTGGCTCTGGGCCCTATAGGTATTCCTCTGGGCATGATTGTAGGCAGTAAGGTCGCTACGGGTGAGGCCAAAGAAGCGATTCAAAACATGACGGATTTTATTAAGGATAAGTTTGCTAAGCTAACTGATGGAGAATAACCTTGCGAAAGAGTATTGTTGAAACGCTAGACGCGTTTCGAAAGCAAGAGCTTGCTCTTTCAGATGCGCAACGGATCTTAACAGAGCACAAACAATTGGCTGAGCGTAAGCGCAACGGTGTGTCTCGTGCTCAAGTCCCCGCCGAAGACAAGCCCCTTTGGGACGAATTGATTTGTCCCGGCTTAGAGGTGGCTTTTCAGGGGTTGATAGGCGCTGCTGCTGAGGGCTTAGCCTATCTTCTGTCGCGGGACCATGATGCCTACCGTGTGGCGGTGGCTCTGGCTGCTCAGGCGGTAGAAATTACAGAGGTTTTAGAAGCGCGGATGGGGCTTTTGTCTCAAGTAACACAACGTTTTGTGCTCACGGCGATGAACCCTCATGCTGATGTTGTCCACATGGAGGGGGCGCTCACAGGCTCCGCGGAATCCACACTCTCCTTTCTGGATTAGGACTTTTCTTTTTTTCTGCTTTCAAGCACCACCAAAACCCGGTGGTGCTTTTTTCGTGCATAAGAACTCAGGGGTGGCTTGTGCTATAATAGCCATCAAGATTTTTTCAAGACTTTTCAGTAAGCAGGTTGGTTATTATCATGAAACACCATAAATCCCGTCTTTCCCGCCTTTTCGCTGCCGGTATCCTGTCTCTCTCTGCTTTTACCTTATCGGCTTGTAGCGATCTTGTGGCCGGCTCTTCCAATTCCAATAACGTGTCGCTGATCGTTAGCCCCACCACCAATGAACTGTACGTGTTTAACCTCTTAAACCACCGCGTTATTGACAGGTTAGCCACTGGAGCACGTCCTGACGACCTGGCGGTCTCCTCAGACAGTCGCCGCATTTTGGTTAGCAACATCAATGACGGCTCTATTTCGGTTTTTGAACGCTTGACCGGTACCGAATTTATCGGCCGGGGTAAGATCAACGTTCAGGGCACCAAGCCTCAGGGAGTAGCCTTTAACAACGATGGCCGTCGTGCTTATGTGTCTATTGGTGACACCGCATCGATTGCCGTTCTCGATACTTCTATTCCCAGCCGCCTGCCCAATTTGGTGCGCTCCGTACGTATACCCTTTAACAATGCCTCAGCCAACCGTCCAAGCCCCAGTCAAATTGCGGTCAGTCAAGATGGCAATCGCCTGTTTGTCATTGACCAGGCCAACGGAGCGCTTTTGGCCTTTAACCAAACCCAGGCTGATAACTTTACGGTGTCTGAAGTGTTCCGTCCAGATCCCCAATCTCGCGTTGAATTTCGTGATGTGATTGTGGATCGGAGTAACCGGGTCTATGTGATTGACTCCTCTAATGATCAATTGTTGGTCTTTAACGGCGGCAATATTCAGCAGCCTGTGGCCCAGGTGACTTTAAAAGATGCGCAGTTTCCTGTGATTTCACCGGAAAATATTGCCATTAATAATAGTGGAACGCGTCTTTACATCACCGGCAGTGCCGCTAACGTGATTTCAGTGATCAACCAGCCCTCTCAACTGCAAGGCAATACGCAAATTCAGCAAGCGGGGGGTAATATCCCCATCAATACGGACCAGAGCCGTCCGGCGACTTCCCCAACGGGTATTGACATTACCTCCAATGATCAAGACATTTACGTGACCAACGGTGGGGGTGGCTTTAATATTTCGCTGCTGGAGTCCACCGGTCAACAGGTACGCCCTGTGCGTAATATTGGAACCGCGGCTTCTGCGGCCAATGCGCCACCCCTGGGCCGTATGAAAATTATTTTCTTTAACGCCTTGACGGGTCAGTCTGCACCTCGCATTCAATCAGAGGACGCCTCAACCCCAGATACAGATACCCCTGCGTCTGAACTGAGCCGTTTGCCTTTTTGACCGTCCCTAATCTTTTAACGCTTTTACGTATCCTGCTGGTGATTCCCTTCTGTTATTTCGTAACAGCAGGTATCCAGTGGGATTCTTTAGCATTGGTTATTTTTGTGGTGGCGGCTTTTACCGATTGGTTCGACGGGTTTTATGCCCGGCGCTTTCAGCAATTTTCTGACGCGGGAAAGCTCTTAGATCCCCTGGCGGACAAACTCCTGGTAGCCACCGCTTTAATTGCCTTTGTGGCTGACAATGTGATTCGTTTACCGGTCTGGGGTGTGGTGGTGATTTTGGGGCGTGAGTTTTTAATCACCGGGTTTCGCGGTATGCTGGCGTCTCGCCAGGTGGTAATGGCTGCTGATCAATTGGGTAAAGCCAAGACGGTTTCTCAGATGGCCGCCATTGTTCTATTGCTGGTGGCTCGTGACCCTGTGGGGGGTGTGGACCGCTCCGCTTTTGTGAACATTGGGATCGCCGTTTTCTATATTTCTGTAGTGATGTCGGTCTTGTCGGGCCTGAGTTATCTCTGGAATTACCGTGTTTACTTAATGGAAAGCTTTAAGGCGAATCCTGCTTCGCCAACCCCAAAACTTTAAGGCCAAAAAAAATAAAAAAAAGTTCTGTATTTACTTGCCGCAAAGTTCAGGGCTTTGTATACTGAAATTGTTCTTGAGAGGACCGGTAGTTCAATTGGTTAGAGCACCTGCCTGTCACGCAGGAAGTTGCGGGTTCGAGTCCCGTCCGGTCCGCTAGTCCCCTCTTAGAACATTCCCACAACAGTAGATACCTCTCTGTTACATCTACCTGAAGCTCAGGTGGCGGAATTGGTAGACGCAGGGGACTTAAAATCCCCCGAACTTATACTTCGTGCGGGTTCGATTCCCGCCCTGAGCACTTTCCCCACACCATACTTTAACGAAGTATATTTCATAGCGGAGCTGTTCCGTAAAGCAATTCCTCTATTGTATTGTGTTCTTACTTAACACAGTTTTAATTTTTTCAAAAAAAAACCTTGACTTATTATCTCCTATTTATTATAATCTTAATTAACGGTTAAGTATATCGAGGCGACTACGCCTCACAGTTGAAATTAAAACACTCCCAAGGAGATTCGCTTATCTATGAATAAGAACGTACGTCGCGCGGTATCTGCTATCGCTCTCTCTTCCCTGGCTGCTACCATGGCTTCTTGCCGTCAGCAAGCCCCCGTTAACCCCGGTATGAATCCTGGTATTCAAGGCAACCAATTTGGTCGTCAAAGTGCCACCAGCCCTGAAATGCAAAAAGTAGACCAGGCCGCTCGCGCTGGTTTAGCCGCTGTTCCTGGTGAATATAACGTGGTTATGCGTCCCGGTGTAGGTGCCCAGTCTTTATCCGCTCTGGGTGGTAACTTCACCACTAAAAATATCGCTCCTACCATCGTAACTGTAAAAGCAAACGGTGCGGTAAGCGCTCAGTCTGACGCTCAAGTTATGGCGCAACTGCAAAGCAACCCCAATGTATTGGCTGTAGAACCTAACTACATCGTGCGTTTAAATGACCCTGTGGTTAATGAGCCTGCTGCTGACGTCCCCCGTCTGCCTGCCGCTCCAAACGATGCCTTGTTTTCTAAGCAATGGCACCACGCTACCATCGGTAGCGTACCTGCCTGGGCCAAGCAAAAAGGTAGCAAAAGCGTTCTTGTCGCTATCGTAGACACCGGTGTTGACTGTGGTCACCCTGATTTGGCTGCAAATATGGATACTTCCAAAACCTTTACGGCTTACGGTGATGACGGTTGTGCTGATAAGCAAGGCCACGGTACTCACGTAGCGGGTACTGTAGGTGCTGTAACCGACAACCAAATTGGTGTTGCTGGTGTAGCTCCTGACGTTCGCCTGATGTCTGCCAAAGTACTGAGTGACTCTGGTAGTGGTTCTTATGCTTCTGTAGCTGCGGGTATTGTTGCTTCTGCCGACGCTGGTGCTCAAATTATCAGCATGAGCCTGGGTGGTCCTTCTAACTCTGCAGTAATTACTGAAGCTGTAAAACATGCCATGAGCAAAGGTGCTCTGTTAGTAGCTGCTTCTGGTAACGATGGTAACAACCGCGTTTCTTACCCAGCTGGTATTGAGGGTGTATTCGCTGTTGGTGCAACCGACATCAGCAACAAAATTGCACGTTTCTCTCAGTATGGTCCTCACCTGGCAATTTCTGCTCCTGGTGTAAACATCATGGCAACCTTCCCACGTAATGCTTCTGGCATGCCTGGTAAAGACTATGGTGCTATCAGCGGAACCTCTATGGCCACACCTATCGTTTCTGCGGTAGCCGCTCTGGTTATGAGCCAAAACCCTGGTATCGGTGCTGATCAAGTGAAGAGCATCCTCCAGTCAACTGCTAAAGATGCAGGTGCTGCAGGTCGCGATGACTACTTCGGTGCAGGTATCGTCAATGCTGAAGCAGCATTGAACGCTTCTCCTGCCGGTGTTGCTGCTCAACGCGCTTTCCGTCGTTAAGTTCGACCCATAGTATAAGCAATTTTTAAGCCAACCCCCCTCGCAAGAGGGGGGTTGGTTTATTATGTATACACCCATGAAAAAAATACTCTGTCTCTTTGCGCTTTTTTTAATGACGGCCTGTGCTCCCACACCCCGCGATGTCAGTCGTGAAGTGGGGCGTGGTCGCCTGTCTGAAGCCATCACTCTCTTTTTAGAGATTGTCAATCAGGATCATGCGTTGACACCTCGGGAATTGAGCCAGCTCTTGCAGGCCATGGCCGCCAGTCGTCAATTTGACTTGAATGCTGCCGACCGTATTTTGACGGATCTTAAACCCGAGGCCAAGCGTGCGGTGATTCGTTGGTATATTCAGATCTACCTGGAAAGTGCTGAGCAGCGCTTACAGGCTGAAGATTTTGAGGGAGCCCGCATTATTTGGCAGCGCCATCAAGAGGTGCGTCAGCTGAATTTTCCGAATTTTGTAGAGGCCACACCGGTCATGGGTATTATTGACCTGCGGGAAACGGAGTATTTATTGGCCAATGGCAAAAATGCCGCCGCCAAAAAAATGTACGCCCGTGCCCGCCAGCGTTTGACCCGCCGCACACCTTTTGACCGGGTGCAGCAGTATGCCTTTGAGCGACTGGTGGATGACGTAACCCGAAAAATTCAAAGCGTAAAATAGAAGGAAAACTTATGTATATTGCCGATTGCCATGCAGATACCTTATCCCGTTTGTTGGTGTGCGAAGACGAGCAGATGAGTTTGTGTTTGCCCCAGCCGAAGCATCATTCAGATCTACCCCGGATGCAGGCTGCAGATTTGCGCTTGCAGGTCTTCTCGATTTTTACCATGCCCTATGAAGCTGGCCATTATGGCGCGGTGCGCTCTTTACAAATGATGCAGATTTACCGTCAGGACGTGGCCCAGCGTGAGGATCTGGTGTTGGTGGAGAAGGCTTCTGATCTGGAGGGCTTTGAGGCAGGGGCCAAAACCCTTTACGGTATTTTTTCCATGGAAGGTGCCTCGCCTTTGTGTGGCGATTTAAAAATGCTCGAGGTGTTTTATCGGCAGGGCTTGCGCGCCATTGGTCTAACCTGGAACCACCGCAACGAACTGGCCGATGGTCTTGGGGTACAATCCAATTATGGCCTGACAGACTTTGGTCGTCAGGTGGTGCAACGCATGAATACGCTGGGGATGGTGGTGGACTTGGCTCACATCAACGAAGCGGGCTTTTGGGAGGCCATGGAGCTATCGCAGGACCCAGTCATTGTCTCCCATGCCAATGCCAAAGCCCTGTGCGGTCACCGTCGCAATATGAGTGACGCCCAACTGGATGCTATTCGCGACAATAACGGGTTTGTAGGCATGTGTTTTGCGCCTTCTTTTATTACCGAAGATCCCACCCAGGCCACCTTAGATGATCTGGTGAGACATATTGATTATATTTGTGAGCGCATTGGGCCTGATTACGTGGCCTTTGGCTCTGATTACGACGGCATTGAATCCACGCCCCGTGGCCTGGAAGACGTGAGCTGTTTCCCACGCCTTCTAGAGCGCCTGGAGGCGTTAGGCTATTCGGCAGAAGACCGTCAAAAAATGGCCCACGGAAACGTGTTGCGCGTTTACCGTCAGGTGCTGCATTAAGAAAAAAGGATAACACCATGAACGACAACGAAAATCCCTTTGATGAAGACGCCTATGAGGCCGATGTGTTTGATGTGGAAGATACACTGGATGTATCCCCCCAGGACGATACCATTGTACAGCGCACCCTTAAATTTCGCGCCTGGGATCCTGAGGCCCGAGAAATGATTGATGAATGGGTGCTGTCTCAAGATTATAACTATGCCGTGCCCGGTGAGCAGGTGGATCTGTTTCAACTGGCTCAGGTACGCCATTTACATGTGATGCAGTTTTCGGGCTTCTATGACCGCAATGGCGAAGAGCTCTATGAAGGCGATGTTTTACTTTCCCGTGAAGCGGATACGGGCTTAGAAGAAGAGCAGTTTGAGCTCGTTTTTGATAAAGGAGCCTATTGCCTTACGGACTACCCGCGGGGTCACTCGGAAGGCGGTAACGTGTATTATCGCAATTGGTTCTACCCCGCGGGGGGCCGGGATGTGCCCGATGCGGCCTGTGCTTTTGACAAAGTGGGTCATATCTATGAGCCCTTAGAGCGCATCGAACAGCGCATTATGGCGATCCATCAGACCGAGCAAAAATAAATCTGATTTATCTTTTTATTAAATTTAAGGCATAATTTTTGCATTTTGTCCTATAATTACTGTAGAGAAGTTTAATTTGGCGGAGCAGCACCATGAATAAGACCCCTTCATCCACGCAAATCAAGAAAGTCCTGTCCATTGCGGTGACAGCTTCTTTGACCCTTTTGGCCACGTCCTGTCGTCGGTCACCGGTGACTGCGGGAACGGGCCTTGTCAATAATCCAGGTGCAGCCGTGGGTGCACCTGCGGGGTCGCAGTTCAATACATTCCGTGGTGTGCGCGATGCGGCCACCAGCTTTGTGCCCGGTGAAGTGGTGGTGAATTTTCGCCAGGCCATGAATCCCCAATTTCTCAGCCAGTTTGCAGTGCAAAATGGTCTGCAGTATGTGAGTACTTCTCGCCTCGGCCACTCCCTCTTCCGCCAGTTAAACTTAAACGCTGACCCCAACTCTGCCCAAACCCTGACCAATTTGCGTCGCAATCCCATGGTGCAAAGTGCCAATCTGAATGCCTTATTTAAACGTCAATTTGTGATTAACGATCCCCGAGCTTCTGAGCAAACGGGTCTGGCCATTATTGGCATGGGCAAAGCCTGGGATTTAACCACCGGTAGCTCTTCGGTAACCATTGCGGTGATTGACAGTGGTGCTGACCTGCAACACCCTGATCTGCTGCCCAATTTGGTGCCCGGCTACAATGTATTGAACCCAGGGCAACCGCCTCAGGACGATAACGGTCATGGCACCCATGCTTCAGGCATTGCTGCGGCTGCAGGCGACAATGGCCAGGGCGTCACCGGCGCTTGCCCTCGCTGTAAGCTCATGCCCATTAAAGTGCTCGATCAAACCGGCGGCGGAGATGGTTTTCACGTGGCCGAAGGTCTGGTCTGGGCCGTGGATAACGGCGCTCACGTGGTGAACATGAGTCTGGGTACCGAGAGCAAGGAAGCGGCGATTCCCTTAACCCAGGCTATTAAATATGCCCTGGCACGCAATGTCGTGGTGGTGGTGGCTGCAGGCAATAACGCCTCTGACACCCCCATGTATCCCGCGGCGACCCCCGGCGTCATTTCGGTGGGCTCGGTGGATATGCAGCGGAATCTTTCCAGCTTCTCTAACTTTGGCTCCTGGGTTTCTCTGGTGGCCCCCGGCAGTGGCATTTTGTCCACCATGCCGGTCACCTCTTCTTATATGACCCAAAACGAAGGCTTTAAGTCTGAGTACGATCTCATGGACGGCACCTCTATGGCTTCACCCATGGTGGCCGGCGTGGTGGGCTTAATCAAGAGCCGACACCCCAATCTGACTCCAGCACAAATTAAACAGCGTTTAGATGGTACGGCCATTGACCTGGGTGAACCCGGTTTTGATCTGAAGTTTGGTAATGGCATGGTGGATGCCTTCCGCGCGGTCCTCTAAGTTTACGCAATTTCGGGGTTTCTTGTTAAAATACTAAAAAATGCAAGAAAGCAGGATCTGCTTGAATGTCCCAACCCCAGGTGGTAATGCTGGTGGTCAGTGTGGATCAACACCCCACGGCCAAAACATTGGCACATACCTTATTGCAAGAAAAACTGGCCGCATGCATTCATTGCTTGCCCCAGGGCACGTCGTTTTATCACTGGCAAGGTCAGCTTGAAGAAAGTACTGAACATACCCTTTTGATTAAAACATCAGCCGCCCTTGCAGAAAGAGCCATCACACGCATTGCCGCTTTACACCCTTATGATGTCCCGGAAATTTTGCAATTTTCGGCGACAGGCGGTTTGCCCGCTTATTTAAACTGGGTGCAGGAGCAAACCGGCGAAAGTCCTGAGTAAACGTGTTTTTTCTGAACTTTTAAACTTACGGAGCATGTTATGAACAGCGCTTTTCATTTGAACAATCGACAACAACTCATGGAAAAAATGGGCCCCGATAGTGTGGCTATTTTTTTTGCAGCCCCTGAAACCACTTACAGCCACGATGTCCACTATAGCTATCGTCAAGACAGTAACTTTCATTATTTAACAGGGTTTCCGGAGCCTGAAGCCGTGGCCATTTTGGCCCCCGGTCATGAGCACCCCTTCACCTTGTTTGTGCGTCCACGGGATCTTGAAAAAGAGATTTGGAATGGTTTTCGGGCCGGGGTAGAGGGTGCTCAGGAGCGATATGGTGCTGATGCTGCTTTTACCATCGATACCCTGGCTGAGCATTTGCCCACCTATTTGGCGGATCGCAAACACCTTTACTTTAAATTTGGGGCCCATGCTGACATCGATACGCAGGTGTTTCAGGCTTTAAATGCGGTGCGCGGTCAAATTCGCAACGGCGTGAAAGCCCCCCAGCACCTGCACGATCCCGGTCTGTTTTTGAACGAAATGCGCCTGTTTAAACAGCCCTATGAAATTGAGATGATGCGCAAAGCGGCGCAAATGAGTGCCGAAGCCCATATGGAACTCATGAAAGCGTTGAAGCCCGGTGTGTACGAGTATGAAATGGAAGCGGTCTTAACCCATTATTTTCGGGCGCGCAATGCACGTATGGGCTATCCTGCGATTATTGGTGGAGGGGTTAACGCCACCATTTTGCACTACATCGAAAACCAGGCGAAGCTGGAAGACGGCATGCTCTTATTGGTGGATGCAGGGGCTGAGTTTGCCCATTACAATGCAGACATTACCCGTACCTCACCCGTTAATGGGCGCTTTAATGCCACGCAAAAAGCCGTGTATGAAGTGGTGCTTAAAGCCAACGAAGAGGCCATTGCCATGACCAAACCGGGTGTGGGCTTTGATGAAATCAATGCCAAAGCCACGCAAATTATTACCGAGGGTCTGGTGGATCTCAAGCTTTTACAGGGAAATGTCTCTGAGCTGATCGAAACCAAAGCGTATCAGAAATTTTACATGCATAAAACCGGTCACTGGCTGGGCGGTGATGTGCACGACATGGGCGATTATTTAGATGACAATGGCAAGTTCCGCAAGCTCCAGGCGGGCATGGTAATGACCGTGGAGCCCGGCATTTATGTAGGGCCTCATCTGTCTGCGGAAGTGCCCGAGGCTTTCCACCATATCGGGATTCGTATCGAAGACGATATTTTGGTGACCGAAACCGGTTATGAGAATATGACCGAAGCCGTACCCAAGTCCGTGGATGCTGTGGAAGCCTTGATGGCAGGACACTAAAAACGGCATGAATAACTCACGCTTTGAACCCCTGAAGAGTCGCCTGAGAGAAGTGTTTAACGCTTCTTCTTCTGGTGATAATCCCTATGGAAGCCCTCCCCCGGTGCCGGTTGCACCGCGCCCTAAGCGAGCGCAAGCCAAACCCGACTGGGAGCAGGAGTCAGAGCATTTATTTGAAGACTTTTTGTCTTTAGATGAAGAGAAAATTACCCAGGGTCTGGCCAAAGCCCGTGTGCGCAAAGCCATGGAAAAAAAATATGGTCAGGCCCGTCTCAGCGAAGAAACCGCAGCCATGGAAGACACCTTACAGGTGGAGGGCGTGGATGCAGAAAAAACCAGGCAAAAAGTGGTGCTGGCGCGCAATTTTCTAGAAGAATTGCTGCGCTTTTTACAGGGGCGCTATCCCGATTTGGCACCCTGGTTAAATCCCCTTGATCCTGTGTTGTGGAAGCATTTGGCTGAAGCGGGGCTGGCGCCTAAATTTTTGCTGAATTTGATGGTCGCTGCCTACTATATTCAAACCGAAGAAGAACTCTGGCAGCAGGCCCAGGCCACTATGTATTTGCATTTACATGTGCAACGCTTGCGCCTGAACCTTACCCCCGAGCAATTGTTTCAACACGTTGAAAAGTGGACCTTAGACGTGGAGGACTTTAAAAGCCTGTTACAGCAGACCTATCATGCTCTGGAGCGCCACCACGATTTCTTTTCGACCTTTCCTCTACAACAACAGGCAGAGGCTGCACAGGTTTCTGTGCGCCAGGCGCTTTCTCAGGTGCCTTTTAATCTGGATACCCGTTTAGGCCGGTATGCTTTAGCGCGTCGCTATGCCCGCCAACAGGCGCAGGCGAGGCAATGGGTGACCCGTTTTCACAGCCAACAACAGGTAGCCGTTGAGGATCTACATGATTGGGTCAAGCAGATTTTGCCTCAACGTCGTCTGTTTTTGCGCTTGTTTGCCCTGCGGGCGCTGGCCGCGTCGGTGCTGCCACTGGACAGTGAGGCGATTCAACAATTTGACCCCATTTTTCAATACCCTCCGCTGTACCAGGAAACCCTTCAAACGGTAACGGAAAAACAGTTACAAAAGTGGGGACAAAGGCTTGAAGTCCGAGACCCTGTACCTGAGTATGTTTCGGATCAGGTGCTCAAACAAGATATTTTGGCCGCCATGCATGAGGACCAGCTCAGCATCTTAGAAAAGTGGGTTCAATTTAAAGCCTATCAGGCCCATTTGTTCCGCAGTCAGTGTTTGCGTCACTGGCAAGATGTTTACCTGCGTCTGGGCGTTTAGGAGCCTGTCTTCAGCGGAGGAGCCTGTGCCGGTGCATGGCTTTCTTGACACCATTTGGGTGATTTGCCGTTTTTTGAGCGTACCTGAATATCAGGACGATGATAAACCACTGCATAGGGACACACCGACTCTGTAAGCCAGACGTTTCCACCAATCACACTATCGTGACCCACCCGTGTTTCGCCACCCAAAATGGTGGCATTGGCGTAAATCACAACCCGATCCTCAATCTGCGGGTGGCGCTGGGTTTTTGCCAGTTTTTTTTCGACGCTGAGGGCTCCCAGGGTCACCCCCTGATAGATTTTGACATCGTCGCCAATGATGCAGGTTTCACCAATGACGATCCCGGTGCCATGATCAATACAAAAACGCTCGCCAATTGTTGCGCCGGGGTGAATGTCAATGCCCGTCAAATGGTGGGCTTGTTCTGACAAGAGGCGAGGCAATAAGGGAACCTGGTAGGTGTACAGGGTATGCGCCATACGATGTACCGCAATCGCTAAAAATCCGGGGTATGCCAGAATCACTTCATCCAGACTGTTGGCGGCAGGGTCACCGGCCAACATGCTTTCGGCATCGGCTTGCAATTGTTGGTCAAGGTGCTCCAGTTGGGCATAAAACCGAAGCGCATCTTCTCCGGGATGCTGCAAAATCTGTAAAAAATGCTGCAGTTCGCGTTGAGAGTCCTCCCAGCGATGAGATAAGGGGCTCTGGGCGTGAAGGCGTTGCTCGAATTGAGGAAAAAGAATGCCCAGGAGACTGTGTAGCCACTGGTAGACGCGCTCGCGAGAAAGCTCACGGGCCGGGCCAGCCAGTGCGCGACGTTGTTCTAAACGGGCCAAAAAAGAAGCATGTTTCATGCATCTAAATGTAACATGAAATCCAGGCACTTCTCGCGTGTTTTGTTTGGGATTTCGGGTGGTGCCCGTGTACAATGAAGTAGGCTTTCAAAACACCAGTTATGAGGATCTTCGCACCATGTCTGTTCAGCCCCAGGTTGGTTTATCTTTTCTTTTTGACACCGCATACCGTTATCAGTCTAACTTTCAACGCTATGTGTCAAATTACACCCAATTTTTAAAACACGAAAACCCCCACATGGATGAAGCGCAAATGACCATGGCGCAACAGACCCTGAAGGTAGAGTTCTATCGGTTATGTCTTGAATCTTTGGGCCTGGCGTCTTTTGATGGTCTTTTGATTGTGGATTATGAAGGGGTGCTCCTGGAAATTAACGCCATGGCTGAAAAAACCCTGGGTATTTCCCGTGACAGTGTTCTGGGCAGTCCTTTCTTTGAAAAGCTGTTTCCCGGCAATCATCGCGAAGATTACCTGGCCTGGATTAAACACCATGCTCCCCAGCAGGACGGCTTTCTTAAAAGCACCGAAGTGATGATGATCAAAGGCAACGGTTCTTTGTTCCCTGCGGAGCTGAAGGTGACAGAGTTAAATATTTTTGGCAGTGCTTTACTGGTCATGTGCTTTAACGATATCACCCGCAGCAAATGGATGGACCAGGCTCTTAAATATACCGAAGAACGCTACCGTAAAATCATGGGTGAAAATGCCGATGCCATTTGTCTGGTCGACCCTTACAATAAACGTATTGAAGAGTCCAACACCTCTTTTAACATTATGCTGGGTTACCGTGACGATGAACTCTTTGCCCTGCGCCTGTATGATGTTTTAGAGGGTGAGCATGAAAATATTGACGCCTGGATAGAAAGCAGCCTTCAACGGGGCACGAGCTTTTTACAGCGGCAACAGGGTCGCTTTAAGGCCCGCACCGGTCATATGGTAGATGTAGAATACAGTTGTTCTGTCTTTGATTTACGGGATCACCCTATTTTGTGTATTATTGCCCGTGATACAGCACCCCGTGAGTACACCGTCCGCCACGCGCTGGTGGATGATCAAATTACCTCAATGGAGAAAAAACTGAAGAAGCTTGAAGAGCGCATTGCGGAGTTGGGGCAAACCCGTCTGTCTCGGGTACAACAAGAAATTGTAGATGAAATGACCGAGTTTCAGCAGGCTTTGCAACAGGAGTTAAAACCTGTGGACAAAGATGCGGAAGGTCTGGATTTGGATGTAGCGGCAAAACCCTTCGAAATCAAAGCTTTGGTTTATCAGGTGCAAAGCTTTTTTGAGGAAGCCTTGCAGTCCAAAGGGCTGGAGTTGGTCTTGTCGGTGGCAGATGACGTCCCCGATGTCATGATCGGTGATGCCTTAAAAATTCAAGAAATACTCTATTATTTCCTGGAAAACGCTGTGGCTCACACCACTGAGGGCAATATTCTGATGAATGTGCGCTTGAAAGATAGTCATCGCACTGACGCGCAGATCTTATTTACCGTGCGGGACTCAGGCAATGGCATTGAAAAAGTGACCCGGGCAAAGATCTCCGATGTTATTTCTGATGCCGATCCACTCCGTAGTGGTAAAAAATATGGCATTCGTGGTATTGCCATTGCGGCCAAATACATTCAGCGTCTGAAAGGTGAAATTCGTTTTAATACCGTCGAAGGCAAAGGCACCAGCTTTGTGGTGACCCTTCCGCTATCGCTGACCGAACAGGCGCCAGAAGATTTACCTGAGTTGTCTCTTGAGCGCTTGAAACAGCATCTGGCCCTGGTCAGCTCAGCGTCGCAAGTGGCCAGTGATGACCTGCTTGCCAATACCGCCCCTGCGTCTGCTGGTGTTGATGCAGCCCCGGCGTCTGCAACCCCAGAAGCCCCCGCCTTTACCCTGATTGAAGAAGACGTTGAACCCACCCCAGCAGCTCCAGAAGCGTCGGCTCCTGCGGTTGCTACCCCTGATGAACCAGCAACAATAGGCACCCTCGATATGAGCATTCCGCTGCGTTTATTGCTGGTAGAAAGTGATGTGGATAATGCCTTAGCGCTTCAGCAATTGATTGCCGGACAGTCTATTGAAATGCGCATGGTAGATAACGGCCGTAAAGCCTTAGACCTTGTGAAAGAACAGTCCTTTGATCTGATTTTGATGTCACTTCAGGCTCCTATGATGAGCGGCCAGGCTGCGGCGGCTGCTATTCGTTTGTCTGAACAAAGCCAACAAAAACGTTCAGTGTTCCTGGTGGCCTTAGATAGTGAAGGAACGTATGACTCAGGAGAGGACGCCCTGCGTGATTTTGATGCGCTGATTAAAACGCCTTTTCAAAAGACGGCCATTGACCAGGTAATGTTACAGGCCCGCAGTCGCGCTCAGAATATTGCCTTGCCTTTAGCGGAAGTCGCCCCGGAGACGCCCCCCGCTCCGGCAACTGCTGCAGTGGGGATTCCTGACGATATTCTCAGTGCCCTTACCCCTTCTGTGGCACCTGCCGCTGAGGCGGTTGCCCTTGCGGAGGCCCCCGTTCGCGTGCAGGTGACCATTAGCTCTGATATGGCAAGCCTGGCCCCTGACTTCTTAAATAAACGCCGTCAAGATGTAGATAAACTCAAGCGTGCCTTAGCCGATCAAAAATTCGATAGCATACGGGTTTTAGGCAAAAGCATGAAAGGCACCGGTGCCATCTACGGTTTTGAACACATTGCCGAATTGGGCAAGTCCCTTGAACAGGCAGCGGGCGAAGAGGCTGTGGATGCGATTCAACAGTTGATTCTCGATTTGCAGATCTATCTGGACAATGTTGAACTGGTGATTGAGTAAGGGACAGATGCGTCAGCGTCTCTTTGAGCCCTTTGCCCTGGCCTGCGGCCTGAATCTTCTGGTGGCCCTGTCAGCCCTGCTTTTCATGCCCGTATCCGCTGCGGCGCTTTCTCAGTCCTGGTTAAAGGGCTTTAGCGAACTTCAGGGCTTTGCCATGCAAATGGTGCTCATGCTCTTGCTGGGGCATGTGCTGGCCATGTCACGGGGGGTTCAAAAACCTTTACATTGGCTTTTAAGCATCCTGAGCCGTATGCGCCATCCTGCGATGGGTTTGGTCTTTGTGAGTGCCTTTTTAAGCTGGTTGCACTGGGGCCTGGGGCTGGTGGCCGGTGGTCTTCTGGCTGCCCGTCTGGCACAGCAAGAAGAACCCGCTCGTCTGCGTTATGCCGCTGCAGCTTATGCAGGGTTTATTGTGTGGCATGGGGGTTGGAGCGGCTCGGCTCCTCTGGTGGTGGCCACTGCCGGACATCCCTGGGAAGCCGTGATTGGGGTTATTCCCGTGCAGCAGACTTTGCTCTCACCTTTAAATCTGGCCTTGTTGATCGGCGTAACCCTTTCAGCCATGATCTGTGTGCGCTTTTTACCCAATACCGTACCTCTGGCTGCTGAAGTGCCCTTTGAGGAGGTGCCTCATTCGTCAGCGGCGGGTTGGGATTACACGTTGGTGT
Source organism: Candidatus Sericytochromatia bacterium (assembly GCA_964229355.1). Classification (GTDB taxonomy): domain Bacteria; phylum Cyanobacteriota; class Sericytochromatia; order UBA7694; family UBA7694; genus CAXRDE01. The sequence continues at coordinate 124,147 of CAXRDE010000019.1, read as the reverse complement.
TGGGGCTTGTGCTGCTGTCTTTGAGTACCCTTGCTTTTGTCATGGGTTGGCAGGGGTTTGACCTCAATGCGCTAATTGTGCTTTTGTTTGCCCTGGCCCTGTGTTTACACGGGCACTATGGACGTTTTCAAGACGCTGTGGTTTCGGGTATATCTGCTACAGCGGGCATTGTGATTCAGTTTCCTTTATATGGGGCGATTATGGCGATGATGCGAGACAGTGGCCTGGCGGTCTGGCTTGCTGAAATGCTGCTGGCCTGGACGCCGCCCTATCTCTTTTTAAACGGCGTATTTTGGGCAGCGGGTCTTCTCAATTTGGTGGTTCCCAGTGGGGGTGGTCAGTGGGCGGTGCAGGCGCCGGTGATCGTTCCTGTTGCCCAAAAACTGGGTGCATCGCTACCTCAGACCGTGATTGCTTTTTCCTGGGGAGATGCCTGGACCAATCTCATTCAGCCTTTTGGGGCTTTGCCCCTTTTGGCCATGACAGGGGTTAAGGCCTCACAGCTCTTGCCCTACACAGCGTTGCTCTGTGCCATTACGGGATTGGCGGCCAGTGCAATTTTTCTGGGATTCTCTTTAATTTAGAGGGGCTTAAGGCAGCCTGGTTTCGTGGGAGCGTTTTAAAATCCAGCTGGCAAAGGCTTCTGCAAACTTAAAGTTTTGGCCCTGAAATACGTCAGGGTTGGCTTGCACATAGTGTAAGAAAAAGTAGATGTCTCGCTCTTGCACATAGCGAAAAATCTGACGTAAGGGCCTCTGTTTATAAGGGCCTGTATCGGTGGGTGGGAAGTTTTCCACCAAAGGCACACAATTGCGAATATCTTCAAGGCCGCGCTGTAAAAACTCGCTTTCGAAGGCCTCCGGGGTTTTATTGCTGGCCAGCACCAGCGCTTTGCGCTCGCGGGTGACAAAGCGGACGTTTTGTTTATACAAAGGCAGGTAGTTCAACGGAGGCACGTCGGGGAAGGGCTCCGCTACCACGGTAATGGCTGAACGTTTTAAGATCCAGGTACCGAAGGCCTCAGAGATTTTAAAGGTCTTTTTGGCAAAGGGCCCGGGTTTAGAAAGTACGTAATGCATAAAAAAGTACAGATCGTTTTGGGTGACATGTTTAAAAATATACGCCACAGGCATTCCCGCATACGGGCCCTCCTGGGGATCCGGAAGATCACGCACCAATTTCACACAGCGACGAATATCTTGCAAGGCCCCTTCTACAAAGGCCTCCTGTAAGGCGTCCCCGGTATAGTTGCGCAGATTTTCAGGGCTGTCGATCAAAGGACTTTTGTTAAAGTCTAAAAAGAAGACGTTTTCCTTCATGAGGTCGGCGTAAAGTACCTCTGGCACCCGAGGAATATGAGACAGGGGATCTTTGGGGGGTGGCGGAGCGGCTGGAGCTGCCGGCTGAGCTGGGGTTGAAGACGGCTCTGTGGGGGCCAGGGGTGCATCTTCAAAATCGGTTTCTCGCTGGACGGGCTCGTCCTTGCCCAGTTTGTTGATCCACCGGTTCAGGCCTTTACTCACACTTTGAATACTGCCTACCACTTTAACGGTGATTTTATCGGTGATTTCGCGAATGTTTTGGGACAGAGCCTCAGCGGTGTTTTTGACGTTTTCTTTGGTCTCGTCAAGTTTCTCGTTGACACTCTGCATATTGCTTTGCAATTGGGTGGTGTGGTTTTGGGGGAGCGCGCGGGTTTTTGCAGATTGGGCAGGTGGGGCCTGCTTGCTGGCCTCCAGACGGGCTGCTTCTGCTGCCGCTTCCTCTTCCCTACGCTTTTTTTCTTCTTCGGCTTTGAGTTCGCTATAGCGTCTGGCCCGCTGGAGTTTGGTGCGATCCATACGAGTGACTTTGGGTTTTTCCGCAGGCGCTTCTTTTTGCAGTTCCGGAGGCTTTTCGGGAACAATCACTTTCAGAGGAGCCATTTCGGGCACGTGTTGAGGGTTTAATTCAGCGGCGGGAAGCGAGGGTGCAGCACTCTCGGCCTCATCCAGGACATCCACCATTTGCATGTCCTGGGGGCCCTGAGAAATGATTTGATCCAGTTCAGGGTCCGTCTCGCCCGCTGGGTGGGGCTGCAGCTGTTGTTCAGCGCTACTCCAGTCGCGGTAGTATTTGCTTTCGCCGTTTTGACGCAGCGAGCGGGCGGGACGTCTATCCTGGCTCATACACTTTCCTCTCTGTGGGGGTTATTGGTCAGTCCATTCGGGTTTGCGCTTTTCTAAAAAGGCCTGGAGTCCTTCTTTGGCGTCTGCGGTGTGTAGATTCTTTGACAGCATGCCTTTGAGATAATCCAGAGCTTCGGGCAAAGATTGATCGGCCATGGTGTAAAAGGCTTCGCGACCCAATTTATAAATCATTTGGCTTTTGGATGTCATCTTGCGCAGCAATTCGTTCACGGTTTGATCCAACTGGTCTATGCTGACGGCATAGTTTACCATGCCCAACTCCAGGGCTTCATCGCCGCGGATTTTGTCGCCGGTGTACATCATTTCGAGCAATTTTTTACGGCCAATGCTGCGCTGCAATACGGGCATGATCATCATCGGAAACAGTCCGATATTGACTTCAGGGGTGCCAAACTGGGCGCTGCTGGTGGTCACCACCAAATCGCAACCCATGGCCAGGCCGAAGCCTCCGCCTAAGGCATAGCCGTTGACGCGGGCAATGGTGGGTTTGTTTAACTGCATGAGAGTACTAAACAAGGCCAGCAATTGCTCGCGAAATTCGTGCTCGCTAATGGATCCCTGGCTCTCATTATAAAAGCTATCGATGTCAGCACCGGCACAAAAAGCTTTGGTACCTTCACCGGTGATTACAATCGCGCGGACCGCTGGATCTTCATTGGCGCGCTCAAGGTGTTTGACCAGTGATTTGAGGGTCGGAATGTTTAAGGCATTGAGACGATGAGGACGGTTAATGGTTAACCAGGCGGCCTTTTCTTTGACCGTGTAAAGCACGAGAGATTCTTCTTGTTCTGACATGGAGGACTCCAGAGTTTTGTTTATTCCCATTATACGTTATTACCAGTCCTTCACCGTATTGCTCCAGGGATCTCCTTTGCGATTCGGGTTGCCCTGGGCATTTTGACGGGTGCGGTGAAAACCGCCTTTGCTCTGTTCTTCTTGCTGTTCTTGTTGTTTTAAAAATTGATCTACTTTTTCTTGATCAAAATACTGGGGTGAAGGGGCTGGTGTGGGCATTTGATCCGGCGCACGGCCTGGGTCTTGCTGCGCATTACCCTGGTTTTGAGGCTGAGAAGAGGGTTGGTTATCGGGTTGATCGCCCGCAGCCTGAGACGGTTGCTGCTGAGGCGATGGGTTGTTTTGCCCCTTGTTTTGTTGCTGCTTTTGCTGCTGATTCAATTGTTGTTGTACAAAATTTAAGTTTTCGAGGGCCTGTTCATCCTGGGGATTGCGCTTGAGTGCTTCTTGATAAGCCTTCAGCGCTTCTTTCCATTGCTCTTGTTGTGCTTCAGGGGATGCTTGCCCTTTGCGATAATAGCTATTGCCCAAATTATAAAAGGTATTGGCCTGCTGTTTGGGTGTGAGTTGAGGGTTTTCAAGGTTTTGTTTATAGTTTTCAATGGCCTCATCATAACGTTTGTTGTAATACTGTGCGTGGGCTTCATTATTGCGCAGTGCGGCATTGTCGGGGTCCTGGGCAAGGCCTTTTTGAAAGGCTTCTTCCGCGCGCTCATAATTTTTGCTTTCAAAGGCTTCTTGCCCCTGGTTATTGCGCCAAAAAGGTTGCCATCCCAGGGGGTTCCAACTCCAGGCACTTTGCAAAAACGGAGAGAGTAAGCTGAGGGTGAGCGCCACGGCCAGGGGCTGGGGTTGTTTTTTTAGCGTGCGCTTTAAGACCTTTGTGAAGTGTTCAAAGGGTACTTTGGGGCGGCGCGCACGGCGTTGTATCTGTGGAAAGAGAAAGGGCCAAATGCCCCACAAGACGAGTCCCAGGCAGAGCCAGTACATATAACGCTCTTCAAATTGTTGGGTTTGGGTGTCGTGGCGTTGGCTTTGCAGATGCTGGCGCATATCTCTGAGTACGCGCGGTAGCTGATTGATTTTTGACAGGGGCAAATAGCGTCCCTGGGTGCTATCGGCAAGGGTTTGGAGGGTTTTGGTATCTAATTTGGTAATGGCGTAATCGCCTTGCCACACCTTGTAGCTGCGGCCCATCAGGCTGTCCATGGGAATTCTGGCGCCTTCTGCTGTGCCCACACCAATGGTGATCACGGGGATTTGATAGCGAGCCAGGGTCTCCAATTCGTCGCGGTAATCCCCCAGTTGGTTTTCTCCGTCACTAAACAAAACCAAAAGCTGACCCGCATGATCCTCCGGCTTATCCTCAGGTGTCGCGCCTTCGGTGGTCTTGATTTGAAAGCGGTGTAACGCGTGTTTTAAGGCTTCTTCGAGATCTGTGGTGGCAGAGGGCAACAGGTCGGCACTGACTTCTTCAGCGAAGCTGTACAGGGTGCTGTGGTCATAGGTAAAGGGAGCCAGGCTAAAGGCCTCACCACTAAACACAAACAGCCCTACCCGGTCGCCTTCCAGGGCAGGGGTGAGTTGTTTTACCACATTGGCTGCGGCCCCCATGCGGTTGGGGTAACCTTCATCTAACGCTTTCATGCTATCAGAAACGTCAATGCCAATCAGAATATCCACACCGGTGGTGCTGCCTTCGGAGAAAATCAGCGGACCCTGAGGACGGGCCAGTGCCACAATGACACAACAGAGCATACCGAGTAGGCCCAGATGTTGCCAAAGGGGGGCACTGGGGGCATGCGTAAACAAACGGGCGTGCAAGGGCGAGTCATACAGTTGATTGAGGCGCTGTTGTCGCTGGTGCTGACGGCGGCGTAAATACAGCACAACGGGTATCAGTACACCCAACCCCCAGAGTGCGTGAGGAGCTGCCAATTGTTGAAAACTGAGCTTCCAAACCCCCAGGGTTAAACCCAGCGCCAGTGCAAAAATCCCTGAACCAATCCATACCTTTTTTCTCATAAGCCGCGGTACAATAGACCTCACATGTTGATTCACAGTCGTTCTAACCCTAAGATAAAACATATTCGGCAATTAGCGCAAAGGAAATACCGCCAAAAAACTGCGCAATATGTCGTCGAAGGCGCTACCCTTATGGCCGAGGCGCTGGCTCAGGATTGGACTCTCGACAGTGTGTTGGGCACAGAAGCAGGACTTGCGGCCCTGAATCTGCCCACCGAAGTGCCTCAGTATACCCTGCCCGAAGAACTCATGGGCTATATTTCTCAATTGACTTCGCCTGCTGACGTACTGGGGGTGTTTCACCAACGCCCCATTGTCGAGGACACCTCCCGCGCGAGTGCCTGGATTTTGGCCGATCGCTTGCAAGATCCCGGTAACTTTGGCGCCCTCTTGCGTTTGGCGGATGCCTTAAATTGGCGCGGGGTCATGGCTTTTGGTGCCACACCAGACCCTTTTCAAATGAAAGTCATTCGTGGCTCCATGGGGGCCAGCTTGCGCCTGCCGGTACGCGAAATGGACCTGGCTGACCTGAAAGCCTATCAAGAGGCGGGTTGGCAAGTGGTGGCCACTGCCGCTGAAGCACCGTCAAGCAGCCTGCATACGCCCCTGCCCCGCCAGTGCATTTTGGCTTTGGGTCACGAGGGGCAAGGGCTTCATGGGGATGTGCGAGCCCTTGCGGATCTGAGTCTCTCCATTCCCATTCATCCGCGCGTGGAGTCTTTAAATGTGGTCACAGCAGGTGCCATGTTGGGCCATGAATATTTGCGACAGCACGGCAATGCCCTATGAGCAAAAATCCCTTTGAAGAATTAGAGCACACGGTTTTAAAAGATGAAGTCAGCGATCGTCAGGTGGCTGATCCCGATGATTTGCCTGTTTTAGACCCGGTTCTGCTGCGCGGAGAAATGGGATTTTTTCAGCACCTGGGCGAGTTACGTCGTGCCCTGATTGTCTGTGCTGCCGCCGTATTGTTGGGCGCGATGGCGGGCTTTTATTTTCACCAGCCCCTGCTCAGTTTACTGCGGTCTCAAATTCAAAAAGATGTACAGTTCGTGATTGTGTCTCCTGCAGAAGGCTTTACCGCTGTGGTGCGCATGTCGATTCTCATTGGGCTGTTTTTGGCGGTGCCAGTGGTGCTGCGTGAGATTTTTTGGTTTATTGGCCCGGCCCTTGAACGTTGGCAGCGCCGGGCGTTAATTCCCATTATTGTACTGAGTTATGTGCTCTTTTTGGGGGGGGTGGCCTTTGCGTATTTTCTCTTGTTGCCTCTGGGGTTACAGTTTTTAATTGGTTTTACACCAGAAGGTATTCAACCCATGTTGTCTATTGACCGCTTTGTGGGGTTTGCCTCGGTGTTAATCTTTAGCACGGGCCTCATTTTTCAGGTGCCCATTATTATGCTGGTGCTGAGTGTTTTTCGGATTGTGCAGCGGGCATTATTGGTGGCTCAACGGCGCTATGCGGTTTTGATCAGTTTTATTGTGGCAGCGGTAATTACCCCTTCTGTAGACATCATGACCCAAAGTCTTTTGGCAGGCACTTTGATTGTGCTGTTTGAGCTGGGATTGGTATTGATGTGGCTCGGAGAGCGCCTTGTGGGCGTGAAAAACACCGATTATTAAAGCTAAGTTTACATATACGTAATTAAACGTGTGTATGTCTTTTGCGAAAAATATGTATTCAAGCCCCTGTGTTTGAAGTGACTTCGGACCCTTTTTGATTTTGTCTAAAAAATTCTCAAAAAACAAAAGCCAGTTATCATGCGTGTTTTGGCGATGAGTTTTGCTGTGTTTCTGTATTGACGGGAGATTTTTGACCCTACACCTGGGCCGTGATATGGGTTACAATACTTCATGCAGCCCCTGAGAAACGCGTCAAATACAACAGGTAAAAACTCTTTTTTTTGTGTATTTTGTCGAAATGTCTCTTTAAAGTGGTGTGTTCTTAATCGAAAATAAACGGAGTTTTTAATGTCTAATACACAAGTTAAACATTCCCCAGGAACCCTGATCGAACAGGAACTTCCTTTTGTTTTTAACGAACAGGGTATGGATTTTCTTTCTTATTACTCGACGGCAGGTGTACACCCTTTTGATGCGTTGGAGTGGGAACTCAGAACCGCAGCCATTACCAACGAAAAAGGCGAAAGTATTTTTGAGCAAAAGCAAGTAGAAGTGCCCGTACGCTGGTCGCAACAAGCCACCAATGTGGTGGTTTCAAAATACTTTTCGGGCAAAATGGGAACCCCTGAGCGCGAGTCCAGCGTTAAACAATTGATTGGCCGTGTGGCAGATACCATTGCCCGTTGGGGGCTTGAGCAAGGCTATTTTAAAAACCTCCAGGCGGGACACACATTTCACGCCGAGTTGACCTCGATTCTGGTCAATCAGCACGCTGCCTTTAACAGCCCTGTGTGGTTTAACGTGGGCTTAGAGCCCAAACCCCAGTGCTCTGCCTGTTTTATTAATGCGGTCGAAGACAATATGGCCTCGATTTTAACCCTGGCAAAAACCGAAGGGATGCTGTTTAAGTGGGGTTCAGGCACCGGCACCAATTTTTCAAGTTTACGCTCTTCCAAAGAGTCCTTATCCGGCGGAGGCACTGCTTCAGGCCCCGTATCGTTCATGCGCGGTTATGATGCCTTTGCAGGCGTTATTAAGTCCGGAGGCAAAACCCGTCGCGCTGCAAAAATGGTCATTTTAAATATTGATCACCCGGATATTGTGGAGTTTATTGACACCAAAGCCAACGAAGAAAAAAAGGCCTGGTCCCTTATTGATGCAGGTTATGACGGGGGCTTTAATGTGCCCGGAGGTGCCTATGACTCCGTACAGTTTCAAAATGCAAACCATTCGGTGCGGGTCACCGATGAATTCATGCAGGCCGCCCTGGCCGATCAGCCCTGGCACACCCGTGCGGTGAGCGATGGCTCAATTATGGATACTTATCAGGCCCGTGAGTTATTGATGAAAATGGCTGAAGGCACCTGGATTTGTGGGGACCCAGGAATGCAATATGACTCTACCATTAACCGCTGGCACACGGCCAAAGCCTCCGGTCGCATTAATGGTTCCAATCCTTGCTCAGAGTATATGTTCTTAGATGATACCGCCTGTAATTTGGCTTCGATTAATCTTATGAAGTATTACGATAACGGGGTGTTTGATGTTGAGGCCTTTAAACACACGGTACGTGTTCTGATTACCGCACAAGAAATCTTAGTGGACAAAGCCAGCTATCCCACCCCAGCCATTGAAACCAATAGCCATCGTTATCGCACGTTGGGTTTGGGTTATGGCAACCTGGGTGCCCTTTTGATGGCACAGGGCTTACCCTACGACAGTGACACAGGTCGAGACTATGCGGCTGCCATTACGGCCCTCATGACCGGTGAGGCATATAAAGTGTCCGCAGAGCTGGCTTCAGTGGTGGGAGCCTTTGGCGGATACCAACCCAATGAAGCCCACATGTTAGACGTCATTCAAATGCACCGTGCGGCGGTAAAAAATGTTCAGGGCAGTGCGCGCAATGAAAATATTAAAACCGCTGCGCAAAAAGCCTGGGATCAGGCGCTGGCCCTGGGTGAAAAATACGGCTATCGCAATGCACAGGTGTCCGTCCTGGCCCCCACAGGAACCATTGCTTTTTTAATGGACTGTGATACCACAGGGGTAGAACCCGATATTGCCCTGATTAAATACAAGCGTCTGGTGGGCGGTGGTTCAATGAAAATTGTGAACCAAACGGTCCCTCTGGCGTTGCAAAATCTGGGCTATGACGCTGAAGCCGCCAGTCAAATTTTAGATTACCTCGATAAAAACGATACCGTTGAGGGAGCGCCTGAGTTGCGGGCAGAACACTTGCCCGTTTTTGATTGTGCTTTTAAGGCCTTAAAAGGAACCCGTTCCATTCATTACATGGGACATATTCGGATGATGGGGGCTGTACAGCCTTTTATTAGCGGTGCGATTTCTAAAACCGTGAATATGCCTCAGGATGTTTCGGTACAAGATATTTTTGATGCCTATGTGGAAGCCTGGAAATTGGGCGTGAAGGCCGTGGCGATTTACCGCGATGGCAGCAAGCGCACACAGCCTTTAAATACAGCGAGTGAAAGCAAAAAAGCGGAAACCGCTGCAGCAGAAGCTCCTGTGGCGGGTCCCCGTCGTCGTCGTTTACCCAACGAACGCCATGCGCTCACCCATCGGTTTAGTATTGGGGGGCATAAGGGCTATGTGACCGTAGGAACCTATGAAGATGGTTCTCCGGGTGAAATTTTTATTACCATGGCCAAAGAAGGCAGCGTGATCTCAGGACTCATGGATGCCTTTGCCACTTCGGTATCCCTGGCTTTACAGTATGGGGTTCCTTTGCAGGTGCTCGTGGATAAACTCTCGCATACCCGCTTTGAGCCTTCTGGTTACACCGGCAACAAGGAAATTCCGTTTGCCAAATCCATTATGGACTATATTTTCCGGTGGTTGGCGCTGCGCTTTTTAAGTGCAGAAGAGGCACAAGCGGTACATACCGCTGTGAACGCCACTGAACCGGTAGCGCAGCAGTCCCCTGTTGCCGATGAAGTGCAACCCAAAGCGCTGTCGTTTGTGAACAGTGCTGACGCTCCTCCCTGTATGGGCTGTGGTTCGGCTTCGATGGTGCGCAATGGGGCCTGTTATAAATGTCTGAACTGTGGTGCCACCAGCGGTTGCTCGTAAAAATTGAACGTGTATGATTCAGGGCCCACATCATTGATGTGGGCCTTTTTTGCGGTTTTAGGCGGTGAGTCGTGCTGAGAGCAGGGTATACTGAACAGCTGAGACCGAGAAAGGACCCCTTTTATGAACCCTGAACCTATCAACCCAGATGAGAACCCTGAAGAAGCAACCGCGCCGAAAAAGGCCATTGATCACTCGAAAAACCCCCTACAGGGGATTACCTTACAGCAGATTTTGACCGAATTGGTAGAGGACCTGGGATGGGAAAAGCTGGGTAAATATATTAAGATTCGTTGTTTTCAAAATGATCCCAGCATCAAATCGAGTCTGGCCTTTCTACGCAAAACCCCCTGGGCGCGCACCAAGGTCGAAAATTTGTACTTGACCTTAAAGGCGCGTTCCCAGGGGCAGAAGCGACGTAAACGTTCTTAACGCTTTAGTATTGCTCTAATAAATAACCGATCAGGTCTTTGGTGGTGACCATGCCCACCAGTTTTTTGTCTTCGACCACGGGCAGGGCCGAAAAATTCTTTTCGTGTAAAATGCCGCCCACTTCACGAATCGATAATCCCGGTGTTACCGTTTGTGGGTCAGGCGTCATCGCTTTTTCAACGGGCATTTGTTCCAGCAGGTTCATTTGCAATTCTTCACCACCCTTAATCGCACCATAGCGGGCGTGCATAATGTCCGTGCGGCTTAACATACCCACGACTGCATCTCCATCCACCACAGGCACGTGCCGAATTTTAAACTCATCCATGAGCTGTTGCACTTCGGCCAGGTTTTGTTTGCGGTGCACAGATTTCACGTCCTGGCTCATAATATGGGAAACGGGTTCACGGTGTTTCATAAAATAAATAACCTCTTTTGTCATGTTCTATCTTGAGTGTGTCATGCCCAGAAGAATCGGCCCATGACCTTAACCATGTGTTTCTTTGATATGCGTCAAGGGATACAGAGCTAAAGCCTCAAGGTTAAATGACGGTTATATTAAAAGTAATAAATAGTTAATTTAAGAAAGTTTGAGAAAGGCAATGACGATAGTATGCATAACAAAATATCTTAGACAGTAGGGTTTTCTTATGCAGATCTCATCCATTTTCCATCCAGGTCATATGATTGGTGTAGCGCCTCAATCCGCAGCTGCTTATTCAGAAACCACGCCCGAAAACCCCGCTGTAGAACCCAACCCTTATAACGACCATGCCGACGGTTGGTTAACCCGTGGCATTACCGCTGGTGTGGTGAGTCGAACCCCCATTGAACTCATTTTAAAATCCGGGGATCCTGGCGCTGCCGGAAGTATTGGAGATGCACTGAAAAATCCCCATGTGCAGGCGCTGGGAAAAAGTGTGGGCGTTTCGGCTGCGGTCTTTACCGGACTGTCTATTTTCAAACAGGGTGCCGCTCTGGCCTCAGGCAAACAAACCGCAGGCGGTGCGGGAGCCAATATTCTTTCCGATGCCCTGCGGGGCACCGGTGCCGGTGTGGGCGCTTACGCGGGCAGTAGCGTCACGGCGTTGGCCATGAAAGCCATGGGCGCCACAGGGCTCTTTGGTACCGTGATGAGTACCATTGGTGGGGTGTACGGTGCGGGGATTGGAGCCGAATTGGTTGAGGCCACCGGGGTACGGGGCAGCCTGCTCTCTGCCTTTGGCGCAGCCGCTTAATCCTCAAAACCGTGGACGCGCCAGATGCCGTCCTGAACATCAAGAATCATGAGAACGCCTTCAGTCTCCGTCGCTTCGACGGTAACCACTGAAGGTGTTTTGTCTTTTGTATATCACTGTTTGGATCAAGGAATAAAGTGTAAAATCCCCGATTGTAAGCAGCCGATTAAAAAACCAAGAACGGCGCCCAACCAGACAATCATACTGAGTTCTTTGCGTGAGACCTCTAAAATAATCTCTTCCATACGAGCCGGTGAAAAGGCACGTATTTTATTGCCAATGAGGTTTTGTAAACTGGCCATTTTGAGGGCTTCTTGCACCAGGCGGTGCAGGTTTTTTTCTAAATAGCCCTGCAAAAATTTGGCGGTTTCGTGTTTGATCTTGGCAATGGCTGTAGGGGGAATGTTTTCCGGTTCAAAGCGGCGAATCATGGCCTGCATTAAAGCCGGAATATCCATCTTCGCCACCAGCGGGGGCACAATGACGTCGTAATGGGTGCTGAGGTAACGATGCAGCCAGCCCACCAGTGAACCTTTAAACTCGGCAATTTGCTCCCAGGACATTTCGCGGGGATTAAAGCGCAGAATCGCCCGTTGAATGGCATCTTCTAAGCGCATTAACTCCAACATTTCTTCGATTAGGGCATTGGACTGGGCGGGTTCGCTGTCTAAAAACAGACGCATTTTGGTTAAGACATCTTGCAGGTTCAAAAAGAACAATAAGACCCCGTATTTGCCGGTCAGGCGCTCTTTGGCCATTTCATCGATGGCGGCAATATTGGCCGGGGTCAGTAAGCCAATGAGGCTTTGGCGGACGTGCTCAGGGGTGAGCACCAACTCCATAATGTGGTCGGTGACAAATTGAGACATGGCCGGGGTCAGTTGAAAGTTTTGAATGACACTGTCCATGACCTGATCCAAAACGTATTGAATGCGTTCAGGGGTCAGACTCTTTTCCGCCAGGTGCTCCGTCAGGGCGGGCACAGAGCGCTGCACCAGATCGGAGAGGGCCTCGGCAAAATCGTCAGCAAAGGCCTCGACTTTGTCTTTTTGCTTGAGCTCTGCCAGAATAATTTCCACTGAAATATCGGTGGCACTGTGTACCCGTTCCGGGGTTAAGAGCTGTTCTACCAGTCCCTGAAAATCTTCCGGGGTTAAGAACGTATCCACGATCAGGTGGGAGATCTTATCCGCCAGACGATCTTGCTCTGCAGGTACCAGACCGGGGGTTAAGGGAAGCTTGTACTTGCCAATGTATTTAGCCTCCAGCGGATGAAAGAGCATACGCACGGCCAAATCATTGGTGAAATAGCCTACCGCAGCTCCCACCACGGGGGGAACGACCCATTGTAACCAGGTGCTCATTAAGAGGCTTCGACCGGTGACTCAGCTTCTAACGCGGCACCTTCCATGGTGTCGTCCTGAGCGAAGAGCGCTTCCACAAAGGCTTTGGGCTCAAATTCCTGCAGGTCACCCAGGGCTTCGCCGACGCCCAACAGTTTAATGGGAATATTGAGCTGTTTTTTAATGGCAAAGATCACGCCGCCTTTGGCGGTGCCATCTAATTTTGTCAAAATAAGGCTATCGAGCGGCACCGATTTTGAGAACACCTCGGCCTGTTTCAGACCATTCTGGCCGGTGGTGGCATCCAGGACCAGAATGCGTTCCACCCGGTCTTCTTTTTTCTCTCGTTCAACAATGCGGTGCACCTTACTGAGTTCTTCCATCAGGTGGTCCTTATTGTGTAAACGGCCTGCGGTATCGATCAAGAGCACGTCCATTTTCTTGGCGCGGGCAGACTGAATCGAGTCAAAGACCACGGCCGCAGCGTCGGCTCCTTCGTGGTGGCTAATGACCGGGCAGTTGGCGCGGGTGCCCCAAATGGCCAGTTGGTCAATGGCTGCAGCCCGGAAGGTATCTCCTGCGGCAAGCATGACCCGGTAGCCACTCAGTTTGAGCTTGGCAGCAATTTTACCCACTGTGGTGGTTTTACCGGTGCCGTTAACACCCACAACCAGAAAAATATTGAGCTTGCCTTCTTCAATGCGAAAGGGCTCACTTTCGAGGGTTGCTTCGAGATAGGCGGTGAGGGCAGGCAACACTTCTTCGGGTAAAAAACGTTCTGACTTGGCTTTTTGGCGCAGGTGTTCCAGAATATCGTCGGTGGTATCCAGCCCCACATCGCTTTGCAATAAGATTTCTTCCAGCTCTTCGAGCATGTCCTCGTCGACTTTGCTGCGACCGCGGGTTAAACGCTCAATGCTGTCCGCAAACTCCGTACGGGTACGGGCCAGACGACTGCGGAATCGCTCCAACCAGGGCGCTTTTTCGGTTTCTGTTAAATCAGACTTGTCCCGTCCCAATCCCAGCACACGGGCATAGCTTTCGCCCATTTCGCCGTCGGTGGTAAAACCTTCTTCGGTAAAGAGATCTTGAACGGGGGTGTTTAAAACTTCCCACAGGGTTTTTTTACGCTTGGCTTTTTCGGCTTCGGTTTCAGCGCTTGTCGCTTCTGCTTTGACAGCTTCTGTAGCGACGGCATCTGCAAGCGGCTCCGCTGCGGCCACCGGCGTTTTCTCGATCGGGGTCTCCTCAAGGATTTCAACAGCGGGTGCCGTCTCTTCCGCCACAGGTTCAGGGCTTACGGGCTCAGGGCTAACCGGTTCTGAGACCGGGGCTGCGACTTCAGCGGCCGCTTTTGCCTGAGCAGCCGCTTCCTCTTCTTTTTTAAAGAGATCTTGAACGGGGGTATTTAAAACTTTCCAAAAGCTTTTCTTTTCGCTCATGCTCGACGTCTTCTTTCTTCGGCGTGAGGCATGACGTTACGCAGAACGCCGTTGACAAAGCGGAAAGATTCCTCTGTGCCGTACTTTTTCGCCAGTTCCACGGCCTCGTTAATAATGACGGGGATGGGTGTGGAGTCCACGCGGGGGTCTTCGGCCACAGGATCAAAGAGCATTTCTAAGGTGCCCAGACGTACGGTGTCACGATCCAGACTGTTCATGCGATCCACGCTCCAGTCGCTGGAGACTTCGTTAATGACGCGATCAATTTCAGTGTGGTGTTCGCGGTAGCACTCCAGCAGCTTGAGGGTGAACTTGTGCACATCAGGGTTTTCAGAGAGGTTACGGAGCAAGGGCAAGTGTAAGGCTTCACCCACCAGGTTGACGGCCTGGGCGACTTTTTCAATTTCTTCGATAATATGGCTGCGGGCTTCTTGTACCTGTTTGGCCAACTTTTTGCGCATTTGTGACAGGTCGCGGGCATTGGGTTCTTCAGCCAGGGTTTCAAGGTCCAGACCCTCCAGGGCAGAGAAGCTGGCCTCCAGGGCTTTGCCGCTGGTGCTCAGGTATTCTTCGGCTTCCTGGGTGAGTACCCGCACGGCGCGCTGTAAAACATCGGCCATTTCGACGGTTTCAAGATCTACACCAGGCTGTCCCAGGGCAGAGAGGCTTAACAGAGCCAGTTCCCGGCCTAAGTGGCGGGCGTAAGAAAGGGTGCGTGAAATTGTGTTGTCCATAATTGCTTTATTCTTTCAAGAGGATTGAGATACAGGATGGGGTGTGGGCTGACGAAAGGCCCACATTTTGTTGAGGCCAAAGTTCCAAACCAGTACCATCAGTGAGGTCAGGGCCTTGGCCAATAAATACCACACCTTGAGACCTGACACCAGGACCCACATTAAAAGCAGGGTCAGCAGAAAGCCTCCCACTGACACCAGTAAAAAGCGCAGAAATTGGGCTGCGACATTTTTGTCCTGGCTTTTGAAGGTCCAGAGGCGATTGAGAATGTAGTTGTTGATAACGGCTGCCAGAAAGGCACAGGTCACAAAGAGTGGAAACAGCGGACTGGTTTGCGGATCAATGCCGCTGAGTTCGGTCAGTAGAGCTAAGGTTCCCAGATCAACAGCGGTACCCAGCGCACCCACAACCGCATAGCGCAGAAAGGTGGCGTACTTTTCCCAGATGTTGATAAAAAAATGCATAGGTTCACAAAACTCCAGATTAAACCGGATCATTGACTCTATTTATAGCATAGATGGGCGGCGGTTGCGCAGCAGATTGCCCGTGAAGTCTGAGGCGGGATTTTTTTGTTTTTGGTAGTTTTGCGATGTGTTCTCATTTCAGTTTGACGCGTAAACGCTACACGGATTTGTGAGGCGATAGGTATTTGCTCACGGAGTGTTCAACGGTGGACATAGTCACCGAAGGACAAGCGGCCTAAGCCACCAGACTGCCTGAAAAATTCCTTAGCTACGGGTCCTAAATCCGGGGTCCACTATATCCTTTCGTTTATATCATATGATCTGTTGAGCATTTAGGCATTGATAAACCTGCAAATCATACGACAAATTGTGGCTGAACACAAAATCACATTTACATAAAACTGCTATAGAAGCATGATTTTTAGACTGTGTAATTGCCCAAAGACCGGGTTGGTTCAACTGTGAAAAAGCATAACTTTTCAAACATACCACTATTTCTGTAGCATAACCATATCCCCATCTATGGCGTGGAAGCATATATCCGATTTCTAAAAAAGGCTGATTTGTGTCTTCAAGCATACTCCATCCGACAAAACTATCATCAGAAAGGGAAAACACCCCCCAAACACCTAGCTTTATCTGTTCACCTGAACGCGTTAGTGTCTTATACAAACGGTTTTCAATTTCTTGAGGAGTTAAAGCGCGACGAAAAGAAGTGAATAACATAACTTCTGGATCTGATTCCATAACGATAATATCGTTTAAATCTTCTATTTTTAATCGACGTAAATAAATCCTGCTTCCAATTATTCTCATTGAAAAAACTTTCCTTACCTATATTTTTGTAACTAAAATAGTAAGTGACTTGTTTAGAGGGTCTCTTTAACGAGAACTTCTATCTTCCTGTTTTTTTAACTGTCGTTTCGGAATTTTAAGCCCCCTGTAAAGTAATGAAACGCTTCAAGTAGAGTGCTGTCGATATCCGTAAGGCTCATGCTTCGCCAACGGCTACCGCTCTTGCTTCAGCTCGCGAAAGCCCAACTCAATCTGAAAACGAGCTTCACAGTAAATAATCAAATGCTGTAGGAGCAAATTTAATCCCCACAGATTTGCTCCCTAACTGAACAGCCCCTTGAGCTGATCGCCCAGCAAAGGCCAGAGCCCGCCACGGGCGTTAAGCAAGGCCTTCAACTCACCTACGTTCACTTTTTGACTGCGGGCCTGTTGATCCTGGATGACCAGATCTTGATCCAGGGCACTCACGGTGTCACGATCTTTGACCCAGAGCCCCAGCTCTTCGTTAAAGAGGGCGGGTGACGCCGCATAATATTCGGGCATGAGTCCATAAAAGGGGCTCTGCAAGGAGCGGGGAATCAGATTGGTGGAGCCCACAATGGCCTCACGTCCATCGGCAGAGACATATTTGGTGTGTACCATATAGCTGGGATTGTTGCGTTCTGTTTGCCGCGAGGCATGGTATCCCCGGTACAGCCAGGTGTCTATCTTGCCCGTGCCTTCGGCCTGATGCAGACTGATCATACTGGCCAGGTTTAAGCGCTCGAAGAGGATTTCGTCGTTGTAATACGAGACCACCCACTCAATGTTTACCCCGCGTTTTTTTGCGGCCTTGAGGGCCTCTAAAATAGCTTTGTCCCGCACGTAGGCCTGCTCTAAGCGAAGGGTATGTTGGGCTTTTTGAATGAGCTGAAGAATTGCAGGCTTGAGGGTGTTTTGCTCGTGGTCGTGCAAGAGCAGGGCCACGAGCGGGTTGTAAAACGGAGATTTGTGGCTGCGGGGCAAATGATCCATCAGCGCCTGGGTTTGCGCTGCGCTGAGCGTACGCTGTGTACGACGGTCTGTGGCGGGCTGCACGGGAGCAAAGGGATCTGCACCGGGTGCCAGAGCTTGCCAGTTGGAGTCAAAAGCGGCTTGCAAGGGGCCAATAATCGGGCCTGTAACCTGATACATAATGTCATGAAAGCCCTGAGGACTCAGGTAATGATCCGCCATATTGAAGCCGCCCACAAAGGCCATGCTGTTATCGATAATCACCTGCTTGCGGTGGTTGATTTTGACAATGCCGCGGGTCAGGGCTCGCATATGAAGGTGATGGTCCATGCGTTGGGCATAGCGCTGAAGAGCAGCGTCTTCTAAACCCTGGGCTTTGAGTTGTGCGAGCAGCTCATGGCGGGTTTCGGCAAACAATTGTTGTACGGATTGAGCGCCCGCAGGAGACATCTTGTGATTGTGCATGAGTTCAATGGCAATGCCCTGGGGGGCATACGGGTCGGGAACCAACTGGGTGCCCTTCTCTTGCAAGCCAGCGGCTTTACGCCAGTACAAACGGCTTAAATCACGGGTGCTTTGGCCGGGGTAAAACACAAACACCTCTTGTTGAACCCGGTAGCGGGCGCGGGCAATGGCTGCGCGCAAGGTCTTGAGATAAAGCGGGCCGTCGATGGTGTACTGTAGTCGCGCAGGCATAAATCGGGGGGCCAGACGACCGCTTAAGGGCGGTAAAGGGGGAAGCGCTGGCCAGACATCAAAATCGTCAACGTTCTGGTAAGGCCATTGCCACTGCCAGTGAAAGGGGGAGGTGTGTAAGTTTGTGTAACATGACCCGTTGATTTGCAATTGCTCAAGATCCGCCTTAAATTGCCCTTGCCAATGGCCCGTGAGTTGATGGGCGGACAGGGTTCCGTTAAAGTGACTGCTGCCTTGCAGGTTGGCGGTCAGGGCTTCTAAGCGCTCGTGAATGCTTTCACCGCTTAGCACCAGATTTTTGACCTGGGCTTCGGTGAGCTGCACGTCGAACCGGTGCTTCAGCTCGGCTTTGAGCTCCAGTGCTTGTGGGACGTCTTCGCCGGTATTGGGTGGTACATCCCGGGTGTCTACGGTGAGGTCGGCTTGCAAGCGCAAGGCGGTGGTACCGGGCACCTGGGGGGGCAAGAGGTGAATCCACAGATCACCTTCGGGGGACCAATAGCCTGCCACAGCGCCTGGCGAAAAGACCCATTGCAGGGCGGTGCTTTGTTTTTTGAATTGCAGTTTTCCCTGAACACCGATTTTCTCAAGCTGTTTGAGCACGGGGCGGAGTTCATCATGCAGGGCCTGCAATATCCAATCGCTGGGCACCCAATTGTCTTGCACGTGTAGCTCCAGCACGTTGGGTTGAGGCCAGGAGAGTAACAGGGTAAAGTGAGCGCCTTTGGCTTCAATTTCGATGCGGTAATAGCGTGCCTGAGGGGTCGTGTCGGGCTGAAAGCTGCTGCGCAGGATCTGGGCGTTCAGTGCCGGTAACTGTTCCAAATGCTGACGGGGCAGCTTCAGATCGCTGCGCAGTTGAAAGAGCTCGGTGGCCAGGTTTTCACTGAAGAGTGTGGCGCGCCATTGCACAGGCTTTGCGATTGCGGGCAAAGTCGGGGTACTGCTCAGGGCCATCACCAGACTCAGACTGCAGAGGGGGCTGAGGCGGCGAAACCAGCGCAAAGCTAGGTTACACGCTGCAAGGCGCTGGCACTGGCGTTTAAGGTTTTGACCTCATTGCCAAAGCGAATGCGCATCAGCGGTGGAATCACTTTTTCCACGACGCCCAGACCAAACTGGGGGTGTTTGACCTGATCGCCAGCAGTGAGCCCGCTGGTGACCGGGGCAGAACCCACGCGTTGTGACGCTCTGGGTGGGGGCATGGGGACACTGGATTTGGGTGCGCCCCCCTGTTGTAAGGTGCTCAGGTATTGTTGGCGCGCCAATTTCTCCACCATGGGATGCAGGGGCGCAGCGGGTTTATTCAGGGGAGCGCTGGTGCCGGGATCCTCTGGCGGGATGGGGATATCCAGGCTGGCACCGGGCCCTTGTTTGGCATTGACCTTTAAGCGCTCTTCGTATTGGTGGCGTTTGACTTCGGCCAGCAGTTCGCCGGGTACCCGCATATGGTGGGCAATTTCGTAGACAAAGCGCGATAGGCGGTGGTGAATCACGGCCCGCTGGTTGCGGCGCTGGGTGGCGTAGGTGATATAGAGCTGATCTTTGGCACGGGTAATGGCCACGTACATCAGACGACGCTCTTCTTCGATGGCAGCTTCTTTGTTGTCATCGAGCAGGGAGCGTACATGGGGAAAGGTGCCCTCTTCTAAGGCGGGCAAAAACACCACCGGAAACTCTAAGCCTTTGGCGGCGTGTACCGTCATGAGGTTGACCGCTTTGTCTTGTTCTTTTTTGTCGCTGTCCGAGAACAGGGCAATGTGTTCTAAAAAGCCGCTCAGATCGGTTTTGTCGTCGGTGTTTTCTTCGTACTCAGCGGCGGCCTGAATAAAGGCCTGCACGTTTTCTAAGCGGTTTTCACGCTTTTTACTGTCTTCATCTTTTTCGATTTCGTCCTTAAAGCCACTGCGAATAAAGACTTCAGTGACCAGCTCGGACATGGGCAGTTTTTCGGCCATGATTTGCTTGAAAAAAGAGATCAGTTCGGCAATGCCCTCCTGGGCCCTGGGGGGCACCTGCACCCGCACCCGCTCGGTTTGCAGGGCTTCCCAGAGGGTGAGGCCGCGCCCTTCGAAGGTGGCTGAAGTCTCTAAGGTTTCCAGGGCTTTGGCCCCAATGCCGCGCTTGGGAATATTGATGATTTGTTTGAGGCTGAGACTGTCCTGGGGGTTGTTTAAAAAATTCAAATAGGCCAGCAAAATTTTGATTTCGCGGCGGTCATAAAAGCGGTAGCCGCCCACCACGTGATAGGGAATGCTGTATTGAATGAGCTTTTGTTCATACAGTCGCGACTGGGCATTGGTGCGGTAAAGCAGAGCAAATTGACCAAAGCTCTTGCCGTTGTTTTCTTGAATGCGCTTGATTTGGTTGACGATGTAGGTGGCTTCGTCCATCTCATCGGTGGCCTGATGAAAGCGAATGGGCTCGCCCTTGCCGCGGGTGCTGCGCAAGACCTTTTCAAAGCGTTCACTATTGGCCTGGATCAGGTCGTTGGCAGCCTCTAAAATATGCCCGGTAGAGCGGTAGTTTTCTTCGAGCTTGATCAGTTTGGCGTCAGGGTAATCCTCTTGAAAGCGGAGAATAATCCGAAAGTTGGCATGGCGAAAGGAATAAATGCTCTGGTCCACATCGCCCACCACAAAAACATTGCGGTGAAAGCCTCCCAGCAAGCGAATCAGTTCAAACTGCACGTTGTTGGTGTCCTGGTACTCGTCCACGAGCACCTGATGAAACTGCTGCTGTAAGGCGGTGCGGGTCTCTTCATGGTCCCGCAGCAATTGCAGGCTCAGACCAATAAGGTCATCGAAGTCCACGGCGTTATTGAGGACTAAGCTTTCTTGATAGGCGCGATACACCCGAATAATAAAGGGATCGTCGACGCTATGACTGGGAATGTCGTCGGGGCTCATGCCTGTATTTTTGTATTTGCTGACCAGAGAGAGCATTTGACTGGCTTTGTAGTCTTTGGGGTCCAGGTTCATGCTGCGAATGGCCAGGTCCATGATCTTTTCTTGATCTTTGGGGGTGTAAATGGCAAAGCGGGTGTTGTAGCCCAACTTCAGGGCTTTAATGTGTTTACGCAAAATCCGGCAGCAAATAGAGTGGAAGGTGCCCGCCCAGATTTTTTTGACCACTTTCCAGCCCAACATGAGGGCCAGACGCTCTTTCATCTCACGAGCGGCCTTATTGGTAAAGGTAACCACCAGCAACTCTTCGGGGGCAAGATCGCCCCGGCTGAGCAGCTTAAACACCCGTTGGGTTAAAACGCTGGTTTTACCAGCGCCCGCTCCAGCTAAAACCAGAGCGGGTCCGTGCACATGATCGACGGCTTCTTGTTGTGAAGGATTGAGCATATTTCCAACTTAGCACGTTTACCAGGTGGCCATAAGGGCTTCTAAGCTCAGGTCTGGATCTAAGGCTTTGCTTTGCAAAAATGCGCGGTCATAGAGCTTGGAGCGAGAGCGTTCACCCAGATCGCAGGCAAAGGTGACCAGACGACGGCCTTTGGGGCCTTTGATGGCTTCATAGAAGGCGGTAGCTACATTCAGGGCTGAGCTAGAACCCAATAAAATGCCGTCCTGCTGCTGCACGTAATAGGCCACGCTCACCAGGGCCTGGTCGTGTAGGCTAACGGCCTGATCTACTTTGGCTTGTTTGAAGTTTTCCACCAGGCGCATAATGCCAATGCCTTCGGTAATGGAGCTGCCTTCCGCCACAAATTCGCCGTGTTCTAAATAGTGTTTGAGGCCAGAACCTTTGGGGTCAGCCAAAATTACCTTCAGATCGGGCAATTGGCCTTTTAAATAGTCTGAGGTGCCCGCCAGGGTACCGCCTGTGCCGGCAGCGGCCACCAGCACATCGAGCCGCTGTTCGGTTTGAGCATAAATTTCAGGGCCTGTGGTGGTGTAGTGGGCCCGATAGTTTGACAGGTTCTCAAATTGGTTGGCCCACCAGTATTTGCCAGGGTTTTCTTCGGCAATGCGCCGGGCCGTGTGGTAAAAATGGTTTTCGTTTTTAAAGGGCACCGCGTCTACCAAATGCAGTTCGGCCCCATGGAGGGCAATCATCTGCTCTTTTTCGGGGGTTTGCCCCCGGGGCATGACCACCGTGACGGGATAACCCAACGACTTGCCCACCACCGCCAGGCCAATGCCGGTATTGCCCGCTGTGCCTTCAATAATGCCCATGCCGGGTTTGAGTTCACCCGAGGCCACGGCTTCTTGGACCATGTGCAGTGCAGCACGGTCTTTAATCGAGCCGCCGGGGTTAAAGTATTCGCATTTAATAAAAATGTCGCTGCCACTCAGCGCACTTAAAGAAGGAATTTTGAGGAGCGGTGTGTTGCCAATCAGTTCGTGTTGCTGCTGAGCCAGGGCGGGTTTTTGAAAGGTCATAATAGCGGTTCCTTTGCTTGGGTTAACGGTAGGTTTCAATTATATCCCATGCTGAAGGGACAGCCTCTAACTTTTGAGCTATGATAGGGAAAATGGGGAACAGGGGAGAAAAGCCTGTCTATCTTTTAAACAGAAGGAAAACGATCATGCTGATTGATGCACCTACGCTTGTTAACGCCCTTCATCAGGGACAAACCCTACCCCTTTGCAGTCTACTTGACCCGGTGGCTGGCCCACCCCCGGAGGCCGATGACCCCGCCTATATCCCTGGAAGCCAAGCTTTTGATATCGCGACCTTTTCACAAGCTGACAACCCGATGCCCCACACCTTACTCGATCCCGCGCGCTTTGAAGCTCAAGCCCGCCAATTGGGTCTGGGTCGTGACACACAACTTTGTGTTTATGACAAAATTGGCGTGTACTCGTCTCCCCGTGCGTGGTTTAATCTTACGTTGATGGGGTGTCGCGAGGTTCAACTGCTGGATGGTGGCTTGCCAGCCTGGAAGGCTCAGGGCTATCCCACACAAGCAGCGCTTGATACCTTGCCCACGGGTGATTTTGAAGCGCAGTATCGTCCTGAAATGCTGGCCGATCAGCAAGCGGTTTTGGCCGCCCTGGGTGATCCTCAAACGAAAATTATCGACCTGAGAAGCGCTTCGCGATTTGCAGGACTGGCTCCAGAGCCTCGCTCGGGCCTGCGCAGTGGACATATTCCTGGGTCTCTGAATTTACCCTATACCGTTTTGCTTGAAAACGATCGCTTTCAGTCTCTGGCCTTTTTGCAAGCCTGTTTTAGGGACCTGGGCTGTCGCCTTGATGACACCCTTATTTTCAGTTGTGGTTCAGGGATTACTGCGTGTATCGGTTACTTTGCAGCCAGCCTCTGCGGTTATACACAGCTCAAGCTGTATGATGGCTCCTGGGCGGAGTGGGGAGCCAGTCCTGAATTGCCGATATCGCGTCATTGAGGCACAAAAAAGCACAGAGAGGAGACGCGGATGAAACTCTTAATTTTGGGGGGCAGTCGTTTTATCGGGCGCTATGTGGCGCAGCAGGCCCAGGCTGCGGGTCATGAGGTCATTTTATTTAACCGGGGGCAAAGTTGGCCAGAGGCTCCTTTTGCACAGATTCAGGGAGATCTAAATGAACTGCAGCAACACCGTGAGGCCTTGCTGGCGCTCAAACCCGATGCGGTGTTGCACTGTCTGGCCATGACTCCACAACATGCCCAGGATTTTGTCACGGTGTTTCAGGGCAGCGACGCTGCCTTGCATGTGTTGTCCTCTGCCGATGTGTATGCTGCTTTTCAGGGGTTGGTGAAGGGCAAAGACACCACAGACTGGCCCATTTCTGAACAGTCGCCGGTCACTGAAACCCCTTTTTATTGGCGTGAACACGACAGCTTGCACCTGCGCGATTACGATAAAAACCAGGTGACAGCTATTGTCCAAGCGGCCTGTCCGCAGGCGATTGTGTACCGCTTGCCCATGGTCTATGGGCCTCACGATCGCCAATACGCCTATCGTCACGGCTGGATTTTACAGCACCTGTTGCATCAGCAGACGGAGGTGATCCTGGGGCTCAATCAACAGGCTTCGCTGTTTACCTATGGCTATGTAGAAAACATTGCCGCCGCGCTGCTCAGGGGCATTGAAGAAACGGTGTTCCGGCCGGGCCGTTTGCAGGGGGTGTACAACCTGGGCGAGGCCCAGCAGCGCACCTGGCGGCGCTGGGTCACGCTTTTTTATGAGGTCGCCCAACAACCGCTCACCGTACATGCGGTACCCGATACCTGGCAAGCTCTGGAATCTCAACACCCTGTGGAACCTCAGCATTTTATGATGGATAATTCCCGCTTTGCGCGGGAGACAGGCTTTCAAGAGCCTGTGGCGATTCACACTGCGATCCAGCGTACTTTAACGTGGGGACTGGAACACCCAGACGTGCTGGGTCAGGTGCCCGATTTTGAAGCCCGTCGTAAGGCCTGGCTGGCTTATCAGGAAGCTGAGGCTGCCAGTACGCCGTAACCTCGGGCCATCAGGCTGGCACACAGAATCATGGCGACGATGAGTCCCACCTGGACAAAAGAAATGAGAGCAAAGCGTTGCATCATGACCCCAGGTAGCGTTTTTTCTTTGCGTAGGCGTACCTGAATCAGGCGAACCATGGGCCAGAGTTCGAGTAGAAAAATCAGGCCAAAGAGGGTCATTTTGAGCCAGAAAAAATGATTGTGGAGATAATAAGCGCTGCCTTTTTCGAGGCCGCCAAAGGCGCGCAGTAAGCCACTGACAATCCACAGTAGGGTCGCAATGCCCCAGGCGTTGTCGGCGCTGAGGGCAGACTGTAAATGCCCTGCTTTGAGGTGTTTACCTCGGTTATAAATGCCGCTCAGACCGATTCCCAGGGCTAAGTAATGGGTGGCTGCCGCCAGGGCACTGTATATTCCGATTTCTGGCATGGTTTCGAAACCCCTTATCTTTATGCAATTTGTTGCATATTAAAAGCCATTGTATCAGAGAAGATGTTATTATGCAATTTGTTGCATAATATAGGAGAATCATCATGGCATTGGCACAAGCATTATTGGCAGCGCTCAGTCGAGAGCCCCTATCCGGATATGATTTAACCCAGCGCTTTGACGGATCCCTGGGGTATTTTTGGCAGGCGAGCCACCAGCAAATTTACCGGGAGTTGGCAAAACTGGCAGCACAGCAGCAATTGGATGTGATCGTACAAACCCAGGCAAAACGTCCTGATCGCAAAATGTATTCAATTACCGTTGCGGGGCGAGAGGCTCTGGCTAACTGGTTACAGACCTCGGTACAACCGATGCCCATTCGCGACGACCTGTTGGTTAAACTCTATGCCGGTGAGTGGGCCCAGCCGGAGCTTCTGTTGGCGGAACTGCGTGAGCATCAGCGCTATCACCAACAAAAACGCATGATCTACACCACGATTGCAGAGCGTTATTTTTCTCACGCGACCCTGAGCTATGGTGAGATGTGTATGAAGCTAACCTTAGACTACGGTCTTGCCTACGAGAACAATTGGTTGCAGTGGTGTAAAGAAGCTCTACGGCAAATCACTCACCATCTTGCTACCCATAAGGCGTAAGGGGGGCCAGAGCACGGGCCAGAGGGGCCATTCCCTGACCCGTGGGAATTTGCAGAATGTGGGCGTTCCAATTGTGATTGCCTTCAATCAGGCATGGTCCCTGGGGCAAGATAGCCACATCCCAACTGATGGTGGAAATATCCGGGAGACGCAAGGCGGTCTCCTGGCAGAGGGCAAGGGCAGCCTGAAAAAAAGGCACCTGAAAACCTGCAAAGGCGATTCCGGTCAGAGGATGGTGGCTTTCTGGGGGACGATGAGGGTCGCGGTAACGGGCGGTGCCCTGTGCTATACCCTGAGGGCTCAGGGCCAGGGTTAAACCCTTTTGGCTGAAGTTGTCGAGATGGGGTTGGGTGGCAATACTGAGGACGGTCCCCCAAATGCTCACTTGCCCCTGATGATAGCAGGTCAACACTTTGAGGCTATTCACAGCGTGCGGGTAAAGACGCTGTAGGTCTGGGTGTTGCACCAGGTGACTTTCATACACATACTGCTGAGGGTGCGCGACAAGACCCTCAATGTGCTGAAGGCATTCCTGTCGATGCTGAAAGTCAGACACGACGTGAATAGCCTCTCCTCCCTGTCCCCAGCGTTGTTTAATCACCAGGGGCGAGGGAATATCCTGGGCGGCACGCAGCGTTTCCCAACTCCAAAATTGCCGTCCCAGGAGCGGGCTAAAAGTCTTGTTAAATAGAAGTTTATCGCGTAAAATAAGGGTTTTTGACGGGGTTTCTTGAGTGGCCTGTCTGAGGGCAAAGATCCGAGATGTGGTCAAGTACTGCTGGCGTTCCTGGGCTCCTTTTTCAAAAAAACGCAAGCAATAGTAATCCAGCGGACTGGCCCCATGCACCCATGAACTATGCACAAGATCCCACCAGGGTAAACGCTGTGTTTGGTAGAGCTGCTGTTGGTAATCCCGCAGCGTGTGCCAGGGGGTGTTTTGAAAGTGGTGGCGTAAATTCCTCCAGCGCGTGAGCAGACTGTTTCTCAAGATTAGGCTTCTTTCACGGTAATCGACAGTTTTGGGCCATGCGCAGGTACAAGGTACGAGGGCCTGGATGCAGGGCACGGCGACCATGTAGTACCCAACGGTTATCCACCAGTAGAATATCCCCTTTTTGCCAGGCAATACGGTGTTCGAGCGTTTCGGAGCAGGTGAGCAAGGTCTCCAGGGCCACTGCGGGAATGGCCTGTCCATTTGTCAGGCGAACCCGGCTGCGGGTGGCTTGTGGCTCATCTCGCTCCCGTAGAGCGAAGGGAATCAGGTTATTAATAAAGCACCAATCCCCTCGAAAGTGACGCAGTGCAGAGCTGGTGTAGTGGGTGGTGAGTTCTCCTGTTTCAGGGTGAATCTTGCCTTTGATATGCTGTGTTTCTAAGAACTGTAATAAGGCTTTGCAATCCTGGGTTTGGTAGTCCTGTTGCCAGGCTTCTAAAGAACTGTGGCGGGTATAGACCAGGTCATGTTCGAGAAAAAGCTGCTGTAGAGACGTAGGCAGGGCTTGAAAAAGCGCTTGCCCGTTGCACAATAGGGTTTCACCCTGTTGAAGTGGGGGCGTCTCGCAGTAAAAACACAATAACTCCGGTGGCTGAGGCATTTGGTAATAGAGTTCTCCGTGCAAGGGCAAGGGGTAACTGGCATGATGCCCTGTACTCAGAAAAACGTCGGTTTTGCCAGGCAGCGGGGTGCGGCCCAAATGAGAGCCCACGATTTGTTGTGGGCCTGCAACGGGTTGGTTTGCGAACTGAAGGAAGTTTTGCCCCCACCGTGCTGTGATTTCCAGAAAATCCTGGAGTTGGTGTTGCGGGCTGCTTAACAAAAGGTAACCCTTTTGCTCAAAATTCATGAGGTGCTCTGAGGAGATCATGGGTAATAACTTCCCTGAGTTTGGAGATCTTTGACGTGTTCTCGGGTGAACCCCTGAACCTGAGGCACAGGTATGGCGATATCCGCCTGGGCTCGGGTCACATGAGGGAATGCAATCTCTGGATAAAAAGCGCGCATCAAATGGCCCATCTCGTCAAACCCCAGCATCAGGCGACAGGCTGTTCCCCCTGACATGCGTAGATTCAATTCAAAGGCTTTCCAAACGCCTGTATGGGGATGCGGTTTCGCTTGCAGATTGACCACCCCCCGCCACCCCGCTGCGCTCAGGGCAGTGGCATAGTCCATAAAAAGCTGAGACAAGGCCGGGTTTTCAATGGGTTCAAAACGTGTGGTTTTTCCCATGACCAGTGTACTTTGGGCACAGCACACGGGGCCCAGATCTCCATCGGGGTGAATAAGCCCCTGGGCAGAAAACTGGCGGGTTTCAGGGATTTGAAAAAAAAGCGGCATCCCCTGACGGTATTGTTCAAAATACGGTGTTAGCGTTTCGGATGGTTCAAGGTATTCCTGTAAGAGAAGCTCCTGGGTGTTTCCCAGGCGTTCAAGGTGCGCCCGGTCTTCGATAAATAAAATATCTTGTGAGCCAAATCCTTGCCGGGGTTTAGCGAGTAATGGAAAAGACACCTGCTCTAAAAAGGAATCAAGGGTTTTGAGGGAGTCCGGGGTATATAAAAAGCTGTGGGCGAAGGGTAACCCCTGGGTCAGGGCCCATTGATAACAGGTGTATTTATCGTGAATGATGCGGGCGATATCCACCTGACCACAGGGAATAGTATGGGCCCACTCCGGATGGTCAGCCCGAAATTGAGCCAGGAAGATCACATCGTCGTCTCGACCGGGAAAAATAATATCCGGCGTGCATTGGGCGAGTAAGCGTTCAAACGCTTGTTCGTAGTCTGAATGGTGACTCGGGGGCAGTAGATGCGCCTGGTGACAGTGAAACAGTTGAGGGGTTTCAGCATGACTATTGGCCCCGATAAGCCATAGCTTGTCACGGCGCGCAGCCAGAACATCTAACATGACTTTACCCAGTAAGCTGCCAACGCTCAACAATAAGATTTTAGTTTTCATGCGCAAAGACTCCACTTTTAAAGGCGTATTTTACCAGCTCTGGCCAGGGAGTGAGCGGATGGGGGCGCAGATGCTCCCAAAGGGCGGTGCTCATGAGTAGACTGGGTTGAGCGGCAGGGCTCTCGGGGTAATCGATACTGGGTTGATAGCCTGAGGGTGCATGACGGCATAAGTCTTCAATTTGCGCCTGGAAATGCTGTGCTTCTCCAGCCACATTAAGTACAGGAATCTGCAGCTTGTCTTGTACCATGTGGTGGATCCAACGGGCTGCATCCCAGACGAAGAGGTGGTTGCGGTAAACCGGAGGGCTCAAAATAGAAATGGATTCGTGTTGGGCGATGCGTTGTAAAGCCTGATCGAGAAAGGTTTTGCCATAGCGATTGACACCATAGCCCCACAGTGAGCCCAGACGGAGAATGCTCAACGTATGATCGGTCCTTTGTAAGCGGCGCTCTAACTGGTACTTGCTCTGACCATAAGGGCTGTCAGGCTCTGGGGGCGTTTGCTCCGTGGCCTGATGCTGGTGGTTTCCGTAGACTTTAAGCGATGAGGTGAAAATAAAGGGTACGGGTGTTTGTAGGGCATTTAATAAACCGCTTAAAGCCGCCGCGTCGGCTGCAGGCTCACGGCGTGTGGCCCCATGAATGACACCCTCACAATCAATGCTCTGGGTTGGAAGGGATTCTAAGCGTACTTCTGAGGTCACCAGGCTTAGGTCAGGATCTCTCTGGATTAAGTGGGCCAAACATTCTCCCAAATAGCCCCGATGTCCCGTTAAAAAAATACGTCGATGTTTATGAGTGGTTTGCATAGACCATCCTCTGTGCTGGGTTTCAGAATTTTCTGACACGTCAGGGTAAGCTTTGCTGATAGTGTTTTAAAACGTTATCTCCCATCATAACAGTATGAAAGGCGATTTGGCCTTACGCTGACACAGACGGGGTGTAATCATGAAAATCTTAGTGGATTTGCGGGCAGATATCTGCAAGCTTAAAAATCAATGGCCCTTTGTCCCTGCCATGTATCGACTTATCCTGCATCCGCGTCTCTTGCCTGTGCTTCTGATGCGCTTGAGCCATGCCTGTTATCGTCAGCGCTGGGGGAGGCTCTCTCGCCTTTTTTCACTGGCCAATCAAATCTTGTTTGGCTGTGATATTGCCCGTGGGGCGACCATTGCCGGGGGGCTGTATTTGCCTCACCCCCAGGGTGTCGTCATTGGTGAGTTTGTTCGTATAGGTCCCAATTGTATTGTGCATCAGGGGGTGACATTGGGTGCCCGTGGCGAGGAGCATGCGGGCGGGTATCTGGATATTCATGAAGAGGTCGAAATTGCCACGGGAGCCAAGATATTGGGGGTCCTGACGCTGGGGGCCTATGCTCGGATTGGAGCCAATGCGGTGGTGCTGCAGTCGGTGCCTGCCGCGGGGGTAGCCGTGGGGATTCCGGCGCGCGTGGTAAAATACCGCACCCTAAATACTGATGCAGCCGTGATGTAAATGATGAAGTATTTGGCCTTTTTTTTAGCCTGCAGTGTGGGGGTTCCTTTGGGTACCTTGATGTTGCAGCGTTACCCGCGCACGCACCCTTATATCAGCTTCATTTTATTGTTCTTGACGGTGAAAACCGTTGATATTAATTTTGTATCCCGGGAGTTTTACCGGGGAACGGCAAAAGGGTTTGAGGTGTCTTTGATCGACCTTCTGCTGCTCAGCATGCTGTGCTATTTACTCATCTATCGCCGTCAGCAGCTTTATCGTGCGCCCCCCGGGACCTGGCTTTATGTGCTCTACCTTTTGGGGAGTCTGTTATCCATTGTTTCTGCGGCGGACCCTCTGTTTAGTGCTTTTGAAATTTTAAAAATGCTGCGTATGTATCTTTTGTTCTGGGTCATTTATCAGTGGTTTCGCACGGCCAAACATTTTCAGGTGATGTATTACAGTATCGGCTCCGCCATGGTATACATTTTTGTGATCATGCTAAAGCAAAAATATCTAGAGGGCATGTGGCAGGCCAAAGGCCCCTTTCCTCACCAAAACTCTCTGGTCATGTACGCCAATCTCTTTAACTGCTTGCTTTTTGCTTATGTACTACACCACCCTCAGCAAAAAAAATCATTGTTGATGGTTTCCTTTGCTTTTTGGTGCGCGGGAATGCTGTGTACGGTGTTTACCTTTTCTCGGGGTGGCCTCTTGTTTTTGGGGCTGGGGTTGGGGCTTGTTTTGTTTTTTTCTTTGCACCCAAAGCAAATCAATGCGCGCAAAATTGGCGTGCTTACCCTGGCGGCTTGCGCGGGGGCTTTAATTGCCTGGAAAGCGGCAGACTCTATTCAAGAACGCTTTGAAACCGCTCCTGAAGAATCCATGGAGGTGCGGGCGGTGTTGGCAATTGCTGCCTTGAACATGGTCAAAGATAAGCCGCTGGGGGTGGGACTTAACCAGTTTGGCTTAAAAATTAATCCCCCTTACCCCTATGGCGATCATATTCCCAGGCAAAAAGCGACCGATCCCTATGCTGAAGAAGAAAAGGGCGGACTTGTGGAAACCATTTATCTGATGATTGCGGCAGAGAGTGGTTGGCATACGCTGTTGGTCTATTTGCTTTTTGTCTGGTCTTTTGTGTTTCGCGCGTTACGGCTATGCCTAAAGGCCCGTCACCCTTATTTTCGCATGTGGGGACTGGGCCTGGGGGCTGGCCTGACCAGTATCTTGTGTAACTCTTGTTTTGAGTGGGTTTTGAAGCAATCCAATAATTATTACCAGCTCATGTGGGTTTTTGCGCTCATTCTGGTGTTGGAGCGAGTGGCCTGTCAGAAAAACCTGACACCGGCCCGTGGTCTTCTCCGATAGCATCCGCTGCCGGGTAAACGCATAATCAGGGGGAGAGGTACACCACATGCTAAGGATTTTGGTCATCAGTAATTATTACCCGCCTGATATGGTGGGGGGCTACGAAAAAGCCTGTGCCGATACCGTCGACTTTTTAAGGGTCCAGGGGCACTGTGTGCAGGTTCTGTCGCGGGAGTGGACGTCTGAGGTACAGGAGGAGGGCGTTTTACGGCAATTGCTGACCATTGATTACCATCGCCCGAGCTATACTCAAAAATGGCGTGTGGAGCGTCAAAATTATCACATTACCGCCCTTGCGATTCAACGCTTTCAACCCGACGTTATTTATGTGTGGTCGCAACGGGGGATTAGTTTAGCGCCCCTGTATGCTGCAGAAGATGCCGCTGTCCCCCGGGTGTTTGAAATGGGAGATATGTGGCCAGACAGCTATTTTAAATCGGGTTTTAAGGCGCGTTTACGACGCGCTATCAAAGGCATGATTCCTGGCTTACAGCAACGCACTTTGCGACTGCCGCATGTTATTTGTGTCTCGCAGTGGCTGGCAGAGGAATTACAACGGCGGTATGCAGTGCAATTCTTGCGGGTGATTCCCAATGGTGTCCCCCTACCAACTCCCTCGGCTGTACCCCAGGAACCTGCTTTCGGTCTGGAACGGGCGTTGTTTGTGGGGAGACTCGATCCCGAAAAAGGCTTACATCTGGCTCTGAAAGCCTTGAAAGACTTACGCCAGGCAGGCTATGCGGTATCGCTGGACATCGCTGGAACCGGGGATGCGGCCTACGTGGCGGCATGCCAGGCGTGGGTTGTGCAGCATCAGCTTCAGCAGGCGGTGCGTTTTTTGGGGTGGCAGTCCACGGATACCTTGTATCCCAGGTATCAGCTGCTGCTGATGCCCACCTGTATGCGGGAACCCTTTGGCCTGGTGCTGATTGAAGCGATGATGCATGGCCTCAATGTGGTGGCCCCTAATGCCTACGGGCCCGCTGAAATTGTCACCTCTGGTGAAACGGGCTGGTTGTTTCCGGTACAAAATGAAGCACAGCAGGTGCTTGAAATTCAGCGTTTATGGCAGTATTTAATGGCCCATCCCCAGCAGTGTCAGCAGGTGAGTGCACGGGCTCGCGATCATGTGCGCACCCACTACGCTCTTGAGGGCGTTAAAAGCCAGGTATTGAAAGTTTTACAGCATGCTGTAGCATCACAGGAGGTGACCCATGGGCGCCACGCTGTCTAATTATGCTTTGTTGGGGTTACGTCTGGTGTCTATGGTGGTGCTGACCCGCCAGTTGTTCCTGGGGTTTTCTTCAGAGGCTTACGGCTTCTGGGCGCTCTTATGGTCCGTTTTTGCTTATGCCCTGCTGCTGGACTTTGGTTTGGGTACAGCACTGCAAAAATATACCAGTCAGTGGCGGGCGGGTCATGAGCGCCCTTTTGGTGCATTGCTAAGCACTGCAGCGATGTTATATGGCCTGATGGGTTTGCTTATGGCTGTGGGGGTTTGGGCCATGACCCAGGGATTGGCGTTTTTTTTACCGGGACTTTCCCCCGAGCGTTTTGTCCATTATCGGTATATCTTTTGGATTTTTGGCCTGGGGACAGCCTTATTGTTTCCTTCGGGTTGCTTTGTGGAACTTTTACGGGGGATGGAAGCTTTGGTGCTGCGTAATGCGATTCAGGCGCTGGGCGTTGTCTTGCACTTGCTGTTGAGCCTTTGGGCGCTTGCGTACGCTTCAGATCCTTTGATGGCGATGGTTTGGGTAAGTCTGGGCGTCACGGCGCTTGTGAACACAGGGCTCGCTGCCGCTTTCTTTTGGCGGGTACGCCGTGAGCACAAACCTTTGACATGGGCGCTCCCCCGGTGGAGTCTGGTGCGTGAATTGCTACACTTTAGTCTGTTTGCCTGGATGATTACCCTGACCAATTTGGTTATTTTTCGCACCGATCAGCTGGTTATTTCGGGCACGCTCGGTTTGGCTGCGGTGGCGGGGTATCAGATTGTTCAACGGG
Organism: Candidatus Sericytochromatia bacterium; assembly: GCA_964229355.1. Taxonomy (GTDB): domain Bacteria; phylum Cyanobacteriota; class Sericytochromatia; order UBA7694; family UBA7694; genus CAXRDE01. The sequence goes on along the minus strand of CAXRDE010000019.1, from coordinate 90,968 downwards.
TCACCGAGATGTATCGCCAGTACACAACGCAACTGCATGATGTCCTCGGCCCTCAGGTGGCTGTACACTTTCAAAAAGGGGATCATCAGGCTTTGCAGCAGGTGTTTTTGCGCAGTCAACGCTGGGTTTTCACCCTGGTGCTTTGGAGCTTTGGCCCTCTATTTTGGGGGCTTCCGCTGTTGCTTGAGGCCTGGCTAAACCTAAAAGACCCCGCGGTTGCGCTCAGTGGGCGCATTTTACTCTTTTCGATGGCGCTACAAATTGTGGTGCGCAGTACCTCTACCCAGGTCATGCTCATGTGTCAACAAGAGCGGGTTCTCATGCGGCTGGCTGTGGCAGAAGCGGTGGGGAATCTGGTGCTTAGTGTGGTATTGGCCCCGTATCTGGGGATTGTTGGGGTAGCGTTGGGCACGCTGATTCCGAATCTTTTTGTGACTTTGGGCGGTTATTTGCCTTTGACCTATAGATTTCTACAGCTGAGCATGGCAGAATATCTGAAGGTTGCTCTCATACCCATATCTATATCCCCTTGGGTAAGGCATGGAGCTCGGGAATTGAGAATGCTGTGCCGGAAAGGGAAATTATGGGTGCCCTTTCAACATTACCGGTAATTTTGGAGAAAAATCTCACCTAGTATGGATTCGTTGTCTTCTTCACAAAGTTTGGCTTTGGTGCATGAACTGACCCTGAGTGTATTGTCGCTCTTTTCTTCAGATCGCACCCTGGAACATGTGCTTGAAGACATGGTGTCAAAGCTGAATCTGCCCGTGTTGTTGCTCTGGAAAAAGCAAGGTGATGGCTTTGAGATGTTAGGGCAAGCTGGATTGCCTGCGGAGTCTGCCCATCGGGTTTTACGAGATCTTAAACATCCCGTTGAACTCCTGGCCCTTAATTTGCCAGAGCTCAGGGTGCTCTCGGATCACTGGTGTTTCCCCTTACAGGGCAACAGCCCCTTCCTACTGCAACTGGTGTTTCGTGACCCTCCGGGCTCTGTGTTGCAGAGTGTCTTGCAAAAATTGGGTGAAACCCTACACAAGGCCTTACATCACCGGGAATTGCAAATGCAGAACCTGGAGCTGGTGAACCGACTCCAGGCGGTGTTGAACACTTCCCCTGATGGCGTGATCTTTGTGGACCACCAGGGCATCGTTCGTTCTGCAAATCCCCGCGCAGAGGGACTTTTGGGTTGTTCATTATCTGAGCACCAAAACCTGCTAGACATTCTTGGGGTACAACCCAGGTTGAAGAAAATGGTGAAGCGTTGGCTGACGCAAACGGTCCCTGCGGGCAGCTTTTGGGAATGGGGTTCTCAACCTTATACGTTGGACGTGCGATGTGTACCCGTTTTGATGGGGAACCAGTATGCTTACACTCTCTATCTGCGCAACATTACGGAAGCGCAACGTACCGAAAAGAAACTCAAAGAAACGAAGGCCCGCCTGGAAACCATCGTGACCCATCTTCAGTTGGGCATTTTTCTTGAAAATCGCGATGGAAAGGTCCTCTTGTGGAATACTTCTCTGCAGGAAATGTTTGGTTGTCATAATACCCAGGAAAATATGGATGCCCATGTGTTGCACGACCAAATCGCTGAAAACTTTGCAGAGCCTCAGCAGTATTTGACGGCCCTCAGTGTATTGCGCCAGGAAAAAAAAGCTTTTCTAGGTAAGGTTTATGCCTGCCATACGGGCCGCTTTGTGGAGCACGATGCAATACCGATTTTGTTTGATCACTTGCTCACGGGGCATTTGTGGGTCTTTCGCGATGTGACCGATAAAGTTTTGTCTGAATCAGAAAAGCGACGCCTGGCGCAATTTCCTGAGAAAGATCCAAATCCCGTGCTCCAGCTCAGTGGCCAGGGACAGGTGCTATATGCTAACATACCCGCCCGTTATCTTTTGAGCAGTTGGCATACGGATCTTTACGGTCGTGTGCCCGAGGCTTTGTTTTCAGAGGTGCTGAAAGCGAAGCTATCCGGGCAAACGTTATTAACGGATGTACCCTTTGGTAAACGAAGTTTTCAATTGCTGGCCGTTTATTTCGCCCATGAAGATATTTTTCATGTGTATGGTACCGATGTGACTTCTTTACGCCAGGCCGAAAAAAATGCCCTGGCCCTGCGTGATCATGCTATCAGTGCCTCTGCGGCAAAATCGGAGTTCTTAGCTGTTATGAGCCATGAAATACGGACCCCACTCAACGCTGTCCTGGGAATGCTTGAATTATTGCATCAACAAGATTTGTCTGCGACGCAAACCAGTTATGTAGAAAGCGCCCGGGGCGCGGGTGAAAACCTACTGACCTTGATTAACCATATTTTGGATTTTGCCCGTTTAGAGTCGGGCCGTCTGGACTTGCATCCCCAGCCCTTTTGCTTAGAACCCTTATTGCAGCAATGCATTTCTGTTTTTCGTTACAAAGCCGAAGAAAAAGGTTTGCGTTTGAGCTATGAAATTGCTGAAGCGGCTCGCGCAGGATTTTTAGGTGATGCACAGCGTATTCGGCAGATTCTATTTATTTTGGTAGATAATGCCCTGAAGTTCACTGCCAAGGGCTATGTTAAGATTACGGTTCACTTTGATCAAAATCAGGTGCAAATTGACGTAGCAGACAGTGGTGTGGGCATTAATGCATCCCAGCAAAACCTTATTTTTGAGCGCTTTCGCCAGGCCGACTCTTCGATTACGCGGGAGTACGGTGGCACAGGCCTGGGTCTGAGTATTGCCAAAGAGCTTGTCATGCTGCATGACGGTGAAATTTCTGTGCAAAGCGTCCCCGGTAAAGGCAGCTGTTTTTCGGTGGTCATGCCCTTACCGGAAGCGGAACTTCCCACAGCTCCTCTTGAGTCCATTGTTGAGAAGTCACCTGAAACCTATCGTAAACACTGGTCTGAGCGTTGGTCTCGCCCAGCTATACTTTTGGTGGTTGAAGACGCGGCTGAAAATAGGGCGTTGATGGCTGCTTATCTGGAAGGTTTTCCATTGGTTTTACATTTTGCCCACAACGGCCATGAAGGCATTCAGGCCTGGAAAAAGTACCAACCGGATCTGACCCTTATGGATATGCAAATGCCGGTACTGGACGGTTTGAGTGCTACCCGTGCGATCCAGCAATTGGCCCAGGACTCCTCACCGCGGATTGTGGCGTTGACAGCAGATGCTTCTGAGCAGGCCGCACAGGCTGCGACTGAAGCGGGTTGTTTGATGACGTTGACCAAGCCCTTGTCACAACGTATTTTGCTTAAGACCTTAGACGAGCTGTTGCTGCCCTTAAGCACGGCCACTTCCCGCCCTGCACCTATCGTCCCCAAAGGTCCCGAAGAAGAACCCGGGTTTCGCTTTCTTCCTCAGCTGGCTCCGATTTACCCGGTGTTTTTTAATTCCCGTCGGCAAGAGCTTGAGCGTTTTGAAAAAATGCTGGCTGCCCAAAGCTTTGATTGGGAACACCTTGAACGCATGGGGCACAGTTTAAAAGGCTCGGGGGCATCCTTCGGCTTCCCGCTGTTGTCAGGCATGGGCGGAGCGATTGAACAATTGGCCCAAACCCAAAATATTCAGGGTCTGGAAAAGGTTTATAAGCAAATGGCGGCTTATGTGCTTGAAGTGCAGCCTCAAATTGAGGCGCTTATGCAATCGCGCAAATGATGGTGTTGGCACCAGGCAACGAAGTCACAGAGCTGCTGTCCCAGGGCTTGCCAGGTAAAATGCGTGATGACATGCTTTTTGGCCTGTTGCGCTTTCTGTTGCGCTTTGTGGGGAGCACTGAGTATCCGTACAATCGCGTGAGCAAAGGCTTCGGCTTCATCGGCAAAGAACACTTGCTCAGGATCTAAAGACAATCCCTGTGCCGCGATGCGCGTGGTGACGATGGGTTTTTCCATGGCCATGGCTTCTAACAGTTTAAGGCGAGTTCCTCCGCCGATGCGCAGGGGTGCGATATACACATCACATTGGGCATAATAAGGCACGATGTCCGGTACGCCACCGGTGACTTCCACCCCGGGTAACTGGCCATATTCTAAAATTTCAGGTAAGGGATTTAGCCCCACTACTTTAACTTGAAAGGCAGGCAAGCGCTCCTGTAGGCGTGGGTAAATCGCCTGGAAAAACCAGTGCATGGCATCCACATTGGGAGCATAGTCCATGGTGCCTGTAAAACAAATCACAGGGACTGGACCTGTTGACCAGGGTTGTGGCTGAAAGGTTTTGGCGTTGAAGCCATTGCCCACCACCTGAATACACGAGCCGTTGAGTTGGGTTTTAAGATAGTGCTGATCTTCGGGAGAGCAGACCACCTGGTAAGGAAACTGTTGCAGCAGCTTTTTCTCGTACCGCTTAAGTTTGAGATGATTATCGTGGTGCTGTAAGCGGGCGCGCCACCCTTTGATATAGTGGCTTTGCTCTTCTTGATATTCACTGTCCACACGGTTTCGGTCGGTAATGACGGGCAGGTGGGCCAGAAGCTGAGGGGCATGTTTTGACAGCTTTTCTAAATACTGGGTCATGCAAATATCTTCGCAATAAATGGCGTCAAAGGATTCTGTGTGTAAGAGTTTCTCTAACGTATTGGCAAAGTCAGGGCTCCACCAGTGGCGCAAGGTTTCAGGGTGAAGATCCAGGCAGCGCTGACCCAGTGAGCGCCAGGGTTGCAAGTCAGTTTTTAGGGGAATGACCCGATGCGCAATCTGCTGCATGGCTGCGAGGGCTTCCTCCGCAGGCGCACTGGAGGCCATTTTTGTGCCAGGGGCGTGCTCCATCATCAAAAGCGTCACTTCATGTCGGGTTCCCAGGGCTTGAACCAAATGATAAATCCGCTGGTTTGTACCGCGGTTGAGCGGGTAAGGAACAAAGGGGAGTAAGCAAAGAATACGCATAAGAAACTCCTATAAAGTGAAAAATTTAATAAGCGCCCCGACCGGTGACCACAGCACCCACGGTGCGATAGAGCAGCTCTAAATCCAGACGCAAGCTTTGGTTGGCAATATAGTCCTTGTCGAGTTCTACCTGTTGGTGAAAGGGGATGTCGCTGCGGCCACTGACTTGCCAAATGCAGGTGAGACCCGGTTTGACCCAGAGCCTTTTGTGCTCATTGAAGGTGTAAGCTTTGACTTCCTCAGGGATGGGGGGCCGTGGGCCCACCAGACTCATATCGCCCTGTAGAATATTGAGAATTTGGGGTAGCTCATCTAAGCTGAGCCGACGGATCAGCTTACCTACGGGGGTAATCCGGGGATCCTGTTTCATTTTAAAGCGCAAATCTTGCATTTCTCCCCGGGCTTTGGCCTGGGCCATGACCTCCTGGCGTCGGGCTTCCGCATCCACGTACATGGAGCGAAATTTCCAGAGCTTAAAGGTTTTGCCGTGCTGGCCCACACGAGTTTGGCAAAAGAAGACGGGGCCACGGTCTGTCAGGTAAATCAAACAAGCAATGCTGATCCAGAGGGGGCTAAGCAAGCACAATAAGCTCACGGCTCCCACGATATCCAGGCTGCGTTTAAGGGTGTGAAACCCACGGTGTTGAAGGGTCTCCCACAGGGTGTAGAAAAAATCCTGATGGGCGTAGTACCGCTGCCTTTCCAGCAAGGCCAGACTGTGGTGGTAATCAGTGAAACTTGACATGGGAACTTCCTTTCTTGCGTTGACTAAAGTCGAGCTGGCAGTCTTGATAAAATCGGAGCAATTGGGTGGTGATGGCGTCCCAGGTATACTGGCCCTTGAGGGTTTCGTAACCCCTTCTTCCCAGGGTGTTGGCCTGCTCTGGTGATGTGAGCTGGGTGTGCAGGCTGTGCTGGAAGTTTTGTCCAGGGGTGGCTAATATGCCGTTCTTATGGGTGTTAATTAACGTGCTGAGTCCCCCTACCGCGTGGGCCACCACGGGCAGGCCCTGCCGCCAGGCCTCAAGGACCACAATGCCAAAAGGTTCATGTCGAGAGGGCACCACACACACCTGGGCGGCGGCGCGGGCATCGGCGAGCACCTGGGATTCTGGCGCGGTACCCGGGAGGATCCAGACACGATTTTCAAGACCGAGGCGTTGAACCTCCTGGGTGAAGCGTGTGGAGTAGCCCGGGTCGGTAATGGGGCCAATGCATACATAGCCTGTCTGGGGGTTGTGTTTTAAGTATGGAATCACCTCATGTTGTCCCTTTTGAGGATCAATGCGCCCCACACATAACAGCAAAGGCATTTCAGCAGGGATTCCATACTGCTGACGAAAGCGCATGCCACAGGCTTGCTCGACTTCGGGCGTTTTCAAGTGAACGCCGTTGGGTAAGTAGATCACGCGCTGGCGTGGGTATTGGCGCTGCATGGTGCGTTGCTCGTCGGGATTCACACAAATTAAACCACTGGCATCTTGAATGGCGCGGGGGTAACCCAACCAGGGATCGACCAGACGTCCATAATGAAAACGTCCTTTGACGGGGGCCTTCATCTGAGAGACTTCGGCCGCCGGCACCTGAAAAAAACCCCCGTGAAAAGAGAGCACATAGGGAACACCAAGTGCCTGAGCTGCCTGTCGCACCATGCCTGCCATACGTTGCATACTGTGGCCATGTATCAGATCAGGGGCCTGGTGTTTGAGATAGCGTACCAGCGACGGAGAAAAGGGATTTCCTCCCTTGCGGTCCAGCAGATCTTTGGCCTGAGCCGAAAGCCCCAGGTAGGGGTAAAAGTAATCAAAACGCTGAATACTTACCTCATGCAAACGGGTTTTCGCTCTGGTATCCATGGCCTGGGTTGTGAGGATTTCACTGCGAATGCCCTGGGTTAAGAGCTGTTGGGTGGTGTTTAAAACGACGGTTTCTGTACCTCCCCATTCTTTTTCGCTTAAGCGGCGAACCACCTGTGGAATATACATTAGCGTCCTCCTTTAAAAATAAAGGGTGCGTAGGTATCCGTTAAAAACCAATCGGGGTGAAGGCTACCACTGGACTCGGCCCAGTTTTTAAAACGCAAATAGCTTTTTGAAATGGGCTGGTGTTCAATGGGGTGATTCCAGGTGCTGGGGATATTCAGAGCCCAGGGTAAATTTCCTTTGGTTTTGTAGGTGTTGCCGGTTTGGAGATTTGAGGCATCATCCTGACTGCCGAAGCGCTCCTTGCTGGCCTTGCGGGTGGGTTGATGGTTGGGCAAATGCACTTCTAATCCCCGTTGATCTTTACGATAAATAAAGGGGTTATAAGGTGCAAAGCCCAGGATGTCAGTGCCAAGGGGGTTATTAAAGGTGAGTTCTAACTTCAAGCTATTGGGAAGGTCAGTGGAGCAGGCTGCGTCGGTATTGAAAAACTTACAGCCTGTGGCGGGGGTCCACCGGGTCGCATCATCTAGAATTTGGAACACCAGATGGTTTTGACCTGACTCGGGCAGCACGCTTTCGGTGCGGGTGCCCTGGCTTAAAGTGGCTTTGGCCAGATCCTTGAGGCTTGTACCCGGTATTTCTAAGGCAAAAGCATTGTGTAGCTCAGCACCCCTCGCGGTCACCTGGTAGAAGCCCGTCAAATCCTTAATGTCACCCTGGGCGTTTGTGATATAGCTATAGCGGTACTGCACCACCAAATCGTTCATGTCGTAATCGCCCTGTGCAGGCCAATTGTCTTCAAAGGCCAGGGTGTGGTAGCTCCCGTCTTCGGGGTAACGTTGTGAAAAGGCACGCTCGGGATCCTGGGGGTAAAGGTCCTGGTTGTCGGGAACGCCATCTTGATCACTATCGGGATTTTCCACCAATACCGCTAAGGCCTCTGGATTAATGGCGGTAGGTGGGTTAGATGAAACGGTGAAGAGGGCATCATTAAAGTCATGGTCACAGCTGGGGCTGGTACGCAACAGGTCCTCTAACCCCAAAACCACATGTTGGCTTTCCTGGTCGTATAGCAAGACGGTGTGCGCTTTTAGGGCGTCATTCGCTTCAGGATTGAGGGTCTTGAGGGTTGTGAAAATTTGGCTTGCATTGGCGTTGGCAGTGACCCCTTGCTGAGGATTAAAGCCGTTAGACACCAGAATAAATCCAATCTGTGTGCCCGCAGGAAATTTACCGATTTTCAGCGTGTGGCCACTTTTGAGTCCCCGTGCGTTGCCACCGCTATTTGAAAAAGACACATTGGGAAAGACGATTTTTTCTTGAATATCTTCCAGGCTTTGAGGTGGATTTTCAGCATTGAAGGTAAAATAACCTAAGCTGTTTAAGTGGCCAGCTCCTTCATGAAGAAAGGTTAAAAATACTTCTCCTTCTTCTCGCAACAGCAGGTTGGCGCCCGCGTCATCGGTAATCAATCCTGGGTTGTGTTGACGAATGTCCTGTTGCTCGGGTAACGCGCTCGATAAGCGACTCCAAAAGTCATCACTGAAGCTTTTGAGGGCAATGTCGTCTACATTATTGGGTATGCCCTTCGTATCGTATTGGCTCTTATAATCACCGTTGAGAAACTGCCATTGTACGGGTGACGTGAGAGTTACCGCATTGGCATTGAGGGTCAGACCCAGCCATGAGCCCATAAAGAAGGTGCGGCCCAGTGGCAGAAGATAGGGTGTACGTCTTGATTTTTTCATGGTTTAAAGGCCTCCATAGTGAATACGGGTTTCGGGTCCAAAGTGGGCTTCAATACGTGAGGATTGCAGCGGAAGGATAATATTGTTGGGAATGCCCATGGCTGAGACCTGGACCAGTACCTCTGTGTAATGGGCAGGAACCCGAAACTGCTGTTCGAGATAACCCTCTGAGTTGCTGAGTCCCTGGGCCAGAACTTCGTTGTTTTCAGGAGCAAAGATCGTGACAGGAACCTGGGCATAGGCCTTGTTGTTTGGGTTTTTTACAAAGAGTTTTAAATCAATATCCTGGGTGCTGCTATAGTCAAAATCTTGTGAAACCTGAAGGTTTTCAATGTCACTGCCGGTGGCAGGGCGTGCCGCTTGTTGTTGATCTTGGCGTGGGGATTGTGCCTCGGGAGACGTACTTGTTGACTGATTTATGGGTGTTTCGATAGAGGGTAAAATAGGCTTGCGCTGCCCTCTGGGCACGGGAGCATAATCATTAAATCCTCCGCTTAAATAGGCCCCTTTGCTTTGGGCGCTGGTGGGGGTCGGGCTACTCTGGCACGCGGTCACTGGGATGGCTAGTAAGACAAAAAGCAAAGTAGATGGCTTTTTCATGGTGGCTTTCCTCCTGCTTTTATTAAACAAAAGGTGTCTCCGAAGCTCTATCAGACAATGCAGAGGGGCGGTGTCAGTTTTTTCTGACACCGCGATCAAGACGGGGTTTAAACCAGTTTATTCTTTAGCGCATAGTGAATGATGGCCGAGCGGTTCTCAAGATTCATTTTTTCAAGAATGCGGCTTTGGTAAGTGCTGATGGTTTTTTCACTGAGAAACAGGTGCTGAGCAATGGCTTTGTTTTTTTCGCCTTTGGCAATGAGACGAAAAACCTCAAACTCTCGATCAGACAGCAGTTTGTGGGGCTCTTCCGCTTCGACTTTGCCCATGTCCATCACAAGTTGCTCTGCCAGTGTCTGGGTAATATACTTGCCGCCCTGGGCTATTTTGCGCACGGCATTGACTAATTCTTCGGCCGCACTTCCCTTGTTAAGAAATCCCGCTGCGCCTGCTTTTAACATGCGGGTAGCGTATTGTTTTTCTGAATGCATGGTCAAAATGAGAACGGCCACCTCAGGGTGTTGTTGACGCACTTGTTTCAGGACCTCCAGGCCACTTTGGTCGCCGAGGTTAATGTCTAAAATCAGCACATCACAGGGTGCTTCTCTTAAGGCGGTAAAAACATCGTGGCCATTGCTGACCTCGCGCAGGCTTTGAATTTCTACAAGCGCATTGAGTACTTGTTTTAAGCCTGCTCTGACAAAGGTATGATCATCAGCGATGACAATATGGGTCATGGGGTTAACTCCTGTGGTTCCAAATGGCAAAGGTGTACATGAATTTGTGTTCCTGCGCCCGGTTTACTTTGAATATCGAGGGTGCCTTGCCAGGGTAAGAGCCGCTCTTGAATGCCTAAAATGCCGATGGAACGGGGGTTGTTCTGAATGTTCTCGATATCCATTCCTTGACCATTGTCGCAGATACACAGATGCAATTGTCGGGCGTCATAGGTCAGAGCGATGCGCACCGCATTGGCCTTTGCGTGGCGCATGATATTGGTAAGAGATTCCTGGGTAATACGAAACAAGGCAACACTGAGATCTGAAGATAAGGCAATATCTTCGGGAAGCTCCAGCGTGCAAGCAATATGGGTGCGTTCTTCAAACTCCTGGGTTAACCATTCCAGGGCGGCAATCAGTCCCAAATCGTCGAGTATGCCTGGTCTAAGTTCTGCGCAAATACGCTGAATGGTGCGAATGGTATGACTGACCAGCGGCAACATGCGCTCAATTTTTTGGTTGACTTCAGGCATTTCTATCTGCTGTGTGATCCAGCTTAAGTCGAGTTTTAACGCGGTCATGGCCTGCCCTAACTCATCGTGAATCTCGCGAGAGATACGCTTTTGTTGCGACTCCTGGACTTCAATCAAGCGTGCTGAGAGGGCGCGCATTTGTTGGGTGCGTTCTTCCACAAGATTTTCAAGGCCTTCTCGGTACTGGCGTAGATCCTGTTCTGCCAAAAAATGCTGCTGTACCCACTCGCTCTGACGCAAGGCCACCTGAATACGCACAGTGAGTAGATCAATATCCAGGGGTTTGCTCAGGTACTCGTTGGCGCCTGCGGCTAAAACCTGCAACAAATCTTCAGAAGCATTGCGAGAGGTAATGACCCAGATATATGCGGCCGCACTATCGGAGCGCTGGCGAATTTGCTGACACATTTCGAGGCCGCTTTTGCCGGGTAGAACCCAGTCTAAAAGTAAAAAACGATAGTCCAGGGCATGGCTTTTTTGATAATGTTGCCAGGCGGTTTCGGCGTTATCAAAGGCATCGACCTCAAGGCCTTCCTGAAGAAGCATCTGGGTTAACAAGAGGCGCAAACTTTCGTCGTCCTCCACCAATAACACGCGCTGAGAAAGACTCATGGATTATTACTCCTGACGGACGAGGGATTGTTTTGATTGTTTTTAAGGACCTCATAGATCAAGAGGCCCCCTTGTACACTCTGCAGTAAGGGAAGTACGGTTTTCATGACGCTCTCAAATTGTTGGGTGGGGCCGGGGGGTAAGTAAATAATATCACCGGCTTCAATAATAACGTCTGGCGCAGCGCCGTTTAAAATCTTTTCATAATCGATAATATACCGGTGGGGTGCCTGAAGGCTTCCGCGAATCAGATGTAATTGCTTCAGGTAAGCCCCGGTTTGTATGCCTTTGCCGTACGCCAGAAGCTGAGACAGAGTCATGCCTTCACGGTAGTTAAAGGCATTTTGCTGTAGGACTTCGCCCAGGACATATACCTCTTGTTGGGCCACCGAGGGAATATAAATATAGTCGCCGGGCAAAACGGGAATATTATAGCGGGTTTGGCCCTGTTTAATCAGGGCATAAAAGTCAATGGGCAACAGGCGCTCATCACGCACCATGTAAGCGCGTTTGAGATCGGCCAATTCTGTACTGTCGTTTTTAATAATGCCCACCGCTAAACCTTCGCCGAAGGCCATGGCTTCGAGCAATTTTAAGGGACGCTCCATGGCGTAGTTACCCGGACGGTTGAACTTGCCCATGAGGGTAATACTGCGCCCTGCAAAACGAAAAGGCAAAAGCGTCACACGGGGTTCTCGAATGTATTTTTTGAGCGAGGTTTCGATATACTGTCGGGCCTGTTCTACAGATTTTCCTTGCACTTGTAAGGGGCCAATTAAGGGCAAATGAAGATAACCGTCGGGTTGAACCATCAGACCTTTAAGACTGAGCTCGCTTTCATTATAAACCTCCAGGTTAAACCCATCACCGGCCTGAATGGTATCAAGAGGAACTTTGATGTCGTGAAGGGCTTGCAATTGGAGCTGCACTTGCAGCGGAGACAAACGTTGGGCGTCAGGCCGGGGAAGGGTTATGGCTGTATGGGCGTCGTCTGAAGTGGCAGCAGGGCGCTCTTCGGCTTGAAATCGATAACAGCCGGTGAGGCTTGTGCATTGGGCTGCCAATAGAATACAGGCAATGGGCTTACGTGCTGCTTTCATACCAAACCCCTTTATGGTTTAATTCAGCCGCCGAACGGATCCAGTTTCTTAAGGCTTGATGGGGACTGTGTTGCTCATCAAGTACCCAAATCATGGTTTGAGCCTGGGCTGAGAGTTGAATAAAAAGATCATGAGACACCGCAGGGGAAGGCAACTCCCAGAGAATCAATTGAATTGGGTCAGGGCTTGCCAGCTGAGACAGTTTATCGAGCAGGGGAAGTCGGTTTTGTTTGACAAAAGCAAAGCTTGAAAGGTGGGCTTCTTTTTGCAGCGGGCAAGGTAAGGGAGCGTCTTTTTCGTAAAGCCAATGGCCGAGATCGTGGGTGGGAAGCACAGGCCGATCCGGGGGTTGCACACAGGCAATCTTTATATCTTGTTGGTTAAACCAGTGCTTGCACGCGTCCATAAATTGACGACTCCGCTCAGGAGATGTGGCGCTAATCAAGATCAAACTGGGGTTTTCTCTGTCCGCAAGGGCCTTGCCCAAGTTGACCATGCGGTATCCCAGGGCCAGTGAGATAGCGTGGTTCTCGGGAGATAAAGTACCCAAATACTCCACCCCCAGTGCTTCCACTTGTCTGGCGTCACTGAGGTGCGGTTTGAGGAGTGTGCTACCCAGGCTTCCTGCCATGCCGGTCAGGGCACCCAAAAAACCCCCCGCCAACACCAGCAGTTTACGGCGGGTGGGTAAGGGGGCTTCTGGCGTGCTGGCAGGCTCCAAAATATCAAAGGCAGAAATACGGGCTTCCATATCGTTTTCAGACTCACTCAGGCGGTAATCGTTTTCACGCAGGTTTTCGTTTTCACGATCAATTTGCCGCTGTAAATTGGCCACATCGCTTTCCAGGGTTGCGAGTTTTTTAAGCTGGCTGCGCAGGTCTTTGATTTGTTTTTGCAGTTGTTGAATGGTGCGCTGATGACCGTCCATGGCCGTCATACGCTCGGCTTGATCAATTTTGAGTTCACGTACCACGGGGTCCATGCCGTAGCTCTCTTCTTCGGGAATGCCTGCGGTATCGCCTTCGGCTTGTAAGGCTTGCATTTGGGTTTGTAGCGCAATAACCTTCGGGTTTTCGGGTGTGTAACGCTTCAATAAGCCTTTGAGTTCACTGGCCAACTCCTGGTAGCGCACGCGGTTGCGGTAGCGTACCGTTTGTGTGACGCGGATATTTTCTGGGCGCTGCTGAAGTTTCGCCTCAATGCTGGCAATGGCTTCTTTGTCACGGCTTTGCTGGATTCGGGCTCGCTCAAGATCCAACTCAAATTGCTTGATTTGTTCTAAAAGCAGGCGTGTGCTGTCCTCAAAAAAAGCGATGTTGTGTTTTTTTTGAAATTGACTCAGGGCTTTCTGGGCGGTTTGTAGCCGTTCCTCAAAGCGCTTGCGCTGGGTAAGACGAAATTGGTAAACACGCCGGGCCACGTTCTGAGATAATCCTGCGGAGCTGGCTTGAAAAATCTCACTCATGGTCTGAGCGATGGCCGATGCCTCCTGGGGTGTAGGAGCTGTGGCCAGAATTTGAATAATATCGCTGCGCTGCCCGGGTTTGACGTCGATGCGTTGATAGAGTTCTTCGGGCGAAGCGTCCAATTGCAAACGGGTTTTCAGGGTGAGCAGGTTTTCACGGAGTTTTACCGTTTCGAGCAAGGTGCGAATCTCGGGCTCTTGATATAGACTCGCGTTGACATTTGTATTTTTGATATGTCGGATCATGACTGTTCTGGCTTCGTAGGTGGGGGCAATACTCCAGGCCAGACCCAGGCCTCCCACCGCCCCAAAGATCGCGCAAAGTAGGATCCATACCGCGTGCTTTTGCAGTCCTTTGAGCAAGATAGGGGGTGAAACGTGAGAAAGCGCCGACCGACGCGGTGGCGCTGTGTTCTGCTCTTGTGGGATCACGGCGGGTAAAGCCGTTTCCGTTTCAAAAAAACGCTCAGAATCTGCTTGCATATCTGACATTATAGCGCGTAAACTTTTTGCGCTTTACACCACACGTGATCGATCTCTGTCCAGGCTCCGGTGAGGGGATCTATCAGGTATTGACCGCTGACGATTTTACCCACCAAATGCAGGTCGCTTCCCAGGCGTGTATGGGGTAAGATCAGACTACCAAAAAGATGGGTGCGGGGGCCCAGCCGACTATAATCCCCGATGACACTGCCGATGGCCTGTGCTTCTTGCTGAAGGCTGACGTATTTACCCAATAGACTGTGACGACAAATGCTCTGGGCATGAATTTGGCAGTGGGCGCCACGGCCCAAACGGCCTTGCTGATAAAAGTGGGGCAACGTAACCCGAGACTGCCAGAGGGTCGGTGCACGCATGTTTTCTTCATAATAATCCCGAAGGTTATGCAGTGACGTTTGTGCCAGCGCCTGGGTGTCGGGGTGAAGGTAATAAAGATGCACCCCCGTTAAAACAGGCCCTGTTTTCGCCGCATCAGGGGGGAGCGTGGGGGTAAAGTGCAATTGAAAACCGTAAATGGAGGCTGCCAGGTTTTTCAATTGTTGGTGCAGTCTGGGGTGGTGACTTGCATAAGGGTCTACCAGGGTAATGTCAAAGCACTGTAATCTGGCCAGGGCCTCTAAAGCCCAAAGAATCAAAGGCTGATTGCCGATGGGTAAACAGTAGGGGTGGTACTGCGCAAAAAGCTGTTGCCATTGCGCCTGAAACAGCGCCTGGGTTTCAGAAAAATCGCACACAATGACCGCTGAACTGAATTTTTCCATGACTTAGGCCTCCTCCCATTCGTGAAAGAGCTGAAGGGTGCGGGTCATCTCTAGAATCATTCTGGGCCCGGCCGATAACGCTTTTAAATAGAGTTGGCACCCCTGCTCCATGCTTTTGCTCAGACATTTGAGCAGGGCTTTCAACCCCTGATAATCAAGACTTTTGAGTTCCTGACAATCCAATACCAAAACGCTGGGCCGGGCATGAAAAACCTGTTCGACGTTCCGTTGAAATTCGGCGATGTTATGGCGTCGCATATTCTGCAGATGCAACACCCAGAGGGCGTTTTCGTGTTGATGAATGTTCATACTAAAACTCCTTAAGGGGGGATGTATTTAGCATACGTTGTGGGCTTTAAACTCCCTATCAGTAGGGCTTACCCTCTCTTGTCAGAAAATTCTGATGCTTTATGGCTTGCGGAGCGAGCAGTGGCGTTGCAGGACCACACTTTGCCCCCGTTGGCTCTGGTCTTCGATGCCGCCTTCTGCGAGGCGTTGCAATCCCCAGCGAAAACCTTGTTCGTGCCCCCATTCCCACATCAGGCGTCGGGGTAATGAACCCCAGGCTTCGCCAGCGCGCCCGGTTGACAATGCCTGGTAACCGTCTTTGAAGCCTTGAAAACTCGCTCTCAAGAGTCGCTTGGCCATGCGTAAGGCGGCTCCCTGTGACAAAAGCGAGGTGCTGTGGTACGGTCTCATCCAGGCATCGGCTTCGCCTTCAATATAACTGCGTCCGTAGATTTGCGAGAGCGTATAGTTATGAGAATGCATGACTTCTGCTTCAGGGACGTACACAATGCTCTGGGGATCTCTTAAGCGCTGGCGATGTCCCCATTCGGTGTCTTCAGAGCCCCAGGCCCAGGTGTAAAAAGGAAAGTCCAGCCAGCTGCTATAGCGCATGGCAGCAAAAGGTAGGGAATAAGGAAGCCAGGTTGGAATGGCGTCTTCTGTGGCGGGGAAGCTTTTGGCGTAGTCTTGTTGTACCCAGTGCTGGGCTTCAGGACGACTTTTTTGTCGGGCAAAACTGGCACACACAGAAGGGTTATGTTCAAGGGGTGCAATTAAGGCTGACAAAGCTTTTTCATGTAAAAGCACCACGTCTGAATTCTGAAAAACCAGGTACTTTCCCGTCGCCTGGGCTGCGGCTGCATTGAGAACTTTGCCGGGAAAATAATCCTGGGGCTGAATGCGGATCAGGCGATGGGGATAATGGGCGGCGATCTCAAGGGTACGATCCACAGAGCCCGAATCCACAATGATTAGCTCAAAGTCTTGTAGATCCTGTTGAAACAGACTGCTCAGGGCCTCTGCTAAAATATCCTCATTGTTCTTGGTACGCATAATCACCGAGATGAGTGGCATGAGATTTTCCTTTCTGCCATGGGGGTGGGAATCAACGTGGACATGTGGTGGGTGGGAAACTGTGAAAGATAAGCCAGGATGCGATGAGCACTTTCATAACCATCGCTTAGATACATGGTCAAAGGGTGAAGAATCAGGTGCGACAGAATCCCCTGTTGTTGATGGGCGTGCAATTGCTGCAAGACCAATTCTGTCCAGCGTTCCACTGTATAGGACTCAGAACCAAAATCGTCTTCCCACTGGTAGCGCTTCAGCCAGTTCTCTACCCATTCCGGTGTGCGCTCAGCATGATAAATATGCTCGTGGTCGGGCATAATATTCAAGGGGAAGTTATAAAGACCTGTGGGGTGAGCGATCATGCCGTTGCTGTGTTTGCGTACGCCATCGGCGCACACTTCAATACCTGCTTCGGCTAACACCTGTTCTGTATAGGGTCCATGCATGTACATATGGTTGCGCCAGCAGCGCAAGTTTGTACCTGTGACGGACGCAAAAATACGTTTGGTTTTTTCGACATCCCAACGCTGGTACCAGCGTGGACCGTTATATGAACCCGTGGCTTTATTCCAAAAACGGTGCCACAGGCCAGGCTCAAAGCAATCCCAGTTGTGTCCTCCGAGCTCAATGAGCGGGTGCTCGGCCAGAATTTTCACTGCTGCCGGAGACTCTTGAACGGTTTTGCCTGAAACAAACAGTGTCATTTTGACCTGGTAGATTTCAAGTAGCTTTAGAAAATCCAGTGCCGTTTGAATCTCGGTGCGGTCGCTATGCTTTTGATTTCCTGTACGTAAGGATTCGTGGTGAATATCGCCCGTTAAGCAAATCATATGAGTCTTTCCTCCCATTGACGCATTTTGTTTAAAAGCGACGGGTCCAAATAACTTCCCCAGCATTGCAGATAACGTTGCAAAACCTCTGCCCGTGAGCAATGGGGCGAAATCATCAGCTGGTCATAGACAAAAGCAGGTAAGGGGGCCTGATAAGCAATCAAGGGAAAGAGGGTGCTTAAGGCGTTGGCGGGTTCACTCATTTTTAATCCCAGACTGGCTTTCCAGGACAGGTGATGGGTTGGCAACCGGTTGCGTAAAAAGTGCTTCAACTTACGCAAGGGGACGCCGCGGTAGCTGTTCTCGGCCATGATGCTGTGGCAAAGATGGGTTTCCACATAAGTGTCCCAATGGGTCAATTTGGTTTGTAAACGCCAGTTTTCAAAATACAAATGCCAGGGGGCAAAAAAGGCCAGTAAACGGTGTTGCCATTGTTTGAACTGCTCAGGTTCCTGGCCGGTCAAGCCCAGGGACTCTCCCTGAAACCCACGGGGGTCAAAACGGTACTGAATGGCCTGACTATACCACTGTCTTAGGACCACAGGAAGGTTGATCTGTACACCCATGGTGTGCTCTTTAACCGCATAAGACCAGTGGTAAGCGCCCTGGGCAAATAACAAGGCATCGCCATAGCCAATAATGGCTTTCATGGTGTGTTTTAAAATTTGGTGCTGTAAGGCATCGGGCAAGGTGCTTTGTTCAGGGTGCTGACGTTGAAATTGTTCCAAGAGCCAAATGTTGAGCAGCAATAAGGTGGCGCGGTTCACCATAAGATTGCGCATGTCGCTGGGCAAAATATCGTGGGAGGCATAATGAATGTGTTGCTTGAGGTAGTGAGGATCGCCCAAAATGACCCGGTGCCCGGTTTTGATATCGTAGAGCATGACCAGACAGGGCAGGCGTTGAATATGCTTTTCGTGAATAAAATAACCATCAATATCTATGCCAAATTGCTGGGCCAGGGGCTGGGCAATTTTTGTGCGAAAAAGCTGTTGTAAAGGTTGAGTGTCCTGGCCATTGGGTACCACCCAAATCAAATCCAGATTATTATTGGGTGACACTTGACCGTTTTCATAACGCATACCGCCTTCACCCCGACCGTAACCGCCGGTAACGGCGATGCAGGTATAGTGTTTGGGTCGAAAGTTCCGTTTGATGTGCGCACATAGCTCATCAACCAGGAGTTGAATCTTGTGTTCGACTGCCGGATGCCGGTGGTAGCTCCAGCCTTGTGGGGGTTGATTTACGGTTTGCTTTTCTTTAGTGGGTGTAGAGGGAAACATGATGAGAACTCCTTACTGAATGAGAATGAGGGCTTGTGGTGAGCGGCTGAGACAGGTCTTCAAACAGATTCATCAGGCTTTCAAGATGATGCTGCTCTTGAAAATGGGCTTGCCAGGCTTTGTAGCCCTGCCTGCCCTTGTGCGCAGCCTGGGCCGGATGTAGCAAATAGCTATAGAGCTTTTGGTAAAGGGCGTGGACGTCTCCTGACGGAAAAAGGTCTCCGTTATGGGGCGCGTTCAGCCAGGTGCGAATCCCGCCCACATCGCTGGCAATCACGGGAATACCTTGACGCATTGCTTCTAAACCCACCAGGCCAAAGGTTTCTGGACTGCGGCTGGGCAGAATCAGCGCCTGGGCTTTTTGCCAATAGGGGGTTTTGTCTTGAACCCATCCTGCAAAGGACACCGCTTGCGTTAATCGCAGACGTTGCGCCAGCTGTTTTAAGGCCTTCTCCTGGGCCCCGCTGCCCAAAATAGACAGATGAAACGACGGCAAATGCGGGTTTTTTTTGATCTGTGCAAGGGCACGAAGCAAGAGATCAACCCCTTTGCCCTTGAGCAACTGTCCCACGAACAAGAGCTGAAACTCAGAAGGGGACGTGGCATGGAGTGGGGGCAGGGTGTCAGTGGCCAGAGGCGCCTCGCAGAACAGGGGTAAAACGTGAATGCGTTCTTCAGGCAAACCGTGTTTTAGCGCTTCTTTTGCCATATAAGGGGAGCCCACCACGATGGCATCAAAGGCCTGATGTTGCGCTTGTAAGTCGTGCAGGTGTTTTAAACGCTTCCACTGCCACTGGCCTTGCGTGCGTTGCATAAAGCCTGGACACGTATAACAAGCCATGCCCGTGCGGCGGGTGCAGGTGCTGTGACGCAGGGCTGTGTATTTGTGCTCGCGCAAACAAAAGAGTTTATGGTCATGTAAAAAACGCAGGGTTTTCCATTGCTGCTGTTGGCAAAAAGAGAGCAGAGGCCCCCATTCTACATTCAGCGGCAGTTGGTGGATATAAATCCAGTCGGGTTGTAGACGCTGCAATTGCTGCTGTACTTGTGATGTGTCGGTAATGGCCCAGGCACTCTCAAAGTGTGTGAGAAAGTTGAGGTCGGTGTGGCCGGGCGTATACAGCAAATGGTGTTCCCAGTGGGGAGCGCGTGCGCGTAATGCCTTTACCGTATTGCGGATATAGGCCTCGGCGCCGCCTCTGTGCTGGGCCTGATCATTCATCCAAATTAATCGTTTGGGTTCTGGGGTATTCATGGGGTCACCTCCTGATCTTTAGTTTAAAAAAACCAGAAGCGAAAACCTATCAGCCAAACGGTGAGGACCCTGTCAGAATTTTCTCACAAGGTCTATAGGGAGCGCCTGATGGTGGTCATAGAACCAGACCTTTATAGTAAGTCTTAAAGACACAAAGGAGTGGAACACCATGAAAAAGAAACTAACGCTTTTTGCTTTTTTTGATGCTTTGGGTTGGGAAGTCTATCGTCACTACGGTTTTATGAAAGGGTATGCCCCCTACGCCAGGTCCTTAGAAACGGTTTTTGGTTTTTCCTCAGCCGCAGACCCTTCGATTTTGACGGGCGCGTACCCTGAAGAACACCAGCATTGGTCGAGCTTTTTTTATGCGCCCCAGCAGTCTCCCTTTAAGGCATTGAAGTGGCTTTCTTATTTTCCTCCACGTCTGGTCGACCGCTGGCGGGTGCGCCACCAGCTCAGTAAGCTATTGGCCCGCATCTATGGCTTTACCGGCTATTTTGAAATGTATTCGGTGCCTTTTGCTGCCCTGCCTTATTTTGATTACCTGGAAAAACACGACTATTTTGTACCCGGCGGCATTTTGGCGGGAACGACGATTTTTGATCAGCTGCGTGCGGCGAATGTCCCCTATCATTGTTCGAATTGGCGTCAGAGTGAGGCCCAGTGCCGCGAGGCGCTCAAGGCCGAGATTTGTCAGGGCAAAATTGAGTTTGCGTATTTGTATCAGCCCAAATTAGATGCTTTGATGCATAACGTGGGCACCCGCCATGAGCAGGTGAAAGCCAAACTTGAGGCTTATGAGCAAGGTCTTCATGAAATTTTAGCCCTGGCCGAAAAGCATTACGATGAAGTGGCTTTTTATGCTTTCTCAGATCACGGTATGACCGATGTGGTGGGATCTGTGGATTTGATTGCGCCCATTGAGGCACACATGCAAGCCAAAGGTTATGCTTATGGCACAGATTATGTGGCCATGTATGACTCCACCATGGCGCGCTTTTGGTTTCCACGGGCTGAAACTGCTGACGCTGTGCGTCAAGCTTTGTGTCACGTACTTTCTGAGATTCCCCAGGGTTCAGAAGTGACTCCGGAGCAATTAAAAGCCTGGCGGTGCTACTTCCCTGATGAGCGGGGCGGGCAACTCATCTTTTTAATGGCACCGGGCTGGCTAATTACCCCTTCTTATATGGGGCTTAAGGCGATTCCTGGTATGCATGGCTATGACCCTGCCCATGAAGATTCGAAGGCTTTTCTGATCAGCAATCGTCCCTTGCCTAAAGAGACCCGAAGTATTACCGATTTGCGGCGTATTATGGTGCGTGAAGTGTTGGAATCGGAGCCGATGATGTCTCAGCAGTTAGAGGTGATTTTTCGATGAAGCATGTTTTATTTTTAGCCATGCCCTATGAGGCAGGAGAATCTGGGCTTTCGCGTTATATTCAGGCCACCTTAAAAGCCCTGGCCAAAGATTACCGCTTGACCGTGTGGGCACTGACCTCTGATATTCCTGCTTTGCAGGACGGGGTCCCTGCGGCGGCTCAGGTGTCTTTTGCGGCGATTTCAGATCACTATGCCGGGGCTTTGGCGAATATTGCCTGGTTTCACGCTGTTTTACCCCGGAAAGCCCAGGCTTTGCATCGGGAAGATCCCCTGGATGCCGTGTTTTTTCCGGCGGGAAACCGGCGCCTAAGCCCGGCCTTGCGATGGTTTTTGCCCACAGTCCCGCGCTGGATTACGATTCACGATTTGGCGCCTATGCGCCTCAAAAAATACGATGCCTCACGCCAGATGTACACCACCCGATATCTACCGGCCTGCTATCGACGGGAGGAGCGCTTAATCGCCATCAGCCAGCAGACCGCTGACGATCTGGTGACGCTGGCGGGAGTGGACCCCGCTGTGGTGCAGGTGAGCCCCAATGGCTATGAGCCGCTCATCTTACCTGAGCAAGAACCTGTCTTACCCACCCAACGTCCCTTTGTGCTGTTTACGGGTCGCCTTGAACATCCGGCTAAAAATCACGAGGCTTTAATCAAAGCCTGGGGCCATTTGCCCGCTGCTGTACAGCAGCGCTATGCCCTCGTGTTTGTGGGCAAAGACTGGACCGGTGCTGAATGGATTCATCAATGTATTGCGACTTACCGCCAGGGGCATCCAGACGGTGAACTCCTGAACTTAGGGTTTGTGGATGATGCGGTGTTGGCGCACTTATATCAGCGAGCTACTGTCTACGTACAGCCCTCTTTGTATGAGGGTTTTGGCTTACCGTTGCTCGAAGCAATGGCCGCCAAAACCCCTGTGCTGAGCAGTACACGAGGTGCTTTGCCTGAAGTGGGCGGAGATACCGTCAGCTATACAGAGCCTGACAGTATCTCCTTGTGTGAACAGTTACAGACCCTTTTGCACCGTTGCGAGCAGCAGGACCCTCTGCTGTCTGCACAAGTTGAACGTGCTGCAGCACGGGTTCAGTTGTTCTCATGGCACCATCACGTTCGGGCCTTTGATGCGGAGCATACACCGCCCTTAAAGCTGTTAGGTCACCGTCTCTTTAACGGCTCCCAGGCCCAGTTTTTGCAGGGGTTTCGTCAGGCTTTGGCCCAGGGCTTACGTCAGAAGGTTTTTTTTATGAATGCGGACTGCTTTAACCTGAGCGTTGAGCAAGGGGCTTATCGTCAGACCCTCAAACAGGCGGACTGGCTCTTGCCTGACGGTGCAGGGGTCGCCCTGGGTGCCCGTGTAACAGGGCAGCGTTTAACGGAAAACCTGAATGGAACCGATCTCTTTCCGGTTTTGTGTGAGCAGGCTGTCGCGCAACAATGGCGCGTGTTTTTTCTGGGCGGGCGTGAAGCCGTGGTTCAGCAATTGGTGCAAAACTTGCGGCAGCAGTATCCCCAACTGCAGATTCAAGGGTATCATTCAGGTTATTTTTCAGCGGCAGAAACGGCGCAAATTTTTGCGGCCATGACGGGCACTGATTTATTATTTGTGGCTATGGGTGCTCCTCTGCAAGAGCAATGGATTCAGCAGCATTGGGAACATCTACCGGTGCGAGCAGCCTTTGGCGTGGGCGGGCTGTTTGACTTTTACAGTGGGCGTATTGCGCGGGCGCCTCAGGGTTGGCGTCGGCTGGGTCTGGAGTGGGTCTGGAGACTGCTTCAGGAGCCGCAGCGCCTCTGGCGGCGTTACCTCCTGGGCAATCCCCGGTTTGTGGCGCGGGTGTTGCGCTGGCGTCAGCACGGGCCTCAGGGGGTTGAAGGGGGAGCCGAAGCTGAAGTTAGGCAGAGTGTATGGACGAAGGCCTCTGTGTCGGTGTCATAAGTCAATTGCAGTTGGCGGGGCTCCTGGGACAAAACTTCCACGGGAAAACTGGCCCAACCGGTATAATGCTCGCCGGGAAAAAGCTGGCGCTGGTGCCAGTGGCGATCGACCACTTCGCCCAGGGCCATGCTGTGATCGTGCAGTTGCTGTGGCCCCTGTACCGCGTTGGCGGGCCAGACCTTTTCAAAAAATGCAAAGGGTAAACTTTGCTGCGCAGGTGCGTTGTTTTCGAACTGAAGGGTAAGGCGTTCGCCGAGCGCAATGGCCTGTGTACCTTCATTGTGTACTTCCACTTCAAATTGCACGGTGTGCCGGGTAAAAGGATACACATAACGCAAGTGGGTATTCCAGGGGGTTTTGGCAGTGGACAATACCTGTAGCGGCAATTGTCTGGCCTCGACCTTGAAACCTGCATTCGCTGCATCGGGTGTTATGCTTTCACAAGCACCCAGCGTAAATTGGTGGCGTTCAGGCGCTTCTGGCAAGGCCTGTTGCCCCAGTGAAAAGCAAGAACTCAACAGCAAAAGGCTTGCCAGGCCTACCCCCAGGAGACTTTGTGTGCGCATTAAATGGCTTTGACGCGCAGCTTGTGGCGATCGTGCACGTGTATTTCGTTTTTTTCTAAGCGAATCAAACCGTCATCTTGCAGATCCATGAGCACGCGGGTCAGGGTCTCGCGCGAGGTGCCTGCAATGCTGGCAAACTCCTGACGGGTCATTTTGTGGGGAATCACAATGTCCTGGCTGATTCCTTCGGCATGGCGATCACACCAGTTTAGCAACACCTGTGCCACACGACCGGGTGCGCTTAAAAAGGCCAGGCTTTCTACGTGTTTGTCGGTTTTACGCAATCGCTCGCACAGGGTGACCATGATTTTTAGGGACATTTCAGGGTTTTCTCTGAGTAGGCGAATAAAGTCTTCACGGCTGACCATGACAATACTCACCTTTTCCTGGGCAATGGCTGTGGCTGAGCGGGGCTCGCCGTCAATCAGTGAAATTTCACCGAAAAAATCACCCCCATGCAGCAGACCCAGGATATGTTCGCGGCCGTCATCAGCCATCATGACAATTTTGACGGTGCCTTTGGCAATGATATATAGGCTGCCCCCCAGATCGCCTTCATAAAAAATGACCTGATTGCGATCGAAGCGGCGTTCTCGGGCAATTTGTGCCAATTGCAATAGCTCTTCTTCACTTAGATTCCCAAAAAGAGAACCTTCTTTAAAAAAGGTGACTAATTTGCTGATGCTCATCATGTTCTCGTTGGCTCCGCTCCATTACATGCCCTGAATTATACCAAAGACCTTTCCGCTTGCGTTATTTGCCCTGTGAGCTTCCACAAAGGTTATAATACCCAAAATGGAACGTTTGGCGGGATTCCCCGTCAGCAATGACAAGGAGCTAGAATCATGGCATTTAATGATGGACAAGTACGTCCTCCCAGTTTTACAGCAATTATTGGGGGGGTTATTTTTCTCGCCGTTTTGGTGGTGATCAGCACCAGTGTTGTGATTGTTCCTGCGGGGGAACGGGCGGTGGTCTTTGATAATTTTCGCGGTGTTTTACCCAATACCCGCAATGAAGGCATGACTTTTGTGGTGCCCTTTGTGCAGCGTCCCACTTACTACGACGTCAAAACGCAAACTTACAATTTAGGCACCAATGATACCCAGGGCAATGTGGGAGGCGACAATAACGAAAGCTCCATTGAAGCCCGTACCAGTGATGGCCAAACGGTACATGTGGAGCTTTCTGTACAGTTTCACCCCGAAGCCGCTACCCTGCCCGAGCTGCATAAAAAGATTGGCCGTGATTATGTGGACAAAATTATTGTGCCTGCCATTCGCAGTGAGGTGCGTGCGGTGATTGGTAAGTACACGGTCGAAAGTGTGTACTCTGAAAATCGCCAGGAAATTGAAAATAAAATCGAGAGCAATCTCAAAACCATTTTTGAGCGCAATTTTATTGTGTTGCAAGATGTCCTCATTCGCAATACCCGCTTTTCAGAAGAATACCAAAAGGCCATTGAAGCCAAGCAGGTCGCTCTGCAAGAAGCCGAACGTATGCAATATGTGTTGCAAAAACAGCGGCAAGAAAAAGAACGTAAAATCGTTGAGGCCCAGGGTGAAGCCGAGGCCATTCGCATTAAAGGCCAGGCTTTGTCTGCCAACCCCCGTTTGATTCAGTACGAGTATGTGCAAAAAATTGCGCCCGGGGTTAAAGCGGTCATTGCTGACCAAAAAACCATTATGAACTTCAGTAATTTATTTGAGAGTACGCCTGCAAAATGATTCGGCATCCGTTTTTTTACGCCCTTTTGGCGGCATCTATTGGACTGACCTGCCTGTCTGCTCCTGTGCTAAACCCCTCGCAAGCGCAGGCGCAGACCGCGCCTAAGGCACAAAAGCCGCCTGAAAAAGTGCGTATCTATTCGGATAAAGTCGTGTACAAGCGCCAGCAGAGTGAAGCGGTAGTGACCGGGCGGGTGAAAATCATTCAAGATAACACCACCATTTACGCTGATGAAGTGCTGTACAAAGAAAACACCAAAGAGTCTTTTGTGGAAGACGGTGTCAAAATTGTGCAGGTCAACAAGCGTAAAGAAAAAGGCCGACAAACGGTAATTACTTCTCAAAAAATGCATGCTTTCCATGCGGAAAAGCGCATTCAGTTTACCGGTACCGTGCGCATGGACCGGGCAGCCGCTCCCGATTATGTCCCCCCCGAAAACTTTACGGAAAACGAAGACATTAAACGCGATCGGGCAGAGACAGCCATTAAAAAGGCTGAGTCTGTGGTGACCTCTGATTATATTGAGTACTTCACCGAAACCGAAAACGCGGATCTTGATGGCAATGTGGTGATGCTGCAAAAAGATAAAAAAATCACCGGGGACAAAGCGCAAATTCGGGGGCCGCAAGAAGGTGACACCATGGTGGTCGAGGGCAATGCCAAGATGACGCAAATTCAGGGTAACTGGCTGGTGGTCAATAAAATTATTAAGCCAGACCCCAAGGATATTGAGCAACAGCGCCTTTTGCGTGAAAAGTTGATGATTGAAGCAGACAAAATCACCATTTTTCGGGCCACAGACGACCTAAAAGCGGAAGGCAATGTCAAAATTACTCAAAAGGTCAACGGTAAAGATCGTATTGCGGTGGGCAAAGAAGCCACTTACAGTGACAAGCAACAATTGGCAGTGCTGACGGGTGATGTGAAGTTTACGACCGAGAAAGAAGAGTGGCTCACCGCTGAAAAAGCCCTCTTTTATACCGAACAAGATAAATTTGAAGCGTTGGGCACCAGCAATAAACAAGTAGAATCTGAATTCTTACTGGATGAAGACGGTAACCGCAAACCCCCGCCACTGGGCCCCACTACCCCACCCTTTGACCTCGAAGGGCACCAGCCGGGGCAGCGCTTGCCCTCCTGGTTACAGCAACGTCAGCAACCCCGTCGGAATCCCACCCAGCCCGTGGTGCCCTCTGCTCCGGCGCTGCCACCCGCTATTCCGCCTGCGGTGCCGCCCGTGGCTCCTTCAGCAACCCCGGCTCCCACGCAGACACCGCCGAAGCCGTCTGCAGCGGCCCCGCCCAAACCCCCAACACCCACGCCCCTGGCTTCTTCCTTTATTATTGAAATCGACTAGCGGGATTGTTTGAGGAACTGTTTGAGTGCCTGCGTGGCACTTTTGCTGCCCATAAGCACAAGGATGTCCTCGGCTTGAATGAGCCATTGCGGATCGGGCTGAGCATGAGAGGTGCGATGACGTTCAATGGCCAATACCGTTAAGTTAAAACGTTGGCGTAATTGACTGTGTTCCAGGGTAATACCTTCTAAAGGGGTGTTGCTTTCGACCCGTACAGAGGTCAACTCTACATCGGGTAAGCGCACGGCAATCTGTTGTGAAGCCATGGGGCGCTCACTTTCCTGCTGGCGAAAGACGCCATAATGGGCGCTACGAATGTCATTGACCAGGGTTTCTACTTCATCGTGGGGCACCATAAAGCGGTTCAGTACCCGTGAAAACACTTCAATGGATGATTCAAATTCTTCGGCAATCACATCGCTGGCTCCGAGATCATAGAGCACATCAATTTCGTGGACAAAACGGGTGCGCACCACGATCCACAAATGGGGTTGCATGCGGCGGGCCAGCTCCACAATGCGTCGTGTGGCTGTGGCATCGGAAATCATAATACTTAAGACCTGTGCGTGTTCAATACCCAGGTGCGTGAGCACCTCTTGTTGGGTGGCATCGCCGTAATGAATGGGAACGCCCGCCGCCTGCTCTTGTCGGACTGTTTCCAAATTCATTTCGAGGATATGATAGGGAATATCTGCAATGGTGGCGGTATGGGCCAGGTTGCGGCCACCGATGCCATAGCCAATGATCAACAGGCGAGGTGGATTTTGCAAGGGTTCGGGTTTTGCCATATTTTGTACCCGCTCGGGTAACCATTGGCCGCAGCGGGCGGCCAACCAAAAAGCAACGGGGGTGAATACCATGGAGAGCACCGCCAACGCTAAAAATAACTGGTATTGCATGGGGCTTAAGAGCGCTGATTGATACCCCAGCTTACCCACGATCAATGAAAATTCACCAATTTGGGCCAGCATGAGTCCGCCCATTAAGCTGATGCGCAGAGAATAGCCCACGATGCGACTGGCCAGAGCCACCAACACGATTTTGATGCCCAGCGCCAGAGGCAGTAGCCAGAGCAGGGTCCATAGGTTGTCGAAAATGCTTTGGTATCCCAGAAGCATACCCGTCGACACAAAGAATAAACTGGTAAACACATCGCGAAAGGGCAAAATGTGACCCATGGCCTGGTGGCTGTACTCAGACTCTGAAATAATGAGCCCTGCAATAAAAGCGCCCAAAGCCAGCGATAACCCCACCGCAGAAGAAAGCCAGGCGATCACCAAACAAATACCTGCGACCGTAATTAAAAACAGCTCTCGAATACGGGTGGCCACCACCTGGTTTAAAATCCAGGGAATAATAAACCGTGCCGATAAAAGGGTAAACAATACCACTGCCGTGATTTTCAGAGCAATCAGTCCGGCACTGCTCTCACTGCTTTGTTGGGTGCCCGCCAAAAAGGGAATCAGCAGCATCATAGGAATCGCAGCCACGTCTTGAAAAATCAAAAGCGCCAGCGATAGCCGCCCCTGAGGGGCATTCATTTCGGCTTTTTCTTGCAGCAGCTTTAAGACGATAGCGGTACTGCTCAGGGTGAGTAAAAAGCCGCAAAAAATAGCGCTGTTGAGAGGCAGCCCAAAAGCCAGGGCCAGTCCTGTACCCATGGCGGTGGTGGTCAGAGCCTGTAGACTCCCTCCTAAAAACACGGGGCGACGAATCTGCCAAAGCTCTTTTAAAGAAAACTCAATGCCGATGGTAAACAAAAGCAAGACCACGCCGATTTCGGCCATCATTTCCACCACATGTAGATCTTCTACCAGTCTTAGGCCAGCGGGACCCGCTAGCATACCGGTGATTAAAAAGCCAATCACTGGTGGCACCCGCAGGCGAAAGCACAGCAAGACCACACCGATGGCCAATAGAAAAATAATGCCCATATCGTGAAGAAAGTGGTGTAATTCAGGCATGGCTGTCCTCTTCTGGTAAAAATACGATGGGAAGGTCTTTTAATATACAATAGATTTGCTTTGCGCTCCTATGGGATAAACGTTAAAACGAAGGATTCGCCGGTATGTTACCCACGGACTTGAACCCTAAGCCATTGGCTGATCCAGCATCTACACGCTTTCGCATGTCTCTGGTATTGTTGCTGGGGCTGATTGCCGTGGGTACCCTGGGCTATATGTTTCTCACCCGCAGCAGTGCTTTTGACGCACTTTATATGACCATTATCTCCATTACCACCGTAGGTTACGCCGAAACCATTGCCCTGGAGCAAAATCCCTTAGCCCGTCTTTTTACCATGGTGCTCTTGATGGGCGGCGCAGGTGTTACAGTATATGTAAGCTCAAACCTGACTGCTTTTTTGGTAGAGGGTGAGCTCAGTAATATGCTCTGGAGTCGAAAAATGGAGCGTAAAGTACGAGCCCTGTCCGATCACGTTATTATTGCCGGTGGCGGGCAAACGGCTTCTTATACCGTGCGTGAAATGCTTATGGCCAAACAGCCCTTTGTGGTCATTGAACGCGATAAAAAACAATTTTTGCGCCTTGAAGAAGATTTTCCTGAGTCTGAAATTTTGGGGCTCATCGGTGATGCCACTGACGATAAAATGCTGGTGGCTGCCGGGGTGGAGCGCGCTCAGGGGCTGGTTTCTGCCCTGCCCGATGACCGGGATAATCTCTTTGTGACCATCTCTGCCCGGGGGTTGAATCAGGGCTTGCGCATTGTGGCCAAAACGGTGCGTAAAAGCTCAGAAAGTAAACTTCGTATGGCCGGTGCCAATGAAGTGGTGTGTCCCGACTCCATTGGCGGCTCGCGCATGGCCAGTCAAATTCTACGACCCCATGTGCTTTCTTTTGTGGACACCATGTTAGAGCTGCGAGACCGTGACAGTATTCGTATCGAAGAAGTGTATTTGCGCCGTCGCGATGTGAAGGGGCGCTATTTGGCAGATCTGAAAATTCCGCAACGTTTTGGCGGTGCATTGGTGTTGGCCATTAAACAGGGTGACACCACCCATTCGGTATACAACCCGCATAGGGTAAGGCTGCAAAAAGACGATATTTTAATTATGATGGGGCCTACGGACGAAATTACAAAGGCGCGCGATTATTTTGAACAAACCGTTTAGCATCAGCCTTTTGACGATGGTGTGTCTCCTCTCAGGATGCGGGGTCAATATGCGGCTGCTCAAGCAGTGGTCAGCCCCCTTTTACGATGCTCGGATCACACCTCTGGATGTCAACGGAGATCGCATCAGTGATGCGCTATTAAGTGGTTATGCCAAAAAACAAAAAACCGATGTGGTGGGGCGTCCTTTAGCGGATAGCATTGTACTCATTGACGGTAAAACCCACGAATTGTTGTGGGGTTATACCACCCGAGGAGCAGTTACGGCTTACCCCTGCGTGTACAAAGATCAGGTTTTTATTGGCTCGGCGGATCGCCATGTGTATGCCTTGAATTTGCAAACCGGTTATGTACAGTGGCGCTTTCGTACAGGAGATGAGGTGTTGGGATCTGCCACAGCCGCTTCCGGCACGGTTTTTGTGGGTTCTCAAGATCACTATATGTACGCTTTAAAGGCCAGCACCGGAAAATTGAAGTGGAAGTTTAAAGCCCAGGCTGCCATTGATAGCACCCCCGCGTATTATCAAGGGCGCGTGTATGTGGCCAGTTGGGATGGCTATGTGTATGCCCTGGATGCAGACTCTGGCAAATTGCAGTGGAAGTTTAAAGCCGAGGGGTATTTTTCGAAAAACAATCCTGTGGCAGATCGCGGAGTGATTTATGTGGGCAATTGGGATCAACACCTTTATGCCCTGGATGCGGAGACGGGGGCTGTACGCTGGAAGTTTGCCACCCGAGGTTATATTCATGAAGCCAGTCCAGTGGTCCATGAAGAGCGGGTTTACATAGGTTCTGAAGACAAATACCTTTACGCTTTAGATCGTCAACAAGGCAAGCTCATTTGGGCTTTTGAGACGGGAGATGCGCTGTATGGCTCTCCTGTGATTTCTGATCAGGGGCTTTATTTCACGAGCCGTGATGGCTATTTGTATGCGGTGGACTTTGGGGGAGAACAGCGCTGGAAGGTCAAGCTTAGAGGACCTGTACGCAGTTCTCCCGCGTTGTCTTCTCGCGAAGTGTGGGCGGGTTCTCCTGAGTTGGGGATGGTGAAAATTTATGATCCCTTTGAGCACATTTACTGGCCCATGTATGGGGGAGATCCTGCCCATCTAAATACCCGTGTGCGGGCCGAAAAAGCCGGTGAGGCCTTGCAAGCGCTTTGGCCTTCATGGACGCCTCAGCGCTATTGGCAATCTCTTCAAAGTTGGTTTCGTTCATGACATGGTGGTTAAAACCCGCGCTGTATAGTGCCTGGATTCTTTTTTTAGGGGCTGCCTTAACCGTGGCATCTACCTGCTTTGCTTATATCTTTTTGCCGCCGCAGTATCACGTCATCAATATTTGGGGCCTGTTGATTGCAGCGGCGTTGGTGCGTTTAATGATGGTGGCCCTGGGCACTTTGCATCATCATTTGGCAAAGGTTTATGCTGAAGGAACCTTGCGACAGGTGGCGCGCGCCCTTTTTCATGTGCGTTGGGCACTGCGTTGGTTGCCTGGCGATTTACGTCTCTACACCCTCTGGTGCCAGATTCTCTTTCGTGAAAAACAATTTGACGCCATTGAAAGCGTTATTCAGCAAATGGCGTATGTGCACCCTGACTCTGACGAGATAGACACGCAAAAAGCATACCTGGCACTTTACCAGCGGGATTATACCGGGGCGTGCCATCATTTCGATCGGGCCTATCGCCTGCGTCGTGGCATTGCCTGGAACGACACCCCGGAGCGTATTCCTGCGGATCAGCCCGAGACCGTGTTGCCCAGGCGAATTCAAACCACACAGGTAAAGCTTCTTCATGACGCAGCCCAGCTGGCTTTCTTGCGTCAGGGGGATTATTTACCGCCTGCTTTTTCACACCTGTTACAGGCTTATCAGGATATTCTTAAAGCGGTGGCCCAAACACCCGCGTCAGCGGATCGCTTTATTCACCTCAGTGCCGAGCAGTCCCAATCTATCGCTTTATTCTATGGCCGCAATGTGCATATTTCTCCGGTGCCCGCTTTTCCCCGCGATACCCTGGGTGAGCATTGGGATGCAAAGTCGCTTTCTGACCAGTATTACCGTCATGAGCCTTCCTGTATTGTGATAGACCAGTTTCTTCAGCCCGATACGGCAGAGGCGCTGTTGCATTTTTGTCAAAAGTCCACCATTTGGCATGACGATACCCGACCCGGCGGTTATTTGGGCGCCTATATGGACGACGGTTTTAACTGTGCTTTGCTCTATCAAATTGCGGAGGAATTGCGTACGCGTATGCCCGACATCTTTGGGGATCTCACATTGCAGCATATGTGGGCTTACAGTTACGCTGCCCGAAAGTCAGGTATAGGTGTCCATGCGGACAACGCAGCGGTCAATGTGAACTTCTGGATTACCCCTGATGCCGCTAACAAAGCCCCCGGGACTGGCGGTATGAAAGTCTATAATGTGCGCGCTCCCGAACACTGGTCTTTTGCAGAATACAATCAGGACACCCAAAAGATGATGACTTTTTTGGACGCGCATCAGGCGGAGTCCCAAACCGTTGCTTACGCCCATAACCGGGCCGTTATTTTTGATGGGCGACTTTTTCATGAAACGGACACCTTTGACTTTGAAGATGCCTATCTTAGCAAACGCATCAACATTACGTTGCTTTTTGAGCGTGTGTAAGCCAGTTTTTCTGCGGCTTTTCTCTGTTAGTCAAAGTTTTCTCTTAGCTTAACTATTCCTTAACTGGATCAACGCAAGGCTTTAACCTGCTAAGGATATAATAAGTTTAAGCAAACATAAAAAACACTTTGTGCAGGAGACAGCGCCATGACAGATATCGCAGGAATCATCAACGGTATTAACCAATTCACCACCACCATGGGTACGGTGATGGGCGCTGCACAGGCTTTAACGCCTGCCATCTATGCTGTAGAGGGTGCCGTCAACCAGGTTGCCGGCGTTTTCACCGAAGACCAGTACTATAATCCTTATCCCCAGTATCCCACCTACCCCACCTATCCCCCTTCTCCCATTGCCTCTTTAGAAGAAGGCAAAGTCGGCCTCGTGGGCAATATGTTTGCAGGTGCCCTGGCCGGTGGTATCACCCACAAAGAAACCGCAGAAGCCATTGGCGCCATCAAGAGTGGAGCCGGCATGAAAGCCCTGGGTATGTCTACCCTGAAAGCGGGCGGAATTGGCGCAGCGGTAACCGGTGTTATCTCTGCCGCGAAAAACATGTCTCTGGTTTCTAAAGGGATGCAAACCTCCGCAGACGCTGCTGGAAACATTGGTGCAGACACCATTGGGGGTCTGCTGGCCGGTGCCACCGGTGGTTTGGCCGCGGGTGCTGCTTCAATGGCCCTGGCTAAAGCGGTTCCTGGCGGCGGTCTGGCGCTCACCGTGGGTGCTGCTGTGGCGGGTGCTGTGGGTGCCACTGGAGCCAGTTTGGGTTATAGCATGACCGGCCTGCGTGACGGCATTGCCAACGGTATCCGTAGCCTCTTTGGTGGCAACAACACCCAGAACTACTATCAGCAACCCTACCAGGGCGGATACTACCAGCAGCCTTATCAGCAACCTTACCAACAGCCTTACTACGGCTATTAAGCTACTTTAACCATGCAACTGAATGCGGTTTCCTCACTGCTTCCACCGGCACAATTGTTTCCGGTACGGCGTCCCCAGCCTGTGGTTTCTTCGCCCGCGGTCACGCAAGACCCTGTGGCAGAGCCCCCTGAATCTGAGACACCCTCTGATTCAGAGCTGACGCCTGAAGCTGTATTTGGAGGAGACCGCTTTTCGACGTTTAGTCAATATACAGGTCAGGCCGCCAGTGGTGCTTTTGCAGCCTTTCGCCTGGGTGAGCGCACCAGCAAT
This sequence comes from Candidatus Sericytochromatia bacterium, assembly GCA_964229355.1. Lineage (GTDB taxonomy): Bacteria > Cyanobacteriota > Sericytochromatia > UBA7694 > UBA7694 > CAXRDE01. The sequence goes on along the minus strand of CAXRDE010000019.1, from coordinate 57,456 downwards.
TTCTACCGCGAAATTTCAAAAGCCTTTGGCCAGGGGGGCCGGGGGTGGACCCAGGCGCGTCCAGGGATTGAAGGTGCAGTAATGAGCGGTGTGCGAGGTGCTGGCGTGGGAGCTCTGGTTGCCGCTGGTGTTTCTGTACTGAGTTATGGTTTTCAAACGGCCAAAGGCGATATGAGCATTGACCAAATGACGGACCATGTTTTATCAGATTCCTTAAACGGTGCTTTCTCTGGCTTCGGGGGAGCCACCCTGGGCGGAGCGGGACATTTGATTATGAGCTCCATGGGTATGGCGGGCTTGCCCCTTAAAATTGGGACTGCCATTGCAGGGGCCGTCGGTGGCGTCTTGCTCGCTCAAATGTCGCAACCCATGGAAGACTCTCTGAAGTCTTCAAAAAACGACGCTGAGACCGCCTCCACACCTTAGTTTTTACATTCTTTGCCCTTATCCCATGTTACCCACTCATAAAAAAGCCCTCCGCGAATATAACGGAGGGCTTTCTGGCTTTCGGCGTCTTGTTTAGAGGCTGCCGCGGAAGTTTACATTGGTGGTGTTGCCGCCACCATCTTCACCACCAATAACGTAGAGACGTGAGCTAATGCCCGAAACCGCTGCGCCATTGCGTGGAGAGGGTAATTTTTTCATGGTTTGCCAGCGGTCGGTGCCAGGATCATAACTAAAGACGCTGTCAGATTCTGCGCCGGTTTGATCTTCACCGCCGATGACATAAATTTTGCCGTTGAGAACCACTGAGCTGGCACCCCGAAGACGTTTGGGCATGGGGGTAAGACCCGTGATCCACTCGTCTTCTTCAATGTCATAGGCTGCGATGCGATCTTCGGCTTCATCTTCGCCACCGCCAATGACATAAATGCGACCGTTGATGATGCCTGAAGCGGCTTTATAACGGCGGCTGGGCGCATTACGCAGCGGTTCCCACTCATTGGTGTCAGGATCGTATTCTTCGATAATACGTCCGTTCGAACCCAGTCCTCCAATGACATAGAGTTTACCGTTATAAGATTCGGCAACGGCGCCTACATGGCCATTTTCTGAGCTTTGTAGGTTGACCCAGTTATTGGTGTCGGGATCATAGCGATCCAAACGGGTTTCATCCCCACTGCCCCCGATCACATAGATGAAGTCATCCAGTTCAGCCACCGCCGCTAAGTTCCGTTCAGTGGGTAAGCTGGTACCCGTGGTCCAACTGTCGTCGTTGATATCGTAAATTTCTAAGCGATCGCTATTGCTGCTTTGACTGCTGCCAATGACGTAGATTTTGCCGTCGATTTCTACCGCTTTAGCACCGGCCCGCGAACTCGGCGCTGCGCTGCGCTCGCTCCAGGTGGGCAGGCTGGCGCCTGCCAGTTCAAAGGTTCTGAAGTTGCTGATCTGCCCTTTTACACGTACAGAAACCTGTTCTTCACTGCTCAGGTTGCTGGGTACTCTCACCTGCAAGCTTGAGTTGGTGACGTTTACGGGAATACTGGCTCTTTCTGAACCGAAAAACACGGCGTTATGAGCGGGGTTATCGGTAGAAAAATGTTGGCCGGTAATGGTAATCAAGTCCCCTTCGTTGGCACTCACGGGAATTAAGTTAGTAATCTGGGGGGTGATGACGAAGGGGTAGGCATTACCTCTTACGCCATTGGTGCTCACCGAGACAAATCCGGTGAAAGCGCCCACGGGTACCGTGGCCACGATGACGTTATTCGAGGCCGAGATCACCTGTCCCGGCACACTGTTAAACAGCACCAGGTTGTCTGCCGGGTTTGCCGAAAAATTTTCACCGCTCAGGGTCACCGTTTGTCCTGGAATTAACGACGTATTCGCCGGAGAGATACTCGCAATATTCGGAATGCCGTTTTCGACGGTAATCGGAAACGTGGTGGTTTGGTTTGAGATAATATCTCTGACCGTAACCTGGGTGGTACCCGGAGCATTGGCGCGAAACACCGCGGTGGGTGTAAATCCATTGATACTCGTGTCCTGGGTAATAAAGGTGCCAATGTTGCTATTTTGTACGCTAAAGGTAAACGCGGTAGAGCTTAAGTTGCTCCCGGTATCCAGGCCCAGCACCTGAATGGGCTGGGTTTTGCCGGTTAAGACCCGGGGGTTATTGGGGGCCACCTCGATAAAAAAAGCCGAAGCAGACTCTGCGGTAAGGGTAATGGTGGACGACAAATCGCCTTTACGGGCGGTTAAATCGGTGATTCCGGGTTGCAGGGGCACCAAAACGCCGTTGACATCTACCTGGGCCACAAAATTATTGCTAAGTTCCCAGTTGGGCGTCACGGTGACGGTGTTTCCTTTTTCATCGGTGCCTTTGGCCTGAAGTTCAAAACGTTGCCCCACATTGATGCTAAAGTTGCTGTCGGGAACAATTTCTAAGGTTTTAAGGTCCGCATCGGTAACGGTAATGGTGATAGTACGGCTCAGGGTGCCAAAGGTTGCCGTAAAGGTGGCTTTTCCGGGAGCCGTAGGTACAAAGGTTCCGTTGCCGCTGATGGTGCCAATATCTGGGCCGCTGGTTTTGGTCCAAATGGCGTTGTTTAGCATTTGCTGTTCACCCAGATCGTTGAGACCAGCCACCCAGAGCTTGAGTTCTGTGTCTTGAGCAATGGTCAGGTTTTCACCGGGTTTGACCAATAAACGGGTGGGAGTGAAGGCCGTGTTGGGCGGGCTCGTGGGGGAACTGCTGGGGGTTGTACTCGGGGCCGTGCTGGGAGAAACGGAAGGCACTGGCTGATTGCGTAAGCTAGCGTCAATGGCAGGCAGAACCTGATCAATCACCTCTTTGAGACGCGGCGCGTCGGGTACCAGTACCAGAATGGCATCAATTTGGGTTGCAAATATTTCTTGAAGTACCTGTGTTACCTGCTGGCGGTAAGGGGTGACGGCTGCATTTGCGGTGAATTCAGCCACCGGGGTTTGTACAATAGCGCTGTAGTTTTGCGCTGCTGCCCGCTGATAAATCAAATCCACTGCGGTGGTTTCTAAATTGATGTCTACAGGAACTTGTTGGTCACGCTGGGCGAGGGTGGTATCGACCAAAGCACTCAGCAAGACAAAGGTATTGTTTTGATACTGGGCCTGTAGGCGAATGCGTTGCCCTACGGGCACCTTGCTCAGGGTGTACGTTTGATTGCTAACCTGTACGGATTGACGAAAAGTCCCTGTGGTGTTTGCCCCTTCCACCATGACGGCGCTGCTGGGGAGATCTACTTTTCCGGTCAGTGTGGTTTCTCCCTGAAAGGAGGTATCGGGAGAACTGCTTTGCATGGGGGTGGGCGTGGCGCTGGGTTGCGCTGTCGGCTCAGGTTGCGTGGGGGGTGTATTGCTGGGATTACAACTGGCCAGCCAGAGTAGAGAGAGGCTGAGAGATAATAACTGCTTTTTCATAGTGCCGCCTTGTCCTGTATCTGAGGGTGTATATCTTTAATTGTACCGTGTTTTAATGCGGAGTGCTTGACGAAAGCGCTCCCATTTGTATGCTGAGGCGTTGAGCCAGACTTTTCAAGAGCGATAGAGAGAATTGGGGGTAACTTTCCATCAAATCCAGGAAATCCTGGTACTGCAGGCATAAAAGCTCCGTTTTCGTGGTGGTTATCACCGTGCTTAAGCGAGGGCATTCGCTTAAGAGCTCAATTTCTCCAAAGCCTTCAAAGGTATTCATGGTGTGAATACAGCGGCCTTGCTGATAAATATCCACCTGTCCTTTGGCAATAAAATAGAAGGCGTTGCTGGGCTCTCCTTCTTGAAAAATAGGGGTGCCCTCGGGGTGACGTTGGTGATGACAAAGCTCAGCAATTTGGCTGAGGACTTCAGCGCCAAAGCGGGCAAACAAGGGAGATTGTTGAAGAACAAACATGCGTTCAATAATCGGAAACATCGTGAGCTCCTGGGGAGAAGATAAACACCATTGACTTAACTGAGCAAGCCAATAATGTTTGTGAATGAAACTGTGATCCTGCCAGGGCGTGTCTAAAATATTTTCGCTCCACTGGTTTTCATGGGCGCGTCTAATTTTTTGACCTGCCGAGATATCGTCTAAAAGGGTCGTGATGGGGGCAACCCATTCAGACTCTAAGGTATAGTTTAAGACCTCCAGGCTCAGGGAGCGGAAGTGGGGATCGCCACTGAGATAGTTCTGGCGTGCCTGTTCCATTTCATAAGAAGGGTACAGCAGGCCTAGCAATAAGAAGAGCATGTCCACCCGCTGTTGATACAGCCGCTCCATTTCAGCGTGCAAAAATCGGAACCGCGGTTTATGGGCTAGTTTTTCTTGAATTTGGTAAAGCACTTGCAGGTATAAAAAACCAAAATAAACTTCTTCAGAAAGCTGGGTTTGTAAGGGCGTGTAATAATGCGAGAGATCCAGATCGTGTTCTTGTCTGAGCTGAGACAGGTGCTGCACAATACAGTACTTTAGCGAAAAATCGGGTTCTGTAAATAAATCCATCATCAGTTTCAAGGCGAGGGGATCCGTAAACTTGCCCATTAAAATAACCAGGTTCTTGAGACTGGCCGGGTGCTGGCGTAAGAAGCTCAGTTGACTGCGGCAAGCGGGTTCTAACTGCGCTATATTCAAACTTTTTAAGCTTTCGGCACCCAGTACTCCCAGGTCTGCGTCTGCCAATTGACGTACCAAAAGCGGTAACAGGCTATCCGGTACCTCTTTGCGGGCGGCTCTGAGACAGGCTCGCCGAACGCTCAATTCAGGGTCTTGCAACAGACTCAAATAATCCTGGCGAAAGAAGCGAATGCCGATTTCTCCCATGGTATACGCCGCGGCACTGCGATGGCGAGGTGTGGGGTGGTGGATCCAATGCTGCAGGTGTTCGGCACCTTTTAAAATGCCTTCAATGCCTCCGCAGGCAAATAAATACACCAAACATTCTACTTGTACACGCAGGGCGACCTGGGGTAACCAATTGAGCATGAGCGCATTGAGCCGATCATCGCCAATGCGACGTAAGGCTTTTATAGCGGCTTCTTGTACGCGAGATTCGCGCTCTTCGGTTAACAGATCTGGAAGTAATGTCAACACCTCAGGGTCTGGAAAGCGATACAGTAAGCGCCAGGTGAGCTCTCTAACGCTAGCGTCCTCGCTGTATAGCAGGTGTTGCCAGGGCAAAAAGGGCAGTTCAATGCGCTGTTTGAGAACGTGATTTAAAAAAAAGGACACCTTAACGGGCCGTGAGCTTTGAAAAAACGATTGTAGGCTTTCACGGGTAAAAGCATGGGTCAAACCCGGTGAGTATTGGGAACTCAGACGCTTATGGGCTAACGACCCCTGGAGTTTTTCTCGGTAAGGGCGGGCCACCAATAAACTCAGGTAAACCCCCAGACCCGCAAAGCCTAGACTTAAACCAATCAGAACTGACATGCGCTCTGCAAAAACCAAAATAGCTAAACTAATCATGGGGACTGTTCCCACGCTAAGCAGACCGTTGGTCAAAATACGCAGGTTATTGCGTAGGCGGGGTTCAAAGGGGATATAGGCCAACTCGGTGGCTGTTTTGAAGGGAGAGTAACGGGTGAGCGATTCGGTAAATTTTAAGGCACTAATGCTGAGCAGGCTGGGATGAATCATGTAGATTAAGGTGCCCATAAACAGAGCCAGCGGGGTGCTTGCCAGCCCCCAAATTAAACCAAAACGCTGAATAAAACGGCTTTCTAAAAACAGTTGCACAATTAAGGTGAAAATACTGGTTAAAGCAAAAAACTGCCCCATATAAGAGGTCATGGCATCCTGGTCGTTTAGCGCCTTGACCTGCAGTTGCATTTGGTAGTCCATGAGCGTCGAGGTAATGCGTACCGTCAGCAAGACACCCAGCACATAAAGCAAAAGCGGGTGCTTAAACAGGGGGGCCAGGGCGTCTTTGAGATGGCGGCGGGCTTCGGTGGGGGCAGCCATCTCGGGGAGGTCTGCATTGATCGGTGCCACAGTGGGCAACTGACCAATATGACGAAGGGTATAAGCGATGGCGCTCATCATCAGCAAAGCGAAAAACAGCGTGTTGGGGGTGCCGACCCAACCGGCCGCCTGCGCCGAAAGCCAGCCGCCAAGAATGGAGCCTGCGGTGCCCCCCAGACCCAATAACGGAAAGAAGCGCTTGGCTTGTCGTCCCGTCACAAGATTTGAAAACAAACTCCAGCTCTGCAAAAGCAAGATAGCGCTTAGCGCGTCACAGATCACCGGGAGGGCAAAATGTACCCAGCGTATCCCGACGAAAATGCCCAGGCGGCTGAAAATAATGCTGGCGGCAAATACACTGAGGACCAGGCTTTGCTGTTGGGCCAGAGACCAGCTGGGTTTTGCCCAGCGGGTATACACCAACGATAAACAAAAGCTCAGCAGGGCCTCAGCCATGAAGTACCAGGGGTAGACACGGGGAGAGTAGGTACTCAAAAGCAAGCCGTTATTGACGCTGCGCAACAGAATAATCAAACACAAAATCAGAAAAATATGCTGAAATAAACGAAGAAACAAGGGCCACTCCCGTGTGCGAAGGCCCGTCATTTGATTGGCGTAAAATTGAATATAGCGCAACATATTCCCTTCAGTGTAACAAGAAAATAACAAAATATTTTAAGTGTTTTTTGATAGCGCTTTTGCGCTTTTTTTGAAGACGATTCGCTACGGTACCCATAGAGAGAACGATAACGAACATTAAAGAGGAGTGAATCATGGCTGAAAAAGATGTGAACCAGGAAATTAACGGAATTTGGCACCAATGGAAGGGTGAAATCTTGCGTGCTTTTGGGAAACTCACCGATGATGATTATGCGCGGGTGGACGGACGCCGAGAGGTTCTCATTGGACGCATTCAAGAGCGTTACGGTTACACCTATGATGAAGCTGCCCAGGCCTTATCCCGTTTTATCAACGAACGGTATACCCACCAACCGGGTGTAGACACCGTCCACACTCCCCGACCCTGAGCGTTAAGTTGCTTGTGTAGGCTGTTTTTGAAGGCTCAACTGCTTGGGTGACATATTCGGCATCTGGGTCGCTGCTAACATGTTTGCCAGGGCAAAATACACCAGGACGACAAAGATCCAGGTCATGGCCTGAGACAGGCCCACGAGGGGCGTGGCCAGCACTTGTAAATTGCCCATTAAGCTAATGCCCAGGGTGGTTCCAATACTGCGCAGCAATACCAGGGTTGAAGAAGCCACGCCTAACTGCTGGGGGCGTACCAGGGTTTGGGCCGTGACCATGAGCGAAGAGGTTAATCCTCCCATCCCCAGGCCAAACAATAGGCACCAGAACAACAGCGCGCTTGAGGTTTGCGGAATCATACCCGCTGCCATACCGGACCAGGCCACCATGCTCAAGCCGCAGAGACAGGTGCCCATCACCACGGGCCAGCGTAGCCCCAGACGGTTTAACAAAAAGCCAGCGGTGGCCGAAGCCAGGGGCCAGGCCAGCATCATGGGGGTCATATAGACGCCCGCTTCGTCGGGACTGAAGTGACGCACATCTTGAAGGTACATGGGAATATAGGTCAAGGCCGCAAAGCCCACAAAAACAGAGCTAAAGGTAATCAGGCAGGCCAGACAATAAATCGGCTCTTGAAATAAACTGAGCGGAATGAGTGGCGTGCTGGCGCGCTGTTGGCGGCGTAGGAAACCCCAGAATAACAGGCCCACCAGACTGTAACCGATGACCTGATAAACCCACTGATGGGTACCGCCCAATAAAATAAAAGCGCTCAGCCCGGTCATTAATAAAAAAATGCTGGGCATATCAAAGGCTTTGCGTGGGGGCGGTGTACTTGCTTCAGCGTGGGATTGCGGAAAGCTAAAACTGAATATTCCCAGCGCGATGATGCCGATGGCCACCGTAAGACCAAAAATCCATCGCCAGGAAAGCTGTTGCACCAAATAACCCCCTGTGGCAGGGCCCGCAAGACTTGACACGCCCCACACCACGCTGATTAAACTTTGTTTGGCGCCGCGTTCCTCAGGAGGAAACAAGGCGCCAAAGGCAATCATGGTTAACCCTTGAATGCCTCCGGCTCCCAATCCCTGAATGGCCCGTGCAAAGACCAGAAAGGGCATGTCGCTAGCCAGCATGCATAAGGCAGACCCCACAATAAAAACAGAACCCGCGACGGTCATACAACGCTTAATGCCGATATCATCGGCAAATTTGCCATAGAAGGGAAGCGAAAGGGTTGAGGCCAACATAAAGGCCGTAAATACCCAATGGTAAAGGGCGGGTTGCCCCAGGCGCTTGACAATGAGCGGCATGGCCGTGGTAAGGATGGTGGTGTCAATGGCGGCCAAAAAAAGCATGGCCAATAGGCTAAACAGTGCCAAAGGGCTAACGTGGGGGTATGACATACAGGCTTTCTAAACAGAAGCAGGTGCACTCTTTCTGAGGCACCTGCTGCTTGGATTACAAACCGAACACGGTCTTAATGGTCTTCGGTAAAGCTTTCAACAAAGTGGTACAAGAGACGGGTTCCGGTACCGGTTCCCCCCTCTTTGGGCAGATAGGGGTTTTTCACGTAGCGGGCAATTTCTTCTTCCATCATGGAGGTGCCAGCAATGTCAATGTGAATCCAGGGACGATCTTCATCCACAAAATCTTTTAAAAACATGGCTGCGGTGATGGTGCCTGCGGAACGTCCGCCAACATTTTCAATGTCTGCCACGTCAGAAACGAGCTGTGAGCGGAATTCATCGTACAGAGGCAAGCGCCAGACGCGTTCACCCGAGTATTCTCCGGCGTCATAAAGACGTTGGTAGAGTTCATCGTCATTGGTCAGGGTGGCAGATACGGTGCGGCCCAAAGCAATGATGGCAGCGCCCGTTAAGGTGGCAATATCCACCAACACGTCAGGGTTGTGATATTTCTGAATATAGGTCATGGCGTCACAAAGAATCAAACGACCTTCGGCATCGGTGTTGAGGACTTCGATGGTTTTTCCTGACATGGAGGTTAAAATGTCAGAGGGTTTAAAGGCTTTGCCGTTCACAAGGTTTTCCGTTAAGGGCGTGACAATGACCACGTTCACAGGCAATTTTTGCTGCGCAATGGCTTTGAAGGCTGCCAGCGTCGCAGCGGCTCCACCCATGTCGCCGTACATTCTCAACATACCGCTGGAAGGCTTGAGATCGTAGCCACCGCTGTCAAAGGTGACGCCTTTGCCAACGATCCCGATGGTTTTTCCACCGGGGTTGCCTTTGTATTCCATAACGACCATTTTGGGGGGTAGGTCAGAGCCCAGAGAGACGGCCAGGAAAGATCCCATGCCTTCGGCTTCAATATCCGCTTTTTCTAAAACCTTTATGCTCACATTTTCGAGGGTTTCAGCAACCTTTACGGCTTCATCGGCAAAAATCGCAGGGGTCATTTTGTTGCCTGGCTCGTTCACCAGATCACGGGCGAAGTTGGCGCTTTCCGCCAGGTTTTTCCCTTTGTTGGCGCCTTCTTGTAACTCGGCGACCCGATCTTCTGAGCTAGAGGCAATTTTCAGGGTGTTCAGTTTTTGTGCGTTGTCGGCATCTTTTTTTGTGCTTTTGTATTTATTGAAGCGGTACATGCCCAATAAAATACCTTCTACAATCGCTTCGCCGATGTCTGGGGTGGCGGCATCAAAGTCAATAAAGTCGTGAATCGCCATTTCGCGAATGTTGATGCGGCGGGCATAACGCGAAGAGTTTGCCGCAATGGAGCGAATGCGATCGAGAGAGAAGTCTTTTGATTTGCCCAGACCCATGATTAGAATGCGGCTGGCACCAATATTTTCTGTGTGTAAGAGGGTGAATTCACGGTACTTGCCTTTGACTTCACCGGATTCAATAATGCGAGAGAGCTTACCTCCCAGTTTTTCGTCGATAACCTTGCAGTAGTCGAGCTTGTCGAGTTGATCTTCAAAGACGGTGAGAACCAGGAGTTCGGTCTCGATGGTATCGAGAGATTTAGAGAGAACTTGAACTTCCATTCGTATTTACCTTTCACTTGTACACCTTCATTTCTTGTGTACGATTTGCACTCATTATGACATAACTAACACCTGTCAGCAGTAGAATACCCACAATTCCGCTCACAGGATTGACCTCTTGAAAGCTGAGCCTTTGCCAGTATCCACCGGTGGTTTGATGGGTAAGGGCACCACTATAGGCAGCCCACTGACACAAGAAAATCCATCCCCCGTGTAAGCCAATACTCCAGCCCAGGTGGTCGCTCATGACCCGCACCTGGGTTAAAATCAGGGCACAGAGAAAAAGGCCTACCCCTGAGCCCACGCGCATCGAAAGGCTCCACTGGCTATTCAATTGGTGGAGCAAAGCAAAAATAAAGCTCTGTAAGATCATGGCATGAAGAAGCGAGTAGGGGGTCTTGCGTAAGAGATGAAAAACCAGCCCCCGAAATAAGGCTTCTTCAAACCAGGCAATGGCAAAGGCGAGTCCCAGAATATGAAAAAGTTGAAGCAGGGGAAGACTTTTGTATTCCCAGGTTAGGGCATGGGTTAAAACCCCGATACTCCAGCAGACGCTTAGAATCAGTGTGCTTGCTAAAAAACCCATGCCCACAGATCGCAGGGGGCCAGGACCGATGGGGAAGCGATGACTTTTACGATAAGACTTGATCAATAAGAAAAGACTTAAGTAAAGTAAAACCACGTAACGTGTTTCCCAGGGAAGTGGGAAATGCCAGGAAGCAGGGCTTAGGTATGCAATACACAAAAAGAAACTGCCCAGGCCAAGGGCAATCGCCAGCACTTGCCCAAAGAGGAGCATCAGGCTTTTCATGGTTTGAAAAGGGTCATGCTAAAATTTAAGAACGAAGGAGCTGAGTCATGGATGATAAGCCGCCGGAACATCAAAGTTTAGCCCGTACCTTGATTGACAAGGGAGTGTTATCTCAAAGTCAGGTCACAGGTATTTTAGAGTACCAGTGTCGCTTACCCCCTGGACAGTACATGAGCTTTACAGACATTGTACTGGAATTTGAGTACATGACTGAAGAGCAGCTGGTCTCAATGCTGGGAAACCAATACTATGCCAGCAAGGACCCCATTAGCCAGATTCTTTTGGAGCAAGGCCTTGTTTCGCCCGAACAGTTGACCCAGGCGCTGGCCGTGCTGGATTCTTTCTCGCGTGAGCATGTGGCTGAAGTCCTTGTAGATATGGGCTTTGCCACCAGGCAGGGCATTGAGCAAGCGATTTCGCAGCACCAAATTCAGCAAAGCCGGACGCTAAAGTCACTCAACGCTAAAGAGGACTCCGGTTTAAAATCCCGTTTAGCTCAGGCTTTTGCCCATGTTGAGAATGATGCGGGCGCCTCACCACTTGCGGAAGACATGCCAGCTGTGACGCAAAACCCTGAAGAAGAACCGCATGAGCCAGGAACGTCTTCACCGTATTTTTCGGGAGGATTAGAGGCTGGGCCGCGCCTGACGCCCGACATGTCCCAGGTGCCACTTCAGCAGGCTGAGTCTCGCGTGCATTTGCCTTTGGGTCGCAAGTTAATTGCCGCCGGACACTTGACTGAATCCGAGCTTCAGGATGCCCTGGATTATCAGGAGCGTTTGCCGCATGTGATGCATAAACCGTTGGGTGAAATTTTAGTGGAGATGGGCTATATCTCTACGGATTTACTCCAGGATATGCTGGCTGAAGAAAAACGCCAACAGGCGCGGACGCAACAGGTACCCAAACCCCGTGTGGGTGACGTGCTTCTGCAGGCGGGGGTTATCCAGGAATGGCAGCTGGCCCATGCTTTGCGCTTACAGTTTACCCCTGCCCATGCCAGTCAAAAATTGGGTGAGATTCTTGTGGCCATGGGATACACCACCCGTGAAAAGATTGAGGCTGCGCTGGTTAGTCATTATCAGGATGCGGAGCCGACGTCTGTCTCTCAAAGCACGCCTGTTTCGGTCGCCAAACCCATCGCAGAGGTGGCGCACCCCACGCATCGTCCCCTGGGCCAACTGTTGCTAGAACGCGAGTATATTTCTCAAGAGCAATTGGATGCGGCTTTGTTGAAGCAAAAAGAACTGGGCCATGAATATACGCCGCTCGGAGATATTCTGGTCATGCAGGGGCATTTAACAGAGGCCCAACTCCAGGAGGTGCTTGCTGCTCAGGGACGTTTTCAACGCCGTCCTCTGGGGCAAGTTTTGGTGGACATGGGTGTCATTGAAGAGTGGCAACTTGCGTATGCCTTGTGTGTGCAACACAGCGCACCTGCTGAAAAACGGATTTTACTGGGAGATATTTTATTGGCCATGGATTATGTTACAAAAGATCAATTGCAAGCAGCCCTGCTGGAACAACAGCGGTAAGTATGTTAAAGTGATTGGCACAATGCACGCAGGAAAATAAACTTTTGGATAAGTCACTTTCTTTAGATAAAATTCTCTTAGAAAAAGGTCTTATTACTCCAGAACAGCTCACCACGGCGATTCAGTATCAATGCCGTTTGCCAAGCAGTCAAACCATGACCCTGGCTGAGGTGTTGGTGGCCATGGAGTATGTGACCCAGGCTCAGATCAATGAAGCGTTGGGGAAAGAACCGCCTCCCGAAGATGTTTTGATTCAAATCCTTGTCAAAGAAGGCATGGTTAAAGAAGAGCAACTTGCCGAGGCCTTAAAAGCGCGTCAGGGTCAAAATGCCGATAAACGAACGGGAACCATGCTGCTGGAGATGGGTTATACCACCCGTGAAATGATTGAGTCTGCTTTAACGCAGTACTACCTTAACCAGCATACCCATGAGAACGGTTTCCCTTCAACAGTCCCTCAGAGTAAGCACCCTGAACCAGCTCAAGAAGAACTCCCAGAACCCCTGGGCAGACGTCTGGTGCGACAGGGCCTTATTTCAGAAGAAGAACTGCAAGATGCTTTAGATTATCAGCAGCGTTTGCCTCGGATTCTGCATAAACCGCTGGGTGAAATTTTAGTGACACTGGGTTATCTTGACCCTCAAGACTTAGCGCGCATTTTAAATGAAGCTTCCCAATCCCCCCGTCAGCTTTCTTTGGGCGAAGTCCTGGTGCGGGCGGGAACGATACAACAATGGCAGCTCTCTCATGCCATGTCTCTGCTTGAAACACCGGCTTATCAGGGTAAAAAGCTTGGCCTGGTGTTGGTGGAACTCGGTTACGCACGTCGACCTGATATTGAGCAGGCTTTGAAAGACTTTTACCAACGTTAGTGGGTTTATATATTCTTTTGATCTGTCTTTGATGCGAAATACATCTGGTTTCTTAGATACTGAATTCATGAAAGAAACAGAAAGGAATTTCGTACTATGCTTGGATGGAGCTTAACATTTTTAATCATCGCTTTACTCGCCGCCGTTTTCGGTTTTGGAGGCATCGCTGGTGCAGCGGCCGGGATCGCCAAAATCCTGTTTTTCGTCTTCCTGGTGCTTTTCGCCGTGTCCCTGATTTCTCGAGCCGTGCGCACCTAAGTCTTCGACATCTGCCGCAGCAAAAAGCCAGCCTTTTTAACAGGCTGGCTTTTTGCTGTAAATCTTTCCTGGTGGCTTAACAGGTAAATGAAAAGCCCCCTGTAAGAAAATACAGGGGGCTCGTCGGTTGTCTCTATAGCTTAGTTGGCGCTCACAGAACCGTTAATGTCTACACTTACACCGCTGCTGGGGGTGGGGGTAGGACTTGGGTTTGCAGCAGAACCATCGTTGGCGTTGATGGAGCCTGAAGCAGTGGCTGTACAGGCCACCAGGGCTGCGGTTGATAAGCAAAGGGCAATAGCGGTTAAAATATTCTTCATAAAACTTCTCCTTGTATACCTTGTGTACTTCCTTGATAAGAAGAACCCGTTCAGTATAAAAGATCGCTCTTAAAAAAGGGCTATCTTTTGGATTTAAAAAACATAAAAATGTTTGTCTTAAGAGGCACGTGGGGCTGTGGGGTGGTGAATCGAGCGTTTTTGAATCTGGGGCACGCTGGGCTGCCAGGGCAACACTTCAATGACCTCCCCAAATAAATCGTATTCATCTGCGGCTTCAATCAAGACTTTGACCACATCGCCAATTTTAATACTCCCTGCGGCAAGGCCCTGGGCTTCGGGGCTTTCGGCCAGTTCGCCGTGAACACAGTATACGTTGCCATCAATACCTGGTGCATCGGCTTTGCTGCGACCAATCAGTTGACCGGGTTCTTCGTTGTAGTCGTCAATAATGACTTCAAGTACCTGTCCCACACGGGCCTGAAGCTTGGCCTCTGAAATGGACTGTTGCAGTGCCATAAAGCGCTCATAGCGGTCTTGTTTAACGGCTTCTGGAACAAGATCTGCAAAGTGGGTGGCGTCTGCCTCTTCCACTTCTGAATACGGAAAACATCCCACACGATCCAATTGGGCTTCTTGAATAAAGTCCAGCAGCATTTGAAAATCGGCTTCGGTTTCTCCAGGAAAACCCACAATAAAGGTAGATCGCAACACGATTTCAGGGCAAATGGCTCGCCAGCGCTTGACGGCTTCCAGTTGTTGGGTGGGGCCGGGTCGACGCATGCGCTTGAGCACTGCTGGACTGGCGTGTTGAAAAGGAACGTCGAGATACGGCAGTACCAGACCTTCGGCCATCAATTTGACAATTTCGTCCACAAAGGGATAAGGGTAAATATAATGGAGACGCACCCAGGCACCGGTTTCACCGAGTTTACGTACCAATTCGGGCAGGCGTGCAGCAATTTCTTCTTCGCGGAAAGTACTGGAACGATGACGCAGGTCCACGCCGTAGGCGCTCGTGTCCTGCGCGATCACCAACAATTCTTTGGTGCCCGTGGCCACCAGTCGCCAGGCTTCGCTTAAAATATCACGGGTATCCCGAGAAACCTGTTTGCCGCGCAGCTTGGGAATAATGCAGAAGCTGCAGGTGTGGTTACAGCCTTCGGCAATTTTTAAATAGCTGTAATGGCGTGGCGTTAGCTTCACGTCAATTTCTGAATGGGGCATCAGGGCGGTGTGGGGGTTTTTATCAGGGGGCAGCAATTCATGAATCGCGTTCATGACGCCGTCTACGTCTTCAGAGCCGGTAATGGTATGAACTTTTGGATGTCGCTCTTGAATGGTCTCGGGGCGTTCTCCCAGGCAGCCGGTGACAATGACGCGACCGGTGGCGTCTAAGGCTTCACCAATGGCATCAAGAGATTCTTCAACGGCTGGAGAAATAAAGCCACAGGTGTTGACCACCACGGTGTCTGCATCTTCATAGGTGGGGGCAATTTCGTAGCCTTCGGAGCGTAAGCGGGTGAGAATGCGCTCGCTGTCTACCAGAGCTTTGGGGCAGCCCAGGCTTACAAAACCGACTTTTTTAGGGGTTAAGGTAGGGGAGGGTGTATCTGTATGTGTCATCTTTTTATTGTGGCACTACTGCGCCAAAACAACAAGCGTAATGCAAGATGTCTTTGGTATGGATTATCTTCCGATAGCGGGGGTTTGCCCCAGGGTAGCCGATACGCTACCGATAGCCGTTGCATTTTGGGCATTGGCTTGAATACGGCGAATGGTGGGGTTGGGGATGCCCACCACCTCCTCTTTGAGTTTGCTGTATTGGTTGCTGACCACCTCGGTGGTTTTTTCTTTGGCACCGTGGTAAACCGAGATCCAGTCCACGTCTATGCTGAGTTTAGCCACATCGCCGAGGGTGGCTACAATGGCGGCTTTGCTGCTGATACCCGGGATTTTAGAGGCGGCCAACACAGAGGCTGCGGCAGTGACGACCCCAATGCCCATTTTACCCAGGTTTTTGCCGCTGGGGTCTTCCCAGTAGGTTTTGATGTCTCTACCTGCAATGTACAGGTCTAACCCCGCCACACCCACATTTAGCGCAGTGCCCACGTGGCCTAAGACCCGTTGCGTTCCGGTCAGGCTGGTTTTGACCACGCCCACCGTTGAGGACCCTAAGCCTTTGGCCAGAAGATTTGCGGCGTTGTCGCTGTATTTGCCCACCACGCTGACCAGTTTGTCACTATTGGAAACTAAAAATTTGCTGAGCTGTGAAAAGTTTCGGGCAGCGCCTTCGCCGGTTTTGAGCAGAAGCTTTACATTGTCGGCGTTGGGGTCTTTGACCGTTTCGTTAATGCGGGTGGCCATGAGTTCGGCGGATACCACGGCTCCCAGAGGAGTGGCCACGGTGCCGAGGGCTTCCTGGATTTTGCCGCGGGTGACCTGCTCACCCAGGTCTACAGCAGCTTTGATGTTGATGGCATTGACGTCACCGTCGGCCAGGCGAGCGACTTTTTCGACGTTGAGTACGGTATTGTTAATGGCTTTACCGCCCTCACCCGCAATGCCACTGCTCAGGGCTTTGTGAGTACCCGATTTGACCTTGTTGATTTCTTCAGCTTCTTTTTTTTTGTCGGGGGTAGCGGTTCCTGGGGCTGCCTCTGACGGCTGTTGAAGGGTTTCAATGGCATGCAATTGAGGTGCCGCGGGGGCTTGACTCAGTCGAGTAAAGTGGTTGTATTGGGTACTCAGATTGCTCATATCTTTATTATCGCGAAAAAACAGACTTTCTTGTGCTAAAACAAGTTTAAGCTTGCATAAAAAAATATTTAGGCTGTGCCTTTAACAGCCAGGTAACCCGCAAAGCAAAAAGCGCGGTAAATCATTTCAACGGTTTGGAATCCCGTCTCTTTTAAGAGTTTTTGATTGGCACTGAGTGAAAGCGGCATGGACACCCCGCGCAGGGCTACAGCCTTGTTGAGAATGCTGTCTGCGCTTAAGCCCTGTGCTGACTTAAAGTCAAAATACAACTGGGTGAGCATATCCTGAACCTGGGCGTCTTCGCCGACGGTTTTTTCATAGAGAATCAATGCGCCACCGGGCTCAAGCGCGTTAAAGATACGCTTCAGGAGGCGCTGCCGCTCAGGCAGGGGAACGAATTGTAGGGTGTAATACGAAATCACCAGCGTGGGCTGTTTGAAGTCGTATTCTGCGGCATTGGCGCAAAACGCTTGAAAGCGCGGGTCGTGTTTAAGGCGGTGCTTGGCCTTTTTCACCATACTGGGCTCTACGTCCAGGCCGATATATTGTAGCTTTTTCCGTTCGGGGGTGCGTTGCAGTACCACTTCTGCCAGTCCGCCTGTGGAAACCCCAATTTCGTATACCGTGGCCTGGGCATGAAGAAAAAAGCGCGACAATGAAGCGATGTATTCACGCTGCTGCTGGCAATTGGGTACCGACTGTAAAATATGTTTGTCAAAGTGATCAATAGCGTCTGCAAAACTCCAGGTTTCTTGTTGCAGGGCAATCTCGGTTCCCACGTTGAGGGCGGTAATAGGGGTTGTTTTTTTCTTCATGGTTTTTTTCCTCGTTGGGCAATCAGGGTGGCCCGTAAAGGAGCCGGGTAGCCTTCGACAGTGCGTTCCGGGTTTTCCGGGTCCAGACATTCAGCGAGCGATTCGTAATCCATCCAGGGCGTGCGCCGTTGTTCCTGCAGGGTGGTGCGATTCAGATCGACACAACGTATCGCTTCAAAGCCCACCCGTTGCATCCAGCGGGTCAGCGCGGCGACAGAAGGCAAAAACCAGACATTGCGCATGCGCGCATAGCGATCCTCGGGGACCCATACGACGTTTTCGTCTCCGGGTACCACCAGGGTTTCCAGTACCAATTCTCCCTGGGGTTGTAAGCATTGACGCAGCTGGCTTAAGAAATCAATGGGGCTTTTGCGGTGATACAGCACCCCCATCGAAAACACCGTGTCAAAACAGGGCGCTGCGGGCAGGTGTTCAATGCCCAACGGCAGACAGTGCACCGCAGGGTCAGGGTGAAAATGGTGAAGGGCCATAAATTGAAACACAAACAGATCAAAGGGGTCAATACCGATTACCGAGGTCGCACCGGCTTCTCGCATACGCCACAGGTGGTATCCACTGCCACAGCCCACGTCCAGTACATGGCGATGGTTTAACGGCTGAATATGGGGCTTGACGCGTTCCCATTTCCAGTCTGAGCGCCATTCGGTATCAATGAAGAGATCAAAGAGGCGGTAGGGTCCTTTGCGCCAGGGCTTCATTTGCAGCAAGAGCTGTTCCAAACGTTTGTGTTCATCGGGGCTCAGGTCTTTTGCCTGACCTATGCTAACGGTAGCTCCTAAGTCGACGTGTTTGGGCTGTACCTGCGGCAGATGCTGTAAAAGCCGTAAAGGGTTCTTATGGCTCTCGGCCTGGACCTTGCGCTCCCAGGCTTGCAACTGGGCGGGCAAGTGAGCCAAAAGCTCATGCAGGGCCGGGGTGTTTGCCAGATGGCGATAAAACGATGCAAACATGCTTTACCGCCGTTGGTACGCCATATAAAACATAAAATTGGCGGTTAAAAAGAAGCCCGTGGCGAGTACAAGCCCCAGCATTTTTGATTGGGTCAGACCTATAAACAGGCTGACGCCGAGGCCCACTGTGAGCTCCAGAAATCCGCCCACTAAAAAAATCCAAAAATTATTCCGTGTAGGTGTAGTCATAAGAAATAGATTAACACAAAGCCTTTGCGGTATTCTGTATGAAGTCATTGTAAAAGGAACACAATATGTCTGCGCCACAGCAAAAAAAGCCTAAAATTATGGTGGTCTTTGGCACCCGCCCTGAAATTGTTAAAATGTACCCTGTGATTAAAGCCCTTGAAAACAGCCCTTTTGAGCTGGTGACCTTGAACACCGCTCAGCACCGAGAAATGGTAGATATGTTTTTAAAAACCTTTGAGATCACACCGCATCAAGATCTTAATCTCATGCAAGATCGTCAGACCCTGGCCGGTCTGGCGGCGCGCCTCATGGAGCATATTTCGCCGCTTCTGGAAGCAGAGGCCCCTGATATGGTGCTGGTGCAGGGGGATACCACCACCGTTATGATGACGGCTTTGGCGGCCAGCTATTTAAAAATACCTGTGGGACACGTAGAAGCTGGCCTGCGTACAGATCAGTTTTATGACCCCTTTCCTGAAGAGATTAACCGTCGGGTGACGGGACAATTGGCGGCCCTGCATTTTGCACCTACCCCTTTGGCTGAGGCTTCTTTGTTGCGAGAAGGAGTGCCTGCAAGCCATATTTTTATGACGGGCAACACGGTTATTGACGCCCTATTACAGACCCATGAACGCTTCCCTGAAGTCAATTATCCGGCGTCTCTGGGCATTGCCGAAGAAGCTCCCCTGATTTTGGTAACGGCCCACCGTCGTGAAAACTGGGGAGAGCCGTTACAACAGATTTGTCAGGCCTTGCTGCGTCTCTGTGAGGCCCAGGACGACTTGCAGATTATCTTTCCGGTGCATAAGAATCCCGTGGTTCGGGATATTGTCTATCCCGCTCTCGATGCCCATCCCCGTATTCATCTGGTAGAACCTTTGGACTATGTGCATTTAATGGATACCATGCGTCGCAGCCGTTTGGTGCTAACGGATTCGGGGGGGCTGCAGGAAGAGGCCCCTGCACTGGGAAAACCTGTGCTGGTCATGCGTGAGACCACAGAACGCCCCGAAGGGGTGACCGCTGGAACAGCCCGTCTGGTGGGTACCGAAGTCTCCTCCATTGTGGACGCTACCTTACATCTCTTGCAAGATACCGCCGCCTATGAGCAGATGCGTCGTGCGATCAATCCCTATGGCGATGGTACCGCAGCGGCACAAATTGTGGCCGCGCTTCAGGATTATTTTTTTCGTGACTGAACAGATCGAAAAACTCCCAGAGCACCTGGACGCGGTCTGGCAGGCCATAACGCTGGCTTTGGAGAAATTCAGTAATGAGGCACAAACTGAGGCCCGCTGGCTGTTTCAACATGTGGGGTTTAGCCCCCAGGATCGCCGCTGGCAACCCCACAAGCCTCTCAGTGAAGTGCAGTATCAATTTTTGACCGAGGCCTTGCGGCGGCGCCAGCAACGAGAGCCTTTGCAGCATATTTTAGGTACCCAGGCTTTTCGACACCTGGAATTGGTGGTCAATGCCCACGTGTTAATTCCCCGCCCCGAAACCGAAGAGTTGGTGGAGCGGGTGTTGGCCTATATCCACACCTTGCCGCGTAATGTGCATAGCCCGTTGCGGGTGTTAGATGTGGGTACAGGCAGCGGGGCAATTGCTTTGGCCCTGAAAACTGAATGCCCCTCACTGGAGGTCTGGGCGAGTGATCTGTCCTTTGATGCGCTTCAGGTGGCACGCTTAAACGCCCAGCGTGTGAGTGCGCAGCTTCATTTTCGACAGGGAGATGGACTTTTTGCGCTGGAAGATGGCCTGAAAGCTTCTTTCGATGTGCTGGTGTCTAATCCCCCTTATATTCCCCCTGAAGAACTGGCTGGCCTGGAACCAGAGGTGAGAGACCATGAGCCCACTCATGCCCTGGTGCCTCAAGATCCAGACCCTTTGTATTTTTATCGGCACTTTGCTGCCGAAGCCCCCCGCTTTCTCAGACCGGGTGCGCGGGCTTTTTTCGAAATTCACAGTGCGCTGGGCCCTCAAACCCAGGCTTGTTTTCAGCCTCCCGTGTGGTGCCGCACCGAAGTGCACACGGATTTTTCTCAGCGTCCACGTTTTGTGGAGGCGTGGTTGGCTGCTGATTTGAACTGGGCTGCTGATTCCCAAAACCACGATAAAGAAGGTGTCATGACATGCGTCTCTTAACAAGAAGTGATTTTTTCCTTAAGCTAATGGCGGGCCTGGGGTGTTTTGCCGTTATTCAGTTCCCTGTGGCGGCTCAGATCAATGTATCTTCTCGGCACCCGGCCTTACAGGGGTGGCAGGTGAGTGCCAGTGCGCCGGTTCTCTTTGGCCAGGGCGCTTCTTCAAATGTGGGATTAACCCTGAGTAATCAATTTCCCATCGGACAATTGCCTGCGCTACAGCCCGTCTTGCCTCATCTGAATTTGGGGGTCAGTGCTCAGACCTTTGCTCCCCTTGACTTCCAGGCGATCTATGTGGGCGCTTCGGCGGGGTTGGGCTATTATCATCGGCTGGGGGGTGGCTTTCTTTTTGATTACGGCTTGCGGTATGCTCCCCTGTACCGCATGGGCATTCGAGATGGTGTTTCACAAGGATATCAGGGCGTTTTGGGTAATGTAGGTATTCATATTCCTGTGGGTAACAATACCTATTCCACCCTGGGCCTCCAGGGGGGCGCTTATTTTTCAGGGACCGGTGAGCCCACCTGGACGGTACAGCCCATTGTGGGGCTGAATATTAATCTCTAATTAAGGCTTCGCGTTGCAAGTAGGCGGTGTAATCACGGGTTTCGCGCACGTAACGGCCAAAACAGGTGGATTGCAGCAAAAAATCTGCGGTGGCGATATTGCAGGCGGTGGGAATGTTATACACCACCGCCAGGCGCAACAGGGCTTTTACATCCACATCATGGGGCTGAGCCCGCATGGGATCCCAGAGAAACACAATTAAATCAATATCGCCTTCGGCAATGCGGGCGCCCATTTGTTGATCGCCGCCCAGAGGCCCCGATTTTAAACACTCGATTTGGGCTGTGGTACCCAAATGCTGTTGCAGTAACTTACCCGTAGTACCCGTGCAAATCAGCTGGTGGGGCAGCAAAGCCGCCTGGTGCTTCTGGGCCCAGGTCAATAAATCGGCTTTACAATGGTCGTGAGCCACCAGGGCAATGCGCAGCGGGTTCATGATGGATTTCCTTTTGACAGCAGTTGTTGGGTTAAGGCATCCAAGCCAGGGTAGTCGGGCTGGAGCAATTTGAGTTGAATGACGCTCTGACGCGCTTCATCGGGCTGGCCCGCTTGCAATTGGGCAAAGGCGAGGTTAAACCAGGCGGCGGGATAGTTTTTTTGGTGTTGCACGGCCTGGCGCAGAGCTGCCATCGCTTCTGTCCATTGGTGTTGACCCAGATAGGCAGAGCCCAAATTATAGTGAAACGTGGCGTTTTGGGGATCTTTTTTGATTAAGGACTGGAGCAAATGAATGGCACTTTCCCAATCTTGCATGCCCATATAGGTCACAGCCAGATCGTTGAGGGTCTGGTGCTGTGCCTTACCGTGATCGCGAATCTCTGCCTGTAGGCGCGTTTCTAACAGGTAACTTTTGTAGAGGTTTTGATAAAACGGCTGCTGGGCTGCCCAGGTGTCCTTTTGTAAGAAAGTTGCCATAAATTCGGCGGCTTTGGTGTAGTTTCCTTGTGCGGCCCAAACGGTGCTCTGTACATAATAACTTTTGGCAGGATGTTGAGGTAAAGCCAATAACTCGTCGAGAAGACGCTGTGCCTGGGCATGGTCTTCTTGAGATTCCCATAGACGCGCCAGGGCCAATTTAATCTCTACGGCTTCTTGGGCATCTGCCAGCAAGAGAGCGGTTTCAAGCTCGGCTCGTGCCTGTTCGGGTTTGTTCTGGTAAATTTGATACTCATCCGCCAGGGACTGATGAAGACGCACCTTTGTGGACGCGTCTGCACTCAGAGAAAGGGCCTTTTTTAAAGCGTCCACCCGCTGAGGGCTGGAGCTCTCGTAGGGAGACGTGAAATAGAGGTGGCTGAGTAGTTCGTACACCTGAGCCCGCTCGCTATTGGATGTGCCAGGCTGGTTTAAAGCCTCCATTAAGGTGCTTTGGGCTTTTTCCCATTGGTTTAATCCTTTGTACTGACGCGCCAATATTAAGCGAAGGTTCAGGGGAGTGCCTGAGGGTGATGGGTAAATGTGTTGTTGCTCCGCATGGTGCAAGCTTTTTTTGAGTTGTTCCACCAACCAGGGTGACGTTTCGATATTGCTAAGCAATGACAGGGCATCGGTATGGTGGGGAATCGTTTGAATCTGTTGATGCAGAATGGCCTGGGCTTTTTCGCGATGCCCCAGTTGAAGATGGGCCGCGCTCAAACT
Organism: Candidatus Sericytochromatia bacterium; assembly: GCA_964229355.1. GTDB lineage: Bacteria > Cyanobacteriota > Sericytochromatia > UBA7694 > UBA7694 > CAXRDE01. The sequence goes on along the minus strand of CAXRDE010000019.1, from coordinate 34,656 downwards.
GAGGTAAATACTGGGGTGCTGAAAGCCGAGTGCAATTGCTTCTTCGGAGAGCCTGAGTTGCGTGGCGTAATCTTCATTGTCAGCGGCTAAATTGGCCAGCGTCATTTTGGCCAAACCGTTATGCTGACTTAAGGCCATGGCCCGTTGGAAGCTGTGTTCTGCAGCATCTGTCTTGCCCTGGCGTTTTTGCAGATCCAACAGCGTCATCACGAGACCGAGATCCTGCGGCGAGCTCTGCTGCAAATGCTGCACCCTCTTTTCGAGCGTTTGAAGTTCGGTGGCGGATAAATCCAGGCCGTTAGACATTTCAATTAAAGACAGGGTGATTTCACGTTGGGCGGCTTCTGCGGGCTGTTGTTGCAAAAGGGTGTTGGCCCAGGCTTCGATTTCGCGGTAAGCCCCCACACTTTGAGGCCCCTCAAAGTCGAAGTAAATAAAAGTAAATAGCTCAAAAACGGCTGCTGCTGTATTCGGCTCAACGGGAATTTTTTTGATGAGATCTAAGGCCTGGGGTTTGTTCCCTGCGGCATAGCTCGTATAAATGGCTGCGCTTTGGGTTTGGAGATGCTCGGGGTTGAGGCGTTTGGCCTGGGCCAGGGCTGTTTGTGCCCGTTGAAGCAGTTCTTGAGCCGCCAGTGGCTTTGCAGGAAAAACCCAGCCTTTCCCATATTTTTCGCTAAAGATGTGCTCACTGGACCATATTTTGGCCAGCTCTGCATAAGGTAAAACGTAGTCAGGATCCAGGGAAAGGGCTTTTTCTAAAAGCCTGATCGCCTGCTGGGGGTTATTGACAAGCTCCTCCTGGGCGGTCAGGAAAGCGCCCTGGGCCTCCGGATTCTGGGTTAAAGCCTCGGCCTGTTGCAAGGCGTTTTTTTCGGCCTCTGAACGGTTGCGAGCAAATTGCTCGGCAAAATAGGTGGCCAGTTGGCTCTGTAAGGCGTAAAGGTCTTTTTTCTGACCTTGTACTTCATAGCGTAAGACCCGATCCACCTGGCCGGTTTCCACTTCCACAAAGCGCGCCTGCACCAGAAGTTTTTCGCCCTGAAGCTGGTAGGTACCAATCAACATCAATTGAGCGCCCAACATCTGCCCCAGAGCAGGGGCTTGCTCGGGAGCGCTAAACAGGCTTTGCCCAAAGTTCTGCTCTTTGAGCAATTGTTGAATTTGGGTACGCTCAAGCACTGTCAATTCGTGCAAAGCTCCCAAACGCTGGGTCAGGTTTTCCGCAAAACTCAGGCCCATCCAGTCGTCTGCCGGGTTTTGTGACAGATTGTGAAAGGGCATGACCACCACCCGCTTTTTTTGCAAAGTCTGGGCCTGGGTTGAGGTTTGGGCATGGGCCACAGGTAACCCTGAAAAAACAGGGTTCAGCAGGGGAGAAATAAGACCGAGACAGAGGCTCGTGGATAGCAGGCGAACAAAACCAGCGGGAGAATAAAACATAAAGCGCTCATTTAAACATGTGGATTGCCTTTATTATAATAGAGTTATGTCAGAATCTTTCGTGTTGGCGCAACAGCGCCTCTTGCATCAGTACTGGGGACCTCGGTTTGCGTTGCGGGGAGAGCAACCGGGCGTGGTGCAAGCCATTGCCCAGGGCCGTGATGTGCTTGCGCTTTTGCCCACGGGTGAGGGAAAATCCCTGTGTTTTCAGCTGGGGGGCTTACTGTGTCCCGGTATTAAGCTCGTGGTCTCCCCTTTGATTGCCCTGATGCAAGATCAGGTGGCCCAGTTGGCCCTGCGTCAGGTGCCTGTCTGGCATTTACAGGGGGGATTAAAACCCCACCAACGTCAACGCCTGCTCCAGCAGGCTCACCAGCGGCAAGGTTTTGTCTATCTGTCTCCAGAGCAGTTGCTCAGCAGCGAAACCAGGCGCTTTTTTCAGCAGTCTCCGCCGGGGCTGGTGGTTATTGATGAGGCCCATTGCATCAGCCAGTGGGGCCATGACTTTCGTCCCGCCTATCGTCAGGTGGCTGCTTTTGTGCAAAGCTTACCTCAACGGCCGCCTATTGCGGCCTTTACGGCCACTGCGCCGCCTCAAGTAGCTGAAGATATTGCTCAATTATTAGCGCTTCAGAACCCGTATCGGGTCAAAGGTGTACCTATTCAACCTTTTATTCATCTGTCGGTCAAAAGGCTGTGGACCCCTGCGGGCAAGTATCGGGCGCTACAGCGTGCTTTGCAAGCCAAAACTTTGATTTATGCACGCACCCGTCAGGCCTGTGAAGATCTCGCGGAGCGTCTGGCCCGTGATGGAAGAACGGTGGCTGTATTTCATGCAGGCAAGTCATCAGCGGTGCGGGCGCAATTATTACAGCAGTTTGTCCAGGCTTCAGACTTATGTATGGTGGCCACCAAGGCTTTTGGCATGGGTATTGATATCAAAGATATTCAGCGGGTGATTCACTGGCAGATGCCGGAGTCTTTGTCGGCCTATGTACAAGAGGTGGGGCGGGCGGGTCGAGATCGCGTTACGCGCGCTTCGGGAGTGCTATTGGCTTTGCGGGGAGAAGCCTGGCCGTCTCAGAGCTTAGAAGACGATCGGGTGCAATTATTTGTGCGTCAGGTGTTGACCCAGGAGCGTTGGAGCCTACCGGCCTTTCAGCACCGTTATCAGTGGACGTTAAACGACTTAAACCTCTTGCTGCTGCCTCTGCTTTTGGCACAGCATCTGGAGATCCAACAGGACTTTGTTTATCGTCGTCAGCCGCTCACCCAACGGGAGTTGACCGATTTGCTGCGCGCCCACGTAAAGGTCTTACAGCGGGACCGAAAAGCGCAACAGCGTGAAATGCAAGCTTTTGTGACGGCACGAGAATGCCGCCGGGTATTCTTGTACAGGGCCTTTGATCAACCACTGCCCCACCAGGGGTGTGGGCAGTGTGATCATTGTCAGGTCTTGACTTAGCGAAGGGCTACCGTATATTCCGCTTCTGTAGAAGCGGCGATTTCTTCTAAGGTCGCGTCGCCAATCAGCTCGATCAGCGTCATGGAACCTTTTTCTTTGTCGATATCAAACACGGCTTTTTCGGTAATGACCATGTCAATACAGCGCTTGCCTGTTAACGGCAGTTGGCAGGCTTTTAGCAGTTTGGCCGAACCATTTTTGTTGGTGTGGGTCATGACCGCGATCACGCGCTTGGCGCCTGCCACCAAATCCATGGCCCCCCCCATGCCTTTCACCATTTTGCCAGGCACCATCCAGTTGGCAATATCGCCTTCCTGAGAGATTTCTAAGGCGCCCAGAATGGCGAGGTCAATGTGGCCGCCACGGATCATGCCAAACGAGGTCGCGCTGTCAAAATAGCTGGCACCTGCGATAGCGGTCACGGTTTGCTTTCCTGCGTTAATGAGATCTGCATCCACAGCGTCTTCCTCAGGAAAAGGTCCAATGCCCAGCAGACCATTTTCAGAGTGTAAAATAACGGTCATGTCTTCGGGCACATAATTGGCCACCAGGGTAGGAATGCCAATGCCCAGGTTGACATAGAAGCCATCCTGAAGTTCCTGGGCTGCTCGCTTAGCGAGTAGTTCTCTGCTCGATACGCTTTTCATAATTGCTTCCTTTCAAAATGGCGTTGACGAAAATACTGGGGGTGTGAATCTGATCGGGATCTAAACTGCCCACGGCTTGAAGGGTTTCGACTTCTGCAATGGTATAGCTTGCGGCGGTTGCCATGGGGGCGTTGAAGTTGCGGGCGGTCTTGTTATACACCAAATTGCCGTGGGTGTCGCCCACGTGGGCTTTCACCAGCGCGATGTCTCCCCAAATCGGGGCCTCAAACACATACATTTTGCCGTTGATTTCACGGGTCTCTTTGCCTTCGGCAATGGGGGTGCCGTATCCGGTGGGGGTGTAAAAACCACCCAAACCAGCACCGCCGGCACGAATCCGCTCGGCGAGGGTGCCCTGAGGGGCAAATTCAAGTTCTAACTCGCCGCTGAGGTATAACTGTTCGAAGAGTTTGTTCTCTCCTACATAGCTGGAGACCATTTTTTTGATCTGGCGTGTTTGTAAGAGCAGACCCAGTCCAAAATCGTCGACACCCGCATTGTTGCTGACGACGGTCAAGTCCTTGACGCCTGAGTCTTTGAGCGCCAGAATCAAATGTTCTGGAATACCACAGAGACCAAAGCCACCGACCAGCAGGGTCATGCCGTCTTTTAAACCGGCTTTTTCCAGTGCTTCACGGGCACTTTTTACTGATTTATCCATGTTATGTATCCTTGTTTTGGAATCGTGTGTTCAGGTTAGCATTATTTCAAGGCCACTTGCACATGGGTATAACGGCCCTCTACACTTTCGATATGCAAATGACCGTTGAGGGCCTGCATGAGTTTTTGACAGAGCTCCAGTCCTAAACCCAGGCCTTGCTGCTCGTGCTTCTGGCGTTCAAATTGCTGAAAGGCATTGATGCGCTCAATCTGTTGACGGGGCATACCGCGACCTGTATCGGTGACTTCAAAATAGATATGGTCGTGCTTTTGCTGGAGACTGACCACCACCGGTGTGCCTTTTTCTGAAAATTTAAACGCGTTATCCACTAAAGCCCTGACAATCATTTGAAAATGCTTCACGCGGATAGGATATTCCAGGGGGTCCAGATGCAGCTCTAAATCCTCACCGCGCTGATAGGATTGTGCCCGTTCCATGGCAATGCGCTCCACTTCGGGCACCAGGGCTAACATCTGGGGTTTGGGGGTCTCATGAATATTTTCGAGATGCAGCTCAAGGTACATCAACTGATTTTCTAAAAGGTGAAACAGCCGCGTATTGTTATTGATGAGCATATCGGCCCATTGCTCCAATTCATGGGGGGCAATGGTGTGGCGTTTTTTCTTGATGAGCTTGCCCACATTGAGAGAGACATTGAGGGGGGTAAACACCTCATGGGGAAAGTGATGCAACAGCACGTGGCGCTGTTGGGTAAACAGTTGGTAGCCCGCTGCCTGTACGTTGGCCACCCGTAACAGTCTGGCACGAATCGCCTGGATCAGATCTTTACTGCGAATGGGCTTTAAAAGATAATCGTCGGCGCCTGCGTCCATGGCTTCGCGGAGTACATCGGTTTGTACAAGTCCCGTGAGAAAAATAAAGGGAATGTCGTCATAGATGCTTTGAGACCGTACGAATTTGAGTAGAGATAGCCCGGCATTGCTGGGTAAAAGCATACTGCACAGCACCAGATCAATGCGGTGCTTTTGTAAACGCTCTCGAGCGGCCATATCCTCTGTGGCCAAATCCACTTTGAAGCCAGCATAACGCAAAACATCGCTAATTTCTTCTTGTAGGTCCAGTTGGTTTTCTACCAGTAGAATACGTTGCATTACAGGCCTCGATATGGGATTTTAACGATAAAAATACTGCCGGGTTGACCTGCCTGGTAGTGAATGCTGCCCTGATGTAAGTGCAAGGAGCGCTGTACAATCTCCAGGCCCAGTCCGCTTCCATGGGTATGACTGATCACGCGTGGAGAACGATAAAAGGGTTTAAAGATCTCTGCTTCTTCGTGGGGTAAAATCCCAATGCCTGTATCCTCGACTTTAAAAATAATTTTGTCTTCTTCTTGCGATAAATGCAGATGGACCTGTTCGCTCTCAGGGGAGTATTTGATGGCGTTTTCCAAAAGATTTGACAGCGCCAGGGTCATCAGGCGATGATCCATACGGGCATGAATGGGTTGCAGGTGTACTTCAATGGCGTGGGTATGCTGGGTTTGCACCATCGTTTGTTCGGCAATGTTTAAGCAAAGCTCCTCTACATCGCAGAGCACCGGGTGAAAGCGAATGCTTTCGGTTTCGAGCTGAGTGAGCAGTAAAATGTCATGGGCCTGGTCATGAAGTTGCTGAGAGCGTTGGCGGATTCTTTTTATTTTACGTAAGACTTCTTCTTTGGTGAGGTCCTCAAAATGAGCCTCAAGGTTTTCGGCAGCCATTTGAATGGCGGAGAGAGGACCTCGGAACTCGTGAGAGGCCAGGGCTGCAAAACGGTGGTTAAAGTCGGTGTTTTCGTGGTGTTGGTGGGTCACATTTTTGAGCTCTTGTAGGGTTTGCTCGTGGGAGTACACGGCCTGTTGGAGCTCGGCCGTTTTTTGTTTAACCAGTTTTTCAAGGCGCTCCTGGTAGTCTGCTTGCGCCATAATATTTTGGGCAATCACCCAGGCCCCGACAATTTGACCGTGGGCGTTGTGGCGGGGACTAAAACTGCATAAGACCTGTTCATAGCCCTCGACGGTTTTGAATCGTAGCTTCAAATCACCCAGGGTTTGATCGGCAAAAGCCTCTTTTAGGGCGTGCTCTAGTCGGTGGTGATCTTCTTTGGCGATGAGGCGGTACACATACATAATGCCTTCGACCTCACTTTGGCCCAGTCCGGTCATGCGACAGGCGCTGTGGTTCCAGTACGTGATCATTTTGCGACTGTCCACGCAGAAAATAGGGGCTGCAGCATAGGCGATCAGTTTTTTGAGATCTTCATTGAGATGCTCAGCCTCTTGCTGCTTGATTTGTCGTTTACTTTGCTCCTGCTGTAACTTTTGATAATTTTCCCAGGCTTTTGCGATATTTCCTGTGGTGACCAACAGGGGGTTCATACGCACAAAAATGTTGGGGTCTAGATGACCTTCAGGGGTGGGATAGTTTCCAATGCCCAACATGCCAATTTTTTCACCGCCAGAGAAGAGGGCGACACCGGCAAAGTTTTTCAACCAGGGAAAGGGGAGCTGCTCTCGACTTTCATAAAAAGTGCGAAAGGCACCTGCTTTTAAGGCATCAAACAGCACGTTGTTTTCCTGGTACCACTGGTTAAAGTCTTCTTGCAGTCGGTGGTCCACATAATGTCCAATGGTGTCCACATTCCAGTCTTTGTTATTAAAGGCCTGTACGTGAAGCTGATGTCGATTGTCTAGCGTTACAATAAAACCGAAACGGCAATAGCTCATGGCAAAAACATGGTCTAAAATATGCTGAAACAGCATATCCGCGTCAATATCACTCACAAATTGAGACTGGGTTGTCACCACTGCCGTTAACAATTGTTTGGCTTCTGCCAAATCTCTTTGCACATCGCGCAGGTGCGTTGTATCTTCAATACTCAAGATCACCGCATCATAACCATTAAAGCGAATCAGGTGAGCCAAAATTTTCGCCCACCCCCGCGGGTGATCGGGGTGATGAATGCCCACATTAAGCTCCACACCGCCAGTGGGGGTGCGCTCCAAACGGGCACAAATCTTTGGCCAGGTTTGACTGTCTGTAAAAAAGCGGGTAATGGATTCACCCCGTAGCGAGTCGCGGGGAATACCATACCAACCCGCAAAGGGCTCATTGCTTTCTAAGATTTCGCCGGTTTCCAGGCGGACAATACACACTGCTGCAGAGACCGCATAGAGAAAATGCAGGTGCTGCTCCTGCGTGGAGGCCAGGGTGGACTCCCATTGCTGTTCCTTACGGAGATCTGAGATCATCAGCAAATGATAGGCGTGAGCCGCTTCGGTAAACCGCTGCATACGCACGCTGACGGGAATACTTGCCTGGGTGCTGGTCCGTAGATTGAGGTTTAGGGTGGAGCGCCTTAAAGGCAGAATGCTGAGCTGCTTTTGCAAAGCAATCAAGTCCTCGTTATGCCACAATTGATTCATGTGGCGCAGGTTGACTTTGCCTGTCCATCCGATCAACTGTTCGTTGGCCAGCACAATTTCACCATGGGTATTGATCACGCAAACCCCCTGGTGTGTGGTGTCGAGTAGTGTTTCGAGCAGTGGTGATTGTGAGAGCTGGGTGTCAGCAAATGTAAGTTGAGATTCGTCCATGGCATTATTGTACCCAATAAATTAGCATATAATGCCCTTATGAGGTTTTTATGTATCCGTTTGTGAAGCGTTGCTTAGATACTTTGTTTGCTGTGCTGTTATTGTTTTTCTTAAGTCCTTTATTGCTTCTTGTGGCGCTGCTTATTCGTTTAGAAAGCAAAGGCGGGGCCCTGTTTTTGCAGACCCGTGTTGGACAACATCAACAGCCTTTTGCGATTTTTAAATTTCGTACAATGGTCCAAAACGCAGCGGAAGTAGGCCCTGTACTGACCCAGACAAATGACCCGCGTATTACACGGCTCGGGAAGTTTTTGCGGCAGAGCAGTATTGATGAGTTGCCCCAGCTTTTAAATATTATTCGGGGGGAAATGAGCTTCATTGGCCCACGTCCTGAGGTGCCGAGCATTGTTGAAACCTACACGGCACGACAGCGGCAGGTTTTTCAGGTCAAACCCGGGATCAGCGGTTGGGCGCAAGTAAACGGCCGCGATGAACTGGATATTCCCACCAAGTTAAACCTGGACTTAGAGTATATTGAGCGTATGTCATTGGGGTTCGATTTTAAAATCTTCCTCCTAACTTTTCCCGCCTTGTTGTCCCGGCGGGGTGTGAATTGAGTATAAGCGGATGTTAAAACAAAAAATTTATGCAATGACCTGTTTTGTATTGCTGACGGCCTGTGCCCCTCAGGGCGATGGGGCCACCCAGGATGCCCAACAAGAGACAGCTGCAGAAAAAAGCTTACGTATGAATCATGGGGTCAGAAATATTCCACCTGAGCGCATGTTGCGCAGTCAGGTGAGTGCCCATTATCGGGTGAGCTATCAGCCCGTGACCGATCCAGTACCCCTGAATACGCACTTTCGTTTGCGGGTCAACGTACAAGATTTGAAAACCTCGCGTCCCCCAGAACCCCCTATTTCGCTAACGGCAGATGCCGATATGCCAGAGCATAACCATGGTATGCAGGTGTCACCTGAGGTGCAGTATCTGGGTAAGGGACAGTATGAAGTCAGAGGCATGCTCTTCCATATGACCGGATACTGGGAACTCAAACTCACCTTAAAACCGCCTGCTGCAGATGCGGAAACGGTGATTTTTGGGATTCAAATTGATGAAAAACCCACCGCTGAAAATCATGCGGGTCATTAAAAAAGCTGTGCTAAAATAAGGCAAAACAAGGAGTATTTGCAATGGCTATTGATTATGTTCAACGCGAATTTTTTTACAATAAATTAAGCTATCTTTCCTACGTGGCGCGCACCGAAAACATAAACTTTGAAGGCGATGTACAGGACTGGGTCAGTCAGGTCAATGCCGCTGAAGATCGGGAAGCCAAGCAAAAAGAACTCTTAGAGCAGTTTTGGCAAATTCCTGAAGAAACAGCGCGTGAGAAAAAGCTAGACCTTATGCGTGCCGCAGAAGCTTTTGTGGAAGAAGAGCGCAAAAAAGACGTAAAAGAAGAGAATTGGAGCATTTTCGACGACGAATAAGCTGACTTTTTTGACGCGGCGTGTTATGATAAAGAAAATTATGCACCGCATCAAAAAGGAGATGTTCTTATGTTACCTGATTTTATTCGCCACAGTTTGACCCTGCAAGTCGAGATTATCGCTATGGTCAGTGAAGAAATCCAGCAGCGCGCAGAGAGTTATGTGCAGGCCAACTCGGATGAGTCTTATGAGCGCTATTTGAATCAGATTATCAATCAACTCGAAAAAACCGTCGATGTGGTCAGTGCGCCTGTGGAGCAATGGATTCAATATTCTAAAAAGCTGCAAGCCAGCAGTCACAACCCGCTAGGTCTCAACTGGAACGATGCTTTGGACACCCTCAATGCCCGCATTCAGGAACTGAAGCGTAACTTAAAAGCCCAGTAGCTTTTTATGCTGATCGGAGACGCTTTTTTAGCGGCAGCGCGACAAACCCTGCCTTTGCATCTCCCGCTGAATCAATGGACACCTCAAAATGCCCCCCTGCAAGAGGTGTCCATTGGTATTTCTCGGCACCCCGTGGCTTTTGTCGGTGTGCACGGAGGCGTTTATGCCGTCAAAGAAATGCCCGATCAACTGGCGCAACAGGAGAATGAACTTCTGGGGCGTCTACGAGATGTGCAGGTCCCAGCGGTGGTGCCCACGGCCTATTGTTTTCTCCCCGAGCGCCAATGCTCTTTATTGTTTACTCAATACCTCGCCCATTCTGTTCCTTATCGTTTGCTATTTATTAGCCCTACTTTTGACGCTTACCGGGGGCATTTGTTAGATGCGGTGGCCAATTTATTGGTGGAATTGCACTTAAAAGGCGTTTTCTGGGGCGACTGCTCTTTGTCTAACACCTTGTTTCGTCAGGACGCAGGGTATTTGCAGGCCTACCTTGTAGACGCTGAAACCGCTGAAGTACATCCCACCCTTTCCGAGGGCTTAAGGGCCTACGACCTTGATATTATGGAAGAAAATTTTTCAGGAGCCCTTGCAGATCTTGCCGCAGAAGGCAAATTGCCCGCAGACTATCCTGTTTTTGAGGCCGGGGTGTCGGTTCGGGAGCGTTACGATAAACTCTGGCGAGAACTCTCTCGCGTGGAACGGGTGGCTATCGGTGAAAAATACAAAATTCAGGAGCGTGTACGCAAGCTCAATGCGTTGGGGTTTTCGGTGGAGCAGGTTTTTCTTGAGTCTGAAACGGACGAAAAGCTAAAATTTCAGGTGCGAGTGGCCGACCGCCAGTATCATCGGAATCAACTTCAGCGTTTAATCGGATTAGAAGCTGAAGAGCAACAGGCCCTGTTGATGCTCAATGAAATTCAAGAAATGCGCACGGAACTGTCCCATAAAGACAACCGGAGTGTGCCTTTGTCTACGGCGGCACAGCACTGGTTTCAGTCCGTCTATCAGCCGGTGCAGCAGGTGCTTTGTCAGGCAAGTGCCCCCCTGGCGCCGGTAGAACTTTACTGTCTAATGCTAGAGCACAAATGGTATTTATCCGAAAGCGCCCAGTGTGATGTGGGTCATCAACAGGCGCTTACGGATTATTTAAGTTCAATTCTCAAACTTGAGAACGGTGTGCCACTTTCCTAATAGGCATCCAATATTTCTGGAGAAAAGCGGCTAAAGGCTTGTCGGGCGTCGTGTAAGCGACTCACAGGATCTGTTTCGGGATGCACGATAACAATAAATTGTCCCTTTTCAAAGGCCGTTTTGTATACCTCAATGCGGTCTTCAGGAATATGAATGTCGTTCAGTAATCCCAACAGCATACCCATGGTCGCACCTGCTGCCGTCCAGGCTGAGGTGGTCGCAATGGCCGTGGCAATGGCTCCGCCGGCCAGTACAGGGCCTATGCCCGGAATCAGTAAACTTCCCAGACCTACCGCGGCTCCCAGTAAGGTACCCGTGGCGGCCCCTTTTTTCATGGCCACAGGATCTTTGTCTGAAACCTGATGGCCCATCTTGGCCTGTGCGTTGTCAAAGGTCTCGGTAATGGGATAGTCTGCTTGATTTCCTGTGACACCTACGGGATGGGCAATAGCGCTGTGGCTACGTACCAGGGCCTCGTCCTCGTGGTCTCGCGCAATGACAGAAACCTCATCGCTACCAAAGCCCAATTGATTAAGCTCGGTCAGGGCGTGATCTGCGTTTGAGCGGTTGCTAAAAATTCCGACGAGATGTTGATGGTTTGGCATATTCAATCTCCTTTATGCCTTTTTACTCTAAAGGAGAAGCTGTAAAAACCGTGTCAAAGCCTTACAAAAATTCCTTCAAGATCGCTAGGGAATCGGAATATGCTCCAGAATCTGCTGCACAATATCTTCAGCTCGGATTTCCTGGGCCTCCGCTTCGTAGGTTAAACCCAATCGATGACGCAAAATATCCACGGCCATGGCTTTGACGTCTTCAGGGATCACGTAGGTTCTCCCTTGCAGGTAAGCGTGGGCACGGGCGCAGAGAGACAGATAAATGGTTGCCCGTGGGGAGGCGCCTGTTCTAAGCAGATCTTGCAGCGGAAGTTGCGTATTTTCTGGGCGTCGCGTGGCATAAATAATATTGACGATATAACGCTGGATTTTGGGATCCAGATAGATCTGTTGGGCTGTTTTGCGGGCTTGCTCCAGAAAGTGCACATCCAAATCCAAAGCCGGAAGCGGAGGTTTCTCGGCATGCAGGTGCTGCTGAAGAATCTGAAGCTCTTCGTCGACACCAGGGTAATCCACGTGTACTTTGAGCATAAAGCGATCCAGTTGGGCTTCAGGAAGGGGGTACGTGCCTTCTTGCTCCAGGGGGTTTTGGGTGGCCATGACCAGAAAAGGGGCGCTGAGAGAGAGGGTTTCTTTTCCGAGGGTCACCTGTTTTTCTTGCATGGCTTCAAGTAGCGCGCTCTGCACTTTGGGGGGAGCGCGGTTGATTTCATCAGCCAATAAGAAATTGGTAAAAACAGGTCCTTTTTTAATCTCAAAGCTTTGGGTCTCAGGGTTATAAATACGTGTCCCCAGCACATCAGCAGGCAAGAGATCTGGGGTAAACTGAATCCGTTTAAACTCTGCCCTGACCAATTCAGAAAGGGTTTGAATGGAAAGGGTTTTTGCCAGGCCCGGAACCCCTTCAAGCAACACATGACCCTGGGTAAGCAGGGCAATAAAAAGCCGCTGAATCAAATGGCTCTGTCCAATAATGCGTTGATGCATGGCGGCTTCAAGCCGATGAAAATGCGGCAGTTCTTGCTGGATTTGATGCTGAAGTTCAGGAGATGGGGCTGAATGCATAAGTTCTTACCGAAAATTAGTTTAAATTTTTTGTAGCTTTAACTTCAATTTAAGTTTACCAAACAAGTTAAGGCAAATAAAGTGGCATAATAGATCATACAAGATGTAGAGAGTTTAATGAGGAAGTAAGATATGAAATTAATGCGTAACCTGACCCTGACCCTCGGCGCTTTAAGCGTACTGGTAAGCGCTTCTTGCAGTCGCCAAAATGCGTTTCCTGTCACAGCGTACAATCAGTTTCCTCAATATGCTCCTCAAAGCAATCTCTCTGCCGGTACCAATGATCCCCTCAGTAACGACGTGTTGCCCGGCGATGTAACTCGGGGACAACTGGGTTCTGTGGTAGGACGTGTTATCACCCGCAGTGGACGTCCCCTGCACAATGTCAGCGTGTGGGTGGAAAGTAATCCAGATATTAAAACCACCAGCAACCGCGGCGACTTCACGCTCATGAACGTACCGGTGGGTCAACACACCCTTGTCTTGAAATTTGGCAATCTTGAAACCACGACTACCGTTAGTGTTCAAGCCAATATTGCGGCTTCTCCTCAACAAAACCCCGTACAATTAGATGGGGAAGTGGGTCAAGAAGCCCTGGCTTTTGCCAATCCCAATAAACAAATCGCAGCTTTTAAAGTCGACCAGGATCTGTTGAATCAGTGGCAGGCACGCGGTATTGATGTGAGCGGTGGTAGTATTTACGTGGCCGCGGCGGATGTGCGCAACATTACCCGTAAAGGCACCGTGATCAAAATGAATGCCCAGACCGGCGAAGAGTGGAAAGATTTAGGCAAAGCCTGGCTGGGGCTTCATTATTCCATGAACAGTTCAGTGGCGGGTCTTACCCTTGCTGATTCAGGCCGCGTGCTGGTGGTGGATGAAAAAGAATCCTTTTTTAGTGTAGATCCCGCCGCGGCCAAGGTGGAAAAAGCTGATGCGGACAGCGCGATTGATATCTCTGCCGCCAACGGCACGGTGTGGATTTCGAGCATTCGTGGCTTGGAAAAGTCTGACAGTACCGGCGCCAGTCGCACCCTAATTTCTGGGGTGGCTGCCAGTGGCGGTGTCGGCACTGACGCCAGTGGCAACGCTTATGTATGTGTGCAAAATACCATTCTGAAGGTAAGCCCAGACGGCACTGTTACCCCTGCGGTACGATCCTTCTTAAACTCTCCTGCCGATGTGGCCGTGGATCCGCGCAACAACGATATCTACGTGCTGGATAGCGGTGAAATCAAGCGTTATGATGCTCAGGGCGAGTTTATCGTCAGCTTTGGCAGCGGTGCTTTGGACCCTGTTTCCATTGATTTAGATGAAATGGGTGCGCTTTACATTGCTGATTTTGCCCGAGATCATCGTTCTTCACAAATTCTCAAGTATGAGCCCGTCTCTCTGGTAGATGCAGCGACTGCCACTGTTGCTCCTGTGACTGAAGAAAGCTCTGAAGAGACCTTTTCAGAAACACTCTAGGGCGATAGCTCACGTAGGCTATAGGCCAGGTTTTGGTACAGTAGACGGTGCATGACACGGCACCGTCTGAGCCAAAAGCTCTCAAATACCGGATGCGGAATTACCTGTCCCTGAAGGTCTGAGATCTTATACAGCGACTCCTCATGGCACCACTTCACACACTGCTTATACATGAGTTGATCCACACTCTCGGGATCTTCGTATACACTTACTTCAGTGTAACCATGCAAATACAATCCCAAACACCGCGTATGGCCATCGCTCAGGGTCCAACGGTTATTAATTTTTACCACGGGTACCGGCGATAACCCCGTGGCTCCACAGCAGCGCAAAGCATAGCTTACACTGTTGAGTTTGGCCTGACTAATATACACCTGTGAAGGTTGCAGCTCATCTAGCTTTAGGGTGAATAAGGAATTATCTATGCTTGTCATTTCTAGAGTCTAACAGTTGAAAAAGGCTTGTGTAATCTATTTATCTATCCTCTCTAGAGATTTCGTGCTCCGTCTGTGCGGTGCGGTACACTAGAGAAAAAAGAATGGGGTCTTTGACATGAAATTGCAATATCAAAATCAGCGGGTTTTACTCACGGGTGCTTCTTCAGGAATTGGGGAGGCCATGGCTAAATTGCTGGCGGCCGCAGGGGTGAAAAGCCTGGTGTTGGTGGCCCGGCGTGAAGAGCGTCTGGAGGCTTTAAAGCGTGAACTCTTACAGGCTTATCCGCAGGTGGCTGTCTATGTTTACCCCTGTGATCTTGCCGAGCGCACGGCCATTGATCACCTGCTGCACTATATCACCCGTGAGGTGGGTGCCATAGATATTTTGATCAACAATGCGGGCATGGGAGACTATGCGCTGTTTGAAAACGCCTCGTGGTCCAAAACAGAGCAAATGTTAAAGCTCAATATTCAGGGGCTGACCTATTTGACCTATAAGCTTGCCGCGCCAATGATAGCCCTGGGCCGGGGTGGAATTTTAAATGTAAGCTCTGGTTTTGGAGTCATGTTTATGCCGGGCATGTCGGTTTACGCCGCCACCAAGCATTACGTGACCGCTTTTACCGAAGGCTTACGTTTGGAGCTCAAAGGGACTGGGGTTGTGGTAAGTCAAGTGTGTCCGGGACCTGTGACCACTGAATTTGGCGATGTCGCTGGCTTAACCAAAGGAGAGGTGCCGGGACTGATTCAAATCTCGGCCCAGCAATGTGCTGAAGAAACCCTGGCAGGCTTCGCGGCGGGCAAGGCCATGATTTTTCCGGGGCAAATGGTTCGTGTGGCCATGGGTTTTGTGCGTGTGATGCCTCGCTCGTTGAAGCGCCTGGCCTTGTCCGGTATGCGCAAGCGCTTGTTAAAACAGCACCACGCTCAGCAAGCCAGTGCGGTACAAGTGGGTTAAATGACGGCTTCTTTTTCTTTTGCATTAAACCCCCAATGGCATGTGTCCTATGTTCAGAGTGAGACAGAGGTTAGTATTGCACTGACCCTGGGTACAGCCCATTTGGCAGGAGACGAAGAAGCTTTATTTCAAGCCTATATGGCCGAAGCTTTGCTACATATTCCAGAGCGTTTGGTACTGCTTGAAGTGCAAAAAGAACTGGACCACTTTACCCTCCGTTTGGGGGCCGTAGAGGCCCAACATATGTATACGGACTTCCAATCCTTTTGGCACGCCTTGCAAAACCTGTCCCCTCCTGAGCCTCCACCGCTTTTTCCGCAATCTCCGGCTCAGCAGTTAGAACATCAATTTTTAGCTGCTGTGCTTTACCAAACGCCCTATGCTGAACGCATTGATTCCCCTGAATTGCGGGGCATGGCAAGCATGCCCATGGAACGTCTTTTGGCCAAAATGCCGCTGCAATTGTTTTTGCATATGCCAGGCTTCCCGGCCCAGTCTCTGGCCTGGCTGCAAACCCTTTGTGAAGTTCCGTGGGTTTACCGTGAACCGGTTCCATTAAGTTTTCACCCTTACGGGGAGCCCATCGCCGAAGACTGTGATTATCCTTTGCCAGGTGTATGGCTTGATGTGGGCTTTCGCATGCCGGGGCATCGTTTCATTAAGCCTGTTTATCTGGGGCTGGTGGTGCGTTTATTTGAACTCATCTGGCAAGAAAACGAAGCAGACCCGTCCCTCATTCTGAGAGACGCCCATTACCGTCAATGGGAGTACATGGGTTATTTGCGCTTTCGCTTCTATGGTGAAGATCCGCTCCGCTTGACCGCTTATCAACACAAAATTATGGACGCGTTGACCGCTTTTCGCCACCATGCTTTAACAGAGCATAATTTTCAAAAAGTCTGTCAACAGGGCATTGTAGAGCCGGTGCTGTTTTCCCAATGGTATCAAATAGCCAGGCATTATGTGAGCGCCAGTTACTGTTGTTGGTTACAAAGCTTGCGCTTGCAGCTGTTTTCCTCATCTTTTGAAGCCCTTTATGAAAAGTATCCCTTATTGGGGTACGTGGATCCTCAGCAAGCGTTGGATGCCATTGGGGTTTACAAAAAACATCCTGAGGTGTGGGGAGAGCCAGGACGCCAGGTGTATATTAACCCCACGCAGGCCTCAGGCCTCGGCGTGGAGCTGCTGTTTCATGGCGGGACACTTTTTGAAAAGCACGGCGCGAGTTTACCTTTGTTGGGGCAAATCCTCTGTGCGCTTTTACAGCAGCGCTTGGAGACCCCCTGGACGGCCCAATGGGATCATCATTTTTTGAGCTTAGAGGCCACGTTGCCCTGGAAGCAATTGACCTTGTTTTTAACCACCTTGAAAGCATTAAGCAGAGAACCCCTGGCCACCTTGACGGAACATATGTCCTGGACACGGTTAAAAAAACAATGGGGGCTGCGCTTAATGACAGCCCAGATAGAGCCTTTCACCCAGGCCTATGAAGTATTTTTACAGACGGCTTTTCCAAATCATCCCTATTCTCGCCTGATGGATGGTACCTATCAGAGTTTGTCTCTGGTACAACCCCATCATCTTGAGGCACTTTGGCAAGTGTTGAAGCAGCGCACCTTTGACGTGAAGCTTAGCGGTCAAATCCCTATTTTTTTGCAAGCGGGCTATTTCTTACCGGTGTTTGAAGGGCTCCCCCCCTGGGAAGAGCGCCCTCTTGTGATTCCTGATTTTCAGGGGCGCCGAGGGATGATTTATGCCGATGTTCCCGCATCTTTTTGTTTGATTGGCCGGGCTTGCGAAGCGCCAAATACAGAAGACGCTTTTCTCTTACTTCAGCTTGAACAGCGTGTACAGCGCTTATTTCAGGGCACTCCCATCACCCATGAACTCAAGGTTTTTGAAAAAGCCTGGTGTCTTTTGTTCTGGGGATATGATACCACCCATTGGTTACAGCAAAAGCTAGAGTCACTTCGTGAACAATTGCTGCCGGAGTCTGTTACAGTGTTTGAAAGGTATTATTTGTCGGGTGCAGACTGGATTCAGGTCTGTCGTGCACCGCACCGTGCTTCATATTAAATGAAAGAAGACTGCCATGACTGCTGCCCCTTTAGAAATTTATCTTTCTGCCAGCATTAGCAATGCTCACGACAATGCTTTAATTGCGGAGCTTTTTCCTGCGGAGCAATTTTTTGTGCACTTACCCCAAAAAATTGTGCCAGACCATTTGAGTCACGTGGAATTTCCTTTGCATGTTTACCAACAATGCCTGGAAATGATGACCGCCTCACAGATTGGCCTGGTGCTTTTTGATGCTTTTGGTCGTGATTGTGCCTGGGAGTGTGGGTGGTATGCAGCACAGCCCGATAAGCAACTGATTGGTTTTGTACAGTCGGGCAGCGTGTTTTTGCGAGACTGGATGGTGAAAGGGGGCTTAGATGCCCTCATTACCACCAACCCGCGCCTGTTTGAGGTCTGCAAAAAGAACCCTTTATTGTCACAAAAAAAGCTAAAGTTCATTGCGTCTTTGCATGAACTTCCACAGGCAATTTTGGCGTGTCGCTCGGTTCATTTTGATTAATTTTTGAATTTTATTAAAAAGTTATAAAAATGTTGTTGTAATGACAATTTTTTGGACTAGATTATGAGGATGTGTTCTTTGACACATCGTGAAAACCCGTGACATAAAGGTGGATGATTAATGATTCTTGCCCGTTAATGATTGAACACGTGTTGATATAAATAGGAAAAAATCACCAGGCGCAGTACAGCCTGGTGATTTTTTTTGAGGTGTTTAGGATTTAAATAAAAAATTGCTTTTTCTTAAACTTAACATAATATACAGGGCTTCAGTTTTTAAAGGCTTCACTCTATAGTAGAACCATGAGCCGTTATTCTCATAACACAATCAAAGGATAAGCGATGAATACGACAGCCATTCAGTCTTATATGCCGTATAACTTGACCTTCCCGTCAACGTATACCGCCAGTGTAGAAGACCCCACCAACTCGCCACAGTATGCATCTAACTTTGCCATCGATGCGGTAGAAATCGGTGTGAAGTCGTTGCTTATCGGAAGAATGACGGCCAACCAGGCAGCCACCTCTTTGCAGATCAGCCAGCTCAAGATGAAAGAAGCCTCTTCCCTGGGCTTGACGGTTTCTACCGCTTTTAAAACCGCAGGCAAAGCGGGATTAATCAGCGGAGCGGTCTCCGCGGGTCGCAATATTTATCATCTGACCACCGGCGAAATCAATATGGCCCGTGCAGGCGGGAATGTGGGCGCCGATCTTGTTGGCGGCACCATCGGAGGAATGGTTTCTTCTGCAGGGGCTAGCCTGGCGGTGAAATCCATGGCCAACGCCTCTTTTGGTATGGGAACGGTGGGCCTGATCGGCGGAGCCATCGGCTTTGCTGTGGCAGACTCCCTCTATCATGTGAGCGGAATTCGCGAGACGGTTTCGAACAAAATTACCGGCATTATTGAGCGCTGGCTCGATGTGGATGCCCAGGGCGGCGGCGTTTAGCCCTCAGGGCAAACGATAGTCCATGTCTCAGACCTTTGCCGAAACCGGTGAGACGGAAATCATGATTCAAAACAGCCGTTTTATTGCCAGTGGCGCGCCCGTGCGCACGCCGGAAGCGGCCCAGGCTTTTCTCAGCCAGATTCAATCTCAATATCCTGAAGCAAATCACCACTGTTACGCCTTTAAGGTCACCGGGCCACCCCAGATTGACCGCTTTTCGGACGATGGTGAACCCACAGGTACCGCCGGACGCCCGATTTTGAATATTCTTGAGCATCATCTTCAAAACAGTATCATTGTGGTAAGCCGCTATTTTGGTGGGATCAAACTCGGCAAAGGGGGGCTTGTGCGGGCCTATACACAGGCCAGTCAGGCGCTCCTGGCGGTACTGGCTTGTGTCAATGACGAACCCCGGCAACGTATCCTTCTTCGCTACCCTTATACGCTTAGTACCCAGCTTGATTATTATTATCGCCAGTGGGAACTTTCTCCCGAACTGACCTATGGCATCGAGATTGAAGCTGATTTTTCTGTGTATCGCTCCCGTTGGTTAAGCGTTGAGCCGTTGCTTGAGCCTCTGAGCCTTCAGGGCTTACGTATAGAACTTAAATAGCTCTGCCCAGCAGTAGCTGGCCGGTGGGCTTTTGTAGATGCTCACCATACTGGTACACGCAACGTCCTGCCACAAAGGTTTTGTGAACCTTACCCCACAAGGCCTGGTTTTGATACGGAGTCACGGCGTGTTTAAAAAAGATATTTTCTGCTGAAACCACGAATTGGGCATTGGGATCCCAGATCACCAGATCCGCCGGGCCGCCTTCCTGAAGGATTCCTTTTTGGGGTCTGCCTGCAAAATGAGCGGGGGCCTGGCTCATCAAACGCCACATATCTGTGGGCGTAAAACCCCGCTTGCGGGCCCGCGTCCACACCGATGATAATCCAAATTGCAGCGAGGCGATCCCTCCCCAGGCGTGCAAGACATCGCCATGTTCCAGGTGTTTAAGACCTGGGGTACAGGGAGAGTGGTCCGTTACCACAAAGTCGATCAGACCGTCTTTTAAGCCCTGCCACAATTGCTCTGCATTTTCGCGCTCGCGGATAGGAGGCATGCATTTGTATTCGGGATGCCCATCGGGAATGCCCTCTGCATGAAAGTATAAATAGTGCGGGCAGGTTTCGACGGTAAAGGGAAGCCCTTCTGCTTTTGCTTTGGCAATGGCAGGTAAGGCACTGGCGGAAGAGAGATGCACAATATGGGTGGCGCAGCCCGTTTCGCGACACAGTTCAATCATCATGTCAATGGCGCGGTCTTCCCAGGCTTTGGGGCGAGAAGCCAGAAATGCAGCGTAGCTTTGGGGGGCGCTTTCAGGGTGTTCAGGGGCCTCTCCTTCCAATTCTGCGTGCACCAACAGGGGGATATTGTGTTTAGCCAGTATGGGCATCGCTTTGCGAAGATCTTCGGCGGTGCTGTGGGGAAACTCGTCAATGCCTGAGTGAATCAGAAAGGCTTTAAATCCCAAAATCCCACCCTCAATCATGGGTTCCAGGGTTTCTTCATTGCAATTTTCAGGGATCACTCCACCCCAAAAGCCCACGTCCACCCAGCATTTGTGTTGGGCCACCAGGGCTTTCTTTTTGAAGGCTTCTAACGTGGTGGTGACCGGGCTTGAGTTGAGAGGCATATCCACCAGGGTTGTAACACCCCCTGCAGCCGCTGCTCGGGTGGCGCTGCGAAAGCCTTCCCATTCCGTACGCCCCGGCTCATTCACGTGCACATGGGGATCCACCACGCCGGGCATAATGACCAAATCACCAAAATCCTCCGCTTCGGGCAGGCGCTGATCGCTATGAATTCTGTGGATTTTTCCGTCTTCAATGCTGATGGTCGCTGCCTGCTCACCAGTGGGGAGAATGACACGTGTACTGTAGATGTGCTGCATGGACAAGCCCTCTTTCGTGCTAAGTTTGTGCTCATTTTAACAGGTTTAAAATCTATAGGTTTAGCCCGCACAGCGGGGTTTCTTGTTATTCTGAATGCAATAGATATTTTAAGATTGAGGTACAGGTCGTCATTATGGGTATTAAGTCCGATCGCTGGATTCGCCAAAAGGCCTTAGAAGAGGGGATGATTTCTCCTTTTGAAGAGCGTTTGGTGAGCACAGGTAAAATTTCCTATGGTTTATCGTCTTATGGCTATGACCTACGGGTCAGCAATAAGTTTAAAATTTTCACAAATGTGCATGGTGCCATTGTGGATCCCAAGAATTTTGCCGATCAATCCTTTTTGGACTTTGAAGGCGATGTATGTACGGTGCCCCCCAATTCTTTTGCGCTGGCCTCTTCGGTAGAGTACTTTAAAATTCCTGATAATGTCCTGGCTATTTGTCTGGGCAAGAGCACCTATGCCCGTTGTGGCATCATTGTGAATGTCACCCCTTTTGAGCCCGGTTGGGAAGGCTATGTCACCCTTGAAATCTCTAACACCACCCCTTTGCCCTGTCGGATTTATGCCAATGAGGGCTTATGTCAGGTCTTATTTTTTGAAGGCGACGAAGCCTGTGAGGTCAATTATCGCAGCCGGGCCGGTAAATATCAGGCCCAGGAAGGCATCGTGCTGCCACGTATTGCGTACTGATGCATCCCAGAATTCGAGAGGCGCTTCACGCGCAACGTTTTTTTAAGGTGATTTGTGGGGCCAGCTATCGCAATGCCCGTTTTGTGACTCACTTCAGTGAGATCTTTGCGTTGGCCGGCGCCCATGTTATTGATATTGGAGCAGACCCTCAACTGGTGAAAGCCGTTAAACTTGGTATTGAACGGGCTCAGGCACGAGACCCTCATTTGCCGGTCCCGTTGATTATGATTTCTATTGGCATCAATGAAGATGTTCATTTTTTGCGGGTACAAAAGACAGATGCTCTGTGCCATGATCATGGCTATTGTGCCAATGCCTGTCCGCACGGTGTATTTGTGGGTAACACGTTACGCCTGGAGAATTGTTTGGGCTGTGATCACTGTGTGATTGCCTGCCCCGAAAAAGCCCTGACCCTGGTGCCTCGAGAGCCGCTTGATACAGTAGATGCACTCATTCACCAGTGTTTTGCCGCGGGGGCCTCGGCCATTGAAGTGCATACGGGCCATGGTGGACGCGAAGCGCTGCAGGACATTTTTGAGCGTCTGGCTCCCTGGCGAGAACGGATTGATCTTTTGGCCTGTAGTTTGGGAGCCCATGACCAGAGTGCGTCAGAACTTGTGAGCCTGGCTCAGGATATTGTGGCTGGCTGGGGAGAAGAGATGATCATTCAAGCCGATGGCCAGCCGATTAGTGGTCGCAAAGGTTGGCGCTCTACCTGGCCAGCTCTGGTATTGGCTCAGGCCTTGTTTGCTGCTAAAGTTGATGCTTTTGTTCAGGTGTCAGGGGGTGTTAATGACTTAACCCGAGAAATTGCTTGCCGCGAGCAAATTCCCATTCACGGGGTGGGGACAGGCTCTTTTGCCCGTAAATATATTGGTTTATCGCCTGATGTTGAGACGTTATCGGCCTCCGATTTTACCGAGGCATTACGCCGAGCGCGCGAACTGGTGGCTTCGGCGGATGCCGCCCGCTTTGTTCACGAACCCGTTAAAATAAAAGAACAGCCTTACGCATAGGAGTATTCATGGAAGTTACAGAGAAACAAATCACAGATAATATTGACGAACTGTTGGTGAAACTGCCTGAGAGTATCTCCACGGTCTTACGGAATGAAGATCGTTTACACGAACTGATTGAAATCGTTTTGGATCTGGGTCGAGAACCTGAAGCGCGCTATCCTGATGGAATTAAATATTTAACGGAAACCCCTGTCAGCCAACAAGATATTGATTATGTGGTCAATCAGATAGGTTCCTTTGGTGACGATAATCGGGCGGGTATAGAGCGCACCTTGCACCGCATTTCTTGCATTCGCAATCGCACCGGTAAAATTATTGGTTTGACCTGCCGTGTGGGGCGTGCTGTTCAAGGAACCATTGATATTATCCGTGATCTGGTAGAATCAGGGCGCAGTATTTTGGCGCTGGGTCGTCCTGGTGTGGGTAAAACCACCAAGCTGAGAGAAATCGCGCGCATTTTGGCCGATGATTTAAACAAGCGGGTGGTGGTGATTGACACCTCTAACGAAATCGCTGGCGACGGTGATATTCCGCATCCAGCTATTGGTCGTGCCCGACGCATGCAGGTGCGCACCCCTGCCGAGCAGCATGCAGTGATGATTGAGGCCGTTGAAAACCATATGCCTGAAGTGATTGTGATTGATGAAATTTCTACCCAGGCAGAAGCTGACGCCGCACGCACGATTGCAGAGCGGGGCGTACAGTTAATTGGGACTGCCCACGGCAATAGTATTGAAAACCTGATTTTAAATCCCTCGTTGAATGATCTCGTGGGCGGTATCGAAAGTGTAACCCTGGGTGATGAAGAGGCCAAGCGTCGCTCTACCCAAAAGACGGTTTTAGAACGCAAATCTCCTCCCACCTTTGACATTGCCATTGAAATCCAGGATCGTTATCGTTTGGCTATTCATATTGATGTATCAGAAGTGGTGGATCAATACCTCCGTGGCCGCATGCCTGCGCCTGAGGTGCGTTATATTGACGAAGACGGTTTGGTGAAAAAGATCAAAACCGAACCCGTGGACATGGGGCGCCAAATGCTCAATGTGACGGGTGAGCGCGAAAGCGTCATGAATATTTTTCCGTATGCGGTGAGCCGCAGTCAGGTGGAGCGGGTGATCAAAACCATGCGCCTGCCTGCTCGCGTCACCAAAGATATGGATGATGCCGATGCCTTAATGCTACTGCAATCCTATAAAAAACACCGCAAAGTGATTGATGCGGCTGAAAATCGGCAAATTCCTGTGTATATGGTGCGTTCAAACACCATTTATCAGATTCAAAAAACCCTACGTCAGATTATGCAGTTGGATAGCCCCACGCCTGAAGAAGAAAGCCGTTTTCGAGAAATGGATGGCACAGGCTTTCTAGATATTCAGGATGCTCATGACTTCTAGCTTGCGGCGTACCGGCATGCTTATCTCTTTTGAAGGGGGTGAAGGTGCCGGAAAGTCCACACAAATTCAGCGCCTGGCCGTGGCCCTTGAACAGGCTGGCTATGGGGTTTTATTAACCCGACAACCCGGTGGCACGACCTACGGCAAACGCATTCGGGACCTGATTCTGGCGCCCGCAGAAGAAGAGGTGTTATCTTCACGGGCTGAGCTCTTTCTCTACCTCGCGGATCGGGCACATCACGTGGAGTACCTTGTGCGTCCTGCGCTGGCGGCAGGGCAGGTGGTGATTTGCGACCGGTATACGGACTCAACTTTGGCTTATCAGGGATACGGTCGCGGTCTGGACTTAGAGCAACTGAGGCTCTTAAATGGGGCTGCCACTGATCATTTGGTGCCGGATTTGACCTTCTTATTAGATCTGGATCCTCAGGTCGGCCGAGAACGCATTGCCAATCGCGGTGTTTTAGACCGACTGGAGTCTGAGACCCTGAGCTTTCATCAGGCGGTAAGAGCCGGGTATGCAGCCCTTGCTGAGCAAGAACCCCACCGGTGGGTGAAGGTGGACGCCCGAGGTTCTGTATCAGAGATTCAGGCCTTTATCCTTGAGAAATCCCTGGTTTTATTGCAACGCTGACGGTGGGTGACGTAACTTCTGAAGCTGAAACACCAGGCTTTCAAACTCCCAGACCCTTAAGTCCCAGGTGAAAAAGGTTCCCATTTGTGCCATGACATGAAAACGTTTCTTGATCATTTCCTGGGGGTTGGCATCCCAGGCGCTTAAGCGTTCTGCAAGGGCCTGTGTATAACGTACAGTTTGGCTTTCTAAGGGCTCCATAGGAATGGTTCTTATTAAGTCCTGTCCCAGTGAATCCAACTCGGGACGTTGGAAGTCAACGCCATCACAGCCTGCCGCCAGGGCGTCTAAAAAATCATACAGGGTAGGCTCCAGGGCCAGGCGCGGCGCACACAAAATATGTGATTGAATCAATTGCTCCACATAAGCGGGTCGGGGTAAGGGAGAAAAAACCTGAATCTGAGGATCGGCCTGGCAGCGATCCAGCAATGTGTTCTCCTGGGGACTCCAGGGACGCTCTTCGGTGGGCAAGAGAACTTTGAGCCGCAGGTCTTTAAACCCCTGCTTGAGGGTTTCAAACATATCGAGGGTTTCACTGAGCCCTTTTTCAGGACGTTGAATGAAACAGAGCGTCAGTTCCTGGGGAAGTTGCTCAGCGAAGGCCTGGGTGTGGGGAAAGCGTTTGCGCAAGGTGCGGGTCATAGCCACCGGAAAAACCTGCATGTGTTGGCTGGGAAGCCCATATTGGGTGTTGATGAGAGGTTTATACAGAGGACTTGAAAACAAGAGCAAGTCCACATGGGGGTGCAGGGCTGGATTTTTTAGCGGGAGAAGGCTCAGGTGTTGAGGGTGTTCAAAACTCCACAAGATATTTAAAGGGTGCTCAGCATCTTCCCGAGAAAGTTCGAGTAGACTTTCCAGGCTGTTGATATGCACCACCACATCCATGGCTTGTGTTTCGCTCAACCCGTGTTCAGGAAGCGGTTTAACGCTTAGATTTGCCTGTTGTAAGGGGGTGTCGCAAGCCGCTTGAAAAAGGGTGATGTGATGCCCCCGGGCACTTAAGGCAGTGGCTAAATAAAGCACATTGCGCTGCGCCACAGGCAAGGGTTTCGTATACAGGCTATTGGGCGCGTAGGCTAATTCTGAAGAATCTACGAAGGCAATATGCAGCTGCAGCATTTAAAACAAAAAACCTGCCTTTAAAATGGCCAAATGGGTCCAATCTTCGGAGCGACCCACGTTCCAATTCCAATAGCTGTACTCTAAACCAATAAGGCCCCGACTGCCCAGGTAAAGCTCAAGGCCCGTGCTAAATAATGCCCCCAGTTGAAAGCCTGAACGATAGCCGCGTTCTTTTTCTACCGTTTCGTCGGTGGCGGTCGTGCTTTCAGTAGGCCTGACAAGACCGGTGGGTTGTGTCTTATCTACGCCCTGGATTAAAGCCTCAATATCTAAAAGCGAGCCTGGCAGCGCGCGAACAGAAAGGTAAGGTACCAGCGGATAAAAACCGTAATACCGGGCATAAGAGCCCAATTCTCCAGCAAAAAACTGCGTTTGTTGCTGCGCCTGGTTCTGTCGAAAAGTGTTGGCAAACTGGCTGGGATCAATGGTGGGATAATCAGAGAAGGGGCTGTTGTCGGGTTTGGTTAAGCCCTTAAACTCTACCTGTGCCAGCGTAAAAGCTGCGGTCCAGCCGGCTTCAAACTGCCGCGGAAGAGTGAGTTCGGCATAAATAGGTGATTCTAAACCAAAGCTAATAAAGCGTTGGTGAAAACGGAGTTCTCGTTCGTTCTCAAAGTTTCCGCTGCCTCCAGTCGTGCTTTGGCCGTCCTCAGAAGGGGTTACGTTTAAGGCGGGCAGCTGAAGTTGTCTAAAAAGGGTCATACCCCTTAAAAAAATCCGGCTATAACCATGATCTGGGCTTTCACCCCGCAGTGACAGCTCATAGTATTGACGGTCGCCCACATTGCCTGAACCGAAATTAATACCTGAAGCAAAAACGGGGCCCAGGCGTAAGTCCTCAGGCGCTTGCATTCCCCTGAGATGAATCTCTGGAAGCACAGGCGAAATAAAACGGTTAGACGGAAGATTGCCGGTCTCTAAGGTAATGGTGGGCAAGTCAGCAGGAATGACCTGGGCCATTAAAGGAGGCTGCATGAGCACGCCGCCAAAGAGTGCGGCTAAGAAAAGCCGCTGTTTCAAGAGTTAGACTTCCGAACCACCACTTCGTACCCTTGTTGGGTGATCTCTTCTGCCAATCCCAGGGCGCTCTCCTGGCTTTCAAAGCGTCCCAGTTGCAGGGTGTACTTTCCACTGCGCTCCACAACACTGGCCTGATAGCCTTTTTCGCTGAGCTGGCTGGCAGCAGATTCTGCGGCGGACTTGCTGGCATAAGAGCCCACCTGAACTTTATATACGCTGCTGGTACTTTGAGCGGGCGTTGTGGTTTTTGGGGGTTGTGTCGTTTTGGGCGGGGCCAGGGTTGGTACCGCAATAGGCGTTGGGCGCACCGTGGGTCGGGCTGTAGGGGTTGGAACCGGTGTGGGCTCGGGGGAAGGTTCTTCTTGCTCGGGTTCAGGGGTGGTCTGGGGGGTTGTGGGAACCTGGATCACTTCAGCCGTGCTTTCAGGGGTGGGGGTTGGCAATGGCGTGTTCTCGCCGACGAGTAGTGAGCCCTGGCCCTCTAAACTGACCTCCGGGGTCGGGGTTACCATAATTTTGGGGGTGTCTGTGGTGGGAAAGGTCTGGGTGTTGATTTTGCTGGTCAGCATGTAAAAAAACCAGAAAGAGCCCGTGAATGCCAAAATAGATAAAATGATGACGATAGGCCAAAAGGGATCTGATTTTTTCTTTTTCTTCTTTTTCTTTGGCTGCTGTGTGACCATGCCTGATCTTCCTGTGTTGTGAAAATATAAGTCGCTTATCTGGATACTAACATATTTTGGGCCTTAAAGGCGCTTTATAGACCTCTGCGGGTACTGGTACAATAAAAAGAATGACATTACCCTGAAGGATGGACCCCATGGCTAGAGATTACTCCCATTTGCTAACGGATCTTGAGAGAGCAGAGACCAAAGCTTTAGAAAAATTGAATCCAGATCAAAAGCTTAGCCTATGTATGATTGTTAAAAACGAGGAAAAGTACCTGCCGGGAGCGCTGGAGTCCGTGCAAGGGGTTGTCGATGAAATTATTATTGTGGATACAGGATCTACCGATAACACGGTGGAAATTGCGCGGGAGTACGGCGCAAAAGTGTATTTTCGTCCCTGGGATGATGATTTTGCCGCTGCCCGCAATGAGAGTTTGAAACACGCAACCGGTCAGTGGGTTTTGATTATGGATGCGGATGAGCGGATTCCTGCGTCCGTTAAAACCAATTTGAGGGCCCTCCTTGTAGACATTCCTCAGTTCATTTCCTACGCAACACTCATTAAAAATTTACAGTTAAATCAGGGCGTCGAGGAAAACTTCTCTCACTATGTGGTGCGTTTATTTCGAAAAACACCTGAAGCCAGGTTCTATGGTGCTGTACACGAATCTCTATATCCTAATCGAGGGGTTATCCACTTACCTGAAACTTCATTTTTTATTGAGCATCTGGGCTATGTTGATGCCTCAAAAGTGTCTGAAAAACAGTTTGAACGCAATGCTCCTCTCATCGAAAAGGCTTTAGAGCAGGCCAAAAAAACCGGCAATAACTCTCTATACAGCTTCTACTGTTATTACTTTTCGACCACAAAACTTCGTGTGAATGAAAAGTTACATTGGTTGAAAGAAGCAATTCAAGTAGGAACTAATCCTCAGGAACAGGCCTTTTTACAGGTCGCTTGTGCTCAGGCACTTTTTTGCTTCTTTAGTGGTCGACGTTACCAGGAAGGCGTTGACTTTGCTGAAGAACAGATGAAAGCACACCCTTTGTATGCGAATCATGTGGGTGTCTTGGATGCTTACGGTTTGCTTCTCCTGGGGGCTCGTCAGCAAGACAAAGCAATCACGGTATTTGAAAAAGTTTTAGGTTTAGTCAAACAGGGGGGAAATATCTTTGATGTACTTCAGGATGAGCGAAAAGGCTCATGGGGAACCCATCTGAATTTGCTGTTAGCTTATCAGCGCAAGGGCAATGAAGAAAAAGCTAAAATGCATGCTCAAAAAGCATTAGCAGCTTACCCGCTTCCGGATAAAACCTTGATTCTCGATCGAATTGCGTTGATACTTGAAGACGAGACAATTTTAGATAATTACTTTGCTTCAGAGGATTTTAGCGGTTTAGATGAAGCGATTCAGGTTAAAAATCTTTCAAACCATTATCTGCAAACGAACCAACCTTACGAAGCGCTTGTATTGCAAAGTAAAAGTATTCACGAAGAACAATTTCTTCAAAATGCTCTTATTCTTGTCACCCGTTATATAGATGCGGGTCAGGTGGAGTTGGTGAGCCAGGTTCTTAAGGCGTGTCAGGTGGTATTGCCTGGGCACGAGTTTTCTGAAGTTATGTCATTCTACTTTCAGGCTTTAAGTGATGGAAGTTTAGACAAAGCCGTGCTCCTGGATTGGGTCTTCAGGGCAGATGTTATACAGACGCAGAAATTATTGCTACATCTCAGCTTAACCTGTGTTCTTAAAGATGTGGCTGACCAGCTTCTCGATAAACTTGAGAAAAAAGGTGAGTTCTATTTTGCACAACTGCGACGCGCACTGCTTGAGCAAAGCGATGAAAAGATGACTGCTGCTCGTGATCGATTGCAGTCTCTGATTTCTGAATATCCAGAAGAACCAGAAGCGTATACTCAAATGGGAAATCTTTTAATTAGCGTCCAGGATTTTGCCTCAGCAGAAAATATTTTTTTGATAGCTTGCAAGTTAAACCCTGCGGACTGGTATGTCTTTTATGGATACAGTTTAGCGCTAGCGGGGCAAAATAAATTAGATGAAGCCAAGCGAATGTTATCTCTGGCAGCCCACCGTGCTCCAGATAATCCCAATATTGTTAATTTGATGAATTTGATGATGGCGGCAGAAGCCGAAGAAGAATTAACGGTCTGATTCAGGATAAATCATTTCAATGACCACCCACTCGCCATGGGGCTGAAAGCCAAGTTTTTGGTAGAGCGCTTTGGCGGGTGTGTTGTTTTTTTCATAAAACAAACACGGGGTTTTTCCCTCCTCAACCAGGCTTTGCATCAGGACTTCCATGCATTTTTTTGCGTAACCCTTGCCTCTATATTTCTGGGGTGTATAAACTCCGCCAATTAAGGCTGCCTGATCATTTTCACAGTGGGTGAGCACCGCCGAAACAATTTTTCCTGTCTTTTTAAGGTAAAACAAGCGGTTTTTCTCGATGGTATATTGTAGGCTTTCCAGAGACTTTGCCTTCATGGTTTCAGACTTTTCATAGAAAGCAAAAAGCTTTTGGGTTTCTTCGACGCGGGCTCTTTGTATCCGATAATTGCCGATTTCTGCCTGATAGCTTTGGGTAGGGAAAATGCAAAAGTCTTGAAATTCATAGCGGCAAAATACCTGCCCTGCGTCGGGAGGGATAGCGTTACCAATATTTTGAAGCAAATGATAATGAGAATGAAGCTCTCCTGCCAATAGTGGGATACGTTGCTTATAGATAAACTCAGCCCATTGAAGGATATTTTTACCCTCTGGATTGGCGTAGCTAAAGCCTAGATCGGGATCGTAGACTGCATGAAGCTTGCTCTCTGTATCGTGATAAAACCGGGTGTCCTTTCGTGGAGCCTGGGCAAGGCTACGCGCCATAATATCGTGGTAAGTTCTTGGAAAGGCTTCAAGAGAAGGTGGGTTTTCAGCGGTAATCATGCAGGGCTTTCACTTTCTTAAAATCTGAAAACAATAAAAGCGCTTCTTTAAAGAAGCGCTTTTATTGTTTATAAGGGACTAATTATCGAATCAGACCGTTCAAGTCATCAACGATGGTATTACCCACGTTTACGATCTTGGTGTTAGAAGTAAACGATTTTTGCGCGATGGTTAAGTCAGGTAACGCCTCAGTAATAGAGGTGTTAGAAGCTTCCAGTGCGTTAGGGATGATGGTGTTTTCAGTACCGATAATAGAGGAACCGATCGTTTCAATACCACGGCGGGTGTCGATCACTTTACCTCTGTCTTGACCTGCATAACCCGTGATGATGTCACCGGCTGCTTCCGTGTACTGGAACTGAGATGAACCACGAACTTTCTGTAAACCGTTATCGTTGGCGAATTTTACAATCGCAATGTGAATACCAGTAGAGAAAGGAGGTGCTGACTGCTCATCTTGACCGCGAGAGGTATTGATTAGCTGGCCTGTACCGTCAAATTGGAAACGGTCACCTGATTGAGGAACGAAGCGAGGGCTTCGGCCGATCAGACTCTTAACGTTGATACGGTGGTAGAGGTTACCACGGCTATCGGTTGCGTTTTCCAGTACACCTGAACCGGTGGTGTTTAAACTGTCAAACAGGTTGGTGGTGGTACCACCAGGACTGGGCTGGATTTGTTCAGCCAAACGCGTAACGGTGGTAGAAATTGAACGTTGAACGTGAGTCAGTACAATTGCCGCCTGGTCCAACTGGTTTTGGTTAACAATGATACTTGCACCTACACCAGTCTGGTTGGCAACGTCGTTGATGGCCTGAGCGATCAATTTGGCGTTGTCCAAAGAGGTGTTTGAGTTATCGTTGTTGGTGGCGTTTAGACGCAGTACAACAGGAACGTCTGGGCCTGGAACCGCAAGAGAAGAGGTTGGGCCAGCAATGTTACCGATGGTGTATACGTAGTCTCCACCACCACCGAAACCACCCGCAGGGATGAAGGTGAATGGCAAGATCCGGTCTTGTAAGCCTGCTACAAACTCTAAATCAAGGAAAGAGTAGAGCGTGTTCGGGCCGGTCGTGTCACCAAGAACGCTGGCCATAACGTTGGCTGGAAGAGCGTTGTTGTTGATGTCAAACATGGTAACAGCGTTAATTAAGTTGAAGTCTACGGTGATTCCTTCACGCAGGTTACCCGCTGCAGTGGTAATTGGATCGGGATCGGTGTCGAAATCGATGGTTTCGTCGAAGTCGATGAGTTTGTTGTTTTGGGTAATGTCTCTCAAGTCATCCATAACGCCGAGAACAAACAGACCGTCGTTGGTTACGAGGTTACCGTTATCGTCGAAGTGGAATTCCCCGTTACGGGTGTAGGTGATACGACCCGCAGCATCTGCTGCCTGGAAGAAAGCGTTACCCTGGATGGCAACGTCACCGGTGTTTTTGGTCTGTACGATAGAACCTTGAGAGAAGTCTGTGGTGGTGGCACCAACGCTGATACCCCCGGTACTTACCTGGATGGGGTTCAAACCACCCTGGCCGCCGGTTGCACCGGTACCTGCACGAAGTACGTTAACCAGTGTATCTGCGAAAGATAAACGGGTACCTTTGTATCCGAAAATGTTCGCACCTGTTAAGTTTGCTGAAATTACCTCAATAGAACGGTTGAGAGCAATCAAAGTCGATTTTGCTGAAATCCTTACGTCACCCATTGGTAATCAAATCCTCCAAATATTAAGTTGACTCTTTTTAGTTTTTTAATTAATAACACGAATGAGATTGCCCATGGGTACTGAAGTCCCATTAATGGTCAGCAATCCTTGATCTGACAGTAGATCCACTTCGTCAACGACACCGCTGGCATTACCATTGGTATTGGGGTCAAAGTACTCTACGGTACGGCCTAACATTTCCAGTTGCTTCAGGCGACTGGTTTCTTGCAGCTGCTGGCCAGCAACTTGCGAACCGACTTCACTGTCCACACGCAGGATATTATCCATAGGAATGAGTTTCCCATCAATAATAAGACTGGGTGGCGTGGTGGAGTAATCGGCACCAGATACAACTCCAATTTGGGAGGTCCCTGTGGGGTCGCTGGGGCTAATATACTCAGCAGGTTTGCCAATTACAGACATTGCGCCTGACACTTGTTCATAGTGCGCCATCTGGTTGCTCAGTCGTACCGTTGCTAAAGAAGCGGTAAACTGGGCGTTTTGACTGATAATTTCTGTGGTCTCTAGCGGTTTCTCGGGATCTTGGTTCTGGATCTGAGCCACCAACAATCTGGCAAATTCTTCTGCCATTTGGGTGGGGTCATCACCAACAACTTTTCCGTCAATACTGCGGTCTGTTACCTTCGGCAACAGCGATTGAATAGCAAAGTCCATGGGTTTTTAAAAACAGCCCTTTCTCGAGATTAAGGTGTTCGATTCTAAGTATAGAGGATAGGCTATGGGTTTGTAAAATTAAAAAGTTGTTAAATAAACCGTTTTTTGTTTATTTTTTGTTTGTTTTTCATTAAGTCGAGGCCTTTGTGAATAGATTTTGCCATGCAGAGCATGTTATCTTTAGACTTGAGATTCTTTACTAAAGTGATCCTTATCCTGGAGTACATAACCTTTGGCGCAAAACAAATTTAAGTACAAGCTTGAAAAAATTCTTGAGTTTCGTGTTCGCAAAGTGGAAAAGCTTCAGGGCGAACTGGCCCTTGCCATCCGAGACCGGGATACTGAAGTGGCGATGTTAAATGCTTTAAGTGAAAAACGTCAAAAAGCACAGAAGAGTTTAGAGGGGTACCTCTCACGTGGCGAAGTTGCCGAAGTACAACAAACCAACACCTTCTTAGAAAATATGGCGAAAAAAATTGAATCTCAAAACCGCATTGTTTCGAAGATGAACGAAAACGTTGAATTGATTCGCAAAAAACTTGTTGTGGCTTCCAAAGAGCAGAAAATCATGGAAAAACACAAAGAAAAAAAACATGAAGAGTGGAAAGTCGAACAAGGAAAAATCGAAGCGAAAAAACTCGATGAGATGGCCGGCACGATCTTTCGGAAAAACCTTTCCATGAAGAAAATGGTAGAGGAAGAAGAAGAGCGTCGTCTGGAGTACATGGAAAAGCAAATGCTGATTGCCGCCTTAAAAGCGAAGAAAAAGAAAAAAGTATAGGGTATACATTTTAAGATGTTAGATTTTCAACTTTACCTCCGTAGTCTATCTCAGGAGTTCGTTGACTTCAAACAGGAGCGTGTTACAGGCGAAAGGTCGGCTACCCCTGAGTCGTCCTTCTTGAGCCATCTTCAAAATCTTGTGTCTACCAGGTCTACACCCCGTTCTGCTGACGCAAGTGCTCCTGCTTTTTCTTCCCCCGTTACTTTGGCCGCTTCTTCTTATCTGTTGCATAACGCTCTACGCTCAGCTTTTGCCCCCACGGCATTGACGCCAGGTTTAGGAACTCATGAAATAGATCTTAATAAGGTATTTGCATTCTTAGGTCAGATAGAGTCTGCTTCTGGATTGAACAATAGTTCTGAAGAAATGTATGTGTTGGTGCTTAATGCCGAACCCTCGGCGCAGCAGGATGTTTCAGTGCCCTTGTTTTCTGAACTTCAGCACTTAAATGAAGCAGAACACTTAGCGTCTTCTCAAGATCCTCTGCATTTTTCAACGCTTTCTCTTGATGCACCCACAAGTCTTTCTTACCAGGATTCACTTTTGGAGGCCTTGCCCGTTGCTCCTGGACTTTTGGTGGTGGCAAATAAGGGGGTGATGAATGCTCTCAAAAAGTCTGGTGGTCCTTTTCAATATCTTTTGGCGGCTTATCATGGGGTTTCAACCTCTTCTCAAAAAAATGATGGTCGTGCACAGCTACTTCTAAACCTGCTTGCACAAGTTCCTGCTATTCCTGTATTTAAAACCGTGCTCTCTGATGGGGTAGTTGTGGAAGCTCCCACTCCTGTGGTGTCTGATTCTGCTGCGCCAGCGCCTGTGGCTCCTGAGACGGCGACGCCTGCCCCTGCATTGGCAGCGGAAGTCCCCACTCCTGTGGTGTCTGATTCTGCTGCACCAGCGCCTGTGGCTCCTGAGACGGCGACGCCTGCCCCTGAATGGGTAGCGGAAGTTCCCACTCCCGTGGTGTCCGCACCTGCTGCGCCAGCGCCTGTGGCTCCTGAGACGGCGACGCCTGCCCCTGAATGGGTAGCGGAAGTTCCCACTCCCGTGGTGTCCGCACCTGCTGCGCCAGCGCCTGTGGCG